>JAHDCC010000057.1 GCA_020630065.1 Acidimicrobiales bacterium
TCCCGACGGCGCCGCCAAAGCCACCGGCGTTTCGCAGCACCGAGACTCTAAATTGAGTCTCGGTGCTGCGTGGATAAGCCCATTGCCGGGCGCACATTAAACCTGGTAGACGCTAACTTTCGTTTTCGTTGGCCGAAGCGGGTTCACCCGCAGGTGGCCCCCCTTGACCTGGGGGCGGCCCACCTTGACCATTTGGGGGTCCTGATCGGGCCTGACCATCTTCATCTTGGGGCGGCCCCGCAGGTGCTTCACCATCTTCGCCGTCTTGAGGTGGGCCACCTTGGCCGCCGGGACCACCTTGGACAATAAAGGATTCGTCCGGTGTTCCTTTGAGACACTTGATCACCCACGGATAGATGTCGGTCACGTAGTAGCCGTACTGGCCGTCGATGGTCATGCCGTTACATTCATCGAGGTCACCGGCATCGGTAAATTCCCAATCGTCGACGTATTCGCCTTCGAAGTCTCCGCCTGGGTTCGTGTCGCTGCGTTCTCCCCGGCTTCCTTCTTTTAACGTGTAACCCGAGACCGCTTCGCGCAGCTCGCCGGAATCCGGGTCGACGAACCAACTTCCATACACAGGAAACCCGTCAGCGGCGAACCCGATGATTGGTGAACCTTCCGGTCCTGGCTCATCATCAAACAAGGCTTCTGGGCCACCGTGATAGTGGTAGAGGCCTCCAGGCTGGGTGTGCGCATTGTGGAGGTCAGCTCCGAACTTGGTGGCGCTACCAAGGGCATCAAGCACCCACGGATCTGTATCCGTGCAGCCGATACCCACATTGCCGTCTTCGCCTGCGCTGGGGTCGGTCGGCCGGTAACAACCAGCGGTCGCTATGTCGAGACGAACACCGTTTAGGAAGATCGCGTTCTTCACTCCCGTGCCGATAAAGGTGGGTTCGTCGGCGAACTCTGGGCTGCGCGAAACAACGGAGATAGTTTCGTTCTCTTCGATAGTTGCACCTTCTTGACCGCCAGCAAATGCGGCCGTATCGTCGTTGAACTCGTGGTTCGGCACGCTGTTAGACGTGATCGTGCAGTGGGTGTCATCGGCGGTGATCGTTATCGCAGCTTCAAACTCGATTTCGTTCTTAATATCGAACGCTGTCGAAACGTAGTTGCCGACGTAGTTGGCACAGTCGGCGCTTCGGTCGGTCAGAATGGCGTCGGTTAAGTCGACGACTTCTTCGTTGGCAGACTCGTCTGTCGAGTTGGTTTCTTCGCTACTTTGATCAGTTTCGTCGTCGTCGGAAGTATCTGAAGTCGCGGCGCTTGTGCATGCTGCGGTGAGCATGACGGCGGCGGTTAGGGCTGCACCAAAAGAAGGCACGGACCGGCGGCTCTTCCTCCGGGATCTATCGACTTGAGTTATCCAAAGTACTTTCATGGTTACTGTTATAACTTCGGCGCCTGTGAGTAACCTGTGAGCCGCCACTGAGTCAACCCGACGGTGTTCAGTGCCGAAGTAGAGGTATGCCCGTCGGTAATATCTCTAAGAACGTGTTTGCTGGTGATGCTTCGTCGACACGCACTTGGGACCCTCGTTCCGAGCTGGCTGGGTTGACGTCGCTTCGTGGGATAGCGGCCATAATCGTGGTGCTTTTCCATATGGAAGGTGTTCTCGACCGGCTCGGTTTCGACTTGATGCTTGGCCCGTTCGGCGGGGTGATAGAAAACGGCTACCTGTTTGTCGATATGTTTTTTATTCTCAGCGGATTCGTGATCGCCCACGTTTATGGTCAGAAAACGTTCCCCGATGCGAAGAGTTACCGACGGTTTCTTTGGAATCGGCTCGCCCGGATTTACCCGCTGCATTTGTTCGTGACCGTCGTGTTGGTCACGACTCGGCTTATACCGAACTCTCCACCAGTTTTTAACGACACCAACACTCCGGCTAGTTTGGTGTCGGAAGTTTTTCTGCTGAAATCGCTCGGCTTTCATGACCCGTTTACGTGGAACGATGTTTCTTGGTCGGTGAGCGCTGAATGGTTTGCCTATCTGCTGGCCCCAGTCATTTTGGTTGTGGCCCGACCTGGGCGATCTTCAACCCGGGTGGCCGTCGGCGTTATCGGCGCAGCCTGGTTTGGGGTCGCTTTGGTTTCCCCCGACTCTCCTCTGCCAGACTTCGTTCGCCACGCGACCGCGGTCCGCGGCGTCTTAGGGTTCGCTACCGGGGTGGGCGTCTACCGGCTGCATCGTGGAGGGTTCGTTCCGTCGATGGCTTTACGGGTTGTGGCGTTTCCGTTGACGTTGGTGTCGATAGTGGTCTTAACCAGTTTCGACGTTCACGATGTTTTGTTGATGGTGGCGTTTTCGGCGTTTATCGTCGCCACGGTCCACGCCCCCGACCCGATACTGAGGCTGCTTGATTGCAAACCGTTGATGCATCTCGGAACGATTTCCTACTCGGTTTATTTGCTTCAGATGTTTGCCCTCCTCGTCTTTCAGAGGTATCTGACGGCAAAACCATCCCACTATTGGGAGGGTGTTTCGCAGGGCTCGATGCGGCTACTAATTGTGTTGTTTATTGGCGGCCTGGTTGTGGTGTCGCATCTGACGTATCGCACTATTGAACGTCCAGCGCAAGCGGCGATGAGAAAGACCTTCGACCG
>JAHDCC010000019.1 GCA_020630065.1 Acidimicrobiales bacterium
ACCGGCTGGGCTACCGTCGACGAAGACATCGAAGCGTTCAACGAAACCTTCCCAAAGGTTGTAGCTAAACTTCGATCGCTACGTTAGTCAGCGGCAGCAAGCCTATTTTCTCGCTGCCCGGTTCCCTATCCCGTAACGGAACACGACGGCCCCGCTGCCGATCATGATGACCCCAAGTATGCCGGCTGCGAGATAAACCCAAACTCCTCGACCTCCGGCGGTACCAACATCGATCAAACCCGACGACCCTTTTGCATGCTCGGCAGCAAGAACCGTCAGCGGGTTCTGACCATCACCTTCGTCGACGACCACGGTAAGCAGATACGACGGCTCTTCTACGGTGTCTTGTGGGCCGACGACCACGACTTGAGCGAACAAGGCGGCTTGTTCACCACAGCGTACGTCTCCTCCGGCGTCGCCACCAGCCAGTAACGCTTCGACGACGGTGTCGGACAAGTCAGCATCGGTTTTCAACGACTGCTCAACCGAGTTTGCCACCTCGGTCACCACCGTCGGTTGAACCCCATTGCCGTGCACGGCGTAGCTAGCCCCATTCATCTCAAAACCTGATATCGCAGACCCAGATCGCACCGCAGACGCGCCATCGACCGTGACTACCGAATATTGCCCTCTGGCCCGAGATTCGCTTTCTACTGCCAAGACATTATTCAAAATTTGCTCTGGACTAAAACCTTGAGAGAGCAATCCAAGCATTTCGGCGTCAACCGCTGTCTCGACTGTGTCGGTATAAATTCCTCCCCCGACTCCTGGCACGAACACCATCGGTATCAAAACGGTCTCAGGCTCACCGAGAACAGACGGGGTGATACAAGACGCAAACCCAACTCCGACCTCGGCTGAGTCGGTATCTGAGACAACAACCGACCAGGTAGCGGCGGCCGGACCAGCAAAACCAGCCACCACGGCAACCGTAATTATCGAAACGATCAAAGGCCGAACAAACCGGCGCCGCAGGGTTGTTGAGATGTCAGATGACCGCCAAAAAAGAAACATTCACTACCTATCATCGGAGGGTGGAGGCCTTTACCTGCGGCCGCCACGTGTTCATCCAAAACTGTACAGCAGACGGCCAGCGGATACGGATTCGGACACTCCGCATTCGACCTGATGCCACCCATCGAGGACACTCATATGAAAATTTTTCTCGCCAGACACGCCAAAGCCGGAAAACGTCTAAAAGGGCGCAACGATATGTACCGTCAGCTGGTGGCCGACGGGCACAGCCAAGCGAATCGAATCGCCAACTTCTTTGCCCCCATTTCCCTCGATGCGATCTACACCAGCCCGGCTGTGCGATGTTTCCAAACCGTTGAGCCGACGGCCACCCAGAAATCGTTAGAAATCGTTGAACGCGAAACACTCTGGGAAGATTCGCTTCCGTCAGACATCGTAGAAGCCATCAACCAAACAACGGCCGAAACTAGCCTGTGGTGCAGTCATGGCAACCTCATCCCGGCAGTGGTCGAAATGCTCCAAATATCGGAGATTTCAACAACCAGACGAGGGGCCGTAAAGGGCGCTGTGTGGGCTATTGAGGGAGAACCAAATAATTGGGCCACAGCCTCATACCTCGCACCAAGCGACCTCTAAATAGCCCCTAACGGCACCCCAGACACGCCTTTTAGTTTTGTGGTTGGAGCTGACGCGATTCGGTGTGGTCGCATTGTTCCTCCAGCACCTCTATAAGTCTCTCGACGTCGTTGTTGCGGTCCGTGCCGGACTCTTCAACATCAGAGTAGTGAAGGTGTTGCAGGTAGTGAACGATTTCGGTTACCAGTGACGGGTCAACACCGACCGCGGTCAGGTCGTCTGCTCGATCTGTTAACGTCATCGCCGGTGTCCATTCATAGCCCAGGCGTGCACCACATCTATTGAACCTCTGCTGGATCTTGTGAGCCTTGGGCACCAAAGACTGGTTCAAAATCCGGCGCAGGCCGAGTACGGTAGCCAGGAAGATCAGTAATACGGTGGCTACGGTTACGCCACCCATCGCAGCGTTCCATTCTAACGAAATCACCCCAGGTGAGGGGGCAGAACGTTCACCCGAAAGCGGAACTCCAGCGGTGGGGTCAAACCCCTGCCAACCTATTCCGGGAAAAAACACTTCGGCCCAGGCGTGGGCGTCGGACCCGCGAGATATCCATTCACCGGTCGTTTTATCGCGTTCACTAGAAACGTAGCCAACCGCTATCCGAGCCGGGATACCAAGCGACCGCAACATAACAACCAATGCGCTGGCGATCTGTTCACAAAAGCCCACTTGAGTTTCGAATAACAACTCGGATACGGCGTCGTTGCCATCAGGCAGCGAACGAATATTCCGATCGTAGACGATGTTGTCGTCCATCCATTGTTCGATAGCCCGCACCTTGTCGTATGTGGTAGGCGCATCTGCCGTTATCTGTTGAGCTAACTCAACCACTTCAGCAGAAACATTTGACTCGACTGCATATCTCGGCAAAATGCCCGGATAAGCCTCAAACCCTATCTCGTCGCTTTGGCGCAAAATGTCTTCGTTGACCAGGGCCACTGTGCTTTCAACCGTCCATTCCGCTTTAGCCCCTAACGGCTCGTTCAGCCAGATAGAACCGTTGTCCGAGACCTGAGCCGAATCGGCGGCTACCCAGACGACGTCGATTTCTGGGGCGCCAAGCACCACGTCAAATCCGGCCTGTTCGGTTCTGAAACTCTGAACCACCTTCTCGGTTTCGACCGTGACGTCCGGCAACCCCGCATCGATGGGGCGAACACCCTGCCCGGGCCAGCTGATTGTTTGGAGCCGGTCGGGCGACGTCCAGGTGCGTCCGTTCCAATCTTCATAGGTGGTCGCTCGCCAGAACAATGAACGATCTGATTCCACCCGTAATACAACATCGTCTGACAACTCGACTGGGTCACCGACGTCTAAGCTTCCCCGCAACCCAGGATGGCTTTCCAAAGTTGGACCAACCTGCCCGATACGGGCCGATCCGGGGAACTGAGGCAGCCTAACGTCGACCGAGTACCCAAATCCTATAGCAGCAGGAATGATCAGGACAATCGCGACCAGGGCACTCGCTGGGCGTCGGCACCACCGCCAACCTGTCGGGGCTTTTCGTTGGACCCCATCGATCATGCAATGCAGATTTGATATCGTGTCAAATCGCCTTGTAGCCCCAACAACCGACAACTGGTTGGCTGACAATAGCATCGTTGTGGTGCCGATAGCCCAACCCGCTATCAGATACGGCGACACCGAAACGCCAGCGTTGAATACCATCGAAATAAGAACCATCGGCATGGCGATCACGACTCGTACCAGAGTTGACAGTTCGGCGGAGGCGACACCCAACACGACAAGTGGGACAGCCATCCACCACAGATCAGCACCAAAACTTGGCATCAATGCTAACGCTAGTAGAGACAGACCGACCAGTCTGTACGTGACCACTCGAGGCAACTCGGTCGTGCTGCTCACCAGAGCGCAGATACCAAACAAACTTAACGCCACGAGCTTTGTGTAGGTGGGGTACGGTGCCGCCACGGCAAGAAAAGTTAGAGCACAGGCCGCTGATGCAACCGACAAACCTACGGCGACCCGAACCGACACTTGGGGGCTAGAGACGGTGTCTGTCATATGGTTTGTTGCCACACGAGCCCGGCCGGACTGACTCGCAGCACGTTTGTCTCAGATGATTGAGGGGGTTCGAAACGGTGACCGACAGCGGCCACGGCCAACGCCTTGATCAGTTGTTCTCGACTACTTATGGGTATCGTCTTGACGTCGGTTGTTGCCGCAATATCAGAAGCATTCGTGGCAGCTGACTGAAGAAATAGGTTATACCCGTTCGCCAAGAATTTCTCCATAGCAAACCTAGCCCAGCCGAGAACTTGATCCGCCGTTGCGGAATCGTTTTCGTGCACTCGGCTGAGGTCGATCTGTACCGTCAGTCGAGGTTGTTCATTGCTTTGTTTCCGATCGCGTACCATCAATGAACCAACTCGAGCGGTCGACGGCCAGTGAATATCCCGGCGAAGGTCTCCTGAATGAAACGTTCGAACACCGACCGGACTACCGGTTCGACCCAATACCGCTACGCCTTCATCGCCACGCTGAAGGGGAATGTCGATTCGAGCTTCCCGAGGGGCGACATGAAGAGGCTCAGCCAGCGGAACTACGACCCAACGATGAATCGTGACCAGACCAAGCGGGAACGAGGAACGAACACGGGCTTCGACCGCGGTAAACATCCCTCGAACGGAAGGTCGAAGCTTGATTGTGCCCGAAGCCGGGATCTGGGCCGTGATCCACTTTCGGTCAGAGTCGGGGTGCACTAACGCCTCGATATCTGCGCCTACCGGGTTGGTGACATCGACCCGCAGGTCGGTTGACGCTCCAATTGTGGTACAAACCGGATGGCTGATATGAAGCAAAACCCGCTGCACAATCAGCAACGACCAAACAGCGTTGACCAAAATTAGGAGACCAAAACCTATAACAACCGATATGAGCGCCGGTTCCTGGGCCACAATCCCAATCAGTAAACCAGGCACGATTAGCACGGCTGCGCCTAATCCCGCCGACGTTAACGAGATCGACCCTCTCATTCTGACACTGATGGGACAACAACAGTGTCTACTGCTGTGGTGACCCGATCGTAGTGAGAGTCAAGGGGTTCCCCTTCTTGAACAAGCCGGTGAGCGAGACAAGGCAACGCAAGACGTTTCACGTCGCCGGGAACCACAAAGTTACGCCCGTCGAGCACGGCCAATGATTTTGCCATCGAAATAACAGACTTCGGGGCGCGTGCACTCAGGTGGGACGAACTCCGCAACACATCGCAGATATCGAGAACATACTCGGTGACACCGGGATGGATGTGAACCTGTCTAACCGTTGCTTGACAGGCAAGAAATTGGTCAGTTGTAAGTATTGGCGAGAGGTGTTCGATACGGTCCTGTCCACCGTCACCCTGCACTATTCGACGTTCAGCCTCGCGCCCTGGTGGACCTATACTGATCGACGCTCCGAAGCGGTCAAGTTGACCAGAAGTCAATGTAAAAGTGCCAGCGGATCCCACCGGATTCATCGTCGCTACTACCAGAAATGGGTCCGGTAAGGTGCGTGTGACACCGTCGATTGTGACGTGGCCTTCCGCCATCGCTTCCAATAGCGCAGATTGGGTTCTAGGAGTAATTCGATTTAGCTCGTCTACCACAACAATATTGTTGGCCAATGGCCCTGGACGAAAGGTCCACGAATTTGTGGGCTGATCGTAGATGGTGACTCCAGCCAAGTCGGTAGGCAACAAATCTGGTGTGCCTTGGACTCGTCCGAATGTGCCTTCAATGACTCGTGACAAGGCGAGTCCAAGAGTTGTCTTGCCGACTCCGGGTAGGTCGTTCAAAAGTAGATGTTCCCCGGAAATGAGCGCGGCTGTGGCCATCCGCACCTGATCGCTTTTTCCAAGAACTACCGAACCGACTTGGTCTTCGACCGCTCGTGCCGCATCAACGATGGTATCTATGACGTCGTTCGTAGCTGTGGCGGACATATATCCGCCATCGGCATCTATTCGCAGCTCTTAAGCTATGGTCTAGCTGGTTTGACAGCTGTTGGTTTCGGCGATCCGTTCCGTCTGGGTGAGATAGAACTGCGGTGGGTCCAGCTCGATCAACGACGCTATGTCGTCACAGGCCGCTTCGGAACGGCCCAGGCGGCTATGGACAACCGACCGAAAGGCGTATGCGTCAGGCCCCGTTGGGTCAATCTCGATCGCGAGGTTAAGGTCACGTTGTCCTGAACTCAACAGTTGTTGGGCTGCTTCAGCTTGGCCTACTTCGGTCAGTGTGTCTACCTGAAGGATCCGGAACCAGCCTCGGTACGTCAACGCTTCAGCGTTTGTCGGGTCGACTTCGATGACGTCGTCGTAGCATTCGAGCGACGCCACGAGATTGCCGTTCTCGCCCTGCCGACGACAGTCGATTACTTGATCTCGTCTAGAGGTATCGATACTTCCGCTCAAAGCATCGTCGACGCCGCGCTCTCCAAGCGTACGGGCAAGAAAAATCCCGACAATAACTGCAAATCCGGCGACCATCGCCGTGGCAGCCAACCGCCTCTGTGGCGACAACCGGGTCTTCGAGTTAGCCAAGTCTTGTTGGTGGCCTTCGATAGCTCGAAGAACAGCGGCAGTTCTGGCCGTGTAACCGTCGTGAAGGGTTTGGTAGTCTGTTTCGTCGAGATCACCGGCCTCGTATTCGCGTTCGAGGTCTGCAAGCGAAAGTAGGAGGGTGTCTCGTTCGTCTTCGAGGGCGGCCAAACGGTCCGGGTCGAGCCTTGTTCGGTTGGCCGTTTTGCCGCTGGTCAAAGGTTTTTGTTTCTTCTTCGTCGCCTTATTCTTCTTCGTCATCGACAACCTCGGAATCAGAGTCGGAATCGTCTTGTGTTTCGTCGGTAGACGCTTCGTTGTGATCTAGTGCAACGGGTTTTGACCCGCGTGCGTTGGCGACAAGGCGTCGATCTTCGTCGCTGGCTTCTCGCCCGAGCACCGAAGTTCCGGTAACGGCAGCGCCGACACCGGCTGCTCCGAGCACGACAACAAGTACAGGTAGGACCCAAACAAGTGAACCGATTCCTTCGGCTGGAGGGTTGAGAAGCACTTCGCCGCCGTATTGGCTGATCAAGGTGTCTCTAATTTCGTCGTCGGTTGCGTCTTGTTGTACTTCGGTCCTGATTTGTTGTCGAATCGTTCGAGCCACTTCGGCGTTCGACTCCGCGACGCTCTGGCCCTGACAGACCGGACAGGCATACGACTCGGAGAGTCGTTGCATCCGTTCGGCGTCGTTTTCGATGCCACCCTGGTCAAGAACTGAAACCGCTAGAAGCGAAACGACCGCAGCAATAATCGCGATCCAACCGATCAGGCGACGTCTCGATGTGGTTCCCGCACGCACGCTCATGGGGTCGGCTCCTCAATCAGTTCGATCAAACGAGCGGCATCGACTTCACCTTCAATATGTAACGCTATGCGGCCGCTCGGGCTTACGAGAAACGTCTCAGGAATGTTTGTTACCTTGAAGTCCTCGGCGATGGTTGGGTCGATAATTACCGGCCAGTCTCCACCCTGGTTGAGAAAGAAATCGTCGACACGGTCTGGGGCGTCGTTAAATACGACCGCAACGATTTCTGCCTGACCAGACTGCTCAGCCCAAGTGTCAAACTCGATCAGATCGGGGTGCTCATTGATACATCCCGGGCACCACGTGGCAAAGAAATTCACCAACACCCATTTGCCTTGCGCCTCGTCGATGTCGTAGGTTCCACCATCGGTAGTAGACCCAGCTACCCGAGGCACGGGTTCACCGACTAGGGTTTCTTCATCGCCTCCGATGCCAAAGGCCAACAACCCCACTAACGCCGTCAACACAACGCCGACTGCGATCGCGCTCATCCGAGCTGTAGAGAGACCAGACACTGTTACCCACCCGCCGTTGAACTAGCCGAGGTCGGCGCACTGCCAGCCTTGCCGATCGGTTCCGAAACGGGTTCGGTACCTCGACGGCGTTTGCCGGGGAAAAGAGCTAGCAAGGTTCCAAAAGCCATCAAACCTCCGCCGATCCAAAGCCACATCACCATTGGACGGATGACGATACGAAGCCGGATGGTGTCGTCGGCTCGTGATGGAAGATCGTCTAAGACGAGGAACACGTCGTGGGTGAATCGTGTCCGTACCGACGGTGTCGCGACAGTGGCGCCAATTCTCACATAGTTTGTGATGGCTGGAGCGTATGTGCCTTCGTCGTCGATATCGATTTCGGCGAATACTTTGGTCACACGGTCATTGTTTTCGATGCCCGGTTCGACGTAGGTGAACGTTCGGCCTTCAACCACGGCTGATTCGCCTGGTGTCAACACGACTGTCTCATCTGAGCGGTACGATTCGCTCGCAGCCATTCCAACCGCCAAAAGCACAACGCCGACATGCACAATCATGCCTCCGTTGGTTCTGCCAACGAAGCCTCGCCATCCTTGGCGGCGACTCGCCAACACGACCTGTCGGACGGCTGCGCCGCCAGCAAACCCGCCAAGGCCGAACGTCAAGATCGGATAGAATCCGCGTCCTCCTAGCAGGAGGGCTCCCGCCATCGCCGCTACGCCGGCTACGGCGGGCCAGAACAGCCGTTTTGATAACAGTTCATTCGACGCTTTACGCCAAGGCAAGACCGGCGCTGCGGCCATGAGAAACAAGATAACGAGTCCGATCGGACGGCTCATCGAGTCGAAATATGGTCGCCCTACCCGTAGTCGGCTGCCGTCTAAGGCTTCGGCAATGAGCGGAAAGACCGTGCCAAGAAGTACAACAAAGGCCAATGCACCAAACAGCAGGTTATTTGCAAGAAACGAAGCTTCACGAGAGAGCGGTGAGTCGATTGAACCGGGCGAGCTGAGTCTGTCTCCCCGCCAGCCGATCAAGAAAATACAGAACACGGCGATGACGGCAAAGAAAACTAGCAGCCATGGCCCTACCCCACCGTCGGAGAATGCGTGTACCGATTCGACTACCCCAGAGCGGGTTAGGAACGTACCAAGAATTGTGAGCGAAAACGTGGCGCAAAGCAGCGACAAATTCCAAACCCGTAGCATGCCTCGTCGTTCTTGAACCATTACCGAATGAATGTAGGCAGTTCCGGTAAGCCATGGAAGTAGAGAGGCGTTCTCGACAGGGTCCCAACCCCAGTATCCGCCCCAGTTCAGCACCTCGTAGCTCCACCACGCTCCGAGCACGATGCCTGCGGTGAGGAAACCCCAAGCAGCTACAGCCCAACGTCTGGTCTCTACCAGCCATCCCTCGCCTACCCGTCCGGTGATCAGGGCTGCCGCTGCGAATGAAAACGGCACGGTAAACCCGACATAACCAAGGTAAAGCATCGGCGGGTGGAACGCCATCAGAATATGGTTCTGAAGTAGCGGGTTCGGTCCTGGCCCCTCGAACCCTATCGGTACGTCGGTCTGGGTGAATGGAGCAGCGGGCCCTAACATTAGCCCAAAGAAGAAGGCGGCTACCGCCAACATCACAACAAGCGCCCAGCCCCAAAGTTCGTCATCTGTACGTTTACGAAACTTGATCAGCATGGCGCCGATGTAAAGTCCGAGGATCATCGCCCACAAGATGATGGACCCTTCTAACGCCGACCATAACGCAGCAAAGTTGAACAACGCCGGTGTGTCGTCGGCGCCGACGCTCGAGACGTAGGTCAGTGAGTAGTCGCGTTGAAACAGCGCAACTTCCATGACGATAAAGGCTCCGACACCAGCGCCAACCACGATCCAGGCCCATTGTCGGACGGTTCGAAGCACGTCGGTTCGGCCGGTCCTCAGCGCAACTATTCCGCCGCCGGCACCTAGCACTGAAGCCGCGAACCCAACCACGATGCAGGTAAATCCTAGAATTGCGTTCATTAGCTAGCAGCTACTTCCCACAGGTTTGTACGCCTCTTCGAGGCGTTCTTCGTTCGCCTCTTCATACTCCTCAGAGTGTTTGACGGTGATCAGTTCTGACTCAAAGGTGTTTTCGATCCATCGCCCTTCGATAACGACGGGGGTGTTGCATTCGAAAAGAGCTGACGGGGCATCACCGATGTGGCGCACGTCGGCTTGCTCTCCGTTGAAGGCAACAGCAAAGAACAATGATCCGTCGTCTTTAGTGTCTGGAACGGTCGTAACCGTTCCCTGCATGCGGAATCTTTTGTCACCGAGCTCTGACTGTTGGGCGACCGCTTCGTCGACGTTTAAGAAAAATATTCGAGCGTTAGTTAGCGCTTGGAACAAGACGAAACCTAACGCCAAACAAATCACGCTCATTATGAGGATGTTTCGGGGGGATCGGCTACCTTTGCGAACCGTTTCGGTCCGATCTTCAGGTGTGAGATCTACCTCAGCCAAGGAACCTTCTCCGTTCTGGTGGTAGTTGTTTAGACAATGTGCGTCCTCGCCGGATGATGTAGGCGGTGTAGACACCAAGCCCCACAAAGACGAAGCTGTATCCGACGATTACAAAGTTCCAGCCGTTCATGAGATCGCTCCTGTAGTTCCGTCGATGGTTCCTTCTGCTCGACGTTCGACGAGCGCCTCATCAAGTCGAGCAAGCCGTAGTTGGTGTTCGAGCCACGACACTCTGAACCGATGTATCAGCAACCAGGCAAAGACGACAGTGAACGCTACGAGACCTAAGAAAAACGAGAAAAGCATCAACCCATCAAGCTTGGTGTCGACCCCAAATGTGGCCTGTTGATGCAAGCCTCTCCACCAGTCCACCGAGTAGTGCACGATAATGACGTTTAGGAAACTGACAATCCCAAGCACGGCTGCACGGCGTGACCGAACCCGTGGCTCAAGGTCGAGGCGGCGAACAGCCAAATAGCCTAAATACATCACGAACATAACCGTTGTACTGGTGAGGCGAGGGTCCCATTGCCAGTACACACCCCACGTTGGTTTTCCCCAGACAGCGCCGGTGAAAAGGGTAAAGGCACAAAACAGTACCGCTATTTCGGCGGCTGACCCTGCGACTAGGTCCCAGAACTGTGAACCTTTACGTAGATAAATAATGCTAGCGACCAACGTGATTCCGAAGCCAAGGTAGGCGGTTAGCACTGACGGAACATGCACGTAAAACAGCCGGACGGCTTCACCCTGGACAACTTCTGGACCGGAATAGTAGAGCCCAAAAAGCAACTGCAGCCCGATCGCTACCAGAGCGGCGACGCCTAATACTTTTGTCACTTTCGAACCGGTGCCAGTCGTGGTCAGACCACCGCTGGATAGCTCATGTCCGATCTCAAGTTTTGTGTCTGTCATGATTCCTCCAGCAGCGACCCAAATGCCATCATCCCTACACCAACAAATAACAGAGTAAAGACAGCGATAAGTAGCAACCACGGTGTGCCGTCCGAAGTTGGACCGAAGAACGCCGCGTCAGTTGCCAGAGTAGCCCCGAGCAGGACGGGTGTGAGAACCGGGAGCACCAGCAAAGGGGCGAGGGTGTCACGTACTCTAGAACCAGCAGTTACCGCTGCATACAAGGTACCGGCCGCCGCTATGGCTGCGGTCGTTATAAGAACTGTCGTGACCAACAACATAGCGCTACCAAGTGGGGGCCCGAACATTACCCATGCCGCTAGCCCCAAAACCACTTCTAGCAGGAAGATCTGTAACGCGACGGCCGCTGTTTTCCCTAAGAACACTCCAGCAGGGTCGATACCGGCCATTTGTAACGCATCGAGCTTTCCATCAGCCGCCTCGATAGCGAACGAACGTCCAAGCGCCATGATGGCTGCAAATAAAACCGCCAACCAGAACAGTCCAGGTGCGACTTGTTCGAGCACCGAACGTTCGGCTCCTACTACCTTTAAGTCTGGAGACAATGCGAACCCGTAAAGAAGCAGGTTCAGGATACCAAATGGGAGTATCTGGGCCAGCGTGACCCGGGTTGAGAACTCGATTCGGAGGTCCTTTTTTGCGATCAGTACCGCATCACGAATCATGGCGTTTCCTTTGCCGGATCGTCATCGGAAATCGACGTTGTTTTAGTAGCGCCGTCGTCGAGCAGAGACGGTGGGCGTTCGGCCGCTAACAGGTCGGCGAACAAGTCATCGACCGAATCGTCGGAGTCTGTGGGCTCCTCGACTGGTTCGTTGGTCGCTCCGATCACCCGTTTTGGTTCTTTAGTTTGTTCGTCCGGGCTGGAACCGTCTTCTGTTGCCGCATCGGGCGAGGGCGACGATGTGGCCGAATTGTCGGTCGTCTCGCTTGTGGTCGAACTATTGACAAACCCTTTGGTGATCGGTCGACCGGGGAGAGCTGAAACCGCAGGCGTTGACGCTAACGACGGCGGCTCTTCGACGGCGACAGGTTCGGTAGCCTCGACGGAGCTTTCCGATTGTTCTGAGGCGGGGGTTTGAAGAATTCGGCCGCCAGAAACGTTTACTACTCGGGTGGCTACTGCTCGGGCTCGCCGACGATCGTGAGATGCCAAAAGTACTGTTGCCCCAAACCCGACAGCCTGTTTAATAAGTGAGTCCACCGCGTCTTTACCAGCCTGGTCGAGCGCAGCATGAGGCTCATCTAGCAGCCAAATATGGGGACGTCGCGAAATCATGATCGCCAGCGAGGTCCGCCGCCGCTGACCAGCAGATAGATCTCTCGCTTTTACCGTTCGGAGACGCCCATCAAGCCCGAGGCGATCCAGAACGGGTTCGATAGTTGATAGGTCTGAACGGTTCGCTTTGGCCCAAAACGTAATATTGTCGATGATGCTCAACTCGTCGTACAAAAACGTTTCGTGAGCGAGCAGACCGGCTTGGCGACGGAGCTCTCGTCGTTCATCTCGGTTTGCTAGATCTTTCCCAAGTACAACACCTGATCCGGTGTGGAGCGGCAACAGGCCAGCGCAAAGCCGGAGCAACGTGCTCTTTCCGGCACCGTTTGGACCCTCGACACAGATAACTTCCCCTTTGGCCACTTCCAAGTCAAGCCCTGCTAGAGCCGGGAAATCACCAAGAAGCGCTACCGCATCAGAAAGTTCAATAATATGGCCACTGTGAACCACCACCGTCTCATGATAGGTGGTGCACGACCCTCTTAAGCCAAGCTTGTAATCTACCGATAGGAATCAGTGTCAAAAACCGTCGCAACACTACTCGGAGGATTAGGTCGTCTGCTGATCTCAGCGGGGCTAATTACCCTCGCTTTCGCTGTGTTTCAGCTGTGGGGCACCGGGCTTACAGAAAGCCAAGCTCAGGGTTCTCTCAACGACGAACTTAACGAAACATTACAAGCTAGAGAACTTGCGTATCAGGAAGAAAGCCCGACCGACGCTACCGCACCGGAATTGACCGGTGACGACGTCCCTAAAATCGGCCAACCTTTTGGCCGAATCAAGATTCCGAAGATCGGTTTAGAAAAAGCCATCGTCGAAGGGGTATCGCGAGACGATTTGCGGCAGGCTCCCGGCCACTATCCAGACACTCCTCTACCCGGCCAAGCTGGTAATGCATCAATTGCCGGTCACCGCACCACCTACGGTCAACCATTTCATGATCTAGACAAGCTGGTACCTGGCGACAAGATAGAGGTTGAAACGTTACAGGGCTCATTCACCTACGTCGTCGAGGGACACCCGGTTGATGGGCCTGAAGGGGTTACCGAAGTCGGGCACCAGATTGTTCTACCTACCGACGTTGATGTCATCGCCGACAAAGGCGACAACCGGCTGACACTTACGGCGTGTCATCCCAAGTATTCGGCCCGGGAGCGAATCATTGTTTCGGCGGTGCTCGAAGCCGAACCAGCTCCCCCCACCCCACGACCAGAACCGGTTTCCATTGACGACGAAGATTCCTTCGAAGATTCGTTGGGCTGGAACTACGACCAAACCAAACCGACTGCGTTCTGGGCTCTGATGAGTTTGGGAGTTGTTGCGTTTGCGTACCTTGTCGGCCGCATCTGGCGACGCCGTCTGACGTACGCGTTAGCGTCACCCGGGTTTGCCGTCACCCTGTTAACGTGTTTTTTCTATCTCGACAAACTGTTACCGGCGGTATGAACGGTCAGAAAGCTCGAAGATGGCAGACCGTTAGAACAGAATCTCGGAGAAAACTGTTACCGGTGGCCCAGCAATAAGATCTGGTTTGAGTGCAGACGACTTTGTTTCGGTTCGCCAAGCTTTATAGGCGTGGTAATGTTCGACGGTTGACCATTCTTGAATCATCAGCAGCGTGTTGTCGCTGTCTTTTGGGGCGACGAGTCGCAGCGATTCGATTCCCTCGTATTCGTTGGTCACACTAAGGTTCGCTAACAGACCGTCCCGTAGTTCTTCGAACTTTCCGGGTGCGGCCGTAATCGTGATCGTCACAGAGATGCTCATGCTGACAGACGGTACTAAGTTGAGCGGTCTGCATCAACCGATTTATGTTGAAACTATGGCTAACCCGGCCCAAGTTTGGGGAATTGCTCCAAGACCGGTTCCGGTATCCGGGTTCCAATATTCGGCAAACCCAGACGTTTCGGCTCCCCTTAAAGACGAGAACTGTAGTTCCGACGCGAGTTCTTGTTCTCCAGCTCGTCTAGCCGCCACAGAGAGTAAATAGTTGAGCTGGGGCCAGCTTGGTCCTCGCCAGTAGGTCGCCGGGTCATAGCTTGGTTCTGTCCGGCTCACACCGGCACACCCGTATTGGCTTCCGAACGCGGCGGCCGATCGTAACTGTTCAAAGCGCGCCGGTTTCGGATCGACTAACAAGCCGAGTAAACCGTCTGCGGTGGCGGCGTTGCCTGCTCGACAGTGCGAATCGTCGACCCATGTTCGATCCGGTTCACTCCATATCGCTACAAACCGTTGACGCAGTATCTGATACTCAGATTGAAGGTCACGTACAGTTGGGCGGTCGATGACCCCAGGGATGGCACAGAACTCTTCGAAGTTGAATAGGATCAGTGCGTTAAAGCCAGCCGAGCCGACCTCAAATAGCGGGTTGGCTACTGGCGAGCCATCTGATTGGTAGACCAACGAGCCGACCATCTGGCTTTTTGTGGTACGCCAATCGTCGACGTCGAAACGGCTTGTGTGTCCTGATTTGTCGAACACATCCCATCGTGGGCTGTCATCACATCCGCTTTCCCACGGATGATAGATCGGCACGAGCCCTTGAGAAGTCCGTGTACGACTCTTCAACAGATAGTGGAATGCCTTTTCGATCCGGTACCGGAGATCTTCATCGATCTCATAGCCGCGGCGATGCAGCTCGGAAGCGGCGTGGCCAAACATAGGTGGCTGAGTGATCGACGATGTTTTTGGTCGACCCCAGAACTCCTGATGCAGCTCTGGATGGTTCCAATACGTCATATGAGGAACAAACCCGCTTGTGTACTGGGAAGCCAGTGCTGATTCCAGTTCAACTATTGCCCGGTCATCGCCCAGCTCGGCCCACGTTATGGCATGGAAACACGAGTCCCATAACCATTGGTGGGGATACACACCCGAGTTCGGGACGCAGAATCCAGGTTCGGTCCACGCCTCATTGAGGATCGATTTAACCTGTTGACGGAGATAGGTTTCGTTCACGCCTCGAAGTATGGCAGGCTAAACGAGATATGGCTAAGACGTGTGTCATCATTTCGTTCCGTCTCGAAGGAAACGACGGGGTCGCAATCATCGCCAAAACTTGGGAACGTGTTCTACGTACCTTGGGGTGGCAGATATGTACCGTCGCGGGGGAAAGCCCCGAAGGGCACCAACTAGATGTCAAGCTTGAAGGACTAGCGATCGAACCCACGGTCCCGGTTGACAAACAACGACTTGCCGAAGTTTTGGCGTCAGCCGATCTTGTGCTCTGCGAAAACATTTTGTCGGTCCCTATTAATCTGGAGGCGAGCCAAGCGATCGTCGAGCTGCTCCGAGGGCGGCCAGCGATACTTCATCACCATGATTTGCCGTGGCAACTCGAAAAGTACCGCACAAACGACGAACTACCAGTTGATGATCCTGCGTGGAGGCATGTGTCGATCAACCGGCTCACCCAACACCAACTCGAAGCTCGAGGAATCAGATCGACGTTGATCTACAACGGTTTTGACACAAACGCATCAATTGCTAACCGAAATATCTCACGCCAAAACCACGGATTCGACCCTGACGAACTGGTTGTCGCTCATCCCGTGCGGGCGATCCGACGGAAGAACATTTCGGCCGCTGTTACCTTGACCGAACAGCTAGGGGGAACCTATTGGTTGACCGGTCCGACCGAAAACGGATACGAGTCTGAATTATCGTCGATTCTTGACAATGCGGCGTGTCGAGTTGTTCGACGGTCGGCTGAATCGCTGGCCGCCCTCTACGCAACGTCGGACCTGGTGGCGTTTCCGTCGATTTGGGAAGGGTTCGGAAACCCACCGATCGAAGCCGCTATACATCGTCGCCCAGCTGCGGTCGGAACGTATCCGGTCAGTGAGGAACTCCGACAACTCGGATTCGAATGGCTTGATCCCTACGATGCCGACTCGGTAGCCGCTGCCTTAGACCAAGACCTAACACCGATGCTCGACCACAACCAGGCGCTGGCGGCTGAACATTTCTCGCTTGACCGCTTGACTACCGCCATTGAACAACTTCTGGCTACGTTCGACTAGAAACCGCCAGACGCTGCCCGCAGCCAGCCCACCCGGCGGCAACCGCGTCGCGTTCAACATCAATGCCGTGTTCGATACCAATGCCGTGTTCAATATCAATGATGTGTAGAGGTAGCGGTTTGTTACGTCAGCGGAATCTTGACCCCGGTAGGCTGAGATAGTCATGACTCAACCTTCTCAAACGGCTTCGGACGTCAATGATCCCATCTTGGCGAAACGTCAACGAATCGAACGACTCGTCGGGCTTGGGCTCAAAGCTGGCTACGGATTGTTCGGACTTGCTATGGTGCTTTTTTTTGCGGGTCTTATCGGTGACTTCCGTTCGGCTACAGCAACCATCATCATTTGGTGCTTATTGATAGGTTCGGTTATCTTGGCTCCAGCCATGGTGTTCAAATATGCGATTAAGGCTGCATATCGGGCTGATAGAGAGGATTCCTGGTAACAACATTTCTCTTTCGGTAGCCAGGGTGCAACCGAGTACCCGAGTCCTCGTTGTTAAGATAGCTATATGAACGCCGAGACCGATGGCCACAATGCGCAGCCATCATTTGAGATCGACGGGTTCGAGCCGCTAACTAAACTTGGTGCTGGTGGGTTTGGCGTCGTCTGGAAAGCCCGGCAGAAACGTATCGACCGGCTAGTAGCGATCAAAGTCAGTAGCACGATTCTAGAGAACAAAGAGGATCAGCTCTTTTTCGACCGAGAGTGTGAATCGTTAGGGCGACTCTCAGGAACCCCGAATATTGTTCAGGTGTACACCACCGGCCATCTTGACGACGGCCGCCCTTATTTGGTTCTTGAATACATCGACGGCGGCACGTTAACCGCCAGAATAAAGAAGAAACCGCTGTCCTTCGATGATGTTCGTCAGATAGGTCTCGATCTATGTGATGGACTGACCCACGCCCACAGCTCTGGTGTTCTTCATCGCGATATTAAACCGGACAATGTTTTTCTTCGGTCAACCGGCTCGGCGGTTCTAGGCGACTTTGGAATTGCCCAACTTCTGGACACAACAAAGTCTCGTGCTGGGACCGTCATCGGTAGTCTCCGATATATCGCTCCCGAAGTCCTCAAAGGTGACCGCCCTACGGTTTTGAGTGACCTTTACGGCGTCGGCATTACGCTCTATTCAGCTATGACCCGCAAACCACCGTTCACGGGTGAGAGTAATCTCGTCGATCAGGTTATGCAGCGAGTCTTACATAACGAATTGCCTGAACCAGAAACGCTTGGCTACCCGAAGGAGTTGTCGGGTTTAGTGATGTCGTTGCTCAACAAATCACCCGATCAGCGCCCTCGCTCGGCGAAGGAGGTGGGACAGCGGCTGGAGTCGATTCTTGATACCGGAAATCGCCGGACCCCTAAACCGACGACGCCTCCTCCACCTCCAACAAAAAAACGCACGCCTCTAGGCGATTCAGCAAAAACCGTTTTGGCAACTACGAACATCGCAGACCTCAAGCCAGATGGAACAAAACGGCCTCACATCGCTTCTGAACCGACGCCTTCTACGAAACCTGTTGGCGACGACGGTGAAACTACGGTCTTTGGCGAAACGTCAGTGTTCGACGAGGAAAAGGGCCGTGATGTTCAACGGTCAGCTGCTAGTCCAAATGGGACGAAACCCTATCCAACACTAGCCAAGACCAGTGTTTTAGACGAGGGTTCGGATGACAAGCCAAAGACGCCAGACGCCACGAATATCTTTGTTGAGCAACATCACCGGGATCAACCCGACGTTGGACCGGGGGGAACCCGTATCTATCCAACTGCGCCGGAGCCGTCGCAGAACAAACCGACGTCCACACCGACGAGTAGGCAAGGTCCTACTACGCCAACGACGTCTCCGCCGAGTCCTAAACCAACACCAACCCCCAAACCCGCTGTCGCCAATCCGCCCAGTCCTAAACCAACACCAACCCCCAAACCCGCTGTCGCCAATCCGCCCAGTCCTAAACCAACACCAACCCCGAAACCAGCTGTCACGCCTACAAAACCTAAACAGTCGCCTCCGCCCCCGGTCGTGGCATCTGTCTTGTTCGAAGGTTCTGATTACAACACACCAGCAAAGTTAGCTCAAGCACTCGCTGGCAACTGGGACAAAACGATCTGGACGTTGTCACAACACCCATCGACGTTCTTTGCCGAAGAACTCACCAAAGCGGCCTATGCATGGAAACGCCCCCAACTTCCATTGCTGATCGCCCAGTTTCCGTCGGCGGCTCCTCGACGTCGCCATCAGCTACTCACCGACCTTCTGGTAGAGCTGGACGTGCAACAGCCACCGATCTATCGGGGATACAAAATCGGAAATGCTCACCGACACGGCGCCGCCGAATTTCCTCCTGTTGTCGTTGACGAAATCCGCCGCGGCGAAATTCTTGTGAGGTGGCGTCGCAACAACGATATGAATGGCATTGTCGAAGTAGCTAGACAATGGGAGCAGAGCATTCTCGAATACGACGGCCGAAACCAACCGCTACAGATCGCCGACCAGCACGCAGGCGGGAAACTGTTGGCGGCAGCCGGAAACCCGACTGCGACATCGACGATCAAAAAGGCGCTTCTATCTCATTCGGCCCATTCACGAGCCGGCCAACAGCGATGGTGGGCCGAACTCTACTCCGCAGGCTCCGCAGCGGCGCTCCTTTTAGCCCAAGGAACCTTAGACGTGGCGGCAGCACAAACCGCTGAAGCTGAAGCCGACGCGGCGAAAGATCAGCGCAGGCGAAACATCCGCACCGGTTCAGCAATCACCGCGGGAATAGCTTCTACCGTGATGAGCGCAGTCGTAGCGAATCGCTGGCACATGGTTGAGGGGCCAACCATCGAACGTTTCACTGGAGGCTGGATCGTTCTCGCCGTACTACCATTTCTCGTGTTCTGGTTTCTTTTAGCTACCTCAAATAGGCGAGGTGTCGTTGCTGGCGGCTGCCTCGGTAGTATCGCCTGGCTTGTATACGCAGCAGCTTTGATTGCAGTCGGTGGGTTTATCGGGATGAACGACCAACTTGCGCCTCAGACGTCGTCGGTCGGGCTCTTTCTGACGTTGGCTTCGGTGACGGCCCCACTCATGGCTGTACTAGTGTATCGGCGGCTTACTTCCCGACTGAAATCGCGACGTACTCCCGATATGGTGACGCACCTTTCCACGTGAACGATTCAAACGAATAGTGCATCAAACCTAAGAAGCCGACAAATCCAAACGAGATCGGCTGGACGAGGGTAACCCCGGCCACAGAATCAAGCACCGCGTTGAACCAGCCATCGGCCACTCGTTCGAGAAACGCTGCGGCCAGTAGCGAGGCGACCGGTATCGCAAACGCCGCCGGCTGCTTATGTAACCACCGAGACAGGGGCCGATGTAACAACGATCGTCTGCCGTGACGAAGCCGATTCGTTTCGTGGTTGATGTAAAAAACGTACGCCGTGACATCGTGGGCCAAACGAGGGATCAGTACCGCAAAAAGGGTGTATCCGGAAACGAACATTACCGAACTGCCGATCATCATGGCGCTGTTCGCTACCAGCCAGATTCGACCCGATTCGGGGGCCTGAAACCAAAGAACTATTGTCAGTGCAGCCACGATGACGGCTCCCCCAAAAACAATCTGGCGGATTAGGTACAGCTCAGACACGCTCGGGTTCAGCAGCACCGCAGAGTAATAAAGGGTGCCACAAGCCACCCCCACCCACGACCAAGCGACAAAAATCGGGCCTGAGAGCCGCGCCGCTATGTTGCCGATACCCAGCTGCTGTTTAAGAACGTGGTGGACCGTCCAACCCACAATCAAAACGACCAGCACCCATCGGGGGAACAGATATCCAAGGACCGCTAACGAGGCCAGAATGCCGACCGCTATACCAAGAATGCGCTGACGATAATGATGAACGTAATCAGGATTCGAAAAAAGAATCATATTGCTCGCCACGATGTGAGGGGTGCCAAATACCAACGCCAGAAGAAGGTAGCTTTCAGGGAAGGTTCTTAACGTGCTCCGGAGCTGACTATCGAACAAAACCCAGTCGACGGCCACAACAGCAAAAAGAATAGGAACCGACAGATACAACTGAAGAAGCTTACGCATCGGAACCGAGTGCGGCTCCACATCGGGTTCCCGGGACGTTGTCAGCCCATCTTGGGTAAGGTCAGACATCTACTCAGTGTAGGCGCTAGGCGGCAAGCGAGGTAGACACCCAGCCAGCACCTTAGCTAGACATTAACCCAAGTACCTGGGCGTGAAGTTCTTCGTTAGCTGAGGCCACAACAAATCCGCCGGAACGAGCAGAGCCGCCATCGAGGCCAGTAATGATTCCCCCCGCCGCTTCAATCATCGGTATCAGCGGTGCTATGTCGTAGGGTTGTAGCTGGTTTTCGATAACGATGTCGATGTCGCCGCTCGCCAACAGCCCATAGTTGTAACAGTCACCGTCATAGCGAACGAGCCGACATTTTGAAGCTACCGCCGAGAAGCGTTCTTTTTCTTTGTCGGTAACAAACATTGTTGGGTGAGTCGAAGCTAACGACGCTTCAGCTATGTGCGTTATTCCGCTGGTTGAGAGGTCCTTTTCCATCAACGGAGACCAGAACCGGGCACGAGAGTTATTCATGGACCCAGAGCTGTCACGAATCGAAACTGCCCAGTAGCTTTCGTCGAGCGTCGGAATGTGCATAAACCCGGCCATCGGTACTGATTCGACCTCCAGGCCCAACAAGGTTCCCCACATCGGCCGTCCAGTCACGAACGCACGCGTTCCGTCGATCGGATCGATAATCCATCGGACATTCTGCGGACCTGACTCGCCGCGCTCCTCCCCGTAGATTCCCACAGTCGGGAACCGTTCAGTCAAGAATTCACGTAGCAGGTCTTCAACGAGACGATCCGCTTTGGTAACAGGATCAAAATCGGTGGACGCAGTGGAATCGCTGCTAGCCGGGGCCAGCTTGTTTTGGACTTCCACTGGCCGACGAAACCATTCAAGAGATCGTCGACTACATCGACGCAACACGCCAACTAGTTCAGAGGTCGATCGGTCAACATCGGCAAGCAGCGCTTGAGTAGAAGAATCCATATCCCAACAATCTACATAGGTCGATACCGCACCCGATCCATCGTGGCTAATACTTTGACACTGGCCAGATACCCGAAGTCATCCCCCGTTAACCTTCCATACCCGCAAGCTTCATTTCTCGCTGCCACAAATAGGACCGTATTCACCTACGGTAAAACCATGAGCAATGATCCTTCGGCTAACCCGACGCTTCCAACCGTGCTGTTCGTTTGCATCCACAATGCCGGTCGTTCGCAAATGGCGGCCGGATGGCTACAGCACTTGGGCGCTGGTAACATCACCGTGCTCTCTGGCGGAACGCAGCCAGCGGAACAGGTAAATGCGGCTGCGGTTGAAGCTATGGCCGAAGTCGGGATCGACATAGCTGCGAGCGTTCCCAAACTTTGGAGCGATACGACGGTACAACAAGCCGACGTCATCGTCACTATGGGTTGTGGCGATGTTTGCCCCGTCTACCCAGGGAAACGTTACGAGGATTGGGAACTCGAAGACCCGGCAGGCCAAGGAATCGAAATGGTCCGCGGGGTGCGAGACGACATCAAGTCGCGGGTTGAGGCACTGCTCACTAGTCTCAATATCGACGAGTAGGCCTGACACCCAATCCGACCCAGTCCAAAATCTGGTTTCTGCCTACCAACTGAAAAGGCTGATAAAGCTGACGAATCACCGTCTCTTGACTATCGAGAAACCCGGCGAGCATAGCAATGCCATTTGGTTTAACTACCGCTAGCACATCGTTGTATAGCTCGTTGTGAACCGGCAGCAACACGTTACTGACCACCACGTCAAATCGGCGTTCTGGATCCGAGGCGATATCTGCCAGAGGTGTCGTCGAACAAACTAGGTCGACGTCGTTCTTCAACGCGTTCGCCTGCGCGGTAGCTACCGCTTGTTCGTCGATGTCTATGGCTTCGACGGCGGCTCCCAGCACGGCGGCCGCTATCGCAAGCACGCCCGAACCTGTTCCGACATCTAGCACCCGCATCTTGTCATCGACCGTTTGGCCGATCATTTCGAGCATCAATTGAGTCGTCGGATGTTTCCCGTGTCCGAAAACCTGATTGGCTTCGATCTGGACCTCGGTTAAACCGTTTGGCGTTCGCACTGTAATCGATGTGGACGTGGTGAATGGTTCCCAGGTTGTTGGGTCTACTTCTTCGGTCGAAGTAATCCAAGAGGTTCCCGGTGTCTGTCTTCTGACTATGACGCCAGCCTGTTGGGCTTGAGCTTCGTTTTCGAACCCGGCGATGATCTCACCCGACGGCAGCTCTGAGGTCCCGGTTGTTCCGGCTTCCCGTAAATAGTGATGGATCAATTCGGTGGCGTCGTGTTTGACTGTTGACGTCAACCTAAGCACATAGGGCATTCGACGTAGGTTAGCGGAGCCAGTCCTGAATCTTTGTGGTGGTTACCTCTATCCATGGTCAAAGTCAATAGCTCACGCAGAAAAAAATGTCGTCCATAATTCTGCTCACTCGTGCCCCTCAGGGCCTGATGGTCGGTATCTTATTAAGCAGTGTGGTCTGAAATTTTACGCCCAATGCCTCAAGCTAACCAGGCAAAACTTGCTCGAGCAATGACTCGACGTCAGTTCAACGCGGGTGGCGTGATTTTCTGGGAAGATGACCCAGGCGAAGTCGTGTACGTGATCGACTCCGGCTATGTCCTGGTCGAGCATTCGGCCCCCAACGGAGAATCCTTGCCGTTTGCGGTTTTAGGTGCCGCCGAAATAATTGGCGAAGACGGTTTAGTTGTCGGCACCGACCGGCTATCAACCGTGAGAGCGATCACTGAAGTCAATGCCTTATCGTTGTCACGCGCGGCCTACAGCGACCTTTGTACTAACTGGCCCGGTTTTGATCACATTCCAGCCCAAACGTTGGCGATCAAAAATCGACAGCTGACCGACGCCCTGATCGAAGCTCGACATCAAGCACCGGAAGAACGTATGCGTAAGCAACTTCAGCGTTTGGGTCGAATGTTCGGCGACGAGATCCCGCTTCCTCAAGAAACGATCGCCGGATTGGCTGGAACTTCTCCGGCCACCGCAAAAGGTGTGTTTAACGCACTACGCGGAAACGGCACCATCGACATTCTGGACGGTCGCGTTTTTATTAAGACCGGAGCCGGACTCGCCTAGTGCTTCAGCATAAATCTTCCCGATCAGCTCGGGCCGCCGTAATACTTCTTGGAACAGCCATCGTGGCAACGTTGGTTTCGAGTCCTGCGTTTGCGCAAAGTGACGACCCAGAGACCGCAACAGAAAGCCTCTCGATCTTCGCTGCCATCGTCTTAGGTTTAGTTGAAGGTTTCACCGAGTACCTTCCTGTTAGTTCGACTGGCCATCTACTGGTGACAAACAAAGTTTTGGGGATCGGGCAAACCGAAGAGGCCGAAGCCGCGTTAGAGACCTACGCAATCGCCATTCAATTCGGCGCCATTTTCGCCGTTCTCGTTCTCTACAAGGAACGCATTGCACAAATGATAGAAGGGCTCCTCGGTCGAAGCGAGGAGGGACGTAAAGTCATGCTGGCGGTCGTTGCCGCTTTTGTGCCAACAGCTATCATCGGGTTGTTGTTAAAGAACCCGGTCCGGGAGAATCTATTCGGTACCGCACCCATAGCGGCGGCCTGGATCGTAGGTGGCATAGCTATCTTGGTGGTCAGTCGCACCGGGTTCATGCGCCGCGACGGTGAAGGCCGATCCGGCATTGAGCTGCACTCGATTTCGCTCCAACAGGCCGTAATGATCGGTGTCGCCCAGTGTCTTGCTTTATGGCCAGGGACAAGTCGAAGCCTGGTAACAATTCTCGCGGCATTGGTAGTCGGTTTGTCGCTGCGAGCTGCCGTCGAGTTCAGTTTCCTTCTCGGCTTGGTCACCTTGTCGGCGGCAACGGTTCTTTCAACCTACGAAGGCGGCGCCGACCTCGTGGACCAATTCGGATACCTAAACCCAATCATCGGACTGGTCGTCGCATTCTTCGCCGCGTTGGTTTCTATCAAGTGGATGGTTTCCTGGCTAGAACAGCGAAGCTTCGACATCTTTGGTTTCTATCGAATCGCTATCGGGGTCGCCGCTTTTGTTGCCCTGTCGGTTGGCTGGCTCGACTAAACCCACTCGAGACTTACCTCCCAGTCGTTGACCAATGCCACGGCTCACTCGGCAAATTTTTAAGCCCATACCTTGCGGCGTTGGCCCGCAACCACACAAACCCAGGACTTGAACGGTTGAGTATCGAACCGTTCTCGGTGAAATCGATCGCCAAACCAAGCTCATGCTGTGACCGTCCGGGACGAGCCGTCGGTGGACTACAGGTACCGGACCGTTTATCAAATATCGCCCATTCGCTGCTTCCACAATGCGATTTCCGTAGCTCGATCTGTCGACTAACTGGCCGTTGCCCCCAACCACCAAACACGATGCCGTCTTCGGCGGCGTCGGCTAGAAGCGCAGTCAACGGCTCTGCAATCGACTGGTTGACAATGAACGGACCGACGTGGGCCAACGGGGTATCTTGGCGCTCCCCGGCAATAGCTTCGTTGCTTCTCTGTTGAATACGCTCCGCCCGAGTTTGAGCCACAACAGTAAACGCATCTTGCAGATCTGAAGCAGCCAAGAGCAAACGCTGCCTAGTCTCTTGCTCTAGTTCTAGATCAGCTTTCTCTTTCCGCAGCTGGTTTTGTATCTCGACTACTCGTTGAAGTTCAGCCGCGACCTGCGTATAGGTGGCGGTCGAATCGTCCGCTACAAGCTCGAGGGACTGCGCTGTTCGACGTTGCGTCTCCAGTTCGTCAGATTCGGTCACCTCAATCGACATGGTGGAATAAGCTCGGTTAGCGGACCGAAAGTTCTGAATCGCTAGGCCGGAAAGCTTCTCGCTAAGAACGTCCGCTACCCGCTGCAGCTCATCTCGTTTCTTTTGTTCAGCGGCGTCGAGAATCGCCAGCTCGTCGATTGCGGGCTGAAGTTCAGCGACGTTACTTTGGCTGGAGCTGACTAGTTCGGCAATCGACTGCTGTATTTCGACGATCTCGGCGTCCGTTGCCCGGTAGGGGTCAAGGGCCGAGGCTCTCGTAGCTAGGTCCTGTCCGACAGACCCGGTCGGGAACCGTTCTGGGCCGACCGGAAACTCGGCGGGTTGACTCGCTTGTTGATCTGGGGAACCGAGGTCGATGGAGTTATCGGCCTCGGCGGCCGACACCACATTGTTTGGCATCGCAACCACGCCAGCTACTAGAGCGATAAACGCTAGTACAAGCGCTACCGGTGTGCTTGATCGACGTCTTCTACATGCCACATGGTGTTACGTCGGCAGGTCGCTTGAACTCCTAAGTATCTGTGTTAGATCTGTCCGATCAGCGACGAAGCGGACGGGCCAATGAACGTCGAGCACCGTAGGCGGCGATCGCAACCAACATCAGGTTGAAGACGAACTGCATAAAAAAGTTGGCGCTTTGGCTGCCCGTTGTGCGGGACCATCGGCTATTTGTGCAGGATGGGGACAGACTGGCTTGTGCGTCTCCTAGGAGTTCCTCTTCACCGATTAGACCATTCGGAAGGTTGACTGGCTGTGTCCCGGCGGCTGAGCAGTTCTCGCTGCCTGGAAGATCAACAACTGATGCAGCCGCTGAACTCCCCCACTGAATCGGGTTTAGGTAGGTCATCTGCTCCACACCGGTCCGTCCAGAGGTTGGCACGACTAATCCCGAAAGGAGCATTGCGGGAATCACCACAAGAGGGAACATTGTGAGTGCCTTTGGGGTGTCGCTAACAAACGCTGAAATTATGAGCCCAATTCCAACGCTGGCGACCCCGATTCCGGCGATAGCCACCAGAAGCTCCAACAGCCCTGAACCGATCAGCACCCCGTCCCCTAGACGGCTTGTTTGCCGGGATGAGCCGACCAGAACAAGAACCAGAGATTGCACTAGCACTATCGAAGTAAGTACGATCCATCGGCTGAGCACAAACGCAGTGCTCGAAACACCAACAGCAAACTCGCGACGAAATACCGGACGGTCTTGCACGATCTCTCGAACGCTGTTTAACACACCAATCAATGTCATGGCAAGAACCATTGCCACAAGGTATTCTCTCGCCGCCGACCCACTCACTGCTTCGAAGGCTCCCCGGTTGAGTACAAAAGCCAACAAGACGCCCAGAACTGGCGCCTGGGCAACCATAAACACGAGCCGCCTAGTGTCGCCACCAAGCAGTCGTATGTATCTGACTATGAGGGTCCAAAGATCGGTGGTGAATGAACGCGAACTTCTACGAGATGCCGCTGGAGGCGCGGGCGTAGGTGCTGTGTTGACGAATCTGAAGTAGGAGCTGGTCTCAGCAAAGTGACGTTCCCACTCAGCGTTAGGACGAGACGACAGCAACGTGAACACACTGGCAAGGTCGGGTACACCAAAATGGGCAATAGCTCGATCTGGAGGGCCAACAAAAGCCAACCGTCCCCCGGGGGCAAGCACAAGAACCTGATCACAAAGCTCGACGCTTTGCACACTGTGGGTTACTACTACTGTGGTTGTTCCTCGGTTCGCAAGCTCACGCAAATTGTTCATGAGCTCACGTTCCAAGCCAGGGTCGAGCCCAGACGTTGGCTCATCGAGTATCAGTGCCTGTGGTTCGCCTACCAGCTCGTATCCGACGCTTACTCGTTTACGCTGGCCACCCGATAAGGATTTGGTTTGGGTCGCGAGACGTTCGGATAGTCCAAGCTCAAACGCCACACGTTGAACAGCCTGTTGGATTTCGTCACCCGAAGTGTCTTGAGGCAGACGCATCTTAGCGGCCGCCGTCAACGCGTGTTGAACGTTTAGATTGTTGTGTACCGGATCGTCTTGTGGGACAAACCCAATCCGTTGACTCACCTGATCCGAACGGTCATAGATGTTACGCCCACCAAGAAAAACACTGCCGGTATCGGCTCTGCGTCGACCGGTGAGGGCATTAAGCAACGTAGTCTTTCCCGAACCGCTAGGGCCGACAATCGCCGTTAATGAACCGGCGGGAAGCGTGAACGAGATGTCCTGAAGAATTGGCGTGTTTTTGTCCACGACAACCGACAAATTGACCGCCTGGAGTGGCAGTCCGTACGCGACGTGTTGTTCTAATTTTCCTTGCCGCAGAACCAGCTGGATACGCCCGAGCTCCACCAAGTCGCCGTCACGAATATCTAGTTTCGTGATGCGAACGCCGTTTACGTAGGTTCCGTTATCGGTTCCTAGATCAGTTATACGGGCCGAGTTCGGTCCAGTGATAACCAGCTCAGCGTGTTGGCGAGAAACCAGTGGATCTTGAACAACCAAATCGCATCGCTTCGAACGTCCGATAAGGACTCGGTTGGTTTCTGCTTCGAATACCTGTGAAAGTTCACCGAGGTTGCCAGCCAGGTTCGCAGCGTTTAGCGATGACGCTGGCTCTGGGGGCACCGAGCGTGGACGCCCAACTGACTGAGACACCGGTTCTTCCGAAGGCATCGTCTGTGTCGGCATGTCTCGTTGCTGGTGTGAACTCGACTGGACGCTAACCGCAATGTCAATATACGGGGCATTATCTTTCGGACCCAGCCGGACGCGGGTTGTTCCTTGGGAGAGCGCAACAGAGTCGCAGCGTTGCCCGTTTAACCAAATCCCGTTGGTGCTGCCAAGGTCTCGAATCTCGATGCCATCATGGCGTCGGCGAATTTCTGCGTGGCGGCGAGATACATCCGGATGCGAAATTATGATGTCAGATAGACGCTCTCGTCCAACGACGGCGCCTGATTCGGCAGCCGTCGATTCACCCTTGTACCAGACAACAATCTGTTGTTCCATTTACCCCACACTGCCTTATACCGATTACCCGTTTAAAAGATCTGTTACCGCAGACTCTCAAACTGGTTGCAGACCTAGATCCTCATAGGTTGCTAACGGGAAGTACCGCAGTCCCCTCTTCTTAAGCTCTACCGAAGCTGTTGTACCTCGATCGATAGGAGTGGTTACCGCCACTATCTCTGCGCCCGTATCGCTTATCACATCGATCGCTGTGAGCATAGAACCGCCGGTGCTGACCGCGTCTTCTACTACCACCACTTTACTGCCTGGCCCGATCGACGCTCCCTCGATCTGTCGACCTGTTCCTCGCCCTTTCGGTTCTTTACGGACAAAGAACCAAGAGCTAGCAGCGCACAATGCCATCCCGACCGCCAAATGATCGGCACCCATCGTTGGGCCACCTACCGCGTCGTAGGCGATGTCTGCCTGTTCGAGCTGCTCTATAAGCGCTCGACATACGACGTTTAGATCGTCAGCTTGAGCCAAACCAGCTTTGACGTCTACAAAAACATCCGACATCTTTCCCGAAGCGAGCTGTACCGGCTCGTCCAACCTCAGAACGGCCTTTTGTAGAAGAATTTCGGAGGCCTGCTGTTTCAGATTCATGGAGTTCACTCTAGATGCAAAGCACTTCTACCCAGAAAATCCGCGAGCTTTCTTAACGTTTTTCCTGCTTTAGACATGTCGTCGGCACAACTGGCCCGGTCCTGGGCCAGTTGTGCGACTAGAATTTAGCCGACGATAAACGTGACCTTGAGGTTCACTTTCCATTCGGTGATCGCACCATTGTCGACGGTGACTGACTGGTCCTTGACCCACGCTGACTTGATGTTGTTAACGGTCCGGCTGGCTTCGCTGATGCCTGCCGATACTGCATCATCAAACCCTGTAGTGGAAGTTGAGATGATTTCGATTGTCTTTGCTACGCTCATAGTTTCTTTTCTCCTTCGTAAAGAAAACTCAGATATCGCCCAGTCGGCGGATACGTCGTCTGCATTAGGATACAAATTCGAAACATAGGCTCCAATGCTGGATTGGGTATCGCCGACCCGCCTACTAGCCGAAGAACCGCCGCGTTGTCCTCATCGACCTGATTGCTCGGTATCGTGGACTCAGAACCAAAGACGGGTGCCTGGCGTAACCAGGCTGAGATTGAGGTCTTATGCCTCGGGACCGTTCGAACCTGATACGGATAGTACCGTCGAAGGGACCAGCGGTCGTGTCGTCACGCGTAGCCATGGAACTTTCAGCGGAGGAGACACGATGACGTCATTTCAACCGCCTGCGGACTCTAGGCAAGCGGCCGCACCCAGATTGTATGTGGTTACCCCTGATCGTGGCGTCGACGACTTCTTTGAGTCACTATCCACTATTGTGTCCACCGTCGATGTCATCGTACAAGTTCGCCGAAAATCGGGTTCAGAAAAAGATATTGTTGACGCCGCTCACAAAATAACGAAGCTCTGCCACGAATTTAGTCGACTTTGTATTATCAACGATCGAGTAGATATCGCAAAAGCCGTAGGCGCTGACGGTGTTCATCTCGGCCAGACAGATCTGGCGGTACAGCAAGTCCGTGAAGACTTTGACGGCATCATCGGCAGCACCTGCCGGAATGCCACTCAGGCCAAAATCGCTGTGACCAGCGGAGCCGACTATTTGGGGGTCGGACCGACGTTTCAGTCCTCAACCAAACCAGGGCTACCTCAACCTCTTGGCGTCGACAGGGTCGCCCAGATCGCAGCCGGCGTCGACATTCCCGTCTACGCCATCGGTGGAATCACTTCAGATACCGCACCATCGTTAATCCAGCATGGGGTCTATGGAGTAGCCGTCGTAGCTGCAGTGTTTAACCAGCCCGATTCAGCCCAACAACAAGCGCAACGGCTATCCGCTGTGTTGTCTGCTGAACCCTACAGGTCAGGTGCAGAATGAAAATTATTGTTGTTGGCGCCGGTGCCGCTGGACTAGCAGCGGCGTTCACGACCTCATCGGCAGGCCATGAAGTCCACGTTTTTGATCCGACCCCCGACAAAGCAGCCGCCTTTGTCGCCGCTGGCCGGCTGGCTCCAGTCGTCGAGGTAGAGTTTGGCGAAACTGCCATGATCACCTTATGTCTCGCCGCCAACAAACGATGGGACTCGTGGTCCGAGCAACTCCAACCATTTGCCCCGAACGGCGATTGGTATCAGCGTTCGGCGATGATCGTCGCCGCTAGAGACAACGACGATATCGCTTCTATCCGACGGCTGGCCGACTACCAGAGTGATCTAGGTTTACAGGTCGAGGCGCTCAACGCCCGCTCGATACGAAAACTCGAACCTGCTTTGTCCCCGAATGTCGTCGGCGGCTTGCTGGTTGAGCAAGACCATATGGTCAATAACAGAATCTTGCTCTCGGCGCTACGTGATGCGTGTCGACACTACGGCGCCACCTTCGTTGCCGAACGAGTGCATGGTGCCGGACCTCGCAACGTTGAAACGGACAACGGTTCGTTTTCAGCTGACGCCGTCATTTTGGCGGCCGGCGCTTGGATGTCTCAAATCGTTCTCGAACCGGGTCTCAAGCCGATAGCCGTACATCCGGTAAAAGGGCAAATCCTTCGCCTGGAGGGTTCGCCTACATCCATATTTCCCACTCACCCCATAGACGGTCTCGATGTGTATTTAGTACCTAGAACCTCGGGAGAGCTGGTAGTTGGCGCATCGGTTGAAGATCTAGGGTTCGATGACACGATCACGGCAGGCGCCGTCTACGAACTACTAAAACGAGGACGAGAACTCGTCCCCGGGATCGACGAAATGAAGGTCGCGGAGACTTCTGTCGGTTTCAGACCGGCGACACTAGATCACACACCCGTTATCGGGGCAATTGGCCCGGACGGACCGTTCGTGGCCGCTGGACTATATCGAAATGGTATTCTCCTCGCCCCAACGATCGGGGACGAAGTACTACATTGGGTCCAAGGCAGTCCCGTTAGCAAGTGGGTAGAACCGTTCACCCCACACCAAAACTCGTCGACTACAGACGCAAACCCTACTACGACACAGCAGGTCCAATGATTACGCTTACCGTCAACGGCGAACCTAAAGAAGTTCAACCTACTACATCGCTCAAAGACATCGTGTCGCTGATCACGCCGGCGTCAAGGGGGGTTGCCGTTGCCGTAAACGCCGCTGTCATCCCGAAGAGCACATGGGAGACAACCCAACTCGCCGCTGGCGATGAAATCGAAATCTTAACCGCCGCCCCCGGAGGATAACAATGACCATCGAACCACTCGCCCACTCCCCCACGGTCGAACCGCTAGTGATAGCAGACCACACCTTTACGTCTCGGCTCATAACCGGCACTGGCGGCGCTCCTAACCTTGAGGTTCTTCAACAGGCGCTACTTGCGTCGGGGACTGAGTTGACAACAGTCGCGATGCGGCGGGTCGACCCAACTAGCACTGGTTCGATCCTGGAGGTTATCGAAGCTACCGGGGTGAAATTGCTGCCGAATACGGCCGGATGTTTCTCAGCTAAAGAAGCAGTCTTGACCGCAAAACTTGCCCGGGACGCGTTTGAAACAAACTGGGTCAAACTTGAGGTGATCGGCGACGAGGAAACCCTACTCCCCGATGTTGCCGAAACTTTAGACGCTGCTGAGGAGCTGGTAGGTGAAGGGTTTGTTGTGATGGCCTACACCAACGATGATCCGATTACGGCCAAACACCTGGCCGATGTCGGCTGTGCCGCCGTGATGCCGCTCGGTTCACCGATCGGGTCTGGTGCCGGGATAAATAATCCGTACAATCTACGAATCATTCGAGACATGATCGACTGTCCAATGGTGTTAGATGCCGGAGTCGGTACCGCCTCAGACGCCACCTTGGCCATGGAGCTTGGCTGTGACGCCGTGTTGCTTGCGAGTGCGGTCACCCGGGCCCAGAATCCGGTTGCTATGGCTACCGCTATGCGCCACGCGGTTACAGCTGGTTATCTAGCTCGCATGGCGGGGCGTATACCGGTACGCAACTACGCTCAGCCAAGTTCGAGCTTCGACGGATTGGCCGAGCTATAACTTCGTTTGATTCGAGACTTCGATTCGTGTTGTTGACCGATGCGTCTCAAACACGTCGTCCGCTCGTCGATGTTGTTAGCGAAGCTGTGTCTGCTGGAGTAACGACAGTTGTTGTGCGGGAAAAACATTTGCCAGAACAACATCGATCAAGCCTACTCAGCCAGATCTCCGACGTCGCTACACCAGCTGGATGCTTAGTTATAGCGGCTTCGCGATCTTCGGTCCCGGTCGATGGCCTCCACTTAGCGGCCGACGAGAAAACGCCGATCGATAGGCCAACTATTGTTGGACGATCGTGCCATAGTTTCGAAGAAGTTCAAGCGGCGGAGCGACAGGGATGCGACTATGTGACCTTGTCACCAATTTTCTTGACCCAGTCAAAGCCAGGTTATGGCCCGGCGTTGGGCACAGATTTTCTTCACCAAGTCGCACGCTCCGTGTCGATCCCCATCGTTGCGTTGGGTGGCGTAGACAGCACGAACGCTCGAAGTTGTATAACGGCCGGGGCCAGTGGCGTGGCCGTGATGGGAACTGTAATGCGAAGCAGCTCCGTCGATCGAACGGTGCGTTTATTAGGCCAAGAACTAGCAGAATCGTCGATGTATCCTGACAGACATGACTAGCAGATCGACGCCGCCTCGCCAGATCGTGTTCGAACCGTCTTCGTGTTCGGTCAGCGACACTCCCCCTACCGTGTTAACAATCGCTGGGTCTGATTCGGGTGGGGGCGCAGGCATACAGGCTGACATCAAGACCTTTGCTGCGTTGCAGACGGTGGGGACGAGTGCGGTTACTGCGTTGACGGCTCAAAACACCGTGGGTGTTTCCGCCGTTCACGTTGCACCACCGGAACTAGTCGAGCGCCAAATTCGGGTAGTCCTAGACGATTTAGCCCCCCGGTCAGTTAAGACCGGCATGTTGGCGACTTCAGAAATCATTGAACTGGTAGCAGCGTTCGCTCAAGAAGGATTGTTACCTAATCTAGTAGTTGATCCAGTGATGATAGCGACGTCCGGAGACCGGCTCCTAACCGAAAAAGCCGAACGATTTTATGCAGAACAGCTTTTCCCCCATGCCGCCGTGATCACCCCAAACGCCGTCGAAGCAGGACATTTGTGCGGGCGTACCCTTCGCTCGATCGGCGACTTACATGCAGCGGCTAAACAACTTGGCGCTTCAGGCGCTGACTATGTCGTCATAAAAGGAGGCCATATCGACGGCAGTCAGTCCGTCGACGTGGTTTGGGATGGGGTCGAAAGCCTCGAGTTGATTAGCGCGCGTTTCGACACGGTGAACACCCATGGAACCGGATGCAGTTTCGCTGCTGCTATCGCTGCTGAGCTAGCTAAGGGCTCACCGAAGCTAGACGCGATCTTAACGGCTAAGCGCTACATAGGTGACGCTATCTTTGGGGCAAAGGACTGGAAGGTCGGCCAAGGCCATGGCCCGGTTGACCATTCCATTCAAATCCGATGTGTCTAGGCCCGCCTCGATTTCTAAAGCCGTGAGATGACTGGCCCGTCGGCTGAGTCTTCTACCCGCCAACCTGCCTCGGTCAATTTGTCACGTAGCATGTCGGCTTGTTCAAAGTCTTTGTTGGCTCGAGCTTGGATGCGTTGTTCGGCCAGCTCTTTGATTTCGGCTGGAACATCGTCGTTTCTGCCTAACTCGAATCCTAGAATTTCTGCCATTTGTATGGCGGTGGCGGCGCAACGCTGGGCTTGGGCTAAAACCCCGTCGTCGACTGCCTGATTGGCTTGGCGTATCTGGGTGAACAGAAGGTCAACGGCCTTTGGAGTATCGAGGTCGTCGTTCATGGCGGCAACAAACGCTTCCATAACGTCGGCGTCGATTTCTGAGTTCTGGTCACAATCGGAACGCCGGACAAACGCGTCGAGCCTTTTGACTGCTGCGTCGGCATTTTGGAGCGTTGTTTCGGTCACTTCCATCGGAGATCGATAATGTGACTGCAAGATAAGTAGCCGGTAGGCTCGCGGATCATACCGTTCTACCAGTTCGGTAACGTTCATTACGTTGCCGATGGACTTAGACATTTTCTCGCCGGAGAGTTCAACGAATCCGTGATGCATCCAGTGCTGGGCGAACTGTTTACCTAACGCAACTGCTTGGGCTCGTTCGTTCTCGTGGTGTGGGAACATGAGGTCGAGTCCACCGGTGTGAAGATCAAAACCTTCGCCTAGCAGGTCGAGACTCATTACGACACATTCAGTGTGCCACCCTGGACGCCCGTCGCCCCAGGGGGACGGCCAGGACGGTTCTCCTGGTTTTGTAAATTTCCAAAGTGCGAAGTCTGCTGCGTGTTTCTTCTCGGTACCAACGACCTCTCGATCACCGCCGCCTTCTACCAGGTTTTCTAATGATTGGTTTGCTAGCAGGCCGTAGTCGGCGACGTTTTCGGTGGCGATATAGATCCCATCGCTCGCTAAGTAGGCTTTGTCGACGGCGATAAGTTCGGCGATAAGGTCTACCATTTCGTCGACGTAATCGGTGGCGTGAGGGATGTGGTCTGGGCGCATAACGTGAAGCTTGTCGAGCCCATCCCACCAAGCTTGTTCGTACTCTTTAACTACATCGGTCCAACTGGTGTTGTCTGCGGCCGCTTTGTTGATGATGTTGTCGTCGATGTCGGTGATGTTTGATACGAAGGTGACATCAAGACCTTGGCTAATTAGGAACCGGCGAAGCACATCGTAAACCAAGACGTGTCGACCGTGGCCGAGGTGTGGTGGACCGTAAACGGTTGGCCCGCAAACATAAATCGATACCTTGTTTTCGTCCCGTAGCTGCAACGGGGCGACTTCTCGGGTGGCGGTGTTGTAGAGCCGAATCATGTACCTCAGACTATCGAACCTGACGCCGTTGATTCGTCCTTTTGCCTACTTGTCATTGGGTATGTCGTCGAGGTACTGGCCAACCCATTCGCTGAGTCCTGAGATTGGGCTTTGGGCGAACGCTTCGTGAGCACGGGGTAATGAGAACGTGGGAAGATAAACGTTGGCCTTTACACCGGAGAAGAGTTCTGCGGTTTGTTGAGCGGAGCGAGCGCCTCCGCCGCCTCCAGGCGACGCGGTCATGATGCCGATGTGGCGGTCTTTGAAGGTAGCGAAATCAACTCGACTAACCCAGTCGAATGCGTTTTTGAACAGGGGCGGGTAGCTGCCGTTGTATTCTGGGGTGGCTACCAGAACGCTTGAACATTGCGCAATTCGGTCGTGTAAGGCAGTGACGGCGTCTGGAATGCCTTCTGCGGTTTCGAGGTCTTCTTCGTAAAGAGGAAACGAAATGTCGTCTCCTGCTACGAGATCTACCGACACGTCGTTGTGAGTACGAATTTCTGTGACGGCTTCGTCGAGTAAAGCGCCGTTAAACGAGCCGTTACGTCGACTGCCACAAATAGCGATGATGCTTTTCATTGCCCACTTCCCATTTAGTACCGTCTTGGTATTATTTTATATTGAAACTATACCATACGAGAAATATTCGCAAATAAAACCTTTGGTGTAAGCTAAGCACGATATGACCAATCAGTTTGATGATCCGAGATGGGACACATTTGGCCTACTAAAGGAGTCCTTTCTGGCCGTAGAAGCCGCAATGCTTCTAGATCTCGACATGTCAGAACAGTCGATTCCAGCTGAACTGAGAGACCTACTCATTCGACTCGCAAGATCCCCGCAACACTCGCTACGACCTGGAGCACTCAGCAAAGACCTATGTGTCTCCCCCAGCTCGATGACCAGAATGATCGACCACGCCGAGTCTCTAGCCCTAATCCAGCGAACACCCGACCCCGAAGACCGCCGAGCATATCTGGTAACACTCACTAAGAATGGACTACACGAAATGACCTCATGGGCGTCGACTTCACTCGAATCCTCAGTAACTCACACCAGCGCGCACCTCACCAAAAGCGAAACCAAAACTCTGGAGTCGCTGCTCCGGAAAATCCGAAATAACGCCCAGGGATACATCGAAGACCGTCGGTCTGAGCAGGCACATGACACTACCTAACGAGGAAGTCGTACCCCTTCAGGCCTAAACTTTTGGCCTAATGTCGCGTCGACTTTCAACCATCTACTGGACTACGCTAGCCGCCGCCGGGCTTCTCATAGCGGCTTGTTCACCTCCCCAAAAAACGACAATCGATGTCTATGTCGCATCGTCGTTAGCCGAAGCGTTTGAGACGATTGAGGCAGACTACGAAGAACAAAACCAACAGGTCGATGTCCGACTCAACGTCGCCGGCAGCTCAACCCTGCTACGCCAAATAGAAGCAGGGGCATCACCAGATGTCTTCGCCCCAGCCGATATCGAAATTTTCGATCGCTTGACGAACGAACCTACTAGCCCCGTCGAACCGTTTGTTACCAATACCCTCACATTGGTTGTACCAACCGGGACAAAGACGAAGAACATCACAACAATCTCCGATGTCACAAACCCCGAAATCCTAGTCGCCAGATGCGCAGCAGGTGTCCCGTGCGGTGCGGTGACCGACAAGTTTCTTCAAGCCAACGCTATTCAGCTGGTCGAAACTAGCGAGCACCTAAATGTAGGTCAGGTGGTTGAGCACGTAGCGGCAGGTGAAGCCGATGCCGGGTTTGTCTACAGAACAGATGCGAAACGCACATCTGACCGAACCCGCGAAATTAAACTCCAGAACCCGCCGGTAGTGACCCCCGCCATCGCCGCTATGAGCGACGAACCAGAAGCGAGCCTCTTCGCCGAGTACATGATCTCCGACTCAGCTCAAGACACCTTTGCCAACTTTGGTTTTGGACGTCCCGAGGAATAACCAAGACTCGCCCACCAGATCTTACGTGACGGATTTAACAACGAGGGTGGCTGACTGAGGTTCACACCAGGTTGCGACGTTGATTCACGAACACACACCCCGCCCCAGCAGCCATGACCTCACTCAAATCCGCAACCTGGCTAATGTGGGCGACCAAACCTCACAGGTGAGATCAACGGCACAACACAGCTGATACAGCGCTTCTAGACCACCGACGTTTCACCCAACCCGGTTCTCGACATCTCGTACTCAACCCACCCGCCGGTTCTGTGTGGTTCACAAGAAAAGTTTCACGAATCTACGTTCACTTGAGCCGCTGCGGTCACCGACGCTACATCCAGCATCATCCAGCTAATAGAGCGACGTTTAACCCTCTCTTTGACGACCGACACAGGTTATCTCGCCGATATCGTTGGAGAGACGCATCAAGGAGCTTATCTATATGACCGTAGGACCGCAGACACCTGTATCTCTCATCCAAAGCGTTTACGCCACACTCGACGAACGGGTCGGAGGTTTACGAACCCGACTAGGTCGACCGTTGACGCTAGCTGAGAAAATACTGGGTAACCATCTAGCCGATCCATCCGCAGCGCTCGAGGGATCATACGTTGATTTTCACCCCGACAGAGTCGCCATGCAAGATGCCACCGCCCAGATGGCTTGGCTTCAGTTCCAGACCGCTGGGCTGACCGAGGTAGCGGTCCCGACAACCACCCACTGCGACCATCTCATCCAAGCGCGAGAAGACGGCAAAAAAGACCTACTCGCAGCCGTCGATTCAAATGAAGAGGTCTACAGCTTTCTCGAAAGTGTAAGCGCTAAATACGGCGGCGGATTCTGGAAACCAGGCTCCGGCATTATTCATCAGGTCGTGTTTGAGAACTACGCCTTCCCCGGAGGCATGATGATCGGAACCGACAGCCATACACCAAACGCTGGCGGTATGGGCATGATCGCTATCGGAGTCGGTGGCGCAGACGCCGTCGACGTCATGACCGGGTTTCCATGGAACGTCAAATGGCCCAAACTGATCGGCGTGAAACTGACCGGAGAGCTCAGCGGATGGTCTGCCCCCAAAGACATCATCTTGAAAGTCGCTGAGATTCTGACCGTAAAAGGCGGCACAGGGTCGATCGTTGAATACTTCGGCCCGGGCGCCGACAGCCTAAGCGCTACTGGACGGGGAACGATCTGCAACATGGGGGCAGAAATCGGGGCAACAACCAGTCTCTTTGGTTACGACGAAGCGATAGCCCGATACCTCAAATCGACCGGACGTGAAGACGCAGCCGACGCGGCCGACGCAGTGGCCCATCATCTACGGGCCGACGACGAAGTCCTCGCCGACCCAGCAGCCTTCTACGACCAGGTCATCGAAATCGACTTGTCGACTCTGTCACCACATATCAACGGCCCCCACACCCCGGACTTGGCCCGGGAAGTACCGGCACTAGGAGCAGAAGCCGAAGCAAACGGGTGGCCTCTAGAAATCTCAGCCGCCCTCATCGGAAGCTGCACGAATTCATCGTACGAGGACATCACCAGGGCTGCTTCAATCGCACGTCAGGCAGCTGCGGAGGGTCTCACCGTCAAGACAGACCTCCTAATCACTCCAGGGTCGGAACAAGTTCGAGCAACCATCGAACGCGACGGTCTCCTCGCTGACTTCGAAGCGCTCGGGGCGACCGTTCTAGCGAACGCCTGTGGGCCTTGCATCGGCCAGTGGGATCGTACCGGCCACATCGAGCCAGGAACCCCGAACGTCATTGTCACCTCGTACAACCGCAACTTCCCGAAACGCAACGACGGTGACCCTCAAACACTGGCGTTTGTTACATCGCCCGAAACGGTCATGGCCCTCGCTCTTTCTGGACGGGTTGACTTCGACCCCCAGAACGACACGCTTACAAACGCCGACGGCAAAGAAGTTTCTCTATCAGTTCCCGTCGGAGTCGAACTTCCTCCAGAAGGCTTCGACCCAGGAGAAGAAACATTCCTCGCACCGCCAGAAGACGGGTCGGACGTTGAAGTTAAGGTCTCACCAACCTCGACCCGACTTCAGCTACTAGCGCCGTTCCCCGAGTGGGACGGCAACGACTTCACCGATTTGCCGGTTCTGGTCAAGGCCCAAGGCAAATTCACAACCGACCATATTTCAATGGCTGGCCCATGGCTCAAGTACCGAGGCCACCTGGAAAACATTTCAGGCAACCTTTACCTCGGTGCCGTTAACGCGTTCGAAGGCTACGAAGTTGGCTACGGAAAGAACCAGCTCACAGGCGAAACCCAAACGTTCCCCGACATCGCCAAGTCCTACCACGAAGCAGGTCAACCTTCAGTCGTGATCGGCGACGAAAACATGGGTGAAGGCTCCTCGAGAGAGCACGCTGCTATGGAACCCCGGTTCCGTAACGTTCAGCTGATACTCGCCCGGTCGTTTGCCCGAATCCACGAAACCAACCTGAAGAAACAAGGCATCGTTCCGGCGACGTTCGCTGATCCAAGCGACTATGATCGCATCGATGAGAGTGACCGTTTAGGCACGCAGGGTCTCGCCGATCTGGCACCCGGTAAACCTCTAACCATCACGGTAACCAAAGCGGACGGCTCGACATTTACCTTCGAAGCGAACCACACGTTCTCCGAAGATCAAATCGAGTGGTTCAAAGCGGGGTCTGCGTTGGCGGTCATTCGACGAAACGTCGAATCCGGTAGCTAACAAACCGAAATTACTTTCATGATCTGGTGCCAGCGCTAGTCGCTGGCACCAGACTTTTTAGCCAGTTAGACAACCCAACCCTTGACTCTAACGGACCGACAAAGTTGGTGGCAGCGCTTTAGAGCTCCAACTAAAGTACAGGTATGGGAAAAGTCAAAGAAAATATCGATGCCTCGTTACAAGAATGGATCGAGGAACAACCGATGTTTTTTGTGGCGACTGCCCCAATCAAAGGACATATCAACGTGTCCCCTAAGGGCTATGACAGCCTCCGTGTCATCGATCCAACTACCGTGACCTATCTTGACCTCACAGGCAGTGGAGCAGAGACCATAGCCCATCTGATAGAGAACCAGAGAATAACCTTGATGTGGTGTGCTTTCAGCGGAAAGCCAAATATTGTTCGGGTATACGGCAAGGCCGAGGTTCACCACATCGATAGCGACGGGTTCACCGAGCGGTCACATCTTTTTGATGAGCTGGCAGGTGCCCGAGCGATCATCGAAACCAAAATCACTCGAGTTTCAACGTCTTGTGGATGGTCGATACCTGAATTTGAGTATTCCAATGAGCGCCCAGCGCTCAAAGAATGGATCGACCGCCGAGGCCCCGACGGCGTTCGAGAATATCAGACCGAACGAAACCAAAGCTCAATCGACAACTTGCCGACCAATATCGTTTAGGTCTCTACGCTCGATTTCTTACTAGCGCGTGACATCATTCTCAACCGAAACAGACTCCCGGCTTCTGTCGCTACAAATGGAACAGTGCGGAATGTACTTAGTTCAAAGATCCACAAAGCCACGGTCACCCATGCGGACATAGCATATGTAGGCAGTATCACAATCGACGCTGACTTATGCGACCGGGTTGACTTGTGGGCTGGCGAGAAGGTTCTCGTGGTCAGCAACACCTCAGGTGCCCGGCTAGAAACCTACGTCATTCATGGAGAACGAGGGTCGGGCGTAGTCAAGATGAACGGTGCAGCAGCCCACCTAGTAAATGTCGGGGACGAAATTATCGTCATCGCCTTCCAGGCGACAAACGAACCTATCGTGCCTAAGCAAATCCTGGTAGACGGAAAAAACCAGTACGTAAAGAACCTATAAACCCATTCGATTCGAGATGGCTGCTAGAGAAGCCATCCCGAATGAGTGCGTTGGCTAGCGTTCGTTAACGGGAACGTAGTTTCGCTCGGCTGGGCCGGTGTAGGCCTGTCGAGGTCGAGAAATCCGGGATCCTGCTTCAAGCGATTCTTGCCAGTGTGATAGCCACCCTGGCATACGACCGATAGCAAAGAGCACGGTGTACATATTCATCGGGAACTTCATGGCCTGGTAGATAACACCGGTGTAGAAGTCAACGTTCGGGTACAGGTTTCGGCTCTTAAAGTACTCGTCGTTTAGAGCGATCTCTTCGAGCTTAAGCGCTATGTCGAGAAGCGGGTTTTGCCCCGTGATCTTTAGCACTTCATCAGCATGTTTCTTTACGATGGCGGCTCGTGGGTCGTAGGCTTTGTACACCCGGTGACCAAAGCCCATCAACCGGCCTTCACCAGCTTTGACCTTTTCGATGAACGCTGGAATGTTCTCATACGAACCAATGTCGCGAAGCATATGGATTACCGCTTCGTTCGCTCCACCGTGTCGAGGGCCGTAAAGAGCGGCAGCCGCTCCGGCCGCCGAAACGAACGGATCGGCGTGGGCTGACCCGATCACACGCATAGCGGTTGTAGAACAGTTCTGTTCGTGGTCAGCGTGGAGGATCAGCAGTGTGTCCAAGGCACGAGAAAGTACTGGATCTGGCTCGTACGTTGGTTCGGCGACCCGCCACATCATCGAAAGGAAGTTTTCGGTATACGAAAGCGAGTTATCTGGGTAAACAAACGGCATGCCGATCGACGCCCTGTACGCCATCGATGCAAGCGTCGGGCCTTTAGAAATCAAGCGATTAATCTGGCGGTACCGGTTCTCCGGGTCGTCTATCTCTTTAGCTTCTGGATAGAAGGTTGAAAGTGCCGCCATGGCAGAAACCAACATTCCCATTGGATGGGCGTCATGGTTGAAACCTTCATAGAATCGCTTACGCATGTTTTCATGGATAAACGTGTGGTTGGTTACGTCATCTACCCACGTGCTGTGCTGATCAGCTGTTGGGAGTTCACCAAACAACAGAAGGTACGCTACTTCGAGAAACGATGACTTTTCAGCTAGTTGCTCGATTGGGTAACCCCGATACCGCAAAATCCCTTCGCCGCCCTGCAGCTCGGTGATCTTACTCTCGGTAGAAGCAGTTACAGAAAAACCAGGGTCCAGGAACCATGTTCCAGGCATCAACTTGGCCCATTCTTTGGCGTCTACCGCCCCGTCTTGAATCGGAATTTCTACTGTCTTACCCGTGCGATTGTCGGTTATCGATACTGTTTCTGCCACAAAACTTCCTTTTCCAGCGAAGGCTCTCAACGACCGCAACTCGCTGTGAAGTTCGGGGTGAGAATGCCCAATTCAAACGTTACTATTCGAACTTATCGGCCAGATTAGGTTAAGGGTCACTTATCAAAGTGGTCCATTGTCATGTTGACGCCGACGTAAGGTCTCTCGTTTACTCGACAACATGGCAAATGCGGCTATAAGCTCTTTTCTCGTATCGGCAGGATCGATCACAGATGTAATAGCCTGTCGATCGGCAGCCGGATACGGCGTCAAAAGCGTCGCCTCGTACTCTTTGACCAGCTCTTGTTGTTCCTCTGCAGACGCCTTGCGGTGCAAGATGCTGACAGCACCTTTGGCTCCCATAACGGCGACCTCGGCGGATGGCCATGCGAACATGACGTCGTTACCCATCTCGGTCGAATCCATCACAATATACGCCCCGCCGTATGACTTTCTGAGGATGAGGCCAACGCGAGGAACCGTGGCACGAGCGTACGCAAAAGCTAGCTGAGCGCCGTGGCGGATCATCCCTCGCCATTCGAGGTCTTTACCAGGCAAGAACCCGGAAGTGTCGACCAGTGTTAAAAGAGGAACGTTGAACGCATCACACATCGCGACGAACCGGGCTCCCTTTTGTGATGCTGGAATATCGATACTTCCAGCCAGAGCCTGCGTCTGGTTTCCGATTACTCCAATCGGAGTGCCCCCAACCGAGGAAAACCCGATCACCATATTGGGAGCCCAACTAGCCTTAAGCTCCAAAAATTCGCCGTCATCGGCTAACGACTCGATAACATCACGCACGTCATAGGAGCCCATAGCCGTAGTGGGCATGAGCTCCCCGGCCTCCGGGGTCAGGCGATCAAAAGGGTCGTTGGTAGATCGTCCTGGCACACACGAATCGACATGCGGAGGAAGGAACGACAGAACGTCAGCTGCAAACTCGTAGGCAGACTCAACCGAGTCTACGGTTGAAGAGGCAAGACCAGTCGTGCGGGCGTGCACACCTGCACCTCCCAGATTCGCCCCGGTGACCGGCTCGCCTGTATAGGCTTCAACCGACTTTGGGCCCGTCACAAAGGCGTAGGTATCTTCAACAAAAACACAGACATCGGCTAAACCAAGCAAAAGCGCTGGACCGGCAACCATCGGGCCGTTGACGATAAACACGGTTGGGATTACCCCCGACACCGACGTTAGTTCTTTAGCGACTCTGGCCCAGCTATCAAGCGGAGCGAGACCGTCATCGACCGAGACGGACGAAGTGGTTAGCTCGGCCACAAACGGGACCCGTAAGGCGGCGGCGCGTTGGATGGCAGACACGAAACGGTCGCCGTGGGATCGGGAAAGAACAAACTTTTCGCCGACGGATTCAAAGACCAACGAAATGACGGTCAGTCCATCGAGTTCTCGTTGTGCCACGTTTACCCGTGTTTGCGTTTCCGCAGTCAGGTTTGTTGGGTTAACAGGGTCTCTGCCAGCCGGATCTTTCGACACAATGTCGTCAGAAAGCTCAGCAACTAGGGGCGAGGTATTGGTTGACATTGATGAACTCCACTCGTGCACACTTGCGCCTAAGTCTATCAACGATGGGCTACGGCAACTCGAACAGCCCATTTCGAGCGAACCGGCAGAACAGGCCGATCAATCAAACCAAGATGCTGTAGAGACCAGACACATTCGGTGCCTGAGCGGCAATAATCGCCCGGATGATTTCAATAGTTCGTTGGGCGGCAACCGACGGCATCCCCCGACGACGGGTAACTAAACCAACGGTGCGCCTAGCAAGACCCTCGACTTCAATTGGGGTCCAAGGACCACCGACCCAACCAGGCGCGGCAGTCGCCGGAACTATAGCGACACCAAAACCCTGAAACGCTAACGTCGCTAGGAGGCGAAGGCCATCGACTTCGAGCTGCGGTTTAAGTCGCAAATTCTTCTCGGCAAAAGTCTGTTCAATCTCTTTACGGAACGCTGAGGCCTCGACGGGAAGCAATAACTTGTGTTGTGCAAGATCCTCAAGTTCGACGGGTCTACCTAGTGTGGCCAGTGGATGGTCTTTAGGTCCGACAAGCACATGGTCTTCCGTGAAGAGCGGAGACGAACTGATCTCTGGTTCGTCAACCGGCAGGCCAACAAGGCCAACATCGAGCTCACCATCAAGAATTCGGGTAGTCAACGAGGTAGTGGTGCCATCGGCGATGACCAGACGGATCTCGGGTGCCGCCTTTGTCACCTCATCCACCAGAATCGGGGTAAACCATCGTGCAGTTGTCCCGATCACGCCAATACGGACCGTACCTCGCAACGAACCACGCAAAGCCGACACGTCGGCTTCAAGAGAAGCCAGCTCGGACTGGACCCGACGCACACGGGTGACGACGGCTTCACCTTCCTGCGTGGGGTTCCCGGTGGCTCTGTCGATCAGGGTGGCGTCGAGTTCTCGTTCGAGCCGAGCCACGTGAGTTGAGATATTTGACTGAACGGTGTGGGTCGCTTTTGCTGCCGCGGTAAACCCACCGTGTTCGATCACTGCCAAGAATGCTTGAAGCTGCCGTAAGTCCATCGTTATTTATGATGGCACGGATCGCGCAAGAAATACATTCCTACGCAAATTTGAGATGACGAAGATCACGCTTGGATGATACACGGATGCGGGTGGATGTATCTAGAATAGATATCAGACGAGGCAGAGACTTAATCCCTTTGATCGATGCCCGTCCTTCATACCAAGTCGGTCCCCCTCCGATAGTTGGTTAAAGAAACAGAAACCGACCTCTGCCGGGGTCGGTTTCTTCGTTTTGCTGAATGTGGTTACGAGCTGGGTTCGGAGCCGACGGCCGGAATCGTATAAACCCAGTCGTCTTGTTCTTTAGCAACGACTACACACGATGTCCCCGCCCGCCATAACGCGACCGGGATAGGGGTCGGGTCAAACCGATAAAGATACGGGAACGCCTCACGTACCGCTTCAGTGGCTCGCACCGCCTGATAGTGAGGAATCGCCGAATTCAAGTGATGTACAACATGGGTTGACCCAATGTTGTGATGGAGAAAATTGAACAGTCGACCATATGGGCGATCGACCGAGCAGAACGCGCCTTTCACAAACGACCACTCGTCGGCGTCGTAGTGTGGCACATCAGAATTTGTGTGCTGAAGCCAGGTGTAGGTAACCAGCCAAGCGTTGACGACCAAGTAAGGGCCGCCATAAAGCACAAGCACGGTCGAGATACTTCCGATGCTGGTCGCCCACCAACCCAAGAGAAGAAGCGTTACTACAACACCCACCGCCGACCATAAAACTTTCGGAGCTAGCCTTTTCGGAAACAGAGAGCTTTCGAATGGGGCCCATGGCCAAAAGTGGTTCGAAACACCTCGAGCCGGTGAACCTGTAGTGCCCGAAACAAGATACAGGGGCCACCCAATGCCCAGACGAACCACAATCGAAAGCAAGCCGTACCCGGAGGCTCCAAGCCGTTCGTGAAGACGAATCGCCCGTTGACCTCGAGCTGTGCCAGCAACCTTTGGCACGTGGGTTTCGCCTTCGGTCAAATGATTGGTTTTGGCGTGGTGGACCGCATGACTTCGCTGCCACGAGAAGTACGGCACTAACAACGCAGAATGCAGAACGAATCCGACTGCGTTCCCAAACTTTTTGTTATCGCTAAATGCTCCATGACCGCATTCGTGAGCGACAACCCAAACACCGGTCCCCGCGGTGCCACACGCGATCGCATACATCACCCATACCGGCGCCCAGACCCACGAGACAGGAACGTACAACCAGGCGAGAATTCCAATGAGAAGTGTGAGCACTACCGAGAAACCGCCGTAAGCACACGAAATCAGGTTCGAACGTCTAAAACACTCTGCTGGGATAGCCGCTCGAACCTCTTTGGTGGAGGGAATCGCATCGTCGGCGAGAACGGACACGAGGCTCGGTGAGGCTATAGAAAGCCGTGGAGGATTACGTTTCATGGAAGGTTCCTGTCGGCTTTTCTTAGCAGCTACGAAGGGCTTAGTTTATTGAACCTGCCAGTTATCGTTGGATTCCGTGACCAACGCCACGCTACGGTCGCCGACATCCCGGAGAAGATTTCGGCGGTTACCCCCTCCGTTTAAGGGTTCTCGGGCCAGTCATGTTTGGGGTAACGACCCTTCATATCTTTTCGTACATCGTGCCAGCTACCAGACCAAAAGCCCGCCAAGTCGGATGTGGTTTGAACCGGGCGTTGTGCTGGTGATAGCAGTTCGAACGTCAACGGGACCTTCCCGCCTGCTAACGACGGTGACTCTGAAACACCAAACAGTTCCTGAACCCGCACCGACGCTATCGGCGCCGGCCCTGAATAGTCGATCGTTAGTTTACGCCCAGACGGTAGTCGATAGGACCGAGGAGCTAGCAGGTCAAGACGTTGTTTTGCTTCCCACCCCAGTTCATTTTCGAAAAGCTGCACTAGATCGATCTTTTCAAGATCTTTCCGACCAACAGCCGAAGAAAGCCAGGGCAAGAAGATTCGTTCGACATCGTTTTCTAACCCACTATCAGAAAGATCTGGTATGGCTTCATCCGGGCAGTGCTCGAAAACAAACTTGATGCGGGACTGGAGATAGCGAGCGTTCTCATTCCAGTTAAGAAGAGCCAATTTTTGTAGCTTCAACTGATCAACCAGCGCGGCTGCGACCTCAGCGGAAGGAACGATCGTCTCTTCAACGGTCCCGAAATCCAACGCGCCTAGGCGACGTTCGACCCGTTGGCTCAGGTCATTACGAGCTTCGTCCCATCCAAAAAACCGACGCTCAACAACTTCGGCGTGAAACCCAAGCTCCACATCGATGCTGTCAATTCCCGCAGCGCGTCGAATCTGAGGGTTCCGCTTCTCACCGGCGATCTCGGCTACCACGATCATAGGTTCCAGCGCTAACGGGTCCGTCTGCGAAACCTGGGCACCCAACCCGGTCCGGAGACGGAATCGGCCACCTTTACCGCCACGATTCTGACCAATCCGATCCGGGTACGCCAAAGCCAGTGTCCGGCCGAGATCACTTGGCTGGACGGAGCTTTTGCTCGCTCCGACACGTTTAGCGATATCTGTTGCTCTCGATCGAACTGTTTTGATCGCCCGTCCGTCCGCTGCCGGAACATATTTCGATGCGGACTCGATCAACTCGACACGAGTCCACAAATCTGATGGGCGATCAACAGGACGGCCGCCAATGACATCACGTTCACTCAATAGCGCAGCAAGTACACACGCCGTCCAACCCATCGGGCCATCGCCCGAGGCCGCAACCATAGCCGCCAACCTAGGAGGCAAAGGAAGACGCAACATTTCTCGCCCAGCCGAAGTAATGCGCCCAGAGCTATCTAAGGCTCCGAGCATCGTCAAGACCTGCGACGCTTCATCTAATGCCTTCGACGTTGGGATATCCAACAGTTTGAGTTCTGTCAACGAACCCACTCCCCATGCGGCGGCTTCGAGAGTCGCACTGGCCAAGTCGATATGTGTTATTTCGGGTTTGTCATGCCGTCGACGCGCTGCGTGCTCTGATTTTGACCAAAGCCGGATAGCCACGCCGGGACCAAGACGGCCAGCTCGCCCAGAACGCTGCTCGGCAGATGCCCGCGAGTGTTCCACGGTCATCAATTTGTTTAGCCCTGTAGTCGGGTCGAACCGTGGTCGTCGAGCTACCCCAGCGTCGATGACGACCCCTATTCCTTCTACGGTCAAAGACGTCTCAGCTACATCGGTCGCCACGATCACGCGTCGCCTTGTCGGGTCGAACCGTAGCGCCTCATCCTGAGCGGTCGAATCGAGCGCGCCGTAGAGCGGTAACGCCACAATGTCATTTCGATTGTCGGAAAGGGTGCTCACTACCCGACGAATCTCGCCGATCCCAGGCAAGAAAACCAGTACATCTCCTGGTTCGGATAACGCGACATCCACAGCGGCTACAACTACGTCTTCGAGACGTTGCCGTTTCTTACGAGGCCTCCAGCGAATCGTTACCGGATGGGTTCGGCCTGGGCAATCCACAATAGGGGCTGGATCGCCTGTGCCTATGAGGTCAGCGACCTTTTGAGCGTCGATCGTGGCTGACATGACCAAGATCCGCAGGTCGTGCCGAATGGTGTCGGCGACGTCCAGCGTGAACGCCAAACCCATATCGGCGTGAACACTTCGTTCATGAAATTCGTCGAATATGACTACACCAACCCCCAAAAGCTCGGGGTCTCGCTGAAGACGGGCGGTGAGAATACCTTCGGTGACGACTTCGATCCGTGTCGACGCGCTCACTTTCGCATCGTCACGGGTTCGGTACCCAACGAGATCACCAATCCGAGTTCCCGCTAGCTCGGCCATACGCCGCGCCACCGAACGGGCGGCTACCCGACGGGGCTCTAGAACCAGGATCCGTTGTCCAGCCAACCATGGTTCATCTAAGAGCCGCAGCGGCACGATCGTGGATTTACCTGCACCAGGCTCTGCCACCAGAACAGCTCGTTTGGGGTCCACGAGATGTCCCCGAAGCTCAGGAATTGCTTGTTCAATCGGAAGATCTGTGGGAAGAGGTTGCGCAACCATAGCGAACTCCGACACTAGCCAACCAAAAACGAAACCGGGCCGACCTGGCGTATCAATCGAGATACACCGAGGTCGACCCAGTCAAACAAATATTGTTGATTCGATAAAGCTAGACGGCTTCTTCGCCGGTTTCGCCAGTTCGGATTCGAGTGAGGGATTCGACTGGAACAACCCAGATCTTTCCATCACCGATTTTTCCGGTCTGAGCTGCTTCGCTAATCGTTTCAGTCACCAAAGCGACCTGGTCGTCAGCTGCAACAACTTCGACTTTAGCCTTTGGGTTGAAGTCGATTTTGTACTCTGCGCCACGGTAGGTTTCGGTGTGGCCACCCTGACGTCCGAAACCTTTGGCTTCAGTGACCGTCAGGCCAGTTACGTCAATTCCCTGCAAGGCAGTTTTGATATCTTCTACCTTGTGTGGTTTAACTATCGCTGTAATTAGTTTCATAGTTGACTCCTCTGCGTCATTGACGGACCTAAGACCCTACACCTACAAGATTGTCTGCTGGACCGTAGCCTGGCGTACCATGTTCTGACACGTCAAGACCAGCGGTTTCTTCTTCAGCATCAACACGTAGCAAGCCAGCTGTCTTCAGTACGAAGAATAGCGCACCAGCAGCGATTGTGACAAAGACTGCGATAGCTACCAAGCCGATTAGCTGGGTAACAAGCAGCGAAGCGCCGCCACCGTAGAGCAGGCCAGCGGCCTCGTCGGCACCATTTACAGAACTGGTGGTCGCTAGCAGACCTGTAGCTATAAGACCCCATGCGCCGCACACACCGTGTACAGAGAATGCGCCGACCGGGTCGTCGATGCCGAGGCGTTCGATGAACAGAACAGATACGACGACGAGGATGCCGGCAACAGCGCCGGTGACAAGGGTTCCGATGGCATTGAATTCGCCGATTCCAGAACAGATTGCTACCAATCCAGCGAGGATGCCGTTACCCGTCATCGAGACGTCTGGCTTACCCATGGCCAGCCATGAAGTAGCCAATGCAAAGACGCCACCAGCGGCAGCAGCAAATGCGGTTAGGACAGCGATTACGGGAACCGCCATGTCAGCTTGAAGTTCTGATCCTGGGTTAAACCCGAACCAACCGATGAACAGAATCAATACACCGGTGATGGCCATTGGAATACTGTGACCTGGCATAGCTTGTGGCTTGTTATCTTTGAATTTACCAATACGTGGGCCGATAATGATGGCCCCCATCAACGCTGCGAAACCGCCGGTCATATGTACAAGACCTGAACCAGCAAAGTCCACAAAGCCGGTATCAAGTGATGACAAGAAGCCACCGCCCCACTGCCAGCTAACAACGATTGGGTAGATCAAACCGGTCAACACAACAGAGTAAAGGATGTAGCCAACGAACTTGGTTCGACCGGCAACCGCACCAGAAACAATCGTTGCCGCTGTGGCCGCAAACGCAGCCTGGAAGAAGAAATCAACAGGAACCGCTAGCGGATAAAAGTCATCACTCGCAAGCGCTTCTGGGCTGATATCAACCAGATTGTTGGACAGAACACCATCGACGCCGAATCCGGCAAACCCGATGTATCCCCCGAAGTCGCCCGGGTAGGCGATCGAGAATCCGATAAGGGCGAACATCAACACACCAATGCTGACGTCAACCATGTTCTTCATCATGATGTTGGCTGCGTTCTTGGCCCGGGTTAGCCCTGCTTCAACCAAGGCGAACCCTGGCTGCATTAGGAACACGAGGACACCCGAGATAAAGATATAAATGTTGTCCAGAACTACCATGTTCATCGCAGCTGAGGGTTCAGTGCGATCATATTGTTCTGCTACGTCTTGAGCTGCGGCAGGGTCACTAAGCAGGAAACTCAGCCCGCCCATTACCGCAAACGCTAATAGCGTTTTTCGTTTCACATTATCTCCCTAGAGTTTCTCCGGATCAGACTTTTCTGAGCCGTACCACGAAGCGGGCCGCACTGACCGCCGCAATCCACCGCCGAGGTGGGTGCTGTGTCCAACGCTAGGGTTCGAATATTTCTGCTCTGTTTCCTGAGTGTTAACTCTCTCGCGGCAAGAAATGCTTTGTGAGTTTGAGGGCGACTCACGTTCTTCACGAGGCGTTAGTGGCTTGACCTTAGATGTCAAAGCCGAACATAGGTGACCGTAGCACAGGTTTAACTCCTGGAGATAGTCATGTCCTGTCACTTGTCCTGTCATCAACCTGACCAGGCACCAATTCCCGGGACCCCACGACCCTCCCACCTGCAAAGATGACAGAAATATTACATATGTGTGCGGGTTAGCACGCTAAACCGGTGTGACGAATGAGTAAGCGCACCCAAATTTCTCTCCCGATTTCGACGAATTCACCCACCGTTGTTTCTTGTTAGTAACGACCCCCCACGACATTTATGTAGCTACTTGTAGAAGGTATGATTGTCCACCTTGGGAGGATGATCACTGGATCATCAAATGCGTGACCCAACTAAAGGGAGGTCCGGGTCCTTATGGCTCTAACGAAACGAAACATCAAGCGAGTAACCGTCGGTCTTGCTGCCGCTTCAACCATGGCATTTGCGGGCGTAAACCCAGCCTTTGCCGCAGAAGAAAGCGCTGAAGCATCAACCGATACAACAGTCGCTCCAACCGAAACAACCGCAGCTCCAACCGAAACTACTGAAGCAGCGGCAAAAGGTCATGCTCTCGAGCTTGACCTGACGGCTGGAACCACATGTGTTGTGACCATCCGCAACCAGTTCAGTGTCCATCCAGACACCGATGTTGAAGTAACGGTCGGAGACAAAGTCTACGTTCTAAGCGACGTCGAGGCCGACCCTGACAAAGTCACCACAAGCGAACCGATCACGGTAGGCGACGCTGGTGCATCAGTATTCGTCAAGTACGGACCTGACGGCAAGTCAAGCCTGGGCGAAGACAACGTAAGCTGCGAGGCACCTAAGCCTGCTCCGGTAGTGGCCACACCAACCTACACCGGTTAATTCCAAGCTTTAACATTCTGATGGTTACTAGAAGACTACGTACCACGGCCGCGGCGGTTGCTCTTGTTGCAACCGCCGCTGGTTGTTCCGGGCCTGAAATAGGCTACGAAGAGATCCAGCCGGCGAGTGACAATACCGCCGAAGCGACCGAGACACCAGCTTTTGACGTCTCCGGCCCAGACGGCGCAACTCAGGTCAACCGTGAGATTCTTGACTCGACATTCGTGGCTACCGTCATCGGCAGCCAAATAACTGCGTATTCAGAAGCTTCTACCGAATCAGAACCGGTTGCATCATTCGACAGCCCAAACACCTACGGTGACGTTGCTGGAAACGCGGTGACGTTCCAATCAATAAACCACAACAGCCGACCTGCCGGATGGGTCCAGGTACTGTTACCGATCCGCCCTAACGGTTCCGTCGGATGGGTCCAAGAATCCGAAGTCACCCTAGTCGAAAACTCGTACCGAATCGAAGTTGATCGAGCCAGCCATGAACTTCGGCTCTACGAACGAGGCGAGTTAACCAAAACCTCACCCGTCGCAATCGGGACCGGCGACACGCCAACACCAACCGGGTCGTTCTATATTCACGAGCTACTTCAACCTCCCACCCCAGACGGCCCATACGGCACTTTTGCGTACGGTTTGTCCGGATTTAGCGAAACTCTTGAAGAGTTCAACGGTGGGAACGGCGTAGTTGGTATTCACGGCACCAACGATCCATCGACGATCGGCTCAGACGTCAGTCACGGATGTATCCGACTTGAGAACGAAGTGATCGAAGAATTGGTCAACTCGATTCCGCTCGGCACGCCGGTCTACATCACCTAACACTCGGCCGACAGTTCGCCTGCGAACTAGACAAACCTGAACTAGGGTCACGTCAATGCAGACTTTTCCCGAAACAGCGAACGAGTCCGGTACTCGCCTTTGGCGTACCCTTGGTGTCGCTGGGCTGGCTGCATTATTGCTCGGCACAGTCCCCAGTTCAACAGTCAACCTCGCAAACGATTCACGACCTTCGGGATGTAACACGTCTACCACTGTCGGTCTTACCCAAACGGCTGACCCGTTCGACCTGGCAGTGCAAGTCTTCCCATGCGCCGAACATGTGGTAGTCGTTCCCGAAACGGCAAGCCACGAACGGCTTCAAACAGCAGTCGTGCTGGCGATTTCGCATGAAGCCCCGCTGTTCATTTCGTCGCCCAAAACTCGACCAGATATCTTAGACGTGATCGACAGGCTCAACGCCAAGGTCGTGGCCGTTCCGGACGATAACTCCGAACAGGGATCTGAGAAAACCATCAACGCTGCGATTCGTACACCGGCCGCCGACAAAACCTACGTCTTGCCGACCAGGCCAACAGCAGATCAGATGGCGCTCATACCCTCGCTGGTCGCTTCCGGCATCAACGTAGTATTAGCAAAGCCTGGTGACGAAGACCGAGCCAACGAAATCGTGAAATCTCCGACAGTAGTCTTTTCGCCTGATTTCAACCCGACCGACCGGTGGCTTCTCCAACGTGACCAGATATTACCTGGCGGCGGTTTCCGCCTTTTCCCTGATCGTCGAATCGTGGCCCTCTACGGCCATCCGGGCGCTCCCGTGCTGGGTTTGCTCGGTGAGCAAGGACCACAAGCAGCTAGCGACCGTGTCTCGAAGATGCTACCTAGCTACGCCGAAGCTGGGGTTCCCACCATTGGTGGCTTTGAGATCATCTCCACCATCGCGACCGCCAAACCAGGCGATGATGGTAACTACTCCAAGAAGATCGACGTTGAACAGCTACGTCCTTGGATCGAGACCGCAGTCAGCCACGATCTCTACGTCATTCTCGACCTCCAACCGGGACGAACCGACTTTTTGACTCAAGCAAAGTTGTATGAGGAATTTCTCAAACTCCCAAATGTTGGGCTTGCCCTCGACCCTGAATGGCGTCTACTCCCCGATCAGGTCCACCTACGACAGATCGGGGGTGTGGATGCTGCCGAAGTCAACCAAGTTGTGGACTATTTGGCCCAACTGGTCAGAGACAACAATCTGCCCCAGAAAGCACTCGTTCTTCATCAATTTCAAACCTCAATGCTGCGAGACCGCTCAACGATCGAAACACCGCCTGAATTAGCGGTTGTCGTCCACGTTGATGGCCAAGGCCCTCTGGGTTCGAAATTCGGGACGTGGGATAGTTTGCGGTCCGACCCGATCGGATCTAGTCAACAACTGTGGTGGGGCTGGAAGAACTTCATAGATGAGGACCTGCCAACGGCGACACCCCAGCAGGTCAACGACGTTACCCCTCTTCCAGTTGTTGTCACGTATCAATAATCTCAGAGGCCGTCTAGAAGCCGATCGATCAGCAATACATCGACCTGGTCGACCGTTTCAAACTGCCAGCATGGATTGTTGTCTTTGGTGACAAGCGCCGATCGGACTCCGGCAGAAAAGTCCGACTCTCGTACGTATCGCTTAGACAATACTTCATCTGTTTTCAGCACCTCTACCGGCGTCCGCCCACGACTGAGGGCGAAGTACCGGTCAGCTACCACCAGGCTGGTTGGCGACACTTGTTTGAACGCTCTAGCTGAAGCGCTGAAGAAGTCGAACGTGTTGGCGAGTTCGTTGAGAGTTTCACCGAATTCGACGATGTCACCGGCTTGGCCTAGTCGTTCAAACTGGCCAAGATGCCCCTCAATATCCGACCCGTGGTCGCCGATAGAAAGCTCGGCCAGTACATCGTTGACTATTTCATGGTTATGGGCGGTGTCAGAAGTCCATGGTAGAACAGCTAACTGGTCCCAAAGAGTCAAATGATCGGTGTGGCTAACAAAGGCGGTAGCCAACCCAAACCTCATAGCGTCTGTTGAATCGATTACCATGCCGGTTACAGCGAATGTCCGCCCAACTCCTTCAGGCAGCTGAGATAGAAAGCTGCTTGAGCCAACATCGGGGTAAAACCCGATGTTTACTTCGGGCATCGCTATTGCCATGTTTGGGGTCACGATCCGATGCGATCCCGCCATTAATAGACCAAGTCCCCCACCCATACAAACTCCGTGAGTAGACACGATGACGGGTTTTGTCCAGCGATGAAGCCGACTGTCAAGAAAGTACTCTTCGTCGAAACATTGGTCGACTTCGGCCTCATCAGAAGCCAGTAGCGCGTTACGAAGCGATACCACATCTCCTCCGGCGCAGAAACCCCGCTCGCCGACACCGGCGATGCCGAGACCGACGATGCCATCGTCGTGTTCCCAGCTGTCGAGTTGTCGATTCATCGCCGCGAACATTTGAGTATTCATCGCGTTGAGTTGGGCCGGACGGTTTAGCAAAATTAGGGCTAGTCGAAGATCTGCGCCAACTTCGCGGGTTCCGAAAATAACATTTGCGGTCGCCTCGGTTTCAGCGCCCGACGTCTCAGATGTGGTCATGTTCTACTGTCTTGAGTCTCTGCTTGGATCGCTGTCAACCAATTTGAGAAAATCTCTTGCTCAATCTCGCAGACCTTTTCAAGCCACCACTGAGGGTCTTCGAATTGTTGAGCGACAGTGTCAGCCATCTCGGCAAGATGGTTTTCTTCGTCTACCAAGATGGTGCGAACCGAAACCTCGCTCTTGTGGTCTTTCAAGAGTCGCTCGTAGTTGCCGTACAATAAATCGGCTTTCACCTCAATGGCATAGGTGACAAGAACGTAGCATGCCGAGCGGAGGTCCTGTCCGACTAACTCAAGTTCGGTCTTTACCAGTCTGGACACCGCCGTATCCAACTTATGTAGATATTGTCGGGTAGCCGTCGGTGCCACCAGGTACGCGGGTTCGTAAGTGGGGCAAGCCACAGACGGCAGCTTTCGGATCTGTCTTTTAAGGTACCAGGCGTGCCGAGACTCTTCGACGGTATGCCGCAGTATCTGTTCGGTAACCAACTCGGGGTGTTGGGCCGCCGATATTTTTCTCGCACCAGAGTTCTCTAGAAACGAAAGCGAATTCAACCACCGACCATGAAGCGAGTCATCGGCAACGATAACGGAGATTAGTTCAACGAGTTGCCCCAGCTGATCTACTTCACTGTGGTTGACGTTTTCGTTTCTGGTGTTCACCGTGCCGCCTCATCTAGTACTCGTTTGATTGCATTGACTAAAAGATCGATGTCATCGTTACTTATCACGTAGGGAGGCATGATATAAATCAACCTTCCGAAAGGCCGGATCCAAACCCCGGAATCGACGAATATTCGCTGGGCGTCTTCGAGGTCCACCGCCTCGTTCGTTTCCACAACTCCTACCGCTCCAAGAACCCGAACATCAAAAACTTCTGGGTGGTTGACCAGGCCCGAAAGCCCGTCGTGGAGCTTCTGTTCGATACGTTTCACCTCGGTTGGCCAGTCGCTGGCCACCAAAAGGTCGATACTCGCCGATGCGACAGCACACGCTAACGGGTTCGCCATAAACGTCGGTCCGTGCATAAACGTTGGGTTCGACCCAGCGTCGATGACGTCTACTACCTTGTCGGTGGTCAGTGTCGCCGCCAGCGTCATCATTCCCCCAGTGAGTGCTTTACCGACACACATAATGTCGGGGGTTACCTCTGCATGTTCACAGGCGAACAACTTCCCCGTTCGCCCGAACCCGGTCGCTATTTCATCTACGATCAGCAAAAGGCCTTCTCGGTCGCAGATCGAACGGATTCCACGGAGATACTCGGGATGGTAGAACCGCATCCCGCCGGTTCCCTGCAAGATCGGCTCACAGATGACGCCCGCTAATTGGCTACGATGCTCAGCGACGTTTTGTTCAATGTCGTCCAACGCTGAGACGTCCCAGGGCTCGTGGTATTCGACGGATGGACGTTCAACAAATACCTGTTTTTTTAACACCGACGAAAACAGATGATGCATGCCGTTGTCTGGGTCGCTAACCGACATGCAAGCAAACGGGTCTCCGTGATAACCACCCCGAGGTGTTAGAAATAGCGAGCGTTCGGTTTCGCCTTTGGCATGCCAGAATTGAATCGCCATTTTTAATGCGACTTCAACCGAAACCGAACCAGAATCGGCAAAAAACACGTATTGGAGATCGTCGGGGGTCAGTTCAACTAGCTGCGCTCCGAGCTTACTTGCTGGTTCGTGGGCGAACCCGCCAAACATGACGTGCGACATTTTGCTGAGCTGTTGAGCGGCGGCTGCGTTTAGCTGCGGATGGTTGTAGCCATGTATGGCCGTCCACCATGATGACATTCCGTCGACGAGCTCGGTTTCTTGCTCATCGGCCAAGGTGATGCGGACACCGTCAGCACGCTTGACCGGGTAGGTCGGGAGCGCATCTCGCATCGACGTGTAGGGATGCCAAAGATGGTTACGATCGAAGTTGTGCCAGTCTTGGGTGTTTTCGAAGTTTATGGGCATGTGTTTGTACAAAGTCGCACGTTACAGACGACACCTGTTCGATGTCGGCCAATGGTTCTATTCCGCTGTATTCCAGTATGACAGTCCTGCTATCTCTATTGGCTTTACCGTTGAAAACGACACCAATTGATTCGATACCACGGCTCTTGAGTAGTTCGATAGACAGCAACGTGTGGTTAATACTGCCCAGGTAATAGTTGGCTACCAAGACCACGGGAAATCCTAGACGCGCAACGAGATCTACTGTCAGTGTCTGCTGGTTGATCGGGACCATCAAACCACCTGCGAGTTCGACCAGTAGATTGTCGTCTGTCGGCGGCGTCAACGCTTCCAGCGTGATACCGACGGCGTCTCGTTCCGCCGCCGCGTGTGGCGACATCGCTTCGGTGAGGCGATACCGTTCGTCATGAACGGTGCAGTCTGATGTTAGAGACGATACGACGCTGGTGTCTGTTTGATGTAAGTCTCCGGCCTGTATCGGTTTCCAATAGTCCAAACCAAAAGCTTCACAAAACATGGCTGAGACAACGGTCTTGCCTACGTCGGTGCCGATACCGGCAATGATCACGTTCATGGGTTTGTTCTCACTAGTGTTTCGATGAGGAGATCGATTTCTTGAGTCGTGTTGTACGAGTGGATACAGATTCGAATTCGTTCGCTCCCGGCAGCAACCGTCGGTGGCAGAATCGCTTTGACCGTAATGCCCACACCGGACAGCGTATTTTCGATGTCGCAGCAACGTTCGGTCTCACCGACGACGAGGCCTTGTATCGGCGAACTACTCGGCAGCAGTCGGCCAGAACCCGCCGATAGCTGGGCGTTTGCGGTCTGACGGAAGTACTCGATATTGCGGCGCAGACCTTGCCGTTGGGAGTCGGCTTCAACCATTCGTTCATGTTGATGAGCGATTGTCTGTACTGAAGAGACCGGTGGGGCTGTCGAGTAGATAAATGGGCGGCAGAAATTTATCAGATAGTTTCGCAGCCAGGAGCCTCCGGCAACGACCGCACCGTGGTAGCCCACAGCTTTGCCGAAGGTGTACACACAAGCGGCCACCCGGCTTTGGAGGTTCAAACTAGCTACGAGACCTTCGCCCCGGTCCCCTATGACGCCGAGGCTGTGGGCTTCGTCGACGATTACTGCTGCGTCGAAACGTTCACACAGGTTGACAATCTCAACCAGCGGCGCGTGGTCGCCGTCCATCGAATAGGTGCCTTCGACGACAACAATGACGTTCCCGTCGGGGCGTTTAGCGCGAACTCGTTGCAGTTTTTCGGACAAGTTATCGAGGTTGTTGTGTCGAAAGTGGAAACGACGCGCCGTGCTCAGTCTGGCTCCATCGATCAGACTGGCGTGAGCTAACTCGTCAAGAATTAACGAGTCTGTTCGCCCGGCGATACAAGCGAGCAAGCCGAGGTTGGCGTCGTATCCAGACCCGAAGAGAAGCCCTGCTTCAAACCCATGAAATCGGGCGATCTGGTTCTCCACCTGTTCGGCTATCGCCGAGTTTCCTGAAAGAAGTCTAGAACCCGTCGACCCCGCTGGACGCACCGCAACGGTTTGAGCGGAAAGCCCAAGATAGTTGTTTGACCAGAAATCGATCTGAGTATCCGTTGACGGCAACGTTCGAAAGTTCGCCGCCCGCTTTCGCTTGTTTAGTTTCTGTTGGCTGGCGGACTCTAAACTTTTCACCGCCGCTACGAAATTTGGACCGAAACCGGCTGAGGTTCCTTCGCAGTGAGCCCTAAGAGTTCGAATAGTTGAGCGTCGTCGGCCACACTCGGATTCGGTGTCGTCAAAAGCTTTTCACCAGCGAAGATCGAATTGGCACCAGCCAGAAAACACAGAGCTTGTTCGGAAGCAGAAAGTTCTGTCCGCCCGGCTGAAAGACGCACCACCGTCGTGGGCATCAAGATTCTGGCCGTCGCCACCATACGCAACATCTCCCATGCGGTGACACGTTTCTGGTCGGCAAGCGGAGTTCCTTCAACTGGAACTAGCGCATTGATGGGAACGGATTCAGGTGGGGTTGATAGGTTAGCGAGGGTTGTTAGCAGTCCAATTCGGTCGTCATCGGTTTCTCCCATCCCGATAATTCCACCGCTGCATACCGTCATACCCGCATTTCGAACATTGTCGAGCGTATCTAAACGGTCGTCGTAGTCACGGGTCGTGATGATCTGATCATAGTATTCGGCCGAAGTATCTAGATTGTGGTTGTACGCATACAGACCTGCGTCACGCAGTTTCTGGGCTTGGGAATCCGTCAACATTCCCAGTGTGCAACAGACTTCTAAGCCTAAACCATTGACCGCTGTCACCATTTCCAGCACACGGTCGAAGTCTTTGTTGTCTTTGACTTCTCGCCAGGCGGCACCCATACACAGCCTTGAAGAACCCGAATCTTTAGCCTGCTGAGCCAGCTCTAGTACCTGCTCAACCGGCATTAGTTTATGGACATCTACGTCGGTCTGGTATCGAGCGGCTTGAGGACAATAGGCGCAGTCTTCAGGGCAGGCGCCGGTCTTGATCGACACAAGAGTTGAGACCTGAACCTCGTTGTGAACGTTCGAATTCCGATGGACTGTTGCCGCTTCGAAGACCAACTCGAGCAACGGACGAGTGTAAATCTCTCGGACAGCTTCCAACGAAATCTTCTGATCCATCAGATCATGGTATCAACCTGGGATTGGTAAACGTTTCGCCCGTGCAGGTCAAATGGCTCGATTTATAGAGCCTGTACTAGCGCTGAGATAGCGAGGACCGTGACACTCAGCAGCAGAGTCGCGATACCCCAAATAACAAGACCAAAAAGTAGCCGCACCCGACTTTTGCGGGTTTCGAAAACCTGTGCCTCTACCGGGTTAACTTTTTGACCCAGAATCTCGTCGATACGAAACTGTCCAGTTTCTAGCGGACCCTTGTTCACGTTCATCGGTTTATCCCCGTCGCCGCTATCGGACGAACAGTAGCGTTGGCCGACGGCGCGCCTGGGCCCAAGGTGTGTTTGTCCTCGCTGCTTGCGTGTCGTCCGTCAACAACTAGAAATAGGGCTCTGGCCGCTACCAAGAAGTTCAGGTAGCGGTAAAGGAAAAAATGTGGGATCGAATATGCCACAGCCGAATCTTTCACTTTGGATACCAGTACGGCTACCCATGATGTGAAGAGTTGGATGATCATTGCCGAATACCAGATCGCGGCCAGCAAATATCGTTCTCCCGACAATGACGAAACAAGCACAAATACGTCGATGAGTGGGGTCAGAAGAGGGATGACAAAATCGGTCATGAGGCGATACGCAAGCGCTGGCAAACGGTACCGAGAGTTATTACCTCCCGGGTGCCGTTTGCGATGCTTCCACATCACTTGAAGCATGCCGTAACGGCGGTCGAGGAGGTGTTTCTTCAGTGCGGGGAGGCTGGTTTCTCCGCCAACCGACACAGGCGCAGTTGGTTCGAATCGAAGATCCCAACCGCGAACTCCTAACGCGACAGTCAAGTCCATATCTTCGGCCGAGGTCACGTCGGGCACTCCACCAATGTCGACCAACGCTGATCGGCGGACGGCGGTTGCGGCCCCAGATATTTCCGTTCCAAGGCCGAGCATGATTTCCATCCGCTGGTTGATGTGGAACTGCGATACTCGTTCGATGGCGGCAAGATTTCGTAGCCAAGATCCGTTCCGATTAAGTGCATGACCTGTCACCAAAGCAACTGTCGGATTCGACAACGGCCCAACTAGTCTCGCAAGCGTTTTAGGAGCGAACTCTGCGTCAGCGTAGGTGAGAATACAAATATCGTGGCTTGCGTTACGAATACCCTCGTTGACGGCAGTCGCCCGTCCAGAATGGGTTTGGGAAAGGACACGAACTCCAGGGACTTGCCTTGCTACGGACGCAGTCTTGTCGTTTGAACCATCATCGATAACGATAATTTCGATGGTCCCCGAGTAGTCAGAACGCCGTATTGATGAAAGTGTGGTCTCTAAGGTTTGGTCGGCGTTATGCGCTGGTATCAGCACTGAAACCGCAGGGTTTGTGGCTGTTTCTGATTCAGGTTTTGTTCGCACAAACCGCCGTCGACCGGCGACAAGCAGCAGCGCAAACAGGTATCTGCCGATTAGGAAAATACCGACAACGACCGCCAGTATCGCTAGTGCGGTTCGCAGGTACTGTTGAAACCCGGTACTCCACACCAATGTTTTGCTCTGGAATTGCCGGAAGAAACCAATATCGGTTGTGCTCGCCACTCCTGCGTAGTCAGACAGCGCATCCAGTTCATACTGTTCGTCGTCGAGTAGCTCTAACGTAGCGCCAACGGCATCTAGCTGACCTGGTTCGCCTAACAGTACCACCTGGCTGGTCCCGTCGAGCTCTCTGCGGTCCGACGTTGCCACCTGGTCGACGAATACGGTCACAAAACCAGCGTTCTGAAGGTTCTCGGCCGCCTTCACCTCGGCTTCAGACAGCGAAGTGGCGTCACGACTATGGGGCAACCGAACAAACCGCGGGGATTGACCGGTAACGCCTTCGACGTAACGTTGGGTCAATTTGTATTGAGCGAGTTGGTCCCCCGCTGAGAGATCTCCGATCCTGGGCCGGTTGAACGAACCTAGCCCTATCTCGTGGCCGGCGTCAGCAATTCGTCGCAAGACGTCTTCGTTACCCGATATGTCAACCCCGGCCACAAAAAACGTAGCCCGCTTGTCTGCTTTTTCGAGAGCAGACAACAGCGAACCGGTTGAAGAGTCCGAAAGTCTGGCATCGATGACAAGCGCCGCTGTTGGACGCTCCGCAGAGACCCCGGGTTGCCCCTCGCTTGGGATGGAGTCCGGGATATTTTCGTTCGCAGCCGCCGCCGTGGGTGCAGCGCTGTCGGTTGAGCCAACTATCAGGGGATGACCAACATTGAGCAGGGTTGACAACGCCAAAAGTGCAGCTAAACCTACCATTGCTAGGGTCAACGCCCAGCGAGTTAGAATGTTCTGCACGCCGCCCCCGTTCGGTTACCGAAGTCGTTCCGGCCATATCCACGCCGATGGCCTCAACCAACTATTAACGATACGGCAATTACGTACTGCGACATGCAGCTAGAAGCCAACTCGGCTAAGCAAAACTACCGTCACAACTCAATATCTGGCTAACATTCTGTTGTGTCAACGATTCTTGATGTAAATGTGGCAGCTTTCGAATCTGAAACTCACCGCAAGCAGCAGTCGGTAGCCGAACAAACGATGCAAAGCCTCGAGACCGGTTTTGTCTATGCGGACCACACCATTTCGAATGATCTGCTGGATACCGCCTACGAAATGTTAGGGCAGTTCTTTGCGTCGACCCAGAGCGAAAAGGACTCGGTTATCGCACGAGGTTCTAACGGTCAAACCGGCTACACCCCCGTAATGGTTGAGACGGCTGTTTCAAGCGAACTGGCGGACTGGAAAGAAATGTTGAACTGGGGCACTCAGCTACCGAAGCATCATCCGCTCCGTCGGCGGTATCCGAACCGATATGTTGACGCGGTTTTGCCGGAACACATTGTGCCCGGCATCGGTCAGGTCCTTTACGAACTTCACCACGCGTTAGTGGATTTACAGCGCCGATTTCTTCGGATCGTGGCGTTAGGTATCGGATGTGACCCATCCTTTTTCGATGGAATGACCCGTTATGGTTCCTCGCTTAGCAGGGCTATTCATTACCCTCCGATGGAACACGCCCCGAACTTCGACGGGATATCGCCGGTTTGGGCCGCTGAGCATGGCGACATCAATTTAGTTACGGCGTTGCCAAGAGCGAGCGGGCGCGGATTGCAGGTCAAAACATCTCAGGGCTGGATCGATGCCCAACCTCCTGAAGGCCACGCAATACTTAATACGGGCATCATGCTTGAACATCTCACCAATGGGCGAATACCGACCGGTATTCACCGGGTGGTCGCTGACCCAGAACAACAAGACGGACGCCTGTCGGTTGTGCAGTTTATGCACCCAAGTCCCGCTACCATCTTGACCCCAGCCACCTCATGCATCGAACAGAGTCGCCCACAGAGATTTGGAGCCATCTCGGCCGACGACCTGTTGAACCAGGTGCTCTATGACATAAATCTACGTGAATAGCGGCGTCGAAATCTAGGTTAGTTTCGCTTTGACCAACGTGGCCACCAGGCGACCGTCCGCACGGCCAGCAACCTTGGCGTTTATGGTCTTCATCGCAATACCCATGTCAGCTTTTGACGTCCAGGCGTTGGCTTCAAGTTCAGCGACGATAAGCGCCTCAAGCTCTTCTTCAGCCATCGCCTCGGGCAGATACGTTTCGAGAACAGCTAGTTGAGCGCGCTCGGTTTCGGCGCGGTCGCTGGCTCCACCTGCTTCGAACGCTTCAGCCGCTTCGACCCGTCGCTTTGCCTCATTGCTGATTACCTTCTCGACTTCGGCGTCGGTGAGCGTCTTCGCTGAACTTCCTGATACCTCAGCTTCTTTGACCGCCGCCATGATGGCGCGTAACGTTTGCACTTTGACTTTCTCTTTCGCTTTCATTGCGGTGGTCATATCTTTTTTGATGGTCTCGATCAGCATGATTCCAACCTACATGCGTTGAGCACCGTTAGAGCCGTAAGATTGGGGTCAACCGGAACTAACATTATGTGCATGGCACGATTTCTGGTATTGCTCCGAGCCGTGAACGTCGGCGGCAAGAACCGTGTGCCGATGGCGGAGCTACGAGCCGCCGCCAGCCAGTTGGGCTACCGCAAGATCGACACGTATCTTCAGAGCGGGAATCTCGTTCTTTCCTCCGACACTGACCGTTCGTCCATACAGACGAACATAAAGCGTTGTGTCACGGAACGATTCAGGGTCGATGTTACGGTCATAGTTCGATCAGCAGACGAAATAATGACTGTCGTAACCGACTTTCCTTACCAAGAAAGTGCACCCAATTCCTCAGGCGTTGTGTTCCTCGACCGCGAAATAGAGTTGGTTGATTCGACACGACGTTTCCTGCCCGACCGGTTCACGTCTGCAGGTTCGAACCTCTATGTCGACTGTCCGACTGGGTTTGGACAAACGAAGCTGTCGGTTAGCTGGATTGAACGGACCGCCAATTGTCGCGGTACCAGACGGAACTGGAAAACGGTTATGAAACTACATGAGCTACTTCAGCAAATCTGAAGTATTTCAACAAGCAAACAATTCGGGCTAGGACCACTACCACCAACAGATAAGCATCCCGCCTTTGGAGATGTCCTTGTGTTAGGTTTTTTTCGTTTCTAGGAAGCAATTCTGAAAGATCCTACGACAGATCGGCTAACCGACAGGTATCTCATGGCTCCTTACGATTTTTTACGAGTAACCGCTCTGCCAGCAAAGACGTTTACCGTCTCTGCACTGGTTCTGAGCGTGTTGACCATCATCTCTCAACCAGCGCAAGCGACCGGATTCGACACGCTGTATTCGGCGACCTCGGTGTGCCAAGAAATCCGCACGTTCCAAACCGGCGTTGGAGACGACGAAATCAACACTATTTCAATTCCGGAAGGGCCCGGGCCAATCGTCGCCGCTTTTGTCACCTGGGTTGGAGCTAACGATCTCACGCCTGATCTGGTTTCAACCCCAGGGCAGGCGGACAGCTCACTCACTATCAACGGAAGCGAAGTGTCCGGCGTTTCACCGGTCGGCGAAGCTGGGAGCCAAGAACTCGAACCGGGCAAATACTGGTATGCGTGGAACGCCGACATCGGCCCCAATGGCGCAAATATCCTCAACGGAACTTCCGCCCACGAACTTTCGATTAGCGGTTGGAAAGTCACCAACGAAGACGAGTATCACGGTCGAAACGGCGCAGAGATAGACATTGTCTACGATGTTTCTCCTTGTTCAGAGCCGGTCGATGTCACAATATTGTCTGGAGTCGACTGGATATATGAGACGCTCGGCCAACCTCGTTCAACGACTATGGTCTTACCGGTAGCGCCCGCTGCGAACGAGCGAACAGAAACTGTTCGTCTTAGTTTGTGGGGCGGAGAGAAACGAACCGATCGGTGCCGTTTCTCAGCATTATGGATGCTTGCTGGCTCTGACCCTTTGCCAACCGGAAGTGAGCTGAACCTGTTCACGCCGACCCCTCACCAGCCAGCATTCGGAATCAATAACGCGGTTGAGATTGTTGCCAATCCGTTCCTTGGTCCCGATTCGACCTGTGAACATGAACCTAACCCTGAGCCGGACGTGCCGTACGACGCAGGCCATCTCTACCCAGAAGGTGCAGCTACTGCTCCTTACAATGCGGTCGCAGTTCGTCGGCATGCGTTGACTTCGGATGCCGAGGTTCTTTCGATCGAAGTCGAACTTCGGGTACCGGGCGACGCGTCTTGGGTAGCCTTGCAGCTCGAATCTGAGGGAGAACACTACGGAGAGTCCGGGGCTTGGACTGCTAGTTTCACGACAAGCACTACGGCTTCAGCTGCTTCTTCGACCAGTACTTCGTCGGAGCCAAAGACCTTTGTCGACAATGTGATCGTACCTGGGCTGGCCGAGGTCGAACAGCAGGCTGGAGCGTCCTCTATTTCCGAGAGTGAAGCTCAAGGCAACGTCGAAACTGAAGTTGGTGGGATCACGGTTTCCAATGACGCCGCTACGAACCAAGATGCTGCCTCAAATCAAACTGTGGCAGGCTCGATTCAAGCGAGTTCGTCAACCTCAGGCAGCGACGCGTCTTCTTCTGGCACGTTGGCACTGACCGGTACTTCTACGTTTGCTCTGGTTGTTGCTTCGTGCGCAATGATTTTCGGAGGCCTGCTTCTTCTGCGACGTCGCTCGATGTCTTTAACCTCGTCGGAAACGTAAAACTGTTAGATACCTTCGAACTGGCAGAGATAGTGGACCGATACGCCACGTTTGCGCAGAATTTTGCTGCCGTCTAGCTCTGGCAGGTCGATCACGAAACTTGCGTGGTCGACCACTCCCCCTAGTTCTTCGATCAGCTCAATGCCAGCTACTGCTGTGCCGCCGGTAGCGATTAGGTCGTCGAGCAGCAAAACTCTGTCGCCGGGTTCGATGGCGTCGTCTTGGATTTCCAGGGTTTCAGAACCGTATTCCAGTTCGTAGTCTCGCGTTATCGTTGCGCCAGGAAGTTTGCCTTGTTTGCGGATCGGAACAAACCCAACCCCAAGTTGATATGCGACGATTCCGCCGAGCACAAACCCTCTCGCTTCAAGGGCGGCCACCTTGTCAAACCGGTGACCGTTGTAGTTCTGCACGATCTCGTCCGAGGCCAGCCGAAGCCCCTCTGCGTCACCAAACAGCGTGGTAATATCGCGGAACATAATTCCATCTTTGGGGAAATCTGGGATAGTGCGAATCAGATCTTTGATAGTTGAAGTCATTTGACTGACTATTGTAGCTGTATGTCTGATGGGGAACCGGACACCTCAACGCTAGACGTGTAGACGCGGCAAATCCCGGATTAGATTCCCACCTTTGAAGGGATATATCCAATAGCCGAATTCCTCAACTAGGATTGCACCGTAGTCAAAAAGGGAGTTCGTTAATGTTCGGAAGAAGCGTGGTCAAGACTTCAACCTCTTTAGGGCTAATGCTCGCCATCTCGTTGGTGGCCGCTAGCTGTGGCGCTGTGCAGGACTTAGCCGAAGAACAGACGGGTGAAACGATCTCGATCGACAGCCCCGATTTTACTGCCCCAGATTTCGAGGTGCCGGACTTTAACGCTCCCGATTTCACCGTTCCAGACATCGTTGCCCCAGATATTGATGTGGACATCATCGAAGCGCCCGAGCTTCCAGATATTCGATTTCCTGATGCCATTGAGATTGAGGTTCCAGAAATCTCTAGCCCCGATGTGGCGGTAGAGGAAACGGAAGATGAAACGATCTACACGGTTAAAGGCCAGGTATTGTTCGAGTTTGATCAGGCAGAGATGCGGCCCGACACCCTTAGCGTCTTGGATGAGATCTTGGACGCCATCGAAAATCGTGACTTTAACGGCGAGGTCGAGATCGCCGGGCACACCGATGCTAAAGGTACCGCGGACTACAACTATGATTTATCTGTTCGGCGGGCTACAGGAGTTGCGCTGTGGTTCAGGGAGCGTCTACCGGAGGACCGTTCGGTTGTCGCTGTCGGCTACGGGGAAGGCCAACCAATTGCGGCGAACACTCTTCCCGATGGCAGCGATGACCCTGACGGGCGGGCCCGTAACCGACGTGTTGAAGTTATCGTTAGCAAATAATGTTTAGCTAGCACGGTTGAGCCAACGCTTCAGATACAAGACTGAGAGCGTCGGCCGTCCCGGCCTGCACCCATTCTGTCGGGATACCGGCTGCACCGATCGTCCCGTATGACACCTCTAGCCCGGCTCGCTGACATAGAAGTACTCCCGCGGCGATGTCCCACATGTTCGTATGGTGTTCGACATAACCGTCGGTGTATCCAAGAGCGGCAAACGCTAAGCCAACTGTCGCGCATCGGTACTCTGCGATTCCCCATTTTTGCTGCCTGAATGCTCGCTCTAGTTTGTCGATATCTGACCAGTAGGGGTTCTCTCCTAGCGCAATTACTCGTATTCCTGTGTCAGCCGGGCCCATGTATGGGTTCGTGTTAAGAAACAGTGGGGACCCTTCAGCGGCTCCCACTGTGAGACCAAGAGCGGGTAACGCTATTACGCCAACGGTGGTTTTTTCGTTCTCGACGTAGGCGATTGACACCCCCCATAGTGGTGAACCTCGAAGAAAGTTCGCTGTTCCGTCGATTGGGTCGATACACCAATATGCGTCCGTTTGGGCGCCACCTAATTCTTCACCTTGCACATCGTCGTTTGGGTACTGCTGGGCAAGGTGGTGCCGGATGTGTTCTTCAGTCGCGGCGTCGAGATCGGAGACGAACTCCCTTGGATTTTTCTGCCGAACTTCTAAACCGGAGCGGGCACGAAGCTCGGATAAGGCGAAGGTTCCGGCTTCAATGCTGGCTGCGGTGGCTAACTCAAGTCGTCGATCGAGTTCGTTGCCCATCTTTGGTTCCTGGCTTCCTGCTGATGACATCCGACTTTCTGTTCATCGATCTAGATCGTAGCAGCCCTTTGCGAAGGCCTAACGGCCTGGTGTGGTTTGGCTCCTTTTATCGAAGCGGTTCCTTCGAGCCTGGAAGCACCAGACCCGAAGGAACATACGTTGCACTTATGGAACTAAAGAGCTAACAGCTGGTCGCAGGTTCGCCAGGTTGTTGGCGAGTTCAAAGACCCGATCTCAGACTGATAGTCGCTAACTATTTTTTCGGTAACACCGGCATCGATCAACTCAGCTCGGCATGCCTCGTCGATCCATTGGCGTTCACCCTCGTTCGGACCAGACGTATACACGACCCAACCAGAACCAGGATCAGCCGACATCGCTTTCACCTCAAACACCTCGGCGGTAGGGGGATCGACGTGTTTGTGTTTTTTCAGGTCGGTACCGAGTGTTTTGTCAACTGCTGGATCTAACAATCCATATTTGTAGATGGAAACACCGTCCGGGTTTTTCTGCCGATCTGGCAGTTGGCTGCGTTCTGCTGGGCCGTCTCCGAATTCACATTCTTCGCGCTCTTCAATGTTGCATTGGACGACGTCATCCATCGCATCTTCGTCCCAAGCCACGATGTAGTCGGCGTGTAATGACTCTCCTTGTGTCTCAGCACTGGTATCCGACGACAGGTACCAATCGGTATCGAAATCGACGTCATATCGGATGTTGTATTCAGCACGCGGGATTCGGTACGGATGGCTATCTGGGCAGTGATTACTGTTGCCATCTGCGGTGTCTTGATAAGCCAAGTGACTTGTGTTGTCTGGGCTCTCAAGCACCGGGTTGCCATTAGTGTCAACCGCTAGACATTGGGGGAAGTTCACCTTGAGTTGCATTCCTGTCGGATACATATTGGGATGTGGGGCAAGACTATAAGCTTTAAAATGCTCTGGATCACTGTTCTGAACGTCCTGGTTTGCGAGCATTTTCAGACCGTTAGGTATCGGGTTAATAGTGTCTCGATCGAATTCTAGACCACCTTCAGGGATCGATTTGTAGTAGACGATAATGTCGTATGGCAAGACGGCCTCATCATTTTCGTTGAACAACGTCGGTGCCCAATATCCACTTCGGTTGTTCAGGCCGCCCTCACAGCTTGATTTACCTTCGGACAACAGACTTTCGCCGGTGGATGCGTAGTTGGTTTCTGTGTTACCCCAAAAGGTGTGCAGGTGCGCAGCGTTTGGTTCTCCCGGATAAACCACCGGATCATCGTAAGACAAATGTGAGATAGAACCCATCAATTTCGTTTTTCTCATCGCCCATCTCTTTCTATAGGTGGCAATATTGACCGGTAAGAACCAACGGAGCCAACAAAAGTTCCCAGAAAAACGACATTGGGCCGAGTTATGAAACCCGGCCCAATGTATTGCTGTGTTATGTAAACGCTAGTTCTGCGGCATCAGCTGTTCGCAGGTTAGCCAGTTGGTCACCGAGTCCAGCGAACCGATATCGGTCTGATAGTTGGTGATCACCTTTTCTGTGACACCAGCGTCTGCTAGCTCGTTACGGCACGACTCAGACACCCACTGGCGTTCGCCCTCATTCGGGCCGAACGTATATACGATCCATGCGGAACCGGGATTAGCCGACTTCACCCGCAGCTCAAACAGTGGTGTTGGTGGAGGAGGCGGTGGTGTTGTTCCGCCATCGTCAGCTAGTTCGAGTAGTTGGTCGCAGGTTCGCCAGGTTGTTGGCGAGTTCAAAGACCCGATCTCTGCCTGGTAGCTAACGACCACTGTTGAGGTGACTCCGGCATCGATCAACTCGGCTCGGCATGCTTCGTCGATCCATTGGCGTTCGCCCTCGTTCGGACCAGACGTATACACGACCCAACCAGAACCTGGACCGTCCGACATCGCTTTCACCTCAAACAATGACGTTGGAGGTGGTGGAGGTGGAGGTGTTGTTCCACCATCGCCGTCTCCGGTAATTACTATTCTCTCGTATCGTGTAAGACTTGGAGTCCCATTATCGGTGACAGCCACAATCACGTGTACGGTCTCGCCCTCAGCTTGTTCAGGGAACGTAAACGACGTCGAGGTTCCGGTCTCAGAGCTCAAGTTAACGTCGCCGTCAAAGGTGGACGCCGGATCGTAGTGCGACCAAGCGTAACTCAGATTGTCCCCATCAGGGTCCGTGGCAGAAACTGATAGATTAACCGTCGACCCTGGTTCGACACTCAAGTCGTTGGCGCCGTTGAGGTTTACGATAGGTTCGTGGTTTGCATCTGCGTAACTGGCAGTATTGGCCCAATCGTTACGGGCTGCGTAGTCTTGTTCAGACGCAGAGAACCAGCGCGTCACGGGTTTAGTCGCGTATCCGTTTTCTGATACACCTGCGTCAGTCCAGTGAGTGTCGTCTAGACGAGGACCTTCAAATCGTCCTCCCCAGCCTCCGAAGGTCGGGTCTTCGACCGAACGTAAACCGTTTGGTATCACATGCAAGAACGAGGGGGTATCACCCTCATGGATCCATGGCTTTCCATCACCGGGTCCGGTGTGATTATCTGACAATGCGCCGTGGTCTTCGTAGTTTCTCTGCCATGCAGATGATCGCCACTGCCCGTCGGCGGGATCGATTGCAATCCTGTCGTAGCCGGAATTCGCTGTTCCGTATCCCATCGCCCCAAACTGGTCTTTTGAGACTATCACTTTCAACTTGCCTGGGAACCACGTGGCTTGTTGCAGCTCGTTGAGCGATTGTCCGAAGATTGAATATACACGCAGTTTGGACAGAGCCTTGGTTTGTTCCGCTTCAGTTCGCCCCTTTAGCTCGGTCATAACATCGCCCAGAGAAGATTCTTCGAACGGACCCCACACGAGATACCAGACTTCTCGAGGGTCGTCGTCTAGAAGTTCATCAATTACTAGGTTCGTCGCCTCGGTTGTTCTATCTTCGGCCACTACCGATTCCAGGGAGCTTGCGGTTGGGTAGTCTTGATCGTGGACTTTGAGGTTTGGATAGACTTCGCCGTAATCGGCGATTATGTCCTTTGCCCATTGGGTCTTCGAGTCTGGGTGGTGATCGTGTTCAGACGAGATGATTCCTTGGATATCAACATCGTTCGCGTATAGCAGTGCCCGGGTTAACGAGTTTTGATCATCAACTTCACCGTCGGTTTGGATAATTACGCGAGGCTTTTCGTGTGAACTATCTGCGGTCGGACCGGCCTGGGCTGGTGATGCTGCAGTGGCGACGCCTGCTAGACCGACTGCCATACAAACGACAGCCGCTTTAGCCGCTAGGCTCGCCAATTGCCTGTGTCTCATTCGTTGCTCATTTCTGTAGTGATCGAACACTGAAGAGATGCCGCTGGCGTAGCAAAAGTTCCATCAGAACCGGAATTATTGTTGATGTTTGACCGCTGCCCCGTTCTTGTCGACATGGCATAACAACGTTCATGACTGTTAGCTGTATCTAGGGTCCGGGTTTATGAGCGCGCCAAAACGACAAACACCCGATGGAAATCCATCGGGTGTTTGTGAGTTTCTGCGATCAAGCGCTCATTTGAGGGCTTTTCTCTGTCGAAACTGGCGACGTCCTACTCTCCCAGGCTATCTCTAACCAAGTACCATCGGCGCTGGAGGACTTAACTTCCGTGTTCGGGATGGGAACGGGTGTATCCCCTCCGCAATCGTCACCAAGAACTATTCAATTCCTTCTACTTTAGTCCTCCCGAACGGAGCCTAAAGCGTTCCCCGAGATTCGCCTCTGGCGAAACTCACAAGAAACCCGAAGGGTTCTCAAGAACTGTACAGCGAGCACGAGCTGCAATAATAACTCGTTAGTAAAGCTTGAAATAAACAAGCCCTCGGTCTATTAGTACCAGTCAGCTGAACACATTGCTGTGCTTACACATCTGGCCTATCAACGTAGTCACATACTACGGACCTTACCCGGTAAACCGGTGAGAGATCTCATCTTCAAACAGGTTTCCCGCTTAGATGCTTTCAGCGGTTATCCTTTCCGCACGTAGCCAACCAGCCATGCTCCTGGCGGAACAACTGGCACACTAGAGGTGCGTCCATCCCGGTCCTCTCGTACTAGGGACAGATTTCGTCAAATCTCTTTCGGATGCAGAGGATAGGGACCGAACTGTCTCACGACGTTCTAAACCCAGCTCGCGTACC
>JAHDCC010000038.1 GCA_020630065.1 Acidimicrobiales bacterium
TCGGGTTCCGGTTGTGTATGGCAGTCGTGACGGTTCAGATCCGCTGGTAAGCCTTGAACAAGCATTGCTATTAGCCAAACAAAAAGCCGAATCATTAAAATGGCCGAAACCCCAAGAGCAAGGTCTCCGGTTTAACGACGGCTGGCTACTCCGATCCGACGAACAACCCCAATGGGACAAAACTCCTGCCGTAAAACGTTTCGTTGTTCTTGACAACGGCAAAGTACACACCGAACAAAACTCCCAAAACGGAAGCTACTTCGTCAGAAAATACTCCACAACCCAAAACAACCTACGACTCTGGTACCCAGACGGCTACATCGACATCCGACCCGACGACACCAACCACTGGGTACACACCAACAAAACCAACCCGATAGAAATCTGGGCAGGCCCAAACCAAGATTGACTCATGTGATGTCAGCAAGATAAACCTCGCACCGCACCGCTAAGCGAGACGTGGCTGCACCCGAAGTGGACGCCGTCAACCAGTCTTGGTCGTTCACAACTCGTTAACACCAGGTCCAGCATACTACGGCCATGAATTCTCGTACCGACGCATATCCGTCTCCAACGCCGGACCAAGCAACCTCATCGCAGCCCATTTTGGCTATGTCTGGAATTACCCGCCGCTACGGGGCTCCTCCCGCCGAAGTGACAGCCCTACTCGAAGTAGATTTTAGAGTTGAGAAGGGCGAAATGGTAGCCCTTGTCGGAGCGAGCGGGTCGGGCAAATCAACGCTGCTAACGATCGCCGGTGGCCTAGAACAGCCAACTGAAGGCCGCGTTGAACTTGAAGGACGCAGCCTCACCGAAATCTCGTTGACTGCGTTGGCCGAAATTCGGCGACGTTCTATCGGCTTCGTCTTTCAAGATTTCAATCTACTGTCTGGGCTTACCGCTGCAGAGAACGTTGCCGCTCCCCTCGAACTCGACTCGATGTCGACCAAGGCTGCTCGCCCTATCGCGTTACAACGGTTACAACAAGTCGGACTAGAAGACCGGGCTGACGCGTTCCCCAACGAGCTTTCCGGCGGAGAACGACAGCGGGTCGCTATCGCCCGGGCGTTGATCGGTGAACGTCGCCTCTTGTTGGCAGACGAGCCAACAGGTTCGCTCGACTCCCGAACGAGTGACGAAATCCTCGGGTTGCTCCGATCGGCGTGTACCCCAACCACCGCGGTCGTGATCGTAACCCACGACCAAGAGATCGCAGCCCAAACCGACCGGATTGTGACCATCAGCGATGGCCGAATCATAGACGAACGTGCGGGAGCAAACCGATGAACGCCTATCGTTTTATGTGGCGTTGGAACACCCGTGTCCTACGTCGAGAATGGCGTCAATATTTCGTCATCTTTTCACTAGTCGCTGCGGCAACCGCCATCAGCGCGGTCGGAGTCGTCTCCGCCTATAACCTCACGACGCCGCCTGAGAACACCTACGGTCGAGGTGAAGTCATCGCCACGGTTGCAGGCGATACCAGCGATGTCGAAGCGTCTCTAGATGACCAACGCCACCCGTACGGTGTGATTCGAAGTTCGAAAGTGCCGGTCGAAGGTTCAGCTCAACTTTTAACCATCCAAGTTACGGACCCACAGAATCCGGTAGTCGCCCCGTTGGTAGATATTACCGACGGTCGATGGCCGACGTCCGAAGGAGAGCTAGCTGTTACTGACCGGGCGTTTACGACAGAAGTTCAGGCCGACACCGCCATTGGTGATCGGGTTGACGTAGACGGCTCTTCCTATGAAGTTGTCGGCATCGTCGAGAACCCGGTTAATCTTCGGCAAGAATTTGTGGCCGCAAGCACACTCGACCAGTTTGATCTTCCGCCGACAAAGCAAACGTCGCAGTTCATGATCGACGCGGCCGCTGACCAGGTTACGTTGCCGGTTGGAACCGCCATAACCTTGTCGAGCAGATCATCTCTTCTCGATGCGCGAACGGCAACAGCGTTGGCCGTAAACGTTGTTTCAGCGTTGACGTTGCTTGAAGTGGCTCTGCTCGTCGGAGCCGGATTTGCCGTTATCGCTCAGCGACGCTCCCGCCAATACGGTCTACTTGGTGCTGCCGGTGCCACCCCACGTCAAATACGAGCGACCGCAACCGTCAGCGGAACGGTTGTTGGCGGCGTTGGCGCCGCTGTGGGAACAGTGGTCGGGCTTGTAGCCGCCGGTTTGGTCGTGCCCGCTCTAGAAACAGTTGTTCATCACCGAATTTCGTTGGCGCTACCTTGGCGTCTGGTCCTGCCGAATGTGGTGCTAGCCGTTTTTGCTTCCAGCGTCGCAACTCGATGGCCTGCGAGACGATTGTCCAAACAGTCCATCGTGCAGCTTTTAGGTTCGCTCAAACCTAACCCCTCACCTATCACCAGAGTCAGTATCACGGGCGTTGTTCTAACTGCGCTAGGTGTTGGCCTACTCGTGTTAGGGTTTACGACCTTGCAGGCGTGGATGGCGGTAACCGGCATTCTCGTAGCGCCTGTTGGCATCTTACTTTTGGCGCCTCTCCTAGCTTCAACTATTGGACGATCATCTAGCCGGTTAGGTGTCGCTTCAAGAATGGGGGGACGCGCCCTGGCCCGAAATAACCGTCGTTCGGCGGCCGTGATCGCAGCGTTAGCAATCGCGTTAGGAATCCCGGTCGGGCTTGTGGTCGTCACAACGTCGATCGACCGCTATCAAGAAACGACACCCGCGAACCTCGACGAAACAACCGCTCTGGTTTGGGTGCCCGGAGCCGAACAACCGATACCTCATTTTCCGGCAACCCGGCTCGACCCTACAAGTCAGGAAGCTGACACTCAAATTCTTGACCGTCTAGAAGCCGTCACCCCAGACGCCACCGTCGCCCCGATAACGGTCGCTTTTGATGACACCGTCGCACCTTTTCAAGAAAACTTCGACCGTATCGGCCCTCAAGCGGCGTACGTTCCGTTGTCCTCGGCTGAATCAAACCCACCTGCGACGTGCCTCGATTGTGATGCAATATCGTACGGCGAGTTGGACGACGACGGCAATGAAATCGAATACCGAATGGCTGAGGCGTGGGTGGCAACACCGGAGCTCTTGACGGCGTTTGACTTGACGCCGCTACCTGACTCTGCCACCGGTATCGTTCGACCCGGTGAATTTTCGGTGGCCGGTGACGCCGCCCTTCACCAACCTTTAACGGACGGTCTTGTAGTTGACGAAGACATGCCGTTGTTAGGCAGTCTGCCACCCATCCTGCTCGCTCCGGACGCTGTTGCGGAGCAGTCGTTTGATTTGGTCACGATCGGATGGGTGATCACCAGCACCAAACCGATAACGGCCGACCAGCAGACAGCTATCAACAACGCCCTGGGAGGCAATGCGATTACCGAATTTCGGGCCGAACCCCAACCAAAATCTTCGCTACGGGCTCTCAGCATGCTGATCGGCTTGACTATAGGGTTAGGCATCGCCGTATCGGCTGTCCAGCTCTTTGTCGCAGAGTCCGCTGAAGACCTTCGTGTTCTGCGCTCGGTTGGAGCGAGTCCGGCGACCGCCCGCAGACTATCCGCCTCAATGGCTGGCATTTTGGGTGGGGCTGGCGCTGTCTTAGCCGTCGGTATCGGCTACCTCGGTTTGGTGCCACTACTTACGTTCGAAGACGTCGAATTTCCGTTCGTCGTGCCTTGGCTAAACCTCGCAGGGTTCCTCATTCTCTTCCCCGCTTCAGCAGCCGGCATCGGGTGGATTATGGCTGGCCGAAGTTCTGTTTCGGTCGCCCGCCCATCCTCATAAAACTCACCAGTAAGGAATATTCATGGAAAGACTACTACGTGTAGTTCCCCTCTATGCCGCAGCCGTCGCGCTAGTAGCCAGCGGTTGTTCCGCTCGTGCCGACAAATCGAATGCGACCGAAACGAACAGCGGTGAACCAACTCCGTTTGCTGAACTCGCAGATGTTTGTGAACCCCGAATGGCTCAAGCGTTACAAGCTTGGGAGGACGAAGGCGTGACGGCATCTATCACGGTGCAAGGTGGTGAGCGGGAGTGCTCTGTCGGGTTAGGCACAGCCGACCGCGAAACCGGTAGTGCCGTCACAGCCCAGACCGCGTTCAGTGTCGGCTCGATCACCAAGGCGGTGACGGCAGCCGGGATTCTGAAGTTGGCCGACGAAGGTTTGGTTAACATCGACGATCCGGTTGGCGACCACGTGACCGGATTGACCGGTGACGTCAACGACGCCACGCTCCGCCATCTCTTATTGCACACCAGCGGTTTGACCGGCTACCACGGCGAGGATCATATTGCCATGTCGGCTGAGGAGGCGACCGACGCCATTTCGAAGCTGTCGATGTTGAACGAACCGGGGACGACCTATTCCTACACCAACTCTGGGTACACGTTACTGGCACTGGTAATCGAATCGGTAACTGATCAGGGTTACCGGCAATACCTCCAAGATGAGATTCTCCTCGACGGTGACGGTCGACGGATCGGAGGTTTTTGGGATGGTGAACCTGCGGTTTCGGATCCACGTTCGTTCGGATATTTCTCCGACGGACGACAGGGTGAATCCGGCGACTTTGACGGCCCCCATTGGGCGATGGACGGCAACGGGGGAATCGCGATGACCACGTTAGACATGGCGGCGTGGACCCGCGCTCTTTTCAGCGGCCAGATCCTGTCTGAAGAAGCCACGACGCAGCTCACCTCGATTAAGAAAAACCTTGGAGATGGTGAAACTGAACTTCCCGGATGGGGTCAGCGTGACCCAAAACAGTTCGGCGAAACCGCTATTTTGGCTAGCGGCGGAGGTGGACAAATAGGGCATCATATGGACGTGGCATGGTTGCCTGACACTGATCGGGTTATGGTGATTGCTACCAGCGCGCACACCCCCAATACAAGAGAGTTCGGCTATTTTCTATCTCAAGCGCTACTGACGGGAACCGGTGTTCCTACTCCACCCACGATTCCCGAGCCCGACGCTTCACTGATGGCCGATCTAGTTGGCACCTATCAAGTCGGCGACGACCCGCAAGACCGAATTGAGATCGCCGTTGACGACAACGACGATCGAGGGTTGCGGGTAACCGCCACCGGCCCAAACACGATTCCGCTATTCGCTGGACCGTCGGACGGCTTCGAAGGCGAAATCGAGCTTCATGAAACAAACGTTGCCCGGTTTCTGGCCGGTGAAACTAGCGAAGGTCAACGTTACCTTGAAGGCCTTGAGGCTGAACGTGGACCGCTAGTCGATACTGAAATTTTGGCGACAGTCGTAGCTGATGTTCCTGTAACCTACGTTCTGCTCACCTTCGACGAAGACACCGACGTTGCTCTGATCGAGCTCAACCGGCAGGGAGGGTCCGAAGGTCTCGGGTTTGGTTACCCCAGCGAGTGGTTCGTTTCCGACGAAGAAGGAAATTTCACCCCGTACCGGGCCATCAAAGCCGAGGCGAAACCTCTCCAGATCCGACCTGGGCCGACCGATCAGACATTGAAAATAGAGAACCCAACCGGGGTCACCACGGCCCAGCGTGTCGACTAGGATCATGGAGGAAGGAACACCCAGTGCGTGTATTACTTATCGAAGATGACCCTGACCTGGCCGACGTTCTTGAGTTGGGTTTGCAGAACGCAGCCTACGCCACCGATGTGGCCCGAACGCGGGCCGAAGCTGAAGAACTGTTGATGACAACCGCCTACGATGTGGCCTGCATCGACCTGGGGTTACCTGACGGCGACGGCCTAGATCTTGTTCGTGAGTTCGGACACGGAACGTTTTTGGAACGCCCAAACCGGATCGTGATTATCACCGCCCGGGACGCAGTCGCCCAGCGTGTAGCCGGCCTCGACGCTGGAGCAGACGACTATTTGGTGAAACCATTTGCGTTCGAAGAGTTACTGGCCCGAGTACGGGCCGTCAATCGACGCAACGATCAGGTCACCAACGTCTTGACCGTTGACGACATTCGAGTAGACCCAGCAGCGCTATCGGTGACGCGAGCCGGAAGCGACGTGTCGCTTACGACTCGAGAGTTCGCGTTGTTGCGATATCTGATGACGTACCCTGGCCGAGTACTGTCTGCCGAGGAACTGTTGGAACATGTCTGGGATCGCAACGCCGACCCTATGAGTACCAGCGTTCGAGTCATCATGAGTCGTCTTCGTCGCAAACTGGGTGAGCCTCAGATTATTCACACAGTAGCAGGGGCTGGATATCGAATCGGTAGTCATGACGGATAACAACGCCGGTTCAACACGTCGTGGTCGTTGGCGGCGTTGGCGTTGGCGTCGCCGACTTGACGAGACCGGACGTCCGGTGCGTGACCTGGTGGTGTCGTTGCGTTTCCGACTGGCCGCCACCAGCTTCGCCACCGCGTACGCCCCGATTTTTGTTTTGCTCGTATCGGGCGCTGTGTTCAGTTACAGCGTTGACAGTGATGTCATCGACAGCAGCGACCAAACAACATTAGAGGCTGTGCGGGTTGAAGCCGGCCTGCCCCTGATCGCTGTCCTGATCGTGATGGGAGGGTTCGCTCCGTTTGCCGCCTGGTTCGCATGGTGGTGGTCGGGGCGGGTTATACGACCACTCAACGAAGCGATCACTATCCAAGAACGACTGCTGGAAGAAACTAGTCACGAACTCCGAACCCCACTCGCTGTTTTGTCGACAAACTCCGAAGTTCTCCTAGCTCACCCCGACCCGACTCTCGAGGTGTATCGGCAAGGACTGGAACGAACCGGCGCGATGACGCAACGGATGACCGACACGATCGACACATTGCTGGTCGATGCTAGAGGTCGTGCTCGTTCGCTCAACAAAATTCCGGTCGATCTGGGCACAGTCATTAACCGCTTGGTCGATTCGCTCACCCCGTTAGCTGATGGTGGCGGTGTGACAATACTGGTCGATGCTGCCGGGAATCTACCGGCCCGGGTCGACGAGTTGAGTGTTGAGCGGGCTATATCGAACGTTGTCACCAACGCCATTGAGCACTCCCCTGCTGGCGGCTCGGTCACCGTCTCGGCTCAGCGGGCAGATAGCTATATCGCTGTAACGGTCACCGACGAGGGGCCCGGTATTTCCCCTGACAACCACAACAAGGTCTTTGAACGATATTGGCAATCTGACTCTTCGACTGGTTCCGGGATCGGGCTCGCTATCGTTCGTCAGGTGACTGAAGCCCATGGCGGCACGGTCGTGCTACGTTCGCCTCTATCGGAACTGGGCGGCGCCAGTTTCCTGCTCACGTTTAAGGCGTAGTAACCAAACGACACGTAGCCCCTTCATGTTCCACTAATGATGTTGGGTGCTCGGACGAGGAGAAGTACACGACTTCGGTAGCACCAATGTGGTATTGCTCTCGGAATGAGTTCTTGGGATACTACTCGGGACTAAAAGATCGCCCGGTCATCACTGATGACATCTAACGTTCGTCACGTTTCGGGAAACCCCCGATTAAGTCGGACAATCACCGGTCGTACTATGAGGGCTACGGCTTGACTGCAATCGGTCCCGAAACGTGAGGAATGGCAATGAAGAAAGTTCTGGCAAGCATGGTGGCTGCGTTTATCTTGGTCGCAGCCGCTCATGTTCCGGCGGCGGCCGCAGACCCGTCGTTTGTGAACACCCCACCTGAAGTTAGACAAGCCCTTTGTGGTCCAACTACGTTGTGCCGGGTAGTCGTGAGCGACCCTGATCAGAACAACGACACCCTGAACGTCGAGTTCTACGGTGGTTCTCCGTATCAAGAAAATGAGGCCCACCCTGAGATCATCCGGTACCGAGACCAACAGTTCTTCACGGGTTGGCATACTGGATTAGCACCCCATGCTGGGCCGCGGGCCACATACTTCGGGGTTCGGGTCACCGACGATCATGGTGGGATCACCGACGTTCGGTACCGTCGTTTGCCCAATGGTAATTTGAGTTACGTGTACTACTATTCGTCGACGTCACCTGATTCGCCAACCTTTGGTTCATCGGTCGACGCCGAACCTTCAGAGCCAGTCATCGGTTCGGGTTCATGCACCTTTCCCTGCCGCCCATAGATTCTCACAACGCACCTAACGACGTGACATCGCCAAATGGTTTCTCCCCGGGTGGAGCCTGTGCGAGTTCGTGACCACGAAGTTCAGGGGCTACATCAAACAACGGCTGCATAACAAAATTGCGGACCGTCATCCTCGGATGAGGCACCACCAAATCCGGTTCGTCCACAATCAAGAACCCGTCAACTTCGCTATAACCCAACTGTTGCTCATCGCCAGCGGCAACCAACAAAACGTCGACGTCCAACGTACGCGGCCCCCAACGAACAAGACGTTCCCGACCAGCGGCCGCTTCCAATTCGGCACACAAGGCAAGCAACTCGTTCGGCGTACGGTCCGTTTCAAGCTTCACCACAATATTCAAATATGCGTCTTGTTCCGGACCCCCCACCGGAGCAGTTTCATAAACCGGGGACACGACAGCCAAATCCACCATCGCGTTCACCGCCGACCGCAACGTGGCTCGACGATCACCAATATTCGAACCCAAACCCAAATACGCTGCGACCACCATAGACGTCTAGGTGACCGGCCGGACCCGATGGATCCTGACACCAGTCGAAACAGCATGAGCGGCAACCGGAGGGCGAAGCTTATGAACCCTAACCGTTACTGCGTCGACGCGATCAAACTCGAAAGCTATTTCTGTCACCCGCTTCGCTAGCCGCTCCAGAAGTTCAAATTTTTCGGCCATCAGAACCTGATCAAGACGGTCGATAAACGCCCCATAATTCACGGTGTGATTCAGATCGTCAGACTCACCGGCTTCAGATACATCGGCATGAATATCAATATCAAACCTGAATGGTTGACGCTGACTTTTCTCATGTGGAAGAACGCCACAAAACAACAACCATTCAAGCCCTCGGATCTCTATCCGGTCCGAACCTTCGCCGCCGTCGGCCATCTATCCGATCCAAGGCGTCTGAGACGCAGGAATAAAGTCGCTGTCGTTAGCGACCGACGAGAACTCTTTCGACCGTTCGGCATCAACCAAATCAATCGCCGCTTCCGCTTTCTTATCGGCAGCTGATCCAGCGGAGGTAATAATCGCCCGACCTTCCGGCCCTAACTGACGGCCCAATAACCGCTCAGTCATCGTGATCGCTTCAAACGTCACCGACACCATCCCAGTCCACCGCAAATACCCACCGATGAAACCACCAACCCGGTCACCGATCTCCTCAAGATGAAGAACCAACTTCTTCTTGTCAGCCAACAGCTTTTGAAGCTCGCTGTAATACATCGGAAGATAGGTTTCGAAATCTATCGACGGTGGGAATGGCCAATGATGCCACGGCAAGCCGAGCTCATCATACGAATGGAGATTGTGGTTCGACGGAAGAAGTGAAACGATAGCCGAGAACCGGTTTTCTCGAAGCCAAATGACTTCTTCTTGGCGGCGGACACGACGATGATTGTCGCCGGTTCCGCCGGGACGCACACAAACCGCCAGCTGATCCTCGATCACCCATTGAAAACTTCGGGGCTTAATACCTTGTGCCCACTTTCCTTTTGCCATTTCACTCCCCTGATACGACGGTGACAGCTTGACGGGCTGCCTTAACATCATGGACTCGAATAAGTTTCGCTCCAAGCATCATTGCATACGTAGCGGTCGAAACGGAACCTTCTAGGCGATCATTCACAGGAGTCTGGTCATCTGCCCCGTCAGAACGGGCAATTAGACTCCCCAACATCGACTTTCTGGACGTTCCAACAGCCACAGGAAAGCCGCTTTCGACCAAGCTGTCAAGCCCAGCGAGAAGCTCAAGGTTCTGTTCCAACGTTTTTCCAAACCCAAAACCGGGGTCGATCCAGATTTGTTCAACGCCGGCTTCTTTGGCCTGTTCAGCTCGACCGACCAGAAAATCTCGAACCTCGGCCACCACGTCGGTGTAACTCGGACCGAGCTGCATATCGCCCGGTTGACCTTTCATATGCATGGCAATCCAGCCAGCACCGGTGTCTGCGGCCACGTGCCACAATGATGCGCTCACATCATTGATAATCGAAGCTCCCGCTGCGATAGCGGCCCGTGCTACTTCTTCGTGGCGGGTATCTATCGCCAGGCGACAAGTTGGAGCGAGCGTTTCGATCACCGGGATAACGCGAGAAAGCTCAGTATCAATATCGACTTGTTTGGCACCGGGTCGGGTTGATTCGCCGCCAACGTCAATAATGTCTGCGCCTTCTTCAAGCATCTCGTGGGCCCGAGCTACCGCGGCAACCGGAGACATAAAAGCTCCGCCATCGCTAAACGAATCGGGGGTGACATTAAGAATGCCAAGTATTTCGGCGGACATAGCCTCCAAGCTTACCTATCTGAAGGCTCGATCCGAAGGATTCCTTCGGTCCGAGCAATTCGCCGCCCACCAGACAGCTCACAAGCGATCACGTCGTGTTGCACAACTGCTAAAACCCTGGTCAACTCGGCTGCGCTTGGAGGGTGACCTAACCCGTCCCGCAACCAGGTTCGCAACGCCGCCACCGCAACGGAACCCGGCACTGCACGAAGAGCTTTAGTATCGGTCGGGTCCAGCTCTGCAGCTAACAGATCAAGATCTTCACCAGTAGATCGAGACAATTCGGCGGTACGAACTAACAAAGGCACAGGGTCCCGTTCGCTGATATCGGCAATGAGCGGTAGAAGTTCAGAACGAACTCGATTACGAACGAAACGAGGGTCGTCGTTTGAAGGGTCATGGAACGGAACTAGCCCAACGGCATCACAGATCTGATGTGTCTCGTAGCGACGCAACGCCAGAATCGGATGCTGCCTATTTGGTTCGATACCGGCCAGCCCATACAGACCTGCGCCCCTAATCAAATTGATCAGCAAGGTTTCGGCTTGATCATCGGCGGTATGTCCCAACAAGGCTTCTGGACCGAGCGCTGCGTGGCGGGCGACCCGCGCTCGCTGCTCCAAGTCGGACCCGGCCGCTACGTCGACTTCGACGGATCGAAAGTCCGCCCCGAACGTGGCCGCCACCTCCGACACGAATTCGGCCTCCCCTTTAGATGAATCCCGAATCCCGTGGTCAACGTGTACGGCGGTCACACTCAAACCGGCTTCCACCGCCAACACAAGAAGCGCTAACGAATCAGCGCCTCCAGAGACGCCACAAACAACGTCTGTTCCAGTCGAAGGGAACCTACATCTACGAAGCAAGCCTTCCAAATCGGGTATAGACATGTAGGCGCAGTCGCTATGTTGGAAGCGGAGCACCCATACGAGCGATCCAAAGATCAGGGTTGCGGATCTCTTCAATAGTTGGCAACGCTTCCGGACCCACCCAAACCTGGTCGAACAATTCCTGCCCACCAGCCTTTTCGATGGCGGCGATAAAGTTCTCGCCCTCACGGTATTGCGCCATTTTGCCTTCAAGCCCGGTTATGCGTTGTACAAACTTGGCGAGGAACGAAGCGTTGGACCGGCGAGAAGTCATGATCCGAGCGAACCGTGCTTGACTCGGGATAAGGCCCTCGGTCGCACGGCTCATGATGACATCCCCGTGCCCCTCAAGAAGACTCATGAGCCCAGTCATCTTGTCCATAGTTTCTTTCTGAGCTGGCGTCGCCAACAATGCGGCTACTCCACCATCTTTAATGGTTTGGGTGCCAGAACGACGGTCAGCTACCAACGATTTGGCCGCATCGGCGAGACGTTTCGGATCAGCCTCGACGCTGTCGAGCAGACCGTTAACGAGGCTAAGAAAATATGGGCGTAGCCAGGGAACTCCCGTGAACTGGGCCCGGTGGGTACATTCGTGGGCGGCTAGCCACAGCCGAAACTCTGATGGGGGGAACCCGAACCGCTGTTCGATTTTCAACACGTTCGGCCCGACGTAGTAGACCCAATCTTGATCTTCGGGTCGTTCGTCTTCGATAACGAGGAGGTCGTATTGGCCGAGGACGCGGCCTGACATCCAACCCAGCATCGCCCCAACTTCGGCACCCGAAATTTTGGGGCCGACGACTTCGGCGGCGGAAGTTAACGACCGGCTTACGACGTTGGTGGGTTCTGATTGTTCTTCAGAACCCATCTTTTGAAGTAACGGTCGAAGAAGTCGTTGAAAGCTGCTCAGGTTTACGTCGACCCATTCGAGCCGGTCGATGGTTTTACCTCGGGCCAGTCCGGCATTAGACACTAACCCGGTTTCAGCTTCTACGAGCTGTTCAGCTTGTGAGGTCAGCCGAACCATTTCGGCCGACATCGCACCGTTTCGGTCTGCAGACGCGAATGTATCTTCACCTGAGAACTTACCCGCTACCGTGCGGGCAAAGTCCCAATCAACCGAAACAGCCATGTGTTATTACTTCTTTGGGTACTGGGGGCGGACAACCTTGTTGATGTAACCAATAATGGTGAAAACCACTAGTCCAATAGCTCCAAAGCTAAGGAGAAAGCCGATCCACCAGTGCCAAACTACAGCAAAATCTATCATGGTTGCCAAGTGTAGTCTGTTCAGGCCGCAACCAAAGAGCCGGGCGCCTCAACCAGCGATCTGTAGCTTCTACGAAATCTTTTCAGAAAAGTTCGAACTTTTGTCCATGTCGAGGTCTCTATATGTATGTGCACCGTGCACAGCGTGCCTCAGGTGGCTTAGGTCTATGTCTATTCCCTACCCATTCGCCTGGGACAGACCTGCCATCTGAGGCACCGCCTACTCTTCGACGCCGTCGCCTGGGATACAGGCTGCCGGATCGTCAGGCAGGTCGAGACAGTCGGTTGGGGCTCCAAGAAGCGAGGATTCACATCCCGAAGCGGCCACGAAAGACGGCACTAGCCGGTCGATTACGGGAACCCATTCCTCGGAGTAAGGCCGACCAGCGAGATCGGTGATTAACAAATCTCCGGGCTGACCTTCTGCACAGGTGAGGCTTATCCGGGCCGCTAAGGTGTCGTCGATGCGGCCTATTACATAGTGACCGTCATCCGAAGTCGATTCGACCTCGAGGATCGTGCCGTCTACTGAACGGTAGTCCTCAGGCGAGCTATGGAAATCGATAACAATATCGGACTTCGTTAGCTGTGTAGTTGGACCTAAACTGTCCAGAGCTCCAAGTTCGTCTTCCACTGTTTTGATGGTGGCTTCAATGTCACCCGATTGAGGGCCAGCTGGGGTATCGACGGGATTCGATTCCTCTACAACGTCTGCGACTTGGGTGTCGGACGTGACGGCAAGACTATCGGAGGTGATACTTTGTGTACCACCACAGCCCGCCAGGAAGACACAAGCCCCTAAACCGACGAGCAGGCCAGGCGAACCGATTTGTGCCGGTCGCACCATCTTGGTTTCTTTCCGCTTTCCTATGTTTCGCACAGGTAACACTGTAATTCAACACAGCACCCTACGGTGACTTTTGACTCCGAAATATTTGCGACGTTTATGAACCGCTTATCAGCGAGCGGAGACGCTCAGCTGAATATTCTGGCGTGAAGTCTCGCTGAAAACTGGCTAATAGTTCGTAGCTGGCTGGGATCTTGGCCACCTCGGCCGACCGGAGAAGCGGTGGATAGTAATGGGCGTGCAACTGCCATACATCCCGGTGGGCAAGGCCTCCGCTGTGCCATCCTGAACAGTACGGGAACGGCGTGTCAAATACTTGGTTGAACGCCTGGAGCATTCTTTTTAAAACGTCGGCCAAATCGGTACGGTCGGCGTTATCGAGATCAGCGAGACTGGCGATTCGTCGACGAGGCAGAACGAGGGTTTCGTATGGCCAATACGCCCAGTACGGGACGACAACCATCCAGTTGTCGTTGGCTACAACTAGGCGATCGCCAGACTCCATTTCCTGTTCTGCGTAGTCGAGTAGAAGATGGGTGCCGTGTGCAGCAAGGTATTCGGTTTGTTTGAGTAGTTCTTTTTGAGGTTCGTCGGGCATGAAGTTCGATGCCCAAATTTGGCCGTGTGGGTGAGGGTTCGAAGAGCCACAGATATCGCCGCGGGTTTCGAAGATCTGCACCCATTGGTGGGACGCTTCGAGTTCGGTCGTTTGTGACTGCCACAAGCTAATGACCTGCCCGATTTCTTCTGGCGTCATATCGCCGAGGGTGAGACTGTGGTTGGGCGAGAAACAGATGACCCGACATTCACCTTCTGCGGTTTCGAGCTGAAAGAGATCTGAGCTGAGGTCGCCCACGGCAGGTAACCCGCTATTTAGGGCCGAAAAGTCGTTTTCGAAGACGAAGGTGTTTGGATAGTCGGGGTTTGCGACCGCGCCTCCCGCCCGGGTGTTACCTGGGCAAAGGTAACAGGACGAATCGTAGCTAGGCCGCTGTTCGACATGACTCGTGGTGGAACCAGACCATGGCCGTTTGGTCCGATGGGGAGAAACTACTACCCATTGCCCTGTGAGTGGGTTGTGACGTCGGTGCGAATGCACGGCGGGGTCGAGTGTTGCAGGGAGAGTTTCTGCGGTGGGTGTTGCTGGTTGCGCTTTTTCCGCCTGGATGCCGTGCGGGGGGGACGTCACCGTATCTCCCGCTGATTGAGGCTTAACCCTGTAAGGATTCTTACGTTCACGCTTCTCCTTGCGTCTCCACTCTGTACCGAGTCGACCCTCCCAAGGGTACCGGTATTTAGTGCAAGTGCCATGAACGAAGTTGCATGTTTGTTGTTGTTGGTCTTGTGACGCTCTGGTAGAGCCTAAGAGGACAGCAAAAAGTGGTGTGGTCTGGGCTGTTAGCGAGGGGGATTAGCTCACAACAGC
>JAHDCC010000039.1 GCA_020630065.1 Acidimicrobiales bacterium
AAGCCCGCGCTCAAGGCCGGATCGCGTGGCTACAAGCCACCGGCGAACAAATCGACATACCGGTAAGAAACCAGCAAAACGGCAACACTGTAGGGGTTGTGACTGTGTCTGTTGTAACCGAGACGGTTACAGACCCGTCAACGGGGGTGACCACCGAAACCCCAGTACTGCATGTAGTCGACGACACCGGAGAAACCTGGACCCCAACGAAAAACGAGTTGCTCGACTGGAATGCCCTCGAAAAGGACAATCATCCGATCGAGCAGAACGCGTCAGCAGCCAACGATATTGTCGGTTCCGAACAAGGGTTTAACCAAGCGCTAGCCGAAGAAACTGGAACGTCGGCCCCAACCCCCAACGCGGCGAACTCGTTCGAAGATATAACTGGTGTTGATAGAAAGGCGGCCGACCCATGGCTTGGACTCTAAACCGAACAGCCGTATCATTAGCGTGCGTTGCTAGTCTGCTCGCATCCGCCTGTGGTGGTTCTTCCGACACCGCCAACGCCACTACAACAACCGCACACCCCGACGACCTGCCCTGGGTAGAAGAAATCCGACTCAACGACACCGGAGACGACCTCGCGTTCAACCCCGACAGCACAAAACTCTATATGACCAGACCCGGACTGCTACGTCAGCCAGGCGAACCAATAAGAGGGCAACGCGTATGGGATCTCGAAACCAAAACCCTCACCAAACTAGACATCGGCTGGGACACAGATTTCATCGCTGTCAACAACGACGGCATCATCGCCGCCATTGTTGATCTCAACGAAACCGAACCCGATACATATAGCGACACAACCATCGTTGACGAACCCGAAGACGAGCAAGAACCAAGGTACGCCATCCGAGTGTGGGACCCCGAAACCGCCGAAACCCTCTACGACATTCCCGACATTTCCGGTGCGCCGTACTTCAGCCCCGACGGAGCCTATCTAGCCGCTGCCGGACTAAACGACCCGGAAATACGAAACCTCAACATTTGGGACGCCACAACCGGAGATTTATTACACAACATCACCGACCAAACTAGTAGCATCACCGAGATCCAGTTCACCCCAGACAGCACCAAAATCATCACCACCAACGAAGACGGCCTGATCCGAATATGGGACCCCCAAACCGGTAACCTACTCACCGCATTCGGCAACACGTCACCCGACGACACACCCGGACTGGGCACCGTAAGCCCCGACGGCAAACACTACGCAGTCGAGGACGATGAGGCTGAAACAATCCTCATCTGGAACCTCGAAACCGAACAACTCGAAAAAACCATCCCCTTCGACCCTCTTAAAACCCGCGCCCTGTTTTCGTTAGAGTACAGCCCTGATGGCACCCAACTCGCCGCCGGCGGAATAGGAGTATCAGGAATCTTCGACGTCAAAACCGGAAACCTCATCCAACAATTCCCACCCTCCGATTTCGAAGCCGCCGTAAACGTCGTATTCAGCCCCGACGGCAAACGCCTCGCCATCTCCGACATCGCCGACGAACGCGGCAACGGCAAATACACCATCATCTACAAACAAAACCCCAAATAAACAGCCCAAGCAACACGGCCCTAACCCTCGCTCCAACAGAAATCCAAGACTCGTTCACAAGTCTGTTTATCTTCTTAACAACCGTTCAGAAACTCGAATTATTAGCCAAATTCTTGGACAATAACCTGGCTGGCCTCGAGGGCTAGCTCGCCTGAACTTCTATCGGGCGCTGGACAACTCGACTGAGTCGAGCAAGGAGCAAAACTATGCGAAGAACACGGGTCGCGCTCGCGACGGCCACTGCAGTTGGGGCCTCCCTTCTGACCGGACTAACACCAGGCGCTGCAAGCGCCCAAACCAGTTCCGGCCATGGAGCGGAAGCAACCTACGAAGTAACGATCACCAACAACACAGCCGGTCAGTATCTCACACCTCCAAACTGGGCCGCCCATGACTCGTCGGTTCGGGTCTTCCAACGAGGAAAAGCGGCTAGTCCCGGTGTTGAAGCAGTAGCCGAATTGGGTCAAGTGCCTGTCTTGGCAGCAGAACTAGAAGGCGCTGTCGACAACGCCGGTAAAGGTGTCAGCGGTGTCGGCGCTGATGCTCCAATCGCCCCCGGTGAATCCGCAACGTTCTCGTTCACTACCGACGAGCGTCGTTTCAGCACCGTCTCGATGATCATTTGCACTAACGACGGGTTTGGTGGAGTCAACTCGGCTTGGCTTCCATCACGAGACGGGCAAACCAAAACCTACAAGTTGCGGGACTACGACGCTGGCACCGAACTTAACACCGAAGTACGCGACGACATCGTGCCTGCACCGTTCTGCAGCACACCTGAAGGCGCTCCAGGCGGCAACGGCGAAGACCAACCAGAAATCGACGGCTTCGGAAAAATCAACCGCCACCCAACCCTACGTGGTGTCGGCGACCTTCCGTCTAGCTTCGACTGGCGTCGAGGTTCGGTAGGCTCGGTTAAGGTAACACGGGTCGATGCTCCAGCTCCACCGGCCGAACCAGCAAACTACAGCGCCACCGTTGAGAACCTGACCGGAGGTCAGTACTTCACGCCACTCAACTTTGCTGCCCATAGTTCCGAGGCCGGTGTTTGGTCGCTTGGCGCGGCACCTAGCCCTGGCGTAGTTGCGGTGGCTGAGCTTGGCCAAGTTCCTGTGCTCGAAGCTGAACTCAAAGCAGCCGTCGACGACAATGGTCTTGGTGTTAGTGGTGTAGCCGCAGGCCCCGATGGGCCGATCGGTCCAGGGGAGTCTCGCGATTTTGACTTCGCCACCGATCAGAACCGACTCAGTATTGTCTCCATGATCATTTGCACCAACGACGGGTTTGCAGGGCTTGACTCTAAGAACCTTCCGGCGGTTGGCAAAACCAAGACGTACTATCTTCGAGGTTACGACGCTGGCGCCGAGCTAAACACCGAACGCCGTGAAGACATCGTACCTGCACCGTTCTGCAGCACACCTGAAGGCGCTCCAGGCGGCAACGGCGAAGACCAACCAGAAATCGACGGCTTCGGAAAAATCAACCGCCACCCAACCCTACGTGGTGTCGGCGACCTTCCGTCTAGCTTCGATTGGCGTGGTCCAGTATTGAAGGTGACTGTCACCAACAACGGCTAGTCAACGACAGCCTTAGCTGATATGTAACTCCGCAGATCGCCACACCAGGCCATCTGCGGAGTTGCCGGTCAGACTCCGATTGTGAGTTCTTCCCCGTCGACGTCGACCTTGACCGTTGACCCTTCTTCGATTTTGCCGTCAAGAATGAGCACAGCGAGTTCGTCAACAAGTTCCCGTTGAATTACACGTTTCAACGGTCGAGCACCGAACGCCGGATCGTACCCTAGTGCTGCGAGTCGAGCCTTTGCCCCATCTGAAACCTCCAACGACAGCCGTTTAAGCGACAGCCGCTCAACGAGGCTACGGAGCTGAATATCGACAATGCCAACCAAGTTCTCTTCGGTAAGTTCAGAGAACCGGACAATGTCGTCCACCCGGTTGATGAACTCTGGCCGGAAGAAATCTTTCGGGTCACCCGGCAGATTCGACGTCATAATCATCACGACGTTTGTGAAGTCAACGGTTCGCCCTTGACCGTCGGTTAACCGCCCGTCGTCGAGCAGCTGAAGCAACACGTTAAACACGTCGGCGTGGGCCTTCTCGACTTCGTCCAACAACACGACCGCGTATGGGCGACGACGGATCGCTTCGGTCAGCTGGCCACCTTGGTCGTAGCCGACATATCCGGGAGGGGCGCCGATGAGTCGGCTCACCGAATGCTTCTCCATGTATTCACTCATGTCGATACGAATCATCGCTCGTTCGTCATCGAACATAAATTCGGCCAACGTACGAGCCAACTCGGTCTTACCGACACCGGTCGGCCCAAGAAATAGGAAGCTGCCGATCGGCCGATTTTCGTCAGCTAACCCTGACCGGCTCCGGCGGATGGCACGAGCCACCGACGACACTGCTTCGTTTTGGCCGACAACTCGAGCGTGGAGTTCTTCTTCGAGACGCAGCAGTTTCGACGCTTCGCCTTCCATCAGTCGACTAGATGGCACCCCGGTCCATCGGCTAACAACTTCGGCGATATCGGATTCGTCTACCTCTTCTTTAAGCATCGTTTTGGACGCCTGCAAATCGGCTAATACGGCCGAAGCTTCTTCGATTTGTTTCTCTAACGTCGGGAGCTGACCGTACCGAATTTCGGCTGCTCGTTCAAGATCGGACTCTCGTTCGGCCTGATTCTTCAACTCCTCGTGTTCGCCTTTTAGCGCAGCGATAATCGAAATGGCTTCTTTCTCGTTTTGCCAGTGGGCTTTCATCCCATCTGACTGCTCTTTAAGATCAGCTAGTTCGGCTTCGAGTTCACCAAGCCGTTCCAACGATTCGTCGTCGCGTTCTTTACCCAGCGCGACTTGTTCCATTTCGAGCTGACGGATACGGCGTTCAACCACATCGATTTCGGTTGGTAGCGAATCGATTTCGATCCGAAGTTTCGACCCGGCCTCGTCCATCAAGTCGATCGCTTTGTCAGGTAAGAACCGACCGGTGACGTATCGGTCAGATAAGACAGCGGCTGCTACCAAGGCTCCGTCTTGGATACGGACACCGTGATGCACCTCATATTTTTCTTTGAGACCTCGAAGAATCGCGATGGTGTCTTCAACTGACGGTTCGCCAACAAAGACCTGTTGGAAACGTCGTTCCAACGCCGGATCTTTCTCGATGTATTGGCGGTACTCGTCGAGCGTGGTCGCACCAACCATCCGCAGTTCGCCTCGGGCCAGCATTGGTTTCAACATATTTGAGGCGTCCATTGCAGACTCGCCACCTGCGCCGGCTCCGACAACTGTGTGCATTTCATCGATGAACGTGATGACTTCACCGTCGGCGTCCGTTATTTCTTTCAGTACCGACTTGAGGCGTTCTTCGAACTCGCCCCGAAATTTTGCTCCCGCCAGCATGGCTGAAATGTCGAGTGAAATCACTCGACGGTTTCGGAGGCTGTCGGGTACGTCGCCTTCGATAACGCGTTGTGCTAAACCTTCGACGATAGCGGTTTTACCGACACCGGGTTCACCGATGAGAACCGGATTGTTTTTGGTGCGACGGCTCAGTACTTGAACCACCCGACGGATCTCTTCGTCACGTCCAACTACGGGGTCGAGTTTACCGGCACGGGCGTCTTCGGTCAGGTCACGACCGAACCGTTCCAACGCCTGATAGGTATCTTCAGGGTTTTGGTTCGTTACCCGATGCGAACCGCGAACCTGTTGTAACGCTTCGAGCAGTTCGTCGCGTGTAAGGTCGATTCGTTTCGCGGTCGCGCCGCCGGGGTCAGGGTTCGCTAACCCGAGCAGAATGTGTTCGGTCGACAAGTATTCGTCGGTAAGGTCCTTTCGAACAGCGTCAGCGTCTTCGAGAACCCGGTTGGTTTGACGCGAGAACTTTGGTTCGGAACCGAACGCTTTGGATAACGAATCTAACGCTTCTTCGGTTTCGGTTCGCAGTTTCGCTGGCGGCCGTTTGAGCAGGGTCAGAATTGGCAGCACGACACCTTCGGCTTGACCGAGTAGTGCTGAGAGAAGATGGTCGGGGGTTACTTCGGGGTGAGACTCTTTGCTCGCCCGTTCGATCGCGACTTTAACCGCGTCTTGAGTTTTGATAGTCCATTTGTTGGGATCAACAGCCATAATGTAGCTCCGTTGGTAGTCCTAGATATGTGCTAGTGCGTCTTGGTTAGAGGGACGGGTTTATCGGGGCGGGCGCGGCCGCTGGTATAGCGTGACTTCGCGTGGCGCCGGGATGAGGTCTCGCCGGTATTGACGGTGGGTTTCGGCGACTTGTTGGGCTGACTGATTGGCGAGTTCGGCCATCTTGTTTTGCAGCCGAACGACTTCGGCTTCGAGCTGCAGAACTTTTTTGACACCGGCTAGGTTTAAACCTTCTTCGGTGAGTTCTTGGATGCGTCGAAGACGGTCGAGGTCGGCGTCGCTATAACGTCTCGATCCGCCTCCGGTTCGGGCTGGCGAAAGCAGCCCTTTGCGTTCATAGATTCGGAGGGTTTGTGGATGGCATCCTGCCAGCTCGGCTGCCACGGAGATCACATAAACCGCTTGCATATTTCTTGCCATGTGAGCCTGTCCCTTTCCGTGTCTATAGTCGGGTTATCAATCGTTGTGCTAACTAAATTTAGTATCTAGATGTTCTCGTGGGGAAACACTTGAGGCCTTGGCGAATGCTTCGACCGCCGCCTTTTGTTGCGGGTTCAGATGGGTCGGTATGTCGACGACAACGGTTACTAAAAGGTCACCGGTGCTGCCACCGGAGGCGACACCTTTGCCGCGCACCCGGAACGTTTTACCTGAAGGTGTCCCTTCGGGTATTTTTAGGGTTACTCGGTCGCCTTGCATTGTTGGCACTCTAACTTTGGCCCCTAGGGCTGCTTCAGCGAACGTTACTGGCACGTCGATCGTCAGGTTTTTCCCTGAACGACCGAACGTTTCGTCAGACATTACTTTTACCTTTACAAATAGATCGCCGGTGGGTCCGCCGTTTCGACCGGGCGTTCCTCGACCTTTGAGTCGGATGCGCTGACCGTCACGTACTCCAGCTGGAATGCGGACCTTCACTTGGCGGGGTTTGCGTTGTATCCCGCTTGCTTGGCAGGTTGGACATGGGTCGACGACAACTCGGCCTCTGCCGTTACATGCCGAACATGGCTGGCTGAACGAGAACAAACCTTGGTTGAGGTCGGAAACGCCTCGGCCTTTACATGCCTGACATACCGACGGGGTTGTGCCTGGTTTGGCTCCCGAACCGTGACATGTGGTGCAAGCGACGTCTGATGTCAGATGAACCGATGTGGTCACACCTGTTATCGAGTCGTTGAAGCTAAGGCTCAGTGAGGCTTCTAGGTCCTCACCTTTTTTCGCGCTGCTAGCTCGGGTTTGGCTCTGGTTGTTGAACAGGCCGCCAAGAATGTCGGACCAATCTTGCCCCGAGAAGTCTTGACCTGAGAAATCGTAGCCTTGTTGACCGCCGCTTCTGCTTGAACCACCGGAACCGAAACCGCCCAAGCCACCCATGGGCCCTAGGCGACGCAGCTCGTCGTACTCTTTTCGACGAGTTTCGTCGCCTAGGACGTCATAGGCTTCGGAAATTTTCTTGAAACGATCTTCAGCCTTCTGATCACCCGGGTTTGCGTCCGGATGATATTTGCGAGCTAATTTGCGGTATGCCTTTGTTAGCTCTGCGTCGGAAACGTCTTCCGACACGTTCAAGGTTTTATAGAAATCTTTTTCTAACCAATCTTGTTGTGGCATCAGATCTCGCTTCTTTCTTTACTTCTTACCCTCGCACCCGAACCATCGCAGGCCGAACAACTCGCCCGCTAATGCTGTAACCGGGGCGCATAACTTCGGCGACCGTTGGGCCTTCGCCATCTTCTGCCGGTTCGTGCATTACGGCTTCGTGCTGCTCGGGGTCGAATGGCGAGTCGACGGGGTCGATCCGTTCCAACCCTTGGCTCGTTAAGGAGCTGAGCAGGGCTGCCCGTATCGGTTCGACGTCTTCGGCACCGTTTTGCACGGCTCCGTCGCAGGCGTCGAGCACGTTCAGCAGACCAGATATGACCGATTCTTTTCCACGGATTTTGGCGTCTGAGGTGTCTTTGGCTACCCGTTTCCGGTAGTTCTCGAAATCTGCTTGCAGTCGACGAGAGGTGTCGAGGTACTGGTTTTTCTCTTCGGTAACTCGTTCCAGATCTGAGATCAGACCTTCGACCGAGACCGCTTCACCTAGAGGTTGACCGTCGTCTTCGACCATTTCGACGTCTTGGTCGGAGTCGTCTTGGGTCGAATCGTCAACTTCGACGGTTTCGACTTCGGATTCGTCCGGGATGGCGCTGGAGAACAACATTTCGTCGTCGTCTCCGCCTACCTCATGGACGATGCCGCCGGGGCCGGACTCCGCAGCTTTCGCTGCGGCGGCCCCTTCGACTACGTCATCGGCCCAACGGTCTGTCGGCGACGAGTTCGCCTTCTCGTTGTTTGAATCGGCCACTTGTTACCCGTCGCTGTTTTCGTCGTCGTCTTCGTCTTCAACGATTTCAGCGTCGACGACATCGTCGTCGTTGGCGTCTTCAGACGGTGCGGCATCGGAAGGCGACGCTTGGCTAGCCTGTTCGTACAGCTTTGTGCTGACCGCCTGGCTTGAGGTCATCAGTTTCTCGGTTGAGTCTTTGATCTCTTCGACATCGTCACCGGCGATAGCTTTCTTCAGATCGGCCAACGCATCTTCAACAGTTGATTTCTCTTCTGCCGGGATGTTGTCAGCTTGGTCTTTGAGAAGCTTTTCGGTCTGGTAAACAAGCGAATCGGCGTTGTTGCGCACTTCAGCTTCTTCGCGTCGAGCAGCGTCTTCTTCGGCGTGAGCCTCGGCGTCTTTAACCATTCGCTCGATATCGCTATCGTCGAGGGTTGATTGGCCGGTGATAGTGATCGACTGTTCTTTGTCGGTAGCCCGGTCCTTGGCCGATACGTGCACGATGCCGTTGGCATCAATATCGAATGTCACTTCGATCTGCGGTACACCACGAGGCGCTGGAGGCAGTTCAACTAGCTGAAATTTGCCGAGCGTCTTGTTGTACATCGCCATCTCACGTTCACCTTGAAGTACGTGAATCTCTACCGCTGGCTGGTTGTCTTCCGCGGTGGAGAAGACTTCGGTGCGTCGAGTTGGGATGGTGGTGTTTCGTTCGATCAGTTTGTGCATGACCTGACCTTTGGTTTCGATACCAAGAGATAGTGGGGTCACGTCGAGGAGGAGTACGTCTTTGACGTCGCCTTTGAGTACGCCGGCTTGGACAGCGGCACCGACTGCTACTACTTCGTCAGGGTTAACCGACTTATTTGCTTCTTTGCCAGTCATCGATTCGACCAGTTCAGAAACTGCAGGCATCCGGGTTGAACCACCGACGAGAACCACGTGGTCGATGTCGCCCATTTTGAGGCCAGCGTCTTTGATAGCTGCTTCGAACGGAATTTTGACTCGCTTGAGAAGCTCTCCGGTCAGCTCTTCGAATTTGGCGCGTGTCAGGTTCTCTTCGAGGTGAAGAGGGCCGTCAGCGTTAGCGGTGATGAACGGAAGGTTGATTGAAGTCTGCTGCGTTTGAGACAGTTCAATCTTAGCTTTTTCGGCCGCCTCTTTGAGCCGTTGGGCTGCCATTTTGTCGGCGGAAAGGTCGACGCCGTGAGCGTTCTTAAATTGTGAAACCAGCCAGTCGATTACGGCCTGGTCCCAGTCGTCGCCACCAAGTTCTGTGTCACCCGAGGTGCTTTTTACTTCGAAGACACCGTCGCCGATTTCGAGAACGGAAACGTCGAAGGTGCCACCACCAAGGTCGAAGACAAGGACGGTTTGGTCATCCGACTCGTCCTGGTCGAGACCATAAGCCAGCGCAGCTGCGGTCGGTTCGTTGATGATACGAAGAACTTCCAAACCGGCGATTTGGCCTGCTTCTTGTGTGGCGGTTCGCTGAGCATCGTCGAAGTACGCAGGCACTGTGATAACGGCCTGGGTCACGGTGTCACCCAAGTACGCTTCGGCGTCGCGTTTGAGTTTCATAAGAGTGCGGGCGCTGATCTCTTGCGAGGTATACGCTTTGCCATCAATATCGGTGGTCCACTTGGTGCCCATGTGGCGCTTTACCGAGCGGATAGTGCGGTCGGGGTTCGTGATTGCCTGCCGTTTTGCGACCTCTCCGACGAGGACTTCGGCGTCATCTTTACTGAACGCTACGACCGATGGGGTGGTTCGAGCGCCTTCTGAGTTGGGGATCACTACTGGCTCGCCGGCTTCAAGCACGGCGACCACAGAGTTCGTGGTTCCTAAGTCAATGCCTACGGCTTTTGCCATGGTGGTATTTCTCCTAATTTACGTTATTTGAGATTCGATCGTGAAGTAACAAGATCTAACTATAGAGGCTCAATCGAGCGCATGCTCTATCGTATCACAAAACTTGAGTCCATTGATATTAACTTTAGTCACAGTTGCGGATTCAACTAATATGCGGCTGAGAATCGGCGTTTTCTGGGAACTTTTAACTCCTACCTGGGATCTACCCCATCGACTAAGAAACACCACGGGAGAAACCAAATGGGACAACGAATAGGACAACGATGGGACTTTTACGAACAAGGCAGGTATTCGCCCCACTCAACAAACGAACATCCACCCAACGGGCGCGCAGAAAACCCTGCCCCGACCGCAGAAACAATTGCCCAAATCGATGAGCTACTGACAAGCAGCACCTTTAAACCGTCGCGTCCACAATCACGTAAGGGAATCTCTCGCTGGACCAAGGTCGCATCGATGGCGGCCCTAGCGGCAAGCACCGCTGTCAGCCTCACCTCCACCCCGTCGGCGGCGACCGAATCGTCAAACACCACTCTGACCGCCGACGCCACCAACAACACATCAACTTCGACTACAACTTCAACTTCGACATCCAGCACAGGACGCTACTCGGGCTCTGTCACAACCGAAGGTAAAGCTGGCGAAACAACCCAAACCGGACCCGTCAACGTTTCAGGCAATGGTGTAGGCAGCTCAAAGACCGAACTAAAAAGCGAAGGAACACAAACCGAAACCAACAAAGTTGGAGGCGAAATCTCAATCGAAGTCGACGGCAAAACAGCCTCCTCGAACGCCGCAGTCGAAATCGGTGCGGTAACCCAAACCACGACCGACAACAACGGCAACACCACGACGGGCGAAGGCAACTACGCCGAAGTCAGCGGCTCAGTCAACGTGAACAGAGGCCCGGCCGAGATCGGGGTCACCGGCACAGTCGAACAAACCAACCTCGACACCCACAGCGAGGTGACCGAACCAGACGGATCAATCACCACCACAGAAGGCACCAGCACCAACACGTCAGCCAACCTTGGCGGACACGTCGGGATCGACACACCAACAAATCCGGGAGGAGACGCAAACACTCAAATCGGCGCCGGTGTTGGACTAACCCACACCACCAGCGAAACCGTCACGACCAACACCGGAAACCCCGGACAACAAACCACTACACTCACCGATCAGTACTCGGCGGGTCGAAACGTTACTGCGAGCGCCGAAGGTTCAGTCAACTCACCGGGACCCGAGCCTGCGAGCGGAGGCGTCGGCGCAAACGTCGACGTGTCCGTGACTGACCTCGAGTACACGTCACAAGACACGGTAACGACGACCGACGGCGTAGTCACTGGAGTGTCCTCGCTCTTGTCTGCGGCCACACCTCTCGGCGGTGGTTCGGTGGCGTCGTCCGACGAGACCCACCCAGATGGCAGCCACACGAGCTCGACCACGGTCGAAGGCGACATTCTCGGTGTCGCTCGCGGCAATGCAGAAAACTCTGTTCATGTGGGAGCAGATGGTTCACGAACCGTTGACAACTCGGCGGAACTAAACGGGCTTGCTGTTCCAGACGTCTCGATCGAATCTCAAGAAACAGTCGACCCAGAAGGCAACCGGTCGACCAACTCCAGCCGGACCGACGACGGAATCTTTACCGACACAACAACGACAACCACTAGCAGATACAACTCTGAGACGGGGGTGACGGTCACTACAACCACAACAAGAGACGCTGGCCGCTTCTCCCACGAAACGGTGACGACAGAAACCACCACCTACCCAGACGGCTCGGGCACCGTGACAACCACAACCGATACCGACAGCGTGGTTGGCGGCCCTAGAAGTACTGTTACCGTCGATGAACGTCCCGCTGGGTCTTTTCCGACAGAAACCCCGCAACAGGACAACCAACCCTCAGCACCAGAAGCCGAACCCGCCGCAGATGAAGGTTCTGTCGCAGATGAAGGTTCTGTCGCAGACCAAGAACCGGCCGCAGGCGAGGAAACGTCAAACACCAACGTGGCTGACCCGGCGAGTGCAGAACCAGCACCGACACCACCGGAACCTAACCTTGAGAACCCTAACACCACGTTCAATGGCTGGGGAAGCGACTTAGACTCTCCGGAGACCACTTCGCCTGCACCATCTGGCAAGGAGCAAAAATCCGAACCAGCATCGACAGATTCAACCGTCACCACAACATATTCTGACGGCTCATCGGTAACAACAACCTTCAGCGGCGGTGGATCCAACTTCAATACTTCAGACAATTTCGGCTCTGACGGCAGTCCGGTCAATAACGCGTTCGATCAATCTAACGGCGGCGGCCCCAACGGAACGAGCGTTGGGACCAGCAGCTCCGACTCGAACAGCTCCGACTCGAACAGCTCGACCTCAAGCAGTAGTTCCAGCTCGAACAGCTCGACCTCAAGCAGCAGTTCTAACTCGAACAGCTCAACACCAAGCAGTAGTTCCAGCTCGAACAGCTCGACCTCAAGCAGTTCAGGTTCCAACAACGCGTTCAGCGGAGGGGGCGAAACCAGCACCGGGTCCTACGACTCGGACGGCAACTACAGCTTGTAGCCGCCTCTCATCATCTCCCCCCCAAATACACAGGTGGTCGTCGGTTTGGCTTGAACACCATCACCGATGGCCACCTGGAACTCCGACCAACAAGAGGTCTACCAGATGCGGCGGACCGTCACCCAGCCATTGAGCACCAAGGATAGAAACCACTCGACAAACCGACGTGTTTTGGTGAAACGAATGCAGGCAGTATGATCTGAGTGTCTTAGGTTGTGAAGGTCTTGGGAGGCTTGCGGTGCAACGTACATTTCGGTGGAAAAGTAAGTTGGGCCTCGTTGCCGTTGTGTTAGGCCTTGTGGCCACTGGGTTTGTGATTGTTCCGCGGGTTCTAGATGACGGCCCGGTCGCTGTTACCCTTCGAGCAGATTCTGGCTTTGCTAATTCTATGTTCTGGTCTCCCGATGGCACTATTCTGGCGGTTGGAGGCTCTGACATTGAATTGTGGGATCTGGAAGCTGGAGAAGTTAGTCAGACTTTCGTGAGAGCAGGTTCCATCGATTCGGTCGCATGGTCGCCGGATGGCACCATGCTCGCAGTCGGCGGAGAAGACGATGATAATGACACCGTTGGACTGTGGGACGTTTTAACTGGCGAGGAAATTCAAATCTTTGAGGGACACACCGACGATGTTAGGTCTGTCGCCTGGTCGCCTGACGGCACGACCTTAGCTACGGGTAGCGAGGATACTACGGTCAGGTTGTGGGATGTGACTACCGGTGAAAGCACCAACACGTTCGAGGCCCATATCGAGGGCGTCTGGTCGGTGGCGTGGTCGCCTGATGGAACCATTTTGGCTTCTGGCGGCAGCGTGGACCGTGAGGGCCCCGAAGACCCTACTCTTAAGTTGTGGGACCCGGCTTCTGGCAAACTTATCCAAGGTATCGAGGCCGCCAACGTCTGGATCGATTCGGTGGCGTGGTCTCCGGATGGCGCCATGCTAGCGGCCACCGATGCCGATACTGTCACGTTGTGGGACCCGGCCACGGGCGAAAATCTTCGAAACCTCGAACTCGGTAGTTTCAACGCCTCTGTTGGGTCGGTGGCGTGGTCGCCTGACAGTGCTCAACTGGCCACAGGTAGCGATGATGGCACTATTCGGTTGTGGGATACCTCCACGGGTGAAATCATCAAACTTTTTGAGGGGCACACCGACTCGGTGGATTCGGTGGCGTGGTCACCCGACGGGACCCGCCTTGTGACCGGAGGGTGGGATGCGCTCAAACTATGGACGGTTGAAGATATCTAAGTTGGCCCACCAGATAACCATAGATTTGCAAGATGGGTCGAAGTGTTAGAAGGGCCACCATCCGTCGTCTTCTTTGGGTTCGGGTCCATCTGCCACCCACTCGGCACTGTGGCCCCCGACCCTCTTCTTCGCTTCGCGCACTGCTTCTTGAGAGTTTTGTTCGGGGGTCCCTTCGATTCCTTGGTCGACGTTCGCTTCGGCTCTTCGTTCGACTAGGTCGTCTCGGTCGTCGATGCTGGCGATGACACCGTCAAGGTATGAATCATTAGCGTTAGGGGCTTGGCTCACGTTGGCGTTAACGTCGGTACCGTCGAACCGTTCGTGGTATTCGTCGCCGGTGGCGCGTGGAGGCAACTTGGCCTCAACGAACTTGCCCTGGTCGCCGTCAAAGTATCGGATACGGTGCGTCCCGTCATCTCGTTGAATGATCGACACCTCGCGGATTTCTCCATTGATGTTGATGCTGATAGTTCCGTCTTCGACCGCTTTTTCGATTTGTCGTTGATACACCACGTTTTTTAACAACGTTGATCGATGTTCGTCTACGGTGACCCCTTGGGTTCGCTGGTCTCGAAGCGCCTCAATTTCGGCGTCGTCGGGAACTTTGAACGGGTCGGCCAAGCCTAGAGCTTCTTCACCGGCCCAGACGCCTTGGGCGATCAGGTCATCATCGATCGGTAGAATCGAAAACACGAAACTGCTAGCTAACGCTGCTTGTTTGTTTTGGTCACGGGCGTCATCATCGAGGTCGGCGTAGTAACTAATAGCAGCTTCGTCGGTCTCGGTTTTGACTGCCCCATAGATAACCCCGAATGGTTCTACTAATTCCCTGTCTAGCACACCGTCTTCGACAGCCACCGCGACCGATTCAAGGTAGTACTCTTCGGTTTTTACTTGAATTCGTCTGCCTTCGCCATGGTCAAGCACTTTCTCGTGAGCCTTCTGCCATTCGGTG
>JAHDCC010000040.1 GCA_020630065.1 Acidimicrobiales bacterium
GATAATTCTTAGTTATCCGGACAAGACCGTTTCGCATGCCGCTTCAACCTTTCATCCCTCAGGCTGCCCTCCCCCGAGGCAGACCATTATCATTCCAAGACTAGTCTACATCTACGACGCATATTTGATATCAACAACAGCAATGTGCGCTGTCGAGACAATCGACGACCTTCCAGATCGTGGCGTCCTGATCAAACCTCTCATGAGCTGTCGGAACTATCGATCGTAGACGTTGACGGCTTTGACTTCGGCTACAGCCACATCGACCTGTTCGGTGGTTGGTTCGACGGTCAGTGTTCGTTGCACGCCGTCTTTATCTATGGAGTCGACTGTCCAGGTGATTGAGAGTTCTGCTTCGAATACGTTGTTGGGTTTGATAGATGAGCTGTTGCGGTAGGAGTAACTACAGACTCCGGGGGTTTCGATCACGTAGGGGTCGTCGGCTGCTTCGGCCGGGCATTCGGTTTGGGTGGGGTTGGTGTCGGTATCGCCCGAGTTGTAGATAACCGTGTTTGGGGTGGCGGTGATGGTGATCCATTCCCGGATTTCTTCAGGCCCTCCTGTGTCGGCTGTGATTGTTATTGGTTGGAGGGTTTCTGTGGTGGTGCGGAAATCTATTGGCGCTTGGACATAGGTCCAGTCGTTGTCTTCGTCGAAGGGTTGAAGGGTGAGTTGGGGTTCGGGTAAATATTCTTCGACGAAATCGAGGGCGGGCAGCACGAGGCCTGCTGGTGAGGTGGGGGCTGCCACGATGCTGAAATCTTCGTCTTCGGGTTCTTCTTTGTCGCCGCAGTAGACGTGCCATACCGCCCATTCGGAGCCGTCGACGTCGAACTTGCCGTTTTCGAGGTCGGTGTGGAACGAGTCTAGGTCAGATCCGTCGGCCTCGGGTTGGTCTTCGTTGTCGGGGTCGACGAGTTGTGGGTTGGGCGCGACGTAGTTGTCGTCTTCTTCGGTGACGAGTTCTCGGTCGAGAATACTTTCGTCGTCGCCTACGACATCGCGGTCTTTGATTACTCCTTCGACTACTCGGTCTGCTTCGTCTCGTTCGGAACCGTATTCGACGGCGATCACATAGTAGCGGCCATCGCCTTCGTAGCCTTCGACGATGCAGTTCGACGCCGAAGGGGGTGCTGCGCCGCCAATGTTAAACGCCAGGCCAGTGATGCGCCCGTTTCCGCCCGACGCCTCAGAACCGCCTGAGTCGCTGCCGAACTGAGCTTGTGCTGGTGAAGTAAGGACGGCTAACAGGCCTGCGGTGAGGGCTACCCCAGAAAGTCGTTGATGAATTGGTTGTCTACTTCGGTTCCGTTGTAGGTTGAACATTCGTCTCCGCCTTTGCCCTCTGGTGTGAATTCGTCGATAATCTCATCGTTGGTCAGTTTGAACTTGCCATCGCCGGATCGTTCAAATCGGCGCAGCAACAAACCGACATCGTAGTTGCCGTTGAAGACAGTGTTGCCTTGGTCGTCGACTCGGGTCAAATAGCTGCGTTGACAATCCAGCACCCCAACAACATCAGGGTTGGTTGCCGATTTACGAGCCCATACAACCCGGTACTCGTACGGCAGAACAGCTGGAAGGAAACTTTCGTTGCGGTCTCGAAAACCTTGAATGAGTGTCTGGATGTTTGTGGTTACCTCGTCGTTGCTGGTTTTTTTGAATTGGTTGGTGTCGCAGGTAGCAACATTTTCTATACACAAAATCCACGTTTGTACCCACCAATGAGCGACGTCGGCGGCGGCTTGTTCGTCCGGGTCGGCGCTTACTGTCGTCGACGGCGGTTCACCATCGAGCTCGTTTTCCAACCCGGTCAACGACTCAACCACCGTCGTTTCCGCCGCCACACTTGTTTCAGTCGCCGCCGATGTGGTCGACGTTTCAGGCCCCTCCGGGTCCGAACCAGAAGAACACGCCGAAGCGACCAAACCCAGAAACAACAGCCCTACCAGATACCTCACCGCAAAAACCCACCCTCCGCATTTATAACGCAGTCTAATGCAACTACCACGCAGCAACCAACAACTAACCACCCGAAACGTGTGACCGCCACGCCAGCCAACAACGCCTCCAGCGCCGACACAAACGAACTACCCCTGCTACGTCGACGTTGCGGTTAAACCTCGGAACCACAGCCACAACCCGGGCGCCCCGGCCACGCACGCAGCCACAGCCAACGCTGTACGAACGTTGGCCACGTCGGCTATTCCTCCATCGAACAAGGCCGCTACTGGACGGCAACCCAAAAACGCTACCGACCACCACGCCATCACCCGTCCACGCAACGCTTCTGGAAGGACTTGCTGCAACTCGGTATTTGTGCCGGTCACGCCGAGAAGAAAACCCGAACCGGCAACGACTGCCCCCACCAAAGAAACCCCAACCATCGGAGAAATCGTCAGCACCACAAGCCCAGCCGACGTTAAACACAATCCGGACGGGACGAAGCGCGATGACCCCACCAATCGTCGAATACGGTTCGAGAATGGCGCGGTGGCTGCAGCCCCCAAACCAAACGCTCCGACGAGGAGGCCGACGGTTCTATCACCGCCTCCTAACTCTTTGGCCAGAGCCGGCATTAGTGTCGTGAACGGATCAGAAGTCCAGCCGACAAGAACTGTCGCCCCAACCACGGCCGCTACCGGCCTATGACGCCAAATCCAAACTAACCCCTCGCGGACGGTGCCACTAGCGGACGAGTCGGCTTGCACCTTTCCTCGAGGTGAAAGAAAGAACAGCACAACGAGAAGCGGGACGAAACTGATCACGTTGATACCGAACGCCCATTTGGCTCCGAACGTTGCAACCACCGCGCCGGCCAGCACTGGCCCCACGCTTCGAGCCAGGTTGAACGTCATCGAGTTGAGGGTGATGGCTTGCCGTAAATCTTCTTTGGGTACAAGCGCCGGGACGAGGGCTTGGAGAGACGGCAGGGTTATCGACGAACCCAATCCAAGTATTGCTGTTGTCACAAAGATTAGCCATGGACCGCCGAAGCTGTTGATTCCGAATACGAAGGCTGCAACTGCTAGAACCGTCGCACCACAAAATGCGGTGGCTTGGCCTGCGAACACCATACGTTTGCGGTTTACCCGATCGGTGAGCGAACCCATCCATGGGGTGAGCAACATGGTGGCCAAAAACTGAAGCATCGACACCGCACCCACAGCCGTGTTCGAACCAGTCAGTTCGAAAACGACTATGCCTGCGGCGACGTTCTGGAACCAGTTACCCGTGTTACTAAGAGAATTAGCAAAAAAGAATGGACCGAAAACACTGTCGGTCAACAACTGGCCGAAGGTGCGCGGCGTCGTGGCTACATCCACCTAGTTGACGGGGATAGTCGAAAGCGTTGGGTTTAAAACCATTAGAGAACGGTCCTTAGATCAGTCGTTGAAGAACGGACACCCAATGTACCAACCTGGCGACGTTCCAGATGTGACGAGAACCCCCAGTTCTGCGACTAGGGTTACAGGTCATGGTTGACACCCCAACACTATTTATTCGAATCCGTCGCTGGACAGCGTTGACGACTGTTGGGGCGTTGATGATGGCGGGGTGTGTAGCCGAAGACCAATCAGGCGGCTCGGCGGCTAACCCATCTGAACCTAGCGGTGAAGACGCTACTGCTGCCGAGGACCGCACATCCGAGCCAACATTTTTGACAACCAGAACTGACGTGACCACCACCGGCAACCGACAAGTTACCGGCCGCGGTTCGGTACTGAACCAAGCGATCAGTGTTGACCTGCCGGACGAGCCGCTTTGGGTACTTGACTGGCCTTCAGACGAAGATAAAAGCTGGCTGGTGACACTCAAAAATGGTGACGCCGTCGTCGTAACCGAAAACGGTGAATTGGTCGACGTTGACGACGTTCCTGCCGATGTCGCATCGGGTGGCCCTCCGCTGGTCACCGTGAACCAAGAAGGGCCGGTCGTTGGCTCGGCCCACGATGGACAGTCCATATTCGGCGACCCGCTTCCCGACTCCCGGGTGGTAGTTTTCAGGTCACCGGCTGACGAGACGGTCACCGCTGCGCTGGTTGGGCCTACTGACCGTTACGCCCACGATGTGCTCGGCGACCCGTTGGAGGCATCGGCGGTTGAGGTAATCGACTCGACCGTCGACGAACCGGTCCTGATCGAAGTCGAAGAGTCGGCCGTCATCGAAGGAATCAGCCCCCTATTGGCTGACGTTGACGACGACGGGTTTATCGATGTGTTGGTGACGGTCAGCGACGCTAACGTTGGCGCCAAGTTGGTCGCCTACCGGCTCGACGGCACGTTGATCGCCGAGTCGGATCCGATCGGCCGAGGTAACCGGTGGCGAAACCAGTTGGCGGTAGGCCCAATCGGGCCGAATGGTGAAGTTGAAGTGGTCGACGTACGCACACCACACATTGGGGGTACCGTCGAGTTTTTTCGGGTCGTTGACGACCGGTTAGAGTTGGTGGCTGCGAGCGAACCAAACTTCACCTCGCACGTGATCGGAACCCGCAATTTGGATATGGCGGTGATGGCCGATGGGGACGGCGACGGCGTTCTAGACGTTATTGTCCCAACACAGAACCGTAAGAGTCTTGCGGTGCTTACCCGCAACGATGGCGGTGTCGACGTTCAAGAAAAGCCTGTAGATGGAACGATCAAAACTAACCTCGCTGTCCGAGACGGTGCTCAAATCGCGTTCGCCGTCGGCACCAGTGGCGGCACGGCTGGAGACGCGTTAGTCATCTGGCCCGCTCTTGACAGCGCCAACTAGACGGCAACTAACCACGACCAGGTAGAACGCTGCTACTAACAGCGTTTTACCTGGTCGATATGTTAGCTGAGTGCTTCTTGCTGCGCTGCAAGCCATACGGCGGCAACATTTCGACTAGTTCGACGCAGGTTCTCTCGACTCGCTTCGAATGCCTCCTCCAAATCAATCGGGGCTGGCACAACGTCGAATATCGCGGCCATCCCAGCTTCGATGACAAGGTGAGCGCCATCACCAACGCTCCCAACGATAGCGATGACAGGTACACCAATTTTCTGGGCTCGACGCAACACTCCATACGGGGCTTTTCCAGCCAGCGTCTGGCTGTCCATTTGGCCTTCGCCGGTAATCACCAGGTCGGCGTCGACCAATCGGGCACCGAACCGAACGGTCTCCATAACAATGTCTATACCCAACTTCAGCTCGGCGCCTAGAAATACCATCGCACCGAACCCTAAACCCCCGGCGGCGCCGCCGCCGGGGTGGGTCCGTTTGACGGAACTTCCATCCGACTCAACCACTGCCGCGAACCGGGACAACGCCCGATCCAGTTCGGCCACTTCGTCAGGCGAGGCACCCTTTTGTGGCCCGAAGACAGCTGAGGCTCCGTCGGGGCCCGTCAACGGATTTTCAACATCACATGCAACTTCAAACACACATTCCTCAACGGCTGGATGCATGTTTGACCGGTCGATTGACTCCAACCGTTGCAAAGCAGAACCGCCTCGGGCGAGGGAGTCGCCCGAGGCGGTGACCAAAGAAGCACCTAGCGCCTGGGCCATGCCGGCACCACCGTCATTGGTGGCACTCCCACCCAACCCCAAAATAATGTGGCGTACGCCAGCATCGAGAGCGTGACGAATCAGTTGCCCCGTCCCGTATGAGCTAGCGAATCTCGGCGACTGTTCTTCGCTGGCCCGAAGATGCAGTCCAGAAGCCGCTGACATTTCGATTACCGCCCGTTTCCCCTGTCCGGAATCTCCGAGTAAGCCGTACGATGCCATCACCGGTTCACCGTACGGCCCCTCGACCTCCACCGTGACAAGCCCTCCGTCGGTGGCATCTACCATCGCCTCCACAGTGCCTTCCCCTCCGTCCGCCAGGGGGATGGAGATGCACGTGGCGTGGGGCATGGCTTCGCGCCATCCGGCAGAGATTTCGGCCGCTACTTCAGCCGCTGTCAAGGTTCCTTTGAAGGAGTCTGGAGCTATCACAATCCGCATATAACGTTCCTATCTAGGTCTTCTCGTACTGATGGTTGGCTTCTCTACAACAAGACCAGTGACAGGCCAAACACCAGCGCGATACCTGTTATACCTTGAATTAGGGTGGCTAACGTTTGTGCTCTGTAAGCCTGCCCGACACTCATGCGGCTGAACTGGGTGACGACCCAGAAGAAACTGTCGTTTGCGTGAGACACCGTCATCGCTCCAGACCCGATCGCCATAACGGTCAGGACTCGACCCATTTCGCTCGACAAACCAAGATCCCCTAGGAGTGGTTCGACCAAAGCGGACGTCGCTACTAACGCTACGGTGGAAGAACCCTGAGCCGATTTCAACGCCGCAGCGACTAAGAACGGCATGAAGATCCCGACACCCAAATCCGAAAGCGACGTACCGAGGTAGTCGCCCACGTCGGTCGCTTTGATAACTGCACCGAATGCGCCACCAGCGCCCGTGATCAGCAGAATAGGGGCGGCCGCCGTGATACCAGCGACGATTCGTTCGTTGAACGTCGAAGCAAGATTCCCTTTGATCAAACCCAAAGACACGACTAGACCACACAGCAGCGCCACTAGGGGCGTACCCATAAAGGCGACGATGGTAAACAGTTCACCAGTACCTAGCGGCTTGCTAGGGAAATTGGCGATCGACCCGAGCATGATGAGAAGCACTGGTAAACCAATCGGGGCAAGCGCCATGAATGAACTTGGAAGCGTGCCCAGTTCCTCTTTCTGATTTTCGAATGCCGCCATTTGTGCTTCGAAATCTTCTGTGCTTTCCCCTTCGGGTATCGCCTTGGAAAATCGGCGTGCCCACAAGTTCCCGGCGAGAGCTGTGATTATGGCGACAGGAAGTCCAACTAGAATGACAAGCCCGAGGTTTCCTTCGAGACCGAGATTTCCTGCCGCCGCAATCGGGCCGGGAGTTGGAGGCACAAACGTGTGGGTTGCGTACAGGCCGGTAGCTAACGCAACCGACATCGCTACGGGTGAAGTAGACATCCGTTTCGACATCGACTCTTTGAGCGAGTTCAGGATAACGAAACCCGAGTCACAGAAAACCGGGATCGATACGAAGAACCCGATGATAGTCATCGTCAATGTCGGGAATCTGTTGCCAAGCAGTTTGACGATCCCGTCGGCGATGGTGATCGCCGCACCACTTTTTTCGAGGATCACCCCGATGATTGTGCCGAAGATAATCACGAGCCCGATGCCACCCAGCAGGCCACCGAAGCCGGAACTGATGACTGAGACGACGCCTTGTGATGTCACCTCCCCGTCTTCTTTGACGTCGAGTAGAGGCAAACGGAAAGCTATGCCTCCGACCACTGCGGCTGTCATCAACGTGATGAACGGGTGAATCTTGAATTTGGATGATCCGATCACGATAAACGCGACCATCCCGAGAAGAATAATAATCAAATCCATGTAGGTCCCCTTTGGCAGCGGAAGTCATGTTGGTGATGGCCCCTTGCCACCCGAAATTCCCGCTCTTCACCAGCATGCCTCATGTGACATGCGTCCCGAAATGGTCGTATGAACGAAGATTTTCCCTGCTCAGGACGCCGTTTTTAGGCATATGCACAAGCTTGTGTCAGCGTTCGTGACCCGGGGTGTCGACCAGCGGGCCGATGTAAAGCTTCAACAAATCCGGCAACTTGGAGAGCTCTAAACCGGTAAGATTCGTTATCCGGTCAAGCCGATATCGCAGCGTGTTTCGATGGATATGCAATGCTTCGGCGCACCGTTTACGATCCCCGAAGTGGGCCACATATGAGTTGAATGTCGCCACCAGCTCGCCGTTTGTGTCGGCTTCGACCAGCCGACGCCAGGGCATGGCCAGACGATCTCCCCGCCAATCCCCCCGCAAACCCGATAGGAGTACAGCCACTTCAAGATCGCTGTAGTGATAGACGTTCGATAGAAGATTCGACGAAGGGTCGGCTGGTTCCGGCTCGGGTCCAGCAAAACTCGTCGAACAGCCCACCTCCATCGTTTCGTACGCTGTCAGATACGACGGCCGCAGACCGGCCAGGCTTTCGAATTGGGCGCCGAACGCTATTCGCAGGTTGTCGTTGAGCGGTGTTGAAAGTTGAGCGAAGAATCTCGTACTCAGATCTTGCGATGTTCCGGCCGAACCAACCGGGATCACTGCCACCAGCTCTGACGGGCCGACCCTTGGCACGAACGCTCCAGGGTCGAGGGTTGTCACTGTGCGTTGGAGCCGGTTGAGCTCCTCACTCTCAGGGTTTGAATCACCAACCCACCGGAACAGGGCCACCACCCGGTTGACGTTTGGGTCGATGCCAAGATCGTGCGCCCATTCAGCGACCTGTTCAGCGTCGTCAAGTTCGCCGGTGACGACACGGGTGAAAAACTCTTCTCTTTCTCGGAGCTGCCAGCGGGAATGTTCCAACGAGCTTGCCTGCTCAACCATCATCTCCGCCATGACCTTAAGCAGTTCGCCACAAATTTCGACGTTGTTCGGTTCGCCGGTGATGCCGACGACGCCGATTACTTCCCCCTGGTGATGCAACGGAAGGTTGACACCTGGCTGCACTCCCCTAAGCGTTCGGCTGCTGGCGCGGTCGATAGTAACTTTACGGTTTTGGGTTATGGCGATGAGCGCTCCTTCGTGGAGCGTGTTGACTCGACCTCGGTCTCCGGAACCGACAATCAGGCCGCGTTTGTTCATCACGTTCACGTTGAAGTCGATGACCCCCATCGTTCGATCAACGATTTCTTGGGCAAGATCTTGGTCTAGAAACATCCGAACCACTTTCGTTTTTCGACAACTTGTGAGGTCCGCAGAATAGCGGGGCCAGCCACATCCCAGCGCACACCACAACAACTTTTGGCAGACCCAAAGGGGTGGCAGCACTAGGTACACAAACGCCTTGAATCTAGCCCGACATGATCTTACGTTGCCTGGTGAATAAGCCGGGTCGGTCGAGAGTTCAACCGTAACAGCCCAGATTACACCAGCTCAAACCAGTTCGTCTAGACCCGACGGGGTCGTCGACGATTATCTCAGTCGAAGTCGAAGATGGAATGTTTGTCGTAGAAATGCAGAACATAGCGACACCTTCTGCAGATCATCAACGTCATCCGGTGGGACGTAAACCCCCAACGGGAATCGCTTCGAGCTTGTTCTTGCTGAAATTCTACCCCTCCGCAAAGAGGGCAAGTTAGTTGTGCTCCCACCGTTTTATCCCCGATCGCCACATGCAGTAGCAACATATTTTAGTTGCTAGCGCGTCCAGTGTTAGGTCACCCAGTGGCTCAACTTTCTCTAAACATGACTCCTACAGTCGTACAGTCTTTTCCGCCCGCCGAGCAAGCTGGTCGGCTGCTCTTGTAGTTTCAGGCAACCGAAACCTTGGGGTTAACGCCAACACAACACGAACACAGGCCTCCACGTCAATTAGGTGACCAGGCGAAACGTAAACGGGTTTCACATCGTTACGAGTCCGAACCACCGCACCGACAACTTCCCCACCCTCAACAATAAACTCAACAGCGCCCCGCTCACGACCTAACTCGCCATGGTCACCCACAAACAACTCTTTGGCACAGCCAACCGACGGCACACCTAAACCCACGCCAACATGACAAGCCAAACCAGCCCGCAACGGGTGGGCTACACCATGGCCATCACACACAACCAACTCGGGCACCGTCGATAACTTATCAATCGCGGCTAGCAAAACAGGCGCCTCTCGTAACCCCAACAGACCCGGACGGTAACCCATCACCGACATTGTTGATGTTGCTTCTTCCACCACCTCAAAAGACTTAGTGTCCACAACAACCGCTGAACCAACCGCCACCGAGACCTGATTGTCGTCATCGTCGACATAGGCAGCGTCAACACCAACAACAAAGTCAGGAACCGCTTCCAACGAACGCAACTCGACCAGACCCGCTACTCGACGCTGTTCCCCCGCCAAAATCTCATCAGCCACCACAACAACACCTCACCTTTCCCACTCCAACCCTTAACACGGGGTACAGTCACGCCACATTCATCGACGATGAGTCAATACACACCGACCAAATCGCCTCACGAAGAACATGACGAGTCTACGGTAAGCGTTCAACAACAGCGGGAACCCAGGCTTTCGGGTGAACGTCAGGGCCGAACAACTGGACATCCGGGCGAGCGTCCAACTCGGAGAACAACTCAGTGTTCTTTGGATCACGAAACGTACCGCGCGAAGTCACTTTCAAGAAACGCAACGACTCTGTTGAACACACCCACTCTGCAAGCCGTGCACTCCTTGAATGCCAACCGTTGAGTCCGATCAGGTCCTCGAAACCCTTTCCAAAATAAAACCCGCCACTAGGGTAAGCGCTATCGTCACTGAGTTCAGAAACCTCCACAAACTTCGCCCCTTTCATACTAACTTCGATGCTTGGGTCTCGCTGTTTCAACTCACGCAGCAACTCAAAAACCTCCAACTCATCCTCCGGATCTGACGGCACCACATCAAATTCTCGTAGCGATGGAAGCTCAGCAGCAATCAGCCGACGCAAACCTGCCATCCCACCCTCATACGAAATCATCCGAAAACACTCGACCCGATCCAAAAGCCCGTTCGACAACAAACTTTCAACAATCCCCTCAGATCGATCACCCAATCCAAACGAAAAGCGACTACGAGACGACTCAAAATTATTCATAGCGGTGACATCGTTCAAGTACGGCAACAACAGCTTGTCTTCATACTCGACAATGGCATCATAATATCCACCTGTCACAGAGACTTTTCGAAGCTCACCACCGTCTGACGAAAACGACCCTTGAGGCCCGTTACGCTTGCCCGCATAACTGAATCTCGTATAGACCCACTCTGGAATACCCGAAGGCGACCATGCACACCTTTGACGAAGCAGCTGAAGCCCATCAGCCAATGGCGGGTCAAACCGCTGATCGACTAACCGATTGACCACGACCCCAGACCGAGCAAACTCAAAAATCTCTACCGGCGTCGTGCTCTCATCTACAAATTCAACCCTATCGACGAAACACCCATCGAAACTGATCGACCAACCAGTAAATGGCTGACCTCGATGCCACCAATCCAACGTGTCAGGATCCCAATCAGGCTCATTCTCCTCAACCGACAAATCAACGAACGGCCCGACAGGCAACAAAGGATCATCGACTGCATCAGCAACCACACCATCGATCACCTGGACCGCTTTATACGTTTCTATACCATTCGGAACATACCCAAACCCCGAAAACGGGACACCATCAAACATCACCACGTTCCCAAGAGAATCCGAATCTAAACGAATCCGAAGACTCTCAACTGACAACTCAGCTGTACGTTCCAAACCAGCAAACACGAAGCCCTCCTACGGATCCGTCAACGGCGTGATTCGTCCAAACGTTCGGTATCTGCAGGGTCCCGGGGAACGACCCAAAACGATCGGCTAGAGGTTCGTATCAATGGCGTCCACCTTGCGCCACCGTTCTCCTAACAGCTTTTACCATCTCTTTTGATACCTCCGAGAAAGGTTGACCTGAACCACCCAGTTCAGGGGAGGTCAACACGGTCACCCCAGCTGACGATATAACTGCACCCCCAGCAAGATCAGATATTCCCTCAACTACTTCTCCCCCCACGAATTCTGACGCAACGAAAAAATTTGCGAAAAACGAACTATCTGATGGCGTCAAATCGTATTTTGACGGCATCGAGTACTCGACAAAAATACCCGAATAGCTCACAGGGAGACCATGATTTATGTCATTCGCTAACCTCGCGAGCTCCAAACCAGCTGATGTCGGAGAACGTTTATAGGGGACCCCGTAGACTTTCTCTTCACTGAACAGTACAGAAACCGGGTGCTGCAAACCTACATCCTTCGTCCGACTCAGAACGACCTCAACTGCCATTTTGTTCTCAAAGGCGACAAGATTCGAAAGCTCGAAACCAGTGACATAATGTTCTCTCGTTTTTAGAGCGGAACGCAGATCCGTGGCATCTGTAAAAGGGAACTCTTGGCGGGGGTAATCAGACGGCGCAAAGAACCCAACACGATTATCTGTTACAGGCATCGCGTATCCGACGCCGTTCGGAACTGCGCCTCGAGCCAGCAGAAAATCCATCAAAACCTCTAACGATTCGTCATCCCCTAAACTGTCGAACCAAAATGACAGCTCGACGAGAGACCCTGACCGCTTTGGAAGATAAGAACTCACTACGGACCTGATCTTTCTACCAGCTCAAGAAAGTTGCTGACCTGCTGAGGTGATAGGCGAGTCACTGTGCTAACTCGCCCATTGTTCTCAGCAAACTCTACAACAATCCATGTCAATTCACCGTCAATTGGCACACGGGCAAGATGTGCAATGGTATCTGTCTCACCGCGCCTATTTCGGAAAGTCAGCTCACTCTTTCGAGCGCGATCAACAACCTCCGTGAATTTTCAAAATACGTTGACTTTCCTACAACTGCGTCCCGGAAGATTTCGCCTGCGTGTCGGTCAAACGCGTGCTGTAGCTCCTCAGGCGTCAGATCTCGAGTCCTTCTACTATCTTTAACTGTCGAAAAGCAACCATCGTTGTTGTGAACTAGCACGTCCTTCGTGCCGGTCCAGACAGTGAACGTGTCCGGGCCAGCCGTATCTAGCTCCCACACAAGCTGGTTAGCTTGCGGCCAAATAACGATGTGTTCAACTGTCGCCACACCATCAGAAGTCAACAACAAATCGCCAGGGCCGACATCATCTAACTCGACCCAAGCACCGTCGTTGCCAACCCAAAACAAATGATCATCAATAGCCGTAACCTCAGAACATCCACCAACACAGCCGTCACCAAACGACCGTCATCGACATGAGACCACTGATCCAACACAGCCTCATACGACCACACACCCGACACCGGATCAGCCGCCAACACTCGAGTCCCAGGCGTGATCTACTCAATCGGCATCAAACCAGACAACGCACGAACCTGCGTCCCCGTAGTAAAACTATTCTGTAGCCGTTAGCGAAAACTTCGGGCTAGAAACAAGAGACCAAAATTGTCAAACCATTGACGAGGGAACACCCAATACTTTCGATTTAGGTCGTAGCCATCACATACTCGGTGCCAACGTACTCAACTATGGCGCCCAGGACCAAAACCGGCTGTCCACATACATCCAAGTTCGCTCCTATTACGTACCGATTTCCGGGAGCTCCTCTATACGCGACATCAAGATTTGCCAAACCGTATCTACGTTCCATCGCCAAGGCTGGCTGGTCTCTGGTATCGAAACAAACCACATGACTACAACTATCTATCTGAGTTCCCTCAAAGCCGCTGTCATCATCTAGGCAAACTCTAACCCCACCCAAGAGTTCCCAGTCCAAACGTGTACCAGCACGATTCCAAGAAAGGTTGTCGATATGTTCTGCGATCAAATTCGAAATAGATATATCGACAAGCTCAACTGGGGCCGAGGTAATCCAAGCTCGAACAGAATCATCTCCTAGATGCATCTAACCCTCTCGGACTCGAATCGACTGCCCATTACCAGCACCATACTTCGACAACAGTAATATAAGAAGCTCCGAGGTCGCTACAAACTACAGGGCTACTAGTTCCTCCAATTTGGTTGTAATACGGTCAAGCTGCTCCAGTTCAGAGGCTGGAGCTGACAAATTATCGAGCCTTTCCAAACAGCGCCGAGAAGCCTTTATTAGTTCACAAGCGACATGTGACAGAGAGATCTTCTGAACAGAACAGCTTGGCTCGTCGCTCTCAATGAAAACCAAATCTACATACCCAGGTTCGGGCGACATCGAACCCCTGACGCTATAGGAACCCTCCATGAAGTCAAACTCAAAATCCTCAACGCCTTCGTTTGCCATGAACCGATAGAACGACCCAACCCACCAAAAGAGAACAGTCGTTACGAAGTCACCCCACCCAGGCGCAGGAAATACCCTATTTCTGACCTGAATCTCGACCTTTCCGGTAGTAGAGAAAGGTGGACGATAATTAATGGAGTCGATGTCGATCTCAATAGAAAATGTCATTTAACTAGGAACTTTAGAATTTCGGGTATGCAGTTTCAAGAACACCAGTAGTTTGGTTCATCCACATCTCGATGGTGTGCCCATCTGCGGTCTCGCCAACAAGTTTAAACACTGTTTCACCCTTGTCGTTGATCTGGGTCTTCACTTTCTTCGAGTTATTGTACGCTTCTTTAACAGCCTTCTTTATGTCGTTGTCAGTCCAGTTTTCTGGGAATAGGTCTTTTGTCGGGCCAACGTCTTTACCCCCAACCTTGTGCCTATCGAAAATGTGCTTCCAGTCCGGAGTTACCTTCTTCCACGATGGGATATTGCATCCCTTTTCGTTGTTATGGACCAGGACGTCAGACGTGCCGGTCCAGACGGTGAACGTGTCCGGGCCAGCCGTATCCAGCTCCCACACAAGCTGGTTAGCTTGAGGCCACAACACAACATGGGCAACAGTCGCAACACCATCAGGAGTCAACAACGAATCGCCGGGGCCGACATCATCTAACTCAACCCACGCCCCATCACTATCAACCCAGAACAGGTGATCGTCAGTAGCCGTGACCTCAGAACCATCCTCGAGAACAGCCGTCACAAGACGACCGTCATCAACATGAGACCACTGATCCACAACAGTCTCATACGACCACACACCAGACACAGGATCAGCCG
>JAHDCC010000058.1 GCA_020630065.1 Acidimicrobiales bacterium
CCATCAACCAACCAAACGTCGCATAGCAACTGGATCAACTAACGGGTCCCCCTCAGTGCGGCCACTCGTTCACCATGAAGCGACGACGCGGCCGACCGCCGTCCCTGTGCTCACAACCCTGCAGGACCATCCACCGCCGCATCTCCCGACGCACACAACGCCGAAACAAAAACCCACGCCTCCACTACAGAACCCTCACCCTCCAGATCGAGCGGGACCACTACAACCACATCATCGCCACCAGCAACCGGTCACAAGAACTCCTCGCAAGACATCAACACCTCCAACAACTCCTCAACCAACACGCCACGCAACCACACCCCGCGCCACTACACGTCCGCTCCATCACCGACCGAGCCCACGAAACCGCATGCGATCTCGCCGACGTCTCACGCATCGCAGCCCACTCGCTCGCCCACGCACGACTCACCGACGCAAGCGCCCCTACATGACCGCCAGGAGGAGGCCCGAGCCGGTCGCCGCGGCGGCCAGATTCGCTGAGCCGCGACAGCCACCAGCGCTACCTGAGGTCGTCTACATCAACCCACCCCAGCAGGCCTCCAGCACCCGCCAATTTCTGAATGAAACTGTCTGACCAAGGTTGCCAGGGCCCGAGGTCTGGTAGACGGCAGCGTAGGCCCACTCGCGCAGCACGCTTGAAGGTAGCGTGGAGTTCCTTCGTCATTCACTCCATGAGACGCGTGAGCATACCCCTACGGCCCATTCTCCGGACAGATCTCATCAGCTACGAACTCCACTGCTTCCAGGGCTAGCGTGTGAGACGAAGATGGACCCGAAGGATCTCGCGGCCAGTACAGCGCCACCACGCATTCGTCGATCGCCATTACCTGAAGCTGATTTCCACCATAGTCATAGACCCAAAAACCTCCGGTTCGAAGCCATGGATCTCGATTGAAGTCAAGCCCTTGGTCTACGTAACCGAGAGCGTCTTCACTGGAAGAAAATGCGTGCAAATCAAGCCGCAATATTCCACTTGGTGCCATCCAGCGAGCGGACAGCGCTTCACACACAGGAACACGATCATCAAAATGTGTGAGTTCGACCTCTGATTGTGCATCTAGACGATCGACCAGAGCGAGATCCATGACTTCTGACGTCGAGTCGAATCGCTCTAGTTCCGCCAATAGTGAGCTCGGTGGACAGTTCACGTAGGTCTCGCCACCGCACCCAGCAAGCGCAACCAGACAAATGATCTGACTAATCTGCCAAAAGCGGCGCGGTTGGGTCCGCACTTTGCGACCACCTTTCCAGTTGTGGCAACAACATAGCTTCGAAGGTCGACCTGTCCAGTTCGCCATCTGTGAGAAGGGAGAGTTGGTTTCCGAACTGCATGTACTCAATGTCCAACTCGTTGTTGTCACCAGTTGTGGGCACCTCCCACGTCGCAGCCTGGTTCCACTGAGCTGCCGTCAGAATCGAATCTTTCGAGTAAGTGTTGGATTGATGTATCTCCATGTTGATGCAGCCGAAGTGAATGTTGGACCACATATCGTGCGGGATATTCCATGTTCTCCCGCCGATCGTCACAATGTTTCGCCTTTCCCATAGTGCGACGATCTCTGGTTTATGATCCCAGGGGCCACCGTTTTGATAGCGATATGCGATGTTGATGATGTCATCCAATAACCACCAGTGACTGCTGTTGTTGCGGTTCATTTCGCTGACAATATAATCCAGCGGATCGTCATACTGTGCTGCTCGCTGATAACGCTCTTCCCGTCGTGGATCATACGCCGGTGGTTGATTTCCCGCTGCTGTACAGGAACTGGCCGTAGCACGTCCACAGACTACGTAGCCGTCCTCGGTGGTCAAACGGCCACAGAGGCCGGTTGACCATCAATCGGCGAAATGAATGACCACCAGGGGGCCAGATGGGGGTTGGCGCGTGTGTTCGTGTCGGCGTTCTTGGTGTGTGTGGTGGGTTGTGGGCGCGTGAAAGCCGCGCCGACGGCTTTGACGGTGTTGGGGGCTGGTTGGGGCGCGTTCGGGCTGTTGGGGGCGTGTGTGGGGCTGTAGGGGTGTGGTGTCGGGTTAGGGGTCGCCGTGTTTTTGTTTGAACTTGTTGATGGTGTTCAGGTTTTCGACGAGGACGGCGATCCCGAAGAGCAGTCCGATTTTGGTTTGGCCGGTGACGGCGCACCAGTTTTTGGCGGTGATGGTGCCGGTGTTGTGGCGGATGTTGGAGAAGAACTGTTCGCTGCGGTTGCGTTGGCCGTAGGCGTGGTGTGAACCGCCCTGGGGTCCGTGGAGGCTCTCGACCTTTGAAAGAGGATGAGAGCT
>JAHDCC010000003.1:0-165066 GCA_020630065.1 Acidimicrobiales bacterium
AGCCTGGTGATAGTACCCAGTCGTTAAACCTGCGCCGATAGACGACCGATAGTGCGGACATGGCATTTTTGCGCAAAAAGGGTCGAAACGAGCGGGGAGCCGCCCTCGTCGAGGCAGCGCTGATCACTCCCGTGTTCTTCCTACTTATTTTCGGCATTCTCGAAATGGGTCTGCTGTATCGAGATTCGCTGACTAACTCAAACGCAGCAAAAGAGGGAGCGAGAGCGGCCAGTGTGAACGGTTCGAGTCCGTCCGCCGATTTCTTGATTCTCCGGTCGATCGAAAACGGTATCGAGCCGATCGGTCTTCAGAATCTCGAACATGTTGTCGTGTTTAAAGCATCAGGTCCGGGAGCCCCGGTTCCTGCGGCCTGCAAAGCAGGTTCACAGCCTGGCCTTTGTAACCGGTACGATGCAGCATCGTTCTTTCGCCAACTAAATGTCACCGGCACCTCAACCCCGACCGGTCACTTTGGCTGCACTCCTGGTCTTTCCATCGATCGCTACTGGTGCCCGGGTACCCGAAATACCAAACTCGGCGAATCCGAGTATGTGGGGGTCCATATCGAAACGCGTCACGACTACATCACGGGGTTCTTCGGCGCATCCACAAATCTTGAGGACACCACAATTATCCGCCTAGAACCAACGGAGTACTCATGAAACACCGGATCTGGTTTAACAGAGCTACCAAGTCAGAGTCCGAACGAGGGGCCGCGCTAGTCGAACTAGCGATGGTACTAACTTTCTTAATGTTGCTTGTCATGGGCATCTTCGAGATCGGAACGGCGTGGAACACCTCTCAGGGCGTCACCCAAGCATCTCGTGATGGTGCCCGTGTCGGAAGTCAGCTAGCGGTTAGAGGCGAAGCAGACTACGAGATTCTCAAGTCTATTGAAGCGTCGCTCGGAAGCGACTTCCCGCTTCTCACCAGGGTTGTGGTTTTCGAATCTGACGTTTCTGGTCAGATGCCGACAGCGTGTCAAACAGCTGCGCCCGGTTACTCAGGCGGAGCAAACTGCAACGTGTATGGGCCGACCCATTTCGCGGCGTTAGCCAGCCCAGCAGGACCACAGTGGGGGTCGGGCTCTACGTGTGGTTCCAGCGACCAGAACTGGTGCTCGGCTACTGAAAGAATCGACGGGCCTAGTATCACGAACCTGACGAACCTGGGCGTCCATGTTGAAGTCGGAAAGTCGTCGGTAACCCAACTCTTTGGATCAGGTCCGATCCAAATTTCTGAAACAACTGTCATGCGAGTCGAGCCAGGTAGCTAACGAATGGCCATCGGGGAACAAACACGGAGCGTAATGTTTACAACTGCTATTGAGGACGATCTTGATGACCAAGTCGATGAGCTTGGCTCCACGGTCAACGAAGAACTTGTCGACCCTGATCTGTCAGAAGAAGAGTCGGGTTACGTATTGCCGATGACGGCGATGCTGCTAATCCCTCTCCTAATTTTCTCAGCGTTTGCTGTAGACGTTGGCGCTTGGTACCTCAAAGGTCAGCAAGTCCAGAGAGCCACAGACGCTGCCGCGTTAGCCGGGGTTGTCTATATGCCGAACCTGGCTTCAGCCGAGGATGCGGCGATTGATATCGCAGCTAAAAACGGAATGATTGACCAGCGTTGGATCGATGCCGGTAACCCTGGTGTGGCGAACGCTAACGTCGTAGTAACGGCAAAAGCCGATCAACTGCGGGTACGTATCGACACCGAGACGCCCGCATACCTGGGCCGGATCGTTCTCGATGATGTCGCAATCGAACGCTACAGCGTGGCTGATATAACGTCGGATGTTGGTTTCGGTAACCCCACCTCTGGTCTAGGTACCGGCAATCTAGATAGCACGGTGTTGGGGGCGCCTCCTGGCGGCGGATCGTACGCTCACGGGCTGTGGCTTTCGATTAACAGCCATTGTTTGGGTTATGCCCAAGGTGACCCGTTCAGTACTGCCTGGATCGGGACATCACAGCCATGGAATGGCTGCAACGACGGAAACCGACAAGCAAACCCATCATTCAACTCAAACCAAGACATGTACGACTATGTGGTTGACATTCCGCAAGGAATCGCTGGCAACACCGATATTCAGGTCTTTGAACCTGGTGTATGCACGAGCGGCCGAGCGAGAGATATCGTGAGTAACGGCCCTCGTCTTCGGTTCCGAGTCTATGGAAGTGACGGGACGCCGGACTATGACCTAGATAACTTGGCTCAAACCCCGGTGTTTGATCGGCTCTATTCTCGAGATGCCTGTACCGGAGGCCAAAATGGCTGGTACACGATGGCCACTGTTACCCCGTCGCAGGCGGGCAAGTGGTATGTGAGGGCCAATAGTCGAGCCAATTTCAACAGCAACGACGCCGGTCTCAACAACTTCGCGCTTCGCGCTGTTCCCAGTGGCGGTAACGGTTTCTTATGTTCGAGGTCTGCAGCCAACCCGACTTGCCCAAGTTTGTACGCTCGAGAGTGGGCGTCGTTCTATCGGCCGGCTTGGGGTGCTGGTGGAACTACTACCGAGTTCTTCTTGGCCCAGATAGAGGAAGAGCACGCCGGTAAAACGGTTCAGATCCGTTTGTTTGACCCAGGCGAAGGTATGGACAACATTCAGTTCTTCGCCGATGATAACGTCGCCGTGCCATTCAATTTCCGACGAAGTAACTGCTCGGTGGGCGGAATATGTTCCAACCCTGGTGTATGGCCCGAAGATGCAAGTTTCCAGACATCGGCGAATTGTGGAGGAAACCCTTGTCTTCGAGTAACCAACCAACGTTACAACTCGCAGTGGGTGACCCTCGAATACCAGCTTCCGTCCGACTACGCGTGTGCGTCGAGCTGTTGGTGGAAAGTTCGGTATACCCCAGAAGGTACGAATACGCCGACTGACCGTACGACCTGGTCGGTCAAAGTTATCGGCGATCCGGCTCACCTTACCGAGTAGCACTTCTTTACAATCCAGGCGGCTGAGGGATTCACCAAGGCGGGCACCTATTGGAGGTCTATCCTCTAGTAGGTGTCCGTTTTTGTTGATGAGTGTAACTTTTGCGCACGAGCTGGAGATGGGGGAGCGGGCTCTGTTTCGTTTCGCCGAGAAGCCCACGTGCCCTATGGTGGCCCCGATGGTGGTGACGGCGGGGACGGCGGTTCGGTTTGGTTAGAAGCGGACCGTAACGTCGCGTCGCTTCTTTCGTTTCGCGATCACCCGCATCGTATTGCTGAGAGTGGAACTCATGGTAGTGGGGCTAAGAAGCATGGGAAAAGTGGCGCCGATGTGATAGCGCGTGTGCCTGAGGGAACCGTGGTCAGGGATCATGAAACCGGTGAGATCCTAGCTGACCTATCAACGGCCGGTGACCGCTGGCTAGCGTCACCTGGCGGTGTCGGGGGGAAAGGGAACGCCCGATTCTTGTCGAACAAGCGTCGCGCCCCCGCTTTTGCCGAACAAGGCGAGAAATGTGAAGATACTTGGTACCGGCTTGAGCTAAAACTTTTAGCCGACGTTGCCCTTGTCGGGTTTCCGAGTTCCGGGAAAAGCACGTTGATTTCGGTTATCTCTGAGGCGAAACCAAAAATCGCCGAATATCCGTTTACGACGCTTGAACCGAATCTTGGGGTCGTTCGGCTTGATCAGGAAAACGAATTTGTAGTAGCAGACCTGCCTGGTCTGATCGAAGGCGCCAGCGACGGTATTGGTCTTGGTCATCAGTTTCTGCGTCACATAGAACGAGCTCGAGTGCTTGTGTACCTCCTCGATTTGGCTTCGGTCGATGGTGCCTCACCCCAGGAGCAACTGGAGATTCTCAAACGGGAACTGGCGGCATACCAGCCGGACCTGGTTAATCGACCACATATCATTGTTGGTTCGAAGTCAGATGTTCTTGATGCCGAAGACTGGGGCGACGATACCCAGGTCGAATTTTCTATCTCGTCGGTGACAAGAACAGGGCTAGACCCGGTGCTTTGGCGTTTGTCGGACTTGGTCAAACAGGACCGCGCTCAACAGCCGACAGGCGGGGGTCACGTCATTCATCGTCCGGAACCATCCGGGGTTCGTATCGAGCGCCTCGATGACGCGTCATGGCTGGTAGTGGGCCGTCAGGCTGAACGTGCGGTCGCTCTGTCTGACCTAACCGACATTGGGGCGTTGGACTACGCTCAGGCGCAATTGAAGAAAATCGGTGTGGACAAAGCACTTCGTAAAGCGGGGGTGCGAGAAGGTGACACCGTTAGAATCGGTGCGTTTGCGTTCGAATATAGGGACGACTTGTAGTGAGAGTAATCGTAAAGATCGGTTCGTCATCGTTAACGAAATCTACCGGAGCGATCAACCATCAAGCAATAGCGAAGTTATGTGACGAGGTGGCGGAGCTTCACCGTCTTGGGCATTCTCCTATCATCGTGACCAGTGGCGGGATTGCTGCCGGGTTAGATCCATTGGGGTTCGATCCGGCGACGCGACCTCGTCAGCAGGATGTTTTGCGGGCAGCCTCAGCGGTTGGGCAGATCTCGCTGATGGCGAGCTACAACCAGCTTTTGCGAAAGAGCGGCCTCGTGGCGGCACAGGTTCTTTTGGTTCCGACCGACATGTGGCAACGCCAACGATATGTAAATAGCCGGGGCACGCTTGAGGTGTTGCTGGCCCAGGGCGTCGTGCCGGTCGTGAACGAAAACGATGCGGTTGCCGATGACGAAATACGCTTTGGTGACAACGATCGACTCGCCGCGCTCGTAGCTCATCTGGTCGATGCTGATCGACTCGTTTTGTTGACCGATACGCCTGGTTTGTTTACCGCTGATCCTCGGGTTGATGCCAATGCGTCGTTGATTGAAGAGATCGTTGAGTTCGATCATCAGTTGGAGTCGATGGCGTCTGGGCCGCGCAGCTCGGTTGGGAGCGGAGGGATGGCATCGAAATTGGCGGCCGCCAAGATGGCTACGTGGTCTGGAGTTGAGACCATTATCGCTCAATCCGACCGGGAGAACGTCGTTGTAGAGGCCGTAGCGGGCGTCCCTAGTGTCGGTACGGTCTTTCGGGCCCGCAACCAGCGTCTAAGCGCTCGAAAGCTCTGGATCGCCTTTGCGTCCCCCTCCGCGGGTGTGGTCACTGTCGATGCTGGTGCTCGAGCAGCGTTGGAGTCGAAACCCTGTTCGCTGTTGCCGGCAGGTGTCGTTAGCTGTGATGGATCGTTCGGACCAGATCAAGCTGTCGAGGTCAAAGACGAGACGGGCGAAGTATTTGCCAAAGGATTAAGCCGTTGGTCATCTGAGAACCTGAATAGTTTTGCCGGTCGCCAGACAGCCGACTTGCCAGAAACATTGGTTGATGAAGTTATTCATCGTGATGACCTGGTGTCCATACCGGCGCCGTAGCTTATACGTTTTAGTTGTCGGCAAACAAATACCGGCGTAGCGACAAGGCAGTTGCCTATATGGTGACGCTCGCCGGACACAGATGTAAGGTGGTGCCGATGGATGTGCTTCTAATCGGTGGATCGGGGTTTGTTGGCAGCGCAGTGTTGCGGTTGTTGGTAGACCGAGACGACTTGAATGTGGTGGCGTTGACCCGTGGCTTTACGCCACAAAAATGGACCGGGGTTACTCACATAGCCTGCGATAGACGAGATTCGGCGTCGTTGCAACGTAAGCTCGGCGATAGGGCATTTGACGTTGTCATCGACGTAACAGCCTATGAGGCGGTCGACGTTGAACCGGTGCGTGCTGTATTAGCAAACAGTCCGGCCCGGTATGTGATGGTTAGTTCAGCAGCCGTGTACGATCGACGGCTTTGCCGACCGCCGTTTGTTGAAGATGCCCCGGCTACCGGCGACGATATCTGGGGTTCCTATGGGGTTGGTAAACATAGAGCCGAGATGGCGCTTTCAGATCTTGTCGATACGTACATTCTGCGCCCTCCCTACATCTACGGTCCGGGAAATATCTTGCATCGAGAGCGTTTTCTCTGGTCGAGGATGCTCACCGGTGAGACGATCCTGGTACCAGACAACGGTCAGACTAGGTTACAAATGTGCAGTGTCGGCGATTTGGCACGACTCCTTGTACAGGCCGTCGATGCGGTCTACCCGTCGGGTATTTACAATGTGGGTGAACCGTCATTCCTTACGTTCAACAGGTACATCGAAGTTCTGGCCGAAGCAGCAAACCTATCGTTGTCGGACATTTCCATTTCCTACGTGAGCGATGATCGTTACCCGGCCCGAGAGTACTTTCCGTTCCGAGATTACGATCTGGTGTTGGACACCACCCGGTTCAGCACACGAAACCCCGGGTTTCGGTTTGTCGAGTTGCTGGATGGCCTACCGTCTACTCTCGAATGGCTTCAATTCACAGATCGGTTGTCGGTCGAACGTAACGACGTCGAACGAGAGCTTCTCGAAGGAGGCTGACGGCGACAACCTAAAAACGTGCCGGCCGCTGTTAAGCGGATCGACACGTTTCCAAAGTTTGGTACGTCGTAGTTAACTAGGCTGTTGGGCCGTCCTGAATTTCAGCTTGTTGGGCCTGAGCTACCTGGTCGGTTGGAGCTGATGCTTCTTCCAAGCCGAGTTGGGCTCGAATCTCGCTGAGACGAGCGTTCGCTTCAACGTTGCGGCTCGCTTCTTCGACCTCAAGCATGCGTCCTTCAACCGAAGCTTCGTTGAGTTCAGCCGAACCCTTAGCTTTGGCGTATCGGCCTTCGATTTTGTTTCGAACTTCGTCCAACGAAGGAACATCGTCGCCAACGGTTTCGGACAGCGAAGCCATGGTCTTGTTGAGCTGTTCCTGCATTTTGGCTTGATCGAGCTGGGAAAGAAGTTTCTGACGCTCGTTGAGTTTCTTTTGCAGAATGGCAGAGTTCGAGTTAACTGCCTGCTTAGCTTGATCGGCTGCTTGTGTGGTTTGAATATGAAGAGCTTTGAGGTCTTCGACTTCTTGTTCGATGCCGATCATACGGTTAGCGAAGGCTTCAGCAGCGGTCGTGTACTGGGCCACCTTAGCCTGGTTATTGTTCTTCTGCGCATCGTCAGCCATCATGACGGCTTGTTTAGCGTTGCCAGAAATCTTTTCTAGCTCATCCATCGCCCGGTTGAGTCGGATCTCGGTTTGTTTCTGGTTGGCGATCACGTTCGCTGCTTGTTCTTTCAAACGGCGATGCTGATCGTGAGCTTCCTGGATCGCCTGTTCCAATTGAATTTTGGGGTCGGCACGCTCGTTAAATTCTGAGTTTCCCTTAGCGGTTAAATAATTCCACCAACGTTTGACTAACTTGATCATGGTCGTTTGCCTACCTTACCTACTGGTCTTATACCGACGGTCCATAAGACACCGCCATAGATGATTGCTCCGCTTGTTAGTACCACTACAACATCAAGCGGCGAAACTATTGATACTTTACCAACCAAATACATCGTCACGCCGCTCGCCACACTTGCGAAAAAGATTTGTGCAAACCAGCCAGTCACGATTCGCTTACCTAGTCTCCTCGCTAGAAGGACTCTTAGGAGCACGAATTCGGCCCACGCAGCCGCAGCGGCACCTAATGCTAGACCGGCTGCTCCCAGATGCGATTGCCCGTCTTGGACTCGGTCTGCGGTGTAAGCCGACAACGAGGGCAGGTTTTCGGCTCCTACGATTTCCCGACCATCAACGCTCAACAAGTCGAGTTGGAACATAAAGAGCACTCCGAAAGCGATACCTACGAGTAGACGGGCTACCGCTATTCTTGCTGGACCTTTCACTTCCCCTAAGGCGTATAAGGTGTTTTGAACGATGCGGGCAGATATTGCTGCGGGCAGTCCAAGGCCGAAGGCACCAACCACGATCGCGACAGTGGTCACGTCACCGTCGTCGAACTTAAGCTCATCTAATACTCCCAAGTGGAGTAACAGTCGGCTTGGCCATCCGTAGAGGGCGTCGATGATTGGCCGTCCTGCTACTACGTATGCCATCGAGACAAATCCGGCCGGGATCGCTACCCGTCGTAGAGCATGGGTGACACGTTCGGTGACGATATCTAACGAGTCGGACTTGCGGGACATCTCTGTCAGTTCAGAGACAGCTATTGAGAACCCGAACAGCGATATCGGCAATAGATAGATTGTCAGCGCAAATGTGAAACTGCTGACCCCTCCGTCGAGAAGAAACGACGCCGCCAAGACAGTATCCATCAGGCTCGATATTTGAACGACACCTCGAGCCCCAACCGCAGGCAGAAAACGGGTCAACACGTCGGTTAGCGCATCCGTTTTGTGTAGGTTCGGGCGGAGTCCTCGGACGAGGCGCAAAACCTTTGGTACTTGGACCCCAAGTTGGAGCGCCGAACCAATGACCATAGCTACTGCGAGAGCGAGCGCCGTATCGAACTCGGTCCAGGCTGACAGGGTTGCAACCACCAACATCGAAACCTGAGCGATGTTCCAAATGACTGGTGATGCGTAGGAAAGAAAAAAGCTTCGATGGCTATTTAGGATGCCGAGACACCAAGCGGCGATGACGAGAAAGCCGATCCCGACAGAGGTGATTCGGGTTAGATCGACCGTCAGGTCATATTTGTCGCCCTCAAAATTGGTGAAAAGGCGAACGATCGGTCCGGCGAGAAGAACAAGCAGCAACACGATTACTGAAGTTGCGATCGCTAGTAACGAGACGACCGCACTTGCAAGTCCGTCCGCCTCTCGGGTTTTGCCTTTCTCGACTAGACCTGCGTATACCGGGACAAACGACGCCGACAACGAACCCTCACCGAGAAGGTTCTGCAGAAAATTAGGGACCCTCATTGCGACACGAAATGCGTCAGCGGCTGCGGCGTTACCCAAGGCAACCGAAATAGCGATTTCTCGAACTATCCCGGCTACTCGTGACAGCAGAATTCCCGCCGCTACGAGTTGGGCGCCTCTTATTTTTGGCATCGGTGTTCTACTTTTAGGTATTCTCTGCTTCGGGAGTTGAGGCGGAGTCTTCGGTTAATGGGTTCTGAACCGGAACAGCGGCGATGTCTGCGGCTTCGAGAGTGGTGAGTGCTACGTCAGTCGGGTCGTCGATTTCGACGAGACGCGTGGCGTGTTGAGCCATGGCGGCTTCAAATAAATTTCGGGCGAGGCGCCCGTTGCCGAAACCGCGTCCTCGGTCGTGCGCCCCAAACCATGCTTCGGCGGCTTCGACGGCGTCATCACTGATTCGGTAGTGGCCCCCCTCAGCGATGAGTTTAAGGATGGCGACCAGCTCATCGTCTGCGTAGTCCTCGAACGTTATGGTCTTAGGAAATCGGCTATGTAAGCCTGGGTTTGCTGATACGAGTTGGGCCATCTCTTTGGGGTACCCGGCGAGAATGACGACCATCGAGTCGCGTCGGTCTTCAACCTGTTTCACGATCGCGTCGATAGCTTCGCGGCCGAAGTCTTTGTTACCGCCCCGAACGAGTGAGTAAGCTTCGTCGACTAACAGGACTCCACCGTCGGCGTCGTCGAATATCTCCGCAACTCGGGGCGCCGTTTGCCCGACAAACCCAACAACGAGGCCGCTTCGATCTGTTTCGGTGAGATGCCCAAGTTCTACAACGCCGAGACTTCGATAAATTCGGGCTAGGAGTCGGGCGACCGTTGTCTTGCCAGTACCGGGATTTCCGCTGAATACCAGGTGTTTGTTTGAGTCAACTGCAGGCAAACCACGTTCGACCCGAAGCCGTTGTACCTGAAGCATCGCCGTCAATAGACGGACCTCTTCTTTGACGGCGTCTAACCCAATGAGTTTATCTAACTCTGCTAGTACGTCTTCCAACGGCTCTTTAGGGAGTGGTTCACGCTCTGGTTTGGTTGTCTCGGCGTCATCGTTTTGGCCAGACGAAGCCGTCGACTGTGCGGCTTTGGGCGATGGTAGGGAAGCGAGAAGGAGCCGTTGAAAGTTGGCGACGGCTTTAAGTTCATCTTCGGAAGGAAAGTTGTCGATCGATACAACGGTGTGGGCCAGCTTGGTGGCTTGCTCATAGTAGATACGGGATACTTGAGTACCTCGCTTCTCATCTACCTGAGATAGCGTCAGAAACATATCGGAAGGTGTTTTGAGCCAACTTCGTCTGCCAGAGACCAGTTCGTTCCGGCGAAGATCGGCGGGAGTGGCGTTGGCGGGAACGATGTCATGAGGCGCAAAAGCAACAATGATCGCCCACAGCTCGTCTTCGTTGTGGCGGCTGTCGGCATCGGCCACCGCAGCACAAATGTTGAATGCCTCGGTAAGAACGTCGCGCCGGAGGCTCTGGTTCGACAGCGTGGTCCCAGCGGCACTTGATACTAAAGCTTCGCCTACCTGGTCAGCGAACTGTTTCACCGTGGCGGTTAATCCGGTATTCATTACGAACAGATAGTACTAGTTTCTTTTCGCAGGCGTACAGCATCGACCGCGGTTATAGGTGTATTTACATCGGCATAACATAAATCACCGCTCGTGAGAAGCCGTAGTGTGTACTGTGGAGTGGGTATGACTAACCGTTTTGATTCAGTAGATTCGGTCATAAAGCAGCTCGACTCAGTCGACTACTTGTCCGACAACGCAATAGCGAGCGCTACGTTCCTCGGTGACCGACTTCAGAAACCGATCTTAGTAGAAGGTCCAGCCGGTACAGGTAAGACTCAGCTCGCTAAGTCGGTAGCAGAAATGATTGATGCCCGTTTGATCCGGTTGCAGTGCTACGAAGGCCTCGATGAAAACAAGGCGCTTTATGAGTGGAACTACAAAAAGCAGCTGCTCCGTATTCAGGCATCTACCGATTCTGTTGAGTCTGGAGATAACTGGGCTGAGCTACAGGACGACATTTTTTCTGAAGAGTTTCTTCTCGCCCGTCCGTTGCTTGAAGCGATCACGGCAGACGAACCCGTGGTTCTTCTGATCGACGAGGTAGATCGAGTAGAACTCGAAACCGAAGCGTTACTGTTAGAAATTCTTTCGGACTATCAGGTCTCCATCCCTGAATTGGGCACGATCGAGGCGAAACAGATTCCGTTGGTGTTTCTGACGTCGAACAATTCGCGAGAACTCTCCGAAGCTCTCAAACGTCGTTGTCTGTTTCTCTACCTCGACTATCCGACGGCTGAGCGGGAGAAAGAAATCGTTCTAACGAGAGTGCCCCAGATTAGTGACTCTTTGGCTAGTCAAGTGGCAGAGATCGTGGCTTCGATTCGTAAACTCGAACTGAAAAAACATCCCTCAGTGTCAGAGACCATCGACTGGGCTCGGACGCTGGTCCTTCTCGGAATCGAACGCGTCGACGAAGAAGTCGCCACCGAAACGTTGAACATTCTAGTGAAGTACCGTTCTGACATCGAAAAGGTAGCAAAAGAGTTCTCGTTGAATTCCGGCACCCATTTCGATGGCAGCTGAGCTAGCTCAGAACGCTTCGGCCGAAATCGGAGCCCCGTACCGGGCGTTACTGGAGAGCTTTGTGCAGCAGCTGCGCGAAGCCGGCCTGCCAATATCGCTGTCTGAATATCTAGACGCATCCGAAGCGTTAGGACACGGGGTGTTGGGAAACCGCGACGTGCTGCGGAACACCTTGGCGACCACACTTATAAAACATCAGAACCATCTTCCCATCTTCTACACGATCTTTGACCTCTTTTTCACGACCCGGCTCCAACCGAATTCTGAAGAAGCGGACATTGGCGAACTGTTCGATTTTGATGACGAGCTAGAAGCGCCGTCGCCTCAGGACTCTTCGGCTTCAGGCGGAAGGCGCGAAGAACTTTCTGAAGAGGACCTACGGCGGCTCACACTCGAAGGCCTTCAAAGCGATGACCAGGATTTGTTGAAAACCCTCGCCAGACAGTCGGTGCGGCAGTTTGCCCACATCGAGCCGGGTCGTCCAGTCGGGGGAACCTACTATCTGTTTAAGACGATACGTGGCCTGAACCTTGATGCTGCACTCGACACACTGGTAGAAATAGCAGAGGAAGAAGCCGATGGCCTCTCGCCGCTTGAACGTCGCTTAACAAAAGACGAAATGGAGCGACGCATCAACCAGCTGAAGGAACAGATCGAATCAGAGATCCGTCGACAGCTCGTCGCCGATCGAGGATCTGAAACAATGTCACGATCTTTGAGAAGACCATTGCCCGAAGACGTCGACTTCATGCACGCATCACGAGAGGAGTTAGCGGCGCTAAAGAAGGCGATGTATCCGCTTACCCGAAAGCTAGCGGCTCGACTCGCTCGAAAACGGAGGCACAAGAGACGAGGTCCCCTCGATTTCCGACGCACCGTCCGCCACTCCCTGAATTACGGGGGTGTCCCAGCGGAGCTGATCTTCAAACACCCCAAGCCGTCGAAACCAGAAATATTCGTTCTTGCAGATATTTCTGGTTCGGTAGCAGCGTTTGCTCGGTTTACCCTTCATTTGACGTATGCGATTTCTGGTCAGTTCAGTCAGGTCCGTTCCTTTGTGTTCATAGACGGGGTCGATGAAGTGACCTCCTTTTTTGAAACGTCAGATGACATTACCGAAGCCATTCATCGAGTAAACAGCGAAGCGGATGTTATTGCCGCCGATGGTCATTCAGATTATGGTCATGCGTTCAAAATGTTTTGGGATCGATTCGGTTCCCAAGTCACCTCCAAGTCGACTGTGATCGTGCTTGGGGATGCCCGAAATAACTATCACACCTCTGAAGAATGGGTTCTCAAAGAACTTCAGAAGCGTTCTAGGAAACTGTTTTGGCTGAATCCTGAACCAAAGGCGTACTGGGATACAGGTGACTCTGTCATGAGTGACTACGGCGACCATTGTGATGGGGTGTTTGAAGCCCGAAACTTGAGGCAACTTGAACGTTTTGTAGACAACTTGGTCTGATGACTGGTTATTAACCAGTCTGTCGACATCGATGTCGACAATAAATCTGTTAGCCCGCATCTAACGTCTGGTGGAAAGCGAAGAATGAGATGTGAGCGCAGTTTTGACAGACAAAGCCGCAAGGCCAAATGATAGTGCCAGCTTCCCATCCACTTTAGTGGTTGGTGCACACTTGCGTTATCATCAAGGGGTGTCCGTGCAAAGTCTTGAACAGCGTCTCGTTTTAGGAGACGAAGCCGCCCTTCGAGAGGTCTATGAAGAATACGGCCCGATGGTGCTTGGTATGTGTAGAAAATTGGTTGGCGCAGACGCAGAAGACGTCGCCCAACAGGTGTTTGTTGATGCGTGGAAAGCCCGGGAACGCTTTGATCCGTCTAGAGGAAGTCTCGGCGCTTGGCTAAGCGGTATTTCTCGGTTTAAGTCGATCGATCATCTTCGTGCCAAAGGGCGCCGCCCTTCGATTCCATCCGAAAAAGTTGGCGAACAAGCCTGGGACGAAGCCAAGGTCGACGACGTCGTCAACCGAATGGTGTTGACGAATGCGTTGAAGTCGCTGCCTCCGGCCCGCCGGGAGGTGATCGAACTTGGTTTTTTCCAAGGTTTGAGTCACCCCGAAATTTCAGTAAAGCTCGATCTGCCGCTAGGAACAGTTAAGAGCCACATGCGCAGAGGTTTAGAATCCCTTCAGAACGAACTGCGGGGTAGTCATGTCTAACCACGACTACCGATCCGACCCTGAACTTCAATCATTTGGTGACGTAATGGATGTCTTGAACCAAGGTCCATCCGAAGTCGTTCCCGAACCTCTACCCGAAGACCTTTGGAGCCGTATCTCCGCTGACATTGCGGACGTGCCATCTCGTGATCACTTGATCCCGCCCACGCACATCACGGCACCAACTCCGATCGTGGATCCAGCACTAAATGGCCAGAGCCACGACATGTCGGGGGTTAACTCTCAGCCGAATAATGTTACGCAGCTGGCTTCCCGCCGTTCGTCGAAGTTAACATATTCGGCAATGGGAATTGCGGCCGCAATAGCGCTGCTCGTTATGGTTCCTCTGGCTTTTGCATGGCAAACAAGTCGGACCGCTCCGATCGACTCAGTAGCCCAGCTAGACCAGCTAGAGGGCTTTACCGGGGGAGAGGCAACGGCAACTCTTCGTGGGACTTCTCTTGAATTGGAAGTGGCGGAGTTGCCCGAAGAAGACGACTCTTTCTATGAGGTTTGGGCTATTGATCTTGAAGGTGAAGATATCCAGGCGTTAACCTCGCTCGGCAAGGTCGAGGGTTCAGCGGAATTTGATTGGCCTGAGGGTATCGATCCAGAGGAATACTCGGTTATCGACATCTCTATCGAACCTAATGACGGTAACCCAGACCACAGTGGAGTTAGCGTCTTGCAGGGTGAACTAGCTGAACAATAAGGCCGTAACGTAAAAGGCTCCCGCACACCGAGCAGGTGGCGGGAGCTTTTTAGTTGACGTTCTACGGCGTGTTGGGTGCGCTTCGCATAAGTTCGGCTACCTCGAAGGCTAGGTCGAGGCTTTGCTGTCCGTTTAGTCGAGGGTCACACACTGTTTCGTATCGTTTGCCTAAGTCGTTAGTTTCCACCGGGTTGGTTCCACCGAGGCATTCGGTTACGTCTTCTCCGGTGAGTTCAACGTGGACGCCTCCAGGCCAGGTGCCAAGGCTGTGATGCACATCGAAGAAACCTTTGACCTCGCTCATGACTTGGTCAAAGCTTCTGGTCTTGTGACCGGTTTCTGACGTAAAGGTGTTGCCGTGCATGGGGTCAGATATCCAGGCGACAGGGTGCCCAGATTCTTTTACGTCTTCGATAATGCCGGGCAAGATGTCAGTTATTTTTTCTGCGCCCATTCGAGAGATCAATGTCAAACGGCCAGGGTCGCGATTCGGGTCGAGTTTCTCAAGCAGCGGAAGGAGCTCTTCTTTTGTTGCCGTGGGCCCTACTTTGCAAGCGATCGGGTTGTGGACGCCGCTTAGGAACTCTGCATGAGCCTCATCGACCGAGCGGGTTCGTTCCCCAATCCAAATCAGGTGGGCGGAACAGTCATACCAGTTACCGGAAACACTGTCTTGTCGAGTTAATGCTTCTTCGTATTCGAGAATCAGTCCCTCATGGCTGGTGTAGAAGTCGGTACGGTTTAGCTGAGATTTCGAGCTCGAGATACCGGCCGCTTCCATAAATCGGAGCGCTCGTTCGATTTCGGTCGCAAGCTGCTCGTATCGTTTGCCTTCTGGAGAGTTAGCAACAAATTCCTGAGTCCAGTCATGAACTCGGCGTAGGCGGGCAAAACCGCCTTGGGTAAACGCACGAAGTAAGTTAAGTGTTGAAGCTGACTGGTGGTACACCTGCAGTAGTCGTTGAGCGTCAGGAATCCGGCTCTCCTCGGTGAACGCCGGGTCGTTGACCATATGCCCAAGGAACGAAGGCAACTCTACGCCGTCCTTGGTTTCGGTTGGCGATGATCGGGGTTTAGCGAACTGCCCGGCGATCCGTCCGAGCTTAACGATCGGGACTCCGGATGAGTAAGTAAGTACAACCGCCATTTGGAGGATTACTTGAAGCTTGTTGCGAATCGAGTCTGCGTTGAAATCCACAAACGATTCTGCGCAATCTCCAGCTTGAAGAATGAATGCTTTGCCCTCAGCGACCTCGGCTATTTCTCGCCGCAGTTGTCTAGCTTCGCCTGCGAACACCAGAGGTGGGAGCAGGCTGAGCTGGTTCTCTATCTGCTTCAACTCTTCTTTGTCGGGCCAGTCAGGCTGATGTTTCGCTGGTTTTGGCCGCCAAGATCCAGGGTTCCAAGTCACACAGTCAGTGTCTCTGATCAGGGGGCAAGACGCAACTTAATTTCTACAAAATGGGCATTGAATTGTCGGCCATGGGTCAACAGCGTAATACTGGTGTTAACTTAGCTCGGCTACCCTGAGGTGGTGTGCTCGCAAGTCGGTTGATTTGGGGCTCTAACTGCTAAGGAGGAGGCGCAGAATCGTGTCGTATAACCCACCGGGGCCTAATTGGGGGCAACAGCAAGGGGCTCAGCCGCAAGGCTGGGGGACGCAACCACCGCAAGATAACCAGTTCGCTAATCAACAAGCGAATGTTCCGTTCGCTTCGCAATACGGTGGGTTCCGACCTCAATACCAGGAGCAAAGCCAGGCAGGGCTAGCGTTAGGTTTAGGTATTGGAGCGTTGCTGTCGCTTTTCTTGTGTGCGATAATAATGCCGTTTCTTGGCGGTGCCGCTTGGTTTTTCGGGCAGAAAGAGAAGAAGGCTATCCAAGCCGGTTTGCGTGACCCCTCAGGAGCCGGTCAAGCACAGGCAGGAATGGTAATGGGAATCATCGCACTGGTTCTGTTCTTTTTGTTTGTGATCGGATACATCTTGTTATTTGTTGTCCTGGCGGCCTCTGCGTAGAAAACTATTGAGGCCTTGGTTCAGAGTTCTAAACCAAGGCCTCAAGTAACTATTCAGTTAGTTAGCAGAAATTATGCGGCGTCGAAGTCGGCGATAACGTCGCCAGCTTGGTCACGAACGGCACTCACAGCTCGTTTGACCAGTCGTCGAGCGGCTTCGGCAGTAACACCGAGCTCTTCGCCCACTTCGCGGTAGCTGCGCTTACGGCCATCGTTTAGACCGAAACGCTGCTCGACTGCATAGCGGGCACGAGGGTCAAGAACTTCGAGGAGCCCGGTCACCATGGTCTCTTCAGCCTTAGCCATTACTTCAAACTCGGGCCCTGGGGTTGAGTCAGGTAGTAGATCGACTAGCTCGTTCGAGTCATCGTCACCGATTGTCCGATCGAGTGAAGTTGGGGTAGTAAGACGATGAAGTCGTGCGTGCTCGTCATCGAGTTCGTCTCCGTCACCGGAAACCTGTCGCAACGCTGCGCGGAGGCTGGCAGACCGATCGCCTGGAAGACGAACGAGGCTGGCTTTTTGGTCGAGGGCACGGCCAATTGCTTGGCGGATCCAGAACGTAGCGTATGTGGAGAATTTAAATCCCTTACGCCAGTCGAACTTGTCCACTGCGTGTTCTAGGCCAAGGTTTCCTTCTTGGATCAGATCCAGAAGTTCCATGGATGGAGGTAGTGGGTATCGACGGGCGACGCTGACAACAAGCCGAAGGTTTGCTCGGATGAACCGATCTTTCGCTCGGGCTGCAGCTCGTATTGAGCGACGGTTTCCAGCGGTATTCTCGCCGTTGTCAATCGCCTCTTGAGCTTTTGTTCCTTTTTCAATAATTTGGCTTAGTTCTCGCTCTTCTTCTGCTGTCAGAAGGGGAACGAGCCCAATTTCGTTTAAATACTGTCCTACGGAGTCACTCATGTATTGTTGCTTCTTTGCTCAGTTAGATTAGCGGTGGGGGGGGGGACCAATGAGGAGCGCCTCATTGGGGGACTTGTTAGGCTTGGCCTTGCCGGACGAGTGTTTACGTTAAGTAGGAGTTTCTCCGGGGTTAAGCACAGTAGGCCCAATCACACGTTTTAGTATAGATCACGGTGGAAAGATAGTGATATGGGTCACTTTGCGTTTGTTTTTGCAGTAATCACTATTAGCCGCAATGGTTTTGTAACGATGTCAAACCACCAACAAGAAGACTGGTAGGTAAATGTACTCTAGGAGGGTTGGCCTACTCGGTGGCACCTTTGATCCGCCACATATCGGTCATTTGGTTGCTGCTATTCATGTTCAAACCTCGCTCGAACTAGACGAGGTGCGGCTAGTCGTCGCCAACCATCCTTGGCAAAAAGAGGGCAGCCGAGAGATCACTGAAGCGGAACAACGCTTAGCTATGGCGACCGCGGCAGCTGAAGCTTGTGAAGTTGAGGCGATAGTGGCGTCCGACATCGAACTACGCATCGGTGGTCCCAGCTACATGGTGAACACGCTCGAACGGTTGCAGGTCGACGAGCCACATACCAGCTTTCTGACCATTGTTGGTGCTGATGCCGCCAACGATCTCGATACCTGGCACAAGACTGATCGCCTGAAAGAAAGCGCCGAGTTCGTGGTCGTGAACCGTCCCGGATATTCAGCGCCCGATATTGAGGGCTGGGCGCATCAAACTGTAGAGATCCCGGCTATAGATTTGTCGAGTTCTGATATTCGAAAGATGGTTTTTGAGCAGAAACCGATCTCGTTTCTAACGCCCCCTCAGGTCATGCAACACATCGAGGCTCAGGGGCTCTATCGTCTAGGGTAGTGAACTGGCCCGCCGTACTCCAGACAAAGACTCGTCGCGTGTTTGCGCTTTTCGCGTTGGCAGAACTCTCGCTTGTATTAGCTATCCCTTTCTTGGCGGTGGCTGGGGTTCACGCGGTGCTCGAAAGCCGGACCGGGGCCTTTGTGCAGCAGGTTGGTCCGACCGAGCCTGGCTGGCGGGCACTGGTCGAGCCCAGCTCGGTAGTAGCGATCGTTGAGCGATATGAAGGGCAGACAACCGGTGTCACGTTGATTGTGCACGAACAGGGTGTGCAAGGTGGCGCCATTGTTGTTGTGCCAGGGAACGTGATGCTGGGGGACACCAAGATAGAAGACTTACCTCTAGAGGTTGTGATACCGGCTATGTCCGAAACTCTTAAACTCCGTATCGACCAGACCGGTGTCGTTGATGAAACAATGTGGCCTGAAATCGTAGGTACACAGACATACACCGTCGACAACACAGATCTGGTGGATGGCGGTACTGGTCAATCGTTCACGGTCGGCGAAGTAACCTTGAGCGGAGAAAATGTCGGGGACTTTATTGGTAGTAGGGAATCGTCGGCTAATTCAGCAGTACTTCTCTCTCGCAGGCTTACGTTCTGGTCTGCGGTAATCGAATCTCCACCCGCGTCGAACCATCTAGTCGCTTCGGTCGCTCGCTCGTTGACACAAGGCAATGTCGACATCTTTGAATTTCCTGCACAGCGTGACCAGAAAAGCCTTGTCCTGGATGAACAAAACGTGCCGGAACTGGTGTCGCGCGCCGTTCCGTTCCCAGCTGGAGCCGAACCTCATCATCGAATCCGGCTTCGTGTCCTTGACCGGACAGGAGATGCAGACCTGCCAGCTATCGCCTCCCAGCTAGGGGCTGGTGGGTTTGAGGTTGTTGAAATGGGGAATGCCTCTGAATTTGACGATGGCCCGTCTGAACTGTTGGTTCCGTCGCAGTGGACGGGCCCAGACCCAGCCGCCCTCGTCGAATTTGTCGACGTCAGCTCAAAGGTCGAGTCGGTTGATATGGCCGAGTCGATAGCAACTCTGATAATCGGAGATGACTTCTCTTTGATTTCGGCCTAACGTGGAACCACGGCGAATCACGTCTGGCAGTAAAAGTTGGAGCGGAAACTGAGCAACGAAGAAGACCAGCAGGCTAAAACAGAGAAACCGGGTGACGAGTTGCAAACCTGGGTTCGAGTTTGCAAGGAAGCGGCCGAAGAGAAACTTGCTAAAGACACGCGTGCCTTCTATGTGGGTGATGTCCTAGGTATCAGTGACTGGTTTGTGGTCGCCTCAGGATCGAGCGATCGGCAGGTTCGAGCGATCGTCGACGAGGTCGAAGAGAAGCTAGCGCTAGCTGGGGGTCCGAAACCAATTCGGATCGAAGGTAAATCGCAACTTAGTTGGGTTTTGATGGACTACGGCATGATTGTGGTTCACGTATTCACAGAAGAAGCGCGCGCCTATTACGACCTGGATCGCCTGTGGAGTGACGTACCTCAACTCGACACGGAATCTTCGGCTGTTGCGAAGACCCCGGCCTCAACCAAGGTGTAATTCGTTTCGCTCGTTATGAGACTATGTTGACGATCTTTGGTGCACGTACGATTGTCTTCTTTGGAGTGCCTCCAGCAAGTTGACGAATGACGGGCTCCGATGCCAATGCCAACGCTTCTGCATCCTGTTCTGAAATATCTACGCTCACTTCGATCTTGTCTCGGAGTTTGCCGTTCACCTGAACAATCATTGTGACCGTCTCGGACTTCAACTTGTCTGGATCAGCGACCGGCCACTGCTGCTGATGAATGTGGGCACCGTCGTGACGGTGGGTCCATAACTCTGCGGTAATATGCGGCACTGCAGGTGCCATTGTCAGTAACAGGGAATCGACCGCAAAAGCCGTTGTGTGATCGTGAGGGCCGTCTTCGGACTGTACATACTTGTACAGCAGATTTGTGAACTCCATAAATGCCGCGACTGCGGTGTTGTATGACCAGCGCTCGTAGTCGGATGTGACCTTGTCGATAAAACGATGAGTTGCAGCTTCGATCTCGTTGTCGGCTTTGGTTGCAGCTCCAGTGCGAACCTTTGGTAGTTGGTCCGTTTCAGTTCGCGCTAAGCGCCACACTCGGTTTAGGAAACGATGGCAGCCGTCAAGTCCAAAGTCCTCCCAGTCGACATCTTCGGCCGGTGGTTTGACTTGCATGTGGGCTAATCGAAGGGTGTCTGAACCTTGACTGTCGATTATTGCTTCAGGGGCAATGACGTTACCTTTTGACTTCGACATTTTTGTGCCGCCCAGCTTGACCATCCCTTGAGTGAAAAGTCGTTTGAACGGTTCTCTCAAATCTTTAGGTGCGATGCCGAGATCGGCTAACGCCTTCGTGAAGAACCGGGCGTACATCAAATGCAGAATGGCGTGTTCAACGCCACCGATGTATTGATCCACCGGCAACCAATCACCGACCGCATTCATATCGAACGCGGCATCGGTGTTTGTTGGGTCGGCAAACCTCAGGAAGTACCACGACGAATCGACGAAGGTATCCATCGTGTCTGTCTCGCGTCGAGCTGGACCTTCGCAGGTCGGGCATTCAGTTACTAAGAACTCGTCACTGTTGAGAAGCGGTGACTGGCCGGTCGGGGTGAATTCGACCTCGTCCGGTGCCAGTACAGGCAGCGAAGTTTCTGCGACGGGTTGGACCCCGCAGTTGTCGCAGTACACCATCGGAATCGGGCATCCCCAGAACCGTTGGCGAGAAAGTAGCCAGTCACGAAGTCGGTAGTTGACTTTCTGTTCGCCGAGTTGTTGCTCTTCTAGCCACGCGATCGCTTTCTTTTTGGCGTCAGTGATTTCCAAGCCGTCTAGCCACTCGCTGTTGACCGAAGGCCCGTCACCGGTATATGCCTTTCCTTCAAAGTCGGCTGGAGGTTCGATGGTTCGAATAATTTCTAGTCCGTGTGCTTCGGCGAAATCCCAGTCCCGTTGGTCCTGTCCGGGAACAGCCATAATGGCGCCAGTTCCGTAGGTGGTAAGGACATAGTCTGCTAGATACAGTGGCACAGTTTTGCCGGTGAATGGGTTGACGAGGTGGGTGCCGGTGAAAACCCCTCGTTTGGTGATTTCGCCGTCGTTGGAAAGGCGGTCGATTTCGGATTTGCCGGCTACGTCGGCTTGGAACGCGGCTACGGCGTCTTTGTTTTCAGGAGTGGTTACTGCGTCGACCATCGAATGTTCGGGAGCCATGACCGCGAACGTCATGCCGAAGCTGGTATCAGGTCGTGTGGTGAAGACTCGGACCGGTTCAATATCGGTTCTTGGTTTACCGTTGGCGTCTGCGACTGGCAGTCCGAATTCGGCGCCCTCTGAGCGCCCAATCCAGTTTTGCTGCATGGTCTTGACTTTGTTTGGCCATTCCAGGCCCTCGATGTCGTCCAGTAGTTCCTGGGCGTAGTCAGTGATCTTGTAAAACCATTGTTCCATGTCTCGGCGTTCGACAATGTCGCCAGAACGGTCACATGTTCCGTCAGCGTTGACTTGTTCGTTGGCGAGAACGGTTTGGCATCCCGGACACCAGTTCACGGGCGAATTACCTCGGTAAACCAGCCCTGCTTCGTAGAACTTCAAAAATATCCATTGGGTCCAACGGATGTACTCGGGGTCGTGGCTTGTGACCATTCTGCGCCAGTCGTAGCTGGCACCGATTCGTTTCAGTGAGCTTGATAGCTCTTCGATTCTCTCATCGGTGAAAACGCGGGGATGGATACCACTTTTGATGGCGGCATTCTCTGCTGGTAAACCGAACGAATCAAAACCGATTGGGGATAGGACGGCGTCGCCTTGCATCGTCCGGTATCGGGTTAGAAGATCACCGAAGGTGTAGTTGCGTACGTGGCCTTGATGGGCTGGCCCGCTGGGGTAGGGGTACATACATAACACGTAGTACCGGGGCCTTGGGTCATCATTGTTGACTTCGTAGGTGCCGTTATCGACCCAGTATTGTTGCCAGCGTGGTTCGATATCGGTCGGAACGTAGCCAAGTCGGTCATGAGCTGGGGTTTCATGAGTCGAGTGGTTGTCTGGTTGGTCGGTTTGAGAACTTTCGGCCATGGCGACAGGTTAACGAGATTCGGCGTTGCTCGGCGAGATATTTCACCTATAGGGCGTCGGTGTAACGAGTCTGTCGTGGCGTCTACCAAGAATGAAAGTCCAAACTAAAATGACAGTGACTTGCAAAACTGAAGTTGGTTTCGTACGATGTTGGTATGGACACCGAACTCGTCACACTGGCATCTGTCACCGAGCTATTAGAAATTACGTTGGCCCCCATTCTCGTAATCGAGCTTGTTATTCTTTGGCGTCGAGGAATGTTTCGCTGGAACCAGCGGACAAAGGAAATGCTCACTAACGTCTTCTCAATAGTCTTTCTCTACGCAGGTGCCCTGTCGACCTACTTGCTGTGGGAACGACTTTTTGCATCCATCAACGTCGTTCTCCCATACCGGATACCCGTCAACTGGTTAACAATTGTGCTAGCGATCCTGATCGCCGACTTTATCTATTACTGGGAACACCGACTTGAACACGAAAAACGTGGATTATGGGCGATGTGGCATTCAGTCCACCACAGCTCGCCCGTCTACGACATCACTACAAGTCTGCGGCTCGGGTTTTTCGACGGCATGTTAACCACCGTGTTCTATATCCCCATGATTTTGCTGGGATTTGAACCCATCGTGGTGGCCGCAGCCAGTGCTTTTGTCATCGGCTATCAAACTTGGATACACACCGAGCTAATTCAACGGATGCCCCGATGGTTTGAGGCGGTATTTAATACGCCATCTCACCATCGAGCCCACCACGGGGCAGACGAACTTTACCTCGACAAAAACTATGGGGCAGTGCTCATCGTATGGGACCGGCTCTTTGGGACGTTCCAACGAGAAGAGTTTCGAGCAACCTACGGCCTGACCAAACAGATCGAATCCTCCAACCCGCTAGACGTCCAGTTTTACGAACTCCGATCCCTCGTTTCAGATCTCCGACAAGATAGTTCCTGGTCGGTTCGCTGGCAGCGATTTTGGAGTCGCCCGGGTTGGCAGCCCAAGCCGTCGCCCATCGACACGCTGGTATAAGTTCGCTTAGATGTGACCACGTTGTCGAAACGGGCAACTCGCCAAACGCGTCTCTGGCATCCATCAAGCCTAGGATGTGTGGGCCAGCTAGTTAGGGGAGCGACATGCCAATACGTGACGGTTACAAACAGGGAACACCCTGCTGGGTCGACATGACCACAGACGATCTCGAACAATCGAAAGAGTTCTACACCGCGGTATTCGGTTGGGAGTACACCGAACAGTCGTTTGGGGGAAGTGCGGTCTACACCTCTGCGCTCAAGAATGGCAAGAAAGTCGCCGGTCTGATGCAACAAAGCCCTGAACAGATTGACCACGGTCCGCCACCTGCATGGAACACTTACATCGCCGTCGATGACGCGGGCGTGATCACAGGTCGGGTCGACGGTTTAGGAGGCCAAGTTCTGATGCCTCCAGTCGAACTGCCATCGATGGGAAAGATGGCCGCGGTAGCAGATCCAGCAAACGCCATAGTCGGACTATGGCAGCCCAAAGACCATATTGGAGCTGAGCTGGTGAACGAGCCCGGTTCGCTGATCTGGAACGAACTAATCACCGACGACGTGGCCAAAGTTTCAGATTACTTCGAAAGCCTGTTCGGATGGGCAACAAACGAAATAGAAACGCCGACCGGACCGTACACCCTAGTTGAGGTTGATGGCGAAACCGTTGGCGGTATTGTCGCAAAACGAAGTCCCGGAGAGAATCACTGGGAAACCTACTTCGCAGTCGAAAACCTAGAAGAGATGCTAGCGATCGTTGGCGGAGCAGGCGGAATAATTGACGAACCAACCGACATTGGGTTCGGTCTGATCGCTCCCGTCGAAGATCCCCAAGGCGCAATATTTCACGTAATGCAGCCATCTTCTAGTTAAGTCTACTCTCCGAGAATTTCTCCGAGTAGGACCACGGTCCCTGGGGCCAAAGGGTCGGACTCTTCCTGGAGTGTCACCGAAAGCGTTGGATACGTGGACGGTGATACCCCAGACCACAACTCAATTTGAGTGTCACCGCCTCCTCGTAGGTGAAACGTGCCTGCGCTAATCCGGCTCTTGGGGCTTGGACGAACGAGCCATGCCTGATAGTAAGATCCTTCGGGCGCTGGCGGCAAATTTGTGACATCGAGAAGGATACGTAGACCATCATCGGTTCGGTCAAGTTTCGCGACCCCGGAAGCATCAGCGGCGTCTGGGGTTCCCGCCATAGCGACAACTTCGAACGAAGGCTGCGTAAGAGTTTGGGTGGCGAAAAACCCTCCGATAAGAAGAATCGAAGCAGCAACTGCACCCATCACCGCGGCACCAAACGGCCTCGAGCGGCGGCTAGGGGCGTCAACGATCGAGGTCACGTTGTCTACACGTTGCTCTGGCTGGTTGCTGACTGAACGGTGTTGGGGTCGTTCTGGCGGGATTGTGGCCGCCGTAGCGCTGCCGGCCTCGGCTTGGATAGCCGCCAATATGTTGTCTTCGACTTCTGGTGATGCTTCAGCCCAAACGGCATCATTAGACAACAGCGCCGATAGTTGTTCTAACTCTTCTGGAGTCGGTTCGTCTTCGTAGAAATCACTCATTGTGGTCGCCCTTGTTGCTGAGTGGATGATGGTTGACTCGGGTCGTCCTGTAGGTGCTGAAGCATTGGTAGTAGTTTCCGGTGCGCACGGTGAGAGCGGGATTTCACCGTACCTAACGGAATGCCAAGTCGTTCCGAGATTTGACCGTGGGTGTACCCCATCATGTGGCCAAGCTTGATTACTTCTTGTTCCTCGACCGGTAGCCGTTGGATCGCCAAACGAACTTCGTAGGCCTCCCACGCTGATTCCATCGTGCTGGATTCGACTGCGATGTCAATAATTTCGTCGTGATCACCTTTGGTAGGCCGCCGTTCCGCCCGAACTGCGTCGATCGCGGTTCGTCGAGCGATCGTATACAGCCATGGAGCGAAACTGCGGTTGGAATCAAACGTCTTAGCGGCCCGCCACGCTTTGGTGAATGTCTGTTGAACAATGTCATCAATGAGCGCTTGATCCGGGCCAACTACCGAACGGGCGACTGTGGCGACTGGGCGAGAAAACAGTTGGTAGATGTATCTGACTGAGCTTGTGTCACCGGCACGAAATCCTTCAAGCACATGCTCGGGGAGGGTTTTGGAGTCGGACGTCATCGACGTTAAGCCTCGCACATTTCGGCTGTGTTTACTACAGCGCGAAGTCATATCTTCATCCGGTGCCACGCTGCTTTGGTTGGTGTACATGATCGTCACGGTGCTGTCTCCATGCGGTTTGTACCTTTCTATACGCCGCCTGGGGTGCAAACGGTTCGAAGAATTTTGAGGAATTTCTTAGAGATATTTGCGTTATTCGCGAACCGGTAAGGCTGCGGGCCCGTAGTGGCTACTGAAACGTAACCAAGGTATACGGGACCCCGAAACGCTTGCGGAACTATTGCCACAAACTCAGGAGAGAAATGACTATGTTGAAGCGAACTAGGTTGATCGGATTAGCAGCCGCAGCAGCGGTAGCCCTCGCCGCTTGTGGAGGATACGGCGATGATGACACCAACGCCGGTGTTTCGACGATTGATGCCGAATCAAACGGATCTACCGCCGAGAGTGCAGCGACTTCCGAAGACACGTCTACCGTCGTCGCAACAGGCTCCTCCGAATTTGGTGACATTCTGGTCGGAGAAGGAGGCCTTTCGCTTTACGGGTTTACCGACGATGTCGATGGTCAGCCCACCTGTAGCGGCGGATGCGCTGACGCCTGGCCTGCGTTGATCGTTGAAGGTGACGATCTCCCGGCGGGTCTTGACCCTGAAATCTTCTCCATTGTGGAGGGAGCCGATGGGGCTAGCCAGCTCAAGGCTGGAAAGTGGCCGCTGTATTTCTTTGCTGGCGACTCCGAAGCGGGCCAGGTGAACGGACAGAACTCTGGCGGCGTTTGGTTTGTCGTCTCCCCAGACGGATCACTGATCAAAGAGGCTGAGGTAGCTGACACCGCCATCGAGGATTCCAATCAGGCGGCAGAAACTGCCACTGACGGTTCCGCCGACGATAAACCTGCAGGAACGGCTGGCTACTAGGTTTATCGTTGAAGGCAAGGAAGGCAGCTGGCGGCTAGGTCTTTGGCTAGCTGCCTTCCTTCGTGTTATCCGGGAAGTCTAAGGGCTTCGGCGGGGACGGTCCGTCCGGCACGTATCGCCGGGAAAAGGCCTGCCAGCAACGACGCCGCCAACGCTACAACTCCTAGCGCCAACAGCCAGCCGACGGGTACTGAGAACTCGAGGTCTTCAGCGAAGGCAGTCGATTTGGTGAGCACCTGCCATGAACTGAGGATCCCCAAACCGATACCTAGTAACACTCCCTGAGAGCCTATGAAACTCGCTTCGATCAGAAAAGAGTTTCGAAGTAGCGTCGGTCCGAACCCGATCGCCCGAAGCATCCCTAACTGTTGACGACGTTCTCGAACCCCACGAATCAATACGACGCTCAGACCAGCGATGCCGATCAGCAGGCCCAAACCTAAGAAACCCTGCAGGATCTGGATAAATGCCTCAGTCTCTGCGGCTTCGGCCTGAATGTCGTCTTCGAACGAATTGGCGTCAGCCCCGTTCTGGGCGAAGTCGGTTTCAAGCCGTTCGACAAGGTCGGTTGCGTCGAATCCGGGCGCAGCAACAATATGGTGGCGTCGTGTTGGCTGGAATTCATCGACTAAAACGTCACGTTGCTCGACCGAAAAGTACATTCCTAAGTTGGTGAGCCAATTCCAGCCGCTCAACCCGACAACGGTAACCTCTGAACGGTTTCCATCTGCGTCCACGACCTGCATCGAATCGCCCACTTCAAAACTTAGATAGCGGGGAACGATTGCGACCGACGGGTCGGTGGCGACCTGCGCCCAAGCTTCATCATCCGAAGCGAACTCTGACGATCGGTCGGTGAGCGTGGGTGCACCATTGGCCACAAACTCAGGAGACACAAGAGTAATGAATCGTAGTTCTGAATCGGCATCATCATCGTTGGTAGCGAGCCCCGATGTCGAGTCGTCGGAGAATTCGGCATTATCGCGATCAAGAATATGAGACGCTATCAACGCAGGTCCGCTTTGTACTTCGACCGCAGCAGCGACATCAGCGCGAGAAGTGAGCTGCTCGGTATCTAACGGAGAGAGCTGGCTGGAAAGCAAGTAGAGGTCGTAGGAGCCTCCCGCCAGTGCCGTGTTTTTAGGGCCTTCCTGTTCCAAAACCGTATTTAGGACAGCCATAAATGTGACCGTGAAAATGACGAGCGCATACATCGATACAAGCAGGGCAGTTCGTACTGGACGAGCCAGCGGGTTAGATAACCCGAGTCGCGAAGAGACCGAACCTCTGGTGACGGTCCGAATTCCTGCGATTAGCCACCGGTCGAACACAGCCATGATGCTGACAGCGAGGCCGACTAACGCAATGCCTTGGGCGAGAAAGATTTCAATGGCGGTGTCGTCGAAGGTTTCAGTCAAGATTCCGAAGACGGCTGACGCCCAAAACAGACCAAAACCGCATCCCGCTACCATCGCCAGTTTCTGTCCTACAACTCTGGTTAGAAGCGGAATAAGGCCCAAAGCAAAAAGTATCGGAGCTGCGAAGGCCACGAATTGTTGATCCGATGCGACAGCCCATCCTGCGACCGCCAGCACGGTCACTACCAGGCCGAAGATAATGCCTCGTCGGGAGTCACCTTTAGAACGGGGGAGCACCGCATCTTTTAGGGCGGCGACAATGTTTAACTGGACGACTCTCATCGTTGTCGCCAGCACGGTAAGTTGGGAAATCGCCAGCCCGATAACGGCTCCAGAGAAAAGACTCGTGGCCTTGATCCCTAAACGAAGCTCGAAATCATCGCTGGCCCCGAACTTGCCGTCGGCAAATGAAACGATAATTGCCGCTACGGCAACGCCGACTGCTAAGCCGAGTATGGTCGCTATCAATCCGTAGATCAGCCCCTCGACCGAGAACGCTCTACGGGTGTGGCTTTTTTGAACTCCGATGGCGCGCATTGTCCCAAGGTCGACTTTGCGTTCCGCTGCTAGCATCACAAAAAGGTTGACGACTAGGAGAACTCCAGCGGCGACACTAAAACCGCCTACGGTCGAGAATTGACTTGTCGTGTTGCTGCCGATGCGGTCGGCGCGATCGATTGTGAAACCTTTAATCCCAGAGATAGTTGCGTCTTCGCCTAAAACCGACTTTAGGAAGGTTTCGGATTGGTCGATCGTTTCAGCGCCTTCGTAGGTGCCGCCAATATTCGAAACCGCGATGGTGTCTCTAAAAGCTTCTTCAGCGTTAGGTAACGATTCGCTTAACGCATCGGTGGACACAATAATTGGAGCGAACCCGGCTATCCCGCGGCGGGGTAGCACGGTCACTATGTTCATTTCGACGATGCTGGTTCCGGCGACCAGATTGATGGTTTGGCCACGCTCAAGGTTCAGTTCGTCAGCAAGTTCTTGGTTAATGGCGACTTCATCTTTCGCCAACGAGGTCGGGAGGTCGGCTAGACCTGACGCTGCAGGGTCATTGCCGAACTCCTTAGCGTCGGTTGGGTCGACTTCCCAGAGTAAGACTCGAGGTTCTATTTTGCCCTGTGGGTTAGCGGCATTAATTTCACCCTCACGTACCGGTAAAAGTGATTCGATCGTCTCCCCACCGTCAACGAGAGAGGTGTTTAGTAGTTCCATATCCGCGTCGATATCGTCGCTGCGGATGAGCATGTCGATGGGGCCGAGCGTGTTCTCTGCCCGGATCCGAAACGATGTCCCAAACGAGTCGCCTACCATAAACGACGCCACGATTAAAGCTGTTGCGAGCATAGAGCCAACAATGACAAGGGCGGCTTCGCCCGGTCTGCGAGCTACGTTTCGTAGCCCGATACGTCGAATACTTGGACGCAGTAACAGGTCAAACAGGATTGGGGGTATGAGCAGAGTCAGTACAACGATGGCTGCGTAGGTCATCGACTACGACTCGGTTTCTGCACCGGTTTGGACACCTGAGGGGTCGCGTTGTTCCCCTTTGGAAGAGTCGGAACCGTCGGATGCGACTCTGCCATCTAGAACTTCTACGATGCGGTCAGCCCGATCTCCTAACGATGGGTCGTGGGTGACGATGACAACAGTCTGCCCGAACTTGTGTAAGTCGGCGAACAGGTCGACTACTGACGCTGCGGTTGAACTGTCGAGGTTCCCGGTAGGTTCGTCCGCCCAAATCACAGCTGGGTCAGAAACTAATGCCCGGGCTATGGCGACCCGTTGTTGTTGACCGCCTGATAGTTCACCTGGCCGGTGGTTAGCACGGTCAGCCAGATCTACTTTTTCTAGAATTTCTGTCGCTCGTTTCCGGGCCTCGCCTGGTTTGACTGCGGCTGCCAGTAACGGCAGTTCGACATTTTCTACTGCGCTCAATACGGGAATAAGGTTGAAACTTTGGAAAACGAAACCCATTCGTTTAGCCCGATGAGCTGTTCGTTTCCGATCGGATAGGGCGTGTATGTCGAGTCCGTCGACATACACGTTTCCTGAATCGATAGTGTCAATGCCCGACAGACAGTTGAGCAAAGTGGATTTACCGTTTCCTGAGGGGCCGACGATTGCCATAAACTCACCGGCGTAAATATCGAGATTGACTCCCCGTAACGCATCGACCGTGTGATCACCGGTGCTGTAGGTCTTGGAAACGTTTCTGGCTTTGACGATCGGTTCGTTTTGCTCCCGTGTTGCCGAGCTTGACATGTTCGAGCAGTTCCTCACTGTTTATGTTGGTAGGCATGAAAGCTACCTGCGATTTGATTTACGATGAACTCGTCTAAGGGTGGAGCATCTTCGTAGTCTGGTTGACAGGTTCATCACCGGGGCGATGTAACAGCAATGCTGCGGTACCTGCGCTCATTCGCCGATGTTAGTCTAGGTGCGATGGCCAAATTTGTCGCTTTGATTTTTGCCGCTTCGGCGATTCTGATGGTTGCGTGTACCGACGGCGGAGTTGAATCCGGCGATGGGTGGATGCTCAGCAGTGTTGAGGTCGTCCAATCCGCCGAGCGGCCAGAGGTACAAACCAACGTGTCCGACAGTGGCGTTGGGGTTTCGATTTCAGTCGAGTCAGGCAGCGGCGGGTCTGCCGAATGTGGCCTTCCAGTAATTGAGAGCTTTGGTCGAGCAGGTGGGAATTCGTCGCTTATGATGCGTCATCGTTGGCCAAGAAGAGGCTGCGCCGATGTCGGGTTTGCGGTTTTTCATCTCGTGATTTCCGATGTGGCTGAAGAGGGTACGATCGTGTCGTTTCAGCCGGAGCCTGAGGGCGTGTGCGAGCGGGCTCGGGTGTTTCCGGACGGGGTAGTAGAGCAGATGGAACCGATCGGCTGCTAGACACTTGTTTGTTGATGACGTTGTCATATCAACGGTGCCGCAATCGGTAGATCTTGGTACGATCAAGTTTCCTAATTGTTAGGGGCTATAGCTCAGTTGGTAGAGCGCTTCCATGGCATGGAAGAGGTCAGGAGTTCAATTCTCCTTAGCTCCACAACAAATCTCAAGGCCGCAGGGTTGGAATGACCTTCTTCTGCTCGATGCGGGTCCTCCAACGATGTGTAAGTCTCGTGTGCCTGCGACCCCGATAGATGTGTGGTTCCGGTTCATAGTTGACAGTGTGGCTCCGGTAGACGTGGCGTCGTTGGGTCACAGATCATGGAGTCGGATAGGTAGGGTTTTGTCGGGAAGACCCTTTGGCTGTCGTTGCTTCTGGTTAGTGTGAACGTTCCAATGACTGTCGAACAGCGCCTGCAAACTGAACGTAATATCTGGTTGACGACGGTCCGACCCGATGGACGCCCACACATTGTGCCGGTTTGGTTCGTTCATGTCCGTTCCCTGTTCTGGGTGGGGACAGGTGCTACGAGTGTCAAGACTCGAAACGTTTTGGCTAATCCTGCTGTTTCGGTTGCCTTAGAGGACGGAAACCGCCCGGTCGTAGTCGAAGGAACGGCAAAAGTCTATTTTCATGAACGTCCCGATGATGTTGCCAGAGCATTCGCCAACAAGTATGACTGGGATATTACCGTCTCGGAAGATCCAGATGTTGGTTCGGTTGTTCTATGGCAGATCGAACCAACGAAGTGGCTGTTTGGTCGCCCAGAAGAAGCAACATGAGCCTCCGGTTAACTGATGCACCTCGATTGAGGTGACGACTCCATCATTTGGGCAGCATTCTGATCTGGCTTAACCGATGGCGAGAAATGAGGTGGTTGGTGCATCGGAGGGTAGTGTCCTAATATTGCGGTCCATTGCCGCATGCTCGGTTTGTGAAGTAAACGCAGTTCACAGTCGGCAAACTTAGAGCAATGAGACTTCTCGTCACAAAGCTCGCTCGTTCAACTACCGAGGCCGATCTGCAAGAACTTTTTGAATCCTGTGGACGGGTTCAGTCTTGTACCATCGTTGCCGACACCGAAACCGGTCGGTCGAAAGGGTTCGGATTTGTCGAGATGCCGAAGGTTGGCGAAGCAAAGGTAGCGGTGCGGAATTTGAATGGCGTCGAGTTAGACGGCGCTCGTATCCGGGTCAAGAAGGCGCAAGCAAAGCAGCAGGTTTCCGACTCACCTTCACTATAGATCTCTCCGTTCTCTGCTGTTTTTTGGTGTTGTGTTCAGTTGGGTACTCTTGCCGATAGCCCGATTGTTCCGAAATGTGGATAGATCGCCATTATTCTGGATTCCTTGATTTGGGGGGAATGCCGGAATGCCCGACTTTGGTGTATTAGAGTCTGCTGTTGCTGCGCATCAGAACCCAACTTTGGTTGCGTTGGCGCCACATAGATCGGGGTAGGCCTCAAACGCCGAACCCCTTGACCAGGAGGGGAAGATTGAATAGAAAACGTGTAGCAGTGACGTTGGCGGTGTTTGGTTTGGTGGCTTCGGCCTGTGGAGGTTCGTCTACAGCGGATGGGGGAACAGATTCCACGAGTGGAGACAAAGTTGCCTTCTCGGATGAGAATCCGTACGGCACGGATTTTGACCCGAGTCTCAGAGCTGACAGCGAATACCAGATAGGGGTGTCGCTGCAGCAGGAAAAGGCAAACTTTTGGAAGGCAGTCAAAGAAGGTTCTGTTGACGCCGGAACTCGTACCGGAGCGCTTGAACCGGTGTTTGCTGACGGAAATAAAGACGCCGAAAAGCAGGCCGACGATGTTCGCAAGATGATCGAGGAAGGTTACGACGGGATAGTTCTCGGTGCAACTGATTCGACGGCAGCCGAGAACATTGTGACCGAGACGGCGGCAGCCGGCGTCCCGGTCATTGCGGTTGCTCTTCAGGTTGGAGACCCAGACTCCTACGGCGCTAACGCTGTTCACCCTGACACGATCGGTCTAGTTACAAATGACGACGTCGCTTTAGGGGCGACGGCGGCTGAGTTTGTTGTGCCGGTTGCGGCGCAGAAGGGGGCTCAGCTCAACATCGTGATTCTTGAAGGCACTCCCGGTGCCGCAAACACTACCTTGCGGTCGCAGGGGTTTATCGATGCGTTGGACGATAAGCAGATCGACTATCTTGTCACCGCTAGCCAGCCTGGTAACTTCGCTCGTGAGGATGGTGAAACGGCTTGTGCTGAGATGCTTTCCAGTGACGACACTATTGATTTGATCTTCTCTCAGTCGGATGAGATGACGGTTGGCTGTGTGAAGGCGCTGGAGGCCGATGGGCGAGAGTTGCCGATTGCCTCGATCGGCGGCAACGAGGAAGGTATAGCAATGGTGGCTGACGGGAGCGTTCTTGGAACGGTATGTCAGAAGCCTGCGACGATGGGGGCAGTTGCCACCCAGTTGATGGTCCGGCATCTCAACGGCGAAAATCTGGCCGGTGAAGTGTTCTTCTATCAAACCCCGGCGGTGACCGCTGACAATCTGGAAGACTGTGTGCCCGAATGGTAGAAGTTGGCCGTCCAGGAATTGATGTAGCTACAAACCCCGCGGCGTGCATATTGCGCTGCGGGGTTTTTGCTTAGGTTTCCGAATCGGGTGGCTCAGTGTCAATATGGGCCGCAAGACACGCTGTATTTAGAAGTATTTATAGCAATATATAACTGTTTTGTTGTAGTGGATATCAATTTAATGGTGCGCAGGTAAGGGCCAGACGGCAAGCTAAAGTGTCAATATGCTGACATCCAGTCAATATCTTGACTATTCGCCTGTGACCGTGGCAACATGAGTTCAGTCAAGACTCGTGATTTCGGTCTCGGGTCCTACCCAAACCTGGGAGGGGAAAATTGAGTATGAAACGTTTAGGAGTACTGGTTGCAGTGCTCGGTCTCGTTGCTTCTGCTTGCGGAGGCTCAACAACCGACACCGATACCACCGAAGGTGAAAGCTCTGAAACCACAGCAGCAGGAACCGAAGAAACAACAACCGAAGGTGACGAAGCCGCAGCAGGCGACAGCCCATATGGTGAGGACTTCGATCCTGCACTTAAAGCTGACGACAACTACCAGATCGGTGTAGCTCTACAACAAGAGAAAGCTGCATTCTGGGGATCTGTCAAAGAAGGTTCTGTAGATGCTGGTGTTCGCGCCGCAGTCGATGAGCCATTCTTCGCAGACGGCAACGCCGACTCAACGATCCAAGAAAACCAGATCAAGAACATGATCGTCGAAGGTTACGACGGAATCGTCCTTGGTGCTACCAACTCTGAAGCGGCTGAAGCAATCGTTGCCGAAACTTCTGAGGCTGACATTCCCGTCGTAGCGGTAGCGCTGCAGGTTGGAGATCCAGCTGAATACGGAGCAAACGCTGTTCACCCAGACACCGTTGGTCTTGTAACCAACGACGATGTGTCAATGGGTCGAGTCGCAGCTGAATTCGTTGTTCCGATTGCTGAAGAGAAGGGCGAAGCGCTTAATATCGTCATCCTCGAGGGAACCGCTGGTGCGGCTAACACTGAACTTCGTGGTCAGGGTTTCCAAGAAGGCCTAGATGAGTCTGGTGTTGAGTACGAAATCACCAACCGACAAAACGGTGATTTCAAGCGTGAATTCGCCCAGAACGCATGTCAGTCAATGCTCGCAGCAGACGACGAGATCGATCTGATCTACTCCCAGTCTGACGAAATGACCATTGGTTGTGTTGTGGCGATGAAAGACGCCGGGCGGGAAATTCCAATCGCCTCTATCGGAGGTAACGAAGAAGGAATCGCCTTGGTAGCTGACGGAAGCGTTCTTGGAACGGTATGTCAGAAGCCAGCAACCATGGGAGCTGTTGCCACCCAGTTGTTGATTCGCCATCTAAATGGAGAAGAACTCGGAACTGATCCGTTCTTCTACGCCACTCCAGCAATCACCAAAGACAACTTGGACGATTGCATCCCTGAGTGGTAAACACCGGCTCTTCCATACGGAAGGTCTTGCACAAATAGGCTGCGCCTAGTCGCAGTTCATTAGTCCGCCTCGGCCCTGTAGCCGAGGCGGACTAACGCCCAAACAAACCTCGCACAAACTATCCCCAATCTGGAGGACCACTATGAGTAGTAGCGGCGGCGCTACGGGATTTAAAGACACAGGCGTCGAAGCCTCACGTCTTTCAAATCTTTCTGATGTATTATCGTTTCGCAACGCTGGTGTCTTTTACGCACTAGTCACAATTCTTCTGATCTTCACCGTTTGGGTCCAGCTGATCGGAAAGAACTTCTATCTAGGAGCAGCAAACGTCGAGAATATTCTCGAACAAGCCGCTTCCCCCGTAGGCATGATGGCAGTCGGAATGACCGTACTGCTTATCAGCGGGAACTTCGACCTTTCGGTCGCCTCCAACGGTGCCTTCTCCGCCATGTTCATAGCTGTCTCGGTCGAGCACGACTTGTTCGGCTTTATCGGTAACGTGGAAGTGGAAGTAATCGTAATCCTGATCATCGCCATCCTGCTGGCTTGTGTCGGCGGTTTGATCAACGGGCTAGTTCACTGGTTTGTCGGTTTGAACTCCTTCATCGTTACGTTGGGGACGCTGTCCGCCTTTCGTGGAATGGCTCTCTTAATTTCAGGTCGTCAGTCGATTACCTTCCGTAACACAGAGCACGGCGAATTCATGGAACGGTTCATCGGTGGAGACATCGGCGAATTTAACTTATTCCTACTCGTCGGTGGCGTCCTCATCGTTGTTGCCGCTCTCACATTTCTCACCGGTCGTCAAATGGCTGCTGGTGTATGCGCGGCATCTGGCCTAGCGCTTATCGTGTTGTCATTCCTAGTCGACTACTCGACTGAGATATCACACAAACTCGTAGTCCTCGTCACGCTCGTGGTTGCAACATGGGCAGTAATGACCTACACGTCGTATGGCCGCAGAGTCTACGCAGTAGGCGGAAACCTTGAGGCAGCTAAAGCCGCAGGTATCAACGTTGGCCTCTATCGGGTAATGTGCTTCGTCTTTCTAGGTTTCTGCTGCGGTCTAGCGGCGGTAACCATGATCTCTAAACTCCAGAGTGTCGAGCCAAACCTTTGGCTAACACAAGAACTCTTCGTGATCGCCTCCGCCATTATTGGTGGGGTATCGCTCCTCGGTGGAGCGGGAAGTGTGCTCAAAACCATGGCTGGTGCGATTCTTCTGACCGTGTTGACCAACGGGTTCTCATTCCTAGCGTTCCCATCAGAAGTTCAGCTCATCGCAGTCGGCCTGTTGGTAATCCTGTCAGCTTCAGCTTATGTAGTCGCTGGTCGTCGAGCCATTGCGAAAGGAAAGATCTAATGAACACATCTTCTACAGTAGACAAAGTCAACGACACCGAGGGAAGCGCGGAACCTATTCTTCAGATCCGCGACGTAAGCAAAAACTTTGGTGCGGTGCAAGCGCTGAAGTCTGTCTCGTTTGATGTGACTCCAGGTTCAATCACTGGACTTATCGGTGACAACGGTGCCGGTAAATCGACGATGGTGAAAATCATCTCTGGGGTCCACAAACCATCTTCGGGCAGCCTCATGCTCGAAGGCAAGCCAACCAACTTCAGTAACCCAGGTGAAGCTCGAGCCTCGAACATCGAAACAGTGTTCCAAACGTTGGAACTGGTAGAAGAGTTCGACGTTGCCGAGAACTTTTATATGGGACGAGATATAACTTTCCTCGGTCCGCTCAAAGTAAATCGAACTAGCCTGATGCGTTCTAGGGCAGCCGAAGCAGTCGGACAACTAGGGATCAACATTCCCGGTGGTGTGACCCGGAAAGTTCGTACGATGTCGGGTGGTCAGCGACAAGCTGTTGCCATCGCCAGAGCGGCATTTTGGAACTCGAAAGTTCTGCTGCTCGACGAGCCGACCGCAGCCTTAGGTGTGCGAGAAACCGAACAGGTACTTCAACTTGTTGAGAAACTGCGCGACAACGGCGCAGCGATTCTTCTCATCAGCCACAACATGCGCGATGTGCAACGCTTGTGCGACCAAGTTGTTGTACTACGTCAAGGACGTCGAACCGGTTTCCTCGAAGGTGAATTCACCGGAGAGGATTGTGTCTCCTACATCACGGGTGCACGATCGGACATTGCAGAAGAAGAACTGTAAGACAAAAAGCGTAACTCATGATGTTGTTGTGGTCCGGCCTCTTGGTCGGGCCACAGCCATTTTTAGCCAAACGCTGGCAGACACAGCGCCGACTATCGGGAAGCGAGCTCGCTTTGACGGGGCCCAACCTTTGTCACCTGGACGTACGTCCCGTAGGCAAAAAAGAAGGCGGCAAAAAACGCTGTCTGAATAGATGCCGAACGTTCATCCGACCACAAGACAAGTGCGATTCCCAAATTTGCCACCGCAATTACGCCAAGAACGATCGCCATTATCTTGTAGGAGCGAAGCGTTTTTCGTAACTCGGGCGTCTTGGTTTCGGTGATGTCTTCGCTGTCTTTTTTACCGATCATTGTCCTAACAGTGTACTGCTATCGGGATGCCTAACACGGGTCCGTCGAGCTATAACGACACCTGATTCGTCGAACGAAACAAGAAAGTTCAGCGAATATCAGAACAACAACTCACCAACTATTGGGACTGACTTTGGGAAATAGATAAGGTACACCCTTGATAGTGGATTGCGTAAAAATTTTGTGGCATTGAGGAAAGGCCGCAGCATAGGTGGTTCGTTACTTCGACGGGCCAAGGGTATCGAGGGAGAGCTTGATGGAAGATGTAACATCACAACGTGTCGCTGCAGCAAGAGCAGTGGGCGCCCAGAAGGTCTACGGTGCGGGGGACACCCAAGTGCACGCGCTACGCGATGTCTCCGTCGAGTTTGCCGAGGGGCAGTTCTCATCAATTATGGGTCCGTCAGGTTCTGGCAAATCGACCCTGATGCAATGTATGGCCGGACTTGACCGACTATCAGCGGGCGAAGCTTTTGTGGGCGAGGTACCTCTTTCAGGTTTAGGTGATAACGCTCTGACCCAACTGCGGCGCGACAAAATCGGATTCATCTTCCAAGCGTTCAACCTCATCCCGACCCTAAGCGCCGAAGAGAACATTGTTCTTCCTATGAGTCTCGCGGGACGAAAGCCAGATTCGGATTGGCTGACTGAAGTCATTAGCGCTACCGGCTTAGGCGACAGGATGGGGCACCGTCCAGGCGAACTATCCGGTGGGCAACAACAGCGTGTTGCTGTAGCCCGAGCGTTGGCGAGCAGACCCGACATTATCTTTGGTGACGAACCAACAGGAAACCTCGACTCCAAAACCGGTTCGGAAATCCTCGAATTCATGCGAAAGGCCGTGGACCAGCTTGGACAAACCATCGTGATGGTAACGCACGACCCGATCTCAGCGTCATATTCCGATCGAGTTTTGTTCCTCGCTGACGGGTCAATCGTCGACGAAATGGCCGACCCGACCACCGACGCAGTGTTCGACACTATCCGGTCTTTAGGAGACTGAGCATGATCATCTTCAAACTGGTTTGGCGGCGAATACGCGCCAGCTTAGGCTCTCTGCTTTTAACCCTGATCGCTATCGTCGCCGGAGTCGGGTTTGTATCTGGCTCCTTTATTCTCTCTGACAGCTTGGCTGCCACCTTCAACTCGATATTCGAGGATGCAGCCTCTACCGTTGACGGACAGGTTCAGCCCAAAGAAGCCGAGTTCGGATTCGAACCTCGAACCATTCCCGACACGTTGGCCACAGAACTCCAAGAGTTACCTGAGGTTAGAAAAGCCACACCTCAAGTTGTGTACAGCAACGATTCAGTCAACAACTTCATTGCCACCGACACCGACGGGCAAGAGGTGTATCCGCAAGGGTCAGAACAGGGTCCGCCCGTTCTAACGGCTTCTTGGGACGGAGAAGAAGGCGGCGGACTACTCATCGCTGATGGTGTGGTCCCGAACGGAATCGACGAAGTAGCGTTGAACCAGGGATACGCCGACCTTATTCCGGCTGCTGTAGGCGACGAAATAGAGTTCGTTACACCGGATGGACGGAAGACGTTTACGGTAACCGCCACCGTCGAGCTGACCACCGGGGGAGCGGCCTTTGTACTGTTCGACTTTGAGAGTGCCCAAACTCTTTACGGTAAAGAAGGTTTAGTAGACACCGTCAGCCTTTCGACCGAACCGGGAACCACCGTCGAAGAGATGCTGGCCGCGGTAGAAGCCGCCCTGCCAGAAGATGCCGAGGTAATCGACCAGGCAGACGTTGTCGCCGAGAACGTAGCCGACTTCAATCAGGTGATCGGCATCATACGAAACGTCCTATTGGGCTTCGCGGGCGTAGCGCTGTTTGTAAGCCTGTTCATTATCTACAACACATTCGCAGTTCTGATCACCCAACGCATGCGCCAGATAGGCATGTTGCGGGCAATAGGTGCCACCCGGGCCCAAATCCGAAACTCGATCGTGATCGAAGCGTTCGCGGTCGGCCTCATCGGTTCGATCATTGGCCTCGCTGCAGGATTCTTGTTTGCTTTGTTAATCAAAGCAGGTTTCCAGGCGGCTGGCGGATTCCCAGAAACCAAGAACGTATTACTTCCACGAACGATAATCGCCGCCTTCTCGGTCGGCATCCTGGCCGCTGTTTTATCATCACTGCTCCCAGCAGTTCTAGCCGGGCGGGTCTCACCAATCGCCGCCATGCGAAACGAACGCAGCCAGGAAGGAGTGTTCAGCTCACGGGTCGTGGCCGGCGCTATCGTGCTGGTACTAGGAATGGTTCTGCTAGGCCTCGGTTTGGCTGGACAGTCGACGGCAATCGGATCGCTCGGCGAGACAACGGTATTGCTAATCGAACTAGGGGTTGGCGCCATCGCCATCTTCCTAGGAGTAGCCATGCTCAGTATCATCTTTGCTGGACCGCTCGCCGATCTACTCGGCAAAGGCGGATTCCTTGGCGCCACAATGCTGGGTCTTGGAGTAGGACTGTTGCTTCTTATCTTCGGTATCGGTGACGGCGTTCCAGATTCGGTGTTGCGATTCATCAGTTTCGCCTTCAAAGTTATCTTCGCTGCCCTCGGTATTATTCTCGGAACATCGATCATCGTGTCGGTACTTCGAGGCGGAAAGGCGACGGGAATTGGCGGCTCGGCCGGAGCGTTGGAAGGCCACCTTGCCCGCCGTAACGCATCTCGTTCGCCTCAACGAACATCGGCGACCGCGATGGCGTTGACTATCGGTATCACGCTGGTAACCACTGTCGGGATTATCGGGCAGTCGCTCAAAGAGAGCGTGTCAGGGGCACTCGAGCGTGGTGTCCAAGCCGATCTCTTCATCTACGACAATTCGTTTGGATCATTTGAGAGCGCTGTGACCACAGCGATCGAAGAAGTAGACGGCATTGAACAAGCGACCGGTATCCGTCAGAACGAAGTCAAAATAGGAACCGGCGATGGCGGGGTCGTTGGGGTAACCGCCTACGACACTACAAGTGGAACCGACCTTATCGACCCAGCAGTCGACCAAGGACAGCTCGGCGACGTTGCCCCCAACGGCTTGTTAGTCTCAGCCGAATATGCAGACGAACAGGGCTACGAGATCGGCGACGTAGTACCCGTTGAGTTTCCGAACGGGAACTCGCAGGATTTCACAGTCGCAGCAACGTTCACTGACACTGCCATCATCGACAGTCAGCTAGCGATAGATATCACAACTTACGATGACAACTTTAGTGACGATAAAGACCTTTTCGTCGCAGCATCGCTAGCAGAGGGTTCCGACGAGGATCGAGTGCGATCGGACGTCGAAGCAATAACCGACGAAGCCGGGACTTTCACCGTACAAAACACAGGTGAATATTTAGATTCACTAAGCGGTCAAGTCGATGGGTTGACATCGCTGATCAACTACATGCTTGGATTCGCACTATTCGTAGCATTCATTGGTGTGGTCAACACTATTGTTCTATCGGTAGTTGAACGTACAAGAGAGATCGGACTGCTGCGTGCGGTTGGCGGCACCCGACGTCAGATCCGGTCAATGGTTCGATGGGAATCGGTGATGGTTTGCCTATTGGGTGCCCTCGTGGGTGTAGGGCTGGGTGTGCTTTTCGCCCAAGCCACAGTTGCGGCGATACCCGATTCGTTCATCGACCGACTCTCACTGCCATGGGAGACCTTGGTTTTCACGCTTCTGATAGCGAGTCTCGCAGGTATGGTCGCGGCGGTAATCCCCGCATTTATGGCCTCTCGTCGAAGCCCGCTAGAAGCTATATCGTCGGCTGAGTAGTTCTAACGTGAGGCTTGAGATGAACGATGTTTCTTCTCAAGCCTCACGGCGTACCCACGGCGCCACAACATTCGATAACATAGTGATCACAGCTCATAACATTCGAGACAAGGCGGAAACGAATGCGAAGAAACCATCACCCGGCACAACGCGCCCGTTGGGTCGCAGGGGCAGTCGGAACAGCTAGCTACGTTTCTATCGCCGCGGTTGTGGCGTTACAGACCAGTGTGAGCGCGAGCGAAGACACAGGAACCGACGTAAACCCCGAGAGCGAGGCTTCTCCTGTCGCCGACCCTGAGCTTGCCTTAGGTGGGGAAGCGACACCGCCTGTGTCGCCGGAAGCCGAATCGGAAACCCCTGCAGACGATGGACAACAAGAAGTCGCCCCGGTAGAGCAAACCCCGGACCCGGTTGAGGAAAACGAAGATCCTGTGGAACAGCCAGATCCAGTTGACTCAACCACAACGACGGTGCCACCCGAACAGACAACAACGCCGCCGACCACCACACCTCCAACCACCGCGCCCCCAACAACTACACCGCCGACCACGGTCGCTCCTACGACCACATCCGGCGCAAGCTGATCGGGTTACGGCGTTTCTGAACCGACCAAACCGACGTAGTCGCCGCCGTGATGAGCGTCAGGTTCCCGGACAATATCACCCCACGCTTTCACGTTCGCTAACCGTTCTCTGATCATCGAACGCAGTCGCGGTTTAGGCCCCTCAACCGGGGTCGGCAAAGCCAAGATTTGGGTATCGATTCCGGCCGCCAAACATAGAGCAGCCGTTCTGTTGGCAAACCGTTCCTGAGTAACCACCACTGCTTTGGTGACACCAAATTGTTCGTTGGCTCGAATGCAAGTGTCCCACGTATCAAACCCGGCGAAGTCCATAGTCACGTCGCTCGGGGCAACGCCGTCGTCCACGATGTATTGCTGCATTGCCTCTGGCTCGTTGTAATGACTTTTTCTATTGTCTCCAGAGACCAGAATATGTTCAACGATTCCCTCATCGTGAAGAAGTTGTGCTGCGTCGAGACGTTGCCGTAAGAACTGTGAAGGCCGCCCGTCAGCGTAGACGCGTGCTCCGGGAACGATCACGGCTGTCGATGTCTCTACGTCGCTGACAGAGTCCACCACAGCGCCATCCGCTGCTTGAGCGACGACAACGTGTGCTGCCGCCACATACGCCGAAGTTCCGACTACGCCCAGTCCCAACAACAACAAAAAGCGGTGTAACGAAAACGTTCGTAGCCTCACGCCTTCCTTTCAAACGGATACATAGATCTAGGGTAGGATCGTTACCCACAAGCGCCGACTAGCGGCTACAAGTTTTTACTAGCCTCTGACGTAATTAAAAGACGAAGACGAACAGGCAAGCTACCATCACCTGGTGGACCGACTTCTACAGGCCGCTCGCAAACCCAAATTTGTCTTTACCTGGACTGGGGCCACCAGCGATGCCATCGACTGGGCTTTCTATCTCGTCGCTGGTGTTTGGTGGATCAAAGAGTTATCGTTCGCCCCGTTCCAGCTTCTCTCACTCGGTGTAGCCGTTCAGGCAACGATTCTGATTATGGAAGTGCCTACTGGAGTGATCTCAGATCTGCTGGGGCGAAAACGGGCGATCGTTTTGAGCCGTGTCCTGATGGGAGCAAGTTTCTTCTTAATGGCCGCATCCCGGAACTACTGGCTACTGCTTCCAGTCCAGGTTCTCGGGGGAGTGGCATGGACATTTCGATCGGGGTCTGACGTTGCATGGCTAAGCGACGAACTACAAGCCCAACAGAACACCGATGATTCGGCTGACGACGACGAAGAGCTAGATTTCAGGGTTGAGCGCATACTGCTCAGAAAACATCGTCTGGGTATGGCCCTGGGAAGTGTTGCTATCGTCACCGCAATACTGTCGGGACTTCGATCGCTTGAAGACACGATGCGGCTGACCGGTATTGCGTACATAATTTTGGCGTTTGTTACCTGGCTGCTGATGACCGAAAACGGCTTTAAAAGCGGCATCACACGAGGCAAGACATTTTGGGCGATTTTTCGTGAAGGCAGTCAGGTGGTCCGTTCTCGACCTCGACTTCGCCGAATAGTGTTTGTGGCCGCTGGGATAGCCTTCGCCGGAGACTCGTTGGACTATCTGGGTTTGAAACGGTTTCTCGATGCCACCGGAACGGTCGAATCGAGCATCGTAGCGATGGGCGCCTTTTTTCTTGTAGCCGTTGTCGGTGGGTTTGTCGTGAATGCGATCGTCACTCGCCAAATCGGCCGTTCAGCCGAATTGAGCCGAGTCACCGCCATCATGTTTCTGATAGCGGCGGTAGGTGTCGGCATTGCGGCGTTATCCAACCTGTGGGTAGTGATCGGCTTTGGACTGATCATCCAAGACAGCATGCGCGAAACATTCGACCCAGTTCTGGAAGGCTGGGTGAACCGTGATGCCCCGTCAGATGTGCGAGCAACCGTCCATTCCATGGTCGGCCAGGCCGAGTCGGTCGCCGACCTCGCAGGTGGGTTGGTTTGGGGAATGGTGGCCCAGTTTCTTTCTGTCCCAACCGCACTTATCGGTGTTGCCTTTGTTGTTGCCGGAGTCGCCTGGTTGGCGGAACGGGTGCCACCTTCGGTTACCGCCGCCCCCGAAACTGAGACCGTGGGTTCTTAGTGCACGCTTGAATGAACAAGTCAGTTCGGTCCGAATCGAAACCCAACGACCCTGGTAGGGTCAGTGAACAATCACAGAATTAAGGGAGGCACTGTGTCTGATGTAGTCATTTACCATAACCCTCATTGAGGTTCGTCTCGAAACGCCTTGGCGGTCGCCGAGGAATTAGGAGTAGAACACAAAACCGTTCTTTACATGAAAGAACCGCCTGACCGGGCCCAGCTCGAGAAAATCGTGGCCGGTCTTGAAGATCCAGTTGAGGACTTAGTCCGAAAGGACTCAAAATTCAAGAAACTCGAACTTGACCCCGATACCTATGTCGGTAATCCCGAAGCGGTTGTAGAACTTCTGGTAGAACAGAAAGCACTGCTTCAGCGGCCGGTTGTTGTCAAAGGCGACAAAGCCATTATTGGTCGACCAAAAACTCGTATAGCAGACTTTCTTAGTTAACGCACTAGACAAGTAGGCCTACTCCGGTAGGCCTACTTGTCGGTGTTTTCGCAGGTAGAGCTGTCGGTTTACCGGTAATGCTTGCTTTGGTTCAATGAGATGTGGGACGGTGTTTGGCGTTCCCTCCACGGTCGCATTGAAGAGGAAAAAGCTTGGTTCTGCATCGACGCAGTTCGCTGAACTTGGTTGGGTCAGCGAGAAAATTGTTTTTGGTTTTTGTGGTAGTTGGAAGCTCGATGGGTTGGGTCACACCAGCAGCCGGGCAGCCTTCGCAACAACGTCTGCCGATCAATATCGAACTCATCGATGAACAAACCCAGGCGGGGCTATTAATTGGGGAAACGTTGTGGGACCAAACCGCCGACGACAGATTTGCAGCCTTTGTAGAAACACACGCGTCCGGACCCGTTCATTGGGTAGGTGACGGCCTCGTTCATTTCTCGATTCAGGAACCGAATCAGAAGATTAACGTTGCTCTCGTGAATCTAACCGCCAGCCGCGGCGTTGCCGTTTCACCGGCAGATCGGCGAAACGTAGTGGGTTCCTATGCCAGCGAGATCGGTGCCCAGGTTGCCATCAACGGCAACTGGTTTGCTCCGTTCGACGGGCCAGCGGTGTCGAACGGTCAGGTTTACGGCGGCCCGGACCACGCCTATACGGCTCTGATTGGATTCACTGAGGGAAACGATGTGATTCTGCAAAACCATCGGGTCGTGAACAACACTATCGATCCCCGTATTAGCAACGGGGTCTCTGGCCACCCGACCTTGATCCAGAACCGCCAGATCCAGTCGATCAATCCCGATCCGACGTTTCTGAACCGTCACCCTCGAACGATTGTGGGAGTGGCGGATGCCGGTGGAATTTTGCTGCTTGTCACGGTCGACGGTCGCCAGCCGGGAGCGGCAGGAATGACCGGAGACGAATCGGCCAGTTTAATGTTTCGGCTAGGAGCCGAACAAGCGTTGATGCTCGATGGGGGCGGCTCATCTACCATGTGGATTGAGGGTTTGGGAATTGTGAACTCTCCTCCAGGTCCCGCTCGGCCGGTTGCCAACGAGCTGGTGGCGTTCTCAGGGTAGATCTCGTTCGGCTAACACAGTTTTTGTGTATGTGTCGTCGGTAACAGTCATGAACTCCGATGTAATGATGGGGTGGACATTCTTATAGAACGGATCGAAAAGGCAGCTGCAGAGGATCGTTCGGTCACATTCGTGGTCGGCGGTCAAGAAACAGTCGTTTCTTGGGCAGAGATGAACCGACGAGCCCAGTCGATGGCGGCTGAACTTCAAAGTCGCGGGGTTAGTCCGGGCGATAGGGTAGCGATCTTATCGACTACCTCGTTTGAGCTTGTGGTAGCGCTTCAAGCTATTTGGCTGACTGGTGCCACTGTCGTAGTCCTCCCGCTTCCTATGCGGATGGGGTCGTTGCCCGACTTTATAGCGGCCACCAAGAACCGGGTCGAACTCGCCGAATGTTCAACGGTGTTGGTGTCGCCTCAGATGGCGGCGTTTGCTGGCCGAGGAGATGACCAAGTTGCCCATCTGGATCTCGTCGAGTTGGCAGGTACTGACCGTGATCCGGAGGAACTGGTTCGCCCTGAGTACCGGCCTGAGGATCTTGCGATTTTGCAGTTCACCAGCGGCTCGACGTCTGCTCCTAAGGGAGTGATGTTGCCGAACCACGTGATTTCAGCCAACTTGTCTGCGATGGTTGAGACCGTAGAGATCGACCTCGAAACCGACGTGTTAGTTTCCTGGCTTCCGCTGTACCACGACATGGGTCTGATCGGCTGCTGTGTGTTGCCGATGGCGGAGGGCATGAATCTAGTTCTTGGATCGCCACAAGATTTTCTTGGATCTCCCCAATGCTGGATGGAGTGGATCTCGACCTACTCGGGGACTCTGACCGCAGGGCCGAACTTCAGTTACGTCTTGGCGGCACGCGGACTTCGTCGTCCCGGCACTTCGCTGGACTTATCGAGCCTCCGGTTGGCCCTGAATGGGGCTGAGCCGGTCGATCCACAATGTGTGCGAGATTTCATCTCTGCAGGGCAACCCCATCAGCTGAACCCGGCAGCCGTTTTCCCTGCGTTCGGCATGGCAGAACTCGCTATAGCGGGATCGTTTCCGAGACCACTGTCAGGTTTAGTTGTTGACGTCGTTGACGGAGAAACCTTAGAGATGAAGGGTCAGGCGGTTCCCGCCAAACCGGATGCTTCGGGAGCCAGGGAAATGGTCATGCTTGGGTCTGCGGTTCCCGGGTTGCGGTTTAGGATCGTTGATCCCGTTACTGGTGAACACTGTCCGGACCGCAGTGTAGGTGAACTGCAAATTAGTGGAACATCGGTGACTTCTGGCTACTACAACCGGGCCGACGCAACCGAGGAATTGTTTGATGGGGAATGGTTGCTAACCGGAGATCTGGGTTATCTCGTTGATGGCCAGCTCGTACTGTGTGGCCGAATCAAAGACCTGATCATTGTTGGTGGACGTAACATCTACCCGCAAGATATTGAACGTTCAGTCGGTCAACTCGACGGGGTGCGGGCCGGTAATGTAGCGGCGTTCGCCACCACAGATAGCAAAGGCAAAGAGGGGATCGTGGTTGTGGCTGAGACCCGTGTCCCCGTCACCGATGAGCTCGCAGCGTCGGTGAAACAAACCGTGCTTGCGTCGGTTGGTGCACCGTGTCGCGAAGTGGTGTTTGTTAAGCCAGGCAGTCTCCCCAAGACCAGTTCGGGTAAGTTGCAGCGTTCACAGTGTGCATCGATGTATCAACAAGAGAGCCTTCAACTTGCCGGTTGATATTGCCGCTGTGTGACTGAAGCTGCTGGATCTCTGTCCGAGAGGTCGACTTCGTCGATTCGTCAAGTACCTTGGTTCCTATGATCATCGATGTAACCGACGCTACGTTTGAGTCAGAAGTTCTTGTTCGCTCTCAAACCACTCCTGTTGTAGTCGACTTTTGGGCGTCTTGGTGCGGCCCTTGTAAAACCTTGACCCCGATTCTTGAGAAGGTGGTTACGGAGGCAAACGGCTCGGTTGTTCTGGCCAAAGTGAATACCGAGGAGAACACCCAAGTTCCTGCAGCGTTTCGGGTTCAGTCGATTCCGTCAGTTTTTGCGTTGTTCGGTGGCCAGATTGTCGACAACTTCACCGGCGCTCAGCCGGAACCCCAAATTCGTCAGTTCATTTCGAAGTTGACCGAGCTTGGTGGCGGAGTTGACGGTAGCGCGGTTCTCGATCAGCTTGTGGCCGCCGGCGACGAGCCATCTCTTCGTAAAGCGTTGGAGATGCAGCCTGACTATAAACCAGCCGTTCTGGCCTTAGCTCACCTCTTGGTCACTCAAGGTGATGGGGCCGCCGCCATCGACATTCTTGGTAATGTGCCGGCGGAAGAGGATACAGAACTGGTGGCGGCTGCCGCTAGGGAGCTAGCTATGCCAGCTGATGAAGTATCCAAAATCGAGGCAACTTTAGCTGAGCTTCTTCCGACGGTTAAGGTCGATGACGAGGCGAGAAAACAGTTTGTCGAGTTGTTAGAACAGCTGTCCGTTGGTTCACCTGATAGTGCTGCTGAGTGGCGTCGCAAACTCTCTACCGCACTGTTCTAGTCTTTTCTTCTTGTAATCAATAAGACATAGTTTACTTTAAAATACACCTGTATTGTTAGTTAAAATACTTCTAGGCTTAGGCCTGGCCAAATGGCTATGTAAAGGTGTGTTCCATGGTGGTGAACCCATCTCCCGGACTCCCTCCTGAGTCGAACCGTGTCTTGTCATCAGAGCCGATCGGGGCCGCTCATATCAGACAAGACTCTGGGCATGAAAGTAATCTCTTTGCGCTCATAGGCGAATCTAGTGTGATGAAGAATAGTTGGATTACCGGCTCGAATCTTCGTGCCTTACTCGTGTTGGCCGTCGGAGTGGGCTCGGTGTTGATCACCGCTAACTGGTGGTCAAACCAGGGCGAGACTCTCGATGAGGCTGCTATCCCGACAGTGACCGCACCAGCAACTACCGAGCAACCTCGAAGTCACGAGCCGCCGACGACTGAAGTGAATGAAATCGTCGTGCATGTTGCTGGGGCTGTAAAGAGCCCTGGGGTGATGTCGATCGTCGTTGGAAGCCGAGTTTCTGATGCCGTCGACAAAGCGGGCGGCCCGACAGCTGACGCTGATCTTCATAGCCTAAATTTGGCTCAAGTTCTTCAAGATGGGACATCGATTGTTGTTCCCACTATGGGCCAAGAACCTAAGATACCGGCGATTCGTTCTCCGTCCGTCGGTGGCGTAGACGCAGCAGAGCCCGGATCGGCTGCCGAAGTCAACATCAATACAGCCTCAGTCGAGGTTCTTCAACAGCTGAACGGTGTCGGCCCGGCGACGGCAGAAGCGATAGTCAAATGGAGAAATACCAATGGAGCGTTTGAATCAGTCGACGATCTTTTGAACGTTCCAGGAATTGGACCTTCCAAATTGGACGCCATCCGTGAAGATGTTGTTCTCTGAACCTAAGGCATCTAGTAAAGGTCAATTGGATAGTCGTCTCAACTCGGGGCAGGTATTCACCGAAATCGAATTGATTGGTGTCACAGCAGGTGTTTGGGCGGGCGCCTGGTTTGCTCTGGACATCCCTCTTCCGGTTGGTCTGGTGGGTGTTATCTTGGCGGTGGTTGTTCGTCAAAAACCTCTGATGGCGATTGCCCTCGTAGTGCTTGCTTCCTCCCTCGGGGCACAAGCCGAACATGACTATCATCGGGCGCTCGAATCAGGCTATGTCGAGGGAACGGTTGTTATCGTATCTGATACCCGGCCACTCAGATTTGGGTCTAGTGTCGAAGCGACGTTGGAAGATGGAAGACGTGTCGAACTTCTCGGATTTGGAGCCCTGGCTTTCGAGCTGGAAAAGGCGACGGTCGGCTCCTCGCTCGTAGTCAGTGGAACGTTGCGGTCAGTTGAGGATCGTCCATGGTTGAAGGCTCGACATATCGTCGGTCGAGTTGCCGTCGACTCAGCCCAACCGGGTCAACCAGCAAGTGTTTGGAAGCGGCCTCCTGAATGGATACGGGCAGTAGTGTTCAACGGATCCGATGTGTTATCAGAGAGTGACCAAGCTCTATATACCGGCCTAGTTGTGGGAGACGACCGGTTCCAAACCGCGGACCAAAAGGCGCAGTTTCAGGCCGCTGGACTCACACACTTACTAGCGGTATCGGGACAAAATGTGGCGTTTGTTTTGGCTGTTCTTTCGCCTCTGCTGCTGCGATTGAGGCGATGGATGAGATGGTTCGTCGTGGTGGTGGCTCTTGTTCTGTTCGCGTTCGTGACCAGGGCCGAACCGTCGGTATTGCGAGCCACGGTCTCTGTCGGCTTTGCCACGTCGTTGACGATACTAGGACTAAAGGCTTCAGGTATTAGGATTCTGGCGTTGGCCACGATGTCGTTGATGCTGGTAGACCCGTTCTTAGCCCATTCGGTCGGATTTCAACTGTCGGTTGCTGCATCGGCTGGAATATTGGTCATCGGGCCAGCGCTGCAAGATATGCAGCGGATGCCCGCAATTATCTGGACGCCACTAGCGATAACGGTGGCAGCCCAGCTGGGTGTAGCGCCACTGCTGCTCACCAATTTTGGACGGTTGGGTTTAGTCAGCATCCCAGCCAATCTCTTAGTGGGTTGGGCTGCCGGACTTGTAATGATGTGGGGCTTAACTGTAGGAGTCATAGCTGGGTTAGTTCCCGACGTCATTGCTGAGGTAATACAATTTCCCGTTGTCGTGCTTTTGTGGTGGTTAAAGTTGGTGGCCGCTCACTCGGCGCGTTGGCCAGTTCCGGTCCTGACACTAACTCCAGGCCTTTGGGTTCTCGGCTCCATCGGGACTATTTTCGCGTTCAGCAAAAACCTCGTTTTTCGGGTCTTCCTGGTTGGGTTGTGTATCGGGCAGTTGATGCTTTTAATCCCTCATCCACCAGCCGCCGAAACCGATATTGGCCATGCCGTGTATTTGCCAGCCAAAGGTGATGACCCTTCGGTCCTTATTGTTCGCTCGGATGCTACGGATCGAGTTGTTTCATGGGTTGTTCAGAGCCGAATAGTTGAAATCGATATCGTCATATTCGAGCAGGGTGATCGCGGAGCTAGTAGCTTGTCGCAAGCATTGCAAAATGTGGTTCAGGTCGACACGATTTTGGCCCCTTCTCAGCATCGGGTGGTCGGCGCACACCGAATAGTTACCGCAACCAGCATTCAGAGAACCGAGCCGATCGAGATCATCATGAAAGAACAAAGACTCGAGATCATGGTTGACGGGCGTCTGATCTGAGAAGTATTTGGCCAAATGGCCGTCGATTTACTAGGTATTTGAACTTATACGTACCGAGTGCGTTTTGTGACAAGTGTTGAGCCGAACCTCTCATCGGCTACCTTTGCAGAGTGCTATTACTAATGGGTCCCCACAGCTTTGATGTAACGTATAGAGCTTTGGTAATGGGCATCCTAAATCGGACACCCGACAGCTTCTATGACGCAGGCGAATATTGGAACTTTGACGACTTTCTCCGCAAGGCTGAAAAGCTCGTCGATGACGGCGCCGATTTCCTCGACGTTGGTGGCGTTAAGGCCGGACCCGGCGACGAGGTTGATGAGGCCGAAGAGCTAGAACGGGTGATACCCGCCGTTGAGGCTTTACGCAAACGCTTTGACATTCCACTTTCGGTTGACACCTGGCGATCGGGTGTTTTGCGTCAAGCCATCGAAGCCGGAGCGAATATCGGCAACGACATTAGCGGATTCGCCGATCCCGACTATCTGCCGGTCGCGGCGGACGCCAATGCGACGGTTGTTGCCACCCATATTCGGCTCGCTCCTCGAGTCCCTGACCCAGAGCCGCAGTACAGCGATCTAGTTGCCGACGTTAAATCGTTTCTAGAGAACTGTGTGGCCCAGGCCCTCGCCGCTGGCGTATCACGCCAACGAATTATCGTCGACGCTGGACTAGATCTGGGCAAGACACCTCGTATGTCGTGGGAGCTTCTGCACGCTTCTGATGAGCTTGCGACGCTTGAGTTTCCGTTGCTTCTTTCGGCTTCAAATAAGCGGTTCCTATTTGAGCTGTTGAACACGACCAGATATGACGTAGAGTCGGGAACATTCGCAGCTCACGCATTAGGAATTGCGAAAGGGTGCAGAGTGATCCGGGCCCATGATGTTCGAGCAGCTCGACGTTTGTGCGACATCATGTCTGATATTTTGCATGTACAGGACCGGCAGCGGTCAGCTCGTTCAACTCAGGATTAGGTAATGGCGGTAGTAGTTCTTAAAGGCGACGATCAAACACTAATCAGTCAAGGCCTGTCCAAGGTCGTGGCCTGCCTGTTAGGCGATGGTGACCGGTCACTCATGACCGAAGAGGTCACCGAAGCCGAATTCTTACTAAACGGCTCTGAGCCTGATATCGGGCCACTCGTAATCTCGGTTTCCACGCCGCCGTTTCTCACCGAGCGACGAATCGTTATCGGACGTAACTTGGGTTTGTTCTCGAAAGCGGCCCAAGTCGCTCCTTTGATAGAGGCATTGAACGAATTGATGGACACGATCGATGTTGTTCTGGTCTGGGAGAAAGGTTCTGGGTCGGCTCGGCTGTCGACTATCCCAAAGTCGTTAAACGAATGCCTCAAATCTGTTGGAGCGGAAATTATCCAAGTCGCCCCGTCAGGTAGAGGGCGCAAAGCAGTTCTCGAGGAGCGTCTCGACTCGGCTCCTGTGCAGCTTGAGAATCAGGCGCGCCGACTCATCGCCAACCAGATCGGTGATGATATTGGTCGTCTAGACGCCATTTTCGAGACGCTGGTTTCGACGTTTGGTCCCGACAGCGTCGTAGGCGCCGATGACGTCAAGCCGTTTCTTGGGGAAGCCTCTGATGTCCCGCCTTGGGATCTGACCGACGCAATTGACGGCGGGAACATCGCATTAGCTTTGGAGAACCTCCACCGAATGTTTGTGGGAGGAGAAAAGCACAGTATTCAAGTGCTCTCCAATTTGAACTATCACTACCAGCGGGCTTTTGCTTTAGACGGTGCAGGTATCAGCGACGAGAAGGCGGCTGCACAGTTGCTTGGCATGAAGGGTTCGACTTTTCCGGCTAAGAAGGCCATGCAGCTATCTAGGCGCCTTGGCCCCCAAAAGCTGTCAACCATCATTGGGCTCCTAGCCGAAGCCGACCTGGATGTCCGAGGCCGAACTGCTGCGCCACCAGAGATGGTGGTCGAAGTACTGGTCGCTCGTTTGGCCCACATGAGCCGATAACGTAGCAAAACCCGACGTAGCCCCACCAAAGGTGGAGCTACGTAAACGACACAGTATGTACTAAAAACTTGTGACTATTCGGGCGGTTTAGCTAGCTGTGCTACGTACCCGAGCAATCAGGCGGCTCTTTTTGCGAGCGGCAGCATTCTTATGAATAACACCCTTAGCAGCCGCTTTATCGATTCCTCGAAGGCTGGCTCGTAGTGCTTCGTCTTCGTTGTCTGTGCCTGCGGCGGCTAGTGCAGCCTTCTCGCGGGTCAGAAGCTCAGAACGTACAGCCTTGTTACGAAGACGGCGTTTCTCGTTCTGGCGGTTACGTTTAATTTGGCTCTTTATGTTTGCCACTTAAATATCCTCGTTGCTATGTCGACCGAGAAATGATACCGGTTTCATAGTTCGGCCCAACGCTTCCAGCCGGTAGCGTCATGTATCTGATGTCATCTGCACAATCTTCCAACATACGAAATATCGCAATTATCGCCCACATCGACCATGGAAAGTCCACGCTAGCGGACCGCATGCTCGAGATGTGTGGCACCGTCGAGGCCAGAGATATGCGCGCCCAGTATCTAGATTCGATGGATTTAGAGCGCGAGCGTGGCATAACTATCAAGCTTCAGAGCGTAAAACTAACCTGGAAAGGGCACACGATCAATCTGATCGATACCCCAGGACACGTCGACTTCGGTTACGAAGTGAGCCGGTCCCTGGCGGCGTGTGAAGGCGTCGTCTTGGTGGTTGACGCGGCGCAAGGTATTGAAGCTCAGACATTGGCTAACACCTATTTGGCGTTGGACAATGATCTCGAAATCGTGCCGGTGTTGAACAAATTGGACCTACCCGCCGCCGACCCTGACCGCTACGCCGCTGAGATGGAACAGATTTTGGCGACTCCGGCTGAAGACGTGTTAGGAATTTCGGCCAAAACAGGGATGGGGGTCGAAGATCTACTCGACGCGATTATCGAACGCATTCCGCCTCCTGAAGGCGACCCAGAAGAGCCACTCCAAGCTCTGATTTTCGACAGCCATTTCGACAACTATCGTGGCGTTGTCTCCAGCATCCGTGTGGTTAACGGAACGATGAAGTCGCGTCAGAAGCTTAAATTTATACAAGCAGGTACAACCCATGAGGCTGACGAGATTGGTGTTCGTAGCCCCGATAATCAGCCGGTTGATCAATTGGGCCCCGGTGAAGTCGGCTACCTGATAGCGGGAATCAAAGATGTTCGTGAAGCTCGCTCGGGTGAAACGATCACGTCGGCCTCTAACCCGGCTGACGTTGCCTTGGACGGGTATCGAGAGCCTCAGCCGATGGTTTTTTGTGGTCTGTACCCGGTAGACGGTGACGACTACGAAGATTTCCGTGACGCTCTAGACAAACTACGACTCGACGATGGAAGTTTTACGTTCGAACCTGAAACCTCAACTGCTCTTGGGTTTGGTTTCCGTTGTGGTTTCCTTGGCCTGCTCCACATGGAGATCGTGCGTGAACGTCTCCAACGAGAATTCAACCTGAACCTGATTGCGACGTCTCCGTCGGTGTCGTACGAAATCGTTTTGAATAACGGCGAAGACATGGTGGTAGATAATCCTTCGGCTTTGCCCCCGGCCGGGGACTGGTCGGTAATCAAAGAGCCGTACCTGAAGGCGTCTATGATCAGCCCTTCGGATTACACGGGAACATTGATGGACTTGTGTCAGACCAGACGTGGTCAGTTAGAGAAAATGGAGTACCTCTCACCTGAACGTCTTGAGTTGGTGTATCGACTGCCGCTTGCCGAAGTGGTAGTAGATTTCTTTGACCAGCTGAAGAGTCGGAGCCAAGGGTACGCCAGTCTCGACTATGAGGTCGTCGGATACGAACCCGGCGATTTGGTTCGAGTTGACATTCTTTTCAACGGAGAACAAGTTGATGCGTTCTCATCGATCGTGCACCGAGACAACGCGTACGACTACGGCCGGCGAACCGCGGAGAAGCTGCGAGAGATCATCCCTCGTCAACAGTTCGAGGTTCCTATCCAGGCAGCTATCGGTGGCCAAATAATCGCCCGAGAAACCGTGAGAGCGTTCCGTAAAGACGTAACCGAAAAGCTCTACGGCGGAGATATCACCCGTAAAAACAAACTCCTCAAGAAACAAAAAGAGGGTAAGAAAAAGATGAAGAGTATCGGCCGGGTCCAGATCCCGCCAGACACCTTCATCAAGGCTCTTCGTCTCGACGACTAGAACGGTGTTGAGCCGCTTGTAGAGCCGCCGAACCGGGTGTCGGGATGTGTCGCCGGACATTGTCCGATGACACCGGTATCAGCGGTCACAAAGTCTTCCATTCGATGGTGCGTGGATTGTAGAATTGGTGTTGAGATAAACCAAGGAGATTCCAAAATGTTTGGACTTTTATCCCGCAAACCAAAAACCAATAGCGAAGTAACCGAGGCTCTCGGAGACGCATACTTTGCTGAAGAGATTGCGTCGATTGACAGCCTGGGAACCCGAGCGGCGATCCCTGCAGGTACTCGTGTAATCACTGAAGGAACACTAGGCAAACAAGCTCTAGTTATTCTCGATGGTGAAGCTTCTGTGGTCCGATCAGGATCGAAAGTTGCTTCTGTTGGCCGAGCCGACCTAGTCGGAGAGCTCGCCGTATTAACTGGAAAGCCACGCAACGCATCTTTGGTGGCTGAAACTGATCTTGACGCAGTGGTGTTTACTCCTCGCGAGTTCGACGCTCTGCTCGATGACTGCCCTCGTCTTAACACCCAAATGGAAACATTGATTTCTCGACGTGTGCCGGCCTAATTTGGTGACACAAAAAATAGTTTGGTGAAACCCGACGGTTACTGGCCGTCGGGTTTCTTTGTGCCCATAGCAAGTAACCTAAGGTTTGCCTATGTCTACTCCGTCTGTTTTTTGGTTCCGAAGAGATCTTAGATTGGGGGACAATCCTGCGCTTTGTGCTGCCGCCGAAAACGGCCCAGTGATCGGTGTGTTCATCAACGATAAGAAGTTGCGAAACCCGTCGGGTTCTCCTCGTCTAGCTTTCTTGTCCCATTCACTGCGCGACCTGCAACGAGCTACCGATGACACCTTGGTCATTGGTACAGGTAAGCCAGCAGACGTTCTGCTCGACATTTGCGAACGGGCGGGCGCGTCGCAGGTTTATGCCACGGCAGACTTCGGGCCTTACGGCACTCAGCGAGACGTCGCCGTTCAAGCTTCGTTGGCTGACCACGGTGTCTCGGTCGACTACCTCGACGCTCCCTACGCCGTTAAACCGGGAGTCATTGTCTCGGGTGCCGGAACGTTCTACAAAGTTTTCACCCCTTACTTTCGGGCTTGGAAACGTTATGGCTGGCAGGCACCCGTTCAGAAGCCGACGATCGACTGGATGGGGTTACCTGGCACCGAGCCCTTACCTGCTGCACCGGATACACCGATTGAGTTACCGCCTGCAGGAGAGGCTGCGGCTCACGATGCACTTGAAAGGTTCTTAGACGGGCCGGTGCATTCATATGACGTCGCACGCGATTTGCCAGCGAAGACGGGAACCTCGCATCTGTCCGTCTACTTAAAGTGGGGAGCGATACATCCTCGACAGATACTCGACCACCTCGGTGACTCCGGAGCGGAAGATGTCTTTCGATCAGAACTTTGTTGGCGTGAGTTCTATGCCGATATTTTGTTTCAGCGCCCCGACTCAGCTCGACACGCCTTTGTCGAGAAGATGAGTGCTATGCAGACCGACTCAGGCCCAGAAGCTGATCGCAGGTTTGAAGCGTGGTGCTACGGGAAAACCGGTTTCCCCATCGTTGATGCCGGAATGCGCCAACTCCTTGCGACTGGCTGGATGCACAACCGGGTCCGTATGATCACGGCAAGTTTTTTGGTTAAAGACCTGCACCTTGACTGGCAGCGGGGGGCTGCGTGGTTTATGAAACATTTGATTGACGGCGACCTTGCATCAAACAGCCACGGATGGCAGTGGGTTGCTGGTACCGGAACGGACGCGTCCCCATATTTTCGGGTCTTTAATCCCACTACACAATCGAAAAAATTTGATGCCGAGGGGGACTACATACGACGTTGGATACCGGAACTGGCTCATATCTTCACAAAGCACATACACGACCCGGCGGGTGATCCACATGGAGCGCCAGCTGGCTATCCGGTTCCAATAGTCGATCATAAGAGTGAGCGGATTGAGTCGCTGGCTCGATATGAACAGCTGAAACAGATGTGGGCGGGTTCCTAGCGGGTAGAGTAGGCCAGCAGGGTTACGAGGATGTAGATGTTAGACGAACGAAAATCTGCAATTTTGCAGGCAGTAATCGAGGAATACACCGAGACGGCCCAACCAGTGGGTTCTTCTGCGGTTGTTTCCTCCGCTGCGGTCACGGTTTCTCCTGCGACTGTTCGTAACGACATGGCTGCGCTCGAATCCGACGGATACCTCGAACAGCCCCATACAAGTGCTGGTCGTGTCCCAACCGAAAAGGGTTACCGGTATTTCGTCGACAACCTAAACCAGGCTCGTCTTAGCGGCGCCCAGAAGTTCCAGGTATCGCAGTTCTTCGATCACCTTCGAGGTGAAATCGAACAAGTTATGCAAGATACCGCCGGACTGTTAGCGACTATGACAGACTATGCAGCCGTTGTCGTCGACGGTACCGACGATGCCGCTGCGGTCGTGTCAGTCCAGCTGGTTCGCCTTGGCGACAGAAACGCGTTGTGTGTGGTCGTGTTGGGTAATGGTCAAATCGTTAAGCAGAGCCTCGAGTTCCCGGATTCGATCAACGACGTCGATCTGGCGCGAGCGCAGGGTGTGCTAGCTGCGGCTTTGGTTGGAAGAACGCTGACCAATCCTGGTGTGCCGCTTCCGTCCGGAACCGACGAGGTCGACGACTTAGTTTCCAACGTCGTTGGGGCAATTACCAAGGTCGATAACGAAAGTGGTCGAGTTTACGTCGACGGCGCATCGCGTGTAGCCAACGCCTTTCAAGCGGTTGACTCGGTGAGTCGGGTTCTGACCATTTTGGAGCAACAACTTGTTGTTGTAAACGTACTGGCCGATGTGGTAGACCGGGGTCTGACTGTGGCAATTGGTACAGAGACGGGCGTTGACCCACTTTCTGAATGTAGCCTTGTTGTTTCTCCTTACGAAGTTGACGGCGAACATGCTGGCTCAATAGCGGTTTTGGGACCTACCCGAATGAACTATCCGCAGGCGATGTCAGCCGTTGCCGCCATAAGTACACAGCTTGGATACCGCTTAAGCGAGGGCTAGTTTTGGATTACTACGAATTACTCGAGGTCGATCGGTCGGCTTCTCAGGAAGAAATTAAGAAGGCGTACCGGCGGCTGGCACGGGAGTTGCATCCAGACGCAAACCCAGGTGACGAGCGTGCTGAGGCTAGGTTTAAGCAGGTAGCTGAGGCGTATGAAGCGTTAGGCGACCCCGACAAACGAGCTCAATACGACCGATTTGGAACGTCGGGCACGCGGGGCGGCGGAGGAGACCCGTTCGCCGGTGGCGGCCTGGGTGATCTTTTTGATGCGTTCTTTTCTGGTGGCGCCGCTGGCGCTGGTGGTGGCGGCCCGGCCCGTGGAGCCGATCTTGAGTCTGTGGTTACCCTGGATCTCGCCGACACGATTACGGGTGCGGCTAAGGAAGTCACAGTCCGGACTGCAGTCCCGTGTGACACGTGTGAAGCGACAGGGGCTACTGCCGGTTCGGCCGTGACTCGTTGTGAGCAATGTGGCGGCACTGGCCAGGTCCGAAAGCTTCGGCAGTCGATCTTAGGGCAGATGGTGACCACGTCGGCTTGTGGTCGTTGTGCTGGCGAAGGCAAAGTTATCGAATCGCCTTGTTCAGACTGTTCTGGGGAGGGTCGTAAGGTCGAAGATAAGACCTACACGGTCGAGATTCCGGCAGGCATCGATCACGGTTCAACCCTTCGGCTGACCGGCAAAGGGGCGGTAGGTCCACGAGGCGCCGGAGCTGGCGACCTGTACGTCCGGGTCGAGGTGAAAGAGCACTCTACGTTTGAGCGTGAAGGCAGCGACTTATTTGCGGAACTGCACGTCTCGATGACACAGGCGGCTTTGGGTGCTCACGTGACTTTTGAAACGATCGATAGTTCAGTTGATATCGACGTTGCTGCGGGTACCCAGGCAGGGAAAGTTTATAGACTCCGCGAACAAGGTATTCCTCGACTCCGTGGCCGTGGCAGGGGAGATTTGCTCCTCAAACTGGTTGTTGACGTGCCAAAGGACGTGACAGAACAGCAAGAATTGTTGCTTCGAGAGTTGGCTGCTGCGAGGAACGAATCGGTCAAGGAGCCGGGCGAAGAGGGTCTGTTTAACCGTTTGAAATCAAAACTGTCGTAGGCACATTGTGGTTCCGGAGGAGTTACGAAAACTTCGGCTTGCATTTGTTGATAGCCTCGACGTGCCGTCGCTCGGCGTTGATGATATCAGTCACTTTCGACGGGTTCTGAGAATGGTGCCCGGGGATGCTTTGAACGTCTCAGACGGTAACGGTGCCTGGCGGCGTGTTCGGTTGGGTAATGACGGATCAGAACTGGTGCCTGACGGTGGCATTCACCGAACGGTCGCTCAACCGACACAAGTTACGGTGGCGTTCGCTCCGACCAAAGGTGACAGGCCTGAGTGGACTATACAGAAGCTGTCGGAGCTTGGAGTAGGTCGTATTGTGGCGATCCAGACCCAACGCTCTGTTGTACGTTGGAACGCAGAGCGCGGACACAAACAACTTAGAAAGTGGCAAAAAGTGGCTAGAGAAGCGGCGATGCAAAGTCGCCGCTTGTTTTTGCCTCAGATCGAGCCACAGATTTCTATCGAAGATTTTGTTCAACAGACGCCGTCGGCTGTGCTTTGTGAACCCGGTGGGCGTCGGTTTGATGCTGTAGCCGACCATACGGTTGTGATCGGTCCCGAAGGCGGATTTACCGACGAAGAGCTGATTTTGGCGGATCATGTTGACCTTCGGGTTGGGACAATTATGCGGACAGAAACCGCAGCGCTAGTGGCCGCCACATTACTTTTGACCGGTCGTTGAGGGCTGTGCTTCGCCACTTTATTACTGCTTAAACGCATAGGGTGGTTGATCTTGCTGTGCGTGGCGTCTACCGTAGATTAGTGGGTGTACGGAGGTGTTAGCCTCGCTGCTAGGACGTGCCCCAGGAGACACATGGGTGAATCGGTGCATCAAAGTGAATCAGACTCGGCATACAGTCACCGGGTAGGCGAACGGCTTCGAGCGATACGACGACAAAAAAGGCTGTCGTTGCAAGATGTTGAGGCCCAGTCGGATTCTGAATTCAAAGCGTCAGTTCTTGGTGCCTACGAACGAGGGGAGCGAGCGATTTCAGTTCCCCGGCTAGAACGTTTAGCTAGCTATTACAGCGTCCCCATAGACCAACTTTTGCCCCGATCCATTGGTTCGCGAACGTCAAAGGGCGAAGTAGTGGACCTTACTGTTGCCGCCGACGTCAATAAAGTGACGATTGACCTGACCCAGCTATCTAGCATCGCTGGACCAGAGGGCGAAATGTTGACTCGCTATCTCACGATGATTCAAGTTCAGCGCCAGGACTTCAACGGACGGGTATTAACCGTCAGAAACGACGACCTGCGGGCGGTTGCTTGCATCCTTGGGGTAGAAATCGATGAAGCCATCGACCGACTGGTCGGTCTTGGCGTGACTAAGCTCGCAGCGCATTCCTAGCGTGCGTTAGAAATTTGTTTCTAAGCTTGGCCACATAGGTGTACTATTGGACCACCAATGCCAGTAGCTGAGAACATATCTGTAGACCGAAACGACCTGATGGTTGGTTTGGTCGGTCATCGTGACGAATATTTGAAACTAATTGAGTCGGCGTTCGGCTGCTCCGTCCATGTACGTGGTAACGAAGTATCTATCGAAGGTGGCCAGACTAGCGAAGCCAAGAAAGTTCTAGAAGAGCTTCTGCTTGTGCTCGAACGAGGGCAGAACATCGAATTGTCAACCGTCAGACGGGCCATTGACATGGTCCAAGCTGATGAACGCCCCTCGGTAGTTCTGACCGACCGGATCATCTCGACCTTCAAGGGTGCGCCTGTTCGGCCTAAAACCGCCGGCCAGAAACGTTACGTTGACGCTATTCGCAAAAACATCGTGACCTTTGGTGTCGGCCCAGCCGGTACTGGTAAGAGTTGGTTGGCGGTCGCATGCGCAGTCGCTGCGCTACAAGACAAACAGGTCGACCGAATACTGCTGACTCGTCCAGCGGTCGAAGCAGGTGAACGTCTCGGCTACCTTCCCGGCGACCTTATGTCAAAGGTCGACCCATATCTACGTCCGCTCTATGACGCTCTGCATGACATGGTTGGCGCCGACGGCCTGAACAAGCTGTTTGAACGCAACGCGGTTGAAGTGGCGCCGCTGGCTTTCATGCGCGGTCGTACTTTGAATGACAGCTTTATAATTCTCGACGAAGCACAGAACACGACGCCTGCACAGATGAAGATGTTTCTTACCCGTATCGGGTTTAACTCTCGGGTCGTGGTCACCGGCGACCAGACCCAGACCGATGTCGGGGGTAGCAGAAGCGGGCTAGGCGGACTCGAAAAGATCTTGGGAACAATCGAAGGCGTCTCGTTTCAGAAGCTGGGTTCCAAAGATGTAGTACGTCACCGGATTGTGCAAGATATTGTTGACGCTTACTCCCACCATGAATAACCGTGGGTGCACGCGGTGATCGTAAACGATTCGAGGATCACCGTTTCGGTAGATCCACAATGTGACAACGCTCCCGAAAATCCTAACTTCTGGGGGGATGTCGCCGTCACGACACTCGATGGTGAGGGTGTCACAACCGGCCATATCGATGTGGTTTTTGTCGACGTTGCCACGATGACTCAGCTAAACGAACAACATATGGGCGCGTCAGGTCCTACCGATGTTTTAGCTTTTCCGATGGATGCGCCGCAGATAACTGACCTTCAAGATGCCGAAACTGGCTTAAACGGCTTGCCGGTTCATCTCGGTGACATCGTAATTTGCCCTCAAGTTTGTGCTGAACAAGCCGCAAGTCATGTCGGTACACTCGACGGTGAATATTGTCTGCTCACGATTCATGCCGCACTACATCTTGTTGGCTACGACCATGTGACAGATGAAGAACGCGTCGAGATGCAGGCCCGGGAACGTACCTACCTCGCGTCGTTCGGGTACCAACATCCAGTAGATACGTCGAGCTAATGGGTTCGCTCGATCTAATCGAAGCTGTCGCGTTAGTACTTACGTTCCTTTTTGTATTCGTTTCTGTGGCCGCAGTAGCGACGGAAGAGGCTTTTAGGCTTGTCAGCCAAAACCGTTCTGATATCGACGACTCCGGGCAACCTAAACGAGAACGAAGCCTACGTCGACTTCGAAGTGATCCTCGGGCCGCCAGCACGTTCCTTCGACTTTTGGCGATGGTTTCTCAAACCGGGCAGACGACAACCGTTGCATTGCTGGCAGTTCGATGGTTGTCTTGGCCGTGGATACTGGTTGTGTTGGCCATCAATATTTGCCTCGTCTTTGTTTTGGCCGAAGCCGTTCCACGGACGTTAGCAATTTTGAATCCACAACGATGGGCGCTGCTGATGGCGGGTCCCGTCATTTTGTTGTTGCGTCTTTGGCCTGTACGCCCTGTAGTTCGGGGTTTGATCGGTTTGGCGAATATGATCGTTCCGGGTCGCGGTCTCGGTATGGGACCGTTTTCTCCCGCCGAGGAACTCATTGCGCTCGCTGACGCCGCGGTTGAGGAATCGGTGCTCGAAAAAGATGAGCGTGACCTGATCCAATCGGCAATCAAGTTTCGTGACACTATCGTCCGTGAAGTTATGGTGCCACGTCCGGACATGCTCGCCGTTGATCAGTCGGTGTCGGTAGGGTCTGCGCTTGAGACATCTTCGTCGGCCGGGTACTCTCGTCTTCCCGCTTTGGGAGCGGTAACCGACGAAGTGACGGGGCTGGTATACGTGAAAGACCTGATTCGGGCCGAGCTTGACGGGAAAGCGGCCGAATCGGTGGAGCAGCTTCTTCGCCCCGCCCACCATGTGCCAGAAACAAAGCGGGTATCTGAGCTGCTTCGTGAAATGCAGGAGCAGAAGTTCCACATGGCGATCGCCATCGATGAATATGGCGGTGTAGCTGGGTTGGTGACGTTGGAGGACTTGATAGAGGAACTCGTCGGTGAGATCGTCGACGAGTACGATGTCGAAGAACCTTTGGTTGAGCTTCAGCCGGACGGAACCCTACGAGTGGACGGAAGAATCGCCATCGACGAGCTGAACGAGCTGGCAGGTTTGGCGTTACCTGAAGGTGACTGGGACACGGTCGCCGGGTTAGTTTTCGATCGGTTCGGTCGAGTGCCAAAGACTGGTGAATCATGCAACGTGGACGGATACCGACTACGGGTCGAACGTCTCCAGGGGCGTCGAATAACCCGGGTTTTAGTAGTTAAAGCAAATGTGTAGAGATCGGAATAACTGATATGACGGATGAATTAACGCCCGATGAGGGGTTCCGGTCAGGCTTTGTGTCGTTCACTGGTCGACCCAACGTCGGCAAATCGACGCTTTTGAATAAGATCGTCGATTCTAAAGTGAGTATTGTCTCGAACAAGGCCCAAACGACCCGGCACAAAATACGTGGGGTGCTGCATCAACCCGGCTTACAAATCGTGTTCGTAGATACACCGGGAATTTCAAAACCAAGATCTGCGTTGGGGGAGAGCCTAAACGACACGGCTCGATCCGTTTACTCAGATGTCGATATCAACTGCTTGGTAGTTGACGCTGCGTCGGGTTTCGGTAAAGGGGACTCGTTTCTAGCTGAACGAATAGACGTCGAAAATACGATTCTCATTTTAAACAAAGTTGACGGCATGAAGCCGGAAGCGGTCGCTTCGGAACTCAAAAAAGTTTCGACCATGGGATTCGCCGAGTACTTTCCGCTCTCGGCATGGACAGGAAAAGGGGTGAAAGCGTTGGTCGACCATCTGGCGAAGCGAATGCCAGAAGGTCCCCGTTGGTACCCCGACGAAATGACGTCCGATTTACCGGAATCTCAATGGGTCGCTGAACTCGTTCGTGAGCAACTGTTCCATGAGATGCGAGAAGAGCTTCCCCATTCGATCGCGACCCGAGTAACCGAATGGGATTTGCCTCGAATTCGGGTTGAAATTCTGGTCGAACGCGACTCTCAAAAAGGTATCGTCATCGGAAAACGGGGCGAGATGCTAAAAAATGTTGGCACGCGTGTACGAAAGCAACTTCCAAAAGGGACTTTTCTTGAGCTAGTAGTTTCGGTCGCTCAGAATTGGCAACAAGACCGTACCTCGGTAGAAGACTTCGGGTATTAGCAGGCCAGCGAATCGCGGGAACTGAAATTGACCCTGAGGGTCGAACTAGCCTGCTGCTTGGACTCACAGATGGTTGCAGCTATATCTTTTCGTAGCGCTTGACACCTTGTGAACGGCATGAATTAGGATGCTGTTTTCGCCCCAACAAAATTGGATGGTTGTCCATGACAAGCTTGCCGCCGCACGCCGATGAACCTGCCATACCTCACTTCCTCGATGAGGATGAGGCCGCTTCGTTGACCGAAGCGCTACTTCACTTGGTAGAGGCTGACCCACAGTCTCAAGATTCGACTGATTCTTCAGACGAGCTTGCAAGCGAATCGAGTATCGACAAGCCACCGGTTTCGATCCACAAGTTCCGAAAGAGGATCAATCGTTCACCGATCTCAAAACCCGTGGCTTCTACGGACACGAAACAGAATTCTGATGCGGCGTCGACGGTACCTGAGTCTACGTCACCAGAAAAGGAAGCCGAAATAGACTTGGTTCATCGGGACTTGCAGGAAGCCATGGCTGCTTCTGCTGTCGTCAACCAAGACGTTGAAGACGAGAATGCAGTAGCCGTCGAATCTGGTGTCGGGATGGAAGAAGAGATCTCTGACGAAGCTGGTGTGCTGTTCTTCGCCCGTCCGACGAGCTCCGATTTGGACGACGACAAAGACATTGTGTATTCTCAAGCCGAGCTACCAACTCGGATTTCGTTAGCGGTAAAAGATTTCTTCGGACGTAAGTTCTCGGAAGCGAAATCGGAAGAAGAAACAGATACCGATCAACATCAACATACTTCCTCTCACACATTGGTCGATTCCGATCGAAACCAAGAGGAAGAAGAAACTGATCTGGCGACAGTTGCCGGGAGTGGTTTCTCGGAGGGTGGACCTTCTGAGACTATTGCCGGGAGTGGTGGCCCGCCCGTCAAAGGCGAAGACGGGTCTTTTAGCTGGATGTGTGCTGAACGAACCGCCGGGCGTTCACGTCTGGGTTTCGACAGTGAGGAAGAGGACCAAGAGCCAGCCAGCATCAAGACGTTGGACCGAACCGAAGCCGCTGACCCACCCCACCCCAACGTGCCAAAACGCCCAGGATGTGTTCAACATGTTGGGAGCGGTCACCCACGCAGAATCGGGTCGCCTCTTCTGGTCTCGTCCGACCTCGCAGGAATTCAAACTTTTCGGACTAAGGGAGCGAAACTGGGAGATCTCCGGAACGGTTCCGCCTCATTCCGCCGCCACGATCGGCCTTCGGGCGACGGAACTCGAAACGAAGCCGACCGAATATTGGCGCTTGCGCTTTCGGCTTTCGAACCATACAAAAAAGACAAAGTTTCCGCCGCTATGGCTGCGGTTGCCATCATCAGTATCGGTGTAATCGGCTGGGTGGCGTATGCGTACATAAGCGATTGGTCCGATGCCTCAGCAAACTTTCGTCAGTCGTTATTGATTGGACCGCTAGTCCTTCGAGCCTCAGCGTTAGGAAAGAAAACCTCTATGGAGCTAGCCCTAAACGGGACTCATGGTCTCGGGTCTGTGCCTGTAGTGGCAAATCCGGCCCCTGACCGGATTCGGACGACGGCCGCATTCGAAGTAGTCGAACTCGATACTGGCGGCAGGGCTGCAGATGGCGGCCGTCAACGATCGTACTTAGTGGACCTTCCTAGATTGGCGGCGATCACTGTGCGAGGTAGGACCCCGGGTTCGCCCTCGGTGGTCAATAGTAGAAGAGCTACTCAAGAGCCTGAACATAGAAAACCTTGGGTGGCCAATCGACAGGCTGGTTCAGTTATCAACAGACGGCGCTCGTCCCGACAGGGGCCGCAGCCTCGACACATGGGTGATACAAACGAGCAGACCGATAACGTCGTCGCTGAGGCCCTCTCACGGCTGGATGCTGGTTCATATCGGGTACGAAACTAACTTTGAGCCTAGTGGGGTAGGTCGATGTGCCTCGCTATGAGTTGGTCCGCCTAGTTGAGCAGTTTCGAGATGTTGCATCCCGGCGTTTGTTGTTGGATCCATGACCCGGATCTAACACATTTGGTGTACGGTTTGTGGTGATGGTTTTAACTGATCACAGCCTGGATTCTGATCGCATTCCTGAACACGTCGCCTGTGTCATGGACGGTAACGGACGGTGGGCACAGATTCGTGGACTAAAGCGCACTGACGGTCATACCGCTGGTGAAGAAGCTCTTCTCGATGTCGTAGAAGGTGCGGTCGACCTCGGTGTGGACTGGCTGACCGTTTATGCTTTCTCGACTGAAAACTGGCGTCGCCCGATCGACGAAGTCCAGTTCTTGATGCGGTTTAACGAATCTATTTTGGTTCGGCGTCGCGACGAGTTAAACGAAATGGGTGTCCGTATCCGTTTCATTGGGCGTCAGGATTGGCGAGTTCCCAAACGGCTTAAACGTCAAATGGACGAGGCAGTAAATTTGACTGCTAATAATACGACGCTCACTCTTACGATCGCATTTAACTACGGTTCTAGGGCAGAACTGGTGGATGCCTGCCGGAAGTTGGTCGCTAGTGGTGTCAAAGAGTCCGACATCACGGAGGAACGTATCGCGGCCGAACTTTACGACCCGGAAATGCCCGATGTTGATTTGTGGGTTCGAACCTCTGGCGAGTACCGCATATCCAACTACCTGATTTGGCAGTCCGCCTACGCTGAACTGGTGTTTCTTGACACCTATTGGCCAGATATGCGTCGCGATCATCTCTTCGCAGCCGTAAAAGAGTATCAACTGCGCAACCGCAGGTTTGGTGGACTGAGTAGCTAATGCGGTTCGCCGCTCACAGTCAATAGGCTGGTTTAGCGATGGTGTTGTACCGAGACGAAGCGATAGTTCTACGCACCTACAAGTTGGGTGAGGCCGATCGAATCGTGAATTTCTATTCAAGAGGCCGCGGTAAGATTCGGGCGGTAGCAAAAGGCGTTCGTCGGACAAAAAGCAAATTTGGTTCTCTTCTCGAACCTGCCTCTATCGTCAATCTTCAACTCTATGAGGGACGTAACCTCGATATCGTCACGCAGGCGGAGCGCACGGTTCCCCTCGTTGCGGCTCGTTCCGACCTTGATTTGTACAGCAGACTTTCAACGGTTCTAGAAATCGTGGATCAGATCGGTATCGAAGGTGAGTCGAATGCGGCGTTGTACAAACTTACTGTTGGGGCGGCTACCGAACTTGATCGGACCAAAAATGGGTTGGTAGTCACCGCGTTCATCGCCAAAGTGCTCAAACTAGAAGGTGTTCAACCAGTAGTTGATCGCTGTGTTGTCTGCGGTGTGACAGAACCGCTGGTTGCTTTTGCCTTGCATGAAGGGGGAGTGCTGTGTCATTCCTGCCGCCGAGGTCACCAGTTAAGTGAGGAGGCGAGATTGTGTCTGGTAGCTGTCTTTGAAGGCCGGGTTCGACATGTTTTGGATACAACCCCGCCGGAAGTGGCGTTGGAGCTTCAAACATTGTCTGCTGCCATAATCGAACAGCATCTCGAGCGACGGTTGAAATCACAAGACGTCTTACACAACTTCAAATAGGTGCCAAGATCGTTTCGGCGCCGCATGTTCGGTGTATTCGCCTTAGATAGTCGAGATCTTTGCAATTTCCGACAATCCCTCACAGCTGGCAAAAGGTCGGTTACCCTGCGTCGTCATGGCATCATCGGAGTTGTTCGACAAGATTGTAAACCTCTCAAAACGGCGTGGGATTGTTTTCCCTTCGGCCGAAATTTACGGCGGTTTCCGTTCGACCTATGATTACGGGCCCGTTGGGGTTCTGATGTTGCGTAACGTGAAGGACGCCTGGTGGCGTTCGATGGTTCAGCTACGGCCAGATGTTGTAGGCCTCGACGCATCGATTCTGTCCCCGCCCGCTATTTGGGAGGCTTCTGGACACCTCGCTAACTTCACAGACCCGTTGGTGGACTGCAAAAGCTGCGGCTCTCGGCACCGGCTCGACAAGCTCGAAGATCCAAACACGTGCCCGACTTGTGGTGCCACCGGTGAATTTACTGAGCCTCGCCAGTTCAATTTGATGTTCAAAACGCAGGCCGGTCCGGTGGAGGACTCCGGTGCGATAGCGTACCTGCGGCCCGAGACGGCTCAAGGCATGTTCATCAACTTCGCTAACGTCCTCAACACCAGCCGCAAAAAGCCGCCGTTTGGTATCGCCCAAATCGGCAAGAGTTTCCGTAACGAAATCACTCCTGGAAATTTTGTGTTTCGGACCAGAGAGTTCGAGCAGATGGAGATGGAATTCTTCGTTCCACCTGCCGAAGCTGACGAGTGGTACGACTACTGGTGTAACGAACGGCTGCAATGGTACATCGATCACGGTATGACAGCGGAGAAGGTTCGTCTTCGGGCCCACGAATCAGATGAACTCAGCCACTATTCCTCTGGAACAAGCGACGTCGAGTTCGAATTTCCGTGGGGTTGGGACGAGCTTGAAGGTATAGCGAATCGTGGTGACTACGATCTGACCCAACATGCGAAACATTCGGGGGAGAAGCTTGATTTCTTCGATCAAGCCTCAAATAGTCGCTACACGCCTCACGTAATTGAACCCGCTGCGGGTGCTACCAGAACCATGATGGCGTTTCTGATGGATGCGTACCACGAAGAAACCGTTAACGACGAGACCCGAACGGTTTTGCGGTTACACCATCGCATAGCGGCATACAAAATAGCGGTACTGCCACTTTCGAAGAAACCGGAACTCGCTGGTCCATCCAAAGAGATCTTTGATGGTCTTTCACAGCGTTGGATGTGCGACTACGACCAGACGCAGGCGATCGGGAAGCGGTACCGTCGACAGGACGAAATCGGCACCCCGTATTGTGTGACCGTCGATTTCGACACGTTGGACGACCAGGCGGTTACGATTCGAGATCGCGACACGATGGAACAGGTCCGTATCCCTATCGCCGATGTCGAACAATGGTTCGCTGAGCGGCTTGTATAACAACGCTGGGTAACAACGATGGGGTAACAACGATGTGTTCGATCCGCTCGTCGAGTTAGGGCGGTAGCGTTAGAACCTGTGGGCATTGTTGACGAAGACATCGTACGAGTCAGAGAAGCTACTGACATTGTCGCGGTTATTTCTCAGTACACACAACTAAAGAGGGTTGGACGAAGATTCTCGGGGCTTTGCCCGTTTCACGCCGAAAAGTCACCCTCGTTTTCGGTAAACGCCGAACAAGGCTTGTACTACTGCTTTGGTTGTGCAGCCAAGGGCGACGCGATCTCGTTTCTGCGGGAAAAAGAACAGCTCGACTTTGTGGGCGCAGTAGAGCGCTTGGCCCAAAAGTCAGGCGTTACCCTTCACTACACCGATGCTGGTCAAGGCGAAAGTCGGAAACGTCGTCGACGTCTAGTTGAAGCGATCGGCGAAGCGGTCGAATGGTATCACAAGCGTCTTCTCACTGGGAAAGACGCGGGACCGGCTCGAAGTTATCTTCGGCAGCGAGGCTATGAGCGTGACGTAGTTGAACAGTACCGGATCGGGTGGGCGCCCGATGGTTGGGACGAGCTATGTAAACACGTCAATCTCAGCGACCAGGATTTAAAGGATGCCGGTCTTGGGTTCACCAACAAGGCCGGGCGGTCCCAGGATGCGTTTCGTAGCCGAATAATGTTCCCGATCTTCGACGCCCAAAATAATGCGGTGGCGTTTGGTGGCCGGAAGCTCCCCGGTGCCGACGGCCCTAAATATAAGAACTCATTCGAGTCTGACGTGTACCACAAGAGCAGCATTCTCTATGGGCTAAATTGGGCCAAAAACGACATTGTCAAAGCCGATCACGTTTTGGTTTGTGAAGGCTACACCGACGTGATTGGTTTTGGTCGTGCCGGTCTGATGACTGCTGTTGCCACGTGCGGTACGGCTTTGACCGAGAACCATGTCAAGATTCTGCGCCGGTTTGGTCGGCGGGTTATTTTGGCTTTTGATGCCGATACCGCTGGCCAGAACGCGGCGGCCAGGTTCTATGAGTGGGAGAAATCGTACGACCTCGATGTTTATGTAGCGGCGCTGCCGACCGGGGTCGACCCGGGGGCCTTGGCTGAAACAGATCCGGAACGGTTACGAGAGTCGGTCACCGACGCGAAACCCTTCTTAGATTTTCAGGTGACCCGTGTGCTTGCCGCCGCCGACTTAAGCACTGCCGAAGGCCGGGTTCGAGCGGTTGACCAAGCATTCGAATTGGTGGCTGAACATCCAGAACCATTGGTTCGTGACCAATACGTTCTTCAGGTCGCAGCAAAATGCCGTTTGGAGGAAGGGTTAGCTCGGGAACGGTTACAAACCATATTGGCGAATCCAAAAGCAGATCCGGACTCTGGCGCCCAAGGTGCTGCCGGACGGCCTACAAGGACCCGATCGAAGGCGGTTGGCGGTGATTGGAGCACGAACAGGAGAGAGTACGAAGCCCTAAAGTTGGCTGTTCAGGGCGATGAAATCCGCAAGTTTGTCGACCTTGAATTGTTCACCGACGAACGTTCTGCGTTAGTCTATGAACTAACAGGAAAACACACGACGCTGCATACCGCAATTGCTGAAGGGGGTCCGGAGGTAGGCGATTTGGTTCAGCGTCTGTCAGTCGAGGACACAAGTTCGGACCCGATTGATGTCGCTGGGCTTCTTTGGGAGCGGTATTTGGCGGCACAAATAGACCTTTGCCGGGTAGAAGCCAGAAGCGTAAGCGCCGCCAGCGAACGTTTTTCGGAGCTAAACCAAGAGATGAATTGGTTTAAATATCGACTCGAAGACCTAAGAGATGTCAAGAAAAAGGCTTCGACTGTCGAAACATTGTTAGCGTGGATACGTGAAGACCTAGAGGAGTCGGATTGAGCGACCAGCCTATGCTTAAGGCAACTGAATTTGGTGAAGAGCATCGACAACGCCTGCTCGTGAGGGCCCGCGCTGGTCGTCCGTTGACGGTAGACGATGTTTTGGCGGTAATGCCACGGGTTGAGCTCACACCGATCGTTTTGGCTGAAGTCCGCGAATTCTTGACCGAAAACTCTATTCCGTTCGACGAACAGGCCATCCCTCAGACCGAATTAGCTGGCATGGAGGCGAAAGGTCAGCGTAAACTCCGCCGACGGAGTGACCCTGCCCGTCTAGCGGCTGCTGCTATGGCTCAAGCATCGGCGTCATCGGACCCTATCCGCATGTACCTCAAAGAAATCGGCAAAGTTCCGCTGTTGACGGCTGAAGAAGAGGTCGCGTTAGCCAAACGCATCGAAGCTGGAGCAGAGGCGGCCACTAAGTCCGCTGATTTATTGGGAGGCGATGGAAGTCGCTGGAAAAAGCTCCCGTTTGATGAGCAGAGAAAGTACCGCCGCAGCGTAGCCGATGGAGAACGCGCCCGGCAGGAGCTTACGTCGGCCAACCTGCGCCTTGTGGTGTCTATCTCAAAGCGATACATGAATCGTGGTGTACCGATCTTAGATCTTGTCCAGGAAGGCAACCTGGGGCTTATGAGGGCGGTTCAGAAGTACGACTATTCAAAAGGGTTCAAGTTCTCGACCTACGCTACATGGTGGATTCGTCAAGCTATCAGCCGGGCGATCGCTGATCAGTCTCGTACGATCCGTGTGCCGGTACATATGGTTGAATCGATTAACCGGGTTGTCCGAGCCCAGAGGCATTTGAGCCAGAAACTCGAACGTGAACCGACGTTGGCTGAAATTGCGTCTGAAGTTGATTTGGCTGAACATAAGGTTGGTGAGATTCTTCAGATAGCGTCTCAGGATCCGCTTTCGCTTGACTCACCGGTAGGCGACGAGAACGACACCTCGATGGCTGATTTCATCCCTGATGGGGCCGAGGCCCCGATCGATCAGGCGGCCCGCAAATTCATGTCGGAGGCGGTCAAAGACGTGTTGGCCGATTTGAGTGATCGGGAGTCCGAAGTTGTTCGACTTCGATTTGGTTTGACCGATGGTCGGCCACGTACGTTGGAAGAGGTGGGTAAACAGTTTGGTGTTACCCGTGAACGCATACGCCAAATCGAGTCGAAGACGCTAGCGAAGTTGCGTCATCCGTTACGGAGCGATCAGCTTCGGGACTATCTCGAGTAACGCAACCGTAGGATTTGCTGCTCTAGGAGAAAAAGTTCTTCAAAGTAGTTGAAGAATCGACGAATATGGCCTCGTCAAGCCGAAGGCTTGCTATGCTCAGAATTCGCAATCCGGGGTAGCTCAGTTGGCAGAGCAGCGCACTGTTAATGCGCTTGTCGTGGGTTCGAGCCCCACCCCCGGAGCTTCGAACTACCAGGCACAACGCCTGCGTCTGGCCCATCAAGATGTTGCCATGCGAAGCCACACAAGAATCCACGCAGATCTCATGATCCGGAGCGTCAGTATAAAGAACTTCGGTAGATAGATATCTGTGCGAGCAGTTTTGTGTTACCTAAGTTCGATTGCCTTGCCAGAAAAGGAAAGTACTTCTTGCTCTATCAAGATTGATTCGACACTGTTAATTGCGAATCGATGATCGGTTGAGAGATCTGCCTTCGAGAATGCGGCCTGGACAACGTCATACGAATTGCTTAACAAGAATTTGGTAAGTAGATCTGGGTGTTCTTTTAGCAACCTAGAAAGTTTTGGCCATCCATGTTTTCTAAGCTCAAGATCCAGCTCGTCAGCTGCATCTTCGTAGGTCATGTCATCATTGGCGTATTCCCGGTAGTAGCTACTGAATGAGTCAATGAATTCATCACTAGTTACGGTGAAAGTATATTGATGGGACGTGTGGCTGACCGGGTCTTTCCCAAATCCGAACTCTCTAAAATATGCGTCATTCGCTTCTATCGTCCGGTTGTCAATTTTAAAGATCATCTATCTTTGTCTAACTTTGGGTAAACGTGGAGCTTCGAACCTCAGCGAAACACGCTTTCATACTGGAACGATGATCCTACTGACACCAGCCAGAACTGCACCAACCAGGACCAAGTAGAACCCTTTCGTCTTTCGCCGCTAGGGCAGCAGTCGAGTCGGTGACACGGTGGGTAGGTTGTTCGCTTGGAGTTGGCTCTACTGGTCTTAGGTCTTCGTCCGCGGCCACGGAAGGTACCGCATGCCAACAAAGAAACATACCATCGGGCCAAAGATGGCGACAATAAACGCAAGAGTGGTCGCCGATCCGTTTGAATCGTCTTCGATTGCGGCCACGATAAACGCCAAGAAATAGAGGACGACGAACGAGACAACGAGTCCGATAATTCCTCGAATAAACCCTTGGGCCGCTGACGGCTGTGCCGAGGGGCCGATACCGGTGGCCGTATTGTACGCGTAATTAGGTCGAGCGTAGCTTTGCTGAGGCGCAGCGGACAATCCTTGCGGTTGATACGCCGAATAGTTAGCGGCGGCGTGTACCTGGGCGTGAGGGGTTCCAGGATGTGAACCGCCACTATTGCCGGAAGCTGAATCCCACGAATTCGCTGGAGGTTGAGGAGGAACAGCAACCGCCTGAGGAGGCTGTGGGGGAGGGCTCCAGGATTCGACCCCTGCGAGTGCATCGGCGACATCGCTCGGCCTTATCTCCGCTGTTTCTTGCACCTCGTGATGGTCGAGGGACGCCAGAAGTTGCTCACTCCACTCATTGGCTGAATCAGGTCGATCGTTCGGATCGATCGACAGTTGTTTGATGAGCACCTCACGTAAGTCTGCGGGAAGGTTGCTCTCGGGCAAGTTAAGACGTTCTGGGTGGATGCCGCATGCGATAGCGGCGATGATGGCAGAAGCTGCGTACAGATCGGCTCTATGGTCGGGCTGCCCATCTGGTCGCAGCTGTTCCGGCGCCATATATCCGGCGGTTCCGCCTGCGATCGTCATGCCAGAGACGCCGCCGGAAATGTCTCGAGCCAACCCGAAGTCGGCGAGAACGACCCGTTCGTCGGTGCGGATAAGCGCACCTGAGGTATCTTCTTTTTTTCCTTTGAGCGAAATGAGAAGAAGGTTTGACGGTTTAATATCGCGGTGAACAATATTGCGCTCATGGATCGCTTGTAAACAGGTCGCCATCTCAGAAATCAAAAGTCTGATGTCGCGAGAAGTCGGTTCCATAACTTCGGCAAGACGGTCGCCGAGGGTTCCCCGGTCGGCGAGCTGCATAACTACGTAAGGTCTGCTGTCCTCGGTTTGACCAACGTCGTAGACGTTGACCAGTCGATCACTCGCAATCTCGCGCGCAACTCGAGCCTCTTCCAAGAAACGCCGTCGTACTTCGGAGTCGGCGCTGTGGTTGTCGGCCAAGACTTTCACGGCGACTGTGCTGTTCAGTTCCGGATCAAGTGCTGAATAAACGGATGCGAAACCACCAAGACCGATACGGTCGCTCACGATGTACCGCCCGAACCGTTCCGGCAGGTACTGGTTTCGTTGTTCGTTTGTGTCTTCTGTGGTCATCAGCGATCCTCGACCTCAATTCTATTAGAAGAACTGGCAGATTATTGGCCTTAAACGGCTTATCGAGCTCTAGACTAAGCACTCGAGTTGCCGCTTGACGGTGATCGAATGTTGGGGCCCGTAGCTCAGTTGGTTAGAGCACGCGACTCATAATCGCTTTGTCGTGGGTTCGAGCCCCACCGGGCCCACCAACAAGTAGGAAGCGTATGAAGCCGGGATGCGTGACTCTCTGCCAACAAAGTGGATGTCGACGAGGTTCGCCAAAAGGGTCTCCTTTTGAGCTGATTGTCGATTCTCAGAAAAGGTATGTTGGTCAGGTGGCGGACCTGCGGTGCACCGTTCACATGTAATGACATAAAAGGTGATTGTTCGACATGGATATTAGAATGTTGTTTGTTCTGGTATATCCATTGATTTGGGTGTCTAAATATATTAAATCTTCGACCTGAATAAGCCTTTATAAATGGCCAAATATTTTGAGAATATGTGGCAAATAGATCTCACTTAGGGTGTAGTCTCGGTCTATCGAATCTTCTGTTTCTCACTTGTCGAACACGCCTATCGATGTTTCGCAGAGGAAGTCGACGGCATCGGATAGAGTCCGGCGTTCGTTGTCGCCCTCGGTTGCCGCTGCGCCTGTGCTGTCAGGGTTTTCAAACCCGAACAACAGTGGCCTCGGTAGAGGCTTGGACGGAATCTTAGGCGACGCGTTTGTCGCCGATGCCGACTCCGGGTTGTTGCAGCTGCTGGGTGGACATAACACCGAGCCGGCTCGGGAGGTTCGCCAGTTCGTGGCCGACACCGCAGTCGGCGCTATAGCCGCCAAATTCGGCGCCGAAGCGGTATGGCTGGCGACCTCGGAGGTTTCAGGTTCGGTGTCGTTGGTCGCCACGCATTTACCTCCGAGTTGGTTGCATGTTTCCCCCACATCGATCGAAATAACCGGAAGATTGTGGTCGGCATTATCAGGCGAAACCGGATATCGACAAACCCCGATTGGGCATCAATACCTTTGGGTTTGCAGTCAGAGATTTGAGCGTTCATTTGTGGTTGCCGTGGTCCGCCAGGAACCATTTGACGCCAACGAACAACGGACGTTGAGTCGATTCTTGAGGTCTGTTTCGGTCGCTATCGGCGGTGAGCGCTCTGGTGTACCCGACATCGATATTTCGGTTTCGGTTCAACAGGGGCATCAAATGGCAACCGCGGAAGTGAACATTTCGTCTGGGGGCCAGAAACGTACCGCCAGAACCGAAGCATCTACAGCTCACCTTGCGACTGCCAACGCTGCGGCTTCGTTATGCGAGGTTTCTTGTACCGTCGCTTACGCTGGGCAAGTTTCACTCGAGCAGTATGCGGTCAATATGGTCGTAGTGCTCGACGATACAGACGCTCCGTTGATCGGTTTGTCTGTCGCCCCAGGAGCCGACCCATCTGGCCCAGCTCGGGCGGTTTTCTCCTCCCTGGCTAGCGTCTCGGGGCAACCGTTTGGTCAGGTCAACTGACCCATCGAGCCCACAGATGACGATTCGGAAATAAACCGTACTTTCGTTGCTTGCTGAACATACCCGATGCGGCCTTATTGGCTAAGATAGGCCCTGTGATTCGTGGCCTTCAACTTGTAAAACGTCTCAGCTCGCTTGGTTTGATGATGATCGCGTTAGCGCTCATCGCTTCGGTGACGACGTTTGCCACCGTTCCTCAAATTGGGGTGGCGCTCTCGGCTAGTTCGGGTACGTCTCCCGAAGTTCAGCTCAACACCCTCGCTGAGCGTTCATCTATGTTTGCCGCCGACGGCCAGTTTCTTACATTGTTGAAAGAGGAAGAGAACCGTGAGCCGATTGACTTGGACGCAGTTCCTCAAACGGTCATAGATGCGATACTCGCGGTCGAAGATTCCGATTTCTACACCCACGACGGCCTCAACTACCGAGGCACATTCCGGGCGTTCGTCGAAAACGTTAGCGCCGGCGGAATTGAGCAGGGTGGCTCCACGATCACCCAGCAATTGATCAAAAACTCTGTTCTCACAAACGAACAAAGCCTCGACCGAAAAGCTACCGAAGCGTTCTTTGCGCTCCGTCTTGAGCGTCAAATGACAAAAGACGAAATCCTAGAGCGTTATCTCAACACGGTCTATTTCGGCTCGGGCGCCTATGGTGTGCAGGCGGCAGCCGAGACGTACTGGAACTACGACGAAGCGGCTCAACTGGGATGGGCAGAAGCAGCACTTCTCGCTGGGCTCGTGAAGAACCCGACAGGTTTCGACCCGACACTGAACCCCGAATCGGCTCGAGAGCGACGTGCTGTAATTCTCAACCGGCTCGTCACAGTCGGTCACATCACCGAAGAAGAAGCAGACCAATACAACGCTGAAGCTCTTCCTTCTGAACGCCAAGGCCCACCCACCCAACCGACCGACTATTTCGTTCGAGAAGCTTTGGAAGCCATGCTCAACGACGAAAACATTCTCGGGGGTGAGGCCGCAGATCGGTTCAACATGGTGTACCGCGGAGGCTTAAAGATTTACACCACCTTTGACCCCAAGGCACAAGCCCACGCAGAAGCCACTAGGGCAGAACTCTTGCCGGAGAACGATGACGGGTTCACGATGGCCATGGCCACGCTCGACACTCACAACGGTGCCGTTCGTGCCCTGATCGGCGGCCCCGAATTTCAACGAGACCAATTCAACCTAGCCACCCAGGGTCTCCGACAACCCGGTTCGACAATGAAGACCTTTGTGATGGCTGCGTTGTTCGAAAACGGATATAACGCTGATGATGTCGTTCGAGGCGATAGCCCCTGCACCTTTGATAACCCTGGCCAAGAGCCCTACCGGGTGACGGGCGCGAGTTACGGCGTTCAGTCCATCGCAAGCATGATTCGCGTTTCCAGTAACTGTGGTTTTGTACGCCTGGGCCAGGTTGTCGGAAACGAGGAAGTAATCAAGGTTTCGAGACGACTCGGTGTCACCGCCGAGATGGAACCCTTCCCATCACTCCCACTTGGAGTATTCGAAGTGCACCCAATCGAGATGGCGAGCGGATACGCCGCTATGGGTAACGACGGCATGTTCAACCAACCCTGGTACATCGAACGGGTTGAGGACTCTGAAGGTAACGTAATCTACGAACACGAACAGGTCTCGACCAAGGCCATCGAAGTTCAGTCGGCGCGCCAGATCACCGAAGTTCTTGAGAGTAACGTGACGAGTGGAACCGGTCGTCACCAAGTTCCTCAACGCATGAATGGTCATCCGGCTGCTGGTAAAACCGGAACCGCTCAGGGTAACGAAGACGTCTGGTTCGTAGGTTACACCGACTACTACGCCACAGCCGTTTGGGTCGGGCACCCAGACTTGAAAAAGCGTGTGGTGCTAAACGGTCGAGTGCAGCAAGGTGGTCGCACCCCGGCTGCCATTTGGGGCGACTTTATGGGCAAGATCCACGAGGGCCTTGAACCTCGAGAATTTGCTGACCCCGAGCCGAGTGGTCAGGGCTCGAGATTCCTCCGAGTCGAAGGTGAGATTGACTTCTGCGGATCTCGAGGTGGTTCTGGCGCTCCTGTTTTGGTTGACACTGATAACGACGGTCGCCCGGATTGTCTACGTCGACCAGAACCAGCGGAACCGCCGGAAGGGCCCGAGACTACCGAACCGCCCGAGCCGCAGCCCGAACCACAACCACAACCAGAACCTGCGCCAGCTCCGCCTCCAGCCCAGTAGGCTACGCTCATGACGTCTCCGCTGTACGAACAAATCCTCGAGTTGCAGTCAACGGATATAAAAATTCGTCAGCTTAACCACAAGCACACCAACCACGAACTCAGAGCGAAACTGGCGTCAGCGATTTCCGACGCAGCGTCAAAAAAAATTGAACTGGATGAGGCTGTGCTAGCGGTTGAACAGAACAACGCTGAACAACGCAAAATCCAGCATCGGGTAGCGGAGCTAGAAACAAAGCGTGAGGCGTCCCAAACTAAGCTCTACAGCGGTTCTGTCACCGCAGCCAACGAACTCATGGCCTTAGAAGACGAAGTCCGAGGGTTTAAGGCGAAACAAGATGGATTTGAAGACGACTTACTCGAATTGATGGAGCAAGCCGAGAATCTGAACGTGATTGAGACCGCATCCAAACAACAATATGAACTGGCCGAACAAACCGTGGCTGAAACCGAATCGCTGTTGGCGACAGCGTTGCAGGAAATAGCGGACGAACTTGAGCAACGAAGCGTCGAACGCCAAAACCGGGCGGACGTTTCAGACCCCGAACTTCTCCGGCGATACGAAGAACTTGTTCCTCTCTATGACGGGGTGACAGTAGCCAGGCTGGTCAACGGCGGGTGTGATGGCTGCCATATTCAGCTTTCCGCGGTGGCACTCGATCAAATCGATCGACTTGATGAGTCTGCGGTCGTCACATGCGAAGAGTGTGGAAGGCTGCTGGTTCGCTAACCCATGTTGCTTTGGTTTGCCGTTTTAGCGCCGGTGCTGGTTGCGGAAGTCTTTCGTAGCCCAATGATGGATCTTCGTATCGTGGCGTTTGGCGCCGTTCTTCCCCTGGTGGAACTTGTGTCGCCTGTGCCTCTCTATTTACACACGATGGTCTGCCCACTGTTGGTATTGACCGTAGTGATGCTAGGAACGATCAACCGGAGGCTGACGAGACGCCGCCTGTTAGGAATCCCGATTGGGTTGTTTGTGCATCTTGTCCTCGACGGGACGTGGCGATTCGACCAGTTGCTTCTTTGGCCAGCGTTCGGATTCTCTCTAGACGGTGTCGATCTGCCCGAAACCTCAATCAACCTCTTTGTTGGGATTCTTCTGGAATGTATTGCGCTAATAGTGGCTTTGTGGGCGGTGCGTCGATACGGCCTTAGAGATAGGGCAAATCTGGACCGTATGATCCGAAGCGGCCAGCTCAATAGGTCGGTTTTTCGATAGAACAAACTGGCGTCTCAGCTAGCTGCAATGGGCGGGTGAGTTGACCTGTAGGCGGGGTTCTGTGCACCGGCTCGTTGCCGAGGTTCGATGCGGTGACCATCCATCTATGCGGTCCACCTGATGGTTGCCAGTTGCCTGGCCGGACGAAACAATCCATCCATCATCTTGACCTTGCTCCGAGTGGGGTTTACCAAGCCGTCTGAGTCACCCCAGACGCTGGTGCGCTCTTACCGCACCTTTTCACCCTTGCCGTCAGGTAGAACCTTCTGGCGGTATATTTTCTGTGGCACTTTCCTGCGAATCGCTTCGACTGGCCGTTAGCCAGCACCCTGTTCTATGGAGCCCCGACCTTCCTCAGTTTAGACGTTAGTCACAACCGCGGTCACCCGGTCAACTCACCCAAGCGGCCATCATAGTGTGGTATTGGAACTGTGCCGTAGGGAACTGTAAATAATCGGACCATCATCGGGGAACAGTTAGCCGTGACTAGTCGTTGTGGGATGGTGACACCGATACTGTGTGAGGGTGGATACTCCGAATGAACCGTTAGTAGATTCGTTAGGTGGATGGTCAACCCTTCTAGACCAAATTGTCGCCAGGCAGGACTTAACTATCGAGCAAGGGCAGGCCGCAATGGCCGATATCCTGGCCGGAAGAGCCACCGACGCCCAGTTAGCTGGGCTGATGGTTGGGCTGCGAATGAAAGGCGAAGCTCCAGCTGAGCTAGTCGGTTTGGCCAAAGCGATGCTCGATGCGGCCCGTCCGTTGACACTGCCAGCGGGAACCGTTGACATTGTTGGAACCGGTGGTTCGGCTCGTCGCCGTAAGCATGCACTTAACGTTTCGACTATGGCTAGTTTTGTGGCAGCCGGTGCTGGAGTAACAGTTTGTAAACACGGTAATAAGAAGGCGTCCTCGACTTCAGGTTCTTTCGATTTCCTCGAATCACTTGGTATTGGGATCGATATCGAACCAGACCATCTTGAACGATGCTTGGAGTCGGCTGGTATCGGATTCGCATTTGCTCGAACTTTTCATCCGGCGATGAGATTTGTCGGCCCGCCCCGGAGTCAACTCGGGATCCAGACGATCTTCAACTATTTAGGGCCACTGGCTCATCCAGGTCGCCCAGCTTTTCAGGTAGTTGGCACGTCGTCGGTTGAGTTAGCTTCCAAGATGGCGCAAGCTCTTGTTCAACTCGATGTTGACCGGGCGTGGGTTGTAGCTGGTCATGATGGCTACGACGAACTGACACTGTCTGGCCCCTCACACGTTTTTGACGTGTCGGCTGACGGTATCGGTGAGATGACGGTCCGCTGCGAGGACGTTGGTTTGCGAACCGTAGGGTCAACCGACGAGCTTGCTGGTGGCCAAGGCCAACAAAACGTCGAGATTTTCTCAGCCATCTTGTCGGGCAAAGAAAAAGGGCCGAAGCGAGACATCGTGGTTCTGAACGCTGCTGCGGCACTTGTTGTGGCCGGTCACGTCGAAACGTTACCCGAAGCGGTACATCAGTCGATCGAAGCCATCGAGACTGGAAAAGTGGCGCAAAAAGTTGAAGATCTTAAGGTTTTAACCAACACATAGCAGCGAACGACACCCAGACGAGCCAAGTATCACAAGTCACAAAGCGGCATTTTAGCTAGTCGGGACTCTTTAAGCCGCACTTTTGGCTACATCTATAGTGGATATTGATATTTTAAGGGACTTTCAGCTCAACACTGCATCAGGTTGTTGCTGCACCAACATATCTGGATAGCGTTGTAGCGTAGTAGGCGTATTGTTGGTCCCGGCCAAATTGCCAGCTAGCTGTCGTCACCGGTGAAGAGATGAATTGATAACAATTTTGAATTTCTTTGTTTGTGTGTCGATTGAAGTAGTAAGGAATACCTCAGATTGCCTATTTGGCAACCTTAGCTAGAGGAGTTTTAGATCTATGGGTTCAGAATCGTTGTTACGGGCGGCTTGCGAGAAGGCTTTTTCGGTTGCCCGTGATAGCTATGAGGCAGACCCGTCGATTGAGCCTCCAGAATCTATGCGGAGTTTTCTTTACGTGGCTCGGTTGCCTCGGCGTGCTATCACAGTGGCACAAAAGGCGTTGGAAGGTGACGAAGCCTTTCGTGGCCGCGTGGCAGCTGCTGTGACGCCGGAAGAGGTTGGTAAAGCCGGTTATATCTGGCTGCACCGACCGGATGGGTGGGAGGCTGAGTTTGAAAAGCTCGAACAAGACGCCGACGCCAAAGAAGTAAAGCAGGCTGTTGGGGCGTCTGGGTCTGTCTCGAGGAGACAGTCTCCGACAATTCCGCCTCCACCTGGATTTGAACCAGGTCAGTTCGCTAACGAACCAGGCCAAACAAAGAACGGCAACGCTACGTCGGATTCGAGTAGCGAGACTGAGGATGATATGGGTGATGTTAATGCCATCGAGCATGAGTTATCTAGTCTGCGGGGGCTAGTCGACCGTTTGGCAAACGAAAGACAGTCCGTCAACACCGATGAAGAAAAGCCAGAGGGTGCCCCTCTGATGCCGTCTAGTGATGGGCCCAAAGCTGTGTCTTCGGGTAATGGCCAGCAAATGCAGGCCGACCTCGACAAAGCTATTCGTGACCGGGACGAAGCTCGTCGGAAACACTCCGAATCCTTAACCCACCAGCTGGAGTTAGAAAAAGAACTTACGAAGCTTCGTCAAGGGCAAAGCATCGTTGATGCAGCTCAGGCTGAATCAGATGGCCGTCTAGTAGAGGCCCGTAAAGAGCTCGCCCGAGTTACCGCCAACCGTGACGAAGCTGAACGGCAACGTAAAGCCACCGTTGAACAGATGACGGGTCTCAACAACGAGATAAATCGTCTCCGGGGCGAGATGAAGGCTTCGGCTGCTACCGCTACCCAGCTTGAAGCAGAAATCGCCGAACACGTTTCAGAGAAGAAAACAGCGCAAGATGATCTGGAACAGGCTGGCGTTCGAGCACAACGCCTGGTCGTCACTAACGAAGATCTTTCACGTCGACTGGTAGAGAGCGAACAAGAAATCGAACGGCTCCGAGTCGAGCTTGACGGGTTTGCCGACCTTGCGCGTCGCTCCGAAACGCTTCAAGCCGAAGCGGAAGATCTCGCCGATCAGCTTGCGAACGAACGCAACAAAGTGAAAACGGTAGAGGGAGATTTGGCTACGAGCCATTCCCGTATCGATCAACTGATCAATGAGGTCAACGAGGTCAAATCAGACCGGGATGGTGTCGCTCAACAGGTCGGGACCTTGCAAGAGTCACTGGGCGAAGCCCTTACCGACCTTTCTGAATCTCGAGTCAGCCGAGATGCCGAACGTATTTCGACACAAGAATACCGGGCTGAGCGCGATGAGCTGAGAGTCGAGCTTGCTCGACTGCAAGAGATTGACAACGAACAGTCAGCGAAACTTGATGAGTTAGTGGCGGAACAGTCCGCCCACGCCTCGCTCAAACAGCGATCTGCCGAACTTGAAGAGCGGGTAGTGGAACTCGACGTCGCCTCTTCGAAGTTGAAGACCGACCTTACCAGGGTGGTCTCAGAACGCGATAAAGTCACCGATCAACTCAAGTCACAAACTGAAGAGCTGGAGACGTTGCGGTCCGACGTAGGCCGATTGAATCAGGAGAGTTCGTCTTCAACAGCTGCATTAGAAAAGGCTGAAGGCTCCCTGGAAGAAGTTCGGGTTGAACGAGAAACTCTCGCCACCCAGCTCGCCGAAGCTGAACAGCGAGTTACAGCCGCTGACGCTCAAGCCAACAAATTCCAAGAACAGCTTGAAGAAGCGCTTTCGAACCTCGGAACGATTCAGACCCAGATCGAGAACCAACAAGCTGAGATTGAATCCTCAACTTCTCAGCTAGTTCTAGAACGAGAACGAGCAGACGAGTACAAGATTGCTGCCGAAACCCACGAAAAGGCTTTGCAGGCGTTAACCAACCAGTCACACGAGGACCGGGAAGCAGCAAAAGGGACCACCGCTGAGCTAGAAGCAGCGAAGGAACAAGCTGATCAAGCCAATAAAGATCTGTCGAAGGCCAAAAAAGAGCTAGAAAATTCCCAGAAAGAGCTCCAGAAATCTGGTGGAGAGCTTTCAAAGACTCAGGAAGAGCTACGGAAAGCTAAGGTCGAACTTGGGAACGCACAGAATGAGCTGGCCAAAGCCAAAGCCGACGTCGAAGATGCAACCAAACAGTTGGACGAACAGAAATCGGCACTGTCCAGCCAGCCAGAGAACGTAATCTCTACACATGTCGCTGCTACCCGAGACGTGACAGACCAGGTGTCTTCAGTCGAAGATACCAAGCGCGATGCGAACGATACTCAGGAAGTTCCGGCCGCTGACGCCTCCACAGACCCTACACCTGCTTCTATCGATCCAGGTGAGTCGTTAGGGCTTAAAGTTGTTGAAGGCGACCCTAAAGATGAAGCGTCAGATGCGGATGAAGCTTCAGACATTACTGTTCAAGCGGATGATCCGAAGACAGAGTCGGAAATCTCCGATGGCTCGGGCGTTGCTTCACTAATACGGTCGGTTCCCGACGAAGATCGCACCGCGTCCTCATCTGATTCTACCGATGGGCGTGAGGAGCCAAAGTCGAAGTCGCTTCGTCCCCCAAGTGTTCTAGACAATGAAGCCGAAGAAGACGATAAAGGTGGAAACGACGAACTCGATGAACTGAGTAATCTACTTTCCCAAAAGGTCACAAGCTTCCCGGGAAGTGAAGATGCCGAGGATTCCGACTCGCAGTCCGTTGACCGAGACGATGTGACATTCTTCGGTGAGCGCAGTGGCGAGGGTGAAGGAAATACAATAGGACGCCCGCCTAGTGTGTTCTCTACCGGAGAGCTGGTCGCTCTGCAGGCCGCAGAAAACGATGAAGACTCAGATGTCACGTTTCAACCGCCATCCGACACCCCAATTTCGGCTATCTCGCCGCTGAAGTCACCTAGCGATGATGACGACACAAGTTTGGTTTCAAATGACCGGCGCAAGGTTGAAATCCCGGCTGAGATCGCTAGCCGGGGAGGAGTCGAGCTTGCTCGATTTGTTGTGGAGTCCCCAGAGATAGTTCTTCTGGTCGATGGAGACGGCGTAGCCAAGATGGGTTGGTCGTCTCGTACCGTAGGAGAGCAGCGAGAAGCCTTGGTTTCTTGGCTGGCAGATTTAACTGCAAGCACCGGTGCTAGCTCTGATGTGGTGTTCGATGGTCGACTTGGTGACGATACGGCACTTCCGGCGTCTCGTGTTGTGAGTATTCGCCTGAGCACGCCGCCAACCGAACCTGCAGCCGCTCTCGACGAACTCGTGGACGCATATCCGCCTCAGTTCCCGATAGCGGTCGTCACCGACAACGCAGCGCTTAAGGATGCTGCACAGGAGAGGGGAGCTGTGGCGTTGTCAAACGCTCAGTTGCTCGATTTGTTCACTCCTGAGTAGGCCGCTAGAGGTCAGTGACCGAAAAATAACCGCCGTTGATACGACTAGCTTGTTTGTTCGCTAACGGTTTGGAGTTCAATGCCCCCACGAGGTCGTTGAGTGAGTGTTACTCGAACGCGATGTGCTTTTGCTGTGGTTAGAATTTCGGATGCTATGTCAGCTGCCAATGTTTCGGCGAAGATTTCTGCGTCACGAAACGACCAGAGGTAGAGCTTTAACGACTTTGATTCGACGCAGAGTTGGTCGGGTTCATAGTAGATCTCTACGGTCGAAATATCGGGTTGTTTGGTTACTGGGCAGACCGACGACAGTTCCTCAGTGGTAAAGGTCACGCTCGTGCAGTTTGGAGGGGCAGGAAAGCATTCAACATGGTTGACGGCGGCTCGTATTGTCGAGCCGAGTATTGTAAGGTTCTCTTGGTTGGCGCTCATGCCCCCCAGATTACAGTCGTGGTATGAGCTAAAATACAAGATTCAGATGATGGGAACATTTTCACTGTCACAGAAGTTGGTTACTGTATGAGCGTGGTTGATGTCGGTGTTTCAAGGGAGGGTTTGGCCGCCCTTTTGAACCAGGTGCGTAAAAGGACGGAGTCGCTGGCGGGTCCGTTGTCGGCCGAGGACCAGACGGTTCAATCTATGCCCGACTGCAGCCCGACGAAATGGCACAGGGCTCACACGACATGGTTTTTCGAGACTTTTGTTCTGGGAACCTATGTTGACGACTACCGGCCAGTAGACGAACGGTTTAACTACCTGTTTAATAGCTATTATGTGGCGGCCGGTCCTCGTTATTCCCGGCATGAGCGAGGAAACCTAACCCGACCAGGATGTGATGAAATTGGTCGGTACCGCTCCCAGATCGATCAACGCCTCGAAACTCTTCTTGAACGTTGTTCCGAATCTGATTTTGCCGAGATAGCGAATCTAGTTATTTTGGGGCTGAACCATGAAGAACAACACCAAGAGCTTCTTCTCGCCGACGCCAAACATATGCTTTCGTTCGGTTTGGGAGACACCGCCTACCATAAGCAGCCGAAACCGGCGGCCGGGGTAGCTTCTCCGATGTCTTGGGTCGACTATGACGGTGGTCTAGTCGAGGTTGGTTACTCCGGTGATTCATTTCATTTCGACAATGAATTTCCCCGACATCAGACATTCCTCCAGCCGTACCAGCTCGCCGACCGTCTCGTGACGGTAGGTGAATGGTTGGACTTTGTCGAAGATGGTGGATACCGACGCCCCGAAATGTGGCTTTCTGACGGGTGGGTCCAACGAGAACGTCGGGGCTGGGAAATGCCACTGTATTGGTCGAAGAACGATGCAGGTGACTATCAAGTTCATTCGATGTATGGCACGACGCCACTCGAAGAGAGCGAGCCGGTGGCTCACATCTCGTTCTATGAAGCCGACGCATTCGCATCGTGGGCTGGTAAACGCCTGCCGACAGAGGCGGAATGGGAACATGCTGCAGCGGCTGAATTTCGGGCTGTACGCGGCAACTTTATGGAATCGGGTGTATTTCACCCAACGTCTGCATCGCAGAGCGCTGAGAAAGCAAAACAGCTCGACTCAGACGGTTTGTCTCAACAATTTGGAGATTGTTGGGAATGGACAGCCAGCCCCTATCGGCCGTATCCCGGTTACCGCATTCCTGATGGAGCGATTGGGGAGTACAACGGAAAGTTCATGATTAACACAATGGTTCTGAAGGGTGGGTGTGCCTTCACTCCGGAGAAACATATACGTTCCACCTACAGAAACTTCTACCATCCTCATACCCGTTGGCATCTCTCAGGCCTTCGACTAGCCAACTAGGACTTTTCGTGAACGAATCTTCTTTGTCCATCGATATCCGGCTGCCTTCTGACTGGGCAGACGACGAGATGCGAGCCGATATGACTCGTGCCTTCACGGGCTCTCCAATTGTTCTTCCGCCAAAGTGGTTGTACGACCACCGGGGAAGCGAAATCTTTTCGGAGATTACCAGGCTTAAAGAGTACTACCCGACAGAAGCCGAACGTAGCCTTCTGAAACGGCACGCTGACGAAATCGCGTCGGTAACTGGGGCAGACACGATCGTTGAACTTGGTTCAGGCACTAGCGATAAAACTCGAACATTGCTGGATTCTTTTGCCGCCACCAATCAGCTGACAAAATTTGCTCCGGTCGATGTGAGCGAAGACACGCTGAGAGGGGCGGCGGCAATACTCGACAAACGTTACCCCGGTATCGAGATCGCCGGACTAGTCGGCGACTTCACCCGCCATCTGCCACATCTCCCAACAGGAGACAAACGCCTCGTGGCCTTTCTTGGGGGAACAATCGGAAATTTCTACGTCGAAGAACGACGAGCGTTTCTAGGAGCCCTAGCTGATGTGCTCCATGACGGTGAATGGCTATTACTTGGTTTCGACCCGCTGAAAAGTGTCGACAAAATTTTGGACGCCTACAACGACGAACCTGGGGTGACCGCAAAGTTTGTCCGTAACGTGCTGTCAGTAATCAACAACAAGCTAGGTGCCGACTTCGACCTGTCCGAATTTGAATACATTCCGTTTTGGGACGGCACCGAAAATCGGGTCGACATGCGATTGCGGTCGTCCGTTCCGCAACAGATTCGGATTGAGAGTCTCGACCTACATGTTGATCTCGGTGAAGGTGAGGAGATCCGGGTAGAGATATCGACTAAATTCAGCCCTGGCTACCTTTCTGAAGAAATCAAACAGGCAGGTTTCAACGTTCATTCGGTGTTCCTGGCCGAGAACGACGAATTTGGTCTTTTACTTGCGGAACGGTCACCGGCGGCGCAAACCAGCTGAGAAGCTAGTTAACGGAAGTCGAAGCAGATTTTCACTGCACCTCTCGGCCCTGCTTGAGCAGCATGGGTGATGGCGTCGGTGTATCGATCTAGTGGATAGGTGGCCGTCACCAAACGACCTAGATCTGCGGACTTAACCAAGTCGAATGCCAAATCGAAACTGTGAACGGTAGAGCCGTCGTCGAGTTTTTCAGTCCCGTAGGTGTAGGCGCCGACCAGTTCAGTTTCTCGGTGCCACAACGCGGTCATATCAACTTTCACGTTGCCTGGCATGCCTAACAGAACTACTCGTCCTCTCGGTCGGCAGATACCTATTGCTTGATTGATAGAGGCGTCATTGCCGACAGCGTCGATAACGACATCGGCTCCACCCGATAAGTCGTCTCCGATCATGAAACTGCCGGTGGAACGCCTAACGGCCCGGGTGAGCTCAGAGGGCTTGACTACGATGTCTGCGCCTAGTTCGTGAGCGTATTTTTGCTGTTCCGGGTATTTAGCTGCAGCGATAACAGTACATGTCGGTATGTGCGACTTGATGGCTGCGATGGTCACGAGACCCATTGTTCCAGCCCCAATCACAACAGCGGTGCTGTGTTCGGCGATGTTGGCCCTGAGCATCGCATGAACGCCACTGGCTGTTGGTTCAACCATTACCGCAGCTTCGTCGCTCAAGTCATTGTCGACCGAATGTAATTGCGAGTTATGAGCGATGAATTCGTCTGACCAGGCGCCTCCAGTTGAGCAACATCCACCAGTTTGGATACCAGCTTCAATAGTGCCGCCAACCAGGTGTCGATAGTCATCACCATCGGCTGGGGCCGCTCCGGGGAAAGGCGGTTCAAATCCGCGGGCTTCGTGCCCGAGAACGGGCTCAAGGACGACCCGTTCCCCTTTTTCGTTTGTGCCGACCGCTTCATGGCCTAGAACGAAAGGAAACGAGACCCAAGGTTCGAAGTATGCAGCCGACTTGCCATCAACTGTCGCTAAGTCGGATCCGCATATGCCGGCCAGACGGGTCGTAATCCGCTCCCAACCGTCTGCAGGTTTAGGTATCGACTCGAGGTTAACGAGGGATAGAGGTCCAGACGAGGCTCCACTTCCAGCTGAAAACCGTGATGTAACGGCTGCGGCGACGTATCGAACTTCTTTGCGTTGAAACTCTAGAGCTTTCACCCATCGAACGATAGCTGCAGTTTTACGGGTCTGACGTATTTGGTGGGCACCGGATTCCGTTTGTTCAGCGCAACGGATGAAGTTGACTGTCACACCAGGTATTTATTGTTGGGCTATGGATATAACAATTGATTGTGGCACTTGTAGCCAACAAAACACTTCTGCTTGTAATGGTTGTGTTGTCACGTTTTTAGCGGAACGAGAACCAGATGAGGCTGTTGTTCTAGCGATGGATGACTATTCGGCTTTGCGGCGCTTAGAGACAGCTGGCCTAGTTCCCAAACTTCGTCACGATGAATGGAATGACGCTATCTAGGTAACAGAATCGAAGGTTTCGAACCGCTCGAGCCCCAAGAGGGAAGATTTCTGGCAATCTGAATAGGTGGGTAGGTCCTTAGAAGCCGAAGAATTGCTGAAGCTAGGCTACGAGGCTGGGCTCTCAGCGGTTGGCATAACTACTGCCGATGACCTTTTCCCGGCGGCAGACGTCCTTCCTATTCGTAAGGCGTCCGGGCTGGCCGATCGTATGCAGTTCACCTACAGAAACCCGGCCCGATCGTCGTCGCCAACTAGAGTTCTTGAAACAGCTCGTTCCGTAATAACTGGTGCCCTGAACTACTATCAGGGGCCACGCGCCGATATCCAAACCTCAACCCATGCCGAGATCGCAAGATATTCATGGGAGGACTACTACGCTGAGCTTCGTTTAGGGCTTGAACCAATCGCCGAAGCAGTGCGGCAACACGGCGGGAAAGCCCAGATATTGGCCGATAGCAACGCCCTCGTCGATCGAAACGCCGCCTGGCGCTCTGGGCTTGGCTGGTATGGGAAAAACGCGAATCTAATAATCCCAGGTCACGGAAGCTGGGTAGTGCTTGGCGCCGTCGTCACCGATGTCGAACTCGCTCCGACCGGGCCACCACAAACTGACCAGTGTGGGGCTTGCTCATCGTGTGTAACCGACTGTCCAACCGGGGCGATTCTGGCACCCGGAGTAATAGACGCTAGACGTTGTATAGCTTGGCTTGTCCAGGCGGACGGAGAGATCCCTATCGAATATCGGACCGCTGTAGGTAACCGCATTTACGGATGTGATGAATGCCAGGAGGTGTGCCCGCCGAATCGGTCCGCTCCGGTTGTGATCAAATCCAAAGCTACGCACGACTCCCAAACAGCCGACATAGTGTGGATTCTCACCTGTAGCGATGAACAGTTGTTAGCCAAGTACGGCCGTTGGTACATCGCGGACCGAAACTGTGATGTCATACGACGAACGGCGCTCGTTGTTCTCGGTAATACCGCCGATCCCGCTGACCAGAATGTCCAAAACCTCATCACACGCTATTTGCAACATGACAATCCAACGCTGAGAGCACATACAGTATGGGCAACAAAGCGCCTTGGTCTACATTCCTTTCTTGAAAATGTAGACGCAGATCCGGATCCGGCGGTTCAGCGTGAACTTCGAGCTACGGTGGATACACGGCTTTAATAGACGGTACTCATGGTCAAACACCTTCTAGTTACGAATGACTATCCACCAAAAATTGGTGGAATACAAAGCTACCTGTGGGAGCTATGGCGTCGACTTCCCCCTGATGAGGTAGCCGTTTTGACAACCCCTTACGCAGGTGCGGCCGAATTCGATCGTCAACAACAACATCGCATCGAACGGACGCAACAACGCGTGTTGTGGCCAACCCCTAAACTAGTTCGACAAATCAACCAGATGGCTGACGCCCACGATGCCGAGATTGTTCTCCTAGATCCGGCTTTGATCTGCGGACCAGTAGGCCCACAACTTGATCGGCCATACGGGTTAGTCATCCATGGGGCCGAGGTCACTGTACCGGGACGATTGCCAGTGTCTAGACCCCTACTCGGTCGCCTCCTGCGTGGGGCCTCCATTGTTATTGCTGCGGGCTCTTATCCGCTGCAAGAAGCAGAACGGGCGGCCAACGCCAAACTCCAATCCGTCACGGTTCCCCCCGGAGTGGACTCCGACCGATTCTCTACGTTGCAGGGCCGCGAGCGTTCGGCGGCTCGTACTAGATTTGGGGTAAAGGACGACGACTTTGTACTAGCGACAGTCAATCGATTAGTTCCACGCAAGGGAATTCCAACGGTTATTCGCGCTGCGTCTAAAATTCGACAGGAACGAAACGACGTATCTTTGAAGGTCCTAGTTGGTGGGGTGGGCCGCCAGCAGCGAAACCTGACCCGCCTGATAGCCGAGACTGAAAGCCCGACGAATCTTCTCGGCAAAATCAGCGATTCTGACGTAGCCAGGTTGTACGGATGTGCCGATCTTATGGTGATGATGTGTAACGAGCGGTGGTTCGGTTTGGAACAAGAAGGATTTGGTATAGCGTTTCTTGAAGCCGCTGCAGCGGGTATTCCTCAAATAGCGGGTCGATCCGGCGGCTCCCATGAAGCGGTAGCCCATGGCACAACAGGCCTGGTTCTAAACGACTCTCGTGATATTGACGCCGTTGCATCCGCTATCGAAAGTTTGATCGATGACAAAGAAAAACGAGAACACATGGGACGTCAGGCCAAAATTCGAGCAAAACAAACCTTTGACTACGATCAACTTGCGAAAGAACTTCAGACAGCATTAGAAAAGCTTGAGTTTTAGTGCTCACCTTTGCTTCGGATAAGCCCATATTGTTAAAACTCAACACAGCGTTATCACTTGTATTCGGTGTGTTTTCGGTGGTCGCTTTGTGGCATAGACCAAGTTTGGACGGAGCGTACGTAGGTTTTTGCCTCCTAGTGTTCTTGGTCGGGTTGATCGCTCTGGTAGCGGCGCTGATCATCGCTATTTCGGCTAGCCGATTCAAACAGATCTCGCTCGCCGGTGTGTTCTTTCTAGGGCATGGGGCAGCCGATGCGAGCACCCGAAACTGGTTTATTGGTCTGTTATGCTTCCAAACCGTTGTCAGTATCGCCGTCGCTGTAGCGGCGCCGTTTTCTTCCATCGTTTTTGCTGTTTTAGTTCCCCAGGTAGGGTTCGGGCTCATGGGCTTACAAGGAGCATTGCACGGCAAATTTGAGCCGTTGCCATAACAACGCACGGTGTCACACGGATTTGTGCGAAGCGAACACCGCTAGACGCTAGACTGCTTAGCGTGGAAGAAGCTGAGCTAGTAGACGTTCCAGATGAATATGCGCTATTTGAGCGCACGGTCACCGCAACGACTGTTGAGGCCTCTGTAGACCAATGTTTTGCCGTTGGCGCTGATATTGGAAAGTACTCTGAGTGGGTAGCAGAGATTGAATCCAGTAACGTCGTTGAAACCGATGATGAGGGTCGTGTCCTGACCGCTGAGTTCACGGCACAGGCCATGGGTCGTTCTTCTCGGTATGTTCTTCGATACGACTACAGCGAGGCCCCCAACAAGTTGAGTTGGTCCCAGGTTGAAGGTGACCTGACCCGACGTATCCTCGGGTCCTACGAATTTGCCACAGTGGACCCAAATAGCGGGCCTCTCACCGCGGTAACGTACCGACTTTTCATCGAACTAGCGTTTCCGTTACCTGGTTTCGTGAAAAGACGAGCCGAACAGAAAATCGTTGAGTCCGCTCTGCAAGGCTTCAAGGAGCGGGCGGAAGCCTAGTTCGGTCTACATATCGAGTAGAGCCTGGATTCTTTCTTGAGTGTCCTCCTTTTTACGTCGAAGATCTTGTATGCGGATACTTCGGCTAGACATTGGGGAACACAAGAATCGAGTTGAGATGCACCCGTTGGTCACGGTTGTGCAAAATCTCGACCAAGAAGGGGCTGATTCGTTATTGCAACACATCAGGTCTCTGGCACGAGGATCAGCGGTTGGGGTTTGTGGTCTGATTGAGGATCAATCCAACCTTCTGGTTCTCGAAGGCGACGAAATGATTGCATTGAGCCACGTCACGACGGTCGATGTCGTTGTCGATTCTGATAATCCCGCCATTAAAGAGGCTGCTACTAGCGCACTTCAAGCCGAAATCGATCAACTGCAAAGACAAGCCGATATTGACGCAGCTCAGGTGGAAGAGATACGGGCACAGTTGGACCCGACCGTGAAGTCTCGGCTGGCTCGCCTACGGCGAGAACTCCAGCAACTAGTTAATGGAGTCGATCTTAACCATGAGCGCCAACAAGAGTTAGAAACAGCGTTAGAGCAGTCACGTCGTTTTGACCATCTGGTGAAGACGTCTGCTGAAGGAGTGTCCGAAGCGATACAAGCCTGGGAAGACTACCAAGCCTACTTGCGCGAAAACCAGGAACATGTTGGACGTCTATCCGAAGCGTACGCTTCGGCCCAGAATCAACTTGCAGCATGCAAAAACGCAGTCGCTCAAGCTGAACAGGCAGCGCAACCAGTGCTTCTCACCCAAGACGAAGAAGCACGACTTTACGAACTTGAAGAACTCCGGGAACAGAAAAGCTGGCGAGATCATTCACCTGACGCCGCTGAACTAGATTCGTTGTTGAACAAAGTCGGGGTTACGAGTTGGACCGGCTACACCATGCATCGCATGTCGCCTACCGCAGCGCCTGAACGAGTTGCCCATCTCGAAGAATGCCGTAAGACGTTGCGAGCACAAGAACAGCAGAGTTCGCATACGAGAAAGACGCTAAACAACGACCCGATAGTTTCAGAACTAGAATCTCGTCGAACAAAAGCGCTTGAATTAGCTCAGCAAAAACTCGGTCAAGATATTCAGCTTTCCGATGACATACACGGCAAGCTGCGCTCGTTAGAACATGTCCAGGTCAATCCGGAATGGCTTGAAGCACAAAAAGACCTACTCACGCTTCTACAAACCCCTGGCTTTGGTGCACCGGAGGATGTTGATATCGAAGGTGCCCAGGCTTATGCGACTTCTTGGCTCAAAGATAACGGACTGGCCGAAAGCGAAGTTCGTGGACAAGATAGAGTCCGTCAAGAGATTGTTGTCGCTGAGCGTGTACTTGGCCTGCATAACAGGGCTATGGCCCAGATGGACAGGGTTGAGCAGCGAGCTGCGTCGTCGAAGAAACAGATCGCAAGAATATTCGCGGCGAGAGATGCTGCCGAAGCTCGGGGAGCTCATCATACCGCTGAGCTTCTTTCGTATATCCGTTCGGTAACCGAAGAGGCCCTTTGGGAGGCATCTCGAGCTATTCCAGTTGCCGTGACCGGCTCGTTAGAACAAATCGACGTTCCCGAATTGATGTCTTCGCTAGAACTTCTGGCCCAAAAAGTGCAAGTGATAGTTGTCAGCGCCAACCCGGCGGTCGCCGACTGGGCATCGTCGGTTGGCGCCCAGCGTGCACTTCTGACTCAAGCATCTGTCGGACATATCGACGCAACGTAACGCCAAAGAGCCTGCGCAATGATGCTAACAGGGCGTCAGCGTCATATGAGGTCCTCCTAGCAATACGCTGGAACCGTTATTTACCTGCCTAGGAGTGGTTCAGATGGTTCAACCTGCACATGTTGGTATCGACGTCGGGGGTACGAAGGTGCTCGGCATCGTGTGTGATGTTGAGACGGGAGACGTGCATGCTCAACGTCGCCAACCAACACCTTCGGACCCAATGGAACTGCCGAACGTTATTTCGTCGGTCGTCGATGAATTAGTGAACGACATGGGGAGGGTCGACTCAATCGGGGTCGGGCTTCCCGGTTTGGTCGATAAAGCGGGAATGCTCCACTACGGTCCGAACGTTCCGGGTGTTCTATCGCTAAATATGGCGACTAGGCTCCGGAAACAATTTGAGGTTCCAGCAGCCGGTCACAACGATGGGACCTGCGCAGCGGTCGCCGAGCACAAACTCGGAGCCGCAAGAGGGTACAGCGATGTCGCAATGATTACGCAAGGAACCGGCATCGGCGGTGGGCTCATAATAAACGACCAGGTGGTATCGGGAGCTAACGGGTTTGCCGGTGAACCAGGGCATGTTTTGATCGACCATGGCGGATCGATCTGTAAATGCGGCATCAAGGGCTGTTGGGAGGCCTATTCGTCCGGTACAGGTTTGGCGACGTTAGCGAAAAACCATGTATCGGAGTTTGGTGCGAATCGGATTCTTGAACTGGCGGGAGGCGTGGTCGAACATATCAGAGGTGAACACGTTTCGGCCGCACTCGACGAAGGCGATGAGGACGCACAAGAGGTACTCAGGCGTTTTGTCTCATGGACATCGGCCGGTATCGCTGGGTTGATCAGCTTATTAGACCCTGGGGTAGTAGTACTAGGAGGTGGCCTATCAACCCTCGCTACGACCTTCGTTGCCGATATCCAAGAGCAGGTACCCTCGCTGCTGATGGGAAGTAGCTATCGTCCGACTACCCCTATCGTTGCCGCCGAGATGGGACCAGAATCAGGCGCTATCGGAGCTGCCATCAACGGATACCGCACGTATCTTGAAGAACTTGACGGGTAAGCAACGCCAACGGTAATTTCCTCACAGGTCCAGCTTGACAAGACTCGTAACATGTCTCTGAGGCAGGACACGATACCATTGGCGTTGTCTGAGTCATAACGCCACAAAGAGGTGGGGCTTAGTTAGGTGGTAGCTGTATTTGGGTTGGCTTCCACCGCAACAGTCCATGTACCTGGATTCCGAGGGCATGTTCTGTGTTTCGGCTAGGCCACATGGGCATATGTATCTGTATCTTGAAGAAAGTTGGAGGCTGTAATGCGAGTTGGAGTTTTGACCGGAGGCGGAGACTGCCCCGGTCTCAACGCAGTGATTCGGGCCGTGGTCAGAAAAGCAATCAAAGAACATGACTGCGAAGTCGTTGGCTACCTAGACGGTTGGCGGGGTCTTCTTGATGATGAAAAGATTCCGCTCGATATAAACCGTCTTAGAGGCACACTGCCTATTGGTGGCACCATTCTCGGAACCAGCCGATTTAACCCGTTCAGCTATGACGATGGCCCTCAGCGCATTCTTGACAACATCAAGAACGCCGGAGTCGATGGCATTATTGCGATTGGGGGAGAGGGAACACTCTCCGGCGCAAACGAAATGTTTACCCGAGGTCTGCCGATCGTGGGTGTTCCAAAGACGATCGATAATGATGTCGGCGCCACCGAGCGTACTTTCGGCTTCGACACCGCTGTTTCGATAGCCACCGAAGCTATTGGTCGCCTTCATACAACTGCGGAGAGCCACAACCGGGTAATGGTTGTTGAGGTTATGGGGCGACACGTCGGACATATCGCCACCTGGGCGGGTATCGCTGGTGGTGCTTCTCTAACACTGATTCCTGAAGAGCCATTCGATATCGAAGAGGTTTGTGCGTCGATAACACGTCGTCACGAGAATTACGGCAAATTTGCGTCCATCGTTGTTGTAGCCGAAGGTGCGAAGCCAGTCGAAGGAACGATCGACATTGGCACCGAAACATACGACGATTTCGGCCATATTCGCCTAGGTGGTGTAGCAAACGTACTGGGCGCCGAAATTGAAAAGCGAACCGGCTACGAAACTAGGGTCACTATCTTGGGCCACGTACAACGTGGGGGAACCCCAACAGCTCATGATCGCGTATTAGCTACCCGGTACGGTATTGCCGCCATCGACGCTGTCGCCGATCGGGACTGGGGCAAGATGGTTGCGCTACAAAGCGACCGTATCATCCGGGTCCCTCTTTCTGAGGCGATCAAGGAACTGAAGATGGTACAACCCGAACTGTGGAACGTTGCCCAACAGTTCTTTGCCTAAGAGGCTTAGAGCGTCGGTCAAGTCTGACCCATTTCGGACCCTTACCCGCTGTGGGGTCGGCCCGTCTACTCGCTTGCCTTCTACGGGGTTAGTTCGATAACTCTTCCTGTTCTATTGCTCGCTTCGTGCGAGCATTAGAACTGGTAGGAGGTTCGGAGAGAACCCGGGCCTCATCACAAGCGTAATCTTCTCGTTCCGACGCATCAATATTGGGTGCTCCCGACGCGTTTTGAGCGAAGATCGGTTTGAGCGACGTCCCATCGTCTTCAACTATCGATACTGAGGAAATCTCAAAATCTTCTTGGGTGAGTGTGCAAACAATCTGAGTGAAAATTCTGGTGAGCCGACCAGGTTCTAATTCTCGCAGTTTCGCATCGGAAGAAACGGATACTATCTGTTGGTTCAGGGACGGATCGAACCCGCCGTCGTGAGGTCGCATCTCTTCGAGAAGACTGGTGATCAACTGGGGGACCGGTTCGGCGTTCCCATCGATCTCACTGTCAGAGACGAGCGTTTCGAGCCCCTCGGGGTTAGCTTCAAGTCCATCCAAAATATCGTTGACTGTTGGGGCGTCGGAGAAATTTCGTTCGACCGCGTAAAGATTGTCGTCAGAGTCAACAAAATACAGGGTTACCGGAAACGCTCCTTCACTGGTCGCAGCTTCAGAAGGATCTCCGGTACGTTCAAGTCGTTCCAAAGCGTTGGGCACCGGACGGGCAGCATCGTCGGTCGGTACGCCACAACTGGCCATGACCAACGCCGAGACGATCGACAACGTAGTGAGCAAGGTAAACAAGGTTGGACGCGAACTGGTTTGACTCACACCGCCATCTCCTCGTCGTTGTGTTCTTCCATTCGCACGGGTAACTCAACAACGAACCTAGCGCCGTGGTGGCCGTCTATGCGGTCTGTGACCCACACCTGGCCTCCATGTGCTCGGACGTGTTCAGAGACGAGGGAGAGGCCCAATCCAACCCCAGTGCCAGACGCTCGTTTGCCAGCGTCGGAACTAATTCGTCCAAATCTTTCGAAGACTCGCATCCGATCTTCGGGAAGGATGCCAGGCCCTTTGTCTTCTACCGTAATTTGAACGTCTTCATCGATGCCCTGGAACGTGATTTCGGTAATGCCTTCACCATATTTTGCGCCGTTCTCGATGAGGTTTGTGATCACCTGGGCTAGCCGGCGTTTGTCCGCCTTGATCGCAAGGTCGTTGTCTTCTTCTTCGAAAAGGAGCTCGATACCCGGATTCTTTGATTGGGCAATAATGTTTTCTAGAAACTCTCGAAGAAGAAATGGGCTCAGTTGCAGTTGGACTGCTCCAGCGTCAAGACGAGAAATTTCTAGCAGATCCTGCACCAGGTTTTGGAAACGAGTCAGGTCATCACTGAGCAGCGTCACAGCTTGTTGAGCTACTTCTGGCAATGAGTCTTTGCGTCGCTCGAGCACCTCAACCGAAGCAGCCAGCGTCATAAGCGGTGAACGAAGTTCATGACTCACATCGGATGCGAATCGTTCGTCTCGTTCGATACGGAAACTCAGCTGTTCAACCATTTCATTGAACGACTTACTCAGCGCCGAAAGGTCCGGGTCGACTTCCATATCGAGTCGGGTGTCGAAATCACCAGCGGCGATAGATTCTGCTGCGTTAGAGATTCTTGATACTGGAGCGACCGCCTGGCGGGCTGCATAGTAGCCAAGGACGGCACCGAAAATGGATGAAATAAACGCAACACCGGTCAGGATGTTCCGAAAGTCGCCGAGAGTTTTTTCTAGCGGCGCATACGGAACCACCTCGTAGTACTCGGCGTTGGCATCGATCAGGGGAACCCCGATGATGTAGAGCTTGGCGATGTCTCCTTGGTCGGTCTTTCCTAGATACCTTTTCTGTACGATCTCGCCTTCTTGTACCGCACTTCTCACGTCACTAGGGATATCTGCTTCGAGAAGGGTCGACCTTTTTTTACCGTCTGAAGGGATGACTATTGAGTCGCCAAGATTTGATGTCCTGAAGTCGTCGGCTAACCAGTCCAGCACAAGCTCATCGAGCTCTTCTTCCGTCAAGCTCTTGGTATTTTGAAGCCGCTTCTGGATATCGGTTGAATTCAGCCAGACTTGTTCCTGAGCCGTGTTGTCAGTCTCGGTCAACAGACGCTCAGCGACCAGCGTGTAGCTGAAAACGGCTACACCAACGGACAAAAGTAACGACCCAATCGCATACGCCAACGTGACACGTGCGAAAAGGCCGCGCCACCAACGAGGCCGAAACACTATGGCTGGAGCTTGTAGCCCAAACCTCGAGAAGTAACTACGTACCGAGGGCTAGCCGGATCGCTTTCAACTTTGGTTCGAAGTCGACGCACATGAACATCTACCAAACGTCCGTCACCGAAGTAGTCGTAGCCCCACACACGTTCGAGTAGAACTTCACGGCTAAAGACTTTGCCCGGTTGTGAAGCAAGCTCAACGAGAAGTTTGAACTCGGTCTTGGTGAGATGAAGCTCTTCGCCGCTTTTGAGAACGAGGCCTTCGTCTGCGCTGATCTCGAGCTCACCGATCTTGATGCGCTCAAGTTCGCCTGGCTCTGTGCTGCGGGCCCGGCGAAGCATCGCCCGGATTCGGGCCGAGAGTTCTTTGGGAGCGAACGGCTTTGTTAGATAGTCGTCGGCACCTGCCTCTAGACCGGCCACGACATCATGTGTGTCGGCCCGAGCGGTAACCATAATTATGGGTACGTCGCTGGCCCTCCGGATAGAGCGGCAGACCTCAAATCCATCGATGCCCGGAAGCATGATGTCTATAAGTACTACGTCAGCTGGAGTGGCCGTGAACTGCTCTAAGGCAGACTCTCCGGTCCCAGCCTCGATAACATCCCAGCCTTCTTCTTCCAAGGCAAGGGTTACCGCTTGGCGGATGCGTTCATCGTCTTCAACAGTTAAGATCTTTGTACCCACATCCACATGTTGCCCGATTACGAGCCGAACGGTTCAAAAAATTTGGATTTTTTTCGATTTTTGGTGGATCAGGCCCATTTTTTCCCGAATTTGGGTCGCTGCTTCTTACTGGGATGCCTTTTGCACTGCGAGTAAAAGATCGTTGTGAATTGCTGGGGCAGCAGCCACAAGAGACAACGTCGTTGGTTCGTTGCCTGCATCGTCGGTGACGATCGCTCCCGATTCTCGAGCGATCAAAATTCCGGCAGCCATGTCCCAGAATTTGAGACCCTCTTCGTAATATGCATCTAGCCGGCCGCTGGCGACCGCACATAAGTCAAGGGCTGCCGCTCCGATACGTCGGACATCGCGAACCGAACCGATGATTCCTCCGAGCTTCGCCACTTGTTCTTCTCGGGTGTCAGGTTGATAGCTGAAACCGGTTCCCAGCAAGGCAACCGCCAAATTATCGATCGGATTTGTCGAGATCGGTTGACCGTTACACATAGCGCCGTAGCCTTTGGCCGCTTCGTACAGTTCGTTGGCCAACGGAGCGAACACGGCTCCGGCCACGATCGTGCGACGAGCCGGATCTTGATGCGTGGGGTCTTGTTGAAATGTTGCCCCAATCGATACACAATACGGCAACCCGTAGACATAGTTCGTGGTGCCGTCGATTGGGTCGATATGCCATACCACTCCGGAGGTTCCGGTTCGACTAGCGCCCTCTTCACCTTCGATCCCATCGTCGGGACAAAGACGGGTCAATCTCTCGACGATCATTTTTTCGGCCGCCTCGTCTCCGGCTGTAACGAGATCGGTTCCGCTCGATTTCGTTGAAGCGGTCGTGTTGGCCTCGGCTTGCAGGCCAACGACCAGAGTGCCGGCGTCTTTAGCTAGAGAGGAAGCAATTTCTCGTAGCTTGACTACATCAGGATGTTTTTGGGTGGCCGACGTGTTGTCGTCAGAAATCATTTACTCGTCCTCAGATTGGGTCGGCGTGTCGTTGTCCGACGATGTGTGCTTGCGGTCGTGTTCCGCTGCCAGCTCACGTAGACCCTGGGCGGTTGTGCTCTTACGTTTAGCCTTTTTAGGCTTTGCTTCTGGATGTGAGGTCGCTTCCCACTCGTTCATTGCTCGAAGGGTCAGACTGACGATCACGCCAACACCAATTGCCGCGGTTGCTGCACCGACGACAAGGCCTCCTAAGGTCCATAGTTGGGTTCCACCCATAAGATCACCCGTCCCATACCCGATGAGGCCGCCTAGGAGGCCACTAACGGTCACTGCGAGCAAACCAAGCCAGCGAGCTACGACAGGGGGAGTGCTTTCAGACGGTTCGGGAGCGTTTAGGTCTTCGAAAGGTAGAACCGTCGAATTTGATGCTGAAGAGGTTGTGTTGAACGGTTTTTTGGGTTCGAGTTCGTCCAATGCTTCGCTTTCTTTGTTGACGTCGGGTCTGTGTGGATCCTCGCGGATTCTCCCCGATCTAGCTCTTTATGCAGGGTATCTGAGGGTCGACGGTGATGGTTGTGCTGAGTACCACACAGTTGGTTTCGGACGCAGACAGCTGGAAGCTTGTCTATAGCGAATTTACCTAACAGAATGGACTGGTGCCAAGGCGACAAACCAGCTCGATACTCCATGTCGACATGAACGCATTCTTTGTTTCAGTGGAAGTCAGAGAGAACCCCGAACTTGTCGGTTTGCCTGTAGTTGTCGGTGGGTCAGGCCCACGTGGAGTCATCGCTGCCGCCTCCTACGAGGCCCGGGTGTTCGGAGTTCGTTCAGCGATGCCGTCAAGTACCGCCCGACGGTTATGCCCTAATCTGCTTTTCGTCGACGGTCATTACAGCTTGTACCAGCAAGTGAGTAACCGTATCATGTCGATCTTTATGAGTTTCACGCCTATGGTTGAACCGCTTTCGTTGGACGAAGCGTTTCTAGACGTCAGCTCGGCGGCTCGTATACACGGCGAACCGGAAGAGATCGCTCACAAGATACGATCCACGATTTACAAGACTGAAAGCCTCCTGAGTACCGTTGGTGTAGCGTCGTCGAAATCTGTTGCGAAACTTGCTTCTGAGGCTGCAAAACCCAGAATCGTTGCTGGGCAAATCACATCGGGTACAGGGATCAAGGTTGTAAGAAAACCGGATGAACAAGCTTTTCTCAACGCCCTTCCCGTTCGGGCATTGTGGGGTGTCGGCCCGAAAACCAACACCAAGCTAGAACGCCTTGGTTTGAAGACGGTGGGCGATATAGCTAAGCTCCCGGTCGAGGTTCTGTGTGGTGCGTTAGGCGAAGCGAACGGCCATCATCTACATAGGCTCGCTCACGGCAACGATGACCGCCACGTCGAACCGGAACGATCAGCGAAGTCGATAAGTCACGAAGAGACATTCGAAACGGACGTGACCGACCCTGCGGTTCTTCACGCTGAGATCGTAAGAATGTCCGATGCGGTGGCATCAAGGCTACGTTCAGCAAAGTTGCGGGCCCGAACTATCAACGTAAAGGCCAGGTATGGAAGTTTCGAGACCCTAATCCGATCAAAAACAATTTCTGCGCCGACTAGCAATGGCGTACAGATAGCAGAAGTTGCCGCTGAGCTGTTTGACCAAGTCGATGTTGCTAGCGGTATTCGCTTAGTCGGTGTTGGCGTGAAAGGATTGTCTGATCAGTCATTTGACCAGCTTTCGTTGCTAGACGGCGAAGACGGAGAAGTCCAGCACAATCGAGACGACGTCGACGAGGTGATCGACGAAGTCAGACGTCGATTTGGCGGAACCGCTATCGGGCCTGCTGCGGCGATCAAGGAATCACGAACGGCTAGTGGGTTTACGAACCGTAGACCGGTCATCCCGGAGTGAAAGGTAGTTATCGCAACGGTTCCCAACGTTGGGACTTATCGTCGAAGAACATGCGGCCTTTAACCTCGTGATTGGATAACCACATCTGAAGGTCCTCGTTCCATTCAGGACTGGAAGAGCCCAACGGCAAGGTTGCCATTGTTGGTGTCGGGTCTTGTGACGCGATCGCGTTGTCATCAGATGTATCGGCATCGTCACTGTCGAAGTCGACGGATTGTGTTCGGTTCTGTTCTTCATCGCGTGGTTTCGTATCAGCTGTCGACGTAGGTTTCTTACTTGGTTTTCGACGAGATTTGAAGAACATCAGTGCCCCCACGAGCAGAAGCACGGCACCTCCTACGGCCAAGACCGGGAGACCAAAACGTTGCCAAACGTTTTGGGACGGGGGAGTAGTCCTCGCCTCAAGCAGGGCAGGTCCGTTTGTCGGGTCAATATCCCAAATGAACGTACCCCCAACTACATTGTCAGCGTTGTTCTCGTCGGCGATAGCGGTTCCCGGCAACGAAATTTCATAGCTGAAATCGGACAACGCCAATATCGACTCAGCGTCCTGCTTGCTGAGATAGCTGGTGTCAAGACGGCGAATTGACGGGGTTGGCATCTTAAAGATCCATTGGTCGTCTCGTTGCTCAACAACGTAGTCCTCTTCATTGGGGACGGTAAACAGTTCGGAAAGGGGCCCAAAGCTGGTTTGCTCTAACTGGGCAAGCTGGGATCCGATATCGCCTCCTGCCGCTACATCAATAGTTACCGATACGCCGCAGTTCGAGGAGCGGCTGATAGACCGGACCGAAGCACCCTCCGGGTAGTTCGCCTTGTCTGCCATCTGGCTACAGATGCGTTCAACGTCTTGTTCTCCGGGAGAAAACGTGGTGCCGTTGTCAGAAATATAGTTGTCGGGAAATGTGGTGTCGAGAAGGCGGGTCAGTTCGATAGTTGCCGAACCATCTTGTTCTATCTGAACCTTACTGGTCGAGTCGATACAGCCGGATAACAACCAGAACGTAGACATCAGAACCAGAACAAAACGGTATTTCATGAGTTAATCATATGGGACGATGACATAGCCTCTACACTTGATATGCGTAGGTCGGCAATTCGTTGAACAGGTCAAATTCTGCGTTGAGCAGGGACTTTGGCCCATAATTCACCAGGCTATGTTGCTAAATGTGCTGTTGTGGATTGTTCTTTGGGCCAACTTGCGCGAAACTAATAAGGAGCGAAAGAAGTTTTATCATGGCTCTGTCCGAGCAAGAGCAGAAAATTCTCGCCGATATTGAACGGCAGCTAAGCGATTCTGATCCGCGCTTTGCTCGACGCGTAGGCTCATCAGCTGCCTACCGTCATGTTCTAAGCTCCTCGAAGGCAGCTGTCGCGGCGTTCGCTTTGGGTCTCGTACTAATGATCGCTCTCGTATCAGTCCACCCATTGGCGGCTTTTGCTGGTTTCGCTGTCATGTTGTACGGTGCGGTTGTTCTCGAACGCAACCTGCGGGCAGCCGGCCAGCCACGAGAATCTGAATCCGACGACGAAGTCGCAGGGTCAAGTTCAGACTCCGCTTTGGGATAAGAGCGAATCTCAGTTCGGTTTTGATCCAGCGATCGCAGGTCGCTTAGCTATTTCGCCCTGCCGCTGTCAACGAGATTTGTTCGATGTGTTTGCTGTCGGCCGTAACCGATTTAAGTATTTGCCCGAATCGAGCTAGGACACGAGCTGGGTTTAGCACTCTCGCCCAATAGGTCGTCTTCGGCAGACTCAGATAGGCGTTATCCGCGAGCTTGGTTGATAGTTCAACGGCAGTCGCTGACTCTTGTCTTGTGACGCCGTTTGGATGGTATTGAGATGCGGTAGCGAGATCAGCCAATTTGGCAAACTGTTGGCTGTCTATGCGCTGGTCAGATTGCGAGCGTCGGGCGAACTCGGTCTTCGTTTCGCTTGGTCTGCGATTGAGATTGAACGAAAACGCAAACGCATCGGTCGCCTCCCCCCACGCAATAGCCACGGCTTTTGAAGGTGATGTTTCGGCGGATGTCGCTACCTCAAGCCGTCGTTGTCGGCGAAGCTTACGTATAAGCGGGATAGCCCCAATGTAAGCGGCAATAGTCAGAAGAGGTAACCAAACCCAGACTGGAGGGAACGGAATATCGGGGATCCCAGAACCGGAATCTGAATTACTCGAAACCGAGCTTGAAGAGTCGCTGGCAGGTGTTGTCGTTGGAGGAGTCGCAGCAGGCGATTCGGCCGGAGACGGCAGCGTGCTCTCAGTGCCCGGAGGAACAGCGTTTTCGGGAACGGAGTTATCTTGTACAGCTTCGACACCGGTGTGATCACTACCGGGCGCTCCTCGGCCCGGTGTCGGTTCGAAAATAACCCATCCAAGGTCACCAAAGTACACCTCTGGCCACGCGTGTGCTTGACGCCCTCGAACCGTGTAAGTGCGAAAACCATCGGCATCGGCCTCACCCGGAGTACCCCAGGTATAACCGGTGGCAACTCGAGCAGGGTGACCCAACGCCCTTGCCATAACAGCAAAAGTGCCAGCGAATTGTTGGCAGAACCCGATCCGTTGAACGATAAAATCTTCCAACGGATCTAAGCCTGGAATCGGCGGCGGACGTTCGAGATTGTAGTCATAGGTGCGGAAGTAGTTCTGCAACGCAATCATCTTGTCGTAGCGGTTTGTGGCGTCACCGGTTACATCGCGGGCTTCTTGAATAACTCGTTCAGGAATGTTCTCTGGTAGCGCTAAGTATTGGGCCGCGATTTCGTCGCTGACTGTTTCGTCTGCCTGCCGTAGTTGATCTGGGGTGAATCTTGGAGCATTCGATTCGACGGTGTAACTAAGGTTAGCGGTCGAAGGTACATCGTTCGAAACGGTTAAGGAATCGCTTCCTTCGTTCCAAGTGATCTTGGCTGTTTGATCGGTTATCTTTGTTGGTTCATAGGCCGCAGGTACCCAGATGTTGGTTGCTGAAGTCAAGTTGAAGGTTTGTACGACTGTGTCTTTGGTTTCGGTCGAAGAGCTTTCTCCCGACAGCGTCTTGCCGTCACCAGCACTCTTGAATTTACCTTCGATGATCCATTTGGCAGAATTGCCGTTTTGATCGTACTTGTAGGTGTCCAGACCGGCTGTTCTCCAATACCGTTCCGAGTTAGCTCTTACGGTGAAAACAACGTTCTCTCGTTGCTCTGGTCCGAGTTGCTGAGCGATATCCACGATTGGGCTTTCAACGTCTCGTACCGGTTTTGCCCCTTCATTGATCTCTACTTTGGGTTCCCCGTTAGCTCCCGGTAACGCCGGACCTAAAATGATTCCCGAAATGATGGCAAGAACCCCTACGATGGCGCCGCCGACTGCGATAGCTGAAGCCCCGCGCGAGCGTTGCCCCGCCAGCCACAGATTATTTTCGGACAGATTAGTTGAACGTTGGGCGACCGCCCAGATCAGAACCGCTACCACGAAAATTGACGACACAAAAACTCGGTTTTGTTGCGTACCTAGAACGGACGCAAAAATAAAAACCAAACTTGCCGGTAAAACGGGTTCAAAGGCGAGACGAAGTCGCAACGCGCCCCAATCGGTCAAGAAAGCCATGACCCATGCGACCGCCATCGACGGCAATAGAAACGATTCTGTGGCCGGTACAGGTGCGACGAGTTCTTTGAAGCCATCGTTTAATTCGAGCCAAAGTTGTCGACCGGCTTCGAAGGTATCTCCTGTCGGGATTACGAAGAGCTGAAGCGTCTCACCGGCGAACCGGTTCATGGCAAAAATTGAGAAAACAAGGGCTGATGCCAGCGCCGAGAGCGGTAGAGGCACATGCATTCGGCGCAACCCAACTGCGATTACTGTCGAGAATACGGCGACCAGCATCAAGGGAACTACGTCACTAGTTTGCTCAAAAATTCTGATGAACCCAACAAACGCCATCGGGGTGAGAAGGCCAGATGCTAGCTCGAGTAGTAGACTTGGACGTCTTTGTTTCATTGATTTTGTCCTTGAAGAGCGGCTGTCCAACCCAACGAAAGGTCGGTGGTTCCGTCGTTTCGTATATGCCAAAACGAAGGCTGAGGGTCGGTTGGGTCACAGAGGACAGCAAGAATTTGCCCGAATGAGCTTTTAGCTGTGGCCATAATGCGTTCGATTTCTATGTCGCTGTGGCCAGTCACGAGTATTAACGTTCCGCCAGATCGAGATCGTCTAGTGAGCTGTCCAAGAGCTGATGCAAGCGATCCAGAGTCGCTTGGTTGGAGTAACGCTAGCTGAAGGTCGATTGCGTTAAGTTCAGCGGTGGTGTTGACCCTCGTCGGGGGACTGGCAGAGGTGAGGTATTGGAGATCGTCGTCGCTGCTGACTCCGGCGCGTACCGCGCTTAGGGTAGTCGAGACGGCTCGTTCGAAGCCGGAAGAGCTATACCGACTGCTAGACACATCAAATAAGACTGATAAGACCCCGGTTCGAGTTTCTTCGTTTTGGCGTACGACGAGATCTCCGGTTCGGGCCGAGGCTCGCCAATGGACACGCCGAAGCTCGTCACCGACAACGTATGGGCGTAACCGGACGAACTCATCACCCGATGCGCTGAGTTTTTGGGTTGACGAAAAGTCGCCTATTAGTTCGCCACCTAGTGTTTGGACGGGGGCAAGGTCAGTCAGCTGTGCTCTCACGACAGTCTTTACCGCTTCAGCCGCTCGGACTTTGGTTTTGATCAGCCCGAAGGGGTCGGTTATCACAATGTCAAACGGTCCAAACGTGATCTCGCCCCGTTTTTCTGCTGGAACTTCGTATTTAACGACAGCGGTTTGTCCGGGACGTATCGGAGCGATATGCACCGCCGCTCCCTCGTACCGTTCGAGATGATCGATCGCTTTAAGCACGGGGGTGCGTAGCCGGCCCTTATTGTGAAGCGTTAGTGACACATTGGCTTGCGTGCCGACCCGCAGTATCGCGGGACTTGTTTCTCGTTGGACCGACAGATCCAGGGGTGCAAAAAGCACATATGCTGCGGCGACTAGAATTGATGTGATGCAAACGCCGCCGAGTAGAAATAGCTCTTGGCGTCCGAAGAGTACACCTAACCCGATGCAGATGGCGGCAGCCAACGCCAACGTGAGGCAAGCTCGGGTAGGTCTCATCTCAGGCTCGGTTATACGGGACTGGAGTTGCTCGTAAAATTTCTTCTAGAACATTCGCAGCCGTGATACCAGAAATCGCTGCTTCGGGACGAAGCGAAATCCGGTGGCTCACCACCCGGGTGATTAGGGCTTTGATGTCGTCGTCTGTCACGAACACACGTCCAGCCGCAGCCGCCCTCGCTCGGGCGACACGTTGCAGCGCCAGCGTTGAACGTGGCGACATGCCTAGTGCGATGGCAGGATGTCGACGTGTCGCATCTGCGAAGTCGATCATGTATGCCCGAAGTTCTGGTGCGATGGCCACCGACCGGACCATTTCCATCATTGCTGAGATGTCTCGAAGAGTAGCGACCGGTTTAAGGCGGTCGACAAGGCGGTCTTCTTCGTGGGTTTCTAAGATCGCTAGCTCTTCTTCCCGAGATGGGTATCCGACTGATAACTTCATTAAGAATCGATCGAGTTGGCTTTCGGGAAGCGGATATGTGCCTTCCTGTTCAATCGGATTCTGGGTAGCCAGAACCATAAAAGGCGAACTCATATTTCGAGTTGTTCCGTCTACCGTTACCTGAAACTCGGCCATTGCCTCTAATAACGCAGACTGTGTCTTAGGGGAAGCCCGGTTTATCTCGTCCGCCAAGACGATTTCAGAAAAGACCGGTCCAGGCCTAAATTCGAATTCGCCCGTATTGCGGTTCCAGATACTTACGCCGGTTACGTCCGCCGGTAGCAGATCGGGGGTGAACTGTATTCGCCCAATGTCAGCCCCAACCGACAGGGCAAGAGCTTTAGCAACCGTCGTCTTGCCGACGCCTGGAACGTCCTCGATCAATGCGTGGCCCCCCGCTAGCAGACACAGAATGGTGTGTTCAATCACGTCCTGCTTGCCTCTAACGACCAGCGCGATGTTGTCCCGGATAGCGCAAAAGGCTGCACTGAATTGCTGAGCTCTTGTCTCGTTTAGTGCAGGAGCTTCGGTAGTGCTCACTCTGTACGCCTCCTTGGCGGTCGTATATGTATGAAGGATATACGCATGTCGGTTGTCAGTGGCTTCACCAGCGTGTCTAGACGGGGATCTAGATCGTCGGCCTGGCCAAGTTTTGCTTTGAGTCAGAGTACTCTAAACCGGTTCGATTTATATGATCCAACAACCTGAAACTACTAGATTTAATGACCGTAGTCTTTCTTGGGCATTAGTGAGGTTGTCACCATCGGAAACTTCCGGTTTGTAGCGACGATTTCTGTCGGGAAATAGCCAATCTTGGTGTCTGCTAGGTTGGGAACTCTTTCCTCCATCTGAGCCATGTCAGTAGATCGTGAGGATCGATCGAATCATTGCCGGATCCGCCGTAGGCGGTTTCTGTCCGAAAACGGAACCAATCCTCGCTCGGTATGGGGAGGAACGGGCGTCTCCGCCACCAGCCGTTTGGAGCGAAGTCCATCATTGAGGAGATAGCGGTTGTCCATAGGCTGGGATGACGCAGAACTGCTAGATACATATATTTGGACAGACGGTTCGACACCCCTTTAGTCTCGCAGCAGTCTGCGGCTAATACGACCAGTTCAGTAGGATTTAACCTATGTTGCCGTCGGTCGGGGCGCTCAGGCTCTGTCCAATGGCTTTATGCAGCCGCTCCCAAATATTCGTTCCATTCGCTCGGAATCGGTCCTGCCGCGGCTTTTACCCACACATATTCGTGAGGGACCTTCGGCGCTGATTTGAGAGTCAGGCGACAATTCGACAGCAGGCGATCGGCTTTGTACGTGTTGCATCGTCGACAACAGGCGACGACATTCTTCCAGCTGTGCTCTCCGCCTTTGGACCGGGGGATGACATGGTCGATGCTCTCTGCTTGTGCCCCGCAATATTGGCACGTTCCCCCGTCTCGAGCGAACACTCCTCGTCGTGTTAATGGTGCTCGACGTCGGAACGGGATCTTGACAAAGTAGCGCAGTCGCAGAATCGAAGGGATTGGGAGGGTTAGGTTTTCCGACGAAATGACCTGATCTGAATTGGCCACTACCTCTACCTTGTCCGACAGGGTCAGCAAGATAGCTCGGCGTTGCGACACAACACTGATTGGTGCGTTGGTGGCGTTCAGAACCAAAGCTCTACCCATATCCCAATAGTAGTTGATGAGGCGTTGTAGATGTATCGCTTTTAGATGGCCCCTAGCTTACGAGTAGGTTCTACGGTGTTGGGAGACGGCTCGTGAACGACGCAGCGAGCTGATCGTTTTCGATAGTGGTTGCCTGTAACTCTGGGGGAAACCCGATCCTTAAAGCCGCCCAGGGGATGTGCGAAGGATTGTCGTTCGCCAAATAGGGGCGTAACAGGTTGGGTTGCCAACGTTGCTTGACGAGGCATTGAAAGCGGGCGAGGTTACGAGTTCGACGTTGCGAGATGCCGACAACCTTATAGCCGCCGATTTCTACTTCTCCTGAGCCCATTCCCCCGAAACAGATCACTTTACCAATCTCGCGATTGGTCAGCGGCCCAGAAAAAACAGTTGGAGTGGCATCGGGTAACAGGTCTTGTAGAGCGTTTGCCCAAGTTTGTCCGACCCAGAGCATCGAATCGCCTATGTCTGTTTTCCAGAGCCGGGAGTGTTTAGGTAATAAGACGTCGACCCATAACTCGTTGGGGTCTATACGTACTAGTCCGCCACCTGACCTTCGTTTGCATACTTCGATGTTGTCCTGTTGAGCACGCTCTGTGTCGATAGTCGAAGTTGGCTGGGTGCTTCCGAGGACGAGTGCGGGTCGATGAACGTTGTGAATCCAAATTTCGGGGCGTTCTACGTTGTCGGTGTCTCGAGCATGAAAGTCAGCTGCGCTACCGCTTGTGGATTTGATGGTCCAAGTTTGCATCCAGATCGACGGTATCTGGCAATTGTTGTTTGGACGGTGTGGGACGTAATAGGACTCGAATTATCCGCCGGTTTTACCGATTCTGGGTGTCTGTGGGGGGATTTCCGTAATAATCGCCCCTTTTCGCCCCACTTGGCCCCCCTTTGATGTCATCTTTGCATTTATGCAGTTCAAAGGGTTATGTCCTGTTTGAAAGCGAACACTTGTTCGCACGTAAAGTGGCGGTAATCGCGCTTATCGCGGCGACGGAGGTCGCATATGATTGATTTGTGGGGCGAAGTGTCATAAGATGTCACCTAGTGGGGGAGTAACCCACTGAAGCAACTTAGCGGGGGGATTTCTCCGCTGGATGCGTTGTCAGGACCCGCAGTGTTGGGTCGAAGGAATCTAGGAAGAAAGCGTTCAATTGTTCGTTGGTCAGTACGAACACTCACTCGACGAAAAAGGTCGAGTTGTACTGCCCGCACCTTTTCGCGCCTTTGTAGCTGAGCGAGGATACGTCACTCAGCTCGATGGATGTATCGGGCTCTGGAGCCAGGAAACATTTAGAGAGGTAGCGGAGAAATGGAAAACTGAATCCGAAGCGTCACGAATATCGATGCGAGTGTTCCGGAAACTCATGAACAGTGTTCGTGAGGTGAAGTTGGACTCAGCGGGACGTGTCACGTTGCCACGAGAGTTACTCGACAACATTGGTTTTGAATCCCAAGTAGTTGTGAGCGGACTCTTTGACCGAGTCGAAATCTGGCCGTCAGGGACGTACACAGCGGAACAGGAATCAGTTGAAGCAGACGCCGAGCTAGCAGAAGCAGTGGCGCGATTAGGTCTCTAAACATGACCTGATGAAACTAACGAAAACGTGAGAGGAGATAGGCGAAACCAATTCAAATAACCGTTCATCGATTACTCTTCGGGTTGCGAGAGGGTATATGCAATGCCCCACAACTCTGCCCCGCTAACCCGTCTTAGTCCGGCTAGGAGAGAAAACCTACTGGACATGGCAACCCGGGGAGCAATCGATGAATAGTTAGAAGTGGTGGCCAACAGGTTATGTCTAACTCTGGATCCGACACCTCAGAATCTTCAACCTTCGAACATGCGCCAGTACTAGTTGACGCTCTAGTAGAACTCTCAGCGAGTCTTCCGGCTGGAACATTCCTCGACGGCACAATCGGTGGAGCCGGACATAGTAAAGCTCTCCTGGACGCTCGGAACGACATTACGATCCTCGGCCTCGACCAAGACCCGATGGCGCTTCGAGCCGCCGATAGCTACCTCACACCTCACGACGGAAGATTCGTCTTGCATCGCTGCCGGTTTGATCAACTTGCAGAAGCTATGGAAGAAACCAAAACCGATCAACTGGTCGGTTTTCTTTTCGACCTCGGGGTAAGTTCACCTCAGCTCGACATCGCAGAACGCGGGTTCAGTTTCCGACACGACGGGCCTCTCGATATGAGAATGGACACCGACGCGGTGCTTACCGCCGCAACGGTTGTGAACGAATACTCTCACCAAGACCTAGCCCGAGTGCTCCACATGTATGGCGATGAGCGGCACAACCAGCGCATTGCCACCGCGATTTTAGCGGCCCGACCGATTCGAACAACGACTGAACTAGCGTCGGTCGTGGTTGAAGCGATTCCGGCCGCCGCTCGACGCACCGGTGGTCACCCGGCAAAGAGGTCGTTCCAGGCCCTCCGAATAGAGGTCAACAACGAACTCGCAATCTTGGCACCGACCTTAGAGCTAGCACTTGATGCGCTAGTCCCGGGGGGGCGGGGTTTTGTGCTGACCTATCACTCCGGCGAAGACCGAATCGTTAAAGACGTATTCCGGCAGCGAACAGCATCGATCGACCCTCCACACCTACCAGTGGAACGGCATCAACCCGACTTCCAACTACTTCGCCCAATCGCAAGAAAGGCGACCCAAGAGGAAATTGAACGGAATCGAAGAGCGCGAAGCGCACGACTCCGGTCCATAGAACGGGTGGCGGCATGATCTGTCCAGCCATCACCCAGCAACGAAAAGAAATTGAGAGCAGGCGATGACAGCAACACTTACGACACGAAGACCTAGTAGCACTTCTACTAGAACACGAAAGCCATCAACACGGCGTTCGACGGCGGGAACCTCCAGACCCCGGTCGTCAAGCGCACGTAAATCATCGACTGCCAGTAAGGCGCGACGTTCAACGACCAGCCGACGTTCATCAAAGCCGCGCCGATCGACCAGGTCAGCTTCAAGCCGTCGAACGACAAGTCGAGCCAAAGTAGCAACCAGATCAGCATCCACAACTAAAAAACGACGTTCTACCAGTGTTCTGTCGACACGTTCGTCAGCGGCGCGTAAAACGAAGCGCAGAGCACGAACCCTTCCACGTTGGTTCACGGTGTTTGCTTGTGTAGCTCTCGTGGTCGGACTGTTTTCGGTTGTGTTCGCTCAGGCCTATCTCGTAAAGTCGCAGCAACAGCTCGACGGGATCCGAGCTGAAGTTGTAGAGGCCAAGGTCGAACGCTCTAGAATTCAACGCCAAGTTGATGAAGCTTCTGCTCCGCAGGCAATAATCGACCGTGCGGATGAGCTTGGGATGATTCCAGCTGGTGAGCCAACCCACCTTTCAGCTATCAGGCCAGTAGAGCCAACACCTTCAACGCCGCAGGTCGGAGATACTTCGCTCGGATGACCGATCGTCTTACCAAAGCGCGGGAAAAGGCAAGGGAAGAGCGGCGACGTACGTTCCGGCGAACCACGAACCCTCAAGACCCCCACAACCGGCTTGTAGCTCTATTTGTAGTGTTCGTTCTTATCAGCGCGGCGCTAGTTGCGGTTCTTGTCGATATTCAAACAGTTCGAGACGATCGCTTGCGCGACTACGGAGAGAACCAGAGATCTCGTACTCGACAACTCGATGGATATAGAGGTGAAATTCTAGACCGCAACGGATACGTGTTCGCTTCGTCGACTCCGAGTCACAATGTGATCGCTGACCCAACTCTGGTCACCGACCCGGTAGCGACAGCAACTATTCTGGCCCCGATCCTCAATCAGCCAAGTAGTGAGCTAGCGGCTGCGCTCCAACCTGAAAACAAGAAATCTCGGTACGTTCGACTAGCCCGAACAGTAGGGGTCGAAACCAGCGACAAGATTGACGAACTTCGATCAGACAACGAAGCGATGGTAGGCATTTACCTCGAATCGGAAGAACATCGTGTCTACCCGACGGGTAATGTTGCCCGCCAAATCGTTGGCCGCGTCGATCCAGACGAGAATGGCGTAACCGGAATCGAGAAACAGTACAACGAAATAATGGATGGTCAACCCGGCGTCGAGCAGTTTGAGGGCGGTCGATTTGGTCGGATTAGCGTCGGGGAGTCAGTGGTTGACCCAGCCACCGACGGATTTGACGTAACACTAACCCTCGATCACCGGCTTCAATTCATGGCCGAACAAACTCTCATCAACCACTGCGAAAGTACCGGGGCGGAAAGTCTTACCGCCGTTATTAGTGAACCCTCAAGTGGTGAAATTCTCACGATGGCATCCGTCGACCGAAACGACGACGGCGTGTGTGAAGTCGCTGGCTACAACCGGGCCCTGGTCGACACATTCGAACCGGGTTCGGTGATGAAACCAGTCACGATTGCTGGGTCGGTGCAAAGCCTTGGCTATAACCGGTCTAGTCCAATTGAAGTCCCACCTCGAATCAGCGTCGCAAACAAGATATTCGTCGATCACCCAGCACACCCGGCGGCCATGTTCCCGCTTTCTCAAATTCTTACCGATTCGATGAACGTCGGAACGATCAAAATGGCTCAAGAACTAGGCGACGAAGCCCTCTACGGGTACCTAGACGGCTTTGGTTTTGGCCAATCGACCGGGTTAGGGTTCCAAGGCGAATCGATCGGCACCTTACGTGAACCAGATCTCTGGCAGGGCAGTGACGCCGGTTCGATCCCTATCGGTCAAGGTGTTACCGTCAACGCAACTCAAATCGTCACTGCCTATAACGTGTTTGCCAACGGTGGAACCTACCAGCAACCGCTCCTGATTTCGTCGCTGCGAAACTCTGAAGGAGAATACTTCACCCCAGACCCTCGGCCGACCCGAACCATAATCTCCCCGGAAACTGCCGCCGAGATGACAGCCATGCTCGAGAACGTGGTAGCTGACGGAACCGGCAAGCGTGCCGCGATACCCGGATATACAGTTGGAGGAAAAACGGGGACCGCATGGAAGGTGTTCGATGATGGGTCCGGCAAGCTGTCCTACGGTGAACCGGGCAACCGCCGGTATGTCGTGACCTTCGCTGGGCTGGTTCCAGCAAACAACCCCCAGATTTCTATGGCCGTCGTCGTAAACGAGCCTCGAGACATTCTCGCCCCAACGGCTGGAGCCGTAGCCGCACCAATCTTTGCCGAGATTGGTGAAGACGCGCTTCGAATCCTGAACGTCACCCCAGACAAACCATCAGACGGTGGTCCAAGTCTTGTCCGCGGAACACCAGCCCAACTACCAGTTCCGGTTCCTCGCCCGACAGTGCCTGTAGAGTCAACAACTGTTGTCACCAAAGAAAACGAGGACAACGAACAAGACCAGGTTGACGAAGGGCAAGACATGGACGAAGCGGAATCTACTACAACGACGCTGTCCAGCCCGGCTGAGGAGGTAGGCGAGTAATGCCTGCACCTAGGTTAGGTTCTCCTATTACGATCTCTGAACTAGCGGACCAAACAGAGGTAGCCCTGAGCCGTGGCTTAGCGGATCCAGCCGCGGTCGATGTTCAGGTCCTCGATGCAACCCACGACTCCCGAGCTGTGGAAGAAGGCTCACTTTTTTGTGCTATCCCCGGAGAGGTTGTAGATGGGCACCAGTTTGTTGAAAAAGCGGCCGATTCCGGTGCTTGTGCACTTTTGGTGGAGAAAGAGGTTGATGTAGCCCTTCCTCAGTTTGTGGTAGGAGATTCTCGCCGAAGCATGGGAATATTTGCCAACGCCATTCACGGGAACCCGTCGGAGGACCTAACCGTGGTCGGTGTGACCGGCACAAATGGCAAATCATCTTTCGTGCAGATCCTGAGCGATATTTGGAACGCAGCCGGAATTGCGGGTGAGACCTACGGAACGGTGACCGGAACACGAACAACTCCAGAGTCTTCCGACCTTCAACGCAAGCTCCGGCTGACTGCCAATGCGGGCAAGGATGCGGTAGCGATGGAAGTATCGTCACACGCTCTTTCTCTAGGCCGAGTTATTGGAACAACGTTCGCTGCTGGTGTTTTCACCAACCTCGGTCATGACCATCTCGACTTTCATGGCACGATGGAAGAGTATTTCGAAGCAAAAGCGATGCTTTTCGATTCGTCTTTGATTCGTGTAGGCGTCATCAACGCCGACGATCCGTACGGGGCGAAACTCTTAGCTCGCGGCAAGGTAGATAGCGTCGCGTTCCAACTGGCAGACGCCAAAGACCTCGAGATTAAGGGCGCAGTGACCTCATTTCGATGGAGGGGTGTCCCGGTAGAGCTTCATTTAGCAGGAATGCACAACGTCTCAAACGCGTTGGCCGCAGCGACAGCGGCAGAAGCCCTGGGAATAGACCCAGTAACGATCGCCGACGGTCTGTGCGCTACATCGCCAGTACGAGGACGATTTGAATTCGTTGACCTTGGGCAGCCGTTTAAAGTTGCCGTCGACTATGCCCACACTCCTGATGCGTTAACCGCCGCGCTGCGGGCAGCGAAATCTCTGGCTCCTAACGGGAACGTTCTTCTCGTATTCGGATGCGGAGGAGACCGCGACAAAGAGAAACGTCCGATGATGGGTCAAGTCGCAAACGAGTACGCAGATCAGGTGATATTGACCTCCGACAATCCAAGATCAGAAGACCCTACGGCCATCATCGATGAGATACTGTCCGGGGTGGACTCTGCCAGTTGGGCCACGATAGAGCTTGACCGAGAGGTTGCGATCCAAACTGCGATAGCGAAAGCGGATAAGAACGACCTAGTGTTAGTAGCCGGGAAGGGTCACGAAACCAAGCAAATAATAGGTGATGTGGTTTCCCACTTTGACGACCGCGAGGCGGTCCTACGAGCCTTGGGAGTACCTTCATGATTCGCTTGTTGATTGCGGCTGGTTTAGCGTTTGGTGTGTCGGCGTTGTTAACCAGACTGCTGATCGACATCTTGACGCGAAACAAAATCGGTCAGCCCATTCGTGAAGATGGTCCGCAGGGGCACATGACAAAGGCGGGCACTCCCACTATGGGTGGGTTGGCAATCGTGATTGGTGCCGCTTTTGGTTATTTCGGTAGCTGGGGAATCGCCAAGTTCGTGGCTTCTCAAAGCGACGATGTTGTTTCTGGAGGGACATTTACCCGTTCAGGTCTATTAGTTCTTGGAACAATCCTTGCGGCGGCCGTTGTCGGGTTTTTAGATGACTGGATAAAGGTCAGCCGTGAACGCAATTTGGGTTTAAACGCCAAATTGAAGACGGCAGGGCTACTGGGAATCGCTGTCGGGTTTGCGGTTCTGGCCGTCAACTTCACTAGCGTCCGCACAGAAGTTTCCTTTGCCCGATACGAGTACCCGGGTATTGATCTCGGGCCAATCGGTTGGGTTATTTGGGCCGTGATTTTGATTTATGCCTCGTCGAACGCGGTCAATCTTACAGATGGACTTGATGGTTTGGCTGCTGGCTCGGGCATCTTCTCATTCGGTGCCTACACACTGATTGGCTTCTGGATATTTCGTCAAAGCCGGTTATCGGTTGACGTCTACGATGTGCCACACGCTCTCGATTTGACGGTCGTTTCGGTTGCCATGATGGCGGCCAGCGCCGGTTTCTTGTGGTTCAACGCCTCACCGGCCGAGATTTTTATGGGTGATACCGGATCTTTGGCGATCGGGACGGCACTCGCAGCGCTGGCGCTCATGACCAACACCCATTTACTCCTACCGATCATCGGGGCTATCTACGTGATTGAAACGAGTTCGGTGATGCTTCAGATCGGCTTTTTTAAAGTCACAGGTGGTAAACGGCTTTTTCGAATGGCGCCCATTCACCATCATTTCGAAATAAAGGGTTGGCAAGAGACTAAAGTAATTATCCGGTTCTGGCTGGTAGGCGGAGCTATGACCATGCTCGCTCTTGGCATGTTCTACGCGGAATATAGGACTACTCAATGATCGCTAGCAGCCTGAATCTCAATCTCGATGCCCCGGTTCTTATTGGGTTTGGCATCACCGGTCAGGCTGTTGCCCAGGCGCTTGTTACTCGTTCCTACAAACCGGTCGTGATTGACGATCGTCCTACCGACGCTGCCCGCTCGGTCGCAGACCAGCTGTCACTCGAATTGGTGGAGGCCCCTTCAGCGATAGAACTGGCAGAGATAGTGGCTAGTGCTTCAGTGCTACTTCCAAGCCCCGGTATCCCTGATAGCCATCCGTGTTTTAAAGCGGCAGCCGATCATGATGTTCCAACCGCGAGTGAATTCGACTTGGCACAGATGTGGGACAATCGACCGTTGCTGACTGTGACCGGAACTAACGGTAAGACGACGGTTACCTTGTTGGTTGCCGATGCGCTCAACAAGTCGGGTATTCCTGCGGTCGCGGTCGGCAACACTGATGTTCCCCTGGTAGCAGCGATCGATGATCCAGAGATCGAAGTTTTCGTAGTCGAGGCTTCATCATTCAGGCTGGGGCATAGCCTCAGATTTGCCCCAGCGGTGTCGTGCTGGCTCAATTTCGCTCCTGATCATCTAGACGCTCACGCCTCATTTGAGGACTACAAGTCGGCGAAGGCATCTATCTGGAATCATCGTCCTGATGGAAGTGTCGCTATCGCCAATGCCGACGATCAAGTCGTCGCTGAATTAGCGCCACAAGATTCGTCGCTTTTCTCTTTGACCGACCAAGATGCTCTATGGCACGTCGATAATGGGGAGCTTGTTGGACCCGAGGGGCCATTTGTAAAGGTCGCTCAACTACAACGCACACAGCCACACGACTTAGCGAACGCGTTAGCCGCCGCCGCTGTTGCCTACGCTGGCGGAGCGACTATGGAATCGATCGCGACGGTTCTCCAGTCGTTTTCTGGCTTTCGTCACCGAGTCGAGTTCGTTGGCACCTGGAACGACGTCGCATGGTACAACGATTCGAAGGCTACGGTTCCGCACGCAACTTTGAGCGCTGTGGCTGGATTTGACTCGGTCGTTTTGATTGCTGGTGGACGGAACAAAGGTTTGGATCTCTCCGAACTTGGCGACGCTGTTCCACCGGTACGGGCGGTAGTGGCTACTGGTGATGCTGCTGAAGAAATAACACAGGCGTTTTCCGGTCGCGTACCGGTGGAGTCGGCGGAAACCATGGCGGCTGCAGTCGAGACTGCGGCCATTCTGTCCCAACGAGGAGATGTTGTTGTGCTTTCCCCCGGTTGTACCTCATTCGATTGGTACTCATCGTACAAAGACAGGGGAGACGACTTCTGTGATTTGGTGCGGAAACGGTACGGTGCGTGATGCCAAACTCGAAGCAAACTACACAAAAGCCTGTTAGACGTTCGAAGTCGAGTTCGAAGTCGACTGGGCGGAAGTCATCACAGACGGTTCTCGATCTAACCGAAGACGAAAAGCCTCGCCGTAAGAAACGAACGTCTTCTAAAACGTCTTCTTCTGGAACGTCGTCGAAGAGATCATCATCTCGGAGTAAAAATCGGCGAGCCGGCTCGTCGTCGAAGAGGTCATCATCAGGTACCAAACGGTCTTCAACTACCCGGTCGTCTTCGGGTTCGCGGACGTCGTCGACTCGTCCATCCTCGAAGAAACCGGCAGCCACGTCGCGTAAGACTTCTAGCACGTCCAGAAAGAAAAAAGGCTCGTCATCTAGCTCACGCAAACGCGTCGCGGCAAAGGACGTCCGTTCGGGAACCAAAACAGCTACCAAACAAGTTTCCTCGGCAGCACAAGCTCGCACAAAGGCTGCTCGAGATGGGCAACAGCTTTCGATACTCGACGAAATCGAAGCGGAACCTTCGACCTCTAGGAAGAAAAGTTCGGCGACATCTAAACGGGCCAAAACGTCACGTTCGAGTACTTCGAAGTCTCCCCGGAGATCGAAATCTACGACAAGGACAAGATCTGCTAGTTCCAGATCTAAAAGATCCTCACGGACTGGTTCCACCGATCGCCAACGACGTTCAGAGCGAAACGCCGGTTCCTCGAAGCGTCGAGTGAGTGATGTAGATAAATCGAGACAGTCCTCGACTCGTAAAAGTCGACCGAGAGCCGGTAGTAGGCCTGGTCGTCAGTCGGCGGCAGCGACGCTGCGGCGACAACGCCAGATATTGATGCCTCGCCGTCGAACCTCGGTGATGAACAAAAAGCTTCCGACCACGGAGTCAGGTGAGCGTCTTGGTTGGCAGATAACGTTCGTAGTCGGGTCGTTGACGTTGTTCGGGCTTGTCATGGTGCTGTCGGCATCTTCGGTCACCAGTCTGTACGAACTTGGCGATTCGCCGTTCTTCCAGTTCAAACGCCAACTAGCGTGGGCGGCCATAGGGGCTACTTGTTTCATAGTTTGTAGCCGGCTCGACTATCGACGTGCCCGAACCATCATCGGACCACTTTTGCTGCTTTGCGCAGCGATGATGATAGCGGTGCTGATACCGGGCGTAGGTACGACCGCCGGTGGTTCAACCAGATGGTTGGGTTTTGGCCCGTTCCTCATGCAGCCTTCTGAGCTGGTGAAACTCGCAGTCATTGTCGTGTCAGCTGACTTGTTAACTCGCCGTCAACGCCGTATGGATCGGCCGGAATTGACCGTACATCCAATTATGTTCATGGTCATCTTCTTCTCGACTCTTCTGTTACTCCAACCCAAACTCGGAACAGCTTTGATCCTCGGAGCCGTCAGCTTCCTAATGCTGTTCATCGCTGGAGCGTCAACGAGAAGTCTCCTCAGTTGGGCGGCGGTCGGAACCATCGCCGCTTCGATCCTTGCCTACGGAGCCTCTTACCGGCGTGCTCGTCTACTCATCTTTCTCGACCCATGGGCTAATCCAGACGGAGGAGGGTTTCAAGTCATCCAAAGTCAAGTAAGTATCGCATCAGGAGGGTGGTTTGGTGTTGGACTAGGAGCAAGTCGAGCAAAATGGGGCTTTCTTCCCACCGCCCAATCCGACTTTATCTTCGCCGTTGTGGCGGAAGAAGTTGGGCTCATAGGGGCTAGCGCACTGATCGGAGGGTTCGTCTTGATCGGCCTTCTAGGCTTTCGCACAGCCTTGGCAGCTCCGGATCGGTTCGGAATGCTTCTGGCCGCAGGTATTACCTGCTGGATTCTGGTTCAAGCGTTCCTAAATATAGGTATGGTGCTTTCGGTTCTTCCAACAACCGGAGAGCCGTTGCCTTTTGTTTCCGCTGGAGGTTCGAGCCTGATGACGGTAATGGCGGCAGCTGGAATATTGACAAGTGTGGCTCGTAGATCGAACCCATGAATCGATACACGATGATGTTGAGGGTGTAATTATGACGAAACCGAAAGTGATCATCACAGGAGGCGGAACGGCTGGCCACACGAACCCTGGCATTGCTATAGGCCAGGCCCTAGTGGCCCAGGGTTTAGCTACTAGCGATATTCATTTTGTCGGTGGTGTTAGGGGCAACGAAGAAACGTTGGTAACCGAGGCCGGATTTTCGATCGATCTTCTTCCCGGGCGGGGTTTGCAGCGAAAGCTGAGTGTCCAGAACCTGAGGTCGATACGCGACCTTATGACTGGACTTGTTCAAGGTTTTGGGCTGCTGATTCGTCGTCGACCAAAAGCTGTGGTGTGTTTGGGAGGCTACGCCGCTTTTGCAGTCTCGGCCGCCGCAATCGTATTGCGTGTTCCGTTAGTGATCTCGGAGCAAAACAGCAGAGCTTCAGTCGTTAACCGGGTTATGGGAAAAATGGCTGCGGTATCTGCTCTACCGTTTCCTGATACCGACTTGCCAAAAGGTGTCCTGACCGGGAATCCGATTCGCCCCGATGTGCTGGATGCGGTTTCGTCAACCGATAGGAGTGAAGCTCGGGCGTCGTTTGGGGTAGAACCAAATCGCACGATGATAGCGGTATGGGCTGGTTCGTTAGGGGCGACAAAAATCAATAACGTTGTGCGTGAACTGGCCGAGAACTGGTCTAACCGTGAAGACATCGCCCTTTACCATGTTGTCGGCAAACGTGACTGGCACATGTTTGGTGAGGTGCCAGATTCGATAGCTGAGGGAAAGCTCTACTACAAGACAGTGGAGTACGAAAACAATATGGCCGCCCTGCTCGCTGGCGCTGACATAGCGGTATGTCGTTCGGGCGCGTCGACGGTTTCTGAACTGGCGGTTGCCGGTCTTCCTTCTGTTCTTGTTCCGCTCCCTAACGCCCCTCGAGATCATCAAACAGCAAACACCGACGAACTGATCAGAGTCGGCGGCGCAGTTTTGCTCCCTAACGATGTACTCAATGTGCAAACACTAGGGGCGGAACTTAGAGACCTCGTGCAGGACTGGGAACGCCGAGCAAAGATGGCAGAGGCCGCAAAAAGTGTTGGACGTCCGTCCGCTGCCGCCGATGTCGCTCGTCTGGTATTGGAAGCAGGAAAGATCAATGAATAGCACTGACTTTACGACCGATTCTGCTATCGGAGCAGTTGATCTATCTTCGCCGCTTTCGGTCCATATTATTGGTATCGGTGGCGCGGGTATGAGCGCTATCGCCGAAGTTTTACGGGGTTCTGGCCACACGGTAACCGGATCAGACCTCAACGATTCTGTCGTAGCTGAGCGTCTCCGTCAGGCGGGGATTAACGTATCGATTGGCCACGATAAGGAAAATGTTGGCGACGTCGACGTCGTCACTCATTCAACCGCTATTCCGGCGAGTAACCCTGAGCTGGTCGAAGCGACATCAAGACAGCTTCCCGTGTTGCGCCGAGCTGAGATTTTGACTGCGATAACCAAGGTTTGGAAGACCGCTTCGGTTGCCGGGACCCACGGAAAAACAACAACATCAGCGATGTTGACAGCAGCGTTGCGTGGGGCCAAACTCGACCCGGCCTTCATCGTGGGCGGCGACTTGTGCGACCTGGGACATGGCGCAGCGGTAGGAAGTGGTGAATATCTCGTAGTTGAAGCGGATGAAAGTGACGGCACTTTCGTCGAGTTGGAGTCCCACTCGATTGTTGTGACTAACGTTGAACCCGATCATCTCGAGCACTACGGAGGTTTCGAGAACCTCCGAAAGGCCTTTATCCAGTTTGTCTGTGAGGCCAGCGGTCCGAAAGTCATCTGTATTGATGATCCGGGAGCCGCCGAGTTAGCGGCATCGGTGCGGTCCCGGGGAATAGAAATCACCACATACGGGGTAGCAGATACCGCTGATTGGAAGATCTCTAACCCGCTGCCGACACCCGGTGGTATCTCCGCTGAAATTTCGGGGAATGGAACCACCTACGAATTACGGCTCCAACAGCCAGGCATGCACAACGTCCGGAACGCAGCGGCTGCGTTTGCTGTAGCGGTTGAACTTGGAGCTGATCCTGACCTTGCGTTGGAAGCATTGAATAACTTTGGAGGAGTAGGCCGACGTTTTGAACGTCGTGGAGAATTCAGAGGCATCCAAATCGTCGATGACTATGCCCACCTGCCCACCGAGGTAGAAGCAGCTCTTAGCGCCGGTCGTAGTCTCGCACCCGACCGCCTTGTCGCTGTGTTCCAGCCACACCGGTACTCGCGAACCGAACAGCTTTGGTCGACCTTTGGTAACTCTTTTACGGAGGCCGATGTGCTCTTTGTAACCGGAATCTACTCGTCCGGTGAGGCACCTAGAGAAGGCATAACCGGCAAGTTAGTAGCAAATGCGGTGACCGACGCCCATCCAGAACTCGATGTCAGATACGTCGAATCGCTAGAAGATGTCACCGCCGAGCTAGTCGCTGAACTTGTTCCTGGAGATCTTTGCATGACTCTCGGCGCCGGTGACCTCACAACCATCGCCGACGACATTCTTGCTGGTCTAGCTTCGAAGGTGGATGGTGATGGCTGAAAATATGGATGAGGTTCGATCGGTTCTAGGAACCCTTGGTGTCTATGAGAAGCCGTTAGGCCCCTTGTGTACCTACCGGGTTGGGGGAGCAGCTGCAGTTTTTGTTGAAGCTGAATCAGTTGACGACTTAATCACTGTTCAAAATGCGGTTAAACAAACCGGGGTGGAAACGCTCGTGATCGGGCGTGGTTCAAACCTGTTGGTTAGCGACGACGGATTCAACGGAATAGTGGTTCAGCTTGGATCGGCCTTCACGGGACTTCAGATCGATTCAGACAATGCGCAAATAACTTGTGACGCAGGAGCCCTAATGCCGGTTGCGGCGCGTCGAACTGCCGCACTTGGTTTGACCGGTTTTGAATGGGCTGTCGGGGTGCCAGGTTCGGTCGGCGGAGGTGTGCGTATGAACGCAGGCGGCCACGGCTCTGACATCGATGCCAACCTAGTTACCGTCGAAATGGTGGACCTTGTAGGTAACGGGGTAACTGTAGTGAAACGTGCTGATCTCGAATTGGGGTATCGATCCTCGAATGTCGCGACTACTCAGGTTGTTCTGTCGGCAACATTTCAACTTGATATTGGTGATGTGGCTACTGCGAAACAGGAGGTGTCTGAGATTGTTCAATGGCGACGAAAGCACCAGCCTGGAGGTCAAAATGCTGGTAGTGTCTTTCGGAACCCGGAAGGAGATTCAGCGGGACGGATCATCGAGAGCTTAGGTTTGAAAGGCTTTAGGATCGGTTCAGCAGAAGTTTCCGAAAAGCACGCAAATTTTTTCCAGGCGGACCCTGATGGGTCGGCGAACGATGTCTATGAGCTTATTATGACGGTTAAACAACGGGTAAAGGACGAAATCGGCATCGAGCTACATCCCGAAAATCGACTAATCGGGTTTGGTTAGGAGAGCGTTCCCATGTTGACCAGCAGGCAGCTAGATACAGAAGACACAAACCCACGGCGAACCAAACGTCGAGCTAAACGGACCACGTCTAAACCCAAGCGCCCAACGTCGGGGGCGTCGAACAAGTCAGTCCAACGAAAACTTAAGACCGCCAATAAGCAAGCGGCAAAGGCCGAGAAAGCTCGAGCAAAAGCCGAATCGGAGCATAAGGCGGCCGAGAAGGCGTTGGCAAAAGCCAACAAACAGGCCAAAAAAAATGAGCGTTTAGATAAGCGCGATCAGCGGCAGCGAAAACGCGAACGAAGACAAGAAAAGCGAGAAAAACGTTCTTCCGGTTCTTCTGAAGCGACGCGCCCAGCACGTGTCGGGCTTTTACGAGACCGGAACTCAAGCCGTAAAGGCTTCGAACGTCGTTCGTCAGGGCGGATACGGTTCGCTATTGTCGCGGTGTTAGCTGTGTTATCTGCTGGGGTAATTGGTGCGATCGTTTACGTGAACAGTTCCGAATTTGGGGTTACCTCCATCGAGGTTGCGGGGGCCGAAAAAGCTTCAGATGAAGATATTATCGCCGCGTCTTTGATCGAAATAGACCAGAACCTTCTTGAAGTCGAACCCCCTAAAGTGGCAGAGCAAGTTGAGAAAGTAGCGTGGGTAGATCAAGCTTCCATCGATCGAAAGTGGAATGGTTCGATCGTGATATCAGTCACTGAACGTCAGGCGGTTGCCGCGCTGGAGTCACCATCTGGTTTTGTTCTGGTTGACAACAGCGGTCGTCAACTCGAGAAAGTGCCGAATGCTCCCGGATCACAAATTCCCGTTACAGGGGTCAAAGTTTCGGGCGTGATTGGTGAAGAGGTTTCCGCTGAGGGGCTTCAAGCGACCAACTTTATTGGCTCGATTTCGCCGAAAATACGACCAATGGTGCGAAACATCGCCGTTGATAGCGGCCGTTTAGTCGCAGAACTCGATGTTGAACAAATTGAACAGGATTTCGCAGCCGCTGATACGTCGATAATGGCGAACTTTGGCACGAACCAAGAACTCGATGAAAAGATGGCTTCTTTGGAAACTGTTTTGGAGCGAGTTGACCTGACATGTGTAGTCAGGATTGATTTATCATCTCCATCAAAGCCCACTGTTCTGCGTACTCCAGCAGTGACCAATTTGGAGAAGCTACCAACCGGCCTGGTTGACTGCTAACGTTAACCTTTATTGTTCGTCTTACTCAGGGCCGTAGTGACCGAGACGAAGCTCTCAGATTTTTATTCAGCTTTATTGCCTAGAGGACTTTCCACCTAATGAATACCCAGAATTATGTAGCCAACGTTAAAGTCGTCGGTGTCGGCGGTGGCGGCTGCAATGCGGTTAACCGAATGATCGACGCAGGGCTCCGAGGCGTCGAATTTGTTGCCGTCAATACCGACGCTCAAGCTTTGTTGATGAGCGATGCCGAAACAAAGATCCATATCGGTCGGGAACTCACCCGGGGTTTGGGAGCCGGAAGCGACCCCTCTGTTGGAGAAGCAGCCGCAGATGAACATCGAGAAGAGATCAGTGACGCGCTTGATGGTGCCGACATGGTATTCATCACCGCTGGTGAAGGTGGCGGTACTGGTACTGGAGCAGCGCCCGTCATCGCCGAGGTGGCGAAAAGCCAGGGTGCGTTGACCATTGCGGTAATTACCCGACCGTTCGGATTCGAGGGACGTCGACGGGCCTCCCAGGCCGAATCAGGTATCAAGAAACTTCGTGAAAAGGTTGATACCCAAATCGTTATTCCTAACGACCGGCTCCTCTCGATCGCAGACGAAAAAACGTCGATGGTGGATGCCTTTCGAATGGCTGACGAGATACTTCTTCAAGGTGTATCCGGTATTGCCGATTTGATCACGACTCCCGGTCTCATCAACACCGACTTCGCCGACGTCCGGATGATCATGCACGACGCCGGAAGCGCGCTTATGGGTATCGGTAAATCTGAAGGTGAAGGCCGAGCACTAGCGGCCGCCCGTGCGGCCATCGCCAGCCCGCTGCTTGAAGCTTCTATCGAAGGAGCACAAGGCATTCTTTTGACCATCGCTGGAGCGAGCGATCTTGGCATTTTCGAAGTAAACGAAGCGGCAGAAATAATCCACGATGTTGCTCACCCCGATGCCAATATCATCTTCGGTACCGTCGTAGACGAGAACCTGGGCGATGAAATCCGGGTGACCGTAATCGCTGCCGGTTTCGACCGGTTTGACACCGCACCCGACTACGAGAGCCGTCTCCAATCACGAACCGTGTCGTTGGAAGAAGAAGACCACACCGGCCCGGTAGATCTCTTCGAAGAGGAAGACGATGATGACGGGTTCGACGAAGACTTCGATGTGCCATCGTTTCTCCGTTAAACCCATCGACGTAGATGGCCTACCGAACAACTGTTGAGACCGACATCGGTGTCGTTCAAATCGTATGCACCGATCGTTCCGACGGCGATTTTGCGGTTACCCAACAGGCATCTGAGGTCGAACAACGTAGGTCCTTAATTCAGGAACAACCCTGGACGTGGTTACGTCAGATCCATTCAGCTCGCGTTCTCGAGGTTACACACCCCGGCGAACATAGCGGCCGCGAAGCTGATGGTTCGCTTACCCGGTCACCAGCGTGCCCGCTTTCGGTTACCACCGCCGACTGTGGGCCAGTTGTCCTGGTAGCCGATAATGGGATTGCGGTTGTCCACGCCGGGTGGAGAGGTGCGCTAGACGGAATAGTCGAAGTCGCAGCCAACCGACTACTCAAGAATGGAGCGTCTCCGGTTAAAGCATTTGTTGGGCCGACAATTGGTAGCCACGCATACGAATTCACCGCAGCCGACCTACGGCCATTTGTTGACCGTTATGGCACCGAAGTTGCTAGTGAGACTAGCCAGGGTTTGCCAGCACTAGACATGGCAAAGGTTATTGAGGCGGCGTGCGCTCAGGTCGGGTTCGAAGCGACCCGACCGTTGGCTTGTACATCAGAGCCAAACAGATATAGCTATCGGCTTCGTAAAGAGGCGGAACGGCAGGCGACAGTGGCTTGGATCGATGGCTGAAACCATGACCGTCAAAGATCGTTTACAGATTGTCCAGGAACGCATCGCTTCTGCTGCGCCGACACCGGAACGGGTGACCCTGGTAGCGGTAACAAAGAGGTTTAACGCTCAGATCGCACGGGAAGCCCTCGATGCCGGTTTGGACCACTTGGGCGAGAACTACGCTCAAGAGCTGATCACCAAAGCCGGTGAGCTAGACAATCTTGTGGTCGACACACCCACGGTGGATTGGCACTTCATTGGCCATCTGCAACGAAATAAGATAAAAAAGATGGCTGGATTAGTGTCGTTGTGGCACACGGTTGATCGAGTGGAGTTAGCAACCGAAATATCGAAGAGAGCGCCTGGAGCGCGCATACTAGTCCAAGTGAATACCACTGGAGAAGGTCAGAAGTCGGGCTGTCTACCTGGTGAAGCCGCCCAGCTTGTTGACCATGCCAGGAATTGTGGTCTAGACGTCGCTGGGCTGATGACTATGGGACCGACTGATCGAGCTGACCCGGCCCCGGCATTCGCCCAGCTCTACGCGTTGGCCCAGAGGCTCGAAGTGGCCGAGCTGTCGATGGGCATGAGCGCCGATCTTGAAGTAGCGTTGGCGGAAGGAGCCACGATAGTTCGAGTTGGTTCAGCACTGTTCGGACCGAGGTCATCACGTTGATACCAACGTTAGGAGTAGACTTGTTACGTGCTAAGCCTGGTCGAGCCAGTTTAGAAGCCCGTCAAAAACCTGCAAAGGGGGAGTGAGATGTCAGTATTACATAACGTTCGAGCGTTCTTGGGCCTCAGCCCTCAAGAAGGTGAAGATGATACGTACCATTTCGGTATTAAAGACGATGACACCGGAGCGGTCTATTTCGACGATGACGACGATGACGACGAAGTTGACGATCACGATGATGTCGAAGTTGACGTTGATGTTGACGAAGAAGATGAATCCAATAACACCGAAGAGAGCTCGACGTATGAGTTCAACTATGAGTCTGAAGAAGATGCAAGCGTAGAGATAACCTTCGAAGATAGATCTAACGAGATCCGAATAGTCGAGACCGAGCGCCCTAAGAACCGGTCCAAACGCTCAACCAGAGAGAATAGGCGCAGCGTGTCGGCAGACGCTGAGCGTCGGCGTGGCAGCTCAGCTTCCAAACCTCTGCGGGCAAAGCCAGATCCAGCGATGGCGCTACAAGAAGCTCGTCCTAAAATAGTTAAACCTCGTTCGTTCGCAGATGCTCAAACGGTTGCTGACGGGTTTAAAGCAGACATTCCTATCGTGATGAATTTAACATCGGTAGACCAAGAACTCGCTCGTCGTCTCATCGATTTCGCTTCGGGAATATGTTACGTGGCTGGTGGAGAGATGGAACGAATCAGGTCCAGGGTTTTCTTGCTGACACCTCACTCAGCTGTGCTTAGCCCGGAGGATCGTCGCCTGCTGGCATCTCGCCGATACGATCGTTAGCCCATGATCGTTCCTTGTGTTCTCATACAGCTTTTCCAGTTTGTCTTCCTGACCCGTCTCGTGATTACGTTTTTCCCAGTGTCGCCAACATCTTTAGCGGGCCGGTATCGAGATCTATCGATCAAAGTGACTGAGCCGGTAGTCGTTCCGGTTCGTAAAATCATGCCACCGGTAACCGGAGCGCTACGCGGGTTTGGTTTCGCCGAACTGATCGTTTTGTTGATTCTGGCTGTGCTTGGTCAGATCATCTGTGGCGCAGCGACGTAACACAACGTCGGGTTTTTGGCCTGTTCGGAGTTATAGGAAGCCATAGGAACTGGTTGTTGGTAGGTCGAATAACCCTAATTAGGCGAATTTCAGTAGCCGAGAACTTAGATGACGGTGTTTCACCACGCATCTACCCGGTAGTCTTAGGTCATGGCTCCGCAAAACGACAAGTTCCGTCTTCTTCGACGCATTCCCGACTTGCGGTTCGAGGAAGTTCCCAAGGGTTATAGCAAAGAACAGGTAAACCGTGTTCTCGATAACCTCGCTCAACTTTACGAAGAAGTTGAACGGCTTCAAGCTCGCCTCGCTGAGGCAGAGACTCGAGCTGCATCCGCCGAGGCCCGGCTAGTAGAAGCGAGGAGCCCATCGAACGCTACGGCTGATGTGGTGCCTCCGCTTCCGAATGCTGACTTCGACGAAACACTTCGCAATACGTTGGTATCGGCTCAGCGAACAGCTGACACGATGGTTAAGGACGCAAAGGAAGAAGCTAGTCGTCTGCAGAGCGAAGCTGAACTGCAGTCAACGGCGATGCTTGATGACGCTCGAGAGCAGTCGGCTGAGATGACCGCAGAGGCAGTGGCCCATCGCGATCTGAAGATGAACGAAGCCGAGCAAGAGCGACTCGAGCTGTCACAGCAATATAAGAGCGAGCTGGAACAGCGCAAGTCGTCGATTGAAGCCGAACTTGAAGAGGCACACGAAGCTGAGCGTTCAAATCTGTTGACGCAGATATCTGATCTTAAAGACACCCACGGTTCGCTTCAGAAAGACATTAAGCGATTCGAGGAGCACCTCAATTCTCGTCGCGAGTCAATTCGGTTGGCTATCGCGGATCTAAATGCAGTGGTCGAAGATCCGACATCGCTGCGGTCCGCTGATCAGCCGGAGCCGGATGAAATAAAGGAGATCGATGAAGCTAACTATCCAAAGATTGGCATCGAATCTCCGGCGCTTGAAGAGTTAGATACCGAGCTGTCAACCGAAGATGACTCAGTTGCCGAAGATGATGAACTAGTCATATCTGAAAACGACGACGAAGATTCTGACAGCGATGTCGAAGATACCACATCCGAAGAAGTAGCCGAGTCAAACGATTCACCGCCAGCCCCTCCAGCTCCGCCCGCTAACGGTGACTCTGCCAGTGCATTCGAAGAAGATGTAACCGTAGATGGCGCCGCTGTGAATCAGCAGGTCGATCTGACCGATCAAGAATCAGAAGAATCAGGTCAGGGTGCATTGAGCAGCGGTGACCCGTTCCTCGCTGAGCTACGGCGAGTAACTAACGAAGAGCCTGAAGATGGCGATCCGATAACCGATTTTCTAGAAGACGAATCTTCTAATTCAAACGGTGGCGGCTGGTTCGGTCGTCGCAAGTAGACGACTCGACGACAACAACGCTAACTAAATAGTTATTCAAAGGGCCTGACTTCGAAGAAGTCAGGCCCTTTGGTTCGCCGAAGTTTCTTTACGTTATGGATTGACGACGGCTATATCGATCGTGATGGGATGATCTCCCAACGTGGCCGACGTCGCCAGCACGCCTTCTGAGTGCACGAACTCAATTGCGAGGACTTGGCCCGCAATCCAGTCAAAGTGGGGAGCTAACGCAGCCTGTAAGTCCGTTGGCAAATTGGTCTCTAAACGGATCCGGTCTACGACGTTTAGTTCACGATCCTTGCGTTCTTGCTGGACGAGACGTACCAGGTCTCTTGCCAATCCTTCAGCCTCAAGCTCTTCTGTGAGTTCGGTATCTAGGACGACAACGGCGTCGTTTCCTGGAAGGGCTGCTGCGGCGACACCATCGGTTGGGTCGAGGGCGAGTTCAAATTGATCTTCCACGAGGGTATGGCCGGCAACGGTCACCGAACCATCATCGTTTAGCGTCCAATCGCCGGCCTTCGCTGCTTTGATCACTTTCTGTACATCGCCGCCAATGAGCGGCCCAAGCACTCGACCGTTTGGTCGCAACCGGAATGTGCCAAAGGTTTCGACTTCATTGGTGAGTTCGACTGCTTTGACGTTAATCTCGTCGGTTAGAAGGTCGACGAAAGGTCCGATTGCATCGGTCTTCGGCCCTGCGACCGTTACTTTGGCCAAAGGTAGCCTGATCCTAAGCCCGCGTTCGTCGCGAAGTGATAACGCAGTCGAAGCGACGTCCCGTAGCTGATCCATTGCCTCGACCAGCTCAGGGTCGGCGGGAAGGTCGTTTCTTGAAGGCCACGCTTGCAGATGAACAGAGGAGTCGTCGTCGGTTAAACCAGTCCAGATCTCTTCTGCCAACATGGGTGCTAGAGGTGCGATAACTTTCGAGAGCACTCGAAGCACGGTATAGAGCGTGTCGAGAGCTTCTTCGTCAACGGAGGTGTCGCCTTCTTCTTTGTCTGTATTCCAGAACCGTTCCCGGCTGCGACGGATGTACCAGTTTGTTAATGCGTCTAGAAAACTTTGAACCCCGGCACATGCCCCGGCTAAGTCATAACTATCTAGGCGATCGCCAGCCTGAGCGACCAAATCATGTGCTTTAGCCAGAACATAGCGATCGAGTAGGTTGGTTGAGTCGGTTCGCTCAATTGCGGTGTAGCCTTCAGCGTTGGCATACAACGTGAAGAAGCTGTAGGTGCTCCAAATCGGGTTCAGGATTTGGCGGACGACGTCTCGGACCTCAGTCCCGTCTTGGCTAATACGTAAATCCTGGCCCCGTAGAATGGGTGAGCTCATTAGGAACCATCGCAACGCATCAGAACCGTACTGGTCGAAGATTTCGAGCGGGTCAGGGTAATTTCTGAGTTTCTTTGAGAGTTTCCGACCCTCATTATCTAGCACGACTCCGTGGCAAATAACGTTTTGGAATGCAGGTTTATCAAAGAGGGCAACAGAGAGCACATGCATCGTGTAAAACCAGCCCCTGGTTTGAGCGATGTATTCGACAATGAAGTCAGCTGGGTTATGTCGCTCGAAGCGTTCGCTATTCTCAAACGGGTAGTGAAGTTGAGCGTACGGCATCGACCCTGATTCGAACCAGCAGTCTAAGACCTCTGGAACTCGACGCATAGTTGATTGCCCGGTTGGGTCGTCAGGGTTTGGGCGGGTCAGTTCATCGACGTAAGGTCGGTGAAGATTATCTGGGCGAACGCCGAAATCTTGTTCGAGTTCGTCGAGACTTCCGTAGACGTCGACTCGTGGATATTCGGGATTGTCGCATTTCCACACAGGAATGGGTGCTCCCCAAAACCGGTTGCGGCTAATAGACCAGTCTCGGGCTCCCTCAAGCCAGCGCCCAAACGCTCCGTCTTTCACATGGCCTGGAATCCAGTTGATCTCCTGGTTAGTTTCTAACAGACGGTCGGAGAGGTCGGTTACCCGGAGGTACCACGAGTTGATCGCTCGATAGATGATTGGGGTGTCGGTGCGCCAACAATGCGGATAGTTGTGGTCGTACGTTTCGTGACGGACCACGGCATGTTGCTGTTTGAGGTGTTTGATCACGAGCGGGTTTGCGTCAAAAACGTTTTCCCCGGCGAAGTCCGTTACCTCAGGGGTGTATCGACCTTCGTCGTTTACCGGCACAACCAATGTGATGCCAGCTTCTTCACAGATTCGTTGGTCGTCTTCACCAAAGCCCGGAGCTATGTGAACAACTCCTGTGCCATCGCCGGTTTCAACAAAGTCGGCACCTAGAACCACAAACGCTTCAGCATGATCGGCGAAGTAAGGGAATAGGGGGGTATACGACCGGCCAGCGAGTTCAGCTCCGGTGAAGGAACGTTCGGGTTCGATTTGTTGTAGTTCCTTGCTGTATCGTTCAAGCGCTTCTTGAGCAACGAATACGGTGTCACCGGCGCTGTCTGTAGCCGCAACATAGGTAATGTCAGGGCCAACGGCGAGTGCAAGATTGGACGGCAACGTCCATGGTGTAGTGGTCCAGGCCGCGAGGTAGACGGGTTCGTGTTCAGAGCCGACCGGATCGAGTTTGAACTTGACTGTTAGCGCTGGGTCTTGGCGTGGACGGGTGGCGTCGTCAAGCCGTATCTCAAAGTTGGCGAGTGGTGTTTCGGCACCCCAGGAATATGGCATAACTCGATCGGCCTCATACAACAGACCTTTTTCATAGAGCTGTTTAAACGCCCAAATAACCGACTCCATGTAGTCAAGATCCATGGTCTTGTAGTCATTATCGAAGTCGACCCATCGAGCCTGACGTTGAACGTATTGTTGCCATTCTTCGGTGTAGCGCTGAACCGACGCACGACAGGAGTCATTGAACTTATCAATGCCATAGTCGACGATGGCTTTGCGTCCCGACACGCCAAGTTCTTTTTCTGTGTGCATTTCGGCTGGGAGACCGTGGCAGTCCCAGCCGAATCGGCGTTCGACTCGATGGCCTCGCATAGTTTGGAATCGAGGGATTACGTCTTTGACGTATCCGGTGAGGAGATGGCCATAGTGGGGGAGTCCATTAGCGAACGGCGGGCCGTCGTTAAAGACAAACTCGTCACCTCCGTCGCTAAAACTTTGGTGCTGTTCGACTGATTTCGTAAAAATTTCCTGTTTGTTCCATCTGTCGAGTATCTCTCGCTCAAGTTTCGGGAAATTTGGCCGAGAAGGTACATCTGGATATGGAAGTCGATTAACAGCAGAAACCATGTCCATAGGTTAGCGTTAGCTGTTCAGATGGGATGATGTCCGACACCTACGGCATGGAAATGTAAGCGTTACGCATCAGAGTTCAGGATTTTCGGCCCCATTTTGGATGAAAATACCGCCAAATAAAGGGGGTTTGTCCACTATTCTGGTCAAAATCTGGTTCTCGATTTTCTTGGGACGGAGACTGGTGCTAGAATAGCCCGACTTGTCAAATTGGCTATCAAGGACAATTCATGCAGTTGGCTACATGTTCCCGACAACTCTTGACGATGAGAAGGATTCCGAGTACGAAGCTAGCCTGATCGATATATCTCGATCGTCCGAACTCTTGGGTGATAGTAAGTAAGTGTTTACGCAGGCAAACGAGCAAGAAATGAGTGGCAGAGATATCAGAATCAAACGGAGCTAAAACTTCCTCAAGAATTCTGAAATCACGGCGAAAGACGACTATGGCAACAAAAGATGCGGCAAATAAGAGTGCACTTCCAAAGTACATGACCGACAAGAAATGGCTCGATGAGCAACGCAAAGCGCTCGAAGCTGAGCGGGTGCGGTACGTCTCGAGCGCTGATCGGTTGGCCGCTGAAGCGGCTGCCTTGATGGCAGATCGTGAACCCGGTGATGTGCAATTCGATGAGGAATCGGGCGAAGGCGACACCATAGCGGTTGAACGAGATCGTGATCTGGCGCTGTCGGCTGCGGCTCGCCAGGCAGTCATTGAGATTGACGCTGCGCTCGCACGACTTGATGATAATACCTACGGCATCTGTACAGTAAGCGGTGAACCGATCCCAAAGGCGCGGCTCGAAGCCATTCCTGAAGCGTCGGTTCGTGTGGAACACAAGACATCAATGTTTTAGCGGCAGGCCCAAGGTTGGTGCTGTCGCTGAGGGAGTGTGGAAGTGAGACGAGCGCTTCTTAGTGCGGCAGTAGTCGTCGTTCTTGATCAACTGACTAAGATATGGGCCGTTGCACGGCTCGTCGATGAACCTGGACAGCGTATTGCGCTCGGTTTCGGAGCTGAGTTTCAGCTCCACTACAACAAGGGCGCGGCTTTCAGCAGTGGCACTAGCTTTGGTCAAATTATTGCTGTAGTTGCGTTTGGGATGAGCATCTTGTTGTTCAGGCTCGCCAGTCAACGTCAAGACCGTTACGGGCAGATCGTATTGGGCAGCATTGCTGGTGGAGCGGTCGGCAATCTGTTGGATCGAATCTTTCGCGCCGAAGAAGGACCGTTGTCAGGCGCCGTCGTCGACTTCATCCGGCCGTTCGATTTCTTTGCCATCTTCAATGTTGCTGACGCAGCGATCGTCGTTGGCGTAATCGCGGTACTCGTCCAGGCCGTTCTGTTTCCGCCTGACGAACCAGAGACCAAGCCCACAGCATCTAACGATTCCGAAGTCACGAGTGTGGCCTCTTCTTTATCCGACGATGAAGTGGGACAGGACGAAGACCTTCAAGAGCCTGATAAGTCGCTACCAAGTGTCTGAGAGTACGGGTCCAGAAACGTCCGCAGAACCTTCTCTCGAGATCGCACATTTTGCTGAAGAGGTCTCTCCAGCGTTAGAAAACGAGCGGGTAGATCGATTGGTGTGCCTGGTGGCTGACGTCAGCCGGAACCGGGCTACCGAGCTGATCGGTCAAAGCCGGGTGTTGGTCGATGGGGTAGTAGCTACTAAAGGCTCACGTCGACTGCCCGAAGGTGTCACGATCGAAATATCGGTGCCAGCTGTCAACAACGAGCTGGTTGGTGATGTAAATGTTGAGATACCAGTGGTCTACGAAGACGCCGACGTCATTGTGATCAACAAACCGATCGGCCTTGTTGTGCATCCAGGATCTGGTGTGACCGACAAAACGATGGTCAACGGGCTTTTAGCCAAGTACCCGGAAATTGGTGATGTAGGCCAAGTGGGAAGGCCAGGTATTGTTCATCGGCTGGATAAGGACACCTCAGGCTTATTGATGGTCGCACGCACTGAAGAAGCCTATGTCGATCTTGTGGATCAACTCAAGGCCCGACTCGTGGGCCGAGAATACGCGGCTCTTGCCTTCGGAGCATTCGACTCTGAGTCCGGTACTATCGACGCTCCATTAGGGAGATCCCAAAAAGACGCAACACGGCAAGCTGTTGTTATGGATGGTCGAAAGGCGATAACCCACTACGAAGTCGAAGACACATATCGTCTCCCTAAAGCCAATCAGATAGCAGGACCGTCGGGTAAACCTCGTGTGGTGACCAGGTTACGCTGCCAATTAGAAACAGGGCGCACCCACCAGATTCGGGTCCACCTTTCATCTATTGGCCGCCCGATCGTCGGAGACCAGAAATACGGGGGCGGCACAACGCTTCTTTCCCGCCCATTTTTGCATGCTGCGAGTTTGGCGTTTACTCATCCAAGTACTGGCGAGAGTCTGTCGTTTGAGGCTCCGTTACCTGAGGACCTTTCAGCGCTGCTGACATCGCTCGACAATATTGAACAGAGTTGACTCGAACGAACTGATCAACGACGGTTAGGTTGGTCGTTTGATAATTTCTGAGACCGGTTTCCACTGACGATGAGCTGAGCGTCCCGGTGAGTCTTCGATGGCATGGCCTATGGTTAGTGCCGTCACGATCCGTTGATCGTCTGGCAACCCGAATTCGGTACGGATGTCGTCTTCGTGGTCGAAGAGTCCAACAACGCACGCTCCTAGCCCTTCAGCGGTAGCCAACAAGAGTAGATTCTGAATGACAGCTCCACTGTCTACCCACCAGAATGGAACTGGCCAGGCATCAAAGTTGAGTCCACGCATAGTATGTTTCTTATCTTTTTCTGAGTATCGGTCGAGATACGCGTGAGGTTTGAGCAGAACTAACACGATAGTTGGGGCGTCGAGCAGCTTCGGGAAAGAAAAACTCGATCGGCGTTCAGGCGGCAACGTGGTGTTCCAATATCGACTCGTCACGTCCGGCGTATCAAGAATTAGAAACGACACCGCTTGGGTATTTCCAGCTGATGGGGCGTGCCTGGCCTGTTCACACAACGCATCGATTTTGCCGTCAGGTAGCGGCCTAGATGAGAACGCCCGAACCATGTGGCGTTTCTTAATAGCCTGGGATAATTCCACCGGCTACTGCGTTGAGGAATCTCGTTTGATTACTTCTGGCCACGCCGTTTTGCCTTCGGCCATTAAAACGAGGTCGCTTAGCTTGTAATCCTCAAGTTGACGTCGGATATCTTCACCAACGGCGCTCCAGATTGCGAGAAGAGCACATTGGCCTTCATGGTTGCAGGCCCCTTCGGTGTGTGGGTCCTGAAAGTCACCTAAAACAATGGGTCCGTCGACCGCGCTGACTATGTCTGCCAGGCTGATGTCACTTGGGGAACGCGAGAGAAGGTATCCGCCACCAACACCCCGCTTCGATTTGACCAACCCGGCTCCTTTTAGAGCCAGCAGAATCTGTTCGAGATACGGCTGCGGAAGTGCGGTGCGTTCCGCAATTTCGCTAACCGTTGTCGGGCGTTCTTCGGCGCAATGCAGGGCTAAAGAAAGTAACGCTCGACTAGCATAATCTCCACGGGTAGAAACTTTCACTGATCAGTACACTACCCGTTTCGCACAGCCATGTGTTGGTAGATCTCAGCTTTAGTCGGCCATTGGTAGTAAACACCTAAGGATCCAATGTGATACCCGATGTCCGGATATCGCGACTCGGATGTAGGATTGGTTGCCTGGGCGGGAATTGTTCGCAGCTGTCGTACTTTTTGCGTCGGTTAGTGGTTATTCCAGATAGTTATTTACGTCAGACGGTCTATGTGCCGTTACCGTATCAAGGCCAGTCTACGTAGCTGAAAGGCGGCAACATGGTCAAAATGGTTCTGCCAGCCTTTGGCAAAGATTGTGTTACCGGGCTTATGCCAGCGTTGTGTGGTGTTAGTGATGGCTCGGAATTACCCGCCAACTTCGGTTCATCGTCCCAACGCGTTCTTCTGGTGCTCGATGGTTTAGGCTGGAACCAGGTACAAAATAGACCTGACTTATTGCCGACGATTTCTTCGATGCAGGGTGCATCTATCACCACTGTCGCCCCGACGACGACTGCGGTCGCGTTGACTTCAATCACGACAGGGCTGACGCCTGGAGAACACGGGATTGTTGGCTATCGAATGATGGTCGACGATCAGATTCTCAACACGCTTCGATGGAGAACCGATGAGAGAGGTGATGTGAGACGGAGCATCCCTCCGGAGATGGTTCAACCATACAAACCGTTTCTGGACCATAATCTTCCGTTTGTCACAAAGGGCGAATTCTGCACGACCGGGTTCACGACAGCCCATCTTCGGAACGGGCGGCTCAAGGGCTACCGAACTTCTGCGGTGCTTGTTCATAACGTAGCCTCGCTGCTTGCCAGCGGAGAAGAAGCCGTCTACTGCTACTACGACGGAGTTGACAAAGTCGCACATGAGTACGGCCTCGCTGCGGAGTATGAAGCTGAACTGCGATTTGTCGACAGGCTGGTTGATGACCTTCTGGAGGCTGCACCGGCCGGGACCACGTTATTGGTCACCGCCGACCATGGGCATGTCGATTGCGGCTCCAACATCGAAGATATCCATCCAGCGGTCGCACAAAACGTGGTGGCGATGTCGGGTGAAGCGAGATTTCGCTGGCTGCACACAAGTCCCGACGATGTAGACAAAGTCGCTGAGGCAGCTAAGGAGTGGCACGGCCATCACGCCTGGGTGTTCCGTAAAGATGAGATGATTAAGCAGAAATGGTTTGGCCATCACGTTTCCGATGATGCTGCGAGCCGCATGGGCGATGTCGCCCTCTTACCGTTTGAGCCGACCGGCTTCGCCGACCCTGCAGATACAGGACCTTATAACCTCATTGGCCGTCACGGTTCGTTGACCGAAGACGAGGTATTAGTTCCCTGTGTCACGGCTTCAGTCTGATACGTGTGAGGTTTGGGGCACCTGAACCGGTAAAACTAGAACATGAGTAACCCAGAAGAAGCTGTGAAACCAGAGATCGTCGACGATTCAGCTGAGGCGGCAGCACCCGAAGCTGAGATTTCTTCCGAAACGGTTTCGGAGCCCGCAAAAGTAATGCGAATCGGCACGATGATTCGCCAGCTACTCGAAGAAGTTCGTTCCACCGAATTGGACGAACCAGGCCGGGATCGTTTGAAAGAAATCTACGAGACATCATTGACGGAGCTGTCGTCGTCGTTGTCACCAGACCTTCAAGAGGAGCTTCATCGTTTAGCTCTCCCATTCGAAGACGATGATGTTCCCTCCGGCGCGGAGCTTAGGGTCGCTCAGGCTCAACTTGTTGGCTGGCTGGAGGGTCTGTTCCACGGGATTCAGGCAACGTTGTTTGCGCAACAACATGTGGCAAAGCAACAACTTGAGCAGATGCAGAAGGCTCAAGTTTTGCCTCCATCAGAGGGAATTGGTCAAGAATCCGGCGGCGGGGTCTATTTGTAGACTACTATCGCGATTGGAAAGACTTCCTGGTGCGGGTGGTAAAGCCCGGGAGGCAACATCGTGGTACTAAACGTCGTTACAAAGGATGCTGAACAATTCACGGATCTCGAGGCTGGCGTCTTTGGAGATCTGGTAGTCCCGTCGGTTGATTGGTCGGTCGGGTTTTTGACAAAAGAAATAGAAGCGTGGTCGCTTGTCTCCAAAGTGACGTCGGGTAATCGGCTTGCTGGATTTGCTTACGGAAGTTTGGAGCGGATTGGTGGCACGCCGGTTGTTTTATTTGGCCTTGTCTCAACCGCGGGCTCTCCTGAGCCGGCGAGTGTGTTGAATGTGTTGGCCGACGAGTATCTTACGCGTGCCCGCATTTCGTTCCCTGACGAGGATGTGCTGATCGCTGCTCGGTGTACGCAGCGGTCACATTTACAGATCTTCGCTGGTCTAAGCGACGTCTGCCCCGTTGGCGGTGGTCGTATCGGGGGAGAGGAACGGGCGTGGGGCAGTCGCTTAGCTAAGCGGTTCCAGGCCGCTGAGTTCGACCGAAAGTCTATGATTATGGCTTGCCACGATGATTCGAGCCGTTTCGACAGCGCCGACACTGGTCCCGGTTCGCTGCGTTCGACTGCGGATTTTTCGTCTCAACCATTCACTCAGATGAAACCAAACGATCATCTCATCGTCTGGGGATGGGCTCCCGCCGACTATTTAAACTCGTATCAGCCAGACGTTGCCGTATAGTGTCGAGTATCGCGCCTAGCGTCGCTAGACTAGCGCTAGGCCACTAGTCAATCGGATATGTTTCTTCTGATCTTGGAGTCGCCTAGTTTAATCCGGTAACTCCGAAGTCGGAAAGAGGTTTCTGTGGGGTCTTCCTTCACCCACTTACATGTCCATACCGAATACTCAATGCTTGATGGAGCCTCGCGGCTCGACGAGCTAGTAGCCAAAGCCGCGGATGAAGGTATGCCTGCACTTGGCATAACCGACCATGGCAACATGTATGGTGTGCTCGATTTTTATCGTGCATGCCGAAAACAAGATATTAAGCCGATTATCGGTACCGAGCTTTATCAGGCCCATGACTCCCGCTTTGAGCGGCCTTCTCGGCGCGGCCGGGTCGACGACTCTGGTGGCTCAACTGACGGCGGAAAGAAACTCTACTACCACCTCACCGCTCTGGCCGAGACCAACGAAGGTTACAAGAACCTGATCCAGCTGGCATCTCGAGCCTTTATGGAAGGGTATTACTACAAGCCCAGGGTCGACTGGGAAGTTCTAGAAGCACATAGCAAGGGTGTGATCGCTACCACTGGCTGCCTGGGCGGACACGTGCTCCAGTCGTTGATGAACGGTGACCCGGAGGGTGCGTTAGAGAAAGCGGCCCGACTTCAAGACATCTTTGGTCGTGACAACCTCTTTATCGAACTGCAGGATCATGGCATCCCCGAACAGATCGAAACGAACCCTCAGCTAATCGAAATAGCTCGCAAGATCAAAGCTCCGCTGTTGGTTACCAACGATTCGCACTACACCGATCAGGCCGACCACGAAGCCCACGACGCCCTTTTGTGTGTGCAAACCGGGTCGTTGATGAGCGACCCTGACCGGTTCAAATTCAGCGGAGATCAGCACTACCTAAAGTCGGCTGCCGAAATGCGTAGCGACTGGTCTGAATTACCTGAGGCTTGTGATAACACCCTCTGGATCGCCGAGCGTTGCGATGTCGAAATCGAGTTCGGGAGCCCACAGCTTCCAGACTTCCCGATACCTGCTGAATTCAAAGGCGCCGACGACTACCTACTTCATTTGACGATGGAGGGGGCGAAGATCCGTTGGGGCGACGGTTTAACCGACGAGATTACTGAACGGCTTGTCTTCGAGCTTGATGTTATTAAGAACATGGGGTTCAGTTCGTACTTCCTTATCACGTGGGATCTCATCAAATATGCTCGGAGAGAGAACATTCGGGTAGGCCCTGGGCGTGGCTCGGCGGCTGGTTGCGCGGTCGCGTACACTCTGTGGATCACCGACCTCGACCCAATCAAGTACGACCTTCTCTTCGAACGTTTCTTGAATCCGTCTCGTGTGTCGATGCCCGACATCGATATGGACTTTGACTCTCGATATCGAGACGACATGATCAAGTACACCGCCGAACGGTACGGGCGCGACCACGTCGCCCAAATCGTAACGTTTAGCCAGATCAAGGCGAGGGCTGCTGTTCGAGACGCCGCTCGCGTGCTCGGCTACCCCTACGTGGTTGGCGACAAGGTGGCGAAGGCGATGCCTCCACTTGTCATGGGGCGTGACACCCCACTGAAGTACTGTTTCGAAGAAACACCGAAACACAAAGATGGTTACAAGATGGCGGCTGAGCTTCGCCAGATGGTCGAAGACGATCGAGACGTGGCTCGTGTGGTCGAAGTGGCGAAGGGGCTTGAAGGGCTGCGACGCCAAGACGGCATCCACGCCGCAGCGGTGGTAGTTACAAAGCAGCCGCTTACCGACTATCTTCCGATCCAGCGCAAACCTGAGGCTGGCAAAGATCTAGAAGACGCACCGGTGGTTACCCAATACGAGATGCACGGGGTCGAAGACCTCGGGCTGCTTAAACTGGACTTCCTTGGGCTGCGGAACTTAGACGTCATCTCCGATACTTTGGCACTGATCAAGCGGGTCACCGACCTCGATATCGATATCGACTCGGTCGATCTTGAAGATGGTCCGACGTTTGACTTACTACAAGCAGGCCAAACTATCGGGGTTTTCCAGTTGGAATCCGCTCCGATGCGGGCACTAATGCGCTCGATGGCTCCGACCGAATTCGAAGACGTAGCGGCGCTGGTGGCGTTGTACCGGCCAGGTCCGATGGCCGCAAACATGCACAACGACTACGCCGACCGCAAAAACGGTCGACAAGACCCAGCCCCGTTCCACCCTGATGCTGAAGAAATTCTTGGTGGAACCTACGGTCTCTGCATCTATCAAGAAGAGTTGATGCAGCTGGCACAAAAATTTGCTGGCTACAACCTGGCCCAAGCGGACAATCTGCGTAAAGCCATGGGTAAGAAGATCCGCGAAAAAATCCAAGCCGAACGGGCTGGCTTCGTCGATGGTTGCGAGAAACAAGGCTACGGTCGTGAGCTAGGCGAAGAGCTCTTTGACACAATGGAACCTTTCGCCGACTATGCGTTCAACAAGAGCCACTCGTACGGATACGGGTTTGTTAGCTACCAAACGGCGTATCTCAAGGCGAACTATCCAGTTGAATATCTGGCATGTCTGCTCACCAGTGTTAAGAGCAACCTAGACAAGGCGGCGATCTATCTCGGCGAATGCCGCCAGATGGGTATCAACGTTCTGGTGCCCGATGTCAACGTATCGGAAATGGATTTCGCTTCTATCCCGGACCCCGAAGGCGGGAAACTTAACGCCATTCCTTTCGGAATGTCAGCCGTGCGAAACGTTGGTGAAGGCCTGGTAGAACTCATCTTAAAGGAACGAAACGCTAACGGGCCGTTCGAGAGTTTTGTCGATTTCTGCGAGCGCGTTGACTATCAAGTGTTGAACAAACGAACGATCGAATCGTTAATCAAAGCTGGCGGTTTTGATAGTCTCGGCCATCCCCGACAAGGTCTGCTTCTGGTCTATGAAGAAATAATCGAGAAGACAGTTTCGTCCCGACGGGACCATGACTCAGGTGTCATGACGTTGTTCGGCATGCTCGAAGAAACCGACGACGGATTTGACGATCGCCCAGAAATTGGCGACCAAGAGTTCGAAAAGTCGCAGAAACTGGCGTTCGAAAAAGAGATGCTCGGTCTGTATGTCTCGGCTCATCCTCTGATGGGTATGGAAGCGGCTCTATCGCGCAAAGTCGAGAACCAACTCGCCGATTTGGAAGACATGGACGACGGTTCCATCGTTGTAGTCGGCGGCGTGGTCACGTCGCTACAGAAGAAGTGGACACGTAAAGGCGACCTTATGGCGATCCTGGTTCTTCAAGATCTGGCCTACTCGATCGAGACGATGATTTTCCCTCGAACGTTTGCCGACTACGGGCACCTCCTCGAAGAGGACCGGGTGGTGGTGCTGAGAGGGCGGGTAGATAAACGCGACGATCAGCCCAAAATCATGGCACAATCGGTCGAAGTGTTCGAAGCCGAGATGGCAGGTGCAGCTCCGCCGCTTCGTCTCGAAGTCCGTCCCGATCAGCTCTCCGACGTTCTGCTAGAGCGACTCCGCATGGTTCTTTCAGAACATCAAGGCGATTCACCGGTTTACATCCATCTCAGCGGAAACCAGGCTGTCAAATTGGCCGATGACTATTGCGTCGACACTTCCGAGGGACTGATCCCAGAACTTCGCGTTCTGTTAGGTGAAGAGGCCGTAGTTCTCTAAGTTCGTCAAGATTCTTGAGGTCTATTGCTTGGCGGCGGTAGCGCTCTTTCTGGCGGTCAAACGCTATGATTTTGGGTTGACGCGTAAACCGGGAGTCTAGAACCTTGACCTTGTCTGATGATGGCCAGCAACAGTCTTCGGATATCACCGCTGCTAGCGAATTGACCTCAGAACCGACTTCGATTGCCGTCTACGTATGCACCCATCGTCGTAACGGGCCCCTACGAGTACTCCTTGACTCGTTAGTCAAAGCAGCCAATATTGTGCAACCCTCTATTGAGGTAGCGGTTGTCGTTATCGACGATAATCCTGACAAGCGAGCTGAACAGGTAGTCGAGTCTTTCGACGGTTCTCATTTCAATCGGGGACTTCACTACCGGCACTCGGGAGCCCAGAACATCTCTGTAGCCCGGAATATGGGAATGGAAGCGGCGGCGGAACTTGGTGACTGGGTCGCCATGGTCGATGACGATGAGACTGTGACCGAAGGGTGGATTCGAGAGCTCTTTGTTGTGCAACAGCGAACCGACGCTGATGCCGTAACCGGCCCGGTGATGCTTAGGTATCCCCAAGATTCGCCTTCATGGTTGACCGACCAGCCGTTTGGGTCGATCACTGAAGCCGAACTTCGTCCTGACGGCTCCAAGGTTCCGGTCTGTTCGACTGGAAACTCGATGATTCGCACGGCTTGGTTGGACGAGAACCCTTCGATCCGGTTTAGATCAGATCTGGGCACCCTCGGCGGCGAAGACATGGTTTTCTACACCGCAGCTGTCGCTGCTGGCCTTAAGGCCCACTATGCAGTTAATGCGCTGGCTCATGGAGAAGAACCCCCAGAACGTTCGACATTTGCGGCCATCGTTAGGCGATGCTACTGGATGGGAAACACCGAATGCGTGACAAACCGGCAGAGTGGTTCTGCCACCCGTGCCCGAATCTTTTTGCGGGCAACAAAACGGGTTCTGATCGCCTCAATTCGACCGTTCCAACGGCTTATTTCCGGTAAATCGCCACAATTCAGGTTTGCTGCCGCAAAGATTGCCCAGGCTATTGGCATGATAGTAGGGGTGGTCGGAGTGAAGGTGGAACATAAATGACCGCAGCAACCTTTCGAAGAAACGATTCCCATTCGGCGGTCCGGACTTTTGACGATTTTGGCGTCTACGGGGATGAACTTGGACCGTTCGGTACCTTTTGTGCTCAGGCCGTCGTTTTCGTAGGGATGTTGATTGCGTTTCCAGCGGTCGAGAATGTCCCAGGAAAACTCCCGTACGTCCTGCTGTTGTCAGCGATCGGGGTTATGTTTCTGGCCCCGCGTAATGCCGTCCGCAAAATGCCATTCTCCGTTTCGTTGACCGCGTTTTTGGGCATGGTCGTGCTGTCGGTGATCTGGACGAACAATATCGCCGGATCCATCTTTGACTTACAAAAGCTCGTACCGCTCATAATAAGTTTTTCGATCATCGTCGGCCTACTAAAGTTCGAAGACCTGACTAAACCGCTCATCTGGTTTATGCGGTTTGCGCTACTGGCCACCGCCATAGCAGTAGCCACCGACCCCGCCGCTAGAGAACATATCAGTGAAGCCCAATATGGCGACGAGAATCTGCCGGGCTGGCACGGATGGTACCCCCACAAAAACTTCATGGCCCCATTCTTCGGATTCGGAGCGATGACAGTCTTGATGTTTGATCGAAACCAGTGGACCAAGTGGGCGACTGCTAGCGGCCTGGCTGTTATGATCTTCATGTCCGATTCAAGAACGGGACTTTTTGCGTTTGTCCTGATGCTTGGGGTCTGGTGGTGGCTAGAACACTTTTCTCAACTTGACGACCGCAACGGTGTCATGTTTTTCGTGTCCACATTCGGGTTAGGCCTCTTGGCCATCATTGGAGCCTTCGCCTCAATCTCAGCGGTTACCAGCGCCGCCGGCAAGGACTCTAGTTTCAGTGGACGAACCGATATTTGGGCCGGAACGTTCGAGGCGTTTCTCGAGCGACCGATTCTTGGGTACGGTCTCAATGGGCTTTTCTGGAGCGAGCCGTTACAGCCAGAGACCGCTGAACTGTGGCGAACGATTGGCTTTGAGGCGTCTCACGCTCACCAAGGCATCTTAGATATGGCGGTACAGTTCGGCATAGTTGGTAGCGCAATATTTGTCGCCATGTTTTATTCAACTTTTGCTGCTGGCTGGCGGATGATCAAAACAAACCGCAAAGTAGGAATGTGGATCGTTGCTGTTATGGCTGGCCAAACCTTCATGTCTTTGTCCGAAAATGTTTTGACCGGCAGCTGGATGGTCATGATCGTCATTTTCCGTCTGGCCAGTATCCGCCGCCATGGTATGGAGTTTCCAGAACGAGGGACAAAAGTTCGCTCTAACTGGCTTCTGAGATAAAGCGCACGAGTTGCGTTTACCTACTCGTTCTAAAAGAACCTATGCAGTCGTAGCCGTTGTTGGTTTGCTTCTAGCTTCGCTAGTTGTCGGCGCTGGCCTAGTCTATTCTTCCCGAAGATCAGCAGACTCAGACGAACCGTTACGTGGGTCCAAGCAGCAGGCGTCACCCGCTTTACGCGCCGAGCGGGGCGATGGTGAACTGACTATCCAGACAATCGATGGGGTTGTCGCAGGTCCAGACGTCGTCGTCGATGTGGTCGCCCCCGACGGAATGACTGAGATGCAGATCGGGTTCGATCCAACGTTCGCCGAGCCAATATGGCGGGACCTCAGCCGTCAGGTAACGCTGCGAAGCTCTTCGACCGGGTATCAGACCGTCTTTGCGCGGTTCCGAACGTCGACAACGTCATCTCCTTCCACGACTGTTGTCGCTGGAGTGACCATAGATCCGACGTACCAGCAGGCCATCTCAGGCCAAGATGGTTCGGCCAAAGAGGTCAGTTGGGTTCGACCATTATCCCCGACAACGATAATGGTTCGGGTCGAGGATGGTCGGATCCGATCCGGGACACAGGTTCAATATGACTTTGAAAACCCTCCAGATGGTGATGAACTTTATAAACAAGGTCGCCTAATTCGGGTCCGGCGAGATGGACGGGAATATGGCGAGCAGGCGAGTGGAAGTGATTCGGTTCTGACGACCCATGCGTCATTGATCGGCGCCAAAGTTGATCCCGAACAAATAGACAACTCGACTTGGACTGTTTCCGGTAGCGGCGCGACAGCCGAGCTATCGGTTGCCCAACGTATTTCGACGATCAACGGTAGTGGTGTCGATGGCGACGACCAGACAATCGCGCCTCTCGTTCACGATTTAGTCTTTGAGGTCGGCGCTGATCTTCTAGCCGACGGCGAACTCACGTTCAATTCGCCAGAAAGCGGGATAGCGGCCTTTACCTATGACCATCAGCCCTCAAACTCGATCAGTCCAGTCGTTCACGTTAACCAGGTAGGTTTCACCCCGGATAGCCCGTTGAAAGTCGGTTATCTTGCGGGTTGGTTTGAAGGCGTCGCAAACATTGACTATTCGAACGAAGACACGTTCTTTGTCCGTGATGTTGAGACTGATCAGGAAGTATTTCGCGGTTCTACATCAAAACGGGTTCGCCCCGATGAGCATGGCAAAGGTGACCTTACCGGCGTTGACACCTATGAGATGGACTTCTCTGAACTCGATACATCCGGCACATACGAGCTCTGTGTCGACCGAGTTGGGTGTTCGGTCGAGTTCGAATTAGATGAATCGGTTTGGCAAAATATCACGGCAACAATAGCTCGATCCATGTACCACCAGCGAAGTGGGGCAGCGTTAGGTCCTCCCTACAGCTCGGTCGAGCGGCCACGCCCGTATCACCCAGATGACGGAACCCAAGCCTTTGAATCTTCGTATTCGGGACTAGATGCCCTAGAAGAGCCTTTGGACGATATCTTTGCCGGGTTGGTGGAAGGTAAAACCGACACAGTCGTGCCCACCGCCTGGGGAGGCCACTTCGATGCCGGTGATTGGGATCGCAGAATCCAACATCTCTGGTATGTCCGATCGGTTGTTCAGCTCGTCGAAGACTATCCAGAAATGTTCAACAGTCTTGAACTTAATCTGCCCGAAAGCGGCGATCCGATCCCGGACTTATTAGACGAAGCGTTGTGGTCACTTGATGCCTATAAACGAATGCAACGAGATGATGGCGGGATCAGGGGCGGAATCGAAGCGTCTGAGCATCCTCAGCCGAATGATACATCTTGGACCGACGATCTTGCCGTATTCACGTTCGAACCCGACCCTTGGTCGAGTTACATCTACGCCGGTGTCGCCGCCGAGATGGCGTTTGTGCTGGAACGATACGATTCGACTCGGGCAAAGGAATATCAGGATTCAGCACTCCTGGCGATGGAATGGGCGGAAAACCAGCCACCACACCCAACCAAAGCAGACAAGGTCCGAGACCAGCGCACGGTGGCCGCAGCCGCTTTGCTGAAATTGACCGGCGAACCTCGATGGAACCAGATTTTTGTCGAACAAACATCGTTTGTTTCTACGGTCGAGCAGTTTATGAACTGCCAGGGGCACGACATCTGCGATGCCGCGTGGATTTATCTCGGGGCGGATCAATCGGTGACCGACAGTGATGTTCGGCAGGGGATTATCGACTCATTTGTGCGGTCCGCCGATGGTGTCGTTGAAGGAGTCGATAGCACTGCGTTTGGATGGGCGCTTGAAAATAGCAACGTGCCACTGGTTTGGGGTTTGGGCCCGGGCGGTAACCCCGGTGCAGTAGGTTTGCTGCACGCCTATGAACTAACCGGCGAGGTCGCGTATAGGGAGGCAGCGCTGAGAACGGCTTCGGTCACCTTAGGTGCAAATCCTCGGAATACGGTGTTTATCACCGGTGTAGGTTCTACACCGGTTCGTCACCCGTTAATCGTTGACACGCGTAACGGAGGTTTACCCGTTTGGCCCGGAACACCGGTATTTGGTCCTCATCAGTTAAACTCGATCGCAGATGAGTCGTGGGTCAGTGAATTCATGATCGACCCAACTGGTGCCACTCCAGGTGTCGTTGATGTCCCATACCTGTGGCAATGGCAAGACATTAACAGCGTGGCGATGTTCAACGAATATACCGTGCACCAAAGTCAGGCGGCTGCCATCCACACATTCGGGTTGCTGGCGGGAACCAGTCAACGGCAGCCATTTAGTGTGGAGTCTGAGTGAAGTTAGCCTTCTAGCTCGGGACGCATCGGGGTTGGGAGGCCCTTGATTGTGTTTTCAAAGAGAAGCTTAAGTCGGCGAGACTCGTAGGTGTTGTTGAACTCTGCGATGGTGCGAGCCCTTCCGGCTTCGCCCATCGATTGTCGTAGACGTCCACTCGACAGGAGCTGGTCGAGCCGATCCGCCAGCTGGCCGACGTCGCCAGGGCGGACGATAAAGCCGTTGGTGCCATCTTCGACGAGTTCGCTAACACCACCAACCTGTGTTGCTATAACCGGAACCTGGCTAGCGAGGGCTTCCATCAAAGAAACTGGTACTCCCTCGGCATAGCTAGGCAAGACCAACGTGTGGGATCGTTTGAGACGGTCAGCGACTTCGGTCTGGGAAAGGTAACCGGTGAAGGTCACATGCTTTTGAAGGCCAAGCTTTTTAGAGAGCTTCTCAAAACGTTGGCGTTCCGGGCCATCACCGACAATTGTCAGGTGAAGTTGCGGGTGGGCATCAACGAGTGTGTTAACTGCTCGCAGTAGATCCGATACGCCTTTTAGCTCGGCGAGACGGGCGACAAATATAACTTCGGTGCCCACACCATCATGGCTGACGGGGGTAAGTGCTTGTGTGCTGACGCCACAGTGAATAATGTGGAGTTTGTCGACGTCGTCAGGTTCGGCAAAGATCGCAGCCTGACTTCGACAGAAGTAACTTATACAAGCCACAAACGCCGCTTTTGAAATCTTGGCATCGAGCCGCCATGTGTTGGCTTCGAAGAAGATACCCGGCCCATGCAGCGTGAAGCTAAAGGGAACTCCAGAAAGTTCTGATGCCAGCATCGAAACCGTGCAGCCAGAGTCCCCAAAATGGTTGTGCAAGTGCTGTATTTTACGGGACCTCAGCTCCTCGGCGAGAAGACCTGCTTCGGCGAAGTAGAAAATTTGATACAGCGAACCTTTTACGCCAGCTCTCTTGGTCGACCAGGCTAGACGAAGCGCATCGACGTAGCGGCGTGGGGAACGTATAAAAAGTTTGGCATGGCTTACCGCTAAGGCGGGAGACTTCGCTGCTTCGAGAATATAGGTGACTTTGTCTAGCTCCGCTTGCTGTTCAGCGCCGACGATGTGTTCTGTGTCTGGGCGACGGATCGCAAACGTCTCGATTTCGACACCGGCTTCACGAAGAGCAGCCAACTCTCGTTGAATCCAAGTGTCGGTGGCCCGAGGAAAAACTGCGGCCAGGTAGGCAACTCGAGTAGCCGTCATCGTTCAAGCGTCACTTGGATCAGAAGACAGCTCGGTCATCTCTGCCTGCTGGCGTTCGATCTCAGCGCTACGTTTGATCGCTTCAGCGATCGTGAACGCTGGTTTCCAGCCGAGGAGCCGCTTAGCCTTCGTGTTGGTGTATCGCAATGGCTTGAATCTGGCATGGAGCCGGTCGGGGACAACGATGCCAGGAAACTTGGCCCGTCCTCCGACTAGTTTCTTGTTCGCCAGCTTCATCCCACCGGCCACAGTCTTGACCACTGCCCACGGTACTTTCACCGTTTTTGGTGTTTCGACAACGGCTTCAACCATCTCGGCGTATTCCTGTTGTGACGGCAGATTATCATCGACGATATTAATGACTTCACCGTTAACGGTCGAATTCTGTTCCATCAGTCGTTCACCTGCTGCGACGATAGCGTCGGCGCAGTTCTCAACGTAGGTCATAGGAAGGGTAGAGGACGACCCGATTCTCAAGAAACGGGGTCCGAGCGGCGAACCGAGCAGTGAATGCCACAGCTCGCCTGCGCCAAAGATCATGCCCGGGCGAAGAATGACCACACTGTTTCCTTCGACTTCACCGAATGTTCGGTACAAGTCTTCTTGGATCAGCTTTGTCTCGGTGTATTCGTCCCGGCCCGCTATGTCGGCCACGGTTTCAGCAGATTCGTCAATCACCGTGTTGCTTTTGGTTTGAAGATACTCGTAGACCGAAAACGTGCTCACGCCAACCAAATTTTTGACGTTCGCTTCTGCCATCGCTAACAACAGATTTTCGGTGGCGACAACGGTTCCAGCGAATTGACTGTAAAAATCGCCAGCTTTGGTGGCGGCGAGATGCACGACAACGTCAACACCTTCGAGAGCAGTGACCAGAGCTTTGCGGTCTCGAAGATCTACCTTGGCGGTTTCGAAAGTAGAGTGATCAAACCATTTTTTGAGCCCGGCCGCGTTGCTGGCAGGTCGCACAACGGCTCGAACATTGAGTCCCGATTCCATTGCCGAGGCGGTGACTGCCTGGCCGACAAATCCGGTTGCACCGGTAATGAACATTTTCATACTCGAGATTCCTCCGCTAGCAGTTGGTCGACCAGCATCGACGCACGTAACATCTGTTGTGGAGTCACTGGCATTTCGTTTCCGTCGACGAGGGCAGCATAGGTGTCATCGAGCATTTGGTGTAGCCCGTGATATGGGCCCTTCTGCATTATTTTCTTTCCTACGTTAGTCACACCCGACTTGACGAGTTCTAACCCGTTGGCGATGTGGTTAGCTATCGGTGAAAGCTGTCCGCCGCCCGTCCTTGGTATCACCGCCCGCAAGTACGGCTGGAACAGATCCGTTTCCGCATAGCCTCTAGTTCCTCGCACCACGATGGTGAAACCGTCTGGAGCGGCGTCTGATTCGAATCGCAGACGGCCGTGGACGGGGCCAGTGGCCGAAGAACCGATCATGATCGCATCCAGGTTGTCGTATCGAAAGATCGGACTTTCGCTGTGGTTATTCCACGAGGCTCCAACTTTGGTAAATGTCGCGTCGCCCGTCAGATGCAGCATCAGATACGAAAGGTGGGTGGTGAAGTCGTGAATGACGCCAGCCGGCATTTTATGAATTGGGCTCGGCATATTCGGGTCGCCGAATCGGCCTCCAGGATCAGTCACCGGCAAGGTGACTCTGATTTCGACCTCTCGGACATCGCCAAGATCACCGTCATCGATCATTTCTTTGATAGCGACAACTCCAGAATTAAATCGGTAGTTATGGCTTTCGAGTAGATGTCGGTCGTACTCGTCGGCGACCGCTTGCAGTTTGCGAAGCTCTTCTGAGGTTGGCGTAATTGGCTTTTCACAGATGACGTGAGCGCCGCTGGCCAACGCCTCGGTAACAAGAGCAACGTGAGATTGAGGAGGCGTCAAAATGTGAACGACGTCAGGCGATGCCTGTTCAAGCATCTTTGTCATATCGGTATATGAAGCTTCAGCCCCGAACTTAGTTGCCCCGTACTTGGCGGCTGCCGGTGAAAGGTCGCAAACCGCCGCCAGCTTCACTCGGTCCGATACGTCTCCGGCAACAACTGTCTTCCCCGAAAGAAACGACAGGTGTTCTTGGGAGATCCCACCCGAACCAACGACTGCCGCTTTGAGCGGGCGAGTCATCCGGCGAGGTTTTGCATTATCCGGCATATTTGCTCATCTTTCAATGATTTGTGCATTGCTTTAACGATCGAAGTTTACGGGAAAGAATCACCGGATCGACCTACGATACGGACGAGATTTACCTAATTGAGGTCTCAATGTGCAATCTCAGCGGCACAGCCTAGGTTGTGCCTCGATCCATATGACTAGTACGTCGACCTATGAGGGACAGAAGTCATACCTCGTGACGATCGCTAGGTTGGGGACCACCTAAACGAATTCCTAAACTATTTGATACAGCGTTTGACCAGGGCTTCCCATGTATTGCTTTGGTCAGGCTGCCACTCTTCGAGGATCTATGACATCTGATACACCGAATGCCGACCAAGCGCCACAAGACGCTGCCGTGACTTCCGGATCGGCTGATGATGCGCCGAGCGTGTCGGTGGTTATTCCTGTCGGTCGTGCGGACGAGGACCTTCGGCATCAGTTAGCAGCGCTCGCCGCACAAGACTATTCTGGTCCATGGCAGCTGGTGATATCGCTAAATACGGACTCTCGACAAGAACGCACCCAGCTCGATGATCTACTGGCAGAACATAGTTTCGACGAGGTGCATGTCGTTGATTCTTCCGACGTGCGAAGTGCAGCTCATGCCCGAAACACGGGTGCGCTAGCCGCTGGCGGTGACTACCTCATCTTTTGTGATGGCGACGATATTGCCGACGAACGCTGGTTGTCTGTAATGGTTGAGGCGTTAGATGAACACGATGTCGTCGGAGGTCACCTCGACGAGTCATTACTCGAGATTGACGGCCAGCAAGATTGGCGTCCTCCCGCAACACCGGGTTCATTGCCCACCTTTCTCGGCCAGCCGTTCCTCGTTTCAGCCAATATGGGTCTGCACCGACGACATTTCGAAGAAAGTGGCGGGTTCGATACGTCGCTGATTAGATGTGAAGACGTCGATTTCTCGTGGAACTTGATCGAAAAAGGTCTTGAGTTGACCTATATTCCCGACGCTATTATCCACTACCGCCACCGACGTGGGCTGCGGCCAATGATGCAACAGCACTATCTCTATGGGCGAGGGTTTAGTCAGTTACTGGCCAGGAGGTCGGTGCCAGGCGAGGAAAAAAGGACTGGTCTGTCTTCTTTGAAGCCAAATAATCAGGCCGTAAAGAAGAAAACCCCAGTATATTACTGTCGACGAGGTTCGATAGCAGCTGGAAGGGTCGTGGGACTCATCGAACAGCGACTGGGGCAACGGGCTAAGCGCGGATAGTATCAGTGACGGGCCCGACTCGAAGTTGTGTGAGTTAGCAGTCAGCTCGACGGGGTGAAGGAGCAATTATGGAACTAGCATTTGTATTTACTGCACTGAGGCGCCGAGTTTGGGTGATCGTGCTTTTCACCGCGCTGGGGCTGTTGGCCGGTCTGTTTGTCGCTCCGAGTTTGTCTGACAGCAGTCAGTGGCAGTCCGAGGCCCTCATCAACATTCAGCCTCCTAGTAGTCAAGACGCCGTCTTTTCAGAGACAATCAACCCCGACCGCTACGTAGCCAGCCAGATCGCCGTGTTGCGGAGCGAAGCGACCGCCTTGAGCGTGTCGGAGAAGATTAACGGACTAGAGGTGGGCAACGTTCTCACTCAAGTCGAGATCGAAGAACGGCCCGATACTGACATTGTGGTCGTGACCGGAACGGCCCCCGACCAGCTCACAACGCAAGAACTCGTTCGAACCTACGTCAATACGTACCAAGAGCTTCTGCCTCAAGACGATGAGGAACGGATTCAGAAGCTGAAAACCGACGAGGCAGCCCTTCAAACCCGACTCAACGAGGTAAACGACCAGCTCTCTGACGCCATCACTCGGGGACGATCAAGCCAAGGCCAACGACCGTTGCCCGACCAGGCCGACCCAGGTTTGGCTTCACAACGCCAACTTATTCAGGATCAACTCAGCCGGAACCAGCAACGCCAAGACGAACTTGAGTCCTCAAAAGCGAGAATCAACACCCGGATCATTCAGGAAGCTTCAACCCCAGTTAGAGTTTCAAGTCGCACAGGGATCGTTCTTCCAGCAGCAGTAGCCGCCGGTCTTATCCTGGGAACAGTATTTGCACTGCTGATGGCTCGGTTCTCGAACAAAGTACAAGACGACCGGGCCGCAGAACTCATTCTCGGTGTACCAGTCGTCGGCGAGTTCGACCACTATCGCTCATTGGCCCGAGAACACCTGGCTGCGTTCCAACGGCTCCCAGATGACGCAGTGCCGCTGGTTGAGCAGCTCTGTGTAAGAGCAGAAGCGAAAGCCCAGCTAAACGTCCCTCTAACCGTCGCTGTGGTTGGCACACAACGAGGCGCAGGAGCGACAACGCTTGCGCTTGCTATGGCCGAACGTTTCGCCGGTCTTGGTTCATCTGTCGTCCTCGTCGACGCCGATGTTCGCGACCCTCGAGTCACCGAACTGTTCCACGCCGGAGTCGACGGAGGTATTCCGTCAGTATTAGCCAACGACGGGGCATTGGTTGATCAACGAGGCCGCTCAGTATTTACCCGCACTATGGACCCTGAGGTTCGGGTCTTAGGTCTAGGCCCGAACCGGGCGGTTGCTTCCCTAAGACGAGACACTGTCAGTTCAGTCCTACGGGCAGCATGTCACCAAGGCGCAGTCGTTGTCGTCGACGGCGGACCTGTATTCGACCTGGCGTCTACCGTTCAGCTTACTCAGCTGGTCGACGCCGTTGTTGTCGCTGTCCCACTGCAACGCCAGAAGGCAGACGAACTGGCAGATCTTTCACGCCAGCTCGGACCGGTTGAGGACAAGCTACTACCCGTGCTTACCTACCCGGCTCTGCGAGCCGCTAAAGAGAAATCTGTTCGCTTCGAAGATGAAGTGTCTCAGGAACCTTTCGCCGGGCAGCCTCAATAACCAAGTTTCAGATTCATACTGCTTCTAATAGCGCTGTTCAGATGCTCTCGGGTGTAGAAGGCCCGGGTCTGGGCAGTTGACCCCAACGTCACTTCTTTGTTTAAGAAGTGACGTTTGTGGCGTTTATGAAGAGTGTAAGCTCGGTCAAACGAAGGTGGCGCCAACCTAAGCCGGGTGGTCTAACAAGGGAGTGTGTGCAATGATGCAGAGTCCGAACCCAGCTGATGTGCCGGTGGTTGTGCTGTGTGGCGGTCAAGGTACGAGAATAAGAGAAGCTTCTGAGAAGCTCCCAAAGCCCCTCATCGAGATCGGGGGACGTCCGATTCTGTGGCACATCATGAAGATGTACGAGGCCCACGGATTCCGCAAGTTTGTGTTGTGCCTCGGATACAAATCCTGGTCAATCAAACAGTACTTCTTGCAATACGAAGACCTGAATTCCGACTTGGTTCTCGACTTATCAGCAGGCACGAAGTCCCGCATGAATTCTGGTGCCCCAGAAGACTGGCAGGTAACGCTTGTTGATACCGGCGTTGACAGTGGAACAGGGGAACGTTTGCGTAGAGTCGCAGACTATTTGGACAACGACTTCTTTATGGTTACCTACGGCGATGGTGTTGGTGACGTCGACCTTCGAACTGAACTAGCGACGTTAGCGAAATCAGATCTCACCGGGCTAGTTACCGGTGTTCATCCAACATCGAGATATGGCGAATTGGGGACCGACGGAACTGGAATGGTCACCAATTTCGCTGAGAAACCTCCATCGGAAAGCTGGGTGTCGGGGGGATTCTTTGCCTTCAGAACATCGTTTCTGAACTATCTGCCCACTGACGATCCGGGACATTTCTTTGAACGGGAACCGATTCAAAAACTAACCCGAGAAAACCAATTGGGTCTTTACCCCCACAGCGGTTTTTGGATGGGGATGGACACGTACAGGGAATACCGCTCGTTAAACCAGATGTGGGATGATGACCAGGCGTGTTGGAAAGTCTGGTAGTTACTCTGAGACGGCTGGTCGAGAAGTCCTGACGTTATCATCTTCACGCAAGTCGATAACGGTTTCTCGTTGATTGGTTAGTTCGGCTGCGAGTCGTTCGCGGCTGCGGTCTCGTAAGTCGATGACATCGGCAGGAGGAAGGCTAGCGACCAGTGCCGGTTTCTTGCGTTTGTCATCTGATGTGGTTTCAGAGGAAATAGCGTCGGTGGCTGCTCCTGAGCGTCGAACGACACGCATAGGGAGAAGAGCCAGAGTTACAACTACCTGTTCTACCGTGGCGAGCAAGATGCGCAAATCTAAGCTGATTGTCCAGTTCTCAACATAGTGGAGATCAAGGCGTCGATAGGCGTTAAAGGCAGCGTTGGACCGGGCCTCTACCTGCCAAAGTCCGGTAATGCCTGGGCGAACTTCGAATCGGTCTCGTAGTTCTTCGTCGAAGACTTTTTCTTCCTCAGGTAATGCCGGTCGGGGGCCGACGAGACTCATGTCGCCCTTCAAGACGTTCCAGAGCTGAGGTAGCTCGTCGATGGAGGTCTCCCGCAGAATTCGGCCCACCTTAGTGATGCGGGGGTCGTGGGACAACTTAAAGAGAGGTCCCGTTCGTTCGTTCTCGCTTTCGAGTTGTGCTTTGAGTTTCTCAGCATCAGCGACCATCGAACGGAACTTAAGCATTGGGAACGGTTCGCCGCCGACACCGACCCGTTGAGAGGTATAGGTCAACGAACCGCGGTCCTCGAGCCAAATGGCGATGGCGGCAATCCCCATAATTGGGGCCGCCATAGTTAACGCCACTATCGACCCGACGATGTCGAGTAGACGTTTGATCCGAAGCTGCCATCTCGCAACGCTGTTGTTGCTCATGAAGATCAATGGTTCGTGCGTCAGTGACCGAACTTCGAATCGTCCTTCCCACATACGGCTTACGCCGGTCGTGAGGTGGACATCGTACTGGGCGTCGAATAGCTCACGTGTTAGGTTGCGGAACTGTTGGCCGCGAAATCCGGTCGCCGTGATGACAGCACCCGTGGCCTCATGTTGGTGCATGAGCTCGACCAGGCGAGTCGTCGGGCCAATCCAGTACGAGTCAAGTCCGCTTCGTTCCGCGACTGAGAGGTTGCCGATCACACCACGTAGATCAAAGTTTGACTCTGGATGGTCGAGAATTAGCTCAGCGAGCTCTCGAGCTTCTTCGCCTGCGCCGACAATGACAACAGGCTCGGGTCGCCTAAGAACGGCGAAGTCTGGCGCTAAGGCCCGTATGAAGCCACGTGAGAGCATTCGGCAAGTAAAGATGAGTGTTGTACCCGCAAGCAGCTCCCACGCTCCGATGCTCCAATTGGCAAAGGCTGAAAAGACTGTGACCGACGCAGCTCCGGCGATAACGGCGATGAAGACCCGGGAAATTTCTTCAGTTCGTGGAAGCTCGGGACGTCCAACGTAAAGACCACGCCGCTCCATAAACAATAGTGTGACAACCGATCCAACTATCGTCAGCCATACCGACCGAGAATTCGATCGTAGGAACGCTGGGGTAATATTGCTCACAAGCAGAATAGACAGCCAACCAAGCGACACCAAGATGGTGTCGAGTGTTCGCTGTATGTTCCTTCTGTCGGAGGATTTACCGGTCACCAAACCAATATTCGCCATCAAACGCCTTTTGTTCCCTCTACCTTAGTTCTACCAAGTGTTTGAGTATAAATATGGTCAAATCGTTCACGTTGAGCCAATCTGCTCAGTCAAGAATCTACTCGATTGGTCCGACCGCATTATGGGTGATCTATCACGGGTCGAATATTGCGTAAGCTTAGACCACTCTGCTGGCGTCTTCCAGCCACACGGTTTGGTAGTATCGGCGCTGACGATTGTTAGCAGGTCACCGTGGTTGTTCTGATGAGGACTGGATGGTCGCAGGCTACCACGACCGACGACCTTGCAACTTCTGTTGCCCGACGTGAACTGATGTGACGATGAAATCGAGGAACCGATGATACTTATTGATCGAGCGCTTGAACGACGAGCCGCCGATGATAATCCGGTACGGGTTGCCGTAACCGGCGCCGGGTTCATCAATCGGGGGATGACTAACCGCATCCTGAACCATACCGACGGTATGGATCTAGTCGTAATAGTGAACCGAACCCCGGAAAACGCCATCCGATGTTTTGCTGAAGCTGGCATTGACGATCCGATTGAGGTCACAACTGTCCAAGCGCTCACCAAGGCTATTGAAACAGGTCGGCCCGCCTATACAACCGACTTCACTGTCGCTACCCGGTGCGGATTGGTAGATTGCCTCATCGAGGGGACAGGAACCATATTTCATGCGGCTCCGATCGTTCTCGACGCGATAGCTAACGGCCAGCATGTAGTGATGCTCAACGCCGAGCTAGACGGTGTCATAGGTCCGATCCTTCACCAGAAAGCGCAATCGGCTGGTGTGATTTATACCGGATGTGATGGTGACCAGCCAGGTGTCCAGATGAACTTGCTTCGGTTTGTTAGCGGCATAGGTTTGCGGCCCTTAGTAGCTGGCAATATCAAAGGAATGCTCGACTACTATCGAACCCCGGAAACCCAGAAGAAATTCGCTGAACAGTGGGGCCAAACCCCCGAGATGGTCACCAGTTTCGCTGATGGAACCAAGATCGCCTTTGAACAAGCCGTGGTCGCTAATGCCACCGGGTTCACGGTAGCCAAACGCGGCATGATCGGTCCTGATTTCGACGGGTTCATCGACGACGCTACCCAGTTCTACGATCTAGACATGCTCGAAGCCACCGGCGGTATCGTCGACTATGTGGTTGGCACGAAACCCAGCCCAGGCGTCTACGTCTACGCCGTACACGATGACCCGCAGCAACATATTTATCTGAAATACGGAAAGCTCGGTGACGGCCCGCTCTACTCGTTTTATGTGCCGTACCACCTCTGCCATTTCGAAGTTCCTAACGCAGCGGCTCGGGCCGTTCTCTTCGAGGACGCAACTATTGCACCGTCTCATGGTCCACATGTCGACGTCATCGCGGTAGCGAAGTCAGACCTTTCAGCCGGACACACCCTCGATGGGCTCGGAGGGTTCGATACCTACGGTTTGTGCGAACGTAGCGATGTGGTTGCCGACGACGATCTGTTGCCCATGGGGTTAGCACAGGGGTGTACTCTTCGTCGAGCGGTGTCGAAAGATCAGGCGATTACCTACGCCGACGTCAACGTTCCCACTGGGAGACTCGTCGACCAACTCAGGTCGGAACAAGCCGCTATGTTCGCCTGACCGGCGAAGTCAACGCAACTCCGCTAGGTTGTTGAGCGGCCCGGCTCGCTTCAGCTTCGTAGTAGGCGTACTTCTTACGTTTGAACAGACCATCTCGTTTGAATCGTTGCCGGTTCATTACCGCTCCGAGCAGTTTCGAGCCGCTCCGTTCTAGGTCGCTTCGTACCTGAAGAAGGTCTGAGGTTTCGGTGCGTTGTGTGTCTACGACCACTAGAACACCATCGACGTGGCGGGCGGCTGAAACCGCGTCTGCGGTTGATAACACGGGGGGAGTGTCGACAATAATGTAGTCAACGTGGTTTGCTTTAAGTTCCTTAATCATCTGTTCGAACCGGTTTGAACTTAAAAGCTCCCCAGGGTTACCGGGAGGCTGTCCCGATCGGACAAGCCATAGATTCTCGACGTTCGGAACTTGATCAATGGCTAGTTCCGCAGTGTTGTTCAAATACTCAGCCAAACCAGGACGAGGCGACTCGACTCCAAATAGTCTTTCCAGGGACGGGCGCCGCATGTCTCCACTTATGAGCACAACACGCGAACCGTTCTGGGCTAGCGACACAGACAAATTGGCTGACGTGAGGCTCTTTCCTTCTCCCGGAGCAGAGCTGGTCACGAGGATGGTGCTGATATCGGCGGAGGCGTTGAGATATTGCATTGAGCTCCGAAGTCGACGGAAAGCTTCTCGGGCTGCGCTGACTCGGTTCGATCCGCCGGTGAACGTCATCACGAGGCTTGAAGGGCCACTGCGTTGCCGGAAGCCGAGTAAAGGTACCGAACCCATAACCGATGTTCCCAAAGCCAAAGCAACGTCGCTTTCGTCCCGGGCGGTTGTGTCAAGACGTTCTAGAACAAAGGCGGCAACAATCCCAGATACTGCACCGACAACTAGACCACCGAAGAGAATAAACGAGCGTGGAATTCCTAAAGGTGACGAAGGGGGCTCAGCCGTCGCTAGAACTGCGGCAGGCGGCGTCCGTTCAAGGGCAACTTGTTTCGATTCTGACTGCGCCTTTTCAGTCGACAGTTGCCGCTTGCGGGTTTGCACACTCGTTAACTCAGGTTTAAGGGCGGCCTGATCGATGTCGGAAGCGGTCGCGATTTGTTGACGGAGTGCTTCTTCGGACTCGGTGAGTTCTTGGATTTGGGTAGACGCCGAGTCTATGGCGTTTGTATAGATGGCGACAGCGGCCGCTAGTCGATGCTGATTGTAGATATCGACAAAGGCGTTCACTGTGTCGGAAGCGACCTTGGGATCGGTTGAGGTGTAGGAGGCAACTAAAACATCTGATTTGGGAACGAACTTAACCGACAGGCCGCTCAACAAACCAGCTGGCGTTTCGGGAGATTGGGTCACTTCTTTCACTCGAACAGCGATTTCGTTCGAGGCGAGAATCTCCTTTTCTTTCTCCAGGTTTGGTGTCACTAGCCGATTATCGACTGATCCGACCGGAGTTGGGTAGAGGGCAACTCTTGAAACCGCTTCGTAGTTTTCTACCCGAGAGCTGGAGAACATGAGTGCGGCTAGGACGCCAGCAACAGTTACGCCGACGACAACCCATTTGCGTAGTCGAATAGCGCGTAAATAGTCTTCGAGTCGGGCGGTGTCTGAAACACCACCGTCTGGGTGATACATCAAAGGTTTACTCATTCCTATTGGAATCGCGGCGTTAGTAAATCTGAGCGAACGCTAGCACTCTGCCCAATCGATGTCTATCATTTCGACAGTTATTGTGCCGCTAGACGGGCTGTGGTGAGCGAAGTTGGATTTATTCGGAAAAGGCTAGGGGTCCGACATCTGATCTGAATAACAGGCTAACGTGTGCCGAACCTGTGGAGTTTCGTCGGACCTGGCGCAAACGTTCACACCGAATTGCTCACGAAAGGTATTTCAATACCATGGTTGCGCCTTTGCTTGTTACCGGTCGAAGATGGGGCATCGATATTCGAACGCGTGGAATGCAAAATGGATAAGCGGGTAGTTTCACTAATCTCGAAGGCGACCGAAACGCCTCCATTGTCAAATACACAAGCAACTCATCCGCCGGGATCGGTCGACAACCGCCACGAATCAGCGCCTACGATCGATCTGCGGCCCCTAGATGACCAACTGATCATCACCGACGTATCGAGTTCGTCGCCGTCAGCGTACGTTCGCTGGGGTAAACGCACACTCGATATATGTCTGTCGTCGATACTTCTGGTAGTTCTCTCTCCAGTGTTTGTTGTCATCGCATGTTTAGTTCGTATACGTCTCGGGTCTGGAGGAATAATCTTCAGACAACGCCGAATAGGTTTAGACGGCCGCGAGTTCACGATGTTCAAGTTCCGCTCGATGCTTCCTGATCGTCGGGTTGCGGAGCGAAGCTTCGTAGGACCCGACCGGAGAACAACACACAAGAGTGAGAACGACCCCCGACACCGGCCATTTGGGCGATTTCTTCGAGCAGCTAGTCTCGATGAGCTACCACAATTGCTAAATGTTTTAGTCGGGGAGATGAGTTTGGTAGGTCCCCGCCCGGAAGTGAAAGAAATCGTCCTACAGCGTTACCTATTGAATCACCCGCGGCACAAAGTAAGGCCGGGAATCACAGGCCCATTCCAAGTATCTGTTCTTCGCTTCGAAGGCCGTTTGGAACTTGGTTTTGAGATGGACACTGACTACGCCAGCAATATACGACTATCTTCTGATTGTCGGTATCTTCTGCGAACACTCGCCGCCCCATTTACGAGGAGAGGTCGATGAACGACCCATTGAAAGTCCTATTTCTATGTACAGGCAACATTTGCCGAAGCCCGTCTGCTGAATTGCTGTCCCGCCAGTTGTTCGGTGATGATCGGGTCAAGTTCAGATCGGCCGGGTTTATCGCCGACGGTCAGCGCTGTCCACAGAAGCTGGTCGATGTGTTGGCTCAACGTGGAGTCGACGCCGCCCATCATCGCAGCTACCAGGTAGATGCAGCCAGTTTGGAGGAGGCAGACCTGGTACTGACGATGGAGGCCGCCCACGTCCAAAAAGCTACGGTAATTAGCCGCGAATGCTTCTCGAAGATTATTCCCTTGCGCGAGGTCGCCGAGCTGATGCGTAGCGGAATATTTGGTGGACTGGATCATTTCCTTGATGATGTCAATCGAGGTCGTGACCCGTTTCGATACATGGAGACTCGATGGGATGTCGATGATCCGTATGGTCGGTCATCGTCGCACTACAGAACTGCAGTGGAAGAGATTTCGTCACTCGTGCAGATTGTTGGCGATTCCCTTATGGAGCTAAATAGGGTCTAGATTCATTTATGATCCAGTGCGCCAGGTCAGGATCGTGTTCAGATAGTAGTTTCCGAGCGTCGCAACAATAATCGACGCCGCGAAAACTGTGAGACTGACCTGCGGCCATGTGACAAACAGCGGATCTTGGTTGGTGCCTCTTGAGAGGATCGAAATCACACCGGTCGAGACGACAATGCTGTGGGCGCTGACAAGGTGGAAACGCCCTAACCCTCCCAAAATGTCTCGTCCCTTATGGCGAAATGGGGAGAACGTAAATACGTTGTTACCCCAATAGTTTGACAGGACACTCGCCTCGATACCCAATGCGGTTACAAGGTGACTGAACGAAATAGGGGATTGGTCGGCAAAACTCGTATTCTCTAGCAGTCCGAATAGCTGGGTAGTTACCACTCGGACTACCAGGCCAACAACTCCGACCATAATGTAGGCGGAGAAGCGGGCAGAGATCACTCGGCCAATCGTCAGCTCGACAATCGTCAACAAGTAGGCAATGACAATTGATGAGGTTAGTTTTGTTGTTCCATGAAGCCTGCTCCGAAATTCGTAGCCGACTTCTACGACGTCTGGCCGTGGCCTACGAGCCAAAAATTCGAGAAGAATCTTAAATCCTCGAGGATTTATCCTTCTCTTGACGTCGGAAAAACGATCGCTGGAGACGGCGAAGAAGCCACTCATTGGATCGCTGGCGTTGACCTTAAGTAAACGACGAGCCAGTACCGATCCGCTCCAAGACACTAATCGTCGAGATGGTGAAAAATCTCCGTAGCTTCCATTTTCTACCTCTCGGGAACCAACGGTTATCGACGCCTCACCGTTCAAAATAGGATTCACAAGACCTGGAATGATCTGCTCGTCGTGTTGAAGGTCAGCGTCCATCACGACGTAAACCTGGCCCTCCGCCAACGTCATGCCATCAAAAACAGCGCTTGAAAGGCCTCGCTTGTCTATCCGATGGAGCAGACGAACATTGTGATGAGATTCAGCGATGCGCTCGGCCACTTTCCATGTCTCGTCCGGCGAATCATCATCGACAACGATTACTTCGAATTCATAGTCGGAAAGTACTTTTTGAAGCCGTCCAACCAGAATCGGGACATTTTCGGCCTCATTGTAGGTTGGAACGATCACGGAAACGTCGAGTCGTTTCGCTTGTGTATTGTTCCTCGACGTTGCGTCCGGAGAATCTAGGTCCATGGTTGAATCAGTGGCCACAGTTATATTTCGGCATTGTGAGGGCTGCCATGAACGAAACTCTACCTGAAACCATCAAAATCCAGTTGGCAACGATGAGTGTCGGTTATTGTTGGCCGATGGACCACAGATGTGGAATCTGAAACCGTTGGCTACCTCTTATGGTCTGGTAGCGGTAATGAGCTGTGAGAGACCACCAGTGAGCTGCCGTCGACTTACATCGCTCATTCCTGCGTCAACCAGCATTTGTTTCATGACTTCTGGATCGGGCAGGTACGAAACCGATTTCGGTAGATAGGCGTAGGCGTCCTTGTCTGAAAGCAGTCCACCAATTTTCGGCACAACTTTATTGAAGTAGAACTGGTGACCGGTTTCAAGCAGTTTGTTATCGGGCTTTGACACGTCGAGTAACGCAACACGTCCGCCCGGTTTGACCACCCGATAAAGTTCATCGAAGAATGCAGGCAACTCAACCAGGTTGCGTAACGCAAACCCACAGACGGCTGCATCGGCCGACGCTGCGTTGATAGGCATACACGTCAAGTCGCCTTGGACTAGTGGAGAGGTTGTACGAGCGGCATCTAGCATGCCGAAGGAGAGGTCTACGCCGATGGGGTTGTGACCGGCTTCGCTTAGCTCGACACAGAAATCTCCGGTACCACAGGCCAGATCCAGGACAACTGATCCTGTTTCGAGATTGAGTGTCTTGATGGTTTTACGTCGCCAACCAACATCCATCCGAAATGTCATCAAGCGATTTACTAGATCGTAGCGCGGCGCGATGGTGTCGAACATCGACCGGACCGCTGTCCGTTTTTCGTCACCTTCTGGCAGGGGTTTATTTGTCATCGCTGGCATGTCACTAACCTTAGGTGGCTATATCGAATAGCGTCGGATCGTGCCTCGTCCACTATTCGAACCAGATACGTCGATGTTCTAGCGTTTGGCGGTGAAGAACTGCCAGCACCAGTGCGACAGAGAACACCATCGAATTTATTAGCCGCAGGCTCGACACGATTTCAATATTGGAAACCCCAACAGTGAGAATAAGTGACAGAACCTGAAGAGCAACTTCGGAGACGGCGGCCACCGAGAGAGCAAGGTGGCCGATCTTTTTGTTATTGGCGGTTCCATATGCGCCAGCGACAAAGGCAACTGGGAAAAGAAGCCGAACACCAGCCGGTATACCTAGTTCACCAAAACCGGACGACAGTCCGATAATGGCGGAAAAGGCTGCGATATATCCCAGAATCACTGCTCCGGTAGTCACCTGCGGATGTGAACGGTCGATCCATTTGGCCATAGCAAACTAGTATTGCAAAAACTATCCGCTTTGGGACGGTACCTTTCAGGAAAGGTACAACTAATCGACTGCTCTATGCCCGGGCCATCCGACTTAGGATGCCCGGACTTGGCAATTGGCTACCCAGCTTTGGGCGAATCGTTTACTCGGTTAAGGCGTCGACTGCTTC
>JAHDCC010000003.1:165166-203813 GCA_020630065.1 Acidimicrobiales bacterium
TCGACTGCTTCGTCGACACCGTCGGCGGCTTCCTCAAGCGCATCCTCCACCGCTTCATCGGCTGCTTCTTCAGCTGCCATGGTGGTTGGCGGCGTGTACTGTGACGAGTCGGCTTCTTGCACCAAGAACGAATAGGTTCCCGTAGCGTTTGCGTCTTCACCTTCTACTTGCATGCGTGCCGTTCCGGTCTCTTCTGCAGCAAACACATAGACTTCGTTGCAGTCTCCGTCCGCCGACTGTTCATCGAAAGATGACGACCCATCGATCCAATCGTCTGCGATTCCGTCGATATCGAATCTAAACTCTTCACCGTTTTCAACTTTGCAATCGCCTTGGCCGACGATGGCGTATACGGTTTCTGCCGTAACCGGGAAAGTATAAAGATCGGTCTGACCTAGGTGCTCGATATGACCGGCGCCCACCTGAGGGGAGTCTGGGCTAACAACTTCACCGAGGGAGATAGGTACCGGAGTCGGGTCAGGAACGATCACGATCTGAAACGAGTACTTTCCGACCGCACTCTCATCACCATAGAAATCGTTTTCCGACGTGATCGTCAGCTGAACTGTTCCAGAGCTTTCGGTTCGTACATCCGAAATTTTGTCGCAGTCGATCTTGTCGCCTACGTCAGCAAAATCGCCGCTCGTAGAGGCAGCGCCTTTGAATTCGTACCCTAAAGAGTCGCCGCCCGTTATGGAGCATCCTCCACTTTCGACCAAATATATTGTTTGATCGTCGCTTGCTTCGAACGTGTAGGTGTCAAGCTGACCAACGGTTTTGATTTCTCCAGACACCACACCAGTAGCGTCGGATACGACGGCCCCATCTTTGGTTATCTCGACCACAGGGGCCTCGAGAGAAACGCCATTTCCGGCTGTGGATTCGGTTTGCTCACCACCCAGAATTCCAGGAGACGCCGACGGGTCGCCCGACTCCAAATCTGGTGCACTTGCTGGCTGGGCGGTCACACTCGCTCCACCGCCGCAGGCGGCACCAAGAATGGCAACCGCCCCTAGTAGCGCACCAGCACGCACTGTCCGAATTAGCATATTACGTTCCTCTCACATGAACTATCAGTTATTCCTTAGGTGCAGGACAGGCACCAAAAGTTGCAGTTGGCAGAAAAAAATATTTGGGGTATCAAGGCCTTAGTTAGCTGTCACAACATCAAACGGAAATTCGACGCTTATTGTCTGGTCATCTGAAGTACGAACTTCTAGTTCGACAACGGCTGATCCTGCACCGTTTCCCGTTATTTCAATCGCATTCACGTTTTCTACTTTTTCGCCCCCGGGCAGTGTCCACACCAAGGTGCTCGATGGTGGGGTTTGGGCGACAAAAACACCCGTTCGGTCGACGGGTATCTCAATTGGTCCATCCAGAATGACCTGAGGCTGGTCGGTGTCATCGACGACTCGACCCAAGTTGGTGCCGATGCTGGTGACCTCATCTGAACCTAAGATCCCTGAACTCAACAGTCCGATACTTACGATCGCAATGGTCAAAACAACGGCAAGCCCGGCGAAGAACCACGGCAACTTTGGTCTTGACCTTGACTCAACGCCGGGAGGCAGCGGTGGGTGTGTCATCGATGGTTGAGGCTGCGGGTTTGGAGGTGGTGCAGTTGGGGTTGGGGTAGCAGGTAGCGGAAAGGGTGGCACTGACGTGGGGACCGCGTCAGTCGGTGGAGGGGTCGGCCGCGTAAGCAGCGTTGGTGACATTGCTTGGTGGTGGTTATTGTTGAGCGCCGCCGTGATCGTAGCGTTCATTTCGGCCGCAGTGTCTGGACGGTCGTCGGGGTTGGCCGACAGCGACGGGGCTAGCGCCGTTAAAAGATTGGTCCGTTGCGGGTTGTCGGCATCGATAGACCGGACAAACCATTCAAGTACTTTGGCGATGGCGTAAAGATCTGATTTGTGGGTGACCTGACCGTGACTGAACTGTTCTGGTGCGCTGAAATGTGGTGTGCCTCCACCTACTGTCAGGCCACTGCTTAACGCTAAGTCCTTCGCAAAACCCAGATCAGCGACAATAAGTCGTTCGTCGGGATCGATAACGGTTATATCGGCGTCCGGCGGTCGCTGAGAAGTCGATTTGATCAGAACGTTTGCTGGAGATAGATCTCGATGGACCAGATCGGTTTGATGAAGAGCGCCTGCGGCGTCCAAAAGAGCATCAGTTAGGAGTCGAATATCATCCCAGGTCGGTGACCATCCGTCTTCTTGGAGTTTTGTAACTCTTGAACGTAGGTCGCCTCGGCTTGCTAGCTCGAGCACTAGGTATGGCTGGTCTCGGTCCGTCTCGCCTACGTCGTGGACCTGTACAAGGTGACGGTTGTCGATCTTTCGCAGGATTCGCCCCTCAGCTAGGAAACGTGAACGAACATCGGGATCAGCTGCGTGATTATCGGCTAAAACCTTGATGGCGACTTCGGCTTCCAGACGGTCGTCGACACACCGATAGACGGTAGCGAAACCCCCTCGACCGATCGTTTCTACCACCCGGTATGGTCCAATAAATGTCTGCTCCGTCATCTTTCCAAAACTCCAGGTTTTTGATCGTTCAAGGTCTGGGCGACACGGGCCCTTCCTCTGGCGATATGGGCACGGGTGGTATTGATGTTGAGACCGAGGCGTTCGGCCACCTCGGCATACGAGAGTTGCTCGATATCTCTGAGAGTTACCGCTAGCCGGTAGTGCTCGGGAAGCCGTTCTATTGCGTCTCTCATAATCGCCTGGTTGGCGACAACCGATGTGAATCGGACCGTTTCGCTAGCGAGGTGTTCGGTTGGCAGTCCAGTGAGTTCCCGTCGTCGACGTACGAAGCCAAGAGCACAATTTGTGGCTAGCCGGTGAAGCCATGTCATGACGTTGGCGTCACCTTTGAACGAAGTGATAGAGCGCGTGACTGCTAGTAGCGCATCTTGTTCGACGTCATCTTGGTCAGAGGGATCGAATAGTTGTCGTGCAATCGGGGCACGAACGAGTCGCCAACGGTCGATGGTTACCAAAAGCAGATCGCCCGCTTCTTCGTGGCCGGTGGCTGCGATGAGGGCTAGTTCCTGAAGGGGGTCTTTGAGTTCGTTGATTGAGCCAGCGGACGCTATTCTCTGCTGAAGCGAACGATACGTATCTAGACCCATTACCACAAACCATACCTGTCAGTTTGACGTGGTCGGTCTGGCTAGCCTGAACACGGTGGACCAGTCGGGTATTTTCGCCTAGCTAGCCTGGTCGTTGTGGGTCGGTATGCCATCAACCCAGGTGACTTATTTGGGCAGTTGAACGGTCTATCCACCTGGGCTGAGTTACTGCGATTTGGGCGATGATGGGCTGAGCGTGACCGGTACCGATTGCTGGCTGGCTCTTAGCTGTCCACACGCGGCGTCGATATCGGTTCCTCGATTTGAGCGAACTGTCGCCTGCACGCCAGCGTCGTGAAGGTGTTGAACAAAGGCGTTGATCCGGCCCTTCGACGACCCTTTGGTCGGCCAGCCCGGTGTGGGATTGAGTGGAATAAGATTGACGTGAGCCCGCGCTTTCTTGGCTACTTTCACGAGCTCTGCTGCGTCATTCAAACTGTCGTTCGTGCCGTCGATCATGGCCCATTCAAACGAAACGCGGCGGCCAGTTCGCTCTCGAAATAACTGGCTTGCTGCGACTATGTCTTCGATCGGGTGTCGCTTGTTTACCGGAACGAGTTCGGTTCGTAAATCGTTATTTGCTGCGTGAAGCGAAACTGCTAAACCAACCTGGAGACGTTCCTCAGCGAACATCAACATTTGTGGGACAAGCCCGATCGTCGACACAGTAATGTGACGGGCCCCGATCTGAAAGTCGGTTAGGAGCCGGTCGATTGTTGCCATCACATTGGGGTAGTTGGCGAACGGTTCACCCATACCCATAAACACAACGTTAGAGAGCCTCCGAGGTTTAGCAGCCTCGCGGGCGACAACGAGTTGTTCAACGATTTCACCAACAGTAAGGTTTCGGTCGTAGCCGGCCTGCCCGGTCGCACAGAATCCGCAACCCATCGCACAACCGGCTTGAGATGAAACACAGACGGTTGACCGCTTTGGGTAGTGCATAAGCACTGTCTCGATCTGCTCATCGTCGGGGAGCTGCCACAACCATTTGACCGTGTCGTTGTTTTCTTGTTTTGCCTTTAACAGTAAGGAGGGCGTTAGCTCGGTACTGAGGGCCGTCTTAAGCTTCTTCGGTATGTTTGGCAATTCACTCGGAGGTCGGCCTTGCTCATAAAGTCCACGCCAAATCTGATCTGCCCGGTAACGCGGCTGATCACCCATCAGCTCTACTAGCTGTTCCTTTGTCGGTGACCATGGAGAGATCATTTTGTGCTTTCGGATGGTGAGTCGGACTGGAAAAGCTCAGTACTCAATGATAGCTCCCAGGCCTTATCGGTCCGGACTGTGTGAAAACCGAGACGTTCGTAGACAGCTACGGCTGCAGCGTTGGTTGCTTCCACATAAAGCATGACCTCATCATGTTGCTGATCTTGAAGCCAACGTATCCCAGCTGCGGTGACTAGTTTCCCGAGGCCTTGGCCTTGTTTCTCAGGGTCGACACCAACAACGTAGATCTCACCGATATGAGGCTGGGTGTGAACTTTGGTCCAGCAGAACGCGACGACTTCACCATGTTGGCGCCAGAGTCTGATTCCGTCGGGTCGAAACCAAGACTCCGATGTAAGTCGATCGAACCGCTCGACCGACATGTCGCCTTGGTCAGGGTGCTGGGCGAACGCGTTGTTGTTGATGCGAATAACGTCGTCTCGATCGGCCATCGTAAATCCCGAACTTTCGTCGACGAACTCTGCATCTAACGCTGAAGCCGAGGCGCGCATCTGAAATAGATGTCGGGATAATTTGGCATGTAAAGCGGTCAGGAACTGTTCTACCGGCGTCGAGGTAGGTCGGGCCCAGAGTTCAGCTGACGATGTATGTATATGTGGCGAACCGGCCAGAGTTTCGACCAGAGAAGCCGTTAACGCGTTCAGAATCGATTCACCTTCGACCGTGGTTTGTGTTGATGACGCCCCGACGGTCAACCTGTTGTCTAACAAGACCTCTAGTCTCGTACTTCCGCCGTCGGTCGTCCAATGTTCTAGGAGAGCGATTGGGTGTGTCGCATCATCTTGGCAGAGTATGGCTCGGTACGAATTGTGGGTAATGATCTCGGATCGCCATTGTTGATCAAGACGATCATCGAGCAGTTCTGGGTCCATCGAGCGTTTAAACAGTGCTTTGACTGTGTCGACAAATAGTTCGCGTTCAGCGACGTTTTGATCTAGCGGACCGAACACAGAAATACTGTTCACGAACCTCATTGTAGAACGGCTTGCAGAGGTGTCGGCGTCGATGTGGGGCAAACGTCGACAAATCTCTTCGATGATCACCCACACACCCAACACAATGAATTAGTGTTACTTACAACCAGGTTCCCGCCACCTGGTAGCAGCAGATACGGGGATCCGCCGCCCCGATTTGCGCCGTTGGCGTCCCCTTCGTGGGGGCGCCAACGTTTTTTCTCCGCCCAAATCTTCTTGGTTGGTAAGACTGGCTGTTCTACCGTGAGCGCTGGCGATGAACGACCTTTTCCAACCTTCGGCTGGCTGTTGTTAGCTGCCGCTGAACTTCATTAAGTTCGATGATGGCGTCGTCATCGTCAGCTGACATGCCTTTTGTGATGTGGGCAAGCCGGTTTGTGATGTCCTCGAGAGATGAGGCGATTGAGGTTAGGGCGTGGGGGTCGAGTGACATGGGAACTTCCGTAGATGCGGTGCCTTCGAAGAAGGGTATCTCAGTAAGAGTAACTTCTAGCTGGTCGAGTTCTTTGAACATATGCCGTCCGACAAATAGGCGAAACTCTCGGCTACAGACCAGGTAACGTTGAGGGGACCGGCACCTACAACCACGGGAGAGCGAGTGTTACAGCGTCTAGATCTACGAGGGAGCGGAACCGAGGTCGCCAGCCAGCTGCCTCGGCCAGTGATAGCTGGCTCTGAACCCCATGCCATTGTCGAAAAGATCTTGGCTGACGTGAAACAGGACGGGGACCGAGTCCTGCTTGAACTCACCGCTAAGTTTGATGGTGTCAGTCTTGAATCGGTCCGAGTACCATCCGATGAGTTGGCTCGGGCGGCTGAAGCGATCCCGTCCGAACTGCGGACAGCGATGGAAGTTGCGATCGAGCGGATCGGCAACTTTCACCGGGCTCAACTTCACGACCCGGTGGTGACATCGCAAGACGGTGTCCGGATAGAGGCCTATCAACGACCGGTGCAGCGGGCTGGCCTGTACGTTCCAGGCGGTCGCGCTGAATACCCGTCAACGGTGTTGATGACCGCTGTTCCGGCGAAGGTGGCCGGTGTCGACAACGTCGTCTTGTGTGTTCCTCCTAGCCGCGAACTCGGCGCCGTTTCTCCGACTGTTTTAGCCGCCGCGTACTTGTCGGGCGTCGACGAGGTGTACTCGGTAGGTGGCGCACAAGCCATCGGGGCAATGGCCTACGGTACCGACACGATCGACGCCGTAGACGTTATAGCCGGGCCGGGCAATATTTACGTAGCAATAGCGAAGCAGCAGGTGGCCGGTGATGTTGGGATCGCAGCGGCGTTTGCAGGGCCTTCCGAAGTCGTCGTTGTTGCAGATAGCTCAGCCACGCCTGAGTACGCGGCGATCGACGTGATTCTTCAAGCTGAACACGGACCCGACGGTTTGGCCTGGTTGGTGACCTGGGATGAGTCGGTGGCAGACGCAGTATGCGCTACGGGTGAAACATTGTTGGCTAACTCGCCTCGTGCCGAGGATGTCCGAGCCACGTTAGCCGAAGGCGGCTATGTCGCGTTAGTCGACAATCCCGACGCTGCACTCGCCGTCGTTGACGCAATCGCTCCTGAACATCTAGAACTCCAATGCGAAAACGCAGATCAGTTGGCGAGGCGTGTCAACAATGCTGGCGCAATCTTCTGCGGCGACCTGGCACCGGCTTCGATCGGTGACTACCTGGCTGGTCCATCGCATGTGCTTCCCACCTACGGTTCCGCCCGTTTTTCGTCCGCTCTGACGGTCAGCGATTTCGTGAAGGACCACCACATCGTCACGGTCGAAGAACAGGGTCTAAAAACCCTGGGACCTCATGTGGTCACGTTGGCGGCCTGCGAAGGGCTGGACGCCCACGCTGCATCGGTCCAGTTACGTTTGGACCGCCTCGAAGAGAAGAGCTAGCCCGATGAATGTCCCAAAACCGAGAGACGACTTATCTGCACTCGCAGGGTACCATTCGCCTCAGGTTGATGTTGAGGTCCGGTTAAACACCAACGAAGCTCCCGAAGCGCCTCCAATCGAATTTAGCAACGCCGTTGCCGAAGCCGTTCGGAAGGTTCAATGGCATCGCTACCCAGACCGTTCGGCTGGCGAGTTGCGCTCAGGGATAGCTAAACTCCACGCTGTCGGGGCTGAACAGATTTTTGCCGCAAACGGCTCAAACGAAGTATTGCAGACGATTCTGCTGTCCTACGCCGGTGCTGGCCGCAAGGTCTTGACGTTTGAGCCGACCTACGCGTTACATACCCATATCGCTCGAATCGTTGGGGCCACCGTGGTCTCAGGTCAACGGGACGAACAGTTCGGAATCGACCCGGGCGAAGCGGCGCAGATGGTGAAACAACATCAACCATCTGTCACCTTTCTGTGCTCACCAAATAATCCAACTGGCATCGTTGACGACCCGTCAGTCGTGTCGGCTGTACTAAACGAAGTCAGCGCGTACGGGGGACTGCTTGTAGTCGACGAAGCTTACGGCCAATTCGCTCCACACAGTGCGTTGGAACTGTTGGACGGCAACCCGTCGTTGGTGGTCACTCGCACGTATTCCAAAACGTGGGCTATGGCTGGTGCTCGGCTCGGATACCTCGTGGGCGATCCTCGAATCGTCGACCAACTAGAAAAAGTGGTGTTGCCATACCACCTTGACTCAGCGACTCAGGCCGCTGGAATAGCGGCGCTCGAGTTCATTGACGATATGGACGACCGGGTCAACACCATTATTGGGCAACGGACGATTGTTGAGCAGGGTCTAGCTGATCTTGGCTGTACTGTCTGGCCGTCGGGGGCCAACTTCGTCTTGTTCCGACCTCCGGAACAAAACGGAGATCAGGTTTGGTCTGAACTGGTAGATCGTTCAGTCCTGGTTCGTAACACTGCCAGCTGGCCCCGGCTAACTGGGAGCCTTCGAGTGACGATAGGCACTGAACCGGACAATGCTAGGTTTCTAGACGCTATGTCAGACATACTACGCGGTTCGTGACCGGCATCGCCTGTATGGTGTTGGAGAAGATTCTCGGTGACATAACCGGAAGTACAGTAAGTGAGAAACGATGAGTCGTTCGTCCACCAAATCTAGGTCAACGAAAGAAACGTCAATCGAAATTTCGATTGACCTCGATGGTTCCGGCAGAACAGAAATATCGACAGGTATCCCGTTCTTTGATCATATGCTCGACCAGATTGGCCGTCATGGGGGGTTTGATCTTTCGGTACAGGCGACGGGGGATCTCCACATAGACACGCATCACACGGTTGAAGATGTATCGATCGTGTTGGGAGAAGCGTTCGCCGAAGCCTTAGGCGACAAGTCAGGCGTGCGTCGATTCGCAAGCGGACTGTATCCCCTAGACGAGGCTCTAATGGAAGTCGCGTTGGATCTGTCAGGACGACCGTTCTTTGTTTGGAATGTCGAACTTCCTGACGGGCTACCAATGGGTCAACCGGCGTTTGATCCGGCGCTTGCCGAACATATTTTCCAAAGCTTCGCTACCGCGGCTGGGATTACGCTGCACATCACGTACAAAGACGGTCGCAATGTTCACCACATTCTTGAGGCTGCGTTTAAGGGACTCGCTCGATGTCTCCGTGATGCGGTCAAGGTCGAAGACACCGGCGGGATTCCTTCCACCAAAGGTTCGCTGTAATGGGGGCCAAAGTAGCGGTCCTCGACTACGGCATTGGTAATCTTCATTCAGCCCAAAAGGGGCTCCTACATTTAGGCGTCGACGCTAAACTCACTTCGAACCCTGCCGAGATAGAGGCCGCCGACGGTGTGGTACTCCCCGGTGTAGGAGCATTTGGCGCCACAATGAACGCGTTGGAACAGTCTGGCTTAGGGGTACTCGCAGTCGACGCTGCCGCTTCGGGTCGACCTTTTCTCGGGATATGTGTCGGGATGCAGGTTCTCTATGAACGGTCAGAGGAAGCTCCCGACGTTAAAGGCCTTGGCATTCTCAACGGCTCGGTACGTAGACTGCCGGCTGGAGTAAAGCATCCACAGATGCAATGGAACCAGCTTGAAGTCACCTCGGAACATCCGTTACTCGAAGGCCTCGACGGTGAATGGTTCTATTTCGTTCATAGTTTCGCCGCCGAACATACCTCAGATGTGATCGCGGTAACCGACTATGGCGGGCCGGTGGTCGCAGCATCTGCCAATGACAATGTGTGGGCTACGCAGTTCCACCCTGAAAAATCGTCCAATGTCGGCCTAACGCTTGTGTCTAACTTTGTTAAACAAGTTGAACGGTCCGTCGCCTGAGGGCGCCCACAGAACTGGAATAACGAATATGAAACTCTACCCAGCGATAGATATACGGGACGGCAATTGCGTCCGTCTATATCAGGGCGACTATGCCCAGGAGACCGTGTACGGTAACGATCCAGTCGCTCAGGCGGCGGCGTTTGTCGCCGAAGGCGCCGAGATCATTCACATGGTCGATCTCGACGCAGCCAAGTCAGGGATCCAAAGCAATCTGGACGTTATTTCTAACGTTTGTGACGCGTTAGACGTCCCTGTACAAGTTGGTGGAGGGGTACGCACCGTCGATTCGGCGAACGCGTTGTTCGACGCTGGTGTGTCACGGGTCGTTATTGGAACCGCAGCGCTAGAAAATCCTGAACTAGTAACCACACTGACCAGCATGGGTCGTTCGGTCGCAGTTGGCCTGGACGCTCGAGGCGAAAAGGTGGCTACACACGGATGGACTCAAGACTCTGGGCGTACTGTCTTTGACTTAGCAGCCGAGTTTGAATCGGCCGGGGTCGAAGCATTAGTTGTCACAGAAATTGGTCGGGACGGAACGCTAGAAGGCCCTGATTCAGAGGGGCTTAGCAAGCTTTTGGCTACAACGACCATTCCGGTAATCGCTTCGGGCGGCGTCGGTGTTCTGGCCGACATCACGGCGCTTGCCGAGGTGGAAGTTGAAGGTCGTCGCTTCGAAGGCGCAATCGTGGGCCGAGCACTCTATGAAGGAAAGTTCACCGTTTCTGACGCATTAGCTGCACTTTCTTCTGGTGGTGCAGCATGAAAACTGTTCGAGTCATTCCCTGCCTTGACGTCGACGATGGCCGAGTGGTTAAAGGTGTCAACTTTGTTGGTCTGCGTGACGCCGGTGACCCAGTTGAGCTGGCGGCCCTCTACGACGAACAAGGCGCAGACGAACTCGTATTTCTCGATATCGGAGCTTCGCACGAAGATCGTGATACCACGGTCGAGATGGCAACTGCAGTAGCTGAAAAGGTTTTTATTCCGTTCACTATCGGAGGTGGCGTTCGGACGGTTGACGACGCTCGAAAATTGCTGCGAGCTGGCGCTGACAAAGTGTCCATAAATTCAGCAGCCGTCAGTCGCCCAGAACTCATAACCGAAATCGCCACCGAATTTGGATCTCAATGTTGCGTGGTAGCCATTGACCCCCGCCGATCGACAACCCCTGGTTTGTCGTCCGGTTACGAAATCTTCACCCGAGGAGGCCGACAGGCAACCGGAATCGACGCCGTCGAATGGGCCCAGAAAGCGGAGCAGCTAGGGGCAGGCGAACTTTTGGTCACCTCTATGGATCGGGACGGAACTTACGAAGGGTTCGACAACGAGATGCTGACCGCGATTACATCTGTTGTAAATATTCCAGTTATCGCTTCGGGCGGGGTCGGTTCGGTCGAACATTTAGCGCCTGGAGTTATCGAAGGTGGTGCAGACGCTGTGCTAGCGGCAAGTATCTTCCACTTCGGGGAAGCGTCAGTTGCTGAGGCAAAAGAATCGTTAACCGAAGCTGGCCTGATCGTTCGGCCAATTGCATAGATTGAGAAATACTGGGTGACCAACGGCCGTTTTAGGCTGTACTCGCCGCCGGCCACCCAGGCGAATGTGTGCAAATTCGCTTATCCAAATTCGACCCTAGTTGTCTAAGTTTCTAGTTGAAACTCGATGTATCAATTATTTGCATAGTTTGTATTTCTTTGATCGTTCTGTTGCCAAATCTTGGTGGTGACAGGGGTCGGCCCGTTATGGGGCTAGCTTGACTGACGTGGTTAACGACAAATCCGAATCCGATAACAACCAGAACGACGAGCCCGATAGCCGAGGATCTGGTGAATCAAAGCTTGCGATCAAAATGCTTAACGATCGGGTCCTGGTCCGGTTAGAAAGCGCCGAGGCGGATCGGATGTCTTCTGGAGGAATAGTTATCCCGGCAACCGCTCAGGTTGGAAAGCGTCTGACGTGGGCTCAGGTAATTGCCATAGGGCCGAATGTTCGTTCGATGGAACTCGACGACCGTGTGTTGTTCAATCCAGAGGACCGTTACGAAGTTGAAGTCGGTGGTCACGACTACATTATTCTGCGGGAGCGTGATATTCATGCTGTTGCCGCCAGCCGCCTCGATGATTCACCAACTGGTCTTTATCTGTAACCCGTCGGTGTTGGCATGATCACTCATGCGCTTCGCCACTATTGGCGACTAATGTTCTCACAGGCGCCATTGCAATATGTGGTGCACGTCGTGATTTGGCTTGTCGGCCAAGTAACGCTTTGGGTGGTGCCTCTCTACCTTTTTGCTCGGGTCGTAGCCAAACTGGTGGTGGCCGAAGAGGTTACCTTCAGTCTCGTCGTTCCCGAGCTGCTTGCGCTTGTCGTCATTAACGTCGCACTGGAACTTGTAGCTATGAGGCTGCTGTTTTACTTCGAAGCCCGTCTTCGTAGCCGGGTTTCGCTGGTCGCGGTGCAAGACTATTCAGCGGAGCTTTTATCCAAAGAAATAGCGTTTTATGATAGTGCTCGATCTGGTCAGCTGCTGTCGAAAGCACAGAGCTATGCGTCAGCGCTCGATGGAATCCATCGCATAGTTTCGTTTGGTTTGCCGCTTCAGGTTGGTTCTATCGTTGCTGCGGCTGCGTTTTTGGCCACTGAAAGTGTCGTTATCGCTTTGGGTTTTATTGTCTGCCCAATCCTTTTGACTCTGTACATTTCGAGAATCGTCAGACATCTGTTGGAGCCCGAAAAGATTGTCGTCCGGGAACGTGCGGCTGCGTTTGGTTATTTGGGTGATGGGTTAGCAAATATGCGGTCAGTGAACTCGTTTATGTATCGGGACCAGCTTCAGAGGAACTTTCATACAAAATTTGATCAATCGTTTCGTGCCCGTATAAAGGCGGTAGACCAGCGACTGATTCGAGTCGACACTCCTCTTGGCATCGGCGTTGGTAGTTTTGTGATCTTCTCTATGGTGCTTCCGTTTTTGGTCGATAGAGACCCACAAGCTACCGCTCAATTATTGGCATTCTCGAGTGCGTCGGCTTTGCAACTTGGTCGAGCCCTTTGGACTCTTCAAGCCCAACTTCAAAACTTCTTAGAGCATTGCGGAAGCCTCGTTGAGTCGTTGGAGACGATAGAAGACAATGAAGAAGAACCCGACGAGTTGCCCGACTTTGTTCCCACTTCTGGTGAGGTGCGGCTTGACAACGTTTCGTTCGCCTACAAACGATCGGCTGAACGGCCGGTGCTGGAATCTCTGTCTCTTTCCATAGCAGACCAGGAATCTGTTGGATTGGTTGGGTTTTCTGGGGCAGGCAAGTCCACGTTGTTGTCTCTTCTGCTTGGGTTCGAACGCCCTACCGAAGGGTCTATCTACTTTGACGGTCACAACATAAATAAGCATTCGAGACGGTCCCTGCGGTCTCATATCGCATACGTTCCACAGGACCCGTCGCTGTTGCATCTGTCGGTGGCGGAGAACATTGCTCTAGGGGCTCGCAACTATTCGATTAACGAAGTTGAGGATGCTGCTCGTCGGGCCAACGCGTTCGACTTTATTCAAGACCTTCCGGACGGTATTGAAACGGTGGTCGGGGAGCGGGGTGTACATCTCTCTGGTGGGCAACGTCAGCGGATTGCTTTAGCGAGGGCTTTACTCAAGCCTGATACGAAGTTACTTTTGCTAGATGAAGCGACCTCGTCGCTTGATTCATGGTCGGAGACGTTGGTCCAAGATACGTTGCACGAGATGAATGGTCGACTATCTCTTCTTGTTGTAGCGCACCGGCTTTCGACCGTGAAGGGGCTTGACCGGATTATCGTTTTGGACCACGGTCAGGTCGTTGAGGATGGACATCATATTGACCTGGTTGACAACTCTGGAATCTATAACCGGCTCTGGGACAAACAGACCATGACGTAGCGAGGACCGCCTACGACGGGTGGACTTATCGAGGCTGAACTCCTTTTTGAGTTCCTATGACCCATACTTGAAATACCAAGCGGAAGGTCTACGTTGAAGCTTTTTTCTTTTTCGAGTCGGATAGGTCGACTCCGTTTTCTCATAATCCAGATCGTCACATACGTCTTTGGAGGTGGTTTGTTGACGCCGATAATGAGTGACGATAACTCCATCGATGTTGGGGTTGGCGTTGCTGGGCTTGTTGTCGCCGTTGTTCTCTTATGGATATCTCTGGCCGCGGACTTTAATCGGCTTCACGACACCGGTAAGTCAGGTTGGTGGGTGTTGTTCTATTTTGTGCCGATCGCAAATATCATCCTGTTTCTTTATCTGCTATTTGCATCTGGCGAGCGCCGACAGAATCGATGGGGCCCGCCGCTGTAGCTAACCGAACTAAACTCGTTCGGAGAGTCCGAAATGCGACATGGCGCGCTTATGCTGTGAGAGCAGACAGCAGCAGCCAAGCCGATTGTCGTACATGGATCAAACTCAACCAAATAACCCGCTTCACGGTATAACTCTGAAACAGATCGTCACCGAACTACATGAGTTCTACGGCTGGGAGGGTTTGTCTGAACGGGTCGAGATCAACTGCTTTTATAGCAACCCATCGGTGAAGTCGAGCCTAAAGTTTTTGCGTAAGACCCCTTGGGCTCGAGAAAAAGTTGAACAGCTTTATCTATCGTCAATGGCTGAGCGAGGGTAAAAGACTACGCATATTCGATAAGGCAGAATTCATTACCTTCAGGGTCTTGAAGTACTACCCAGTTACTGTCTTCTTGGTGACTGGCCAGCGTTACCGCTCCTAAACGTTCGGCGCGCTGAACCGCCAACTCTAGGTTGTCAGTTTCGATATCAGGATGGCAACGATTCTTTCCCCGTTTCTCCTCAGGAACATTCATAAACACCAACACAATATTGGATTCGTCGCCCGAAGAATGTACCACTACTTCACCGCGAACCGTGTCGACGTCCCATTCGAGGAGATCGGACCAAAATTGTGCTAGCGCATGTTTGTCGACCGCATCGAAGGTTAAATGTGTGAACCTCATTGGGGAAAGACCGGTCATCTCCTTGACTTTAGTTCAGCGAATCAGACTCTGCAGAGTTTGTGCCATACGCGAAAATGGCGGCAGCAACTACGACTCGGCGATAAGCTCGCTACATGTCAATGGCAACACCAATCAACCCGACCGACGATCAACTCGACGCTGTTACGTACAACGCAGACGGTTTGGTCCCCGCAATTGTCCAAGACAATGAAACACAGGCCGTATTGATGATGGCTTGGATGAACGCTGAAACCCTTGCACAGTCTCTTGAAGAGGGCCGTACCGTCTTCTGGAGCCGCTCTCGTCAAGAAGTGTGGCGCAAAGGCGACACCTCTGGTGACCGACAGTGGATCAGGTCAGCATCGTATGACTGTGACGGTGACACCCTGCTTTTCAAAGTAGCCCAAGAGGGTGATGGAGCCTGCCACACCGGGGAATATAGCTGTTTCTTTAACGACTTTGGTGGCTAAGTTACGTGACTAGCCGCGAAGAATTTACCGAACTAGCAGCCTCTTATCGGGCGATCCCCGTGTATCGGGAGATCCTGGCCGACTTGACGACTCCGGTAGCGGCGTTTCTTCGGTGTGTAGGTGATGACCCGGGATTTCTTTTAGAGTCAGTCGAAAATGGTGATCGATGGGGTCGGTTTAGTTTTATTGGGCGTCGGCCCGCAGCGTCTATGATTGCTCACGGTCAAAACATCGCTATTGAAGGTCATCTGCCTGACTGCGACGTTCCAACCGATTCGGGCATTTTAGCGGCCGTCGAAACTGTGCTCGAAGCGTATAACGCACCCACCTTCGAAGATTTGCCGCCATTAACCTCTGGCCTAGTTGGCTACTTCGGCTACGACACGATCCGTGAAATCGAACATTTACCCAATCAGCCAGCCGACGATCATGGATACCCGGATTCGGTAATTGATGTGATTGGCGAGATGGCGGTTTTTGATCATTGGCGGCAACAAGCCATTCTGATCGCCGTTGCGTTGTTGCCGGAAGGTCCGTCGCCGACCGACATCGACGAAGCGTACGACGACGCCGTGGCCCGGCTTGATAATTTTGCTATCGACGGGGCGACCCCGCTTTCAGAACCGATGGTTTCTCCACCCACGCTAGGGTCGACTCCCGAGGGAATCACCGAGTCGCTGTCGTCTGAACAGTATCAGCGAGCAGTGGAAGTGGCCAAAGAGTACATCGTGGCCGGTGATATTTTCCAAGTTGTACTTTCCAAACGGTTCGAATTTGAGTTGGACGCTGATCCGTTCGACGTTTATCGTGTGCTACGCCAAATCAATCCAAGCCCCTACATGTATTTCATCCGGCGTCCTGAGATCACTTTGGTTGGGTCGTCTCCCGAACCGATGGTTCAAGTTCTGCAAGGCCGAGTGATTTCGCGTCCAATCGCCGGAACTCGAGGGCGAGGCAAGACCGAGCACCACGACAGGAAACTTGCCGCTGAACTAGCCGAAGATCCAAAGGAGCGGGCCGAACATGTCATGTTAGTTGACCTGGCTCGAAACGATATAGGTCGTGTCGTCGACTATGGTTCGATGTCGATCGATGAGATGATGAACTTAGAGCGTTACAGCCACGTCATGCACTTGACTTCCGAGGTTTCAGGCCAGTTGCGTTCCGACAAATCTGTGGTGGACGTACTGCGGGCATCGTTCCCGGCAGGGACAGTGAGTGGAGCGCCGAAGGTTCGGGCGATGGAGATCATCGATGAACTTGAGCCAGTCAAACGAGGCCCCTACTCTGGAGCGGTCGGTTATCTAGACTTTTCCGGCAACCTGGATGCCGCTATCGCTATAAGAACGATGTTCTGTGGCCCTGAGGTTTCGGCCGTTCAGGCCGGTGCCGGAGTTGTCGCCGATAGCGAGCCTGTGTTGGAAGACAAAGAGTGTCGAAACAAGGCATCGGCACTTCTCGCGGCGATTGAACCCGCCCGGCAGATGACGGCCACTAGGCGATCATCGTTGAAGAAAGGGCCAGCGACTAGTCGGCCCGTGGACGAATCCGCCGAAACAGAAAAGTGAAAATGACCCAACTCCAAATGTTTCACGTTCCCGTTGACGTGATCGAAGTAGCCGGACCTGACGCCGCAACCTACCTGCAAGGACAGTTGAGTCAGAACGTAGAAGCCCTCGGATTGGGCGGGTCAGCGTATTCGTTGCTGCTGGCACCACAAGGCTTTGTCGAAGCCTGGTTTCGGGTTGTCCGTAAGGAAAAAGATCGGTACTGGTTAATCGTCGACTCCGGGTTCGGTGAGAGCGCCAAAAGCCGCCTAGAGCGGTTTAAGCTTCGGGTCGATTGTTCAATTTCTCTCCATAACTACATTCTCTCTTCCGTGCGTTCACTACAACCAGACGCATCTATCGATAGCGAAGACCTAGCAAGTGACTACCAAGGTTCACACGCCGTCGTTGATACACGATGGTCTAGTGAACCTGGTTTCGATATCGTCGGGCCACAAAAAGTAGAGATCGATGGAGCCGACATCGGCACTATCGAGGACTTCGAACGGTTACGTATCTCTTCATCGCAGCCAGCTATGGGGCGGGAACTCACCGAAAAGACGATTCCGGCGGCGGCCGGCATCGTCGAAAGATCGGTCGATTTCTCCAAAGGTTGCTATGTCGGACAAGAGCTAGTCGCTCGGATCGATTCTCGAGGGAACAACACCCCTCAGCGGCTTCACCAGGTCCGCTTCGCTGAAGGGCGGGTTTCGGATGGCGAAACAATTTATTCGTCTTCGGGCAAGGCTGGAACGGTAACAAGTTCTGTTGCTACCTCGTCTGGTTCTTTGACGCTGGCGTATTTGAAACGAGATACCGACGTGTCGGCGATTTGGGCAGAAATCGCCGGTCAAGTCGTTCATGGTGAGGTTGTCTAAACCCGACCATCGCTAGATGGTTCTTCGATAGGGAAACTGACCGTCATCTCGGTCCCTTCACCGATGGCTGATTTGGCGGTGACAGTGCCGCCCATCGCTTCTACCAGCTCTTTCACGATGGTGAGTCCGAGGCCGCTACTGTTTTCCGACATCTTTGGCTTGTTGCTCGCCGTGTACAGCCGGTCAAAAATATGGGGCAGGTCGGCAGAGCTGATGCCAGGACCGTCGTCACGCACCCGTAAATGCATGGCATCGGCGCCGGGCTCCAGGAGAACTACTACCTGCCGTTCGGCATATTTGAGTGCGTTATGCACGAGATTCACGACAACTTGCCCAAGCCGATCAGCGTCTGCAGAGACTAGAGGAATTTCTGGCGGTGCTTGGAGATGTAGTTCTATCGATCGCCGGTCGGCATCTTCAGCTAAACCGGCGATCGTTCGGCCAGAAACGACCGCGAGATTAGTTGGTTGGAGATTCAACTGGAACGTGTTGGCATCGAGTCTGGCCAGGTCAATGATGTCCGTGACTAGACGGTTAAGACGGTCAGCGTGGTTCACAATCACCGCGCCAGCCTCTTTAGGGCTGTCAACAGTGCCGTCGATAAGGGCTTCGCCATAACCTCTCATAGCGGTCAGCGGAGTCCGTAGATCGTGGGAAACCGACATCAAGAACTGTCGATCGAGCGCCTTTGAACGTTGCAGGTCAGCTGCCATCTGATTCACCGAAGCCGCGAGTTCACCGACTTCGTCGTTACTGGACGGTTCGACCCGTGTGTCAAGACGACCCTTAGCTAACTCGGAGGTAGCAAGCTGAATGTCCTTTATGGGTTTTGTTAGCCTGCGAGCCAAAATCGCTGCCACAATCAGACTTAGCACCAGAACCGTGATCGCCGATATCGCGTACCACATCGTGCCTTGTCGTCGAAGAATTGGCAGCTCTTCACTCGCAAGTATCGCTATGTCGTTGTTGGCTAAAGCAGGCTGGTTGGCCAGCCGGATAATTCCTGTAACCGAACCTTTCTGATCGAAAAAGACTGGCTGACCTGACACGAAGGCCTCTACTTGGTCCGACGAAAGGCTCGGAACTCGGATATCTGGCTGATCACGTCTAGGGCCGCCACGGTCTTGGCGAACACTCGTGACCACGCCGTCGGCGTCTACCGTAACGATGTTGAGTTCTGACAGATTGTAAAAACGTCTTGTCTGTTCGAGGGTGCGTCGTAGGTCGCCTAATGAGCCAGGTTGCTCAGACGACACCGCGAACGCTTCGAGTCGGTCTGCTAGATCGTTCTCCGCAGATTGCTTCGCGCCAAACTGAGAGAGCGCCAAGACGCCGCTTCCAAGTAGAAGAATCGAAACTAGGGCCATGGCGGCAAAGGCGAACGTCAACCGTCGTTGCATAGTCACCCCAGTCGGTACCCGAAACCGCGAACCGTAACGAGAGGAAGATCTGAACCCAATTTCTTGCGCAGTTGACGAATATGGACATCGACTGTTCGTGGATCGCCAACCCAGTCTTGGCCCCACGCAGCGTTTAATATCTGATCGCGGCTGAGAACGATTCCTTGGTTTTCGAGGAGGGATTCCAACAGTGTTAGTTCTTGGGTCGCCAGCGAGATGGTTTCCCCGTCAGAGTTGACCTCCCGCCGATCCAGATCAATAGAAATCGAGCCAAATTGAAAGTGACGCAATGTTTTGGTTGTCGCGGTTTGTGCTGCCCCTCGGCGTAAAACTGCCTTTATTCTGGCAACGATTTCTCGGGCAGAGAATGGTTTCGTAACGTAGTCGTCGGCTCCTAGCTCGAGACCAAGGATTCGGTCCACCTCATCATCACGGGCAGTCAGAAACAGAACGGGAACGTCTGAGGTGACACGTAGCTGACGGCAAACGTCCAGTCCGTCAAGATCTCCGGGAAGCCCGATATCGAGGACCACAAAGTCGGGTTGAAGGGCACGTATAGCTTCGAGTCCGCTTTCACCATCACCGTATGAATGAACTCGCCAACCCTCTTTCTCGATGTAGAGGGCTAGTAGGTTACGGATATCTGGTTCGTCCTCGATCACAACAATTGATGTCACGAACCTCAGCTTAGGTCAGCTTTGTTATGAACAGATGAACTGCCCCGGCAAGATTTGTCTTTCGAGTCGGTTCACCCGGAGCCGAATTATCACGCAGATACTTGCTAGATTCGTTACGTGGGAACGTATCTCGATGAAATCTTAGTCAAACACCGTGAGCGGGCAGCTCACGACAACCGCTCAGTCGACGCGTGGGTTGAAAAAATAGCGTCAGCTGACGACACCAACGGCCGCCCGCGCGGATTCGTAGACGCAATTCGAAGTGCTGAGGGGTTAGCGGTAATCTCAGAAATTAAGCGGCGATCACCCTCGAAAGGTGACTTACACGCCGACTTAGATCCGGCAGAAATGGCTACGAAATACGTCGAAGGAGACGCAACTTGTCTGTCTGTGCTCACCGACCAAGACTTTTTCGGCGGATCTGCCGACGATCTACGGGCCGCTCGTAGCGCCGTTGAGGTACCCGTTCTCCGCAAAGATTTTACCGTTGGACCGCTCGATGTACTAGATGCTCGTCTAATGGGCGCTGACGCCGTCCTGTTAATCGTCGCTGCACTGGATCAAGTGGAGCTCCGCGATTTTTTCGATCTTGCCACCGAGATTGGACTCGACTGCTTGTTGGAAACCCACGACGAGGCTGAGGTCGAACGGGCCATGGAAGTCGGTCCAGTGATGATTGGCGTAAATCAGCGTGACCTTACGACCTTCGAAGTTGATACCAACCGGGCTCTTCGAGTTGGAGCGTCGCTTGATCCTTCACTTGTCCGCGTGGCCGAGTCGGGAGTAAAGACCCCGGACGATGCTGCGAAGCTGGCTGAAGGCGGATACGACGCTGTTCTCGTGGGCGAATCAATCGTGACGAGTGGAAATGCTACAGATGCTGTCGCCCAGCTTCGAAAAGCTGGAAGCTAAACCCCTCAACAGGCGCATCGAGGCGATCTCACGATCGTCGACTTCAACGCCGCCGATATCGTGCGGTCGTCGCAACTGGCACAGTAATTACACAGCGTAGGACGCCCATCGCCGCTACCTTGGAAAGGTGTTCATAAAAATTTGTGGAATCACCAACACCGACGATGCACTCCTAGCTGCCGGTCTTGGTGCTGACGCCATCGGGTTGCTTTTTACTACCTCTTCTCGTGAAATTGCGCCATCGGTAGGCCGAGACATCGTCCGGCATTTGCCTCCTGAAATACTTTCGGTCGGTGTGTTCAGAAACGAACGAAAAGAACGAGTGGTCGAGATCGCCAACAAGGTAGGTCTTCGGGCAGTTCAGCTTCACGGGCACGAAACACCCGAAGAAACCAAATGGATAGCGGCACGAGTTCCTTCAGTAATTCGAGCACTAGCCGCCACCAACCCCGCTATACGAAGGTTTGAACGGTACTCGCCAGCCCGGCTACTGATCGACTCTTCTACCCCTGGCAGCGGTCAGGTGTTCGACTGGGATGAGTTAGAAAAACTAAGGATCTCCGAACCATACATACTGGCTGGAGGCTTAGACCCGACCAACGTTGCGATGGCGATCCAACAGTTACATCCGTGGGGTGTCGACATATCCAGCGGTGTCGAAGAATCTCCTGGTAAAAAAGACGCGGTGAAAATGCGAAAATTTATCAACGAAGCACGCTCGGCCAACAGTCACGGTCGAGCGGAGCGAACCAGCAAACCTAAACCATATAACTGGGAAGAAGACTAGATATGACCTCAACCGTTTCTGCGACGAACTTCATGGACGACCCTGATGACAACGGTCGGTTCGGAAAATTTGGCGGGCGATATGTTCCTGAGACTCTTGTTCCTGCGTGTGCCGAGCTAGAAGTTGGTTTCCGTGAGGCGTGGGCTGATCAGGCGTTTCGTGAAGAGTTTGAACAGTTACTGCAAACTTACGCTGGACGTCCCTCAGGTCTGACCGAATGTGCAAACTTGTCAGAAGAGTTAGGCTTTCGCATTCTAATAAAACGCGAGGACTTGAACCACACCGGCAGTCACAAGATCAACAATGTGTTAGGTCAAACGTTGTTGGCCAAAAGAATGGGTAAATCTCGTATCGTCGCAGAAACCGGAGCAGGCCAGCATGGGGTCGCATCCGCCACTGCCGCCGCCTACTTTGGGATGGACTGTGTCGTCTACATGGGCGAAGTAGACATGGAACGGCAAAAACTCAACGTATTCCGAATGGAACTGCTCGGCGCTGAGGTACGACCTGCTATGTCCGGAAGTCGAACGTTGAAAGACGCCGTAAATGAGGCGATGCGAAATTGGGTGGCCACAGTCGAATCCACCCACTATTGCTTGGGATCTGTCATGGGGCCTCATCCGTATCCGTGGATGGTTCGTCAATTTCACAGCGTCATTGGGGACGAAGCGTCGAAACAATGCGACGAGCTTATTGGCGGCGCCCCCGACTATGTAGTTGCCTGTGTCGGCGGCGGCTCGAACGCTATTGGCATCTTCTCCGGGTTTGCGAACAGCGATGCCCAACTAATTGGGGTAGAGCCCGAGGGGGGAGCGGCCGTTGGTTCAGCAGTACCGGGAGTCGTTCACGGCTCCGAATCATATCTGATGCAGGACGAACACGGACAGGTGCTCGAAGCTCACTCGGTTTCAGCCGGCTTGGACTATCCGGGTGTGGGCCCGGAACATGCTCATCTAGCAGATATCGGTCGTGCTCGATACGAATCGGTAAATGACCGCGAAGTGTTAGAAGCCTTTGAACTGATGTCACGAAGCGAAGGCATTATCCCTGCTTTGGAGCCAGCTCATGGCCTCGCGTGGATGGTTAAGGCTAAAGAGGAGCTGGCTGGGAAAACCGTTCTACTTAATTTGAGTGGACGAGGTGACAAAGATGTGGCTCAAGTACAGGCAATCAAGGCTGGCGACCCCGCTGCGTTGTCAACGATGCGCCCATAGAGTATTGCACTAGCCGGAACAATGTGAAGGATTTTCATGACTGAAGCACCACAGCTTGGCCAACTAGAAAAACATCTGCGAAGTCGTCGAGATAACGGTCGGAAACTGCTGATTCCATACGTGACTGGCGGTTACCCGGTAGAGGACTGGCCACGTCTTGTTGAGGGTTGCGCTGAAGCTGGCGCCGATGCGATCGAGATCGGAATACCGTTTAGCGATCCAGTAATGGACGGGACCACGATACAAGAATCATCGTCGCTGGCATTAGCGGCCGGAGCGGACCCGTTAGATATTCTCGGTCAGGTTTCTAAAATCGATGTCGATGTTCCGCTTATAGCGATGACGTACTACAACATCTGCTATCACATGGGTCACCGACGCTTTGCCTCGCAGTTGAGCAACGCCGGAATCAGCGCGGCGATTCTCCCGGATCTTCCGTTAGAAGAAGCTGGTCATTGGACGAAGGCGGCTGATGCAGAAGCGGTCGAGACTATTCTGCTGGCGGCTCCGACGGCCCCAGACGAACGTCTGGTCAGAATCGTTGAACGTTCTCGTGGTTTTGTCTACGGGGTAGGTCTGGTCGGGATCACTGGAGAACGATCAGAGCTTGCGACGAGCGCGCTTGAAATGGCTCGACGACTAAAAGCTATCACCGACAAACCGGTTGTTATCGGTGTTGGGGTCTCGAACCCCCAACAGGCAGCTGAAGTGTCGGAGGTAGCCGACGGTGTCGTAGTAGGCTCTGCGGTGATTAGGCGAGTCCTCGATAGCGGGAACATCGACGACGCTGTCGAGTTTGTTGCCCAACTTCGAGCCGGCCTTGACGCCGGCTAGTTTTCGTACAATTCACCGTCCGGGAAGAAGGCTGCCCACGCAAACCAGAATTCGTTGGTGTGCCTCACCGTTTCGAGCCGAATGCCTTTGTTCGGACCGTCGATCGCTAGCCCCAACTCATCCCACGTTGACCCGTCAGAATCGGAGAATGTTCCGTCACCGTTTGCGGTGAATGTGAGGGTCTGACCATCAACGACGGGGCTGAACACAACCGCAGACCCGATCGAATTGCTATCGGCGATGGTTCCGTTATCTAACGCATCGGCGGTGTTCCCACTGCGCCAGATAACAACCGAAGTGTCGTCGATTTCGTCGGTAAGAACTGTGCCCTGCGGAAGTTGTGAGAATGGGTACGCTCGGCTGGTCTCTCCAACAGTCACAGCTACGACTCGTTCCAGCGCCGGGATTCGCTGATCGATCTCTCCATCAAAAAGGAACGGGCGCCCACTCGAACTGTAACCGCCGTAGGGGTTAGCGCCATAGTCGATACCGAAACCGGTTTCGCGTGACAGAGATCTACCTTCGGGAAAACTGGCCGAAAACTGTTCAAACGAGACGATTGAGGTATTCAGAACTTCCAGCCGTGTTCCAGCGGCCTCACCGGCAATCGCTTCTCCTGTGATTTGTTGCCACATCGATTCGGTCGTGTCATCCCACATGACCATGTCGCTGTTTCTCAGCAGTCCCGAAACGCCGAATCGTCTTACCTCGCCGTCCACTCGTCGATCGAATGCCAAAGCAGTGTTGCAGAGAGGACAGAACGTGACGGCGACAGGTACATCGCCAATCCGGTCGTTGACGATTTCATGCCTGGTCAAAATCGAAAGAGGATAAAACCTTGCTTCATCATCGAGCTGGACCAAGGCCCCTGGCTCATTGCCAGCCAACCATTCACAACCCTGCGCAACCGTTTCAAACATCGGCTGATCGATCGGGGGAATGCCGTCTCGTGGAGGCCCGCCGCCGATAATCTCGCCGATGTCGACGGTGGCGATATCCCAGTTAGTGTTCCAGCCTTCGACCGTGTTTTGTACCCTTCCATCCAACAGCTCCCGAGCATTTTCGGTCACCGTCACCTCGATGTCGGTGTTGCCGGTTGAGACTCCGCCATCGAGGTCCCAAGGACTGTCGCTGGCGAGTGGATCGAACGCCGGCGAGTTGTCTGTTGACTCGCAGAGACTGGCCGCAACCTGACCGGATTCGTCCGGTTCAGCTTGATCCGGCGATGATGTAGCAGTTGATGAACTGCTACATCCGGCTGCGATCACGGCAGCCGCGAACGTAGTCAACAAAAACTTACGAGAGCGTCGAGACGGCACGGGACATGGCTTGGGTTCGTTCACGAACAAACAAACCCCAAAGCCATATCCAGTTATTCCATTCTTACAAGGACCAGGTCGACAACTACGATGCCCGGTTGATACCGGACACGATCGCTCGAAGCGAAGCAGTTGTGATGTCGCTGTGTGTGCCGACGCCCCAAAGCTCTCGATCATTGACCTCGAGCTCTACGTATGCGATAGCTGACGCGTTAGCCCCAGAACCAATAGCGTGTTCGTGATAGTCGAGAATACGGATACGAAGATCAATCCCGGCCAGAAGCGCCGATTTGAACGCTTCGATGCTCCCGACACCGTCTCCTTCGATGGTCTTCGTTTCGCCGTCTATTTCGACGTTGGCCTCGATCTTTGTTCTGTCCTCACCGGCAACATTTTGAGCGGTGCTAAAAGAAGCGAGCCGATACGGTTTTGAGGCCTCCAGATACTCTTTGGTGAAATGCTCCCAAAGTTCTGTTCCTGAAACCTCTTTGCCAGTGGCGTCGGTGACTTGTTGAACAGCTCGGGTGAATTCAATTTGAAGTCGGCGCGGCAGGTCTAATTCGTGCTCGGACTTTAGAAGATACGCCACGCCGCCTTTACCTGATTGTGAATTGACTCGAATAACATCTTCGTATGTTCGTCCGACGTCTTTGGGGTCTATCGGCAGGTAAGGTACTTCCCACAGCGTTTGGCCGGTGGCAGCCATAGCATCGAACCCTTTTTTGATCGCGTCCTGGTGAGAACCCGAAAACGCTGTGTAGACCAGGTCGCCAGCATAGGGGTGGCGAGGGTGGACTGGCAATTGGTTGCAGTATTCGGCAACCCGGCGCAGATCGTTGACGTTGCTCATATCGACTTTGGGGTCGACGCCTTGGCTAAACAAGTTCAAGCCGAGCGTAATCAGGTCGACGTTGCCGGTTCGTTCTCCGTTGCCAAACAGTGTTCCCTCAACCCGGTCGGCTCCTGCCATCATTCCGAACTCGGCAGCGGCGACCGCAGTGCCACGATCATTGTGTGGATGTAGTGACAAGATAACGGCATCACGGTTCTTGATGGTCTGGTCGAACCACTCGATCATGTCTCCGTAGATATTTGCAGTGCTCATCTCGACCGTAGCGGGCAGGTTGAGGATGATTGGTCGTTCGGGGGTGGCCGCCAGCTCGTCCATAACGGCTTCACAGATATCGATGGCAAATGGAAGTTCTGTTCCCGTGAAACTTTCGGGCGAATATTCGTACCTTATTTTGGTGTCACCCATCAAAGATTCGTTCTTGACGCAACGCTTAGCCCCGTTGACGGCGACGTCGATGATGCCTTGCTCGTCCAATCCGAACACGACACGTCGTTGAACTGTCGACGTCGAGTTGTACAGATGGATGATGACGTTTTTTGCGCCCTGTACAGATTCGTACGTACGGTCGATCAGGTGATCCCTCGCTTGGGTTAAGACCTGGATGGTGACGTCATCGGGAATTCGGTCTTGTTCGATAAGTTGGCGAACAAAGTCAAAGTCAGTTTGTGAAGCAGCCGGAAAGCCGACCTCGATTTCTTTAAACCCGACTTCGACGAGTTTGTCGAACATTTGTTGTTTGCGTTCGGCGTCCATCGGCTCGATAAGCGCCTGGTTTCCGTCTCGAAGGTCGACGCTGCACCATGTTGGAGCCTCGGTGATGGTGGTTGAGGGCCATGTTCGATTTGGGAGGTCGATAGGCGGGAACGGCTGATATTTTTCGATTGGCATTTTGCTGGTATTGCTCATGAAGACGTCCTTAAGAAGAAAGGGGTGGGTGAGTGGACGGTTATTACCAAGCTAATCGTCAAGGATAGGAACTTGAACGGACCAGCATTCGACTGAAGAAACCCGACTCGCCTAAGACTAGGCGGCCGGGTATAGAAGTCGAAGCTCGAGCAAAAAACTCACGCTGTTGACTATAGCAGGATATGTACTGGGCTTCAGCGAATTTGTAACCGGGTCGTAGGATCGATCGGTTAAGACTGAGCGTCGCTTTGGGCGACGCGTCGACCAAAGTCGTTTAACGCTTGAAGTACCTGAGGGTCAACTTCGACCTTCGGCGCTCGAAGGCTTACCTTGATCTGCTGGTAGAGCGACAGCTCATCTGTGCAGTTCGGACAGTCAGCCAGGTGGGCGGCAACTTTGCGGGCCGTCTTAGAGTCGGTTTCGCCGTCGAGATAGCTTTGGAGATGTTCAAGGGTGTCGCTACAAGAGTAGTTACGAGAAAATATCTTTCCAAACATGATTAGTGACCTCCTTGACCGATAGCTGCGACGTCACCCTCGCCGAGTTGCTCACGGATCTTGTTACGTCCACGATGCAGACGACTCATGATAGTCCCAACAGGAACCTGTATAGCGTCGGCGGCTTCTTTGTATGACAGGCCGTTTAGATCCACAAGTTCAATGACTTCTCGGTATTTGTCTGGGAGTGTGCTGAAGCTGTCTTCTACCGCCGCGGACAGCATCGGGTCGACGACTAAAGCCTCTGGATCTTCCATATCGGCGAAGTCGGTTGAACGTTCGAATGCGATCTCTGGGTTATCAATCAGATCTGGTTTCTTCTTACGAACCCGATTGATATTTGCGTTCCGCATGATCGTTAAAAGCCATGCTTTGGGGTAGCGGCCGTCGAAGCGATCGATAGCTCGGTATGCCCGGAGAAGTGTGTCTTGAACTAAATCTTGGGCATCGGAGTCTGAACGAGTCAAGGACCATGCAGTGCGATACAAAATCTCCATATGGGGAAGTACGTGCGTCTCGAACGCTTCCTGGGTCTCAGTTTTGTTGGGCATCAGCATCACCATAGACTCGGAACCTTGCAGAGCGCCGCCAAATTCCGTTAACTTTTGTTTAGTTTCTCTCTGGGAGCGATTCTAGTGTCGTCGTCGTCTGGAACTGGCATCAAAAGGTCAGTTATTTCGTCAAATGAGGCAAGTGAGCCATAAAGCCTAGATTTTTACGATTCGGGCCCAAAACGCCTATTTCCCACTGTTTTTGAGGTAATTTTGGGCCCGTCGACGATCTCGATATTCGGGATTTCCGTCATAAGAATGGTAAAAGACGTTGAATTCTCGAAAAACGAACTAGCTTTGTAATTTGTAAGAAGAGGAACATTTCCGCTCCAGGAGCGGATTCTACAACAGCAAATGTGGAGGAAACCCTTGACAATGTCATTTGTTCAGACTCCACTTTGCTCAGTGTCCCCCCATTTGGCGGGCCGACTAAATTTAAGGAGTTCGCATGAACAAGAGTCAGCTAGTCGATCGTATTTCTGATCGGACAGGCGTAAGTAAGAAAGACGTCGGCGACGTTATCGAAGGAATGTTTATCGAAGTATCACATGTTGTGGCCAATGGCGGCGACAAGTTGACACTTCCAGGCTTCTTGTCGTTCGAGCAGGTTACACGTGCTGAGCGCAAGGGCTTCAACCCACAGACCAAGGAGCCAATCACCATTCCGGCTGGCACCGCAGTCAAGGTTAGCGCTGGAGCGAAGTTGAAGGCATACGCCAAAGGCACCGAGCAGCCACCTAAGTAGTAGGCCGCTTAGCTACGCAATACATCGTACGAGTATTCCCGGTGCTGGTAAACGGCGCCGGGAATTTCGCGTCTACCCATCTAGATCCGCAGCAGCCTCCAGAGAAGTCCTGGAACACAGAAACCCGCCGGTTAAGGCGGGCCTAGTGTCAAACACGTCTGTAGTGCCGCTGTTACGGCGCTGGGGCAACTACAACTGTTCCGTTGTGTCCACCGAACCCGAAGCTGTTCGAGATGGTTGGGCCAGGCTCCCAGGAGCGTGCCTCACCCTGCACAAAGTCGAGCTTTGGCAGTTCGGGATCAAGCTGTTCGAGACCTATCGTTGGTGGCAACTTCTTTTTCTGCATCGAAGCAACAACCGAGGCGACCTCGAGTGCACCTGCAGCGCCAAGAGCATGGCCGGTCACACCTTTGATCGAGGTCACTGGCGGTGCGGATTCTCCAAACAATGTGGAGTACGCATGGCTTTCGGCCGCGTCGTTGAGCGGGGTAGAGGTGCCGTGAGCGTTGATATGCTTAACTTCGTCAACGCCGATTCCAGCGTCACCTAATGCTGATTTCATACTGCGAATAGCGCCTTCGCCCTCAGCAGACGGCGCCGTGATGTGCGAAGCGTCGGCACTGCTAGCGCTACCGAGGACAAGCCCAAGGATTTTAGCACCTCTGGCTTGAGCGGTTTCTAGCTCTTCAAGAACCAGAACCGCTGCACCTTCACCCATCACAAAACCATCTCGCCGTTCGTCGAACGGGCACGAAACGCCCGTCGTCGATAACGCCGTCATATTACGGAAGCCAGCGACTGCGGTCCGGTTGAATGCAGCTTCGCTGCCTCCAGCAAGCATGACGTCAGCGTAGCCATTCTGAACGAGTCGAGCGGCGTTGCCGATCGAATGGGTGCCAGCGGCGCAGGCCGTAACAGTGGTTTCACACGGTCCCTGAAAGCCGTGACGAATTGACACCGCAGCTGCTGCTGCGTTGGGCATCATCATCGGAATCAGAAACGGGGATACACGACGTTCCCCCTTTTCGTGTCGTTTAAGGATCTCGGTTTCCGTTGTATTGATCCCACCAATACCGGTGCCGACCAAAACCCCGATCCGAGCTGGATCGGCATCTAGATCGCCAGATTGATCCAACGCCATTTGCGACGCCGCCAACGCGAACTGAGAAAACCTGTCCGCTCGACGCATCTGTTTAGCGTTTTCAAACCATGGAGACGCATCCCAATCTTTGAGTTCCCGGAAACCGGCTTCTTGGGGGCTTAACAAACCATCCCAAAAAGCCTCAAATCCGACACCGCAAGGGGCTACGACACCAACGCCAGTAATTGCTACGGTGCGCCGTGACATTAGAGCTTGCCTACCACCAAGTCGTATGCAGCTCCGATGGTGTCGATGCCTTCAAGCTCGTCTTCACCAACAGAGACGTCGAATTCCTCTTCAAGGGCCATTACAAGCTCGACAAGGTCGAGGCTGTCTGCATCAAGATCTTCAGCAAACTTGGCTTCTTTCTTGACCGCAGACTCTTCGACGTTGAGCACCTCAACGGCGCATTTCTGGAATCGTGCGAAATTCTCTTCACTCATGTTGGTCCTCCTAAGACCTGGTACGTTCTTCGAAGCTGCAAACGCTACATCGAAGTATTGCTATATCTAGATACCTAGCTTGTGGTGACATCCGGTTGGACACGCCACATTTTCATGCGAACTTTCAAAGCTTCAGGCTCTGCTGCCTTTAGCTTCGTATCAGTATGGGGGCTACGCTCGCATGCCCAAACCTCCATCTACTGGCAAAGTGATGCCGGTTACGTAACCGGCATCTTCGGAGGTTAGGAAATTGACGGCGGCGGCCACCTCTGCCGGGGTTCCGGCACGGCCAACGGGTACACCGTCGACCATCGCCGCTATTTGGTCCTCAGAAAGTGCTGCTAACATTTCGGTCTCTATCGGGCCAGGGGCAACCGCGTTAACGGTGATCGAGCGCGAACCAAACTCTCTGGCCATCGACCGGCAAAGACCGCCAAGCCCAGCTTTTGATGCGGCATAGTTTGCCTGTCCCGCTTGACCAACTGAACCTACAACTGAGGACATGAAAACGATGCGACCCCAACGGGACTTCATCATCGGCTTAACCGCTCGTTTGGCGACCCGAAACGCGCCGGTCAAGTTGGCGTCTATAACGCCAGCGAAATCTTCTTCAGACATGCGGAGCACTAACTTGTCGTTCGTTATCCCTGCGTTAGCTACCAATATCTGGACCGTTCCGACTTCCGCTTCGATTTCGGTAAATGCGTTATCAACAGAGTCAGCGTCGGTGACGTCGAGGAAAACCCAGCGTTGACCGTCAGCGAGGTTCTCAGGTTTCGTACGCGAACACACCACAACGGTATGCCCCGATTGTTGTAGCGAAGCCGCACAAGCCGCTCCGATACCTTTTGTTCCGCCAGTCACTAACGCGACCCGGTTGGAAGTAGTCATATGGTTAGAAATCTCCTAAATCGAACGAGCTAGTTGCCGTGCCACCGTACAAGGGCAGAACCCCACGTCATGCCAGCTCCGAAGCCTACAAAAAGAACTAAGTCTCCGTCGTCGACTCTATCTTTTTGTACGGCGTCGTCGAGGGCGATAGGGATGGATGCCGCCGAGGTATTCCCGGTCCGGTCTAAAACAACTGCTGTTTGATCGATAGAGAAACCGAGCCGTTTCCATGCACTTTCCAAAATGCGGATATTGGCTTGGTGGGGGACAACAAGTTTGACTTCTTCTGCCCGAACCCCAGCTTTATCTAGTGTCTTCTGGCTGGAGTCGACAACTACCGATACTGCCTTACGGAAGACCTCACGGCCATCCATATGCAGAGAGCTTTCGTAGTCGGTGTACAACAAATGCAACAGGTCACCGTCGGTGCCTAGATCCCAGCTGAGAAGTTCTCCGTTCGACTGGTCGGAGGACTCTAGCACGACTGCTCCTGCACCGTTGCCGAACAAGATGGCTGTCGACCGATCGGTGAAATCGACCATACGATCCATTGTTTCTGCACCGATGAGGAGGATCCGTTCCATGCCTTGAGCCAAAAAGCCGTTAGCGACGATTAGGCCATAAACCCAACCTGCGCAGGCCGCTTGAAGATCAAATGTGCCGCACGTTAAACCCAGCTCTCGGGCGACGGTCGCCGATGTTCCTGGCATGCGTTTGTCCGGCGTAGTCGTAGCTAATACAACGTGTTCAATACTGGCCGGGTCGAAACCTGACCGGGTGATCGCTGCCTGTCCAGCCTCGATAGCTAAGCCAGAGGTGGATCCGCCGATGCGGCGCTCTTTAATTCCCGTTCGCTCTGTGATCCACTCATCGGACGTGTCCATCATCGCTGACAGGTCGTCGTTGGTCAGTACTTTCTGTGGCAAAGCACTTCCTACACCGCTGAATCGCAGTGGGATTGCTGGTCGGTTACCGGTCATTGGTGCCCCGATGTAGCTGCGCGTAGCCACGCGATAGGTTGTGAAGTCGCCACTCGCTCACCAGACAGGGCTAGAAGTCCTTGAAGGTTTCCTGCGAAGGGAGTGTGGATGTCCATATCCCCGACTTTGCCTACCAGCTGGCCAATGGCGAGATCGGTGCCTAACACGGCCGATTCATGTGGAGTGAAGATCCCGGTTCCTGGACTGACGACCAGCCGCTCAACCGCATAGAGTTTCTCGCCCTCTTCGAGGGCAGGAGTTGCTCCATCGGCAATTGAGGAAAGCGTTTCTAAGAGCGAGTCGACGGCATCTGGACTGTTGATGGACGCAGTCGTAATGCCGGGAACCGTGCGTTTGGCCATTCCGCTCAATGCTTTGCCGGGCCCGATCTCGAGAAGAACCGACGCGCCTGACTCCTCAAGTCCCAGCAAGGTTTTGCGCCACTGGACTGGGCTAGTCAGCTGAGCTCCGAGGAGGCTGGCCCACTCGTCGGAACCGGTGTGGATCTCGGCGTCGACGTTAGCAAAGACGGGGCTGGTCGGTGTTCGAAGGTCGGCTTCGGAAATAGCCTTGCGGAGACGATCTCGAGCTGGAGACATGAACGGCGTATGGAAAGCGCCACCGACTTTAATTGGGATGGTCCGTTTGGCACCGAGTTCTTTGGCGGCTATTGCAGCCTCATCGATGGCGCTGGGGGAGCCTGCGATTACTACTTGTCCGGCTGCGTTGTAGTTCGCTACCCAGACGTCGCCGTCGGTACGACGGCAAGCCAGGTCAACCGATTCGTCGTCGAGGCCAAGAACCGCAGCCATAGTGCCTTGAGATTCTTCGGCGGCGATTTGCATTGCGTTGCCTCGTTCAGTGACGAGTCGTACCCCGTCTTCGAAGCTGAGAACACCGGTTGCCGTTAGGGCGGAATATTCGCCGAGGCTATGGCCGGCGAGAATCGCTGGTTGTACACCGGTTCGTTCTATAGCGTCGAGTACGATCATGCTCACCAAAAAGGTAGCGAGCTGGGCATTACGGGTTTCAGTAAGCTCTTCCTGGTCTGCGGTGAGAAGGAGATGCTCGACGTCGCGTTCGGCCACGTCGGCAGCTTCAGCGACCAGCTCCCACGAGGGGTGATCCTTCCAAGCAGCACCCATTCCTGGGCTTTGGGAACCTTGTCCCGGGAAAGTAAAGGCAATCATCACGGATTTCACAGTTAGCTCTGACCCTTCGCCGGGCAAGAAGGTTTCGGAATTTCGGACAAAATGTTGGCTCAAGACTTGGTTGAATGTCACACCTGTAATGTGAACGCCTAAAAAGTTAACACTGAAGCCAGTTTCTGGAGTTCCTCTAGTAACAGCTTCCTCGTTTGAGCGTACCGGAACCAGAAATGAGCCGCGTCTAGTCCCGCCTGGTTTTGACTTTGATATTTTTTTGTTCAAATCCGATTTACTCGGATAATTTTGGGCTAAGCTGACGGCCCTTGCCCGGGTGGCGGAATGGCAGACGCGGCGGATTCAAAATCCGCTGCCCGAAAGGGCGTGTGGGTTCGACTCCCACCCCGGGCACTTGTTTCAACTTCTCGTTGAATGTTCGTTCTACCCCACAAATTGTCAGTAGGTTCCGCACCGATGGCTCGAAACTCGATCGAGAAGAAACTCATTGCTCTCTCGGCTGAAATAGTGGCGTTGAAGCAGGAGCTACGGATAGTCGAGGAGCAGCTTGCCCATTTCGAAGACGAAGCCGAAGATGCGCGACTTCGGGCGTTGGTTTCTGAGACCCCTCAGGCTGACAAGATTCATCGGGATGCTTCGGCAACTGTGTCGGCCTTCCGGCGTGACCAGAATCATAAGTTGGAGAAGATAAAAAAGCTGGAACGGCGTCAAGATGAACTGCTTGACCAGCTGTCGGTGTAGATCCACGCTTTCGTTCGGTCCTGGCGTGGCCAACGGTAACGCTGATTAACTGTGACTGCTGGTCTTCAGATGTGTGGAAAGTACCGCTTGAAGAAGCGCTGGAGATATCCTACACGAATCGGTTGTGGGTGATTCTTGATCGAAAGTAAAGACCTATCTTTACGCTACCGTTAGTAAGTTGTGGGCTCATGAGCCCAACAAGTACAAGTACAAGGGAGCAACGTGGGGCCGTCGGTAATAATTGCAGAAGATGAAGCGCTGATCCGGTTAGATCTTCGCGAATCCCTGATCGACGAAGGTTACACCGTCGCCGCCGAAGCCAAAGACGGCGCAGAGCTGCTCGAACTGGTAAACGAACACAACCCCGACGTGGTTCTGGTCGATATCAAGATGCCGAACGTCGACGGACTCACCGCCGCCCGCCAAATCGTCGATAATCGAATCTGCGCGGTTGTGATTCTGACCGCCTTCTCCCAACGTGACCTAATCCATCAGGCCAGAGATATCGGTGTTTCGAGCTATCTGGTAAAGCCGTTCCAGCGAGAAGAGTTGGTTCCCGCGATCGAACTCGCCATCGCAAGATTCAGCGAGCTGAGCGAAGCGAATGAACAGATCCGAGACCTATCAAACAAACTCGAAACTCGGAAACTGCTCGACCGAGCAAAAGGCCAGCTAATGGACAACTATCAGCTAAGCGAATCAGACGCCTTTCGTTTCTTGCAGAAAACCGCGATGTCTCGACGAGCGTCGATCAGCTCAATCGCGGAGCTTGTTCTCGCTGACGAACTTGGTCCGACATAGGCTCGACCGAGTTTCTCTCCAGAGATGAATGCCAGCCTGAGTTGAGAAACTGACGCTGAGACGCCTAAACATCCGATAGATCTCCTAGGATCAGCCGTGATGGCTTCTCTAATGTTGATTGACGGCAACTCATTGACCTACCGGGCGTTCTATGCGTTGCCCGAAGATTTGGCTACAGCTAGCGGGCAAGTGACGAACGCAGTCTTCGGGTTCACCTCGATGCTTGTCAACCTGGTCCGCGATCATCAGCCGGACGGAATCCTCGTTGCGTTCGATCGCCCAGAGCCAACCTTTAGGCACGAACGGACCTCTGAGTACAAAGCACAGCGATCGAAAGCCCCCGATATTCTCAAGCAGCAAATGGGTTTGGTGCGGGAAGTTCTCGATGTCCTGCACATTCCTCAAGTCGACCTAGTCGGGTACGAGGCTGACGATATCCTTGCCACACTGGCGACTGCGGCATCAGATGAAGGCGTAGACACCTTGATCGTCACCGGTGATCGAGACAGTTACCAGCTAGTAAAAGATCCATACATCAAAGTCGTATACAACAAGCGGGGCGTCAGCGATTATGCGCTGTACGACGAGGCCGGGATACTTGAACGAACCGGGGTAACTCCTTCCAGCTATGTCCAATATGCCGCTCTTCGAGGTGACAAGTCCGACAATCTGCCTGGAGTGCCCGGGGTAGGAGAGAAAACGGCGGCGAAGCTCATCAACAAATACGGTGACGTTGCCGGGATCTATAAACACGTTGACGAGCAGACACCAAAGTTGCGGCAGAACTTAGAAGAAAACCAGTCTCAGGTCGAACTCAACGTCGAGTTGATGGAGTTGCTTCACGATGTTCCCCTGGATGTCGATGTCAAGGATTTACTTGAGCTCGAACCATACGACGTTGAGGAAGTAAAAAAGCTATTTGGTTTCCTCGAATTCAATACTCTTTTTGTACGGCTGCAAGCTGCCTTCGGCGATACCAAGGCTACGACAATCGGAACGATGCTCAGCGCCGATGTGAGCTGGCCGGCCACCGCCGACGGCGTTGAGGTACTGTTGGATGAAGCACTGCAATCGGAACGGCCGGTCGCAGTCGCCGCCAGGTTTGAATCAGCGAAGCCTGAACAGCTCAACACGTTCTCGTTCGTCTATGACTCGGCGAATTCGAAAGTCTGTTCGCTGTCTGCTGAAATGTTCACTGACGCAGCAGTCCGAGAAAAGGTTCGAACGCTTGTTGAATCAAGCTCTCCGGGCGTTATCGCTCACGAAGCGAAGCCGCTAGCTCGAGCGTTGTTGGCCAACGACCTTGGGCTCAGCGGCCTTGTCATGGACACTTCGCTGGCCGCCTATCTATTGGATCCAGCGGGAGCTTCGTATCCTCTGGACAAGCTTCTCGCGACACATACCGAGTTTGAATTACCCGAAGGTTCAGTAACCCCCGAGGGGCAACTGGACTTTGGTCAAGACTCGGCGGTTGTCGATGATGAAACTGCGGTGCACGCTCTCGCCGTTGATCGTCTTCACGATGTGTTAGACACCAGCGTCAACGATGCCGGACTCCGCTCGTTGCACGATTCAATCGAAGTGCCGTTGGTAGGTGTGCTGGCGAGAATGGAACATGTTGGTATAGGGATCGATCGGGTTGAGCTGCAGCAACTCAACGACAAGATGGTTGCTGAAGTCGAGCGGCTTACTAAACAAATTCACCTCGATGCAGGTGAAGAGTTCAACGTCAATTCGACCAAGGTTCTCCGACGAATACTATTTGAAGAGCTTGGCCTTACCCCTCAGAAAAAAGGCAAAACGGGTTATTCAACCGATCAGGCCACGTTGGAGAAACTCAAAGGCGACCATCCGATTATCGAAAACTTACTGCGATACCGAGAAGTCGAAAAACTTCGATCCACGTACGGGCAGTCATTATTGTCGGCGGTTGAGGCCGACGACAGGATTCGAGCTACGTTCCGTCAAACGGTGGCACGAACAGGGCGACTGTCGAGTGAGAACCCTAACCTGCACAATATTCCGGTCCGAACCGAATTAGGGCGAGAGTTCAGACGAGCTTTTGTTCCATCTGCGTCGAAACTGCTACTGGTCGCCGACTACAACCAGATTGAGTTGCGTTGTATCGCACATCTAGCGGAAGATCCCGGGCTGATCGAAGCCTTCACCAACGAACAAGACGTACACACCATCACGGCGGCCCGAGTTTTCGACGTAGACGAAGAAGCAGTCAGCTTCGAACAACGGAGCTATGCCAAAATGGTTTCCTATGGGTTGGCCTATGGGATGGAAGCTTACGGGCTTGGTCAGCGGCTTGGAGTCCCGACCGGCGAGGCGCAGAAAATACTGGACGCCTACTTTGAAAGTTTCCCGGCGGTACGAGACTATATGGACGCCACCGTGAGTGAAGCCAGAAACAAAGGCTACACAGAAACACTATTTGGGCGGCGCCGCCAGATCCCTGAACTGATGAGCGACAACCGCAACGTTCGGATGGCGGGGGAGCGTCAAGCTATGAACGCTGGAATTCAAGGACTAGCTGCCGATATTTTCAAGGCCGCCTTAGTTCGGCTAGATAAACGCATGGCAACCGACGACTTTGACGGAACGCTCGTCTTGCAAGTTCACGATGAAGTGATCGTTGAAATCGATCCGGATGAGCAAGAAAAGGCTTCCGAATTGGTGGTTGGTGAGATGAGCCAGGCATTTGAGCTAGCTGTGCCTTTGACCGTCAATTTGAGCTTTGGGTCTACCTGGGCTGACGCCAAGGGCTAGAGCGGTACCAGTATCGTCGATTGTGAGTGTCAACGATGTGTTACGAGGCGCAGATGACCGTGTCTGCTCAGGAGGTTCACATGACTGATGCTGGTAGTGTTACTCTGCGGTCGAGATGGTCTCGATCGGCAGCTATTTCAGCGGAAAAGAGCTCTCTTCCGCCTTCGAACTAGCCGCTCTCTATGAAAGTTCCCTAACCCTTGTCCTCTACTGATACTGAAACACTAGACGCCGAAACCGCCGCATATGTTCCACGGCAGATCGTCGAGAATGATCTCGAAGGTTCTTTGGACGATGCGTACTCCGCCTCAATGGTGGTTGTTGATGACGGCCAGCTTGTTGCTGGCACCGTAGTCCGAGTCGATCGAGACGAAGTTCTCCTCGACATTGGCTACAAGAGCGAAGGAGTAATCCCATCTCGGGAACTCTCAATTCGCAATGATGTTGACCCCTCCGAAATCGTCTCGATCGGTGACGAACTCGAAGCGCTTGTCCTTCAAAAAGAAGATAAAGAAGGACGACTACTCCTATCTAAGAAGCGTGCTCAGTACGAGCGTGCTTGGGGCACCATCGAAGACGTCAAAGAGCGAAATGGTGTTGTATCTGGTCCAGTTATCGAAGTTGTCAAGGGTGGACTCATCCTCGACATCGGTCTCCGTGGTTTCCTTCCAGCTTCGTTGGTAGAGCTTCGCCGAGTGCGGGACCTCCAGCCATATGTAGGTCGCTCGCTTGACGCAAAAATCATCGAGCTCGACAAAAACCGCAACAACGTCGTACTTTCACGACGAGCATTCTTGGAAGAAACCCAGAAAGAACAACGCGAAGACTTCCTTGCCAACCTCACCCCGGGCGAAGTTCGCAGCGGTGTTGTTTCTTCGGTTGTCAACTTCGGTGCGTTCGTCGACCTCGGCGGCATGGATGGACTCATCCACGTATCAGAGCTTTCATGGAAGCACGTTGATCACCCAGGTTCGGTAGTGACCGTCGGTGACGAAGTAACCGTTCAAGTTCTCGAAGTTGACCTTTCACGAGAGCGAATCAGTCTTTCGCTTAAGGCAACCCAGCAAGACCCTTGGCAAGAATTCGCTTCCGGTCACCGTGTTGGCGAGCTCGTGTACGGTCGTGTCACCAAGCTTGTACCGTTCGGTTCATTCATCCAGGTCGGAGAAGGAATCGAAGGTCTGGTTCACATCTCCGAGATGTCAGCACATCACGTCGACCTACCCGAACAAGTTGTCACTCCAGGTGAAGAACTTTGGGTTAAAATCATCGACATCGACCTACAGCGCCGACGCATCAGCTTGTCTATTAAACAAGCAGCTGAAGGTGGCGTTGTCGCTCAGGAATACCAGGAACACTTCGGTGAGCACGCATTCGATGACGACGGAAACTACATTGGCCCAACCGATGTAGATCCTGAGACCGAAAAAGCTTGGGCCGAATACTACGAGGAGCTGGAAGGCGGAGGCACGACAACCGAAACGGCCACCGACGAAAGTACTGAAGC
>JAHDCC010000003.1:203913-222018 GCA_020630065.1 Acidimicrobiales bacterium
ACCGAAGAGGCTGAAGAAACCCCAGCCGTGGCTGAAGCCTCAGAGTAAACTATTCGGTCAACAGAAACCGGCAACCTCCAAGTTGCTGCAACTGCTTGACTAACATTCAACAAAAGGACCGCAACTTTAGAAGTTGCGGTCCTTTTCTTTTTGCCCATTTTTATTGAGCAAATTTCTTCACCTGAGGTAAAAGGCGACCGACAGGAAGGGGCAAGGGAAACCACAGGGTCGACCAGTTTTGGCCCGCAGAACCACAGGAGACTGTTGTGAACCCACGGCGAATCGGAATACTAGTTGTGGCCATCGTGGTTGCGGCGGTCGCAGCTATAGGACTACTAAACTACGTTCGAAACGTAGAAGACTCGGCCCTCGACGATGGCTCAGCCGCCAAAGTTTGGGTGGTCCAAGGCCCAATCAGTAAAGGCACAAGCGCCTCTCAGGCACTGGCCCAAGGCTTGATTGTCGAGGAATCGTTTCCCGCCAAGTATGCGCCAGACAACGCTATTGGAGACCCAAACGTTGAGCTGATTGGCTTGGTAGCCGTCTTCGATCTTCCCCCTAACGAAATTCTCAAAGAGGGCACGTTCGTGTCTCCGAAGGTGATCAACACCGGCATTACGGATCGCCTTGAAGAACGTGAATTAGTGACGGTTACCGTCAACGCTGACAAAGTTCGAGGCGTCGCACATCAAGTCGAACCAGGCGACTACGTCAACATATTGATGAACCGACCGTTCGCTGACCAAGAAACAGCAAGCGCCGATAATCCTGACGCAGAGGCCTCCACCGCTGGACCTGGCGGCATCTACCCTCAAGCTGTTCGATACGTCTACCAAAAAGCCGAGATTCTCTCAGTTGACCGTGATCTGACACCAGAAATTGGTGAAGCGACCGGCGGGGTAGATGACCCAGCGGCAGCACCTCAAGAAGCACGAGACGGCGGCTTAATAACACTAGCTGTTCCCCCAGAAGCAGTACAGCAGATTCTAAGCGTCGGCGAAGAAAACCTTTATCTCTCACTGGTTCCTCCAAGCTACGAACCTGAAGCGATTCCACCGTTTGACATTGGAAACCAAGTGTTCCCGGCAGAAGATCCTAATCGTCTCACCCCATACGGTCCAGACGACTCAGAAGAAGCTAAGGAATAACAGTCTCCAAAGGAACCTGAAAGACTCCCATGACCGAGTACGACTTCAATAATTTCTCAGATTTCTCCGCCGACTTCAATGGAGTTGAACAATCGGCAAGTCCCGAGACACCAACAGTAAGCATCGTCGTAGTAGACGCTGACACTGCGGTTCGAGACTATTTAGCGAGTCTGTTTGACAATTCAATTCAAGCGGCATCGACGCCTGAAGCCCAACAGCTGTCAGTCTCAGAGCCAGCCCTGGTAGTTATGGGTCCAAGCAGCGCAACGCCTGAAGAGTTCGCTGCGATGGAGGTTTGGTCGAAAGGCAATCCTGCGATTGGTTCGATGCTGGTGACAACTGAGCTTTCAATCGAGCTTCTCCATGAAGCGCTTCGAGTCGGCATCGATGATGTAATCGAGGCGCCGATTGATGAGGCGCTGCTGTCCGAAACGGTTGAACGACTGTCTCGAGGCCTGGTAGGCACACAACAGGCCGACGAGACGTTGGCGCCAGCCTCGGCAACACCGTTTGACAACTCTATGTTCGACCCAGAACAGATGGGTCGAGTCATCTCAGTCTTTTCGACGAAGGGCGGGTCAGGTAAATCGATTACCGCCGCCAATCTGGCGATTCTTCTGGCTCAGTCATCTGACAAGCCTGTTGTCTTAATCGACGGACACCTCCAATTTGGTGATCAAGAAGTGATGTTAAAGCTGAACGCTAAACACACGGTTGTTGATGCAATTGAACAGATCGAAAAAGCTGACCCGGCGTTTATGCAGAAGCTCATGACAGAACATGAGGCAACTGGCCTTCTGGTTTTACCTGCACCTAGAGAACCAACATTCGCCGATCAGATCACGGGGTCACAGTTCCAACATATGATCAAGCTTTGCCAGATGTTCGCCGGACACGTGGTGGTAGACCTACCGGCGTTCTTCAACGACACGGTTATCTCCACCCTCGAACACAGCCACGACATTGTCTTGGTCGCTGGATTAGATATCCCGAACATTAAGAACGTGAAGATCGGCTTGCGAACACTATCGATGCTGGGTATCGGCGAAGAGCGCATACAACTTGTACTTAACCGGGCAGATTCTAAAGTCAAGCTCGACATCGGCGAAGTTGAACGCACGCTCGGGTCCTCGAAAGCGATACATGTTCCGTCCGATGTCGTCGTTCCGATTTCGGTCAACAAGGGCTCGCCAGTGGTGCTGTCGGCCACAAAATCTGGAGTTGCTCGCTCATTTCAGGAACTCGCCAGCCGATTTGTTGGTGAAGTTCAAAGCTCGACCGCCAGTTCTGCTGGACGTCGAAAGTTTTTCGGTTAAACGATCAGGAGTTGGAATAGATGTCTCTATATGAACGGCTAAACGATGCCAATAGTGGGCAAAATGAGCCGGGAGCCGCACCCGCTGCACCACAGGCCACCTCTGCTCCTATGGAGTCATTGCGTCACCGTGTCCACGCAGCCCTTATCGAAGAGCTTGGGCCGGTCCTATATGACAAGACCCTCTCCGAAGATCAGCTGAGGGGTCGAGTTCACGACGCACTCCGAACCGCACTCGCACAAGAAAACGCTCCTCTTTCTGCCTCGGATCAAGCGCAGCTTATTCAGAACGTATCTGACGACATTCTCGGGTACGGACCAATCGACAAACTTCTAAAAGACGAAGAAGTTACCGAAATCATGTGCAATGGTCCTGACCAAATCTATGTAGAACGAGGCGGAAAGCTTGTTACCGCCGACGTCAACTTTGTTGACAGCGAACATCTGCGGCGCATCATCGACAAGATCGTGGCCCAAGTAGGGCGACGTATCGACGAATCCTCACCTCTTTGTGACGCTCGCCTTCCCGATGGTTCCCGTGTCAACGCAGTGGTTTCGCCGCTGTCGGTCGGCGGCCCGTTTCTGACCATTCGAAAATTTTCGGCAGACCCTCTACAAATCGACGATCTGATCAGGTTCGGCACGTTGAGCGTGCACTCGGCAAGATTCTTGCAGGCTTGTATTGTCGGAAAACTAAATGTAATCGTATCTGGCGGTACTGGCACCGGTAAAACCACGACGTTAAACGTTCTATCGTCGTTCATCCCAGACACCGAGCGTATTATCACAGTTGAAGATGCCAAAGAGCTTCAGATGAACCAGGACCACGTCCTTTCGCTCGAAACTCGGCCTCCAAACATTGAAGGCAAAGGTGAAGTGACGATTCGCGATTTGGTAAAAAATACGCTTCGTATGCGCCCCGACCGTATTGTCGTTGGTGAGTGTCGTTCAGGTGAAGCGCTTGACATGTTGCAAGCGATGAACACCGGTCACGATGGTTCTTTAACAACGTTGCACGCCAACACGCCACGAGATGCCCTGAGCCGTTTGGAGACACTGGTTCTCATGGCAGGTTACGATCTGCCAGTTCGGGCAATTCGGGAGCAAATATCGTCAGCGGTCGATGCTGTAGTCCAGCTTCAACGTCTACGTGACGGTACACGCCGCATAACCCACATCACCGAGGTGGCTGGAATGGAAGGCGACGTCATTTCGATGCAAGACGTCTTCTTGTTTGACTTCGGAGCTGGCGTCGACCACGACGGCCGGTACCAGGGGCAGCTACAGCCGACAGGTGTGCGTCCACGATTCGCCGAAAAATTGGCTGAGAACGGTATCCGACTTGGACCAGAAATGTTCACCAAGGCTATGCCGACCGCTCCCACACAAGGGCGAGGTCGATGAGAATAGAACTAACGCCTAAACCGAAACGAGCCGTGCTTAAGACCTGGCACTGGTTCCTGCTCTCAACCATGCTGACCTTCGGTGTTTTGGCGGCGCTACCGGCGACCGCTCAAGATACTGCTCCGAAGATCGATCCAGTGGCGAATGTAGTTGCGATTGATGCGTCTCAGTCTCCAGCGGTAGCTACCGTCTTTTCTACCGTTGACGGTAGCGGAGCAAGAATCCAGCTAGACGACGATGACCGTGCCTCCAAGCCGGCGTCGACAAGCACAGCGGATGGTGTCCCAACAGAGATCGTATACGTCATCGATGCAAACACTCGCTCGGCACGCGGGGACGCATTTGTGACCATCAAGGAATCGGTCAAGAATTCGGTTTCTCAACTACCTGAGTCAGTTGCCGTTGGCGTTATCGCCGCTGGAGACGCTCCGATTGTTGTCTCAGAAGTAACCACTGACCGAAATCAAGTTCTGTCCGCTATCGATACTGTCTCGTTTCGACAGCGATCGGATATCTACGGATCTATCGTTCGTGGAACCGAGCTGTTTTCTAGCGAACCAGGAACCGTTCGTTCGATCGTGACCATCGCAACCGGGCCCGATACCGAACAGAAAGTTCCGGCATCTTCGAGCAAAGCAGCCCTTGTTCGTACCGGCACGCAACTTGTTGCGCTCCAGTACAACGGTGGAGATATTGAACTAGCGCCGACATCGAGCACCTCTGGTGGCGTTTCGGCCAATATCGACAGTATCGCGGCGATTGAGCGGACTATTTCGAGCGCGTCTAGCGCAGCGGCCGAACGTTTGATGATCCCGTTTGAAACGACAGGAGAAACTGGAACCCGGTCAAACGCTACCTTGAAAGTCGGCGACGCTGAACAGAGCTTCTCGTTCGTTAATGGTCAGAACAGTACCCGAATATCTCAGATTGATGCTCCGTTCGAAACTGCCGGTGGTGCCGGTTTCTTCAGCGGTGTCATCGTCCTCGGCGGACTTGTCTTGCTTGCTTTCGTCGGTATCGGTTTAGCGGTGTGGGCCGTCTCGTCGATGTTCGTTGGTGAACGGCAACTCGACACCCTTCTTGACCGGTACGAAGCGAATGATCCCACGCTCAGCGAAGATGAAACTCAAGAGGCTGTCGTCCAGACCGCGGTCGTGCAGCGAGCGATTCAACTCTCGGAGAACTTCGCTGAACGTCAAGGATTTCTTACTCGAATGGAGAAGACCCTCGAACGGGCGGATCTCCCGATTCGACCGGGTGAAGCAGTCGTATTCTTCCTAGTCGGGGTCTTGGTCGCATTCACCCTCGGGCTATTCCTGACCGGCAGTATCATCGGTGCCGTCATTCTCGCATTAGTTGTCGCTGGGCTTTCCTACTTTGCCCTCCAATTCATGGCCAATCGTCGACTGAAGAAATTCGAGGCTCAACTCCCAGACACTCTTCAGCTATTGGCGGGTACGTTACGAGCCGGTTTCTCCCTACCTCAGGGCATCGACGCGGTGTCTAAGGAGATCGCACCACCGATGGGAAGCGAGCTGCGACGAGCGGTCAGCGAAGCCCAACTCGGGCGAGACCTAGAAGAGTCTCTTGAAGGTATCAGCGAACGGGTCGACAGCCCTGACTTTGCTTGGGCGGTTATGGCGATCGGTATTCAACGCGAGGTAGGCGGTAACTTAAACGAACTGCTGATGACCGTCGCTGAAACAATGATCGCTAGAGAACGCCTGCGGCGAGAAGTTAATGCCCTTACCGCTGAGGGTCGAATGTCGGCGTTGATCTTGGGTCTACTACCGCCAGGGCTCGGCACCGTCCTTGGTTTAGGTAACCCCGAATACATCAGTGTTCTATTTACCAGAACAGCAGGCAACATTCTTCTGGGTCTTGCTGTACTGTCAGCTCTCATCGGACTGGCTTGGATGAAGAAAGTGATCACCTTAAATGTCTAGCTTGTTTAATCTGATACCAGCCCCACTGTTTGTAATCATGGCCTGTGCTGCAGTCGGGTTCACCGTGTTTATCGTGTTGAACCAACTGCAGGAACGGTCAGCGGCTCGTAGCTCGCTGCGTCAGTTCGAAGATGATGTTGTCACGACAGATGAGCGAGAAAAACAACTACTAGCTCCCGTTCACCAACGCGTGATAGCTCCGGTCTTGTCCGGTGCAGGTCAACTTGGTTCTCGGCTGAACCCGCCGCAATACATTGAGCAGGTACGGCTGAAGCACGTTCAGGCTGGTATTTCATCGTCTGAGAAAGTCGAGCGGTTCCTTGCGCTACGACTTGCCGGGTTTATATTTATTCCGTTCTGGCTGTTCTTCGTGTTTGTATTTTCACCTTTCGGTGTCGGTGGCATGTTGAAACTGGCGTTGGCGGCGCTTGGTGCCGTTCTCGGATTCTTTGCTCCGACGGTGACGTTGGATCGAAAGGTAGAGGCTCGTCAACAAGCCGTCCAACGGTCCCTGCCTGACATTCTCGATCTCTTGGTCATTTCGGTAGAAGCTGGTCTTGGGTTCGAGCAGGCCGTCGACAAAGTTATTGTCAATATGCCTGGCCCTCTTTCAGACGAGTTCGCTCGGGTATTGGGCGAAACCAGAGCGGGCTCTGCTCGGTCCGACGCGCTTCGTGGTATGCAAGAACGCGTTGATACACCAGAGGTTCGTTCGTTTGTTCTAGCGATGATCCAGGCAGACACGTTCGGCGTAAGCATCGGTCGTGTTCTTCGAGCACAGGCAGACGAAATGCGAGTTAAGCGTCGCCAGCTTGCTCAAGAAAAGGCACAAAAGGCGCCGGTGAAGATGCTGATTCCGATGGTGTTCTGCATTTTCCCTTCTCTGTTTGTTGTCATCCTCGGGCCGGCTGCATTGAACATCGCCGAAAGTCTGTAGCTGACGTTGTAACGTTTCTCCCAGAGAACTAGGAGCCTCGAATGGTAGCTCTGGCTGAAGAGACCGAGACATCAACATCCACAAATCCGAACGCAACAAAGGCGCAAAAGGCGCCTGGTTTCGGTATAGCCGACTTTGCTGGAGCGTTGCTTATCCTCGTGGCGTTTGTGGTTGGCTCCAGGGTGATCGTTGATAACAGCTTTCTAACCCATCTTGCGACTGGTCGATTGATAATTGCGGACAGAAGCGTTCCCGCCATCGACCCCTATTCGTATTTCGCCGCTGGTCAGCCTTGGACGGTGCAGAGTTGGCTACCTAGCGTTCTCTATCACCTCATCAACGAATCTATAGGTGGCTGGGGTATCCGTGTTCTTCACGGGCTGCTGACATCGGCACTCATGTTTCATCTTTGGAAGCTGGTTGCTCGGGCTGAACAGTTAGTGACTCGCACCGCGTTGGCGGGGGCTTGTGTACTAATCGGTGCGTATCTATGGACACCTCGGCCTCTTCTTTTTGGCTTATTGGGTATGGTTTTGCTCCTACGGGTCGCCCACAACCAGTTGCCGCTTGTTACGCTGCTGCCGGTTATGTATATCTGGGTTAACAGCCATGGTTCTTTTCCGCTAGCTGGGGTGTACGTGGTTGCATTGATGATTGGCGGCTGGATAGATACTCGAAGAGTCGATCCTAAACATCTACGGCTTTTGGGTGTCACCTCCTTTGGTATTCTGGTTGCCGCTATTAACCCGGTTGGATGGCGACTGTTATGGTTCCCGGTACATCTACTTGGTCGCCGCGAGGCGTTAGAGTCGGTAGCCGAATGGGGGGCGCCCACTTTTACTTCGTCTTACGAATGGGTGTTTATCGGCCTTCTAGGGCTACTTCTTTTGGCGGCCAGACGAGGTGCTTCTGCTCAAGCTCTGTTACCGGCCGCCCTTTTCTCTATTGCCGCCCTCCTCGCAGTACGTAACCTGGGATTCGCGTCAATTATTTTGGTGGCTTCGATTGCTCCTTACCTCCGATCTTTGGTAGGGGCGATTCACGGCCGTGGGAAGTCCCGGGTGGCCACCGTCGGGATTGGAGCGGTCGGCGTTTGTTTGTCCTTGGCGATGTTTAACGCAGTGAGTACACCTCCGGTAAAGCTGGACCGATACCCGGTGGATGAGGTGGACTGGTTAGCGAAGCGTTCGTTGGTCGCCGATGAAGATATTCGAATAGCTCAGCGCGATTTCGTTGGTAATTACATCACGTTCAAACATGGTGCTGATTCGAAGGTGTTTGTTGACGATCGGTTTGACTTTTACCCTCAAGATGTTCTCGATGATCATCTCCAGCTCGTATTCGGAGGCGACTATCAAGAGATAGTGGAGCGTCGAGAATTCGACGTCGCCCTATGGGAGAGCGATTCCGCTTTTGCCTATTGGTTGCAGGACTCTGAAGATTGGAGCGTTGTCATGTCTGATGAGGATTGGATTGTGGCTTGCCGGCTTGATTCATCGGCGGCAGCCCGATGCCGCTAGTCCCTCGAATAGGGTAGCTAGCTGGTTCACTAGGCTCTAATGTAAGCATCGAGACCCACTGTCCGTGGCCTATGGGGTCCGAACGGACCGTATGAAACACTCGAATTCACTAGCGTTTAGTCGCCAACTAGTCGGCAGAATAAAGACGTGTGGAACGTTACGAAGGTTCGTGCCTTCACTTTCTTTCAGCGAGACACTGAACGGATCGATCGTCGTCGGATTGGTCGCGAGGTTGCTCTTAGCGATCCAGTGGTTTGGCGACGTGAACGTCTCGTCAGGTTTGACGGCCGGTCAGCACCAGAAGGTCACCATCGGGTTCCTCCGTCTGAAGTTGACGCGTCGACTGGCCGTTAGGTGCGGCGCTGACGAGAGCTAGTTGATGCTGACGATGCCCAGTCGGACAGCTTGGAGTACAGCTTGTGTTCGGTCTCGTGCATCGAGTTTTTGGTATATAGACGCAAGATGATTCTTAACCGTCTTTTGGCTGATGTAGAGCTGTTCGGCGACTTCTGGAGTGGAACATCCATCAGCGATCAGCTGGAGGACTTCCTCTTCCCGTGGCGTAACTACTCGATCTGGGGGCGCCGTGGTCTGACGGCGAACCTCGGTCAGCATCGATGCTGCAAGACGAGGTGACAGAGCAGTTTCTCCACTGGCGACAGCTTCGATAGCACTAGCGATCTCGCTGGTACTGCAGTCTTTGACCAGGTAGCCGTTGGCGCCAGCTCTAATTGCTTCTGTGAGGACGTCTTGGTCGGCGTGCATTGTCAACATTACGATGAAGATCCCAGGGAACCGGTCTTTGATCTGTCGGGTCGCTTCAACCCCGTCAAGTTGTGGCATGGTGACATCCATCAAAATGACATCAGGCTTAACGGCGGCTGCTAAGTCGACGGCTTCGGCACCATTTCGGGCCTCAGCGACGATTTCGAACCCCAGTTCGGTGAGGGAACGTCGAAGGCCTTCCCTCAACATCCGGTGGTCGTCGGCGATCATTAGCCGGATAGGCGGGTACGACTCTTGCTCACCGATCGACTGGCTCGATAATGGCCGCTCGGGCCTTCTCAGATGGCCTGTGGCAGTGGTACTGCTTAGATGCGATTCAGGTAACATCGTACTTTTGTTCCTTGGTTGGGTTTTGAGATCAACTCCAACACTGCGCCTATGCTCGTTGCGCGTTCCCGCATTCCGAGAATTCCATAGGAGCCGAGCTGATCTACATTTTCGGGAAGGAGGCCTCGACCGTTGTCGATTACCTCCAACAGAGCTTCGGTTTTGGTACAGGACCAATACACGTTCACTTCAGTAGCATCGGCATGTCGCCCTACATTAATGAGCGCTTCCTGCGTAATTCTCCACATTTCTCGTTCTTGTAGGATGGGGAGGCGAGCTTTGGTGTCTGAATGAACTGTGATCGTTAGTTGTTCACGTTCTGAAAGACGTCCGGCGAACTCTTCGATTGTTTGAGCTAGATCTTTCCGTTCGTTGACGTCGCTGCGAAGGTCGTGGAGGGCTTCTCGTTGCTGGCCGACAATGTGCTTTATTTGTTGCCGAATCTGTACTAAGTCTGGTGAAATGTCGGTTCCCTCAGCGTTGTTTAGCATCACCCGATCTAGTTCGAATCCGAGGTGAGCGAGGGACTGGCCGAGGTTGTCGTGTAGGTTTCGTGCGATACGGTTGCGCTCTTCGTTGAGGCTCGCTGTTCTGATCCGGTTAAACCATTGAGCGTTGTCGATCGCCAGCCCGAGAGGCACAACAAAACCTTCGAGAGTTTCTTCATTTTCTCGAGAAAACGAATTGGTAGTGGTGCTTTCGACGGCCAACAGGCCGATGAGGTTGCCTCGGGCAAGGAGCGGAGCGAACATCGAACATCGGCTAGAGCTGAGGAAGTGTTTAGTGTCCGAATGGTGCTTGTTCGTTCGTATTAGTCGGTGTTCTTTTGCCGCCAGAGCGGCGAGAGGCGGGACATCAGATTCGTCGAATATTTTCCCGATTGGCATGCCGACTCGGTGAACTGTCTCCCAGCTGTGGTCTTGGGGATCGATGCTGAAAATAGCGGCAGAATCGAATTCGAGGATAGTGCGAAGTCTTGAGATGCTGGTCTGTAGAACTTCTTGATGGTCAAGCGAAGCGGGCAGGGTTTGTGAAACATGGTGAAGATCGGCGAGAAGTCGGTTGGCGTTCGCCAGACGACGAAGGTGAGATGATCGGGGATATTCGTTGTCACCGGCCAAGAGCCGATACCCGTGCCCCGATATGAGCGCCGCTAGAAAAAGTGTGGCTGCATTAGCCACACTTTTCTGGATGAGGTCTTGGCTAGCCTGTGTTGTGAGAACCGCGATAATGGTGACAACGGCGGATGCGTTTACCGCACCTATAAGCGCTACTTTTCGCCCGGTGGTTAAACCGGTGATCGCCACCGAAGTTATGAGCGGGTAGATCATGGCCGACGACCAAAGACCAGTAACGGCCACGGCTGCTATGTGTACCCCGACTTCGGCCGCCAGCGATGCGACATGGCTTCGGGGACGCACATGATCTAACGAGATGATAGGTTGCCATGTCCTAAAACACGTATAGAACACAACAACGGCGGCAGCTATCCACTCAATAGGGGACAGCGGCTCGTTGCGAAGCCCTATGACGAGAACGCTTAGGGCAACTGATCCCCATCGAAGAACGTCGATGCCTGATTCGATCGGGAGTTCGTTTTCTTCTCCCGTTGGTGAGTACGATATTGCAGACAGCCGTTCTTGTGAGTCTGATTCGTGAGGTTTGAGCCGCGAAGTGCTGTCTACAGTTGGTTTCGAGCTTGAGCTGATTTGGCGCGTCGACGAACCCTCTTTGATGATCTTTCGGGGTTCGGAAGTGGTTTCGCTCGGAGTCAACATGGTCGATGAAGGATGGTCAGCGGTAGCCGACTAGGCTGATGCCGCTTGTTTACCCCATCGGCACCAGCTCCCCGAATAATTACCTATTTAGGTCGAAGGTCCAGGTTCGTGGTTAAACGATCGTTGGGACAACCAGTTTCGATGGTAGGTTGCCGGCGTGAGATCTTTCGTTTTGACCGGTGGTATCGGGGCAGGGAAATCGGCGGTTCTGTCCCGATTTGTTGAGTTGGGAGCTTACACCATAGATGCAGACCGTACAGTTACCGAGCTGCAGCAACCGGGTGAAGTTGTTTTCGACCAGATCGCCGAGCGTTTCGGCGAATCAGTCGTTACGACTGGGGGAGAGCTTGACCGCTCCGCATTGGCTCAGATCGTGTTTAACGACCCTGAAGAGCTCGCAGACTTAGAGGCGATTGTCCATCCGGCAGTCAAGAGTCGCATCGAGGCCAAACTAGAACGGATCCGTGTCGAGGCTAGCGATGATGCAGTCGTTGTGATCGACATTCCTTTGGTGGTGAATCGCGACAATTTGTATGGAGCAGATGGGATAATCGTCGTTGACTGTCCTATAGAAATCGTACTGCAGAGGCTGGTGGGTTCTCGGGGACTTTCGCCTGAAGATGCCCGCTCCCGAATAGAGAACCAGATTTCTAGAGTCGAGCGCCGTCGACTCGCCGACTTTGTTGTCGACAACAGTGGTTCTCGCTCAGAGTTGGAAACCGAAATCCAACGTTGTTGGGAATGGATGTATTCGACTGCATGATTCGTTTGGATTATAGCGCCACCTCGCAGACCGTATTGCTGATGCACGATCTGTCAATGTAGACCACCAGAAATCGAGGATTGTGTCGGCGGTTGGAATGTTGACTGAATGGGTCGGGTTTAAGGGTATACTTCTTATGTCTTGCGGAAGGTAGCAGATATGTCCAGAGTCTTTTCGTTTCCTGACTCAATCAACGAGTACTCGGCCCGGCTTGTAGCTGGATTTGTGGTGGTGCTCACCGGCACATATCTCGTTTGGTCAACACTTGCTGTTTTGCTCTTCGTATCGGCTGGTTTCCTAGCTCGGGTCGTCGCTGGCCCATCACTTAGCCCGATAGCGCAACTCGTAACCCGTGTACTTACTCCCGCCCTCGAGCGGTTTACGGGTTCGAATGGAGCGATGGTCGCTGGCTCACCAAAACGATTCGCTCAGGCGATTGGGGCTACGCTTTCGACTTTGGCCGTGGTCTTGCATGTTTCCGGTGTAAGTACGGCGGCTCTGGTTGTCGTCGCAATGGTTACTTTCGCCGCAACGTTAGAGGCGGTCTTTGGGATATGCCTGGGATGTGTCATATACGCCCAACTCATCAAGCTGGGCGTTTTCGGAGAAGACAGTTGCGTGGATTGCGCCGATATTAGTCGACGCAGGGTAGTCACAGTAGACGCCTCCTAACTGCTGGTGGCAAAGGCCTGTTGGCACTTCTGGGGTACATGACTGTCTCTTGGGCCGAAGCGGAAATCCACCGAACGCATACTACTGCGAGCAGATGAGGCCGTACACATCGGGCAAGTGCAGCTGCCGGATCAAATCTGATGCTGAGCGTCTACGCTCGGAACGTTGTAAACTTTTTCATGCCCGCATTTAAGATGGTGTCTGATTTCAAACCAGCAGGAGATCAGCCAAAAGCTATCTCCAGTTTGGTCGAGGGAATAAACAACGGAGAATCGGCCCAAACCCTTTTGGGAATCACAGGTTCTGGTAAATCGGCAACTATTGCGTGGACTATCGAAGCCCTGCAACGGCCGACGCTGGTGATCGCCCCCAACAAATCGTTGGCCGCCCAGCTCGCCAACGAATATCGCGAGTTCTTCCCCAACAATCGGGTTGAGTACTTTGTCAGTTACTACGACTACTACCAGCCCGAAGCATACATGCCGTCGTCCGACACCTATATCGAAAAGGACTCGTCGGTAAATGACGAGATAGATCGTCTGCGGCATTCGGCCACCTCCGCATTGTTGACCAGACGTGACACGATTGTTGTCGCCTCTGTGTCTTGTATCTATGGGCTTGGTTCCCCCGAAGAGTATTCGAAACAGCTACTTATTCTACGTTCGGGAGAGGAACACGATCAGCGTGCCATCCTGAAAAAACTGGTCGACATCCAGTACGAGCGTAACGATATGAACCTGGTGCGGGGAACGTTTCGCGTGCGGGGAGACACTATTGAACTGCACCCGGCTTATGAAGAGTTTGTGGTTCGGGTCGAGTTGTTCGGCGACGAAATTGAGACGATTACCGCAGTCGACCCTCTGACCGGCGAGCGACTGAATGAACTAGATGAGCTCGTAGTGTTTCCGGCATCCCACTACGTGGCATCCGACGACCGGATGCACGTGGCCATCAATTCGATCGAGGTCGAACTTCAACAGCGTCTAGCAGAATTTGAAAAAGAGCAGAAACTCCTTGAAGCGCAACGGTTACGTATGCGCACACAATACGACCTCGAAATGATGGAAGAGATGGGGTTCTGCAACGGAATAGAGAACTACAGCCGACACATCGACGGGCGTGAGCCGGGAGAGGCCCCATTCACTCTGTTGGACTATTTCCCCGACGACTTTTTGATGGTTCTCGACGAAAGCCACGTAGCGGTGCCCCAACTCCATGGCCAATACATGGGTGACCGGAGCCGGAAAGACACGTTGATAGAACACGGCTTCCGTCTTCCATCAGCTGCCGATAATCGGCCATTGCGATTTGAGGAATGGACCGAGCGGATCGGGCAAGTCATCTTCTTATCGGCGACCCCAGGGCCTTACGAGCTGGAACACTCCTCATCCGTAATTGAACAGATCGTACGGCCAACCGGGCTGATCGACCCTGAGGTCGAAGTGCGGCCAACAAAAGGCCAGATTGACAACCTCTTAGAAGAAGTCGCCCAGGTAGTCGAAAACGATGGTCGAGTGCTTGTCACCACGTTGACGAAAAAGATGGCCGAAGACCTAACCGACTATCTCTTGGAACAAAACGTTCGAGTCCGATATCTGCACAGCGAAACCGATACGTTACAGCGGATCGAAATTCTTAGGGATCTGCGGCTAGGTGAGTTCGATGTTTTGGTCGGCATCAACTTACTCCGCGAAGGTTTGGACCTCCCCGAAGTGCAGCTGGTTTGTATCCTCGACGCCGACAAAGAAGGTTTCCTTCGTTCCGAAACCTCGCTAGTTCAAACGATTGGACGAGCGGCCAGAAACGTAGACGGTCGGGTTGTCATGTTTGCTGATCAAGTCACTAACTCGATGCAACGGGCCATATCGGAAACGAATCGCCGTCGCGGGTTGCAGGTGGCGTACAATAAAAAGCACGGAATTAACCCTAAGACGGTTCGCAAAGCGGTCACCGACATTTTGGCTTTGATCCGTCCTGCCGATGAGCGTAAGGCTCCAGTTCCAGGTTCTGACTCTCGTAAGCGCAGGCCTGAAGAGCTCAAACGTATGGCGGAATTGGCTGAACTTCCTGAAGATCAACTCGAGCGGCTAATCGCCAGTCTCGAAGCCGAAATGCAGGAAGCCTCAGCAGAGCTTCGATTTGAATATGCCGCCCGTCTTCGAGACGAAATTAAGGACCTTAGGCGGGAACTCAGAGACATGGTGTAGATGTATCGCCGTTATCTGGGGTAAATCTATATATCAGCATTGTCCATCTATCCGGTAGATTGTAGAACGAGGGCCATACGGGCTCCTCTGCAACCAAAGAAGGTGTCTAATGGGCGTATTTGATTTTGTGCGGGAAGCGGGCGCAAAGGTCGGTATCGGCGACTCGAAAGAGGAACGACAGGCCAAAGAAGCAGCTGCTTCAGCTGAACAAGCAGCAGCAGTCGCCAAAAAACGAGCCGAACGTAAAGCGAAAAAAGAAACGGCTGCACGTCGCGAACGTATGGCTGAAAACAAGAAAGCACGCGGCCTTGAAAAGTACATTGCCGATCTAGGCCTCGAAATCGACGGTCTCGATGTTCGCTTTGACGACGGAACCGCAGAAGTAAGTGGAACCGTCGCCGATCAAGCAACCCGTGAACGTGTGATTCTTGCATTAGGAAACGTCGAAGGTGTTGGTACCGTCGACGATGAGATTAACGTAAAGGCCGATTCAGAAGAGTCAGAAATGCATGTTGTTGTCTCAGGCGACACGTTGAGCAAGATCGCTCGTGACGCCTACGGCGACGCTAGCAAGTACCCGGTCATCTTTGAAGCGAACAAGCCAATGCTCACTGACCCGGACAAGATCTATATCGGTCAGGTCCTTCGCATCCCCGCTCTAGACAACGCGTAACGAACTCCGGTTCTAGGAAGGACGACATGTCAAATCTAGTTGAAGGAATTCTTGGCCAGCTCGGTGCTGGAGGTGTCGCCCAGATAGCTGGCGCACTCGGCTCAGACAACGGCACAACAAATTCTGCGTTGGCGGCGGCTATTCCAGCGATTCTCGCTGGTATGGCAAAGAACAGTTCCGACGAGGCTGGCGCCGAGTCACTCACCTCGGCTTTGGACGACCATGATGACTCTGTCTTTGGCCAACTCGGTGACCTACTCGGTGGAGGCGGCGACGGAGCCAAAATTCTCGGCCACGTACTGGGAGCGAAACAACCCCAGGTGGCTCAGAATCTGGCAGGAAGCTCTGGTCTCGATATCAATACGATCATGAAGCTCTTGCCCGTTGTTGCTCCATTGATCATGGGTTACCTGTCAAAACAGAAACAGACTCAGGGGCTTGATGCTCGTGGAGTTGGGTCCATGCTTAACCAAGAACGTCAGACGACAGAGAAATCCTCACCAGGTTTGGGTGGACTTGCAGCCATTCTTGACGCTGACGGCGATGGTTCTATCGTCGATGACATCATGGGTAAACTGTCCGGGAACTAAACCGGCCTTGCCAGATACATAGTTTGTTCTCGGCGGTCTTTGACGGACCGCCGAGACGCGTCCCAGCTTCGCTACTGATATATTTGGTGTCCTAATGACTCTTGGTATCGACGAATCTCTACCAGCCCTGGATTTCGAATGTCCCCGGTGTAACCAAAGCGTAGAAGAGCGACTTTATGGGCCTTGTGTCTCCTGCAGGGAAACCCTAAAGGCGGACCAGGTCCGCAACGGCGGTGACGTGGAAGTCCCAGAATATGAGCCGAAAATGAATGTGACTCCCAACGCTGTCGCCCTCAAAGAGGACTAGGACCTGACGTCTTCTACTAGTAGCGGGGAACCTAATACTCTGCACTAACGTGGAGTACTCTAGGTCGATAGGAGGCGCCGTGGGTAGGTCCCGAACAGAACTTAGCACCGCTCAAATTACCGAGGTCCTGTCTTTTTACGGGATCGAGAGTGCATTTATCGCGACCCGGATGACCTCCGGATTTAACAACGTCTCATATCTGCTGGACGTAGGCGACACGAAACTGATTCTGACCGCCATGGACAACCATGATGCAATATCGGCATCCGCATTAGCGGAGTCCATGCTCCATATCGCAGATTGTGGTCTTGCAGGACCCTCGATCCTGCCCAACAACGATGGAGAGCACGTCACAAACTGGCTTGAACATTGCCTGATGATTAAGACGTATTGTGAAGGCACACACCCAGACCCAGAATCTGGGTCCCATCAGCGTCTTGTTGGGCGTTCGATTGCCGACATGCACCTCGCCGTTACATCTAACAGATTTCCCGATCGTGGTAGACGCCTACCGGAGACGTGGAAAGCCGATCTAAGCGGGTGTCAGGACCACGAGTTTGTTAGATGGCTTGAAAGTTCAGAGCAGGCGATACTTGAACTGGGTGAAGACCCGACTCTGCCAATCGGCACGGTACACGGCGACCTATTCCCCGACAATATTCTGATTGGCGCAGACGATGCCCCTATCATCATCGACTGGGAAACAGTCAGTAGAGACGTACTGATTTTCGATATTGCGATGACTATCGTCGGGTTTAGCGCTGGGGGTATGAAAGACTCCTCGAACTTGCTTGAGGCATACGAAAGCGGACGTCAGCTCAAACCGAATGAACACCAAATCCTGCCACAGTGGTGTAGCTATAGCGCAGCGGTGTTGGGTTACCGGCGCTATATGAAAAACAACGTGATGTTTCAAGGCTCGGGGAACGAAGATCACTACCGAGAAATATTTGATTTCTGGTCAAGACACGAACTGTCGAACTGAGACGATTGAATCGTGTTACCGACTATCGCCGTACCCGTCATCGCTATGGTAGCTGGCCTGTTTCTATTGACGCCACTGCTCCGTTTTCGATTCAGCAGCCAACAAACAACTCAGCCAACTCAGGTCGTCGATTGGAGATTTACTGATCTTGGACCAATCAAAGGTGAAACGTTAACGATCCGACCATTGACTCGCTCTGATCTTGACGACTACGTGGACTCGATAGACGAACTGGTGGTTCAGAACAATGGATGGCGAGCAGAGACGTTGAGTTCGATCCGACGATGGAAACTCCACTCCGAAGAAGCCGCTGGTTTGTTAACCGGGAACATAGCCGGAATCGTGCCAGAACAATCCCAACAAGTCGTCGGAGAAGTAACGGCACAAACAATGCAGCGGCCTCATGACAACGACCCACGTACGGTTGAAGTTGGTATTCACGTTCGCTCTGACTATCGAGGCCGGGGGTTGGGAACAGAGGCGCTCACGGCGGCAATTGACAGGCTTGCCGATATCGGATGGTCTCGCATCACAATTGGATGTAGTCAAGACAATCTTTCGATGATTGCCGTGGCCGTTGCCGTTGGGGGCATTGAATATCACCGAGGACCGTTCAAAATGTCGAATGGAGAAATTACCGATGCCGTGTGGTTCGAACTCTGTCGTTAACGTCGACCACGAAAATTCTTTGGATCGTTCGGTCACAGAACGATAGGTGCGTCGTCTAACACCAATAACCAAGGAGAC
>JAHDCC010000004.1:0-99218 GCA_020630065.1 Acidimicrobiales bacterium
TCGATTTGTTCGCCGGTGGCTTGTAGCCACGCGATCCGGCCTTGAGCGCGGGCTTGTGATGAAGATATTTTAGCGGCTTGCCGGTCGTTTTCGGTGACGGTTATAGCGTGGTCGGTTGCCCAGAACTCGGGGAATAGCAGATCGATTCCGGTCCCGGCGGCGATATCGACACCAAACACGACGCTTCCGGGAATCGCCACGGGTGAAACCGCTGGGATACCGGCGGTAGCGAACGCGGTCGCAACCGCAGCACCGGCTTGAAGATACGTGTTTTTTGCGTCGTTGTCGTCGTCTAGATGTTGGGCGATGTCTAGCCTGGCTTGGAACGCTTGTTCGTTGAGCGCCCCTGAGACGTAGGCGAACCGTTCGTAGTTCTCGGGAGTAATCACACCGTCGCTGCCTTCAGCTTCTAACTCGTTACGCATGGCTTCTGACAATAGTTGTTCGTTTCCGGCAGCCACGAACCCGCCGAACCCGTGGTCGTGAACGTTGTCGGCTAACGCATTCCACTCGTCAGGGCCGAACCCTAAACGGCTCAACTCTTCTTGCGATAGCCGCCCGGTTTCATCTGGGAAAATTCCGTGACTGGTAAGGTACTCTTCGTCATAGATAGCGGTTACATGTTTGGCCATGATGGCGTCGATCCCTGCGGCCGTTCCGGGGTCTTTAAAATCTTCCACCTCGGCCCCGGCGATCAAAATAGTCGCTGAAGTATCGGCGTCGTCGCCAGCGACCGTCAAAACTCTGCGATTTCCTGACCTTCGAACGCCGCGTTCGGATCCAACAGGGCTGCCAACGACGGGTCGTTCTCTTCTAAACCTTCGACTACTTTGATGACCAACTCAGGGTCTTTTGAGGCTTCTGACAAAACGATATTGCCGACCCGTGGCCGGTTCCGTTTTCTGGCTTCAACTACTGCGACTGCAGAGTCAACCCAGAAGCCCTCTTCGAAGTCTCCTGTAACTAAAAGTTCTTCGACTAGATTCGGCGTGGAACGTCCAGGCACGGGAGTGAACAGTTCTGTCCCGGTAAAGCCCAACTGGTGTTCACCGTCGTGACGCGTAGCCTCACCTAACGCCACCGAAAGGTCCTCGATTGAATCGTCGGTGCTGTCAGCCGCGAAGTTTTGGGTTTCTAACGGGCCGAGTGTGTTAAAGAAACCGACCGACGTTTCGGGATGTTCGGTTAGTTCTGAAGCGATGCGACTGGTATGGCCGTGCTCGATCGCTATGTCGCCTAACGTTACACCTTTCCAATGGTCATCTCCGAGACGTTCTCCAGTGACCGAAGCGGCGGTTACCTCATTGACGTGTCGGAACGAGCCGATGCTGTACTGCTCTTCGTATTCGGCCTTGGTTTTGCGTAGCTCCTCTAATTCGGCATCAATCTCAGCGCGGGGTTCTTCCCGGTCGGACGGATCAAGCCAGTCAGGGATGATGGGCACCCCATCAACATCATCTCGTCTTCGTTCGGCCTCAACGATTTCGGCTTCGTTCTGAAGGTATTCGATATACCATTCCGGAAAGTACCGTGGGTCGATGTCGGTCATCTGGAAGTGGGGAAAGTTCTTGTCAGCGCCTTCCATACCTTCCGGCACATTACCTTCGACCATGGCATCGTAGACCGCATCCAGAATTTCTTCGTCAGGGAAATCTAACTCTGGGTCTTCGAGAATCGCTACGGTCACGTCGAAGTCCAGTTCCCCAAAAAGAAGCTTTTCGATTTCGTTGTCAGAGAACCGGTCACCATCGGGAAAGTCGACTCCCGCCAGAATTTTCTCCCTAATTTCTGTGTCGGTGTCCTCATGCATTAGTAAGGCGATCTCATCGGGCGAGTAGTCGCCGTCCGTGAGCGCCTTTTCCGCCCGTTCGGAAATATCGAAATCGCCGTCTTCGACATAATCAGCTAGAAGTTCTCTCGAAACAGCCAGATCGACGTCAATATTCGGGTCTTGTACGTCGTCGATGAGCCGGTTGATGAGTTCGTTGACCGCTGCTTCGTTGATGGCCATATCAGTGCCGGTTGGTGTTTGTTCAATAGCTGAAGCCAGCGTAGACATGGCGGTTTCCTCTTCGTCACGAATATTGTCGAACCGTTGCTGGAAATCGGTTTGTTGATCGGGTGTGAACTCTTCCGATACTTGTAGAACGTCGTCCCATAGGTTGTCTGATTCGGTTTCAAGCCGAGAGGTTGTCCGATACGCGGTAGTGAACGCGTCCGCCAAATATTCGTAGCCGGATGTGACCGATTTGAACCCGGCGGCGAGATCGGTGACGACGGTTTCTATCACATCAATATCAGGGCCTTTCTGGGCGGTTCGATATGTGGTAAAAAGTGTTTCGAGCGCTGTGATCGATGCGGCGGCGTCGGTGAGGTTCTGGGTGAGAGTCGTGCTGGTTGTGTTAAAGTCATTTGGGTCGACTCGTAACGCCCGCTGGTTCTCGAACAGCATGTCTAACTCTAGTAGATGTCGGCGTTAGCGGCGTCGGTTTTCGAGATGCGTTCGTGCACACCTGCGAGCATTGAGCCGACTATTTCACCGATTCGCCGATGTTCAGTTATGCGGGTGTTGATGGTGTCTTCAAACGTTGTGAAGCTGGCCTCCATTCGATCAAATGAAGGTCCGCCCGATGTTCCGAAGCGCGAATATTTAACGTCAATATTTGCGTTTGATGCGACGTTGTTGATCGCAGTCATGAAACCGTCTACGGTTTCTTCCCCAATTATTGTGTCGTAGGTGACGACATCGCCTGCCATGTACGAAAAACTCCTTCAGAAAGGTGTTCTGAGGGCGCCCCCGCACCGAAACAAATACGGTATCGCTCTGACTAGGGCTGCCGCAACGTTTGTTTACTGCTATCGTCAGTAAAATTTTGCAAACGGTCTACTTGGTTGGGGTTTGTTGGCGTCCGACATGCCAGCGAGGCCACACTGGGCATACTATTGTCGTTTATTTGTTCCTGACTCGCGTTGGTTTCGCATATATGGTCGTGTAGCGTTCGGTTGTCGCCTTTCGGGCGGCTGGTGCAGCGGGGGCACATAGGACCACAGTAGATCGTTTCTGAAAGCGGGTTTGTTGCGCCTTTTGAATCCGTTCGACGGGTTCTGGGTTGTCGACTTTCGTTGCTGTTCTGTGTGTCGTACCACATGGTTTTGGTTGACGGGTGAAATCTATGGACGGCTCAAGCGAACGTGCGTGGCGTCAAAGCACAGGTAGAGATACTGCGGTGGATCCTGATCGTTAGTTGGTGTCGGTGGAGTTAGCGATGGTAGAACAGGTGCAGAAGATTTTCCGCTGTTGATGGTTGTGAGGAGAGAAGGTATGAGAATCGTGTCTAAGACATTTCGGTCGACGGCGTTCCGGTGGGTTGGTGTTGTCGGGCTGATGCTAGCGTCGGGGTGTTCGGGATCTGGGACAGCGTCGCCGACTACAGCAGCTGAGGTGAACGCTGGTCCAACAACCGAAGCCCAAGAGGTTGCGGCAACAACTACTGAGGTTGTTGAGCGTGAGCAGGTCACGTTACCAGACGAGTTCTCATCTCCCCAAGATGAGATCATCGCCACCTATCTGCTATACAACGAACTGTATTTGATAGCCGCTGGAGAACCGGAAGCCGACCCCGGCTATGAGCCGCTGTATGAGGTTCTCGCCGGACCACACGAAGAATATATTCGCGATACGTTGACCGAGCTTCAAGAGGCGGGTCATGTCCACCTGGAGCCTTCTGATGCGGGAAGTCACACCGTAAGGTTTGGCCGAACGGGCGGGCCGATCGAAGAGGGGGAGGAAGAAGATCGGGAAGTCATCCTGCTGGATTGTTTCTACAACGTCACCGAAATACGTGATTTAGATGGCAACACGATCGATGACGAGTACGAAACGTTAGCAATCGCTGCAGTGATGAAAGTCATTGACGGGAAATGGCGCGTTTTCGGAATCGATGTGAAACAGGTATTCGAAGGAGAAGCGGAATGCAGCAGCGGCGACTGGTCATAGTCACCTCGCTGATCTTGGCGATAGTTGCATCGGTACCGGCGCCAGCATCAGCTAACTCAAGTGATCCTCTTACGGGAGGCAGTACGGTAACAGTCGAGGACTCGGAAGGTCCGATTAAGAATGCAGCTCAGGATGCAATCGACGGGTACGAAGAGGGTTCGGGTGTTAGTGATCCCTGCGATTATGTTGTGGCGATTGAAGATGATCTCGCTACAGCGGTTTGGGACCTCAATAATGTTGAGCCCGTAACCGTCAGTTTGGGTGATTTTTCTGATCCCGAGCGTCGGGTCTCCGTTGGTCAAAGTACGGCGCGATAATATTCAGAGACTGGTCGTTGGTTTAACCAAACCTGTCCTGATTCGTTGACTATCAACGGAAATCCGATACCGGAACTTGTTCCTGAAGGTAGCGGTACGACGATTGGGCAGCTGATTCTTAGATCGCTTGGTACGTTAGATCCACCGGAGCCGGGGTTTCAGATTAACCCTGACGGTAAACAGTTAACCCAGTTTAAGAGTTTGTTATGGATCGAGCCTACTTATTGGGATGTTGATCGGGTGGATACCCAAACCGCCGGTCGGGTTGTTTCAACTGTCGAACTAGTACCGGTTTTTTCGGTTTGGGACCCGGGCGTGTTGGGTGACTATCCAGTTGAGTGTGAAGGTCCGGGGGAGCCGTGGGTTGAAGGAACTGAAAGTGAAGATTACGAGTGTGGGTATACGTATCGCAGCGTTGAATTCGAACCGTATACGATGACGGTAACCGTCCAGTTCGACATTCAAGTCGTAGCAACTGTGGGTGGAGCGCCAGCACCGGAAAATCTGGGACCGTACACGTATCTTGAACGAACAGCCGAGACCGAAGTAGGTGTTCGCGAGATCCAAGTAGTTGAAACCAACGGCTAACGAAATTCAAACACTGGTCTGACAATCAGGTAGTCGGTCTTTAGTCAGGTTAAAAGACAATCCGACGCCCTGTTTGATCTAGCCTCCTGCCGAGACGAACCCAAAAGTCGAGTCCGTGCGGAACAGCGGGCAAGCGGTAGTCCGCCAAAATTGACTGGCACATTCTCTTGCTGACCTTCGTCGATTCGAGTCGTGTTCCCCCAATGTAGGAAAGAAAGCGCTGTCTGGAATACGCGATCGTTTCTTCAACTTCACTAACGGCGCTTCCGAATGATTGAGCGATCTGCTCAGCCCCGAAATTTTCTCGATCAGACAAGACTAAATACAGCCGTCCACGCGAACCGAGTTGTTCAAGTCCTGAAGCAACAGGCCGCTGCGTTCTGTATGTTTGTGAAGAAAATGGCGCATCAACCGGAAGTGTGTCGTTGGCGGTCAACGAGCTCGGGGCTTCCTCGCTATCGTCGTGTTGATTATCTTGTTCCTCGTTTTCGCTTCGATAGACAGCGGCGCGAAGAACAGCGCCAAGCAGATCGCGATGGTAAGACTGGGGGGAGCTGCGTCGAGTCGTGCCGCTGAGTAGGTGAACGCACCCATCAATAATCGCATCATCGGTCTCTCGTTCGGAAGTGGTCACCAACGTCACCAGTCGGCGCAGCTGAACACTATTTTTTCGAGTCAAGTCGATGAGTGCCGCCGCTGGATCGACCCCGCTCCAGAAAAACGGGCGAGTCGGGTCGTCATCTCTGCTTGTAGTCGCCGATGCCAACTTAGGTCTCTCGCTCAAGCTGGGTGACAAAGGAGACAAGTAGCTGATTAAACACGTCCGGGTTTGTTCGATACACGGCATGGCCGCCATCTTTAATAATTGATCGCTCTGCGTCCGGTAGTAGCGTCATAAGTCGGTCACTTTGTGCGACCGGAATGACGTCATCATCTGAACCCCACACAACAAGAGTTTCAACATCGATGTCGTCAGGCGGGTTGAATCGCTCGACTCCGACGGGAGCAACCGGCACGAAACCGACCACCGACGACTGGTCAGATTCAAGCCACGCGAAACTGTACCGCCCGCTCATCGAAGGTGACACAACAACAACCGGTCGATTAGTATGGGCAACCACCATATTTAACACGTCGGTCGGTTCATGATCGAAATCCGGTGTAGAACCGTAACCGGGAAGATCGATGGCGAGGGTAGGAACCCCGGCGTGGCATAACGCAGATAACGTGCCTGTCTGGCTCCAAACGGAAGAGTTGAACGAAGCGCCGTGAAGCAAAACAACAACTAGATCATCGCGTACTGGTTCGACATCACACAATGAGCCAGCCACCAGACCACGAATCGCCGTCTCCCCAACGCCGATTTCGATCGATTCGGCTTCCAGCGCCGGAGACGTCGGAGAACGGTCGACCACACAAGACGCAGCCAGCAAAACAAAAGCAAATGACGTTGATGTCGATAAGCCCCAATGTCGAACTCGTCGCTGAGCCGTCAAAAATCTATATTTTGTGGTCATAAGAAGAGTCACTCGCGCTCTAAAGACGGGATTCTCACCCTACAGCTCGACAACAAATCGCAGAGCCAGCAGTTTAGGCGGTAGCGTAGTTTCAGTGCCTGCAACGATAGTAGTTGGAACCCAATGGGGTGACGAAGGAAAAGGTAAGTTCACGGACTTACTGGCCAAAGAGATGGCGATGGTTGTCCGATACCAGGGAGGCCACAACGCTGGCCACACCCTCGTAGTCGGCGACGAAACGTTCGCCCTGCAACTCGTGCCCAGTGGTGTTCTGTATGACCACACAACGCCAGTAATCGGTAACGGCGTAGTAGTCGACCCGTTTGTGCTCCTCTCCGAAATGAAGATGCTGACCGACCGAGGCGTCGACTGCAGCAACTTGAAAGTCTCCGGCAACGCCCACCTCATCTTGCCGTATCACCAACAACTTGACGCTCTTCACGAACGTCACCTCGGTAAGAACAAACTGGGAACCACCAAACGCGGAATCGGCCCCGCCTACGCTGATAAATCGATGCGAACCGGCGTACGGGTTCAAGACATGCTCGACGAGGGCATCTTCCGAGCCAAAATCGAAGCCGCCCTCAGCTATCACAACAAAGTCCTAACCAAAGTCTTCAACCGGCTTCCCGTCGATCCCGACGAGTTGGCCGACAAAGTCCTCTCGGAATGCCTCGAAGGTTTACGGCCCCACATTGCCGACACAATAAATCTTATTCATGGCGCCCTCGAGTCGAATGAACAGGTTCTGTTCGAAGGAGCACAAGCTACCTTCCTCGACCTAGACCACGGAACCTACCCGTTCGTGACATCGAGCAACCCAACTGCTGGTGGAGCGTGCCCGGGCGCCGGTGTCGGTCCGAAACACATCGACCGAATCGTCGGTATCGCTAAAGCGTATGTAACCCGAGTTGGCGCTGGGCCCTTCCCAACCGAACTATTCGACGACGTCGGTGACGCCATGGTTGACATCGGTCGGGAATTCGGAACGAACACTGGTCGGCGTCGCCGTCCGGGTTGGTTCGACGCTGTCATGTTGCGCCACGCCGCCCGTCTAAACAGTCTCACCGAACTCGCAGTCACGAAACTGGATGTGCTCGACACGTTTGACGAAGTCAAGATTTGTGTCGCCTACGAAATCGAAGGCGAACGAGTCGAAGAACTTCCGTACCATCAATCGAGTATCCATAAAGCGACGCCGATCTACGAGACACTTCCCGGCTGGAAAACCGACCTCACACAGGTCACAGATCGCAAAGATCTACCAAAAGAAGCCATCGAATATCTCAACGTTGTTCAAGACAGAACCGGTGTGCCGATCTCGCTTGTTTCGACCGGACCCGGTCGCGACCAGTTCATCCAATTCGACTAGTCTCGGTTGGCGTTCAGGCGGCTTTGTCTACGCTCGCTAGAGATGTTTGATAGTCGAGAATTTGACGGAGCCATGGGGTAGAGCACAGGTTCGTCGCTTCCTTTAGCCGGAGTTGGGCTTCACCGCCGTTGCCTAACGTCCCCGCCAAATGAGCTCGACAAAGCACTTGCCACAACGTGCTCTGATTGGCGTCGGCGACAGAAAACGCCGATCGTAGAAGTTCGGCTTTCCTCGATTTGTCGCTCTCGACGTTCGCTAAAACGAAGTTCCCCGGCCCAAGGTCGGCTACACCCGCACCCAACAAAACATGTTGGTCAGCTACCGGAGCGATCCGCTCTTTGACAAGTTCGATTAGCTGATCATCCCGGCTTCGGTAGATAACCCGGCTGAGCATCGCCAGAACACCACGTTGGAACCGAGAATGGACGACATCGTCCATCACAGTGCTCAACAGGTCGACCGCGTCACTGCCGCGACCGACGTCGTTCATAGCCAAAATCATGCACGCCCGATACAGCAGATTAGACTTCACGTCGGTAGACGTAGTCTGAATGGCGGGAAGTATCTGCGGAGTCTGGCCACAAAGCCACGCCCGATAAAAGCCCTGAGCGAGGCTCGCCCCGACCGCATTGGAATTTCCCGACCGGACCCCGGTTTGTTGCGCCCGCCCTGAGGCGATGGCCGCTTCGCTCGCTTGGCCTTTTACCACGTAGGCCGTGGACTGCAGAAGCAGTGCGTGCCAACGCCCAATTGGGTCATCGACCTGGTCGGCGTGAGTGAGCAAGTCACCGGCTTGGTCTAACGTCTCGTCACAAAGACCCGCCGACAGCGACTTGATGCATTCGACTTCAAGAACGCGACCTTTTAGCGGCTGGACTGACGGTGCATCAAGATACGACGGCGGTAGCGGTGTTCCACCAGCCACCGACCATCCTTGGGCATGGCGTAATGACAGCCACGCGCTCACCTTATCGATAGGGTCGACGGCTGATTCGAACGCCCACGCGGCTAGCTTTTCAGCCGGTTCGACTTGGCCGGACAACAGTTGTTGCCTCGATAAATGCACCGCACGACGGAGACGATCGCGTTCGGCCAGGGTTTCTGGCGGAATCGAATCGATGAGACGGACCCAATCTCGGTCGCCGTCAAGGTTTTCGGTGTCGGGCAAACCACATACCGCAATGTCTAACGCCTCGGCATGTTTCCCGTTGTCGAGAGCTTTCGCTACACCTTCCGTGCGGAAGGTATGCACGCGTTGCCCGCTCCTGGCCCAACTTTCGACCATCGCTACGTAGTCTGTGTGGTCCAGAGCGTTTTCGTCAAATTCGTTGGCCATTTGTAGGGCTTTGGCGGCCCCGAAATAGTTGCCGCTTCGGAAGTGGGAACGACCAGAGGCGACTAGATGTTCGGCGGCCTGAGGCGGACCGACTCGAAACACAGCTTGGGCCGCATGGTGGGCACGCATATGAATATCGGTGACGAACCCAAACGCCTTTTCGTGAAGCAGCATCCGTTTGACACTAGAAAGAGTGTCGTGGAAGGCTTCTCGAACGAGTTGGTGGCTGAATTGGTATTGGCTGGGAAGTGATCGTTCAGAAACCAGTCCGGACTTCAGTAATTGTTCAAGATGATCTAATACTGTTTCTGGGTCACGGTCTTCCAGCTCAATCAGGTCGCCTAGCATGAAGTCCAGGCCCAGAATTGAAGCTTCCCCGCCGAGTTGGCGGGCTTCAGGCCCCAGCGATGCGATCACTGACGAATACCCGGTCAGTTGTGCTGACTGTTTAGGAACCTCAAGGCTTTTCGGGTCCAGGTGGGAACCTAACCATTCAGCGACGGCGGGAATGCCGTTTGAAAGTTCGTAGATTTGGTCGGCTGCCCGGTTTAAGAGAATCGAGTTTTGGCCGGCCATCTCCGCACCAAAGAACTGTGGCATATGTTCACGGGCCAGCGGTTTGACTTCGATCTCTTCTAACCCGATCGAGGTCAGTTCGGTTTTAAAGGTCGACCAAGAAGCTTCCTTGAGGGATCGCCCACAAACTATGAGTTTCAAATTGACCGACAAGTCGGATCGGCACAACGACGTCACGAGCGAAGCCGATACTCGGTCGAGCCATTGAGCGTCGTCGATCAAAATGCAAAGCGAGCGGTTTGAGTACTCGGCCTCTAGGTAGTTGACGATCGCTTTCCAGTAACGGTACTGCTCGGAAGGCTGAAATTTGCCTTCCCCCAGAAACTGGTTAGCGATTTCGCGCAGGCCACGGAAACTCTCAACAAATGGCTGAAGGATTCCGAACGATTGTTCGTTAGCGCCGACATAGACCGAGTCGTATCCCGCTTCGTGGAGACGAATAGCCGCCTCAGCTGCAAGTCGTGTCTTTCCGACACCTTGAATCCCTCCGATGACGGCGCCGCGTGACGCCCCACGACATAGCGAAACTATTTGAGTGGCAAGTTCTTCTCGTCCGACCAGTTCGGAGCTTCGAAGGGCTAATAGGTCCGATGAACAATGTGGACCCGAAGAGGTTCTAGTATCGGCGGTTAAGTTGGCGTCCGAGTGACCGTTTTGGGCGTCTATTTTGAGTTGTGTTAGCGGTTCGATTGGGACCGCGCCTTGGATTTCGGAAAGTGCTTCCTCTACGATTTCGACGATCTTGATGACGCCTTGAAAGTCGCTGTTGTGGAAATGGAGCTGCGCTGTTAGATGCGCCAACTCTTGTTCGAAAGGGCTGCGTTCAACGATCTGCTTTATGGCGTTGAGGTCACGGGCCGACAGTTGTTGGCCATCTTCGAGAAACTGGGTCATCAGATCGTGTCGCCCGGCGTGGACCTGTTCGATGGCGAGGCGTATTTCGTCTGAGACTTCGACCCCGGCGTATGGGGTTCCGGCTAGAAGTGACGGCTCTGGGTCGGTTGCCTGGTCTTCTTCGAGTAGACGCCACGCATCCACCGCGTCGATTGGTAGGTTTATTCGCCGGATGCTGGACCCGGTCGAAATGAGCGCGCCGTTGGCCTTGCCGTTGATTGAAGAGATTCGACTTCTAAAAGACGACTGCCAAGATTTGGGTGGTGCGTTGTTCCACAGCTCGTCTGCTATTTGTTCGCTGGATCGACCATCAGGCCCAGCAGCGACCAGCAGAGCGATAATTTGGCGCTCGGATCTTGTTAGGTGTACCTGCTGCTCTTCAACTTCTAACGTGATAGATCCTAGAACCCGGATTTTGACGCCGTTGAGCATGGCAGAATTTTGACATCTGACCCGCATCTACGCAAGTCTATCCTCAGTTCTACTCTTGATCTTTGCCAGCTGGTCGATAGCAACAAATCACCGAGTTCGGTCGTTGGTTCCCAAAGATGTTCAAAAAGCGCCTCTGCCTAAACCTGTTGCTAGGCGGATGAAGTGCAGTATCAGGCCTCAAGACCGGTACGGTTCGCGGCCAATACCTTGAATCGGGATGCCTTGGCTAGCCAGCACTTCGTGCTGCAAACTATACATTGCGGCGGCGGCCTGGTCGATATGGCGGGTAAAGGCTATCGAACCGGCGAGGATCGGGGCGAGTCGTTCACGGTCTTGTATACGAGCCAGCGGGTATTCGTGTTCCACGATTAGCGGGGTTGTGGCCAGGTTGACGTCTAGCAGCTCGCGTAAGGCGAGCTGGTGGTCTAGCCAGTCGACGGTTCGGTTTTGTAGATACGCCAGAGGATCGTGTCGGGCTGTTCCCGGTAGTTCGTGTTCACAGATTGCGGTTTGTTTTTTCCATGCGTTGATTTGGTCGTCCGGGTTGGTGGATGGTTTGCCGTCGATCCAGTCGCCTCGGTCAGCGGTCTGCCCGCCATAACCCCAAGCGCTGACGCCTTCGGCGTCGATGACTTGACCTTTGACGTGGAGGCCGTCGATAAGGAAGTCGTAGCCTTCATCGGCCAAATACTGGAACATCGAACGTGTGTCTTGACCCATCAGCACCGAATGCGACGGGTCGTAGTGGATGCGAAACTGGTCGCCGACTCCGTGGCGTTCGCAGCGCTGGTGCAGCAGGATCCACATCGCCGGGGTGTAGCCGAGGTTGTTATGGAATCGCTCCGACCACCCCGGCATTGGGCACTGTTCGACACGGAAGGTTACGCCGCGGGTTTTCGCTTCGGTCAACAACGGAATGAAGGTCTGTTCAAAGTCGTCGAGGTTCTCCTCGATCGACTTTGTGGCGTCTCGCCCGACAAAACCGCAGACGGCTGGCACGTTGAGTAAAACCGCGGCGTCCATCACGTTGAGCATGTAGTCGATTTTGGTTTGCCGGATAGCGGGATCGTGATGGAGAAGATTGTCGAAGTAGGCAATGTCGGCGATAGCGACTCCAGTGTCGGAGCAAGCGGCATGTACCCGACGAGCCCGGTCGGCGGCGAACGGTTCTCTCAAGTCCAGGGTGTTGGCGACAGGGTCAAGAAGGGCTTTGGCCGGAACGTCGGCGTTTTGGGGATGGACAGCGGAGGAAAGTTCGATGACGTCGGCCCCGATTTCAGCTGCGAACTGAAGCCAGTCTTCGATTGCCAGGTCGGGGTCTTCGTCGCGGAGTTTACGAGGCGTAAGTTCTTGGAACGCGGCGGTCAAAATTCCGACCGGCATAGGGATGGGGTTGAAGGCAGAGGTCATGGCTGAAGGTCTTTCTGGCCGAGAAGTTACGAATCGGGGTTGGGTTCAGTGGTAGAAACAGTGATCGGGGTTCGGTGCCGGGCGCATTCCAATGCCGCGTGTAGAACCCGTTGTGTGTACAGCGCATCGGTAAAGTCAGGCAGCGGAACTACCGGCTGTTCTCCGTCGAGGACGGCGAGAATGTCTGCGGCTTGGTTAGTGAATGTGGCATCGTAGCCGAGTCCGTGACTGTCCGGCCACCAGGCGTCGGCGTAGGGGTGAGCGTGGGCGCTGCGGGTCACGTCGATGGTGGTCCAGCCGTGGCTGGATGGTTCGCCGTCTAGCCCGTAGACGTCGAGTTCGTTCATGCGTTCAAAGTCGAAGCGTAGGGCTCCTTTCTCGCCGTGGATCTCCCACCGATTGGCGTTGTGATAGCCGGTGGCTACCCGGCTAGCTTCGAAGCTGGCAACGCCGCCGCCTGAGAGTCGGCCGATGAAAAGGGCAGCATCGTCGACGGTGCTAGCAGCGGTGGTTTCACCCCCGGCATCAGATCCGTCGATCGAGGCAGCGGTGTCAGTGTCTAATACGGCCCGTTCAGGGATGAAAGTTTGTTCGATGGCTCCCTCGATCGTGGTGATTTCTTCGCCGGTTATGAAGCGGACCGCGTCGATGCTGTGTGCGTTGAGATCACCGTGGGCGCCGGATCCAGCCATATCTTGTTGGAATCGCCATAGCAGTGGTGTCTGCGGGCCGCCCCAACTTTGTAGGTAAGCGGCCCGAACATGATAGATGCGTCCGAGTTTTCCGGCCGAAACGAGTTGGTGGGCTAACGCCACGGCGGGGACTCGACGATAGTTGTACCACACAAAGGTGTGCCCGGCGGCGGATGAGGCCGCGGCTGCCATCGCTTCGGCTTCGTCAATGGTGGCGGCAAGGGGTTTTTCGCAGGCAACGTGTTTGCCTGCTTCCAACGCGGCAATGGCTTGCTCGGCGTGGATGTGATTTGGGGTGACAATGTCGATGAGGTCGATGGCGGGGTCGTCGACGGCGTCTTGCCAGCGGGTGCTTGCGTGTCGCCATCCCCATTGTTGGGCGAAATGTTCGACGTCGGCTTGGTTGCGGGCCGCGACAGTGTGCAAGGTCGGTTCCCGGTTCCGCGGAAAGAACCGGTTTACGCTGCCCCAGGCGTGTGAGTGGGCCCGACCCATAAACTTTGAGCCGAAAAGGGCGATGTTGACGTCGATAGACATAGGTCCTCCATGGCATATCTCAACAAACAGCACATGTGCCGAATGCCATACGTACGACTATAAACCCTCTGTTTGACAATGGCGATTACTCTTCGAAATTATCGAACTTCCGGTGTTGGTTCTTGGGGTTACAACCCAGATTTTGACGCCGTCGAACACGGCAAAATTTTGACGTCCGACTCGCCTCGACGCAGGTCTATCTTCAGTTCCACTCTTGATCTTTGAACGGTGGCTGAAATCAACAAACCGCCAACCTCAGTCGTTGACTCTAAAAATTGGCCGGTTGACGCAATTTGACCCAACCCTTCTAAACGCCAATAACGGGTCGTTCGGCCGTCGACACTCTCCAACGGTGTTATTACCAAGTTGTCCTCTACCGCTGTTGTTACCCACAAATGAACGGCGTCAAGGTTGAGAGGGGAAGCTTCAAGATCAACTTCGATATCGAGTGAAGCAAAGTCGGGGCCTGAGCTAGGTCGAAGACTTCGACCACAAACGTGGGTTCGCCGCATCGCCAGTTCAACTAAGTGGCGTGCGGTGTGAAGACGCAAGTTGCGGTACTTTCGCCGCCAGTCAACCCTGCATCGAACCGAGTCGCCAATGCTTAGCTTGGCGACCCGGTCGAGGTCGGTGTGGCTGTGATGCAGCGAGTCGTCACAGCCCAATCGAACGTCGTGTACATAGATATCTTCGATAAAGCCGCTGTCTGCAGGCTGACCGTCAGATGGCGGGTTGAAGCACGACTTGCTAAGCCCGAGCGACTTCGTTGAGAGCATGGTGATTTCGGCTTCGAACTCGTGGTAACTATGATCTGCTGAATCGGTATGAGACGGCATCCGCTGCTCCTGGTTAGTACAAGTTCTCAGAGCCTACGGCACCTACCGCAACCAATCCGTATCAGAAACACGTTGCGTTCTCATTGCGTCAAAGGTGGTTAACTCTGGTTCTCTACTGTTCTAAGCCGAAGGAGTGGGTTGTGGATATCAGCGTAGGTGATCTAGTTTTCTGCACAAAGTCCAGCTTCATGCAGTCTCTTCTGGCGTCGGTCGGGGAGGAATGGCGCCATGTGGGCATGGTGGTTGAAACGTCGCAAGGTTTGGTGGTTGGTGAGGTCACCGGTGGCCATCTAATATCTAGTCGAACGATCCCGGAAATAGAAAACGACTACGAGAAGGTAGCGGTTGCCCGTCTCGATGGGCATCGTTCCCGATGTCTTGGTCAAGCCGCCGAATGGGTGGCTGACCGTATCGACACAGCTCAAACGTATGCGTGGGATGATGTTCTGCTGGTAGGGATTGCCTTGATGACTCGGAAAGGTTTGACCGCTCAGCAGCTGACAAAACTCGAACACGTGATGAATCGGATCGCCGATTCGATCCCGGCTTCTGACCAGCCGTCAATGACTTGTTCTGCGTTTATCTGTGAGAGCTTTAACCAGGTCGGCCGGTCTTGTCGACTGTCTATTCCCGGGCGCACTTCAATGCGATCTCGGAGCAGTGTGGGGTTGGTGCCATCAATGGAATACCTGTTAGGCGTAAACGAACATCGTCAAAACGATATTCTCAACGAGTTCTCTATCTTTGACATAATCGCGGCGGAACAACAACGCCCAGAACCTGTCGAACAAGATTGGGTTGCGAGAGGCCACTCGAAGTCATCTATTTCGAAAACTCAACTTCAGAGTGTCTTTGTCCGTATCTACAACGTGATTACTGAATACGGCAAACAATACCCGTTCGGCGATGAAGTTGAATTGGATGCTCGCTGGGTTACTCCGGGCGATATTTGGCGGTCACCGAATATTGAACAAAGGCGATATTTGAAAGGCGCAGGCGATCGCCAGATTTCTACGAAGACACTCGAAACGACGCGATAGGAAGATTCTCGTATGCGTGGTGCAGTCATTGTTGGTATAGATCACTATCCGGGCAAGCCGCTGACCGGTTGTAGCACCGATGCCCTCAAAGTAAAAGAGCTGATGGCCCGGAACTTCGATGGTTCACCCAATTTCGAAACCGTCGCATTGACATCGAAGGAACAAGGTCGCCCAGTCCTGACCGCTAATTACATCAAGGAGCAGATACGGCAACTGGTGCAGTCGGAAGCGACCGTTATTTACATCCACTTTTCTGGTCACGCCGAAATCGTGGATGGTGAGATTGTGTTACTTGGGCAAGACGACAGCCCGCTGCGGCTTCAGAGCATCATGGCGTTGCTAGGGGAGAACTCTACTCGTAGCTCGGTGGTGACCTTAGACTGCTGCTTTTCTGGGTCGGTCGGAAGGAACATTTTTTTGCATAGCAACCACTCGGTGATCCCCGACAGGACGGCGATTATTTCGTCGTCTCGCAAAGATGAGCGTTCCTGGGAGAAACAGTTCGATCAAGGACAGTTCTCCAGCGTTTTGTGTGAGGGGCTAGCAGGCCGGGCGGCGGATGTCCTTGGCAACGTCACGGTGACGAGTCTCTACGCGTATCTTGACGAATCGTTTGGGCTGATGAACCAAAGACCGACGTTGAAGGCCAGCCTCAACAGGGTGGTCGGTTTGAGAACATGCCGACCGCGTGTGCCTTTAGAAATTCTACGGTCGCTTCCCGACGTGTTCGAATCTCACGAAGCTGAGGTCGTGCTGGACCCGAGAAACGATGGAACGAATAGTGTGGTCTCGTCCGACAGAACCGACGTTTCTCGTCGGCTGCAGCAATGCGTCGCAGCGAATCTAGCGGAACCGGTCAGCTATGTTCCCGTGCATCATGCCGCCGTCCCTGGGCGGGCGTGTCGGCTGACCTCTCTCGGCAAACGTTACTGGAGTTTGGCGAAATCTGACCGGGTGTGACGACACCTATTTGTGTATGCATGATGGTTCTCGCCCCCTCCTGGCTGGGGGCTGAGGCGAGAAACCATACATCTCCACCTCCCCGATGCCGCTGGGAACGTGAAGTCAAAGCTCCCTAAAACATTAGGAAAGGCTTTGAGCGTGGTCCATCAAGATGAACCACGCTGCTAAATTTATTTGGGTCGATGCAACGAAAGCGCAACCGTCTCACGCATGGGGCAATCGGCTACGGCGTGTTTTCTAGACGGTCGGCCATTTCTTGTGCGAGTTGTTCCGCTCTGTTCTGCTTGTCTTTCACTATTTGGTCAAGAATAGTGCTTTGTGTCGTTATCACCGGAGGGAGGCGTTCGCTTTCGACATGGTTGTTCCCATCTCCCGAGGGTGGCCGCATCGGAAGGTCGCGAACCTCGACGGTATCGTCCGAAGAGGTTTCGTTAACCGGCGCCGTATACGGGCTGCCGATATCGGCAGCGGGGGTAGTCGAGGTAGGAGTTTCGGGGCTGAACGCAGGCGCTTGCGTCAGCGAACTCTCGTAGACTTCTGGTTCCCGCACAAGGTTGGCATCCGGATCGTCAAAGTACAGAAATACCGGACGCTCTTTTTGGGAATCCCGTTTCAGTTCTGCGCGTCGACTCGCCGCCGTCTTGGGATCATCGACTGGAGGAATTTTTCCGCCGGAACGCACACCAGAGAGTCTCAAGGCGCACTCGATACAAATAGGGTTCTTTCTCCCCTTCGCATGAACTAAGTGTTCCAAGCAGTAGTTTCCGTAGCACGTGTCGCATACATCATCTGCTGGGTCCAACGGATCAGTAAAGCAACGACTGGCCATCAATCTCCCCTTCTAGGTTGCCCAATCATCGACCTAGTCGTACATCGGCTTAAGGAAATGGGATTCTTTGCTCAGCGGTCGTTATCGTGCATAGGGTGCCTATTTCAAACGTGTTGGCTGAAAGATACGCCAGTCAGGAAATGAACGACCTTTTCGACCCTATGAATAGGGTTCGGACCGAACGCCAGTGGTGGCTTGCGGTGTTAGCCGCCCAGCAAGATTTGGGTCTAGAAATATCATCCGACTCGATCCCGGCCTATGAGGCGGTGATCGACGATATTGACCTCGATTCAATTCAGGAGCGAGAACGCCAGACCCGCCACGACGTCAAAGCTCGCTTGGACGAATTTTGTGCTCTCGCTGGGTTCGAAGATCTGCACAAGGGCTTAACGAGCCGAGATGCCACCGAAAACGTCGAACAGTTACTGACGTGGCAGGCGCTCAAATTAGTTGAAGGTCGCGCCGCAGCACTTTTAGACCGATATAGCGAATTGGCCGTCGAGTACGCTGCGTCGGTTGTTGTTGGGCGAACACATAATGTCGCAGCGCAGCCCACAACCGTCGGGAAACGATTTGCTCAACAAGGCGAAGAGCTGTTAGCTGCCTACGAAAACCTCGTCGATCTTCGTGGTCGGTTCGCTATTCGAGGGGTAAAGGGTCCGGTTGGATCTCAGCAAGATCAAATCGATCTTCTTGGCGGCCCAGAAAAAGCTACCGAACTGGAGCAGCGGCTCAGTGAATACCTTGGCGTTCCCCGTGTGTTGGATGCGGTTGGTCAGGTGTATCCACGTTCTCTCGATTTTGCGGTTGTAGCAGCGTTGCTCCAGCTTGGTTCTGCTCCAGCTAATACGGCGTTGCAGGTTCGGTTAATGGCCGGTCACGATCTGGCGACCGAAGGGTTTAAAGCAGGTCAGGTTGGTTCCTCGGCGATGCCACACAAGATGAATACCCGGTCTTGTGAACGGATTGCCGGCCTCTATTCGATCATGCGGGGCCATCTAACAATGGCAGCCAACTTGGCCGGTGATCAATGGAATGAAGGCGACGTTTCGTGTTCTGTTGTTCGACGTGTCGTTCTGCCAGATTCGTTCCTTGCGTTAGATGGGTTGTACGAAACAACGTTTGCTGTGCTCAATGAATTCGGGATTTTCCCTGGAGTTATTGGTGCAGAAGTGAGTCGATATTTGCCATTTATGGCAACACCAACCCTTTTGATGCACGCCGTTCGTAACGGTATGGGACGCGAAGTTGCTCACGAATTGATTAAAGAACATGCGGTGGCAACGGCGTTGGAGATGCGCGAGGGGACCGCCGACGGTTCAGCTGTGATCGCCCGACTCGGAGCAGACGAACGGTTCCCTGGAGAGCAGTCCGAATTGGCGGCCCTGGTCGACAACCCGGCAGCTCTGCTGGGCGCAATAGATCAGCAGATCGTTAGTGTAACTAACCGGATCCGGCGGGTAACCGAGGGGCGACCGGAATCAAAGTACCGGGGCTCAGACATTCTGTAGCGTTTGGATATGAGGCAACAGAGATCGCGGTTTTAACTGCGTTCTGCCTGGTAGTGCTAGTTACTCCGGCTTATTCCTGAGCGTTTAAGTACGGAGGCTGGCACTCCGAATTCTCGGAATGCGGAGTACGAGATACCTTTTCGATCAGCGTACCCTTTTGCTACCTTGATGAATTCTTCTTCAAGGTCTTTGACCGCAACCGAAGACTCTAGGGCTTCGAGCTCTTCGTTCAGGTCGATACGTTCCTGGGTCAGTTGGAGCCGGCGTAGTGCGTCCGCTGATTCAAGTTCTGCCTCTAGCTTGTCAAGGCGGGTCCGTATGGAAGCAGGCGTTCGTTTTCGACCGCGTTTGGGTTTGTTTGCTTCTAGTGCTTCAAGGTATGTTCTTACCGAACGGCCTTCTGCTCTTCCAAGAGCTAAAGCTTCCTTGTGGTCACTTGTCATAGTCTGTTTTTTTGCGGAGCTCATATCCCTCATTGTGGCATATATGTAGACGTCATAGCTGGCCTAGTAGGGCCAGTTGTGACAAATTTCGGGCAAATTTGTGTTCGTAAATATACCGCTCGTTTGTCTAGTTTGCCCTGGTCGATGACGTATGAGGTGTCGATATTGGCAAGATATGGCGAAGGTTATAGAGCCTTTAGATGGCAGGAAAACTAAAAATGAACCCGTCTGTGGATAGATCGAGTCCATTTGAAGTGGTCGGGACCGGCGTCGATCCGGTGACCTAACGCTTTTCAGGCGTCCGCTCTGCCAACTGAGCTACCCGACCTAATCGCTGGAAAGCTCTAGGAGTTTCCAGTTCTTGTCGTTTCCTGCAATCTCGGCTCGAAAGACGAAACTGCAAGAAACTCGAAGAATTTCAGTTCTTGTTCCCGGCATGTTTTGCCCGTTAGGGCGAAACTGCAAGAAACTCGAAGAGTTTCAGCGGTCCCGACGAGATTTGAACTCGCGACCTCCGCCTTGACAGGGCGGCGTGCACTCCAGACTGCACTACGGGACCAGAATTTTGTATTTTTTACAGTACCCCCAACGGGATTTGAACCCGTGTTGCCTGCGTGAAAGGCAGGTGTCCTAGGCCGCTGAACGATGGGGGCAGGTTTGTCCTAAGAACATCTCTGTTACTTGGGGACGACTTAATCTAACACGGAACAGAGGATTTCCCCCACCGAATTTCACAAACTTCTACTTGTTTGTTTTATGAACCCGGTTTTGTAAACCTCAGATGTCAAATTACTCAGACTCGAGTGTTCCCATCAGGGCGTCGATGATATGGCTCAGTACATCACCCAGAGCTTCATAAAGCGCCATGTTGTGGAGGGCGTCTTGCGGGTTTTCGTAGTCGGACGGATCAAAGGTTGAAAGACTTGTCTCTTCGGAAATGTCGAGCTTTGTGCCGAGTAGTAGCCGGAGGTCGTTAATTACTTTCATCCATGCGGTCAGCTGGTCTTCGGTGACGGTTTCGGACTGGGCGGTTTCGCGTAGGGTTTGAATTCGGGCTTGGCGGCCTTCTATGAGTTCGCTTCTCGAAAAGATCTGATATCCGGCGTCTTTGGTCGCATCGTTGGCGTAGGCGGTTGGAAACAATCGACGTAGGTCTTTGTGATCGGTTTGGATCGCTTCGCCAAGCTCGTCGGCCAGTTGGGTCAACAGTTGCCGGACCTCGTCGGGGAGATTGACACTGATAGTCCCGTCTTTTCTTAGTTTGAAGAACGGAGATCTGGCAAATCCGACCATAGTGGTCCTTTAGGTTTAGTCATTTTCAAGGGTTGCCCAGAGGCCGTGGCTGTGAAGGCGGTGGACGTCTCGTTCGGCCTCGGAGCGGGTTCCGCTAGACACGACTGCTCGGCCTTTTTCGTGAACGTCTAGCATGAGTTTGTACGCTTTTTCTTCGCTAAATCCGAAGAGTTTACGAAACACGTACACAACGTAGCTCATCAGATTGATGGGGTCGTTCCAGACGATCACGATCCACGGGCGTTCGATATCTATATCTTCGTCGGGGAGGCTCTGGTTTACTTCGGCAGGGACGGTCATTTGCATCGGGTTGACCAAAGTTGGGTTACGTCGGATAGTCACAGATTGTACTCGTTTTTGGTGTGTCCTCTTACCAATGGAGCTAAACCCGTTTGAACATCGATAGATACAGGCCGATTGTTAACACCCAGACCGATACTGCGCCGACGATATGAAGCTCGACGAGTAGTGGTGGTACCCCTCGGAAGTATTGCAGGTAGCCGACTGCCCCTTGAAGTACTGATGCGGCCAGCAGCCATCGAATAATTCGATGGGGCGGGTACGGGCTGCTCGTTATCCATGCGGGTGAGCTGTGGAGCTTTTTAGCCAAGAAGAGGGTCGTCGCCAGGAATACCCAGACACTGATGCTGTGGTTCTGAACGACTGTTTCAAACACGAATGGAAGCCGTTCGGCGTCGGCATCGCCGCCATTCGGGCCGGTTCCGGTGACCACTGTTCCGAGTACTGCAACCAGTGAGGCAAGCCCGATGAGTACTCGGCCAAGGTTTTGTTCTAACGGTGGCACTACTGGTGTGGCCGATGGGCCATCGGCGTTTGCCTTGAACCACAGTACGACAACGTTCCATAGCAAAACCATCGAAAGAAGGTAATGGGAGCCGACCAGGGCCGGGTGGAGGTCCACTCGGACGGTGATTCCGCCGAGAACGATCTGGGCGGCGACACCGGCTACGAGTCCCCATGCCCATCGGATTAGGTCACTGCGTCGTGGTTGGCGACGGTATGCGGTCAACACCGCCAGGCTTACGGCAATAGCGACGACGCCGGAGAGTAGGCGGTTGCCGAATTCGATCCAGCCGTGGAGTTCCCATTCGGGGGTCAAGCGCTGATCGGTGCATGCAGGCCAGTTTTCGCAACCGAGTCCTGCGTCGGTGAGCCGAACGGCAGCTCCGGTAAATACGATCACGGCCAGCGATATGCCAGCGGCGGTGACGTAGGTCTTGTATTGTTGGGGCGAAGGGCTGAGCGGTCTTTTGGGGCGGTTGGCTTTGGTTGTTGCCCCCGCTGATGTCATCGAAAACGCCTCATATGTTCACAAGGTAGCCATCCGTTGACGCCGACCATGTCTAGGTCATGTGACATTTTCCTCATGTAGCGGACTTTGTGAGCGAGTTAGCAATACAAAAAGATGGCATTGTGGGTCAACTTGGGCTTCGACTACTCAGTGGTCGCTCAAAATCGCTAGCATCATGAGTTGTGGTTGTAGTAGCAGCACCTCCTCGCTCCCGGTCGTTGGCCTTCTTGGCGTTGACAAAACCTCGTATTATCGAGCTTTTGCTAGTGACCACGGTGCCAACTATGGTCGTAGCCGAAAATGGTCTTCCATCTGTATGGCTGATGATCGCCACCCTGATCGGCGGTAGTTTGGCTGCTGGTGGTGCGAATGCGTTCAATATGTACATCGATCGTGACATCGACGCTGTCATGAACCGCACAAAGGGTCGTCCCCTCGTCACAGGTGAAGTAACCCCAACCGAAGCGCTAGTTTTTGCCGCCACGATCGAAGCGGGGGCGTTTATCTGGCTGTGGTGGCAGGTTAATTTCTTGTCAGCGGTGTTAGCGGTCAGTGCGTGTGCGTTCTACGTTTTTGTCTACACCATGTGGTTGAAGCGGACGTCAACCCAAAACATCGTCATCGGTGGCGCGGCCGGAGCGGTACCGGCATTGGTCGGCTGGTCTGCGGTTACCAACTCGGTTGGGCTGCCAGCCGTTCTACTGTTCGCCGTCATCTTCTTTTGGACTCCGCCACATTTCTGGGCATTGGCGATTAAGTACGAAGACGACTACGCCTCGGCTGACGTGCCGATGATGCCGGTCGTTGAGGGGCATCGCAAGACGGCTATCCAAATGATCGTCTATTCGGCGATAGTCGGCGTTATCACCTTGGCTTTGTGGCCCGCCGCCAACCTCGGCTGGATATACCTGGGTACCGCAATAGTTTTGGCTGTCCTGTTCACCGGAGGGGCCGTTCGTTTGCTAGTCGAAACCGACCCGGCAGAACAAGCTCGGAAATCGATGCGGTACTTCGCATTCTCCATCACTCATCTGACCGTATTGTTCGGAGCCCTAGCGGTTGATCGGTTAGTCCAATGGGGAGGCGCATAGTGACCGCAGCTTCTGTGACACAAAACCGTCACATTGCCCGTGCTTCTGACGGACAACATACGTCTTTTACGCAACCAGCGCTTCCCGGACTTTTCCGCCATGTTTCGATGGGCGGCTTTCGTCGTTTCGCTCGTTACATCCATAGATTGCCCGGTTACAGTACGAATGCACGTTTGTCGACGGTGCCTTTTGTGCTGTATCCGGTACAGCACAAGTGCAATTACAGACCCAACAACGCCTTGAGGCCAATATTCCAATGACAATTACTGAAGAACGCTCCGCAGTGCAGACTGTGAGCACTACAGCTGAACCGGGGCCGAGTGGGATTGAAAGCCTGTTGAGTACAGGCGATCATAAACCCGTCGGTCGGCTCTGGATCTCTGTCGGCTCACTCTTTTTAGTTGTTTCGCTGGGCCTCGCACTGGTCGCTTCTTTTGAGGCCGTCGATTTGGGAAGTCTTAGCTTTCTCGACGACACCGACCAGTACGTCCAAGTCGGTTCTCTTGCCCAAGAGCTACTTCTATTCGGGGCGATCGTGCCGATCCTCGTCGGTCTTGGCATCTATATAGTTCCGCTCCAAGTCGGGGCATCTAGCCTGGCGTTCCCTCGAGGAGCCGCCGGAGCGTTCTGGACCTGGCTGATTGGCTGTTCCCTTCTTATCGTTTCATACGTCGCCAACGGCGGTGCCGGAGGCGGCCGGACCGACTTCGTGGAACTGTGGATTTTGTCGCTTGGAATCATCATCGGTTCGATCATCTGGGCGCTGGTATGTATAGCGTCAACGGTTCTCGGCGTTCGCACCGCCGGCATGACAATGGTTCGGGTTCCGGCAACCAGCTGGTCATTCTTGGTCTTCTCACTTCTCGGCATCATGATTCTGCCGGTAACCATCGCTGAGCTAGTAATCACGTACGTACGTTTCTCGGCTGGATTTATCCGACTCGGTGAAACCCAAGTTCTCGCCGACGTCATTCGAGGAATCCAATCGGCTCCCACCGTCTTTTGGGTAGCCATCCCGGCTCTCGGTGTCTTACTCGACGCCGTGTCGACCAGCAGCGGTGCGCCGGTTAAGTCCCACCGAACAGTGCTTGGGGCGATCGGGCTTCTCGGTGTAGCCTCGTTCGGAGTTAACATCATCGGTTTCGCCACAGTGCGAGAGCCGTCGTATGACAACACCTTGTTCGTTCTGGACACGGTGTTGACGATCCTTCCTATCCTGGTCATCTTCGGCCTCTTGCTTATGAAGATCAAGCCAGACGCTGACACCCGACGTTCAGTCACCCCCTTCGCCGGTTTGCTTAGCGGACTACTACTTCTACTAGGTGCCTGCGCCGCAGTGTTGGGTGCGATCGAGCCGGTCGCTATCGGTTTGAAAGAACTCGGAATCGCTGAACCAGCCTCGACGCTCATCGTCAACGGAACAATGTTTGACCAAGGAATCAGAGCCGCCGTATACGGCGCAGTTCTTCTAGCCCTCATCGCCGGGCTAAATCACTGGTCGGTCAAGATCTGGGGCCGTTACCTCAACCAGCCTTTCCTATCGTTGGCAACATTGGCTGCTGCCGCCGGAACATTCCTGTGGTCAGCTGGAAGTATCGCTGCCGGTATCGACGATCAGCAGGCATTTCCGGCAACCGAACTTACCGGTGGTTCTCAAGTCGAACTATTCAGCCAGTTAGCGGCCTTCGGTGTAGTGGCAATGCTTCTCGCTGGAGCATTGTTGTTCATTAGTATCGTGCAAGGCCCAACAGCTGAAGCTGCAGTACCACGTGATCAGCTCCGTTGGGTTGGATTCACACTCGAATGGATGACTGAGTCTCCACCAGCGGTCGGGAACTTCACGGTTCCCCCCGTCGTTGGCTCAGCAACACCTGTTTCTGACGCTATTGCTATCAACGAAGGTGCGGAGGAATAATGTCCACTGCTGAAGTGACGGTATACGACAAGATTTCCGCCGATGTTGAGGCGCCTGAACAGGCGAGACCAAGTGTCTTGCTGATGGCGACCGGCCTCGTGTCTATCTCAGTATTCATGGGTTTCGCCGCCCTGGTCGGTTTCTACCTGACTGAACGAGCAGGATTCCGGGCCGTTACCGGTGAGCCATGGCTTACCGAGGCGACTGTCCCGCTCACACAGCCAAATTTCATGCTGTTATCTGTCGGGCTCTCTGCTATCACTGCACTATGGGCCGTGTATTCGGTTCGAAACGATGACACAGCGAATGCGCTCCTGGCCACCGGCCTGACCCTGTTGTTCGGAGTTTCCCAAATAGCGCAAACCTTCTTCTTGCTCTCGATCATGGAACTCGAAGCTTCAGCTGATGAACGGTCGGTCTGGATACTTTCAGTTATCGGAGCCCAGATCGCTCTCATGATTCTGGCAATTATCTATCTCGCTCTGACCGGTCTGCGGACTGTCGGCGGTGGTTACTCATCTAAAGATTACGAAGGAATGGCTAGCGCCGCTCTCTTCTGGATCGTGTCGGCCCTGGTGTACGTACTTGTCTGGTACGCCATCTATATAACCAAGTAGGAAATACATGTTCGCCTGGGGTTCCAAATATTTCTTCGCACTTTCGATAACCGCCTTACTCGGCGCCATGATTTACGGCATCGCGTCTGGCGGCGACATCGTCGGTGTTATTTCTAGTGGATATAAAGGCGGTGTCGGAGACCACTTCGGTTACGCACTGCTGCTAGGCGCAGGTTTACTATCTGCCTGTCTCGGCTTGCTGAATGTACTCGTACGTGAAGCCGACATCGATCCCGACAATGAAACCTCGACCGCCCTCACCATCGCACCTCCCCGAGATCCAAGCTTCTGGGGTGTCCTTGGAGCGTTTGGTGTGGCATGTATGGCTCTAGGGCTTTCGATCAGTTCAGCGTTTCTGTACCTGGGAATCGCCGTGATTGCCGTAGTGGCATTGGAGTGGCTCGTGTTGGCTTGGTCCGATCGAGCTACCGGAGATGCCGACAGCAACCGTATTATTCGCAACCGTCTTCTTGGCCCTTTCGAAGTTCCAATGTTCTCAATGCTCGCTATTGCAGCCGGAGTTGTTGGCGCCTCACGAGTTCTACTCGCAGTCTCACATACCGCAGCGACCGTAATCGCTTCGTTATTCGCTGCTCTGATTTTCTTCGCCGCAGTATTTATAGCAAAGTCGAACGCATCACGTTCCGTAGTTGCCGGTTTCGTTTCGATCATGGCCATCGCTGTTCTTGGTGGAGGAATCGCTGGAGCGGTTGCCGGTGAGTACGAACATCACGAAGAAGACGGCCACGCCGAAAGTGGCGACAAAGAGGCTGAATCGTCGACGGAAGAACCCGTTAGCGAGGAAAACTAAGTGCGGAACGGTCTATCTCACATGGGTAAGAAATTTGGATCTGATATGAAAATACTCCAGTCAAAACCGCAGTTGAAGCTGGGACTTTGGTTAGTTGGGTTTCTCGGCTTAGCCGCAGCCTGCGCTGACGAATCCAAACCGCTTAACACGTTTGACTCCGATGGCGAAGGTCAAGGTCCAAAAGCGACCGAGATCGAAGGTCTGATTACGCCGATCTTTGCTATCGCCGGTGTCGTATTTGTCTTGGTGATCGGTGGCGCGATCCTGCTTACCATCAAGAACCGGGTCAAACCCGAAGACTACGACCCAGAAGATCTTCCAACCCAAACCCATGGAAATTTCTCACTCGAGATTATGTGGACGATCGCTCCAGCAATCCTGCTTGCAGTGATCTCGGTGTTTATGGTCCAAACCATCTGGGACTTGGAAACCAAGAACGCTGAAGGTGAACTCGACGTTATGGTCATCGGCCAGCAATGGTGGTGGGAGTACCGCTATGACGTCGACGGTGACGGCTTCTATCAAGACGCCAACGGTGACGGAGTTGTTGACGAAAAAGACGCTGAGCTTCCTCTAACACTTGCGTTGGACCCAGACGATGTTGTGACCGCAAACGAACTTGTGATCCCTGTCGGTCAGCAAGTCGATCTCGAAATTACCTCCCGAGACGTAATCCACTCCTTCTGGATCCCAGCGCTCAACGGAAAACGAGACGCCGTCCCAGGGCGTGTACACACCTGGTCGGTTGAAGCAGACGAAGCCGGTAAGTACACCGGCTGGTGTACTGAATACTGCGGCCTTTCGCATGCCCGTATGCGTATGTCAGCCATCGCTTTGACCCCTGAAGACTTCGAAACCTGGATTGCTAACCAAGCAGAACCAGCTGAAGTCCCAGAAGAAGACACAAAAGAGTGGCGTGGACGTGAGACGTTTGCGGCCAACTGCAGCAGCTGCCACATCGTAGATGAAGGTGACTTCAACTACGACGACTACGACCCAGAACTCATAACCAAAGCGGCGCCGAACTTAACTCACTTCGCTACCCGAAGTGCCTTCGCCGGTTCAATCTATGAGATCTACCTTGGCGACAAAGATGGAGACGGGCAAGACGACACCGACGCTAACGACAACGAACTAGATGTCAGCGACTACCTCATATTGCCACAAGAGGCCAGCCAGGAAGCAGAATCATCTGCGGACTATCGGGCCAACTCCGCTCAACTAAAGCGCTGGATACAAAACGCGCCTAGCCAAAAGGCCATGGCGCCAGATGAACAACGCGGCATGCCAGCCTTCCCAGGCTTATCAGATGAACAACTCGACGAACTGGTCGCCTATTTGGCGACGCTGGACTAACCAGGAAGTAATTGCGCTATGGCAGTTATCGAAGAACCACTCGCCCTTCCATCGGGCACAACAAAGGCCAGGCGACCTCTTGGGGCGTTTAGCCGTCCACGGAATGCCACCGGGCTCGTCGACTGGTTAACCACCGTCGATCATAAGAAGATCGGAATCATGTACGGCATGGCCGCCATGTTCTTCTTCATTATCGGTGGTGTTGCTGCGCTGTTGATTCGTCTTCAGCTGGCAGCCCCGAACAGCACTATTCTTTCGGCTGATACATATAACCGAGTATTCACCATGCACGGGACCATCATGGTCTTCCTCGTCGTGATGCCCATAGGTGCGGCGTTCGCCAACTATCTGCTACCCCTACAGATCGGTGCTCGAGACGTTGCGTTCCCCCGAATCAACGCCTTCAGCTTCTGGGTATTTCTCGCCGGCGGGTTAATGCTCAACAGCAGCTGGTTCCTGGGTGGCGGCGCTAACGGCGGCTGGTTCAACTACGCCCCTAACAATGGTGCAGCATTCTCGCCATCGACCGGTATCGACTTCTGGAACCTCGGACTGTTCATCGCCGGTATCGGCTCCCTAAGTGGTGCCGTCAACCTGATCACAACCGTCCTCAACATGCGGGCTCCGGGTATGACATTGATGCGTATGCCTGTCTTTGTGTGGATGACGCTGGTAACCCAGTTCTTGTTACTGTTCGCTATTCCGGTTCTCACCGCAGCACAGCTTCTGCTTCTGCTAGACCGACAATTCGGCGCTAACTTCTTCAACGTAACCCAAGGTGCAGACCCGCTTCTTTGGCAGCACCTGTTCTGGATCTTCGGTCACCCTGAGGTGTACCTGATGATCCTGCCAGCATTCGGTATCGTCTCGGAAGTAATCCCAACGTTCTCCCGTAAACCAATTTTCGGTTACCCATTTATGGTGTTCTCTGGAATCGCTATCGGGTTCATGGGTTGGGGCGTATGGGCCCACCACATGTTCGTATCTGGAATCGGGCCACTCTCGGTCACAGCGTTCTCGGTAGCGACCATGTTTATCGCCGTTCCAACCGGTGTGAAGATTCTGAACTGGCTCGCCACAATGTGGGGCGGCAAGCTCATTCTCAACACCGCTATGTTGTTCTCCATCGGCTTGGTAACCCAGTTCACCATCGGTGGTCTCTCCGGTGTAACTCACGCAGTCGCACCTTCGGATACCCAGCAGACTGACACCTACTACATCGTTGCGCACTTCCACTACGTACTCTTCGGTGGTGCCCTGTTTGGATTCTTTGCCGGCCTCTACTTCTGGTGGCCGAAGATCTTTGGCTACAAGCTCAACGAAAAAATTGGTAAGTGGAACTTCTGGGGCATGGTGCTCGGGTTCAACCTCACCTTCGGACCTATGCACATCTTGGGTCTACAAGGTATGGCTCGACGTATGCAAACCTACGACGTTTCGATGGGCTTCAACCTCTGGAACCTTGTCTCCACCATCGGTTCGTTCATTCTTGGTGTCACCACCCTGCTTCTGTTCGTAAACGCATGGAAATCATACTCGGAGTGGAAAGCGGCTGGCCGTCCGAACGTGGGCGCCGACCCATGGGATGCTCGAACCATCGAATGGTCAATCCAGTCACCGGCTCCTGAACATAACTTTGATGTCACCCCAACCGTCAGCGACTTGGACGACTTCTGGCACCAAAAGTATGCAGAAGATGACGAAGGTAAACTCCGTCAAGTCGCCACGGGAGACGAACTCGCACAACCAGGCAACGGTGAAGGGGTACATCTTCCAGCACCTTCGTACTGGCCAATCGTGCTCGCCTTCAGCCTTCCAATCGTTGGCTACGGTCTCATCTACTCACTTTGGTTCTGCATCCCAGGCACATTGCTAACCATCATTTCGATTTATGGCTGGGCTCTTGAACCAGCCGACGATCTAGATATCGACGATCACGGTCACGGGCCCGATCAGGAAATGGAGCCAGCGGTATGACCGCAATACCAGTAGAAGACGCTGTCGAAGTCGCCGACGATCACGGCAGCGACCACCACGACGACGGTCATCACACCAGTCTTGGCCTGTCCAATATGAAGCTAGCCATGTGGCTGTTTCTCGGTTCGGAATGTCTCCTGTTCGGGGCGTTGATTTCGACGTACCTACTGTCGAAGGCCCGCTTCCTTACCGAGGTCCTCGCAGGTAACCCTGAAGTTCTCGGGACCTTACCAGCGAACCTGATCGAAGAATTCCAAGCTGAAGGAAGCGTAGAACCGCTGTTCGACATTCCGTTCACGTCAGCTAGTTCATTTATCTTGTTGATGAGCTCGGTGACCATGGTTTTCGCCCATCAGGCGATCTCAAAGAACGACCAGCGCAACACCCGGCTTTGGTTAGCTACAACGGCTGCTCTCGGCTCGGTGTTCATTGCCGGTCAGGTCTACGAATTCACCACCTTCTACAACGAAGGTCTACGCTTCGACGGAAACCTCCTCGGTTCCGCCCTCTACACGCTCACCGGTTTCCACGGGGTGCACGTAACGGTCGGCATAATCATGTTGCTGTCGCTTCTCGTCTTAGCTTTCCGAGGGAAACTTAATCAGGACCGAGCAGAAACTCTTGAACTTGTAGGTCTGTACTGGCACTTTGTCGACGTGGTGTGGGTTCTTATCTTCACCATCGTGTATCTCATTCCATAGGATTGAACTAACTATGACCGATTCAATAACTCTCGATTCGACCGATACTCACGGGCATTCGGATCACGACGATCACGCACATCCAACCGAAAAGCAGTACTGGATTGTGTTTGTGATCCTTGCTGTGATCACCGCAGTGGAGATCGCCTGGTCTTATATGGGGCTTGAAGGCCCGGCGCTCGTTGTGCCGTTGATCATCATGATGGTCGTAAAGTTCCTAATGATTGCTGGGGTGTTCATGCACCTTTCGTTTGATAGCAAAATGCCGAACGGGAGAACGTTTTATCTTTGTTTCGGGGCGGCGATGGTTTTAGCGATCCTGGTTTTCCTAGTCGTCTTAGCCGCCTTCGAATTTCAGATATAATCAAGGGTCGTAGCATAGGGCCCTCAACGTTCAGGAATCTACTGTGATTGCTCAAGTAACGGTTAACTGGCAAGCACATATCGAAGTCTGGTTTCTGATCCTAGGTGTGTTAGCTATCGGCACCTATACCGCTAGAGTTTTGGCTCCCAAAGCTGAAGCTGCCGGACTCGACCCAATCCGCAGATCACAAAAAATCTGGTTCCTGCTCGCCACGTTCTCGATGTGGGTCGTTTCCGATTGGCCGATTCATGACGTGGCTGAAGAATACCTGTACTTCGTCCACATGATCCAGCATCTGTTTCTCTCGATGGTGATTCCGGCCATGTTCTTGCTGTCTATGCCTCGATGGTTGTTTGAGTTGGTCTTAACTCCAAACGGTCGAATCTGGAACGTTCTGGCCATGTTCAGCCGACCAATTGTTGCGGGCGTGATCTTTAACGCGTTAACGCTGCTTCTGCATTGGACCACGATTGTCGAACTCTCATTTGATAGCGGGGTTGCCCATTTCTTGTTCCACCTGATGGTGTTCAGTTCGGGTCTTTTGATGTGGATGCCGGTCATTGGGCCCGTTGAACAGTGGCGACTTCAGCCACTCGCCCAATGTGTCTATTTGTTCATGATGTCGATTGTGCCTACGGTCCCTGGTGGTTGGCTCGTCTTCGCCGAGACAGTCGTCTACCGCCACTATGACACCGCGGAGCGATTGTGGGGTATCGACGCTCTGGTAGACCAACAAGCCGCCGGGTTGGTTATGAAGCTTGCTGGCGGGTTCTTCCTGTGGGGTGTCATCGTGGTGATATACGGTCGATGGGCACGAGACGAACAGGTCAAGAACGAAACTAGCCGCCGTAACCGGCACCGCAAACCTACACCGTTAACGTTCGAACAAGTAGAACAAGAATTTGCTCGAACCTCGGCTCCAACCGAGACAAGTTAACAACCGGACGGTCGTTGGACACGATGTACGGCCCGGCAGAATAGCAAAGATGACGCATTCTGTTAGTCTTACACTGTGGGCGCACCTGGTTGGGGTAGCGCCAGGTTGCAATGAGAGGTTGAGTACATGCGGTCAAGGCCTGGTTCGGTAGATCTCGCAGCGATGCGGGAGGAATACTCAACGGTTGGTATCAACGAAGCATTGCTGCCGCCCGAACCGTTCACGTTGTGGACCGAATGGATGGCGGATGCTGTCGCTGCCGGTATTTCAGAGCCGAACGCGATGGTTATAGCAACGGTAGCTTCCTCAGCGAATTTTAGTAGTCCTCCACAGCCGTCGAGCCGAACCGTTCTTTGTAAGGGAACCTCTCGGAACGGGTTTGAGTTCTACACCAACTACAGAAGTCGAAAATCCGAAGAGATCAAAGCATCCGGAACTATCGCAGCGACGTTTCCGTGGCACGGCCTGCATCGCCAAGTGAATATTGTTGGCCGAGCTGAACAAACCACTTCAGCCGAGTCGGACCAGTACTGGGCATCGCGAGAGCGAGGTTCTCAGGTGGGAGCTTGGGCGTCTTCACAAAGCGAGACGATCGAGTCGTACGCCGAGCTTGAGGACCGCTATAACCACTTTGACAACATGTATCCGGGGGCTATACCTCGGCCGCCTCACTGGGGTGGATGGAGAATACTGCCAGAATCGATCGAGTTTTGGCAGGGCCGCCTCAATCGGCTACACGACCGTATCTTCTATAAGCAGGTCTCTGTCGGGCAGTGGGAACGCACCCGTCTGTCACCGTGATCCTCGCCGACTAGGTTTACGCTCCGGCTACTTTGTCTTGAGCTGAGGTGCCCCGGCGGTCAAGAAATCCGCCAACGGCGATGATGACGTTGATGATTACGAAACCGATGGCCAGAATTTCGGCCTTCGGGCGGATCAAGTTCTCGACCCAACGCTGAGCATCCTCAACCGGCTTGACCGGTCCTTGCGGGATATTGATTGGATCGGTGCTGAAATATCCGTAGTAGGTGAGATAGATGCCGACGATAACTACGATGACACCCGAGATCCGGTTGATTTTCGGGAGGTATTGTCGGAACGAGTTGACCAGCCCCTTCTTACCGAACGCCATTAGCAGGGTTAGTACTGTAGCGAGAAGCCCCATACCGATTCCGTACGACAATAAACTTCCGAACCGTTCAACGAATCCGTCTCCGCTGGTCGCAGTACCCACGGCAAGAAGAAAGACCGGCAACGTGCAGCTGAGGGATGCTACAGCGTAGGAAACACCGAAGATAAACATGCTGAACACGGTGCGGTTGTCGCCGCCAGCGTCCAATTTGGGAAGCTTGACTGAGGGCTGAAAACCGAAGACCATGGCAACACCGAGGGCAGCCAATCCGATGCCCATAAACAGAGTTATCCAGGGCAACGCAGCAGCGATCGAGTCAAAGACTCCGGCAAAAACTATACCGATTAGAGCAAAGACGACTACGAACCCGGCAGAGAGCGATAAGCCGACAACTTGGGCCTGGTTGAGTGACCGCAACCAGGATTCGTCTTCGTCGCCGTCGTCAACGCCAAGGAAATAGCTGAGATATGCCGGGAATAGGGCGAAACCGCATGGGTTAAAAAGCCCGACCATACCGAAGGCCAACGCAGCCGGATTAAACAAGGCGTCCACGATTATGATTCGCTTTCTACGAGATGAGTGTCGATGAGTTCACGTAGCTGTTCCTCGGTTAGGACTCCGCTGTGAAAGTGTTCCACTGTTCCATCGGCAGAAATGAACGCGGTGGAAGGAAGACTTAATGCATCCAGCTCAGACCAGATCTCTTGGTTAGGTTGAAACGCTGTCTGAAAGCTGATGTCGGTTTCTTGAACGAAACCTTTCCACGACTGTTCATTGCTGTCATGGTTTATTCCTAGAAAAGTCACGACTTGTTTGGTGTCTTGGTGAACGGCTTCGAAGTCGGGAAGTTCTGCCCGGCAAGGAGCACACCAGGATGCGAAGAAGTTGACGACCAGAGGTTCACCGTCGAAGGAGGCTAACGTTGCCGTCTCACCTGAGTCAAGGGTGAACTCTTTTGACGCTATCTCTGATGCGGCTGGAGTGTCGTCTCCTCCTCCATCAGTGGTAACGAGTGCAATAGCGAGCACTGCGAGGGCTATGACGAGGGCCGCGAACGTGAGTTTGGCGGTGGCCGTATTCGACTTTTTGGGCTTTGTTTGGTCGGAGTCGGTCATAGGGTCTTTTGGAAATAGAGGGTAAAAGTAAGCTTAAGCCTGGGCGATGCCAGATCGTTGGGGTTAATCTGTTGTTCAGAACGATTGTTACGGGGTCGACGGTTAAACCGTTTGGGCCTGTTCATAATTCCAACAGCCTGAAATCTGGCAGCTATATTCTCTTCAGAGAGGGGATGCTGGTGAAGCGAGTAACAACAATATGTGGCAGCCTGCAGTCGATGTCGGCCAACCAGGCGATGCTCGATGTGGTTTCGTCGTCTTTCGCCCACACCGGTGGCTATGAGGTGGTTTCAGCCACAGGATTGGGTGACATCCCGGCTCTTAATCCCGAGCGCCAAGCGGTCATCCCAGCTGAGGTGTCGAACCTGCGAACTCTGCTAGGTTCAAGTGACGCGGTGGTGATTGCATCGCCTGAATATGCTGGCGGTATCGCAGGCGGGTTAAAGAACTGTCTGGATTGGATTGTCGGCTCAGGCGAGTTCTATCAGAAACCGGTCGCCTTAATGTCAGCTGGAACATCTGGGGGGCCGATTGCGCTAAGTCAGATGGCTCGAACGTTGACCTGGCACGGTGCGTACGTGGTTTCTTTGCTAGGGATGATGGGCCCGAAGTCGAAATCTGACGACAATGGTGTGATCGTCGATGAAGAGAGTATCTCTCAGATCAAGAGTGTGGCAGCTTTGTTAGATAACGTTCTTTCGATGGACCGGTCTGAGGTGGTCCATATTGCTCGAGAAATTGCTGAACAAGTCGGGTACGACCCGAATCGGATTATCTAGCCCGAACGCCTAGCACTCCTACGCCACTGTTGACGAAAGCTAGCTGACCTAGTTACGCCTGGGGAAAGCGTTTGACTAGGCCAGCTAGGTGACGTCTAGGAGGCGAGCCGACCCGACAACAGTACGGGAACGAAGCGGGTTAATCTCGACCTACCCGTTAGGCCCATTAGGCAATCAGTTTTTGAAGGTGGGCGGGAATAGGTACCTGTGGCAGTTCATCTTCTGGACGGGCGACCTTTGGTGGCCGGCCTCGTCGGCGTTTAACCGCTACAATCTGGCCTTTGTTGAACAGCTGCCCACCCCAAACGCCGGCGGCTTCTCCCCGTTCGAGCGCTCCCTCAAGGCAGGGGGCGACTACTTCACAAGAAGCGCAGATTAGCTTGGCTGCTGCCAGATCAGCGTTTTCGTCGCTAAAGAAGATTCGGGCTGCATCTTCGGCTGTGCTGCATCGTGCCAGATCCCGCCAGGATGCAGCATCGACCGAATGGTTAGCAGTTGTCTTGTTGAACAACGCCGTTGATTCGTCGGTTACCAGTGCAACTGTTGGGATTTCGGTAATGGTCATAACTATCTCCACTCAGTGGTGGTTGGTTGGTTTACAAAAGAAAGGGGGAAAAGCAGAAAAGCCGCTGGGATTTCCCAGCGACTCGGATAGATCAGATCTGATTTTGTCTAATTCAGATCTTGGACCTTCGGTGCTGGTTGCGATAGCCATACATACGGCTGGTTTTCACTACCACAGGTGCAGGCTTGGCTTCTGTTGGCCACGCACAAATATGCTTTGCGGTGGTAAACACGTTGCCTAAAGCAGACACGAGTGAAGCGGAAACCGATGCATGGGAGTTGACTGAAAACAGGTCGACTATCGATTGTCGGATGGATCGTAGTTTTTCAGATGAACGTAGCTTCATAGCCTTAGTTCCTTCGACCTGCGAATGGTTGGACTTTAATCTTGGGTACGCACTGAGCATACCGCTTCTCGCCAAACAACTACGAATTTTGGTTTCTGTCAAGTGAATTTAAGCTGAGGTGCTAAAAATCTTGACTCTTTCACATAGTCTCGTCGTATGGGCGCATCGAGTTTCAACGCACTAACCCCACCCTCTGGACAGGGTCGGATTTTTAATGTGGACAAGAAAAGTCGTATCCAAGACACCACTGTTGATGGGAGAATTCGGCTAGACGCCATCGCTCGAATAGTTTCCGACGTGTCCGAAGACGACTTGGTCGATTTGGGTTGTCCAAACACGAGATGGTGGATGGCAAGAAAAATTATTGTCGAAGTCTCGGATACGAGTTTTGGTCAACATCAATTTTCTTGCCGGACTTGGGCTGGGGGAATGGCACGGGTAGCTGCTGAGCGGAGAGTTTCGCTGAAATCAGACAGCGGTGCGAGCTATGAGTCGGCTGTTACCTGGATCTCCATTGACCCTGAAACCACTCGGCCTGCCCCGTTACCGAAATGGTTCGCTGACGAGTACTCCTCGGCGTGTGCCGGGCGTAAAGCGTCGATACGTATGACTCACAGCCCGGTCGCAGGCGAGGCTGACAATGTGGTGTGGCCGCTACGAAGGGTAGATTTTGACCAACACGGCCACGTTAACAATGGTGCGTATTGGCCGGTGATTGAGGAGATGATCGCCGATTATGGCTTTGACCGGTCAAAGCCGTATCGAATCGAAATCGAGTTTCGGTTGGGGGTTCCGGTCGCTCCAACGGTCGACCTTCGAGTCCATCGATACCCGTCTGGTCTAACTATCTGGTGGGTCGTAGATGGTGATGTTGCGGCGTCAGCGACCGTCGACCATCTGCCAGATCAGGTTTAAGGGGTGGCTGGTGTTTCTTCAGTTTCTGAAGATTCCGCCGGTTTAGGTTCCAACGTAAAGAAACATGACCGGTAATACTGAAGCTCAGCGATGCTTTCTCGGATGTCGTCGAGAGCCCGATGCCCAGCGTTTTTGTCTGGAGCTGCGGTCAACAAGCCCGGATTCCACCGTCTAGCAAGCTCTTTAACCGAGGATACGTCCACCGACCGGTAGTTGAGAAACTCCTCGACCTCTGGCAGGTAAACGGCCAGAAAGCGTCGATCCATTCCTATTGAATTTCCACAAAGGGGGACGGTACGTTCGGTAGGAATATGTTGCTTAAGGAAGTCGAGAGTTTGTTTCCCGGCGTCTTCTAGTGAAACGGTTGAGGCTTTGATCTGCTTTAACAGCCCCGACTTGGTGTGCATGTCTCGAACTACCTTGTCCATCTTCGACAGTTCGTCATCGGACGATTTGATGACTAGCTCAGGGCCTTCGGCGATCACATTAAGGTCATCGTCAGTTATTAGCGTCGCTATTTCAACAATAACGTGCTTTGCTGGGTCAAGCCCAGTCATCTCAAGATCCATCCATGCGAGCACTTCTTTACCCTAGCCGCAGACGCGGCCAACACCCCAGTACCATTTAGTTGTGCTTCAAATACCGATAACCCGATTTGATCCAGAACTCGAACTTCCGCGACAGATTCGTGGCGGTGATGCGGCAGCCGATTTCCCTACCGCTATCACCGTAAAGCTTGAACCCGGTCAGCGAGAAACTGTGCCAACTGGTTTCGGGGTCGCTTTGCCGCCGGGGTGGTGCGGGCTGATCTTGCCGCGGTCAGGCCTAGCGCATAAGAATGGAATCACCGTAGTAAACGGTCCTGGTTTAATCGATTCGGGCTATCGGGGTGAGATCAAAGTGATCTTGTTGAACACCTCGGACGAAACGGTCTTGTTGGAACGAGGGCAACGTATAGCCCAGTTTGCTGTAACGGCAGTACCCGACTGGTCGTTTACTGAGGTCGATGAACTCCCGGCCAATATCGACAGTCGTGGTGCGCAGGGCTTTGGTAGCTCAGGGTGATGCTTGACTGGGTTGGTTCACCCGTTTTTGCTGGTCTGGCTGGTCTAGCGACTGTGCTGGTGTATGACTATTGGCGAAAAAGTAAAGGGCGCTCCCGGTAGCATCGGTATCTGGGTCTATTCTTCTTCGCTGGAAGTTTGAGCGTCGCGATCGATGCGGAGAAAGATTCTGTGGGGCGGCTCGACTATTGTTTCGACCATTGACTGGTCTTCGAAGTTAGATTCGAGATCTTGGTCGACGGTTGTGTCTTGGTCGAGGTTGGCGTCCGGATTCTCGAGTCGTATGACAAGATCGACGTCGCTCCATTGTGCCTTCATCGTAATTCGCCCCGATCCGCGCAGTTTCTTGACGGCAGCGTCGGCGGCTACCCGTAGTTCTTCTAACGCAGAGATGTCGAGGGCGAGCCGTTGGGCTAGTCCTCCCACGGAAACTCGACCGATACGGCGAAACGCGTCAGCAGATGGGAATGTCACGGTGACTTCGTTTTGAGGGCGGTGATCCATCAAAGACAACTATCGCAGACTTTACGGTTGATCGGTTGATTCACGCACGATCAGTCGTGGATCTTTGTCAGATCTCAAACCTTGGAGTGTTGGTTGGCGGAGTTTACCGCTCGGTGTCCAAGAAAGGTAAGTGACTTCGGCGGTTAGTTGGGTGGAAACCCATTGTGGCGGTCTGGTTGTTTCGGGTACTGGATCGAACGGGCATTCGAGTGTCGCAACGAAATCTTTTTGGAGGAGGTTCCTTGTGTGGTCGGATATTCCGCTGCCGACGGCTCCTGCATATACGAGATGGTCGCCTTCCCATGTGCCTACGAGTAGTGAGCCGATCTTGTTTTGCAGATTACCTTCGCCTTCTAACCATCCACCGATCACGAATTCTTGACGTTGCAGGTTTTTGACTTTGATCCAGGTGGAGCTGCGTTTGCCGGGATAGTAGTTGCCGTCGAGTTTCTTTGCCACGACCCCTTCAAGTTGAAGCGTTTTTGACAGTTCAACTATCGGAGCGCTGTCTGTTTCGGCGTGGGATGGTACTTTCCACCGTTCGGAATCGGGGACAACGTCTCTGAGCAGGGACCGTCGGGATTTGTAGTCGATGTTGAACATCGCCTGACCGTCGAGGACCAACAAGTCGAAGATCAAATACACAATCGGGATTTCGTTTTGCAGAGAAGGTGCAGGTTGTGCCACATGCATTCGGTGTTGGAGCAGTTCAAAGGAGGGTTTCCCATCGGCAAAAGCGACAACTTCTCCGTCGACAACGGTCGGCCCGTCACCGACGGCGCCTATTCCTTTGGCGAGTGACGCCAGCTCGGGGAAGGTGGTTGTCATATCTTTACCTGATCTGGCCCGCAGCTCCGTTTGGCTGGCTTGGTTTGTGGCTATGACACGCATTCCGTCCCATTTGAGCTCGTATGCCCATCCGTTGTCGGTCGGTAAAGGACCCGAAACGGCTTGCATCGGTGCAAAAAAGGGTGTCTCGAATGACATGCGCCCTAGCGTAGGGGAGAATCGTTAGGTTAGGAATAGTCCGTTGACTCGTACCATTCTTCTGCCGCCTCCGAGAGTGGAACTTCGTCAAATTCTCCCGCAATATATTCGAGGGAGTTAGGTAGATCGTCACCGACAAGCATGACTGTAGAAGTGCTCTCAAAGTGGCGAACGAAAATTCCCATCGGGGCTTGGTCGTCCGCAATTTTGTATTCGCATCGTACGATCGCCGGGTCAGCGCGGACGGTTTGGCAGGGTCCGTCGACTGAAGGTTCTAATGAGTCCGGAATAGCAGCCTTGAAAGCTTCTCTTGGATGCAGGATTGGCGGCTCTCCCTCATAGGCGGGGTTCGGGTCGCCGTACTCTCCACCACCTTTCCAATTCTGCGGATCTTGCACTTGGTATCCAATCACGTCGTATGGCCCATCCGAGCGGGGTGGCCGGATCTCCCAATTCGCCCGAAACGTGTAGTTGTCGGGCGAGTCTTCAACGAAAAAGAACCAGTCTGTGCTAAACCTGGTGTCGACCGGATGTAGTACTGGTGATGTGGAGTCTTCCAGGTGTTTCGCCGATCCGAGACTCGTACTACAGCCTGCGGCCACCACCCCAACGGCGCTGGCCATCACGAGAGAGACCGTTTTCAACATCGTCGATTTGGATCGGCGGGCTTGCTTTTGAATGAGTCGAAACGGCTTCTGTGGCCGGAGAAAGTAATTCTTGGGCATGTCTTAACTGTAGTGATCGACGCTTTTGTGTCTACTGGGGAAACCCCTAAACGGTTTTGGGGGATTGGCCTTCGGGGAGCCGATGCAGGGCTTCGATGTACATTTGTTCCGTTAGTGGTCTCGAAACGGCTTGGATTGGTGTAAAAAAGGGTGTCTCGAATGACATGTGCCCTAGCGGAGGGCCCTTTTGTTGGTATCAATGCATCTCCTTACCTCTTGGTAGATACGCTGGAATGATGGTCATTAGCTCCGATATCGCACTCCTGGCCGAGCTTGAGCCTGAGGCAGAACGTTTACTAAACCACCACATCGCTGTCACTAAGGAGTGGCATCCTCACACCCTCGTGCCCTGGAGCCGGGGAGAGGACTTCGAACCCGACTATGAATGGTCTCCTGAAGAAGCGAATATTCCTGAAGACGTTCGCAGCGCTCTCTATTTGAACTTGTTAACCGAGGACAACTTGCCGTACTACTTCCGCGACATTGAGCGGATGTTTGGGCGAGATGGGGCCTGGGGTGAGTGGGTTCGCCGGTGGACGGCAGAAGAGGGTCGTCACGCCACGGTGATTCGCGACTACATGACAATCACGCGGGCTGTAGATCCGGTCGAACTTGAACGCGGTCGTATGGCTCAAGTTATGGGCGGCAAAGTGCCTGAACCGCCGTCGGCCGTAGACGGCTTGGTCTATGTAGCGTTGCAGGAGTTGGCGACTCGAATATCGCATCGAAATACCGGTGCTCAGCTTGAGGACCGAGCAGGGTACGACATTCTTCGCCGGGTGGCCGCCGACGAGAACCATCATTTCTTGTTCTATCGCGACATGGCTCAGGCGGCTATCGAATACGGTCCGAGTGAGGCCGCCCAGGCGATTGAACGTCAAGTCACGACCTTTGCGATGCCTGGTGAAGGTATACCCGATTTCTATGAGCACTCTAAACGAGTGGCGAGATCCGGGATTTACGATTTGGCTAACCACCACGAGCAGATCCTTGAACCAATCGTGATGAAATACTGGAATCTGCCAGGTCTAACCGGGCTCAACGCCGAAGGTGAACAGGCTCGCGAACGAACGATTGCCTACATCAATAAATCGAAACGAGTGGCGGATCGAATCGTCGCCCGACGCGAAGAGGCAGCGGCAAACGCCGAAAAAGGCTAGAACAGTTCGATCGATTGTGCCCGGCCTACGTCGAGGACTGTTTTGGAGCCGAATTGGCGACCTGTAGGTGTGGTTTAGCGGACGTCAACCGGAGTGAGTTTGACTTCGAACGATGCCGGCCATTGTCTGCCAGTTAGCCAAAGGGAGTTATCTTCAGGTCGCAGAGCGATGCCGCTGAGAGTGCTCGTAGTTTCGTCTGCGAGCCCTTCGGGAACAACTTGAGAGGCGTCGATTGTTGCCTCCACCTCTTCGGTGTCGATGTTGATCACGACGATGGTTGAAGCTCGGTTCTGGTCGTCGGGGTCGGTGATCGTGGCCCAGATCTGGTCACCAATACACTCCAACTCGTCTAAACCGGCAAGTTCACTTCCTGCGAGTTCAACCGTGAACTGGCGTTCTAGTTGAAACGTTTCCGGGTTTCGTATCTTGAGCTGGCTGGTACCGTCGCTGACGACAAAAAATTTGTCGCTGCTGTTACACAGGCCCCAACCTGTGTCTTCGCTAGTCAAGTTTTCCTCTTGGGCGAGCGATTCTGCGTCATAGACCAGCACCTCGGTGGAATCCCGAACGAGCTGATAAAACTTGCCGTTGTAGTAGGTCAGCCCGGAACCTACTTTCCCGTCGGCAAGTTCAAATCGGTTGATCACGTCTCCGGATTCAGCGCTGATCCGGGACACAGACGATTGGTTGGTACCTCCGGTGCTTTCATGCAATGCGCCTTCGAACCATTCGAGCCCGTTGGTTGCCGCCGTCGTTTCATGCGGCAGGCTTGAAAGAACTTCGGCCTCGAAATGGCCAATGTAATGGGGGAAACCGTCGTGCCGGTGGTGAAGCTCTCTCGTGCCAGACTTGTCAATCCGCGGACCTGCGGCTTCGGTTTCTGAACACGCGGAAACCACAAAAGACAATCCGAGTAAGAAGGCTAAAGCCCTGTACCGCCGTTTGTTGCTCATGCCGCCTTTCATGATCGCTCGTAGTTCAACGTATCAAGGTCGAGGCACTGACTGTCAGTGGCTGGCTCGATACGTGGTGTTGCGGGCTGGCAGTTACGCATTAAGAACGAAGTAGTCTGGTTCGTTTCCGTCAACCCATTTGATGTTGCACCCGAGGGACGGAATCTGCTCGATTGGGGGAGTTTCGCCCGCCAGAACCTGATCGATAGCTGCCCGCAGAGACGCTCCGTGCGCAGCGTTGGTCGAATCGTATACCCCTGATCTGATTCGAACCGGTCTAGTTTCGTCCAGCTGGCCTCGGTATGCGAGACTGTGCTCAGCGTCGAAGAGGAAAAAATCTGGGGTGCACGCAGCCGAGTACGCTTTGGCCACATCTTGGGTGGCGTCATACACATACGGGAAGACGTAGCCGCGTTGTTTGACTTCCTCAACCATTTTTTCTGGTGAGTCGTCGGGGTAGCCGGAAACATCGTTGCTTTGTACAGCAATGATCTGGATCGGTTTATCGGCGTAGTCGTGACCGATGCGGGCTAGCTCAGGGGCCACGTGTTTTACGTATGGGCAATGGTTGCAGATGAACATGACCAGGAGCGGCTGGCCACCGAAATCCGACACCGAAACGGTAGTACCGTTGGTGTCTGGTAACGAGAAATCGGGCGCCTGTTCCCCAAGTTCGAGTGTCATTGTCGATTCAATTGCAGCCATAGAAGGCAGGTTAGCCGAGAAGTCGTGCCTTGGCAGCTCGAGATCGTTCCAAAAGGTCGGCCGGAATGCGGCTGGCCAAGTCATCGCCGCCACCTGATGGTTCAGCTACGGTTTCTGCTGGCTTCTCAGCTTCCGCTTCGGCCTCGTTGGCAGCGTTCTCTGCCGCCAGTCGGTCGGCTTCTTTCTTTTCGTGCCACAGGTCGAGCTGGTTAGGTCGAACCAGGTCTTCGTGGGTTATTTGGCCAACTAGTTGACCGTCTTTGAACCGGACCCAATAGCGGTTCCAAACACCTAGCCCGTTAGACAGTTGGACTTTACCTTCGCTGCCGCTTCCGATCCCCCGGAGATCACGAGTCGTTATCACGGTCTCGCCTTTGGTGAAGGGGGTATCTAGGGATTTAGTTTTCGCCATAGCTAGTTGTTGTCCTCGAGTCTAAGGAGGGAACCATGGTTCTATTCCCACCGGCATTCAGTATATCGACCTTCCTGAACGTCAAGTGGTATCACGGTTTTGGCCTCGGGTTTGATGATGTGGGCCCAGTCTTGTCCCTGTGGTTGGTTTGTCACGTCTGGGTTGGAAGGGTGCTGTTGCTCCTTATAGTGATAATGGGAATCGTTCTCATTCCAGGAGGAGCAAGATGGATATAGCCGGACACCTAGCCTCGACTCAAATGCTTGACTGCACAGGTCAAGTAACACATACCCTGACATTGCTCCCTGATGGAATGGTCGAAGTCGAAACGGCTTCAGTAACTGCGATCGTCGACCCCACATCAAAAATAATCATGCGGCCTCCGGGAGTTGTGCTGCCCGAACAGGTTCTGGACCAAGCCGCCATCCTCGCACGCGACGGCTTGAGCCTGTAGCAAATTCGCTGACGGACAATTTGCTAACAATCAACGACCTGTCGATAACCCACTCAACCGGGCAACAAACAAAAACTTTAGTCAACTCGGTTAGTCTTACGGTGAAGCCTGGACAAGTCGTAGGTGTCGTGGGCCCATCGGGAAGCGGCAAAACCCTCACTGGTCTAGGCGCAAGCGGGCTACTTCCCCCTAGCCTCACCGCTAGCGGATCTGTCGAAATCAGCGGTGTTCCGCACAACCTTCTGACGGTCAAACCTAAACACTGGCGTCGCCTCCGAGGTGCGTCACTTTCGTATGTCGGACAGAACGCTCTAGGGTGCCTACATCCTGCGTATCGAATCAAAACCCAGATCGCCGAATCCATCACAACCCACCAAAACCTGCTTCAGCGGATAACACAACGTTCGCAACGAGCAGACGACGTCAACAAGTTACTCGACGTCGTTGAACTACCCGAACGGGTCGGCTCACTCAGGTCGCATCAACTGTCAGGCGGAATGCGGCAACGAGTATCGATCGCAATGGCCATCGCAAACAACCCGCAGTTCATGGTCGCCGACGAAATCACAACCGCCCTCGACCAAACCACCGAAAGAAAAATTCTCAGCCTCCTCTACCGGCTAGTCAACCAACACAAAATCGGGCTAGTCCTCATCACCCACAACATCGAGGCCCTCAGACGAGTCGCCGACGACATTGTTGTGATCGACAACGGCAAGGTCGTCGAGACCGGGCCACTACAAAAACTCCTCAGCCAACCCAAATCCAAAACCTGGTCGGCGATAGTCAAAGCCGACCAAAAAGAAAACCGCCGCACACCGCCTTCAACCAGTCAGCCCGCCCTCACCGTCGATCGCCTCACCAAAACGTATCGCAAAGGTGCCGGGCGACGCAGAACCAAAACTGTTCTAGACAACATCTCCTTCACCATCAACAAAAGAGAAACCGTTGGCCTCGTTGGAGTCTCAGGCAGCGGCAAATCCACGATCGCCCGTATTCTATGCGGACTGACCAGGCCCACATCTGGCACAGTTCACCTGGAAACTACCACGATCTGTCCAGCCAAAAACGTTTCCCCCCGCCGAGAAATTCAGCTCGTTTTCCAAGACCCATTCTCTTCACTCAACCCTCGAAAACGGCTACTCGAACAAGTTGCCGAACCTCTCATCGTCCAAAACATTGAACGAGACGAAGCGTTAAACGACGCCAAAGACATTCTGACCAGAATGGGACTCACCGAAAAAAACGTGCTCCGTTACCCCTCAGATCTATCGGGGGGCCAACTACAACGGGCCGGAATAAGCCGAGCCTTAATCGTCAAACCAAAACTAATCGTTCTCGACGAACCGGTAGCCGCCCTCGACCCGCCGATCCAGCAGTCCATCCTCGAACTGTTAATAGAAGAACAACAACGTAACGACGTCGCCTACCTATTTATTTCGCACGATCGACGAGCTGTGAAACGAATCAGCCACCGAGTGTTGGAGTTAGACGAACATCAACTCCGGCCGCTACGTCAACACGGCCGCCACAATTCTCAACCCACAGGAAAGTAAAACGGAAATGATCAAAACACTACAGTTAGCGCTTGCGCTTCTCCTAGTTCTGAGCGCCTGCTCGTCCGGTTCGGAGACTGCGTCAACAAACGTGGATGGTCCAAGTGCCTCCACCAGCGCCGAAGACTCCGATAACCAATCGTCAGACACATTGACCGTAGCGATGGCGTTTGCTCCCGATTCCGGGCTAGCGATCGACACCGATGACGCCCTGACCTTAGCCGACTCCGGAACTGTTGAAGGGCTAGTCGCATCCGACGCAAGCGGCGAAGCGAAACCAGCTTTAGCCGAATCGTGGACACAGATCGACCCAACAACCTGGGGATTCACCCTCCGTTCTGACGTCACGTTCCACGACGGAGTCGAATTCAACGCAGACGCAGTAGTTACCGCATTCGAGTATTTGGCGAATTCGGCCACCCCGCCGAGAACCATCAAAGGTGTAGGTCTGGCAGCCGAAGCCGTTGACGAACAAACCGTTCGCGTCACAACCGAAAACCCGGACCCGATTCTCCCGATCCGGCTTTCGAGCGCCAACACGGCAATACTTAGCCCAACCGCCTACGAATCTGAAACCCCAGACCCGATCGGGCACGGCACCGGTCCGTTCGAAATCACTGACTTCACTCCAGATCAGTCACTAACCGTTCAACGATACGACGGGTATTGGGGCGAACCAGCAAAGTTGGCGGAAGCAACACTTCGGTTCCTTCCCGATCCGAGTAGTCGGGCCGCAGCTGTACGATCCGGCGAAGTTGATATCGCTGAAGGTATAGCGTTGGCCGACGCCGAAGCAATCGAAGAGGACGATTCGATCGAACTGCAAACGATCGCACTGCCTCGTACCACCTCGATCTATACCAATACTACGAGTGGCCCGATGAGCGATCCCGCTGTCCGTGAAGCTGCTGAGTTAGCAATCGACAACGAGGCGATCGCCGAACAGCTACTCGAAGGTAAATTTGTTGCGGCGAGTAACTACTTCGGACCCGAAAACGAATGGCTCACTGCAGGCGACGTTAAGAACGACGCCGACAAGGCCAAAGAAATTCTAGAAGAGGCAGGGTTCTCCACCGACGGTTCCGACGCCAACTTGACGGTTAACCTATCGACCTACCCTGACCGTCCAGAACTCGAAGACATAGCGGTAGTAGCCCAAGCCCAACTAGAAGAAGTCGGCTTCACGGTCGAACTGGCCGTCGCCGAGTACTCGACATTAGAACCTCAAGGTCTTGGAGGCGAGCTCGACCTGTTTGTCCTGTCTCGAAGCTACTACCTCGATATGGCCGATCCGGCAGCGTTCCTGACTAGCGACTTCACCTGCGAAGGCGGCTACAACTTGAACACATTCTGCTCCGAGGAATTCGACAACATCATGGCTGAGCTGACCGAAAAGATTGAACCAGCTGATCGGGAACCTCTGTTTGCTTCGGCGGCGGAACTGTTAGCCGAAGAAACCGTCGGAATCCCGATCGTGCACAACCAAGCTCAGGTTGCGGTAAGCGAGCGGGTTGAAGGTTTCGTAGCTGATCCGTTCGAACGGACCTTGATTACTTCTTCACTGTCGTTGAGCTAACCGTCGTTAAACGTAGCAGCTAGCGGCGATGGCACAAAACTCGTTCTTAACCCGACTGATCATGGTCCCGATCGTGATGGTGCTTACCACCATCGTCATGTTCGCCTTGCCCGAATTGCAAGGAGTAGACCAGGCAAGTGCCACGTTACGCGCCCGAACCGACGGCGCGTCACTAGACCAAGAAACACTTGACGGATTGGAACGAGAGTTAGGGCTTGACCGTCCCGTCCACGAACAATATTTCGACTATCTGGGTCGCCTCGCAACAGGGGACTTTGGGGAGTCGAACATATCGAGACGGCCAGTTCGTCCTCAAGTTGTCGACGCAGCAAAAACATCGGCCACCCTTATAGGGGTAGCGATGACGATTTCGGTAGTGGCGGCGGTAGCCATAGGGGTTACCGCCGCCGCTAAACCGTTTGGTTTGTTCGACAAGTTCACGACGGCGACGAGCCGAATTTGGGTTTCTATCCCGAGTCACGTTTCTGCCCCTGTGCTCGTCTACTTTTTCGGGGTGAGACAACAGTGGCTTCCGACCAGTGGGTGGGGCGACTACTCACATATGGTTTTGCCAGTGTTTGCGTTGGCGGTAGGCCCAACCGCGCTTTTCTCTCAGGTCGTCAGGGCCGAAACCGCACAAGCGTTACAGCAGCCCTATGTTCGGACAGCGAAAGCAAAGGGTGTCCGTCGATGGAAAATCGTGTGGGTTCACGCAGCCCGAATGTCGGCGAACGGGGTGTTAGCTTTGGGTGGGATGTTCGCTGCCGGGCTCTTTGGCGGTTCGGTAATTGTCGAAGTGGTTTTTGGTATTCCGGGAATCGGTCGGCTGCTTCATGATGCGGTCAAAGATTCGGACGTGCCGATGTTGCAGGCCGGGGGGCTAGTTGTTGTTGCCGCCGGTCTAGTGATTGGAGCGGTATCGGATTATGTGTCATCGTTGTTGTCTCCACCAACGGGGGAGTAGTGATGGCTACGATGAGATCGAGACCATGGGTACTGTCGGTTGGTTTGGCCGTGTTGTTGGTTGTTGTGTTGGCGGCGGCCGGTAGCCGGCTGGATTTCTCCGGTGGGGAACTTGACCTTTCGCAACGCCTCGACGGTCCCAGCCGTCAACATCTTCTCGGTACCGATCATTTGGGTCGAGACCTGTTGAGCAGGCTATTTACGGGTGGGTTTATTAGTCTCGGAGCGGCGACTCTTTCGCTTGTTTCAACTGCCGTGATCGGTACGGTTCTCGGTGTGTGGGCCGGTTGGGTAGGCGGTAAAGCTGCTGGGTTGTTGACCGTGACGACCGACGCGTTGGTAGCTATACCGTCGGTGGTTGTTGCGATTGTTGTCGTGTCGATTTTGCAGCCGGGAGTCTTGGGTATCGTGGCTGCGATGACGGTTACCGGGTGGCTGCCGTTCGCCCGTTTAGCTCTTCGTTTGACGATCCAAGAACTCGAGATGGAATATGTCGAGGCGGCTAGGTTTTCCGAGGCGGGAACATTTCGGTTGCTTAGTCAAACGTTGTTGCCAAATATTGCTCGTCCGTTGCTCGCTCACGGAGTTCTGCGATTTCCGGGCAAGCTTATGTTGTTTTCTGGTCTGTCTTTTCTTGGTCTTGGTCCTCAACCGCCGACCCCTGAATGGGGGGCGATGTTGGCTGAGGGTGTGGCCGAACTCGAGCGGACGCCTCTTCTCGTGATCGCACCCGGGTTATGTATTGTGTTGTCTGGGGTTGTAGTTGCTATGTATGGCCGACGGTTAGAAGAGCGTTCGGCTAGAACATAGACTGCGGCAATTAGGGGCAGAGGTCGCCTTCGATGATGAAGTAGAATTCGTAGCCGTCCGCTTCCTCTTCTTCGGGGGTAGCGATTTCGAGTTCGCCTGGTTTATAGGTGAGAACGGGTAGCGATTCGTCGAGTTGAGCTTCGGGGTCATCGAGGACCGGCCCAACTCGAGCATTAACATCGCTAGAGTCACCGGCTGTGACGAGATATTGCGTCTCGCCAGGTTGGATATCGTTTCGGTAGGAGCCAATATTTTCCACAATACGGTCGTATTCGACTTGGATTGGGGTGTTGCAGTTGTTTCTGGCGCCGATGTTTCGTAGGGCGGAGTCGGGGGTGCAGGCGGTTAGTGCGGATGTGGTGAGGAACAGTAGTGTTACGGCGATGGTTTTGGTTTGGGGATTCATGGTTGGTGTGTTTCTGGTTGTTCGGGTTCGAGGATGGTGAAGATCGTTTCTTTGCCTTGTTTGCTTCCTGCGGCGTAGACACCGGTGATGTTGACGATGTGGGCCAGATGGTCGCTGTGTATGTATGACAGAATTTGGAGATGTTCCATACGTTTACCAGGGAACTGGCTTTGGCATACTGCGGCGATTGTTGGGCGAGGTGTAGCGTGGTAGCGGCTACTTATGACTTCGTCGTACTCCTTTGATTCCTGTTCGAAAAGTTCGGTAAGGAAGGTTTCAGCCGATGATAGTGGCAGGGTACGCAACACGCTGGCCACGATACTGGGTGTCACACCGTCGATCGGTTCAGGGCCACAAACAGCCATATCGACTTTGCGCATCGGTTGAACATAGTCGGACGGGCTGATCGCCTTCCACGTTGCCGGGATTCGAAGCCCAATAGTTGGAGGCCCAGGAAACAAAGCAGACGGAAACGTCACCTCAGCGATGTCGTTATTGGTGGAGTGTTCAGAGAGGGTCAAAACCAGATCACCTTGCCTATCTCAGCCGATATCTTTCCTGCCAACCCACGGTCATCAAAAGTTCCGCCCTCATTGAGGCCACGTTGATAGCGACGAGTGCTGCCGGGTTCAGTCGTTGGATAGTAGCCGTCGGGAAGTTCCAGATCGGGGGATGGGTACGTGCTTGGGTCATTCGGGTCAAAGTTCTCTTGGATGTAGTAGCCTTCGCGTTCGTGCTCGGTGTCGTAATAGCCGTCACCACCGAGTGCGATATCGACGACGCTGGAGGTAACCCAACGACCTAAGAACCCTGCAGTGCCGTGTTCTTCGTACTGGTACACATGCTGCTGCTCATGTGCAACAGTTGCGTCGTCCGGGACAGGTTCGTCGTATATAACGGTGTGGCCCAACGTTATCGCGCCGCCCTGAGGTGTCGTCACACCGGTAATGCAGGAATGATCGCCGCCACAAAAGCCGCCAGGGTCGCCGTGATAAAGTTCGCCGTCCAAGCCAATAATGGCGACCGCTGCGACTCCATCTTCGAACACCGCGTCAAATCTGCCGCCCGGAGTAGTGAACCATAGAGGGTCTTGTTCAAATCGGCGTTTGTTGGCCTCGATCGTGTACTCGCCGAACTCGCCTAAACGTTCCGAGCCTTCTTCCACCCAACCGGGTGTTTCGAAACTAGGCAAATCGATGTTGGGGCCGAACGGTGTCGGATCATACCAAGGTCTACGCTCAGGCTCCTCTTCGACCGGTTCTGGTTTAGTGTCAACAATCGTGTCGTTATCGTTGCCATGAAACATGTCTTCGCTGCTATCGCCAGTGATCGTATCGGTTCCAGCGTTACCTCGAAGTTCGTCACGACCGGCCCCGCCATCGATCTGGTCATCGCCGTCGTTACCGAAGATCTGGTCGTCGCCTCTATCGCCGCCAATCGTGTCGTCACCATCACCGCCGTACAACGTATCATCGCCTGATCCGCCGGAAAGCTCATCGGACCCTGACCCGCCAAGAACATTGTCATCGCCCGATCCGCCGGAAAGTTCATCGGAGCCCGACCCGCCGAGAATACGGTCGTTTCCTGACCCGCCGGAAAGTTCATCAGAGCCCGTTCCACCCAGAATCTTGTCGTCTCCTTGACGACCGCGGATCGTGTCCGCACCGGACCCGCCCACAAGCTCGTCGTCACCCGACCCGCCGACGATACGATCGTTCCCGGCCCCGCCGTCAACAGTCAACGACGCCTCAACATTGGTACTGATAGAAACGTCATCGTCACCGTCGCCGGTCTCAATCGTCAGATCAGCCGACTGCTCCACAGTCAACTCGATCTCTTCACCGTTCACATACACAACAAGCCGACCGTCGGCCAGCTCGTGAACCTCGACGTTATCGTCATCGTCACCAGTGATCAGAGTGAACCCGTCGTCGTTCGAGAACGTAACCCCAGCCTCGTCGAACTGTTTCTGCTGATCGGCTTCAGAGATGTCGCCTCGAACACCACCCGCAAACTTCTCCAACGCTTTCATCGTGTCCAACATGCCGTCGACGATCGTTGGGCCGTCGACATCACCCGAAGCAAAAACACAAGCCTCCGACACCCGATTCTGCAGCAGCTCCAACGAAAAGAGCTTCTCATGCAAATCGCCACGCATCTTGGCGCCGTCAGTCAGAAACTCCCCAACAGCGTCGGTGTCCATAGAAACCATCGGGTCAGTCACGACTCGCCTCCTTAAACAGTCGGGTTGAAATCAGGGCCAACAGGTTTGGTCACCGGCAGCGGAGCCGGGCCAACTTCGACAGCTGAATCATCGCCAACAAAATTGTCGAAAAACTGTTCGCCTATCGAACGACTGTTACGTTCCTCATCTACCGCCGCCTCGTACTCGCGTCGCCGGTTCTCATCCGTCGCTTCAACCCATGCCCCAGCCCAACTGTTGGCGGCCCGACGTAACGACCTAGACGAAACTGTGAAGTCGTCGCTCTCCTCTGTTGCCCGCTTGCGAAAATCGTCGCCGTGAGGGCCCTTCCAATCTTTAGACGCAGACTCGATATCAGTGTCGCGGGCAGAGGCAACCGCGTCGAGATCTTCAGACATCCGCCACAAGGCTCGAGCCAGTTCGAGAGAACCCTCCGTGTCGAATTCGACAGGCTGAAACGACACGACCACGATCCCTTTCTCACTATCGAACGGAACAGTTGCCGATCACGAACAAACCCGCACGCCGTGATCGAACCGCCAGAACAACACCCGCCGTTGCCCTCCTGTGAGCATAGTCAGCCTAACCGCATCATAAAACGCTCTCGAGTGATGTTTTTGCCGATAATGAGATGTCCAATTCTCTCATTCGACCGTATTGATCAACCTGACTATCTTCGTGTCTCGGCAGCGGCAACTACGTACGGTTTGTGCTTGAAAGTCTGTGTGGCGTGAAACGGACTAGTTAGGAGCCGTTGTGGCACGGCTGGGTGCCAGCATCGATAGCGGCGCCGTCGGTAGACAGAAACTCCCACGAATACTCGGTCTCGCCTAACGTGAACATCACTACACCGTGGTGAGAGTTCTCTCGTATCTGAGACCCCGGCAACGGTTCACCAAACTCGGTGAACGGAGCGCCGCCCGTGCCGACCGTAAAGTTCGCTATTCCCGCCGGGTCGGGTACCCCCTCCGGGTTTAACGGTTCGAAACGTTCATAGTGGTGACTGTTACCCACCACCAAAACGTCGGCTCCGTTGTCGTACAACAAGCTGTATAGGTCGCCCATATTTTTGAGGCCCTGATAGTTAGGTGACGACGTGAATCGGGGTTTATGCCAGACTGCCAGTCGGCATTTGTCGGGCTCGGCTGCGACCGCCTCGGCCACGAACGCATACTGGTCTGACTTCGGACCGCAGTTGACGGCTGAACATTCGGAGTTAATGCCGATGATCTGCCAATTGCCTTCGGTGAAGGTCCACCATCCTTGACCGGGCTGCCCGACCCGTTCGGCGTCAAACAGATCGTACAGAGGCGACGCGTCTGGGGTTTTGTAGTCGTTGTCGCCAGGCACCGCCCAAATCCGGTCGGTGACGTCGCCGTACAGAGGCATGAAGCACTCGTCGATTCTGGCTTGCGATCCGTCAGGGTAAGCCAGATCGCCGACGATCACCATGTTGGCTTCGGTTCCCTTGACGAGTTCAGCAACTTGGTCGGCGGGTTTTCGACAGTCGGCGGTATCGCCAAACACTACAAGCTCGACGGGTTCAGGCGGAGTCGTCGTGGTAGTGGCTTGTTGGGTGGGTGGGCTGTTCGTAGTGGTGGGGTTGGCTGTCTCTGTAGACGAGGTGCAGGCGGTAGCTAGCACAGCCATGACGAATACGGTTGCAAGGCGACGGTAAGACACGCCTCAGACCCTAGCTGCTCTGCGACGTCAATACCATGAGCAGGCTTTAGCCCGTAATAGCCTGGACGGAGCCAATGAAAAGTGCGACAAGAATTGGTAGCACGAATATGAGAAGGAACGCCCATCGCATCATGTGGTTTTTTCTGTTCGCACCGGAAGTGTTGACTCCCTGTGCCAAATCTCCGATCATGGCGATCTCTCCCTCGACGGTGTAAGGGTGAGGTCGAGATGTCAGGCTCGGGTCGTGGTCGCCGGCTCGCCTCGCAGGAGGCTTTTTCTCGGCAATCAACTCGTCGTATCCGAAATCAGACATCCAATAATAGTAGCTCTGATCCGTTGAATATGTAGAGCGCCCTTCCAGTCATCGGACGTTTCACGAGCCGAAAACAAGCGCGAAATACTACGGGTGAGACATCGACGTAGAATCGCAGCAAGCGTTTGTTTGCGGCCATCGACGATGAACCGTGTTCTACCCAGACTGGGCTGAAAGTAATGAAGAGATTTCTTCAACATCTGAGTTTTATCTACGTTGTGTCCTTCATTGCTATTGTTGGGTCCGAACGGATGTTCTGGTACTGGGCCACCAACCCGCTCGCACATATTGAAGGGGCGTTGTGGTACTCGCTCTCTACGTCCGGATTTATCGCCGTGATGCGACGATTCGAGGTCCATTCGATTTGGGGTCTGATAATGGCTCTACCTATTTTCGCCTACATCACCGAGGGGTTCATTACCCCTGTTCTTTACAGCGGCGGGCCGACACCATTTTTCCCGCTGTGGTTTACCGGCTGGCATGGTTTTGGTTCCCTCTTTATTCTCGTCTTCGGGGTACGACTACTCGCCATAGAAAGACGCCCAGTAGCTATGGGGCTCCTGGGCGCCAGTATCGGGGTGTTCACCGGTACGTGGCTCATCACGTCAAAACTGGAATCTAACTTGAACGACCCCGAACTGCTAGAAGAGCACGGCGAGCTTGTGGTTCTCCATCCAGTCGAGTTCATGGTGTATGTCAGCATGGTCACAGGGTTTCTGGTTCTGGGACATCTTGGCCTCAACTATGTGTGGCCCAAGGAACCACAACGGTTGTTTGCCCGTACTGAGAAACCTCTCGCTGGAGTTATTTTGGCTGGCGTGGTTGGTTGGACGTTCGTTATTCCGTGGGCGCTTCCAATGTTTGTTGGGCTCTGTTGGTTGCAGTTCCGTCTTTTGAGTCGCCATCGGAGCCAGCGACTCAATGGTCAGCGAACCGTTCTCGAACTGTTCGGCCAACCAGCTTCTCTAGTCGCTTTGGCTCCATTGACAATAATGGCGCCGGTAGCTGGAGTTGTTTATTTGATCTGGTGGGCGATCGCACCAACCGAAACCATATTGGCGTCGGTGTATTACGGCACTATCGCCGTACAGACCGTGGTTGCCGCCGTAGCTGTTGTCGTTGCGTGGAGGCGTATTCGTCGCCACAGCATTCGGAGATAGCCACCCCACCCTCGTCAGGGCCGGCGTTTACTGGCTTCAGAGGCGAACCTCCCTTAGTTCCCCGGTTTCAGAGATCTGCCAGTTACTCAGGTATTAAGACGTTAGCGTACAGTTGCCATGCCAACGCACTTTTTGCTACGAGGCTCAACAGGATATAAGTGCGTTCACCGACGAGATACTTTTTCCAGGGTCCAATCTTGCGATACTGAAGCCATTGATTCAAAGCGAAGCAGTTAAAGAATAGGAATATGGAGATTAGTATTCCGTATACAAAGCTTGGCGGCTGTTGATCACCGGTGAAAACGTAGCCTCCGATGGCGAACCATGGGCCGATACCAGCGACGCACCCGAACCAAAAAGGTGTCCACCACGTCTTACCGTTTGGTTCATTCACCACCTCCATCAACCATCCGAATAGAATCATTGAAATATTGGCGAAGGCGATTCCAACCAACGCTGCTGCGTCAGTAACCGTCGTGATGAGCGCAATCGTCACGATCATCAACGTTGAAGAGAGTGAATATTCAACCCACCGGAATCGGTTTCGTCCGCGCCGTAGTTCATCGCCGTATTTAGAGAATCCGACAGTCGAAATTAGTAAGTGAAAGAAGCTTGAGAGAAACAAAAAGCCCGCTGTCAACGGCGCAAGTTGGATATCAAACAGGCTAGAGACGGTGCCTTGATCAATTGGGGTGCCAGGGGGCCCGTTGAGGTTAAAGGTGGTGACCGTCAACGAAAAGTCTGACGCTATGAAGGTCATCGCCAGTGCCGAAGCGAGATGAAGAATACCAGCTCCGATGTTCCAAGTTCTCAGGTTCGTGAGTGTCTTCGATGTAACTTCAACTTGTGATCCGCTGTCATTGTTCGACGGATAATCATATGCCATAACGTACTCCTCTTTTAGGGACGCAACTCCTACGCAGCCGGACGGATGCTCTTATCTAACTCTCGATTAAACCTGATAGTTATGTACCCAAGTGGGTCTATGTTTAACCCTCCGAACGCGCAAAGTTGCAGACCATGCCCAAATTTTACTTAGTCGGGTCGGAGGCCACCAGAAGTCCGTCGGGTCGAATCGGTCAAGCAGCGCAAAAATGCCAAGGGGCCGATCGACTTAAAGTCGATCGACCCCTTATAGCTTTTCTAGGAGAACTAGGCTCAGCCTGGGAGAAGCACTGAATCTATAATGTGAACCGTCGCGTTGGCGGTCGGAATATCGACACAGAGCGATGACGCCGCACCGTTAACGGTAACCCCTTCGCCATCAGCTTCGAACGTCAAGTCAGCGCCGTTCACGGTGGTAGCAGAACCTGCTTCAATCAGTTCAGCAGATCCCAACTGCTCAGGAAGCACGTGGAACGTCAGGACTTCTGTCAGCTGTTCCTTATCGGCCAGTAAAGCTTCGAGGTCGGCTTCTGGAACCGCCGCAAAGGCGTCATTGGTTGGGGCGAAGACGGTAAACGGGCCGTCGCTGTTGAGGGTGTCGACTAGGTCGGCCTCTGTTACCGCTGTGACGAGTGTTGATAGAAGAGGGTTGTTGCTAGCGGCTGTGGCTGCGGTATCGTCAGCCATTCCAGCGAAGCTACCTTCACCATCTTCAGGTACAGATGAGCAGGCAGAACCGGTTGGTACTACCTCGCCGTCTCCCATCGCTCCAATAGCGTCCAAAGCTACCTGAGGTAGCAGCACCTGGTCGATGATATGTACTGTGCCGTTGGCTACTGGCACATCCGAACAGATGACATCAACGTCATTGACCGTGGTTCCGTCTGAGCCGAACGTTAGTTCACTACTCTCGACCGAAGCGGCTTCGCCTGCCTCGCCAAGCGCCTCTGCATTGAGATCTTCACCAACCACGTGGTAGGTCAAAATGCTGGTTAGTAGATCCTTGTCAGCTAGTACAGCCTCTAATTGTTCTGGTGGTAAAGCGTCAAAGGCGTCATTGGTTGGGGCGAAGACGGTAAACGGGCCGTCGCTGTTGAGGGTGTCGACTAGGTCGGCCTCTGTTACCGCTGTGACGAGTGTTGATAGAAGAGGGTTGTTGCTAGCGGCTGTGGCTGCGGTATCGTCAGCCATTCCAGCGAAGCTACCTTCACCATCTTCAGGTACAGAGTCACACGCTGGGCCGAAGGCTCCTAGTGTGTCAACGTCGGCCATTGCTTCGGTGGATTCGGAGGCTTCAGTAGATTCGCTTGCGACACTATCTGAGCAGGCAGCCAGCATTAGACTGGCTGCAGCTAATGCAAGTCCGAAACGACGAGATTTCGGCACCTTGGTTAGAGGGATTCTGAGGGTATGCATGAAATTTCCTTCGCTGGTTTCAGGTGACAATTAGTTGACCAGCGTTACCACAGTGTGGAGTCCGCTTGATCCGTTTGGCAGTGGTTCGGAGCGATCTTCGGTCTGGATGGTTCCGTTACGATCTACGGCCCGAACTGAAATACTGTGACGGCCAGATGTCGCCTCCCACGGCAACGACCACTGCCTCCATGTGTCGTTGTTCACCCTGTCAGCCATTATCGCGGACTCCCACTCCCCCTCGTCGATTGACACTTCAACCCGGTCGATGCCGACCGGCTGGGCCCAGGCTGTTCCCCCGATCACAAAAGTTCCTGGTTCGATACGGTCTAGCCCCCGTGGGCTGTCGATTCTGCTTTGCATCTTTATAGGGGCCTCAACGGCGTAGCCACGGGGAACCCAGTAGTGATCGAATTGGTCGAATCGGGTAACCTCAATTTCTGTAAGCCATTTTGTGGCAGATGCGTAGCCGTAAATCCCCGGCACGATTAATCTGGCCGGGTAACCGTGCTTTGGTGGAAGGCTTTCCCCGTTCATGCCAACCGCAACCATTGCCGCCCTGCCGTCCAGGGCAGCTACAGGAAAACCACAGGTGTATCCGTCTACCGATCTGCCTACAATTTGGTCGGCGTCTTGCCCTACTCCCGCCTGGTTGAGTAGATCGTCTAAGAGAACGCCAGTCCAACGAGCGGTGCCAATCAGTTCACCTCCAACGGTGTTCGATACGCAGGTCAGAGTGATATCTCGCTCTATGATCTCGAGACTGGATAAGTCTTCGTACGTGAACGTCAACTCCTCATCCACCATTCCGGTGACACGAAGTTCCCAACTCTCGATATCTACTTGCGGAATACTGAGAGCGGTGTCAATCCGGTAGAAGTCTTTGTTGGGGGTGACAAAAGAAGATGCTCCCGGAGCCTGGGCTGTTTGGGGGATAGGTGCCAGCTCAACTGTCGGTTTTGGTAAACCAATTCGTTCCCGGACTGCGGCAGCTGACGCAGTCAGTTGTTTGCTGACGGTCTGTCCGAGAGCTGCGGCGCCTAACGCAAAGGCAGTCAATCCAGCCAACTGGCCAACAAAAGAACGCCGGGAAGTGGATTCGGGTTGAAGGGTTCTGGATACCGACTTTGATGTGGCGACCCATAGAACAGCCAAAGCGAGTAGAGCACCAAGAACGGTCGGTAGAGGAGCCCACCAGGGTCGGTCGGCTCGAGAAAGCACGGTCGCCAATACCCCCAGGGTCGCGAATAGCCCAACTCCGGCTACGGCGAAAAGGCGACCCTTGGTAGCAGCCCAGATTCCAACAAAAGCGGCATATCCGGCCAGGATCATGCCAATCCCAGCCAGTAGTGCGATCTTATCGTTCGTCCCGAAAAGGTCGATTGCGATGTTCTTAACTGGGGATGGGACGAAGTCAACGACTCGATCACCAACGTCTAAGACCGGTGATCTCAGGTCGCGGTGGAGGCTCGCCACCAGCTCGGAGACTCCCAAGCCGCTAGCTGTAGCACCCAAACCGACGGCGGCGGCACGCAGTTTACTGGTCGAGTATCCGTTACCGCTTGCTTCAGATGCCATATTGTTACTTCGGAAGCCACTTCGATTTGGATTGGAATCCAATCCATACGGGCCGTGGATCCGAATACTAGATGTGTGTGTTCTAGAAGCATCTACAATCAGTCTGGATAGTTCACCATTGTTCATATCGAGCGGCTCACACGAAAATAAACCGATCGATGTTATTTCCGATGCTCTGCTACTTGCCGGCACCGGGGACCATGTCGCCTTCGGCGACCTCTATGATCAAACCGCTAGTCTGGTATATGGCATAGTGCTTCGAATTCTGCGGGATCGAGCCATGTCGGAAGAGGTGGCCCAAGAGGTCTTTTTAGAAATTTGGAGGCTGGCTCCCCGTTATGACACATCTAAAGGGTCTGCAAAAACTTGGATCGCTGTGATCGCTCACCGACGAGCGGTCGATCGAGTCAGATCCGAAGAATCTCGACGCCGCCGGGAAGACGCTGGGTTGGGTGGTGAACAGGAAGATATCGACTTCGTGCTGAACGAAGTCGATCAAAATATCGAACAGCAGCAAATTAGTTTGGCCTTAGAGCAGCTGCCTAAGCTGCAACGTCAAGCGGTGACGATGGCATACTTTGACGGTCACACGTACCGAGAGGTCGCCAGAATACTTGAAACCCCCGAAGGTACAATTAAGACCAGGATACGAGACGGATTACTACGTCTCCGTGTATTGATGCAGGTGCATTCTTGAGCTGCGAGTTCGAAGAATCGGCCGCTCTCTATGCGATTAATGCCTTAGATGAGCAAAACTTTCGCAGCTTTGGCACGCACGTAGATTCTTGTTCCAAATGTCAGAATTCGATTGCCCACATGCGAGAAGTGTCGGGGATGCTCGCCAGCTCGGTGTCTGTCGAGCCGCCTCTGAATCTTAGATTCGCTGTAATGAGCCAGACCCGAAACAGTGAACAAGCTGGGACGCTGCGTGACAGCGTGCTGCCCTCGCAACCTAGGAGTCCTAGTCGGTTGGTTCCGTATCTAGGTTTAGTAGCCGGGTTGGTTGCCTTTACGATGCTGTCGGCGGTGTACCTGCAAAACAGTCGGAGTTCCGACTTTGAGAGTTTGGCTTCTGTACCAGATGCCGTGATATTCGAGTTGGAGGGATCACGTGGAGAGTTGACTGTTGCGTGGTCTGACGAGCGGAACAAAGTAGCCGTACTCGGAAACGACTTAGACGATGTGGACCCGGGGTTAGCGTACGAGTTGTGGATCGTAACAGGTGAGGGGGTGCGCCCCGCCGGTTTGTTTACGACCCTAAACGGAGAAGTTGACGACGCCTTCGATGTGGGAGAGGTAGAACCTCAAGGGTGGGGGGTGTCTGTAGAACCTAAAACGGGCTCACCGCACCCAACCACCGAAGTTGTGTTCTCTAAACAAATCTAGAGAACACCTGAGGGTTTTATGGTTCGTAGTCGTGGCTTTCGGTCGATACCTTGACCGTCTCAAGCTTTTGAACTCCGGCGAGACGTGCCGCTGATTCGGCCACCGTGCACCACATGTCGGTTTGGATCCATCGACCGATTGGTAGGAAATCGTGCACGAACCAGAACCCTACGTCTCCAGCTCTAGCCGACGACTCAATCGTGAATCGCGGGTGACTGTCTCCGGTGGCACGAAATTCAATCCAGCCTGCTTCCATGTGGCCGTCGAGTGTCGCCAGCTTAAGCCGACGTGGCTCGTCTACCATCACTTCTATAGGACCGCTCCAGGGGCCCGCCAGCTTAACGGTAGAACGTGTTCCGAGGGTCAGCGGCCACGTATCAAACACTGCATAGTTGACTGGACAAAACCGGTTCGGATTTTGTTTGAATTCAGCCAGGATGCGGTCAGGTTGCCAGGTGCTGCTCGCTAGCGAAATCTCGTATTTCCGGTTGACGATGTCGCCTACTCCGTCGGAGAACGTCTGACGTTTACCGATTTTTCTGACATCTCGAAGGTTTTTACGGGGCTGGGGGGTTACGTCATCCCACCAGCGACCTCGGATGAGTCGCCTCACTAGCGAAAAAACCGGAACAACGGCGTTAAGAGGTGGGTGTCTCAGGACTTTGGGCATCACGTCTTTGGTCGATATTGTCGAGAGAACACTTTTAGTCATCGTGCAATTCTCCTGGTTTGCATTGCCACGTTTGTTAGATTGTATTCATATGGCTGTTTCTTTCACCGTCGCTACCGAGTTTGACGCACCGGTAGATGATGTGTTTCAACTGTCGCTCGATGTCGACTTCCACAAAAATTCTTTCTCCTTCAGCGGAGAGGAAATCGTTGACGGGGTGTCCGAAGGTGGAATGGTGTTGGGCGATTCGGTTACCTGGAGAGCGAAACACTTCGGATTCTGGTGGGAGCTGACCTCAATTATCTCGGCGTACAATCCGCCAAGTTTTTTTGTCGACGAGCAGACGAAAGGGCCGTTTGGGTCGTTCCGCCACGAACACCATTTCTCTCCCCTTGGTGAACTGCCCAACCAGCGTACCTCACTGATCGATGTGGTTGATTTCGAAGCGCCATTCGGGTTTATCGGCACGATAGCGGAACGTGTCTTTCTGCGCTGGTACATGCGTCGGCTAATTATCACCAGAAATCAAGCGCTCGTCGCATCCTTTATCTAGCTGAACTACGGCTTCGGCAGTAACGTCGCCGTTGAGACGCTGGTCAACGCACACCGACAAACTTAGGGCCTTGACGATACTTAAACCTCGGCCCTGTTCTGACAACGGGTCATCGCCGAGCCGTGTGTGTATAGATGGAATTCGTCTGCCGGTTAGTGTCGGACTAACCTGGTTGAATACCTTAATCGTAACGAGTTCAGGCGGATGGTGCGACAGCGTCAATTCGAAATAGGGACCTTCTGCCTGAACAGCGTTCGAGGATAGCTCGCTGACAATTAGCAAGATATCTTGCTGCTTGTCAGCGGTGCTGGCAGTCCCTTTCAGCCAAACCTCTACTTCGCTTCGGGCCAACCCTATGTTGTTACCTGTACTTGCGTAGCGTTGTTCGAAGTCAGCGATTCGGGTCACGGTTCTAGTTTGTGTCGACAAGAGTGGGTCGCTTCGACCTGGTTTGTGGTTGGCGTCCATACTGAGGGGCGTACCCAGAGAACCGTCGTCTAAACCTCGAAGATCTTATTTTGGCTAATCGTCACTCTGCTATGTGCAAGTGATCGGTTAACCCAGTTATCTGAAGAAGTTTCTCGACTGACGGGCTTATTTTTTCGAGTACCAGCTTTGCGTTAGCAGCTTCTCTTGACTTATGAAGTTCGATCAGGACGCGTAAGCCAGACGAGTCTATAAATGTCACCTGTGCTAAATCTATGTGCAACGAACGTTCCTCTGGGAACTCGTTAAGCTCGCTCGAAATTAGTGGCGCTGTGTGGGTATCGATCTCGCCAACAAGGGCGTAGGCGCCTTCAGATTGTTGGCTTATGCGTAATCGCTCGGTACCAGGGTTCATCAACATCGGACCTTTAGGTTGGTAGTGATGTTTCCAGAGTAGTCGGGCGGTATGCAAGCTCCAATGTTTACTTTCGCGATCAGTGGGTATGACGTTAACAAGATAATTTCACATGCAAAGGACTGATCATATGGCGATTTCACCTCACAGAAGCGTTCCCGGAATCGACGAAAGTATTGCCTCGGAGGTGGCCAGCTTGTTAGAGCAGCGACTGTACTCCACCCTCGATCTTCAACTGGTTTTGAAACACATCCATTGGAATGTTGTGGGCCCCAACTTTATAAGCGTCCACGAAATGCTCGACGAGCACACCGACGCAGCTAGGGCAATGTCAGATGAGCTGGCTGAACGAATTAGGACTCTTGGCGGCGTCCCTGTGGGAACGCCACAGGCCATCGTCGATGGAAGATCCTGGAACGACTACGCCCGAGGGCGCGGACTAGTGTCGGATCATCTTATAGACCTTGACTCTGTCTACTCAGGGATAATTGAGGATCACCGCAAGATTGCAGCCGCCGTGTCCGATCTCGACCCGGTAACCGAGGACCTACTGATCTCCCAGATAGGTCAGCTCGAACTTTTTCAGTGGTTTGTTAGATCGTTTGTCGAAGCGGCGGCCTAATTAATGCAGCTACATTAATGCGACTACTGGGCCAGACCATCGGGCAGCTAAAACTACTACGTCGTCGTCAGAATCCGACGACCCAGTAGCGAGCTGGCTGCAGATTTCATCCGGTTGGTTAGACGAATCTTCTAGGTCGGACGCGAGAGCATCCAGGCTGGCATCAAGCGGAACCGAACGACGCTCAACGAGGCCATCAGTGTAGAGCAGTACTGTGTCCCCATGGCTTAGTAGCGCCGTTGTACTTAAGTACGTTGACTCGAAGCTACCGACTGGGGGGCCCGGGTTTAGGTTGATACGCTCAACTAGCCCACCGCGTCGTTGAATATAGGGCGGAGGATGACCTGCGCTGTAGAAATCGGCTTGTCCTGTCTCTAGGTGCACCACGGCGATAATGACGGTGGCAAATACTTTACGCTTAGCCGTTTCTAACATTTCGGTGCATAGCGTCAGACTTCTACCTGGGTCGCGACCTGCTAGAAGATACGCGTTGAGACTATGGCGCAGTTTCGCCATAGTTCGGGTTGCGGTAAGGTCATGACCGGCGACGTCGCCTACGATTAGCACGGCCTTTTCGCCTAAGTCGAGGATGTCATACCAGTCACCTCCAACCTGGACGTGGCTACTCGCAGGCAGGTATGACCAGGCTGTTTCCAAGTTTGCGAACGAGGGCAAATTACTTGGAAGCACCGCCCTCAAGAGCTGCCGCGAGCGTTCCCTTTCGAGATCAAACCGGATAGCTCGACCTAGCGCCGTTGCGACTACGCCGACAACCTCGTGCAGTGCGTCAGCGTTAACCCCGATCGATGAGGTCTGAGCAATCGCGATCGACCCGAAAATTTGGTCGTTAGAGTCTCTCAACGGAGCCGAAAAGATGGACACTATACCGGACCGCTGAGCTTCAACATCAAACAGCGGCATTCCAGCAATTTCCGCGGGATTCTCCAGAATGACCGGCCTGGACTCCCTCACAGAAATGGTCATCGGGATGTCGACGTCGATCGGTGTTTCTTGCCAATCATCAGCAACTGGCTTTGGGACTTTGCTTCCGTGTATGAAACGCATTGTTTCGGCTTCTTCCGACAAAAACCCGAGAGATACGATTTGTCCGAGCCGTAAAGCCTCGACATGCTCCAGAACCGTGTTTGCGACTTCGGTGGCTGTCGCTAAACCTTGAAGCGCAGTCGATAGATATTGTAGCCTGCGGGCTCGGTCCTGAACGGGTCTCGGCGAGCGGTCTGAACGCGGGCCATTGGGCCTTCGGAGGTATGCGCTAGCTAGGACCCCTAGAATCTTGGCTGCCTTTTCGGCCGCTGAGATATCTGTTGGGCTCCAAGAACGAGGTTTCTTTGCGGTGACCACAATCCCGGCCTTACCTGTTCCCGTAAGAGGGACAACTATGCCGAGATAACTCCTAAAGAGTCCTGAACCAGCGTCATTTTCAAAATGGAAACCTCCGAGCTCGGACATTTTTCCAAAAATTCGCTTGATTTCTGAACGCTCTTCCTCTGTCGTGGCCTTATCAGACAGAGTCGGACTTGGAGATAACTGCGTCGTGGCGAAGACACGTGAATCAGGGATGGACAGTTCGGTTAGTTCGGTGAGCGATGTCAGCTCATCGGTAGTTTCGCTGTTCAGCATGTTCGCGTTGGAATGCTTCGGATTCAATATCTCTGTCCGGGCCGGGTCATTGCATCACAGTTCGAAGCTCAAGCAGTGTTTTCTTTATCAGACGACCGACGTGGACCTGGGAGATATCCAGAATTTTGGCTATCTCAGTTTGAGATTTCCGTTCGAAGAAACGGAGTTCCAGTAGACGGCGAGTCTGCCCAGGAAGCGAGTCCAACAGTTCTGCAGTAAGCAGAGCCGATTCGGTCTGCTCGAAACCTTCGTCCTTTTGGGCCAGCGTTCCTCCTCGGATAATTGGTTCAGTACCATCAGTAGTTGGTTGGTCGATCGAGTGAGCCGTATAGCTTTGAGCGGCATCCATCGCCTCGATGACGGTGTCGGTGTCGATCGCGAGGTGATCGGCGATTTGTTGAACAGTGGGTGTTTGTTTGTGGGTCTCGGTCAAATAATCCGTGGCTTTACGAATGTCAGCGCTTAGTTCCTGCGTCCTTCTTGGTACGCGAACAGACCAAGTTTTGTCTCGGAAGTATCGTTTAAGCTCCCCGTTTACGGTTCGCCCGCAAAAGGTTGAGAATTTGACACCAACAGCAGGATCATAACGATCAACCGCAGAAATAAGCCCTACCATCGCCACTTGTTCGAGGTCCTCACTGCTCACTCCACGATTTTGGTACTTCTTGGCGAAATAAATTGCCAAACCCCGGTAGTTCTCGACAAGAAGGTTACGAGCTTTTGTTCCCTCATCGCTCGACCGTTCAGCGAACAGCCTCTTGACCTCGGCTTCATCGAGTCTGCTACTCACCGTTACTCTTCATAAGTCTGAACCGGTGTGGTTCTGTTTCGAATAGATAGCTGTCTAAGGTCGCATCTAGAATCGCTTCCACGAATTCATCTAATTCAGATGCTTCCGATCTGTGTTCGGTTCGTTCGGCTTCTACTATCACGTCGCCATTGAATGACTTGAAACGCATCTTTATCTCGCCCGAGTGTTCCCCGGCGATTAGCGCAGTACATGCTTCGTCAACTCCGATTCGTAAATCTTCAATAGATTCAACGTCGAAACCGACTTCCGTGGCGTAGCTAGCGGCAGTCATTCGGGCAAGTCGAATGAACCGTGGACCGGCCGGAATACTTAAGGTCACCTCTCCAACGATCTCGACAGCCGGCGAAGAATTAGTACTGTTCATCGTTTGTTATTCCCCTGAAAGGCATCGGCGACAAACCGAATTTTATCGACTGCAATCTGGCTTGGGGCGAACGGATACGGTTCTGGCATCCCCATCGAGAGATTTAATTCGTTTATCAACGTTGTAACTGGAACCCACTGGCTGTACATAGTCTCAAAAGAGGCCCTATCAGATTCGTCAGTTGCCTGCATCGAAGACTGCATTGTCTCCAACGTTCCGTCGATATGGAGAAAGTGTGCGAAGCTCTCGGCGAAGTCTTCCCACGGGTGAGACGAGGCATAAAAACTGATGTAGTTCGCTTTCCATGAACCATCGTCCAACTGGGCGTAATGGTCCTTTAAGGCTTGCTGATAAGGAGTATTTTCGTCTCCGAATACTGAACGGAAATGATCAAGCTCGAATAGCGAACCGGCCATCGCCTGCCAAAACCAGTGTCCAAGTTCATGGCGGACATGGCCTAGCGGTGTGCGGTACGGCTCGGACATTTGGTCTTGGATTCGTTGAAGATGTTCAGCGTCGCCTTCAGAGACATCCAACGTAATGAGTCCATTCGAATGTCCGGTGGTTACCGGATTGTCAGCGGTGCCCTCTTCCAGAGCAAATAAGAGTCGAGGTTCGATGCCGGAGGGCTGGATCCCTAATCGGTGTAACTGTCGCAGGGTTCTCCGCTTCGACTGCTGGAAAACAACGGTTAACTCTGTCGGGGTTTCGTCGACGTCGAGGCTGCATGAAAGACAGAATGTGCTGCCGTTCGCCGATTCCCAGTTGCACTGTTCAATGGTCTCTCGTTTCTTACACGGGGAGTCAGTGACTCGAAAGGAGTCACTGGCTGGGGTGTACATCAGGGAGGCGCCACAAGCGTTGCAATTTAGATTGGCGAAGAAAACCCTCTCAGAACAAGCTGGACATTTAAAACATTTCATGGTGAAACCGACCTGGCCCTGTGTGTGGATACTGCACGTGGTGTCTTTCGGATTCTAGAAGTATTTGAAAGAAAATGTTTAGAACGATGTCAGATGGGTACATACAAACTAAGCAATCAATGAAGGAGAAATATGAGCAACACAGACAAAGTCGAAGGCAAGTTCAAGCAGGTAGTTGGCGAATCAACTGACGACCCGGCGCTGGAGCTAGAAGGCGAAGCCCAGGAGAAAATGGGTGAGGTTAAAGAAACACTTGGAGACGCGGCTAACAAAGTCAGCGACAAAGTCAGCGAAGTGGTAGACATGGCAAAAGACAAGCTTCCATAACGACGAGTTCCAACCGGTCCTCTATGAAAGGAAAATGATGAGTATTTCATACATTTATCCCAACGAAACCCCCCAAGTACAGCCAGCCACACAACAGGAAGACGCCAGCCTCGAAACTCAGTTAGAAACTTTGTTTCAGCACCCAGGACCGTACACGTCGGTCTACCGACAGACGCTGCCACTCGTGGACGAGGCTCAACTCCTTTCGGATCCCGACGAAGGGATCCGAAAGTCCCTCCGAGAGCAGCATGCGCCACTCAAGGCGCTTGAAGAGATCTCGCGCCTGATGAAGCTGAAACCGCCGGACGACGCCGCTGGTGCGGCGTATCTAGTAGCCGCAGACGGTGAATCTGTGGTGGCATACGGTCATGAACCGCCGAGAGAAAGCTTGGTGTATGTCTCATCGCTCCCGTATGTCGCTCCGGTTTTAGAGTGGAAACAGCGTCAGGTCGCCCACTTGGTGGTTGTGACCGATGGAGTAGGAGCGGACGTCGCAATTTTCGGCACTGAAATGAAAACAGACCTTCAAGAAATAGATGGGTCGGCTCGGCAACTGGCAGACCAAATTCTGTCAATCGCTGCCGATCAAAATTCTGACCTCATCATAGTCGCAGGCACTTCCGAAGGCGAAGCCGCAGATCTAGGGCGACACATCAGGGACAAGCTGCCTATAGGACGACGACTGATGATCGATTCTACGATTCCGTCGGTTGAGGAACTGACACAAAAGGTAGTACGAAAGGTTTCGGATTTTGCCGCCCGTCAGACCGTCGAACACCTTCAGGAACTACGGTTTATGGAGCACCACGACGCTGCAGTGGAAGGCACTTCTGACACGGTCAAAGCAATGAGCGAGAGCGACGCTAGTGCTCTGCTGATTCATGACGATCCCGGAGACAAGCGGTCTCTGTGGTTTGGCCCTACGGGCACCGACATAAGTCTCGAGCAGACCGAAATATGCTCCACTGAAGGTCGGATGGTCGACGCGCTAATTCGCAGCGCTCTTCTCCAAAAGGTTGAGGTACGTATTATCCCCCAGATCAACGCTCACGATGGACTGGCACAGAATGTCGGTACTTTAACTATCGATTCGCCAGCGAAGACTGAGTGAAGTGTGGCCCGTCTCTAGTAAAAGGTCGTTCCTCCAGTAGCCTGCCCGCTGCCGACGACCTTTAGAGGCGGGCCATTCGTTTGAACAGCTGATTAGGCAGTGACCGATTAAAGGTCTGTTCGTTCAAAGAAATGTATAGCTGGCTCCCATCCAGGTTCTCCCTGTATGTTTTTCAGAGAATCTTTAAGTTGATCGATCGAAGAACTCTGCGGGAACTGAGGCCCCTCCAGATCGACAGTAGCGTCTTCGCCGTCGTAGACAAAGCCCCGTACGTCGACAGAATATTCTTCTGACCACTCTTGAACAGTCCGGCTCATTCGCTCCTCTAACAACAAGGTCGCCGAGGGGTCATTGGAACCTGGTGACAGCGACTGTCGAGTCGTCCAGTTAAGCCGGGGAGAGAGGTTGACATCGATGGACGAGTCGAGCATGTCATCTAGGCTGTCGATTGGCGGAGGTTGGCCCGTCCCAGTTACGTTAATGCGGAGAAGTAGCCCCTCTAAATCGACGCTCTCTAGTTCGTAGTCTGCTTTGTTAGCATCGAGCCACTCGACAATAATCGGGGTTACTCTGGAAATCAGCACATCGCTCGGGTTCTCGAGAGGTGCCGAAGGCGGTGCAAGTTCTTCGGTGCGAATCCACTCAACAAGAATCTCGGTAGTGGGCGAAATAGAGGCTAAATCGCTTTCAAGTTTTTCTTGCGAAGGCGGACGATCCCGACCCTGCAAAACAATTATCAATTTGCCTTTCCTAACCGAAACAGTGCGTTGAAGATCTGCTTCGCCAATCCAACGATCTACAGCGTCTTCAACTTCTGCCTTAGTATCTCTTTGTGCGACTGAACTGACCGAAGCCTGGTAAAGCGGATACGCCACAGCGCACACCAGCGCAGCGAGTACAATATTGGCGACAGAAACACCACGCACCGTCTTAGCGATCCTTCGAGGAGTCACAAAGCCCGTCACCACAAAAACTGAAATACTGGCAAACACGATCGCGATAAGGTTTGTGATGTAGAGCAGAAGAGCTCCCTGAGCGAGAATTGTCTCGCCAGACTCCAATAGGGCGCCAGCTGCCGCTAGAGGAGGGACAAGAGCAACAGCGACCGCCACACCAGGCAGTGAAGCTGACACATCGTCACGCACCGTTGCATAAGCTCCGGCCAACCCGGCAGCGAGGGCCACCACCAAGTCCTTAATATCTGGACTGGTCCGCGTCAGAATCTCAGTTGTGAGTTCTTCAGTTGGGGTTAGATACATAGCGATCCAGGCAACAGCAACGCACCAACCAGTCGCAAGAAGTAAACGGAGGAACGCCCATGCCGCTTTCTTGTGTAGCGACGTCGCTAAACAGGCCCCGATAGCTAGCACCGGTTGCATCATCGGAGCGAGCAACATAGCCCCGATCACGACAGCAGCCGAGTTCATTAATAGCCCCATCGCCGCCACAATTACCGACAGAGTCAACATCATCGTGAATCGGAACTGCCAACGAGCGTCTTGGCGAAGCGCCAGGCTGTCGGTAATCCGCTTTCGTTCTTCTGGCTCGAGATGGCGGTGCCACCATCTCGAAGTGCGCCGTTTAACCTGTTCGACACTTTCAGGTCCGTCATCGGATGCACGCTTAGGGTTCACCTTGTTGAAGTTTAGACCTCAGGGAATCCGATGCATCTCGACATGACAAATGGTAGCTTTCGGTGCCGTTGGGTGGGTTCGGTCGTGGTTTGGGTTTGCCTGAGTCGAAGCGGGTTGTTTCTTCTCGGTTGGATTTGTTTGAGCTTCGTCGAACGGCCCTATCTTCGACGGTGCCGTTAGCGGTTGGTCCGCCGGTGTTTCGTGTGTTGTACAGGGTTTTGTCGTAGCGCTTCCGGTGAGGTGGCGGTTGTTGCAGTTGGTGGTGATAAGAACCGGTAAATGCAATTATTGGTATTTGGCGAAGGTGGCGAAGTGGTGAAGGCTGACGAGCGGCTTGGGGTTGGGGGTGGTTTGTTCAGCCCGGTTGAACGTAGAAAATTTAGAAAGGGCCAATGGTTATGAGTGTGAAACAGTAAAGAGGTTTGGATCATTTTCGAGACATCGCTACCTCGGATGAGTCGGCTAACGCTGGGTATGTGCAGTCGTTGGCTGAGATTCGTGAGCGTCAGAGTTCGATCGAGGAGTGGCGTCGTTGATTCAGGCGATGGGGGCGAGTTGTATATTATGGCGTCGTTTTCTGGTGAGCCGTTACGAGAGCTAAACGTCCCAGCATAGAACCTGCCAGCGGCAGCATCGATTGTTCAAAAAATCGCTGATGAAATGTGAACGTGAGCTGTGTTTTGGCTTAGTCGGGTGTTGTTGACGTGCCCGCTCATCAAGAATTAGCCGACGAAAACATTGCGGGGTCGGTGACGGTGACGTCCGGGTCCTAGGATTCGCTACGCAGGCGCTCTACCGTTGGAAAGCCTAGCCGTTTTCTGACCGCGACCACGCTGATGCTGTCACTATCAACCAAATCGTTGACGTTCATCTGACCTTCGACAATAGTAGCTCTGATCCGTTGAACATGTAGAGCGCCCTTCCAGTCACAGGTTCAACTGGCGCCGCAGGTCTAGAGGTGATTTCTACGTCTTAGTTCTCTGACTTTGCTGCTGGAGATTAGGGGCAGAGGTCGCCTTCGATGATGAAGTAGAATTCGTAGCCGTCTTGTTTCTCTTCTTCGGGTGTGGCGATCAGGAGTTCGTCGGGTTTGTAGGTGAGGATGGGTAGCGATTCGTCGAGCCGTGCCTCAGGGTCGTCTAACACCGACCCTACCCGAACGTAGATAGTTGACACATCGCCGCTCGTGCCTAGGTAGAGGGTTTTTCCTGGTTCGACATCATTTCTGTAGAACCCGATTTGGTTCGGAGTGACTGCATCCTCGACCTGTATGGGGGTGTTGCAGTTATTCCTGGCGGCGACAGCGTTGTGAGCTGAGTCGGGGGTGCATGCGGTGAGTGTAGCTCCGGTAAGGAGGCTGAGTGTTGTGGTGAGAGTGAGGCGGTTCATGGTTGGGGTTGTTTGGGTTCGATGATGTTGAAGACGACTTGTTTGCCGTCCTGGCTTCCGGCGGCATAGACGCCGGTGGTGTTGATGATGTGAGCCAAATGGTTGTCGTGGACATACGACAAGACTTGAAGGTGTTCCATACGTTTGTTTGGGAACTGGCTGCGAGTTACAGCGGCGATAGTTGGTCGGGGAAGGCTCAGGTATTGTTTTTCGATGACCTCGTCATATTCTGTTGATTCCTGGTCAAACAATTCCGTTAGGAATGTTTGAGGTGAACGCAACGGCAGTGTCCGCAAGACGGTCACCACAATACTTGGTGTAACACCATCGATTGGCCTAGGTCCACAAACGGCCATATCTACTTTGCGGGCCGGTTGAACATAATTACGGGGACTCAGAGCAATCCACGAAGGTGGGATTCGAAGCCCGATGGTTGGCGGCCCCGGAAACAGGGTAGAGGGAAAAGTCACCTCGACGTGGTCGCTGTTTTCTGGAATATCGGTAGTCGTCATAACCAAATCACCTCGTTAATCTTCGCTGATATTTCGCCGGCTATTCCCCGGTCGTCTCGGGTTTCGGCGCCGCTGATACTCCAGTCGTATTTTCGGTTGGGTTGGGTGGGTTCTGTGGACGGGAAGTAGGTATCGGGAACGTTCAGGCCTGGGTCGGGTCGAACGCCTGAGCCGTAGTGGTCCTGAACGTAGTAGCCTTCGCGTTCATGTTCGGTGTCTATGTAGCCATCGCCGCCTAACACAAAATCAACTGCACTAGAAGCCACCCACCGCTGAAGAAAGCCACTTGTCCCGTGCTCCTCGTATTGGTAGACATGCTGTTGTTCGTGGCTGACAATGTCTGGTCTAAGTGTCGAGTCGTCATAGAGCACGGTGTGACCTAAAGTTATGGCTCCGCCTTGTGGGGTTGAAACGCCAGTGATACACGAATGATTGCCGCCACAATACCCGTCAGGGTCGCCATGGTAGAGCTTGCCATCCATCCCGATTATGGCGACCGCGGCCGCCGAATCTTCGAACACGGCGTCGAACGCTCGCCCAGGTTTCGCAAACCAGAAAAAACCGTCGCGTTCAACTCGACGTTGATTGGCTTCAATAGCGTATGCACCGAACTCATCTACGCGTTGCTGCGCTTCTTCGACCGTGTTCTCAACCCACTCCGGTGTCTCAAACGTCGGAAGATCAACGTTCGGCCCTAATGGTGTTGGGTCGACTCTGAGGCCCCCTGACGGAAACCGGTCGCGTGCTAGCTTCTTCGCAGACTCAACCCCGAGAACTAGCCGCACTGGCGGGAACAGGACTGGGGTGGCAGCGAGGAGTAAAACGGCGGTGACGAGGTAAAGGCTAGAGATAGCGTCAAGGACATGAGCGTTGTACGTCAAGGGTTGTTTAGCCGGGCTGAACGGGTCTGTAGTTCGGTAAATGTTTAACGTGACCAGACTCAACACAAGGCTCGATGCGCCGATCAACAATCGATGCAACGCAGTGACCGTGACCGTGTTCGTCGGATCGTTTCGGTGTTGACGTAACCTTCGTAACCAGACTCGGATCTGCCAGCCCACCCACAACATCGACACGATCAGCGTCCCGGCAGCGATGCGTAACGGTGTCAATTCATGAAATCGTTCCTGGATGTCGGATTGCGGATTCCCTCCGACGATGAAATACATGACCGTGGGAATAAGCAAAATAAGCCATAGGACAGTCGACGCAACCCGTGCTGGAGCGATTGGCCGTATCTGCCGACGTTGGTGCCACACCGCTCTGAGGGTGGCGTGTCGCCAAGCGTCGCGATTGTTGGTTTGTTGAACGACGTCGGCATCTTCGACAAGAGCGCGGGCCAGCATATCAGAGTCATAGTCGAGGGCGTAGCAGGCGGATCGTTGCGCCAAGATGAACCGCCAAACGATCGGTGCCGTCCAGATCGGTTTTTGCAGGGCATACGAAACGTACGATTTGAGGCGCAGTCCACGTGTCGACTGGGTTTGGATGAGCCGACCGAGGCTGGGGCGGTTTCGTCGCAACACCGTTAGGTCGAAGAGGGAAGCGACAACAACGGCAACGAGTGGCCAGACCCAGAATACGGGCTGGATACCGGTAGAGATGCCGCCGAATGGTTTGATGAGTGACGCTCCGTATGTGGTGTAGAAGCCTGCGTCGATGAGCGATTCGGCGACCCTGTAGTTCCAGGCTGCGTGGTCGACACTGACGACCACGACGAGTAACAACCCGATCATTTTGATAGGGGATTTGGCTTTGAAGAACAGTCCAACCCCTAACCCGGCTAGGGCACTCCATACAACATGCGGGGCTACATCGGGTGCGGGTTCAATTATGTCTACTGAAGTAACCGGGGCTGGAATCCAAGATGAAATAACGCCCGAGAAGTTAGGGATGAACGGCGGGAAGAACGAGTTCGGTCTGACATGCCCTCCAGGGAACGTAGTGAATTTCGATAAGAACTGGCCATAACGGGCGAACGCTTCGAACAGTCCAAAACCGGCTCCAAACGCCGAACCGACCAAAACAAAGTCGGTGACTCCCCATTGTTGTTTCGAACGGAACCAGAACCCCGCAATCAGCAAAGGAGCGATCTTGATGAATTCTTCGATAAACGGGTCGACCGTGAAACCGGCCGAAGCGACGACGTCGTTCACGTCGACATCGAACAGGCTTGCTGCCAACCGGGTGAAACCCCACTGCAAGCCAACAGCTACAATTGCACAAGCATAAAAGCCGACGGCAATCGACCCGAGGACAACCCTAGCCTGGACAGTTCTCGTGAATGAACCCAGAACCGTTAACTGTATCACGCCCCACACAGCAGCAAATATCATGAGAAGAGCGAGCACAAGCAACACCCTAGACTGAAACGCCAACATTCAACAACAAAAAACAGGCAATTGGTTGAGACTGCGTTGTGCGGTCGACTAAAAATTTTCGTTGTGGCTGACCAGTTCGGTTTGAAGCAACAATGCTTCAGCGACAGCCCAACGTCGCAACGACGGATCAAGATCGACGTTGATATCGATCGTCACCTCGTGGCTACCGCTAACACGAAACGTCGCCAACGTTACTGCAGAAGAATCCGGCTTTTTGCCCTGACGTACAAGCTGTCCGGCGACAAGCGTCCCGTCGATAGTGGCGAAATGGATCCGGCGAAACCGGTGACGGATCAGCTCCCTCCAGTTCGAACCTGGCTTCCACCAGTGACGTGTAAGGACAGGGGTGAACGACTGGGCCACGTCGTTGGGCTCCCACTCTCGTTGAAGAGGTCGACTTGTTAGGTCGTACAACGAAAACGTTACCTCACCACGATCGTTATAAGAGCCGGAAGCAAGGCAGTACATCATTTCGACGTCACGATCCCGATTAGCGTAGGAAACAAACTTAGAGAACGTTTCAGTTCGGTGCGGCCCGACCACGACATGGCCGATACGTTCGCCATCGGCGCTCAACACGCTACGGTGCTTACTCGGGACCTTGCCCGACGTTCGATTCTTCACACCTTTTGACACAAACTGTGTGTAGGTCAGAAAAGTAGCGTCACTCACCAGATACCTCGACAGGGATTGACCCGATCACGATACGGTCACCTGGGTGCACCAGGTCGGGGTCGCGTAGCGGATTGTTCGAAGCGTGCCCGCTGAAGAAATCGGAGTCGGCCCGATCCGGGTCGAACTGTCGGTTTGGCGACGCAAGCGACGCGTTCTGCTCGTAGAGATGGGCGAGCGCTTGTTCGGTAGTCAACCCGGTTTCGGCCGCTACCTGTTCAGCGATGCTCCAAATACTGTCGCCCGGCTGAACTACATACGGCTCGAAGAACCTCTCTGGTTGAGCGGCTTCCGGAACCGGAACGTCAGGCAAGTCAACAAGTTCCGCATCAGGGACTGGTGGGTAGCCGATGGCTTCGAGCATGACGTCCAGTTCGGCAACAGTTTTCGGCTGATTTCCCATGTGAACAGCTGTGTTGCGGTGTCGGTGGCGACCATGCGTTCCATTTCCGCCGTCATGATCGTAGATACGGTTTTGGACAGGATCGAAAGTTCACCCCGTCGTTAGGCGAAGACATTCGTTTTGTTGGTCAGCGCGGTTGAGATGGTGCCGTCGAGGTTGGCGAGGGAGTTGGCTGCGTCGCTTTCGAGCGCTTCGGCAGGCGAAAGAAAGTTCTCTCGAAGCTGACCGTATTCTTTCCCGTCCGCAATCCCGTCGGCCGGTTCGTAAGAAACCTTGTCACTGGCCATGCACCGTAGTCTAGTTAGATATCAGGTGAATTCGTAGGCGAAGACGAGTTCGTCGGCCAGACGCCAACAACCGATACGTTTGGTTTCTTTTTATGGTCGTTCTTTGAGGGCTGCTATAAGGAAAAACGAACTGAGAATGACGGTGACAATCACCTCTAATTGGCTTTCTGCCCTGAGTAGGCCTCTGCCCATGATGCTTATGCCTGTCACGGCGAGCACGATAGATTTGACCGGAGACTCGCTGACCTTGTCTGGGTTTGGGTTTTCTGTGGTGAATGTGTGATCGGTTGTTTCGCTAGGCAGCTGCACTGGTCTGTCTCGTTGTGACGTGGATTGTGGTCTCATAGGCCGTTCTTCATTTGGTGCGAATGTCGGGCATTGAGTCGGTGGTTCGACGATGCCGACATTGGCTACGTTGGTTACCTCGCCGATTGCGGCGTTATCGCTTATCGTCCACGTGTTTGTATTGCTTGAACAACTTGACAAGATCTCTTTAGGGGTCTTTCCCACGCGGGCACCGTTTGAAGTGAACTGAGACTGGTTTGTGGCCGTCTTTATGCGAAGGTGATCATAAACGAGAACTTGATTGCTCGTGGCTAGCCCGGCGGATTGGTGTGGCATTCAACGACAGTAGTCCGATCCTTGGAACTTGTCGGGCGCGTCTGCCTGCATTTACTGTTGTTTGGATCCTGGAATGATGTTCGTGAGCCGCTGGGTAGCCAAAACAGCGACAACCCCTGAAAGGGGTTGTCGAAGCTGTCTTATAAGGTTTTGATTGTGCCCCCGGTGAGATTCGAACTCACGACCAACGGATTAAAAGTCCGGTGCGCTAACCAGGCTGCGCCACAGGGGCGTAATGAGAATACCTCAAATAGCGTTGGGAACGACCCGAATTATGCAATCGATTTGGTTTCAATCGCGTGCCTGGCCCGAAATCTGCGACGTCGGTCACGGTCAGTGGCCGAATTGGGGGTATCGCCATGCACGTATCTCGTCTAATCGGGCAACCAGACACTAGAGTTCATACCCATGGAGTCGACATCACCCCAAACCGGTCAAGTAAACCCTTCCCAACCAAATCCCGCCCAAACCGACGCAGCTCAAGCCGATGCGACCCAAACCGACAGTGCCGATGTAGGCGCCGCCCAAACCGATAGTGCCCAACCCGAAACCTCTGACCCGGTCAGCGGTGCGGTGCTAACTACTAGCGACGCTCAGGATCTCGACCCGACTCCGACCAGCGGTGAAGAACCTGCGCAGAGCCAACCGGGTACCGCCCAACCCGAACAGGCAGCGCAAGCAGAGGAACAACAAACACAGTCTGATCAAGAACAGTCGCATCAAGAACAGTCGGGACACGATGAGATAGACCCCGGCAGCTCAGAAGGCTCAGAATCAACCCCGGTCAACGATCTGCCCACCATCGAAGATCTCGCCAAACTCGGCACAGAACTCGACGAAATCGACGCTCGACTCGCCGAGCTCGACAACAAATAGCTTCAAGGTCAGATAGCTACCACAAGCCCAAACTAGATTTGGCTGGCGGCTTCGGCCGAAGTCGTTCCCAAACGTTGCCCGAAATAGCTGAGAATTTGCAGCTCGGTCGCCAAGTCGACCTTGCGAACCACCGCATGGTTACCCAAGTCCAGCATTTGAGTGGTGAAGTTCAGCAGCGACGTAACCCCGGCACGAACCAGACGTTCGGCGACCGTTAACGCATACTCGGCTGGGGTAGCGATTATCCCCAATTCAATGCTGTGAGCTTGAACCAGCTCTTCAAGGTCGTCCATCGACTGGACAGTCAAATCGCCGACCGGCTTTCCGACTTTTGCTTGGTCGGAGTCTAGAACGAGTCGAATCGGGAAACCCCGTTCGCTGAACCCGAGATAGTTACATAACGCTCGGCCGATGTTACCGGCGCCGACAATGGCTACCGGCGATTCCTGATTGAGGCCTAACGCGTTGCTGATTTCATACACCAAATATGCAGTGTCATACCCGACCCCTCGCCGCCCAGTGATCGCTAAAGAAGCTAGATCGCGGCGCACGGTCGCCGGGTTTACTTGGGTAAGCGCAGCGAGCTGTTCAGACGACACCGTCGCCTCTTTGTCGGCTGCGAGATCTACTGCAGCGTGAAGATATCTCGGAAGTCGGCTTACGGTGGCGGTGGAAATGTCAATGTCGGACATATGGCCTAGATCTTACAACTAATATGGCCCGGAAGGATTCCGGGCTTGGACCGCCGCATAGAATTCAAACGATGGATCAGATCAATTTACTGAGTTCGACGCTATTTCGTTTGAGGTCTATTGTCACCGGTATCCAAAAAGCGGTTGTTGTGTTGATGTATTTCGCCGGAATCGGAGCGGTAGCGGCAGCGGTTGGGTTACTTTTTCTTAGCGCTCCGTGGTGGCTCGCCGCTATTTTTTGTCTGATCTTCGTGTCCCCCGTGCTTTTGCTGTGGTGGTGGAAGAATCGGCTCGACCCGACAGCGGAACTGTTGGGATCCGCCCATAAGGCGTTAACTGAAGCAAATAGTGTTGATGATCTGGCGGCGTCCGTTGGGAAAGGCCGCGACTGGGTTACCTCCGAGCTTAGTCAACTTGCGTCGTCGTTGGCCAATGAAGACTCGGCTTCCGGTTCGTCACGTTTGGCTATGTTGTCGCCGAAAAGACTTATCTCGGCTGCGTTGCAGGTTCGTAGAGCGGCAGAAACAGTCAACGATTCGTTCATTGGGCAGACCACGTCGACGGTGGCGCTTCTGAACATCGGGACGTTGACCGTTATCGGGATTCTTTCGATAGCGGCTATTTTTTCGGCTGCTGTTGGGATGCTGATCCTGGCGACCGGTGTTGTTTGGTTGCTGGTTTAAGCTGCTGCTTCAGCGGCTTGACGGGCGAGCCGAGCCTGTTTGAACGACTGCACAGCTAAAAATATGAAACCGCCGCACAACACTACGGTCACTAGTTGAGAGAATAATGCCCAGCCCGTAGATGAGCGGCCGATGAGCGATCCGAGGCTGCCCAGAATTGCGAGAAGAGCCAACATGGCGGCTCCGTGCATCATGTGATGGTTGAGGTCTGGTTTTAACGCTCCGACAACACCTAACGCAACAAACAACGCTCCGATGAACGACGGAATATACGACGTGACACTGTCCGAACTTGAGGCGATTGACACAATCACACCCAACGCAACCAAAACAAGGCCCAAAACAACCGATTTAACTGCCATAACGAAGTTCTCCCATTTCAAGGCCGCAGAAGGGCCTTTTTGACGCTCTCCCTTTCGGGAAGATCACTGCTGAGTCTATCCGCTGTTCCGGTTAACACTTCATAGTTCGACTCAAGCTGCCGATGGATAGGTAATCAAACAGTAATGGCCGACTAGGCCGAACGGTCAGGGGAGATCTGAACGTGCCAACCAACGCGCACCAACATGGCATCGGTGTATCAAAAACCGAGGAGCTAGTTGAGGTTCTCAACGCCTCAAAGAGGGCCCGTTTACTAGCGGTCGCCTGGTTTGGTGTTGTCTTGGTGCTCCTAACCACTTTTTCTTTCCCCGCTTCGGCCGACACTGTCGCCGACGAACGACAGTTCGTTCAGCTCATCAACGAACTGAGAGCTTCGAAAGGGTTGCAGCCACTCCTCGTCGACAACGAACTCAAAATGGGTTCGCGTGCATGGTCCCAAGAGATGGCTAACAAAGACACGCTGGAACACGCCAACGACCTTTCTTCTGGGATAACTTCGAATTGGAGTGTCCTTGGCGAAAACGTGGGTGTCACCAGCGGCAGTGACGTTCGAGTACTGTTCGACAAGTTCGTTGCCAGCCCCGACCATCTACGAAACCTCGTAGATCCTGAATTCTCACATGTCGGTGTCGGTGTCGTCTATGACGCCCAAGGCAAACTTTGGACAACACATCGATTCATGGCAGTTTCGGGTTCTAGTCCGCCTCCGGCCACAGCGCCACCGGCCCCCGCCCCGACAGCGGCCCCCGCTCCCGCCCCAACGCCGACCACTCAGCCGCCGGTTGAAACCATTCCACCCTCTACCACGGCGCCTCCGGTGACAAGCCCGCCAACGACGACGGTGCCTGAGCCGTCATCAATCGACGAACAGCTACTCGCCGACGTGTTTCGGGAACTCGCAACTGCCTAATTCAATCAATGAGTTGAGCGTCGAAGCGGACTATTTAATGATCGGTGCTGTGCGAAGTGCGCTACTGTCAAAGCATGTCAACCCTTTTGGTCACCGATCTTGATGGAACACTTTGGGACGACAGTGAGATCTGTCACCCAAAGACGCTTGCGGCGGTCGCCGAGCTGGAACGTAAAGGTGTTCCACTGTTGGCCGCTACTGGGCGTCGACATCGGGGAGCCAAAATCGGTTTCGAACAGAACCAGCTTAAACTTCCGGCCATCCTTGTAAACGGTGCGTCCGGGTTTGATTTCAGGTCCGGGACGTCGTTGTTTGACGAAAAGTTCGAACTGGCCGTTATCGCCGAGATCGTGGTCAGGCTTCGCGACGCCGGTCTGTCACCTGCGTTGTTTACGTCGCCTGATCAGGTAGTTATCGGCCAGAACCCAACAGTGGGTTCGAAGTACGTTTCGAGCGTCACCGAAGGTTTGGTGAATTCGAACGATCTGTTGGGGTTTGTCCGTGACGAAGAAGTTTCGGTGCTCGGTTTTGTGCTTATGTCGATGACTAAAGCACAGCTCGATCGGACTCGAACCGTTTTGGCTGAACTCGATTTCGATGCGTACAGCTACCACCGTGACCAGTATTTCGATGGCTGGATGGTGATGGGTCAAGCACCCGGTGTGAGTAAATGGTCGGGTATACGTCGCTATGTGGACGATGTGCTCGGCGGTGTTGATCGCATCGTGGTCGTGGGGGACAGCACCAACGATGTTCCCATGTTTGCAGCTGCTGACCTTTCAGTTTGGGTTGATGGCGGAACCGGCGATCCGGCGTTAGCCGAACTAGCAGATTTGAAGATCGACGGTCCACAAGATGGTGGCTGGGCCGCAATGGTAGAGCTTGTAACAGAAACTGCGTAGGGTCCCCACTTCACGTCGACTCGTTCAACACTCGACCCGAAATTCCAGTAGCCTCAAATCGATGACACAAACAGAAACAAAGCTGCAGCTCATAGGCGGCGGCAAAATGGGTCAGGCCCTTCTTCACGGGTTGCTGCGAACCGGCTGGGCCGACGCGCATCATCTTGTGATCGTTGAAGTGAACGCCGATCAACGCTCAGTGTTGGCAGAAGCGTTCCCTGGGGTGACTATCACCGAGACGTTTCACGTCGGGGTTGACACCGTTGTTGCAGTCAAACCGCATATCGTGGCGTCGGTTTGTGAACAACTCGTCGACCCGTCACGAATCGTTTCGATCGCGGCCGGAATAAAAATCGAAACGATTCAACAGATCGTCGGAGACAACGTCGCCGTTATGCGGGTAATGCCCAACACGCCTGCCCTGGTCGGCGAAGGCGTGTCGGCGGTGGCTGGCAGCTCCTCGGCGACCGAACAAGACATTGCGTGGGCGTCACAGGTGATGAGTTCGGTCGGCCCGGTCGTAACGGTGGACGAGTCACAGCTCGACGCGGTGACCGGCCTGTCGGGTTCCGGACCGGCATACGTTTTTGCGATGGCTGAGGCGTTAGTCGAGGCGGGAATCGCCGCAGGGTTAGCGCCTGATATTGCTGAAACGTTGGCGTTTCAGACACTGTACGGTTCAGCCCGCCTGCTTCACGAATCAGAGTTGGGTCCGGCCGCGCTTCGTGAACAGGTCACAACCCCGGGCGGTACTACCGCAGCCGGGTTGGCTGTTCTCACCGAACAGCTCCCACAGATAATGGTCGACACGATCGCGGCGGCGACGGCGCGATCAATCGAGTTAGGTAACCAGTGAGCCCAGCATTTTCCACTATTTCGTTCCTGTCCGACTATGGCACCGATGACGAGTTCGTCGGGGTAGTCAAATCGGTTGTTCGTTCGATCGCTCCAGAAGTTACCGTGCTCGACATCACTCACGGGGTTACGGCCTGTGATGTGAGGGCCGGCGGTTTGGCGTTGGCGCGGGCGTCGGAATATATGGTTCCGTCGGTTGTGTTGGCCGTCGTCGACCCCGGTGTTGGCACAAATCGGCGCGGCGTAGCGATCGAAGTCGCAGACGGCGCAGCTTTTCTTGTCGGACCTGACAACGGTCTGTTAGCTCCAGCGGTCGGCATGGTTGGCGGCGCGACCGGTGCCGTGGTTCTCGACAACCCTGAGTATCAGCTGCCACAGGTCGGAGCCACCTTCGACGGTCGGGACATATTCGCACCCGCCGCAGCGCACCTCTGCCAGGGCGTCCCGTTAGACGAGTTAGGTACCAGAATCGAACCCTCGCAGCTGCTTCCCGGTGTTTTGCCGGTGGCGGAGAAACAAGACGACGGGTCGATGACGGCCGAAGTTCTCTGGATCGACCGGTTCGGTAACTGCCAGATCAATATTGACCCCACCGATATCGATGGGTGGGCTGAGAATGTTCGTATCAGCGGCCAGTCGATCGAAACCCGCAACGCTACTCAAGTGAAGACGTTTGCCGAGATCACAACCGGGTCGGTGGGGTTATTGGCCGACTCGTATGGTTTGTTGATGCTAGCCATCGACCGGGGTTCGGCGGCGACCGAGTTAGGCTTACAAGAAGGCGATCGGCTAGTTTTGGCGTCGGCGGATAGCGTGCCGAACGTTTCGACTCCGGTTTCGCTTTCGACTAAACCAACAGCAGACAAGGGTTCCCTATGAGGCCATCGATTGTTTTAACATTGGCGTTGCTAGTTTTGGCCATTCTGGGCGCCGGGGCGTACCAGCTGTTTTTCTTGGCCCGCTAAGGCCTATTCACAAGGCGCTAGACGCCGGTCGGCCAACGTCGACGCGATAGCCACCAGTTTCTTAGCTGATTCACACCACGTGTAGTTCAACGCATGTTTAGCAGCGTTGTTTGAAAGTTCGGTCGCTAGTGCCGGGTCGAAAAGAATCCGGTCGATCGCTTCTGCATACTCTTGCGGGTCGCGGCCATCGATTAAGTAGCCGGTTTGCCCCTCATCGACCAGTGTTAGGAGTCCACCGACGGCCGACGCGACGCATGGGGTTCCGCATGCGGCGGCTTCTAAAGCGACCAGGCCGAACGACTCTGACTTGCTCGGTACGAGCACAACGTCAGCTGCCCGATAGTAGGTGCTCAACAGGTGGTGCGGTTGGGGCGGATGGAACTCGACGCGGTCTTCGAGGTCAAGGTTGGCGATGAGTTGTTTAATGTGAGCCAGCTCGCTCGCTCCTTGTGTGCCTGACGCTCCTCCGACAATCCACAGTCGAGCTTCAGGATGTTTTGAAGCGGCAAGGGCTTTAACCGCTACGTCGACGCCTTTAAGTGGCTGAATGCGCCCCACGAAAAGCAGGAGCGGTCGATCGTCGGTGTTTAACGCCCAACGGGCCCCAGATTTTGGGCCGGGTGAGAAAAACGCGTGGTCGACTCCAGGTGGGATAACTTCGATCCTGGCCGGGTCGGCATCGTAGAAGTTAACTAATTGTTCGGATTCGGCGTCGCAGTTTGACATCACCACGTCGGAGCAGCCCATGACGTCTGATTCGGCCCGAGCCCGGCTTTCTGGTTCGTAGTCGCCGGATTCGGCTTTGACTCGTGCCAGCGTGTGGAAGGTAGAGATCAGGGGCAGGTCGAACTCTCGTTTAAGAGCGTTCCCGGCGACACCCGACAGCCAATAGTTGGCGTGAATGGCCTCCGGTTCGAACGTGCGGAAATCTTCTGCTACGCCTCGGGCGAACTCGTCGACATGTTGCGGGAGCTGATCCTTCGGCACATCACATGGGCCAGCTTGAATATGAACGATCTCAAAGCCCGGTTCTACTTCGACGAAACGGGGTAACTGTTTGTTCCACGCCCGTACGTAAACCCGGCAGTGAACGCCCGTTTGGGCCAACGCGGTAGCGAATTCGCGTACGTAAACGTTCATGCCGCCTCCGTCACCTACCCCAGCTTGGGCGAGGGGTGACGTGTGGAGTGAGAGCACAGCGAGCCGTTTCACTCTTGCATTCCTAACGAACCATTCACTGCTCCTATTCTAGGAGCGTGTCGACGGATGCCTCTCCCTCACGGTAGCGGCGAACGATTTCTGTTTGGATCGCGTCTATTCGTTCGTGAAGTTGGCGACGTTGGGTCGACAACTCGTGTTCGAAATTTTGGAGCTGTTCGATGAGTTCACCAAGGGCTGCATCATCAAGATTTCCCACGTCGGAGAGCTGCTGAGGGGAAACTATCTGGTCTAGTTCAGAACTCAGCTTTAGCGCCGACTCGGTCGGGCCGTCGATTTCTGGGGCTCGCCCTCCAGCTCGGGGCTTGTTTTGCCCGTCGCTCAAAATTGCCGGAATTTCGAACAGAACCTCGTTGAGATGGGCCGTTTCGGTGCCGCCGTTACGTCGCTGGACTTCGTGACCGATAATGTCTAGCCGTCCTTGGGTGAGGCGGCGCACAAACGAAATGTCTGTTTCGGCTGAGGAACAATCAGCCCGTTCAGCTCGAAGTTGGGGGAGAGCTATTTCGGTGAGGGTTGTGAGGGCGGTTTGGGTTAGGCGGTCGATTTCGGTATGCACCTCGCCAGACTAGTACTTGCTGCCGGGCAATAGGTTGGATACCTGCCCCCAAATTCGTCTACTCAGGCGGGTTTTCACTGTTCACAATGTTGACGCAGTCGTCGAGTTCTTTTTGTTGTGTTTCCGATAGTGACTCATGTGCTGCTGCTAGTTCAGACATCGTTTCAATCGGTTCTGAAAGCGCTCCTGCTTCTTTGAGAACGTTCGTGTAACAGTTTGCGAGCGTCTCCGGTGCGTCGACGTCCATCCACAGCTGTTTAACGGTTTCGACCGTCTGCGGGTTGTAGGCCAGCTCGTCTGGTTGTTGAGCTGCGTCGTTGACCGAGCACGAGACGACGGCGACCCCGCAGCAGACCCCGACGATACCTCTGCTGAGGTATCGCCTGAACCTGTTTGGATGCGTGGAAAAGCGGTGCATGTCAACCGGGTCGGCTGAAACGACTACGAATTAAGCTTCCGGTGAAACTTGCAGCCCGTTAGGAAGGTACTAGAAGGAAAACCAACAGGAGCCAAATCGGTGCAGTGATTATGTACGAATCTAGTCGACGCAACGCTGGGGCCCAGGCCACGCCGCGGGGAAGTGATGCTGAAGCAAAAATTTGGCCAGCTAACGCACTTATCGCAGCGATCCCAGCGAACGCCACGACCGTCGTGACCGTGTAGGGGTCGGGGACGACCATAGCTAAAACGAAAGCCATGACAGACAGAGAAATGAAACCGGCTATCGGTCCTTCGGCTGCGGTCCGTGAGCCAGAGCCAACCAGATAGTCGCCCGCTTCGTAGGCGCTGATCAGAAGCACCAAGCCTATCGCTGCAAGCGGTTCTGCTTGGGTTACTGCGACGATGCCGCCAGCCGCCAAACCTGCCGGTAGCGAACTCCGTGCCAAGACATCAAACAGCTCGCCGCTACTGCGATGGTGACCGTCACCGGCCATGATGTAAATCCCCAAAACTCCGCAAGCGATCAGAAGCCCGCCAACTAGCCCCAAAGCTCCGAAATACCCGCTGAAGGCGACCACTGCGCCAGCGGTTGCCGTCCACCACCTGGCTGGCGACGTCCCAAACCAGGCCTGCGCGGCCTGCATGGCGGCTACAGAGGCCACTACCGATGTCACTAAAGCAGTCAAGATCGGGCTTATCAGAAGAGACGAGAACACGGCCACGAACCAAACCAACGCAAACGTCATCTTTGGACCGTCGGTGTGGTACGGAACCGCCAGTCGGGTGCGAGCCCAACGCTCCTCGCGGAGTTGGGCCTGTCTGCGACGTTTAGCCGCTTGGCGGCCTTTCCGGTCTGTTGGCTCTACCTCGTCAATCACCGCGTATGGGTCAGGAATTGAAGGCCCAGAAGGAGCGCGACGGGTAGGCGCAGGCGACGTAGGCGCAGCCGGGTTGGGAGATTCGAACCAGTCGTTAGATGGTGCGCCTGGAGGTGGCTGCTGAGGAGTGCCTAAAGGTGGAGCCGGTGGGCCAGCTGGACGTCTTGTTTTAGGTTGCTGGGGAGGGCCAGCCGTCGGCGGCGGGCTAGCTGGAACTGGGCTGGCCTGTTTCGGCTCAAAAACCGGTGGTGCTGGTCGTTTCCCAGGCTGACTTCCAGGTTTGGGAGCTTGTTGATCGAGTTTGTTCACCGGCTTACGATTGCCACGTGAAGTATCTGATCTCGGATCGCCCACAGGTGGCGGGGGCTTAGTCGGAGACGACACTGCCTGGCTGGGTTGCTGTACCGGCGGTGCGGTCCTTACCGCTGAACCGGCTCGATTCGAACGTTCGGACCCTCCAAAGAAGTCATCTCCGCCTGCTGAGCCGGAATCTCGACTACCGAAAAAATCGCCGACACCCGGGTCGGTCGGTTCAGAAGCGAGTTGTTGGTCGTCTGGCTCTTCGTCACCGAAGAAGCCGCCGCCAAGTCGCTGGTCCTCAGGCATCGTCGTCACCCTCCTGATACTGGCGGAAGAATCGCCAGCTCGTCGGTATCTCGGAGCTTTGCTGCTGGCTGTGTCGGGGAACCGTTCAGCCAAACCTTACTACTGTTGACGACCGCTCCAAAATCATCCCCGTATTTTGAGCACACAACGTCGATGGCTTGAGCCACGGTTGTTGCCTCTACAGACACAGCAGATTCCCCTGCAGTTTCTCGGGCTTGGGCGAATAGTCGTACAGTGACCACAAGGTAGTCTGCCCGGTTTTTTGTCGTTCTGTGCGCCTAATCTGTCATTCGCGTCTCAACTTTTGGATGGCGGTATTCCAACAACCGTCACAATTCCGCAGTAACGTCATGGGATGACGTCCAACCAGATAACCAGGCTGTTGCTGGTCCGACATGGCCAGTCCGAATGGAATGCAGCCGGCCGATGGCAGGGGCAAGCGAACTCCCCATTATCCGATTTGGGGCGTAAACAAGCGTTTGCTGCTGCAGAAAACATCGGTTCAGTAGATGTAATTGTGTCATCGCCTCAAGATCGGGCCTTCGACAGTGCCCAAATTATTTCCGAACGGATTGGGGTCGGACCGGTCCAAGTTGTCGAAGGTATTAGGGAGCGGTCAGCCGGTGTCTGGTCTGGTCTCACTCACGCAGAGATAGAAGACAAGTGGCCGGGCTGGATCGAAGAAAATCGTCGTCCAGACGGTTTCGAGTCGGACGAATCGCTAGAAAAACGAGTCTTTGACGCGTTGGACACGCTGGTTGAACAATGGGCGGGTGCTGAAATCCTGGCTGTGTGTCACGGGGGTGTCATCAACCTGGTCAAGGCCGTTCTTGGTTCAGGCTCTGTCGTGTCTGGTCGAACCGGGAACCTCGCAGGCGTAGTGGTCTCCCACACCGTTTCGGGCTTCCAGGTCGGCGACCGGTTAGATCTTCTGCCTGGCGATATTGCGACGGGTGGCTCATCCGGACACGTGGTATGACAACGGATCAGCTGCATTTCCTTGCCACCGACGACGGAAACTCAGATGGCCTGCCTCCATTGGAGGTCAACGTAATCCGAAGTAGTCGTCGCACGAAAACCGCTCAAGCCAAATTGTTGGGTCACCGTATTGAACTGCGGATCCCGTCAGGCTGCTCTCAAGATGAAGAATCTGAGCTTATAAAGCACTTCACTGACAAGTTCGATCGGTCGCGTAAAGCAAATGTGACCGATATCTCTGAAAGGGCCAATCGGTTAGCGGAAGAATACAACCTACCGAAACCGAAAACGATCAGATGGGTCTCGAACCAGAAAAATCGTTGGGGTTCTTGCACCCCCGCAGACGGGTCGATACGGCTTTCCGATCGTCTGGTCGGTTTCCCAAGTTGGGTAATCGACTACGTAATTGTGCACGAACTCGCTCATCTAGTAGAACCGAGCCATAATGCCCGGTTCTGGAATCTGGTGGCCGCCTACCCTCGCACTGAACGGGCTAGAGGATTCCTGCTGGCTAAAGGCTGGGAATAGCGGCGTCACTCGGCCGAAATGGAATAGATACGAAGGCCGATTGTTTCAGATATCAAGATATGTCGTGTTTGATTCGTCACCAAACCGATTGATCGGAGACACTGATAGTCGACGTAGAATAGAAAGTCTGGGCGCCGACACTTCGGTGCCATGAGATTCCGAGTTTGTAATGACCCTGATTGTTGTTGGCCTAAATCATCGCAGCGCCCCGGCGGGTGTTCTCGAAAAACTGACGTTCAGCTCAGAAATCGTGCCAAAGGTGCTTGCTGAGGTTTCGAACTCTGCGGTTGTAGCCGAAACGGTAGTCATCTCGACCTGTAATCGGACCGAGGTTTATGTACAGGCCGAACGGTTTCACGACGCTTTTCGCGATGTTCGGGAATCATTAGCGACGCTCGCTTGTATCCCGAGCGAAGATTTTGTCGACCACCTCTACGTTCACTATGACGACGAAGCCGTCCAGCATTTGTTTAATGTTTCCGCCGGTCTAGATTCGGCTGTTCTGGGTGAGCACGAAATTCTTGGTCAGATTCGTCGGGCGTGGGATCAGGCCCGAACCGAAGATTCGACCGGAGCGTTACTAAACCTTCTCTTTCAACGTGCTATCGAAGCAGGCAAACGTGTTAGGAGCGAAACCGCTATCGGCGAAGCGACCGCGTCGCTTTCGCACGCTGCGGTTTCATTGATTCAAGACAAAGTCGACGAACTTTCCACCAAAAACGTTTTGTTGGTCGGCGCCGGTGATTTAGGTTCCGGTGTTGCCGCTGCTGTCGCCCGCACCGGGGTTAAACAGCTTCAGGTCGCCAACCGGACTCAAGCCAAAGCAGAGCAGGCGGCCGCCGAACTTGGTGCCGCCGTCGTCGACTTTGACCATCTGGCCGACGGGCTAGCTCACGCCGATGTGATTATCTCAGCAACCGGTGCCGACCATCATGTTATTTCGGTCGACGACATCCGCACCGCTTGCACCGACGACCGTTCGCTGCTCGTCATCGACATAGCGGTTCCGAGAGACGTTGACCCTCAAGTCGATCAACTTGACAACGTCGAGACCGTGGTTCTGACCGACCTTCAAGCGTTCGCTAACCGAGGCATCGCTCAGCGTCGACTTCAGCTCGATGACGCTCGTCTAATAATTTCCGAAGAGCTGGAACGACATCGGACCGCTAAATCGGCCCGGATGGTTGCGCCGCTGATCGGTTCATTACATAGCGAGATGGAAGCCATTCGGACCGCCGAGATCGAACGCCACCTCTGCTCGAATCAAGATATGACTGCTGAACAGCGAGAAGCAGTCGAACTGTTAACCAAATCGGTCTTGGCGAAAGTTCTTCACAAACCGACAACCGAGTTAAAAGATGCTGCTGGAACGCTTAAGGGCGAACGGTTAGCTGACTCGGTTCGGGTATTGTTTGATCTATCGTGACCGCCGTCAACCATCTTCGAATCGCCACCCGCAAAAGCCCTCTGGCCCTATGGCAAGCCCACCACGTCGCCGACAAGCTACGAAACGTCTACCCCAATTTTACGTTCGAGATGGTGTCGATGGACACCGAAGCCGATCAGGATCTTTCGATCGCGATCAGCCAGCTCGGGGGCAAAGGGGCGTTCTGTAAAGAGATCCAACAACTTGTCTTAACTGGCAGGGCTGACCTGGCGGTTCATTCGGCTAAGGACCTCCCGTCGGTCGAAGTTGAAGGTTTGACTATCGCCGGGTTCTGTTCCCGTGACGAGGTGCGCGATGTTTTGGTAGGGACGCCGTTGGACCGCATTCCTCAAGGAGGAATTGTCGCAACCGGCTCAAACCGTCGCCGGGCGTTACTGGCCGACGTCAGGCCAGATCTCCAATTCGCTGAGCTTCGAGGAAATATCGACACTCGTTTGTCGAAGGCCGACCAGTTTGACGCCATCGTGATGGCGGCCACCGCGCTGCAACGAATGGGCAAATCCGAACAGGTTGACTTCTTAGCGCCAGAAACTTTTGTTCCCCAGGTCGGCCAAGGGGCGTTGGCGTTGGAATGTCGTTCAGTCGATGAAGGTATCGTCGACCTGCTCGTTGAGATCTGTGACCCGGTGACAACCAAAACGGTTCGAGCAGAACGGGCGTTTCTGGCTGAGCTTGGCGGCGACTGTGACCTTCCGGCTGGTGCGTACGCCCAAATGGTTGGCCGTCGCCAAATGACTATCACCGGCGTGTTAGCGTCGTCGGCGACAACGAACACTTCCCGTCCCCCGTTGTTCCGTGACACGGTCGAAGGTTCGAACATCGACATCGGGCGAGAACTTGCCCAACGACTACGGGCCAAGGTCGAGGCCGCCTAACATATGGCGCCTAACGCAACGTCGTCTAGCTCTATGCCGTTTAGCCAAGGGCAGCCTCTAGTTGGACAGAACGTGATTATCTGCCGGGCGGCCGCAGACGCGGCACCGATGATTTCCAGATTGACCGGCCTCGGCGCAAACGTGATATCGGTTCCCCTAATCGAACCGATAGCTCCCCCCGATGGCGGTGAAGCCATCAGAACTTCTGTTCTAGAGTTCGCGAACTACGACTGGATGGTGACAACGTCAGCCAACGGATCTCGATCCATTCTGGAGGCCATGCAAAACGCTGGAGTTGAGTCGACACCGAAACTCGCCTGTGTCGGTAGTGTCACGGCCAAGGTATTTGCCGATGCCGGGTTCGTAGTGTCGCTTCAAGCGTCGGTCAGTAGTGCCGCCGGTCTGGTCGCCCAATTCCCGGACGCACCGACTGACGGCCAGAAGCGTCGGGTGCTGGCGCCGCTGGCATGTCTCGCCTCTGACCAGCTAGAAACCGGGCTTAGGGCTAAAGGCTACGACGTTGACCGGGTCGACGCCTACGATACTGCTCCGACTGTGGTTGACCGCAACAAACGTGACGACATTTCTGCGGCGACGTCAATCCTGTTCACTTCGTCGTCAACGGTTGACCGGTTCGTCACTATCGTCGGCAGCGGCCAAGTTCCCCCCATCGCCATCAGCATCGGGCCTAAAACGACCGAAACTATGATTCGTCGCAACATCAGACCTACGATCGAAGCTACAAATCACAATCAAGAAGGCGTGATTGAGGCGTTGTGCCATGTGGTCTCTACGATGGATAGGTGACCTTTCCTCAACGCCGAATGCGCCGTCTGCGCACAACCGCCGCCATGCGTCGTCTCGTGTCCGACACGACGTTGCTGCCAACCGACTTGGTGGCCCCACTGTTCGTTCGTGAAGGCCTTTCCGAACCGAAACCTGTATTGTCTATGCCTGGAGTGATGCAGCACAGTCGATCGTCGCTGCTGGCTGAAGTGAAATCGCTGGTCGATCTCGGCATCAGCGGGATCATGCTGTTCGGAATCCCCGAAACGAAAGACGCCACCGGATCCCAGGCCTATGATCGAGATGGTGTCACTCAGGTGGCGCTGCGAGAAATTCGTGAAGCTTTTGGTGACGAACTGGTCGTGATGTCCGATCTGTGTGTCGACGAGTTCACCGATCACGGTCACTGCGGCATCATCAACGATGAAGGTCATGTCGACAACGACGCCACGTTAGACCTCTACGCTGAGGTTGCTATTGCTCAAGCCGAGGCTGGCGCCCACGTCGTCGCTCCATCCGGGATGATGGACGGTCAAGTATTCGCGATCCGAGAAGCCCTCGACGAAGCGCAATTTCCTGACACCTCGATTTTGGCGTACTCGGCCAAGTATGCGAGTGGTTTCTATGGCCCGTTTCGTGACGCTGTCGAAGTGGAGATAGCGGGCGGCGGCGACCGCAAACAGTATCAACAGGACTGGCGTAACAGTCGAGACGGGTTAGAAGAGATTCGTCTCGACCTGTCCGAAGGCGCAGACATGGTGATGGTCAAACCGGCCATGGCCTATTTGGACGTTTTGATTCAAGCTCGAGCCGAAGTGGATGTTCCGTTGGCCGCCTATCACGTCAGCGGTGAATATTCGATGATCAAAGCCGCAGCCTCAAACGGCTGGATTGACGGCGACGCAGTAGCCCTCGAGTCGTTGACCGCCATTAAACGGGCGGGCGCCGATTTCATTCTCACCTATTTCGCCCGTGAGGTAGCGGAGCAGTTTTAGTCGCCGCTTGGGTTCGGTCGACGTTTACGCACTACACCTTCTTGCATCGTGGATGCTACAAGAACCCCGGAGGAGTCGTAGATGGCGCCTCGTCCCAGACCCCGACCGTTAGATAACGACACCGGTTCGGACTGTAAGAACAGCCAGTCATCGATACGTAGGGGTCGGTGGAACCAAATAGCGTGACAGACCGTGGCAAGCATCGTCTCGGTCACCTTGTACCGGTATCCGACTGGTCGGAGGGTCGAAACGAGCAGGCGAAGGTCGGAGACAAACGCCAGCATCGATTGGTGAATGCCGTCCGTTTCTGGCAAAGGCCCAGAAGTTTTTAACCAAAATCGGTCGGGGAGGTCCAGGTCGTCGGTTTCAGGATCGGGGATCTTGATGTGGAATGGTAGATCTTGCAGAATTTTGCTGCGATCGGTTCTGGTCCGATAGGTTGCGATTCCTTCATGTTCGAGATCAATTGACAACAACCCGGATTCAGGTGGTGTCACGTCGCAATGGTTGTAGTAGTCGAACCCGCCCTCCTCGTTGGACTGCAACGAACAAAGCAGACTGAAGATGGGTTTGCCGTCTTGGATAGCGGTGACTGATCGGGCCGAATACGATCGACCGTCGCGAGTGTTTTCTACCTGGTAGATGATGGGTTTGGTGAAGTCGCCGGGTCGGAGAAAATAGGAATGGACAGAATGGATAGCCCGTCCCGGGCAGGTTCGTTGGGCGGCGCTGACTGCTTGGCCGAGAACTTGGCCGCCGAACACCCGGCCTGTCCCTAAGTCGCGGCTATCGCCACGAAAAATATGTTGCTCAAGTTGTTCGAGTTCAAGCAGTCCGACAAGATCGTTGAGTTGAGGCGAGGTCACTCTTCGACACTAACGGAATTTCCGGCAGGATCTAGCTTATTTCGATCGTGATGCCCTCGATATAGAGGCCTTGAGTTGGCGAATCTCCCTGAGGTCCTGAGGTTGGGATTTGCGCTATCTGATCCAGCACTTCTTGGCCTGCGGTCAGTTGACCAAATTTCGAATACAAAATTTGAGGGTTGTTTGGATTTACCAGATTTTCGGAGTTGTCGACGAGGTTGATAAAGATCTGGCTTCCGTTGGTATCTGGTCCAGAGTTGGCCATCACGACCGCTCCCTGGCTGTATTCGGCAGCTGAGTCGGGCAGCTCGTCGGCGAACTGGTAGCCGGGGCCCCCGCTGCCTGAAGCGGTAGGGTCACCGATCTGAAGGACAAAGTTCGGGACCAGCCGGTGAGAAACTACACCATCGTAGAAGCCTTCACGGGCAAGAAACACAAAGTTGTTGACCGTGTTCGGAGCTTTTGCGGGGTCGAGCGTCAGTACTAAATCTCCGCATGAGGTGGTTATCGTCGCGGTAACTGTTTGATCGGGATTGATTTCTTGGTCTGCGGCTTCTTCGTACTGTTTGGATGATGGAGGCTCGGGGAGCGTCCCGCCGCAAGCTACAGGAAGCTCGGTAATAGCCTCGTATTGCGGGGTGAGAGATGACGCTTCGGTGGTGTCGGGTTCGTCTGTTGTTGGCGCTGATTCGGAGTCGCTTGAGCAGCTGGCGGCGAAAAGGAGACATGTGGTTACTGCAGCTAGGAGTCGGATGCTCATTGTTACCTCGGTGTGGATGCGTCTGTACCGCAGGTAACCTACCGCAGCGCGAAGGTTCCTTCCCTGTCATTCATCAGAATGTATGATTGGAGGTCGCTGGCACTTGGAGTGTCATCACCAGGTGTGGGATACCTTCTTCGTCGAATGGTTCGCCTTCGGTTGTGTATCCCAGATTTTCGTAGAACGGGACGACATCCACTTGGGCGTGGAGTTTCATTGTTCTGGTTCGGAAACGGGCGGCGATGTTGAGTGCCTCTTTCATTAGTTCACTGCCGACGCCCGAAGAGCGCCAGTCTTTCAGCACTGCGACTCGTTCAACTTTTGCTATGTCGCCATCGTTGAGGAACCTGATTCGGAGGGTGCCGATAGCGTCGCCGTGTACTGTGGCGAGCAGATGCATGGCGTATTCGTCTAGCCCATCGATTTCGGCGTCTTCGTCGACGTTCTGCTCTGCGACAAAGACGCGGCGTCGGACCTCGAAGGCTTGTTCGATGTCCGCGTCGTTAGATATTTGGGCGATTTCTAGCGGCAGGTATTCGTTCATTGCAGGCCAACTTTATCCTCAAGCTTCGGCCAGGTATTGGATCGTTCGGTAATTCATCACTGCGCGTATGACGGTAGAATTAGATAAGCGGAAGTTAGTGTGAAGGAAGGTCTGTGCCTGTTTCTTTTTCGAATCCTGTGGTGGATCTTTCCGACCTTCCTCAGCTAGAAGATGATCGATTTGTGCCGGTCGAACGGTCTTATTTCTGGCTGCGAATCGGTCTAGTTCTCGGTGTTGCCGTGATAGCGGTCGTTGCGGCTGTTGTCGTCGTTTCGTTTGTTGCTGTCTCGTTGACGGCAACCGAATTGGCGGCTGCCGGTTTGATTATGGTCGTCGGTGTTGTGGCAACATCTATTGGTCAATGGTTAGAGGTTTCTCGTATGGGTTTCTTGCTTCGGGAACACGACTTTTCTTTCCGAAGAGGCGTGTTGCGAACAACGGTCACCACTATTCCGTTTAGCCGGGTGCAGAACGTCACGATCGACCGGGGTCCAATCATGCGGCTGCTCGGTTTAGCTTCGTTGCGTCTCCATTCTGCGGGCGGAACTTTGCACGTGACCGGTATCAGGTTTGATTCGGCGGAAGAGCTCAAATCGTATATTGTCGATCGGGCTCGAACCGCAGCAGATCTAGAACAAGCCGCCCGTTGATGCCAGACGATGTTTTGTCGTCGCCTCAACGGCAGTCTCCGTTGGGTTTGGTTTTCGAAACCATCGATGTGGTGCGCAACTTTTCGGGCTTCAATTTGGCGGTATTGGCTGCGTTTGTTTTCGCCCGTCGGTTTAGCCCGTTCCTGATCGGAGCGGTTCTCGTCGGTTTGATCGCCGTCGTGGTCTGGTCGGCGTTGTCATGGTGGAAGTTCGTGTTTTGTGTCGAAGGTGACCAGCTGGTGGTTCGACGCGGCGTTTTGTCTGATGAACGCCTAGTTATTCCACTCGGCCGGATACAGAGCATCTCGGTTGAACAGCCGGCGTTGCATCGGCTCGTTGGGCTGGTCAAAGTTGGGGTAGAAACGGCTGGAACCTCGGCAGTCGAATTCGAGATTGATGCGGTATCGGCGTCTGTGGCCCGTTCTCTTCAGCAGGTCGCTGAGAGTCATGGAGCCAGGTTGGGTTCGGTTCCCGGATCGGAATCTCAGATGGAAGGTCCGCCGTCTCCCGGGCTGGACAACGACAGTGGTGAGGTGTTGGTTAAACGGTCGTTGGGTGAACTGGTGGCCGCAGCTGTGAGTCGTCTGCCTTTGGCCGGTGTGGTGGGTCTCGGTTCTCTAGCCCCGTTTATGGACCGGATTTTCGGCAGGATCGAATCTCTAAATCTAGAACTGTCGCCTACGTTGATCGTCGTAATGGTGGTGATAGTCGGACTGCTGTTATGGCTCGTGAACATAACCCAGGAGGTTGTTCGTAACTGGGGGTTGACCGTTGTGCGTTCCGGGGCAGGTCTTCTGCGGTCTGCAGGCATGTTTAGTCGCACGTCTAGATCAACAACGATTGAACGGGTGCAGGCGCTGCAAACGACCGCAAACGTGGTTGAGCGGCGCCTAAATATTCGACGTATCGTTTTGCGAACGATCGGTTCAGGTGACCTGCATATCTCGGGTGCGACCACCGAGGAACTGTCGCGGTTCCGTGAACTAGTTTTGGGTTCTAGTTCGCCGATTGTTGCCGATCGGAACGTGTCGAAATGGCTGATGTATTACGAGCTGCGGGCGGTCCCGTTGGTTCTTATCGCGATGGCTGCCGCCGCTGTCGTGTACCGGTCGCCGTTGGTTTTTGTGGGGTTGGTGGGTGTTGTTTGGATAGTTGTTCGGGCTGTGGTGCGTTGGAAGTACTTGAGATGGGGCCTCGACGATGGTCGAATAGCGGTGTCGGATTCGTTGTTGAGTAGGCGAAGGGTCGAGCAGCGGCTGGTGACGTTTCAAACCGTGACGTTGCGTCGGAGTTGGTTGGAACGAAGGCGGGGTTTGGCCACCCTCGTGTTGGCGTCAGCTGAGAACCGGCTCGTTGTGCCCATGATCGACGACGCCGAAGCCGCTCAAGTTAGAGATGTTGTGGTAGCAACCCTGGCTACAGACCGCAGCCCGTGGATGTAGCTCCCGGGTTTGTGGCCGTCAGGCTGGTCAAATAAATTTGGATAGCCCGCACCGGTTTTGTCGGTGCGGGCTACTTGGTTAGAAGAAGCCTGGATTAGATGCAGTCAACACCTAGCTCATCGTGAATGGCATCTCGGTCGTCGTTGTTGATCCCTAGCTCGTCGGCCAAGGTTTTGAGATACGCAACTTCTTTGCCGTCGTCGACTTCGATCGAAAGTAGTGAGACGACATAGGCGTCGACCGACAATTCCGCAGGGACCGCTTTGGCGATGTCAGCGGGGGGAAGAAACGGAGAGGACAGTTCGTTGTTAAGAAATTCTTGCTCGTCGCGGGTGACGTCTTCTCCAAGTTCGCCCACGATGTGGTCAATCTCTGTTTGATCTATGTGGCCGTCGGCTTTGGCCGAGTTGGTCATCGCCCGTACCAGAATTTGTGCGTCGCTGTCGGTCATGGTTTGACTGTTGTCGTCTTTATTTCCGCCGAGAAGTCCGCTTAGTCCCGATTTGCCTGCCCCGAGTGCAGAACCTAATTTACGGCCGCCGAGCATAGCGCCCGCCATGCTGCCGATCATGGCTCCGGTGCGTCCACCGACCATGCCACCGATCATCCGGCCGCCTTGGCTGCCAAGTAAGCTTCCTAGTAGTCCGATCATTATTGTCGCCCTTTCAATTGAAGATACGCATCATTCTAGTCGGACGCCGCTACCGGTAAATAAACCACGCAGATCTGGCTGTCGGTCGGCCACACTCAGGCTAGGCTCGCAGGTATCGACCAATAGATGGGTTCAAGGCGGTTATGGGGCAAACGGTAGTGAGGGCGAGCCGAATCATTGGGTTGCTGGCGACGGCAATGCTGGTTGCGTCGAGCTGCTCAGTGCTAAATAGCTCTGCCTCGCCGCAAGAACAGGGTTCGATCGACTCCGAGACGGTTTCTGACGAACCCGGCACAGAGACACAAACCAAAACCGACGAGTCGGGTTATCGATCGTTTACCGCAGCCCCTAGCCAGATTAGCCTGCATTGGAACGACGCCGAAGGTGAACCATATGGCCAGTTAGAACGCCTCCGCCAAGAACTTGAACAGCAAGGCAAATCCGTCAAGCTCGTAACCAACTCGGGCATATATCTTCCAGGTTTTGTACCCGCAGGTCTCCACGTGGAAGACGGTGTCGAGCTTCGACCGATTAACCTCAATGACGGTGAAGGTAACTTTCAGCTTCTCCCAAACGGGGTGTTCTATATCGCCGACGGGATGGCCGGAGTGTTAGAAAGCAACACCTATGCTGCGTCGGGTATCCAACCCCGACTGGCGGTTCAATCAGGCCCACAACTGCTCGCTGATGGTGTCATCCATCCCGAATTCTCTGAAACCTCCGAGTCGACGTTCATACGAAACGGGGTAGGTGTAACCCCTGATGGGCAAGTCCTTTTCTTGATGTCGGCGCGACCGGTAAACCTGTGGGATTTCGCTAGTGAATTTCTTGATCGAGGGGTCACCAACGCCTTATATCTCGACGGCAAAATATCGGCGATGGACGAACCCGTCGACGGGGTTCCCCTTTTCCCGAATATTCCTTTCGCCGGAATTCTCGCTGTCAGCGAATAAAGGCGTGTCTTGGGCCGTCGGTTCAGGGCACACTGTTGAAGATGAATGATTCAACGTCCCTAACCAACGCTTCGCTACACGAACGAGCCAACCGAGTGCTCGTCGGAGGCGTAAATTCCCCAGTTCGGGCCTTTCTGTCCGTGGGCGGCACCCCTCACGTTGTTGCCAGCGCGAACGGTTCTCGAATTACCGACGTTGAGGGCACCACCTATATTGACTATGTGCAAAGCTACGGCGCCTCAATTTTGGGTCACGCCAATCCAGGTGTTGTGTCAGCGGTTCAAAAAGCTGTGATTGACGGAACAACGTTCGGAGCGACAACGGTCCGCGAGATTGAACTAGCCGAACTAATTTCGAGCTGGGTTCCGGGAGTAGAAAAAATTCGGATGACATCATCGGGCACCGAAGCCGCGATGTCGGCGATACGGCTCGCTCGAGGCGCGACTGGTCGAGACAAGATCGTCAAATTCGCTGGCTGCTACCACGGCCATGTCGACTCGCTGCTTATCGCTGGCGGTTCCGGTGTCGCTAACCAGGGAATCGTCGGCGCTCCCGGCATCCCGGACCCGGCGGTAGCCGACACGTTGGTGTACGACTACAACACGGTGCCGGTCCTAGATGAAACGGTTGCTGTGGTTGCGGTTGAACCCGTAGCGGCCAATATGGGTCTCGTTGAACCTGAACCCGGATTTTTGCAAGCGCTACGAACCGAATGTGATCGTGTGGGGGCACTATTGTTGTTCGACGAGGTAATCACCGGTTTCCGTCTCGGTCGGGGTGGAGCGACTGTCTGGTCGGGTGTTCAGCCCGACGTGTGGGCCTTCGGGAAAGTCATCGGCGGTGGTTTGCCGGTCGGCGTGTTTGGTGGAAGCGCAGAGGTGATGAGTAACCTTGCGCCAGAAGGCCCCGTTTATCAAGGTGGTACGTTGTCTGGCAATCCGTTGGCGACCGCCGCCGGGTTAGCTGCGTTAGATCAGTTGACGGTTGCTGCGTATGAACATCTACACGCCACGGCAAAGACGCTTGGGGCCGGTCTGCGTAACGCGTTGACCGAAGCCGGTTTGAGTGTTCAAGTTCCTGTAGTGGGTCCGCTTCTGGGTGTGTTCTTCACCGATCAGCCTGTTCGGAATTACGACGACAGCAAAGCGGCGGCCGATAACGGCATGTTCGCCAAGTTCTTTCACGCCATGCGAAATAGAGGGGTCGCTTTGGCGCCTGGGCCCTACGAAGTGATGTTTCCATCGTTGGCGCATAGTGCTGAAGATATTGATCAAACGATTGAGGCCGCGTCGGAAGCGGCATCCGAGATAGCGGCGGCCGCTCACTAGCGGTTTGTGGTAGCGGTCGCAGTTGCTCGTAGTGACTGCTGATATTGCAGAAACGCTGTTCGCCCCTGGGGTGTCATCGAGTACCAGGTTCTATCTTTGCTGTCCTTCCGGGTCGAGACGTAACCCTGATTCGACAGGGAAATCAGATACTCGGATAGTTCGGTCGGTGGCACGTTTGTTTGCTGCTTTAAATAGTCGAGTTCGACTTCGGTAACGCCGCCAAGAATGGCCGGTAGGACTAGTTTGTGGTTAGCGTCCGAACTGGGCTGGGTGTGCGTTCGATGGTAACGGCGGTCTGTGTACCAGACGAAACAAGCGATGAGGGTCAAGGTGGCAAGAAATATTGTCCAGAACGGCTTGTTCATAATAAAGAGGACGCCGAGCGGGACGGCGACGAGAACAACAAGTGATAGCCCCATGGACTTTGCTTGCTTCTTATGGACGTCGCCTGGGGCGAACCAAGCGAGTCGAAGTCCACGATCTATTTGAACTCGACGTTCGATTGCGACCGAACCGCCCGCAATGGTAAGTATCAAGAAGTTGCTGAGCCAAGCCTGCCATCCGTCCCCGGTACCTTCGCTGAAACTAAACGCCACAGCGGTGCTGGTAAACAACGTCCAAAAGCCTATTGGGACTGGGTATCGCCGGATCGGTGAATCGGATGGGTTCGGGAACCAAACACTATTTCGGGCGTCGGTCATAGTCTGAAGTTGCTCAGCGGCGCTCCCAAGAGGTGGTTCTATGTTGTCGGCGGCTTCCATGCTCGCCATAGTACGCTACTTGACGCCTATTGTTAGTTCAGGTGGAGATGGAATCAGCGTCGAAATGGCCCCAGACCGGCACTTGACACATTGCGATATTGGGCAAGTCGACAGGGCTTAAGTCAACGATCTTTCTCGGACACGAGGGTGATGTTTTCGACTTTTGGAAAGCGTTGGTTTCACGCCGTTAACAGAAGGTAGGCGGCTACCCCATTGGCTGCGTTTTTTGGTGCGAGGTCCTTCCAAGCAGGATGTTCGGCGTTACCTAGTTCGTGGCGAAGTCGTAGCCGTTTCCGATCTTTTGGTGTGAGTTGGCGTTTGAGATTCAACGGAGCCTCTACCAACGTCAGTAGCAATGCTAGATCTTCGCGTTGGGCATTTGGGGTGTCGTCAACATCAACAGCTAGAGCTTTGCCGACGAGCGCTCCAAGTAGCGATGGTCGAGGTACGAACCCTCGGTCTCGGCCGCAGACAACAGGGACGAGTTCGGTGCGATCGAGCGCTTGTTTGCCT
>JAHDCC010000004.1:99318-156915 GCA_020630065.1 Acidimicrobiales bacterium
TGAGGGTCGGCCATAACTCAGCATTTTGGCCAGCCAGTGTCGGGAGTTCAACGGGAGATCGCTTGATTGTTGGACGACTCATACCGCTTCTTCGTAGAGTTTTTGGCCAGCTCTAATAGACCGGTCATTGTTTGATTCAAGTAAGTCAACGGCTACCACTACTCTGCTGGCAATCCGTTGGTTCTCTTCGAAAGGCCAACCATTGTCGTCGACGACTCGTAGAACCATATTGGCCAGCTCGGCATTGTGGGTAAGGGCGTAGTCGGAGACCAGGCTGTCGAGGTCTGATGCCTTGACATATCCCTCGACTTTACCTTCATTGATAACGTCGGCGTTGTGGGCACTTGCAGCACTGATCCCCCCCAATACGATACGACCATCGTTGCCTACGTCTTGTAAAACTCCATCATGGGCGACGTAGTACCGGATTTGAGCGCGAGAGCGCAGGCATTGGACGAGCCGATCTATAGATTTGCGGTCGACATGGTTCTTGGCTCGGAAGAGTCTTGAACCGCTTAAGGGCTGGCCGTCGAGAAACCGCAGGACGTCCCAGGCAGAAGATGCAACCAGAGGGCGCCCACCGGGTCGGCGTTCATTCACGAGGCGTCTCAGGTCGACTGGATCGACAACCCAAACTCCGCCAAGTTTCTGGCCAAGAAGAACGCCAGCGGCTAGCATCTGTCGAACTCTCTGCTCGACGACATTGAGCTGCTTTGCTGCTTCGGGTACTCCAACCAGATCCATTACTAAACCATAGTGCATGCGCTAGAGTTTAGCAATCGGCAGAAATTGAGAGATTCAGGTGGAGATGGGAATAGTGTGCGTAGCGGTAGTGCTAGCGGGCGGTTCCGGTCAGAATTACGAGTTCGCGCGATTCGCTAAACCCGGTCATCACTGAGCCCCGGCTTCTGGCCCCCGAGTCGAGCCGACCGGTCCAATCCGACAGACCTTGAGCGTCGGGTTCTCGCGAAAGAATGTTGAAGTACAGCAACTCAACGAACTCAGCATTCGACAGAGAGCCGTAGGTGGCAAGGAATTCGTCCGACCCGGCGAAGTGGTTCGAGATGGACTCCAACGAGCGTCCACTGTTGAGCTCGTTCAACCAGTTCGCGAAACCCGACGCGTCGGGCTGTCGTTTGAAATAGCCAAGGTAGAGGCGTTGGATGCTGGCTTCATTCGAGGTCTGGCTGAGAGTTGTTGTGTTGGCAATAAATTCGTTCGAGTCGCTGAGTCGGGCGAGTACTTCGCCTCTGGAGCCGCCAGCATTGAGAAGGCCTACCCAGGTCGCTCGGCCGACAGGGTCGAGCGCTCGTTTGAATACGTTCTGGTACAGCAGCTCGACGAACTCGGTGTTAGTTAAGTTTCCGTACGTGGTTTGGAACTCGCTAGACCCGGCAAAGTGATTTGCGATCGAAGTCATCGTTCTATTTCCGGCCCGCTCATAACGCCAGTGGTTGAATCCCGCTTCGTCTGGTTCCCGCAGGAACGTAGCCAAATATAGGCGGCGTATCTGGTGGTCGAGTGGGGCAGGGCGGACAAAGGTTGTTCCGACCGGAACGAACGTCGAAGTATTGGTTGGCCCATCCCCGAGGCTATTGGTCCCTCGAACCCGGACTTGGTATGTTCCCTCGGTGAAGGTGTGGTCGAGGGTAGAGGCAACTGGGGTGCCGATTTGAGTCCAGTTTGTGCCGTCGGTCGTTATCTCAACAATGTAGCTATCAGGGTCGCGGGTGGCGTCTGGCCAGTCGATGGTTTGTGTTAGGCCAACTCCCGAGATTGACACGTAGTCAACTTTCGACGGTGTAAGCAGGATTGTGCCCGACACACTCGTGGATGTTCCATCGATGCTGGCGCTAGCTCCGACTTGATCAACCGGAGTTATTCGGAACGTCCAGGTTCCGTTTGGCAGACCGGTGAACGATGTTTGTGTCGAGGTTGCTGGAACGTCCTTGGTGGCAATTACCGTGCTCCCATCGAGCACGTCGACCCGAAACTTGTCGGGTACGTAGCTGAACGTGCCGTAGTCGACATTCCACGTGACAACGGTTGGGTCGGCAGACATGTTGACCGCCGCACCATAGGGGGCCGAGAGTGGGGCGGCGACGTCCCAGCCTATTTTCGACATCACACCCAGTACCGGGGCATCAAGATTTCGATGGGTGTCGCCTGCGGCGATCGACGGGGTCATGAGTACACCGGGTGATCCGTCTGGGTACGTGTTTTCATCAAAGTGCGAGAGGCTCGAACCCAAGTTCCAGCTGGTCGGAGCGTATACGCGGTATTGGTAACTGTCACTCACGTTGATGTTCAGATTATTTGATACGAGTGCAGCGGACGGGTTGGCGGTTTGTAGATATGGCGTTCCCAAGTAGGTGACTTCGTAGTCGTAGGTGGAAGACGGTAGCGACGTCGAGCCGGGAGACTCTAATCCGAGGAACCCGAGGCCGTGTCCTAGCTCGTGCAGGACGACTGATTCGAGGTCGATTTGGCCACCGGACGGGGTTCCCGACCCGGTGTACCAGTTGGCGGCTGAATTCAAGCTGACGTAAATCTCGGGGGTAGCGCCGTTGACGTCACTGTTAGTGCGCGTGTTCCAAAGTGGGGCGGTGATGTATCCGTCCGAAGTTGGGTAGAGGGCGGCTGGTCCAGCAGAGCCGAGTACGTTGGTCGAGCCGAAATTTCTCCACGTGATTTGGATAACGATCGGCCCACTAGAAGTCGTGAGCGCAGATGCCCATGATGAGACGGCGGACTGAATACTTGCTTGTTGAGCCGCCGATGGAAGGGTCCCATCGCCGGAGGTGTCAAAGGCGTAGGAGAAACCGGCGGCACCGGCTTGGGCCCGCAGATTCGGGGAGGTTTGTTCGAGGCCTGCCTCAGTGTTGACCATTTCTTGGACGATCTCTTCGGTCAGCTCTTCGACTTCTTTTTGGATCTCCGGATCGGTTGGGTCGACGCTTGGGTCCAGTTCGATGATTGGTTCAACTAAGACAGCGTTTGCCGTGTTGGGGGTGATAGAGGGGGTAGCAGAGGCCGATGTATTTGGGCCCGAAATGAGTACAAGGCTCCCACATAGAACAGTCGACAAAACTGCAGCGAACTTCTTCCATGCGCCCAAAACAAACCCCGATCGGCATTCAACAACAAGGGTGTTATCGTCCAGCTCCTAACAAATCTGAAGAGTTTGCCGATCTAAATTCTCTTGGACATAGTTTGTGATCTTGGCCGGTTAGCTTGGTCACGTATGGCGCTAGCGAATCGCCGCCCATTTTATTTATATTGTAAGGTGTAAATATGTTTGAAACGTCTGATCAGCAATCGGTCAACCTTCTAGAACAACAGCAGGTGACGCTGGCTAGCGCCCGATTAAAGTCGGGTCCTGGGGCTCGGGCCCTGTTTGTGGTCATGGACCTCCTTTACGGGAAGGAAGGCTCGCTGGGAAAGTTCAGAGTCCTAGAGGTTGTTGCCCGCGTTCCATACATCGCCTGGGAACAGGTGTCATACATTGCGATAACGCACACCCATTCGACTCCCGGGTTTGCTCGAGAAATCCACGATGAAGTACAAACCTGCCGGGAGCAGCAAGATAACGAACTGTTCCACCTGCTGATACTCGAAGAGCTACTCCAAAAGCGAGGTATCCGCCAGGGGCTTGTTAGATTTCGAGTGGTTCCACAAGTGCTTGCGTGGATGTACTACCACCTGTCTTGGCTTCTATATATCGTTCGGCCGAAGTGGAGCTACGAACTGAACGCCCAATTCGAAGACCATGCTGAACACGAGTGCATGCAGTATGTGGCGGATCATCCCGAGTTGGAAAACGAGACTTGGATCAGCGAGTTTATCGATGATTACGGTTCGTACGAGACGGTTGCCGATGTGCTCCGCCAGATCGCACTAGATGAGCGTCATCATAAAGAGGAAAGTCTTCAACGGGTCGAGACGGCCAGGTTCTCGAAATTCCGCTTGCGCCGCAAAGCATCCTCGTAGATCAACGTTGCCCACGGGCCAAAACGAATGTTCGGCGTGACAGAAACGCCACGCCGAACATCTAAAACTGTGGTGCTTTCGGTAGCCGACAGGTGTTAGGCTTCTTCGCCTTCACCGACTGGCTGTGGACCCGGACACTTCTCGCCTTCAGGGGCGCCTTCGCCGGTAGCGCCCGGAGTGTGGTCAGGGTTAGCGCAGGCTAGTAGCAGCTCGAGATCTTCCTCGGTGATAACTGGATCGTCGGCTCCACCCTCTTCCCAGTGCTCTTCCATCGATTCAACCCAAGCCTCGTACTCTTCGGAATCGGATTCTTCACCGGAAAGCGTGTGACGCTCGTGGTAAACGATGAGTTCAAGCTCGATCAGGCTGATCTGGCCGATCTGTGCTGGCATGACACCAAGATCTCCAGCGGAACGGCGTGCTCCGTCGGCTCGTTCAGCTCCGTAAGATTCACCATCGATGGCGGTTGAACCCCGGGCAATGTGAACCATCATGTCAATAGGTTCAGGGAACGTTTCGAGGACTTCTCCATCGGAGAGTTGGTAGCCGGTTCCCCCGCCACCACCGCCTCCGTGGCAGCCTGAACAGCCCTTTGTTCCGTAGAACAGTTCCGATTCGAAAGCCACGATGTCTTCGGTTTCTTGTTCCTGCATCGTGCCAGCAAACGAAAACGCCCAAATAGGTAGTGCGGCGATGACGGGCAGTACCCAAACTGGGATCTTCTTCCGCGCTTTGGCCGCAAGCACAAAAGGAGACTCAGGCTCGGCGATAACGGGTTCGGGGTCGAGATTAGGGAACTCTTTAGCAGGGGCTTTAGCGGCGGCGGCTGGAGCCGTCTTTGCAGCAGCCTCGACGGCCTTTTCCGCTGGCTTTTCAGCGTCTCCGCCGGACTTTGCCGCTTTGCTGCGTTTTAATAGATGTTCAGGTATTTCCGTCAACGGTCCTCCGCACGAAGGTTCGAAACAAGTAAGTCGGGTGTGACAACACCCATGAATGAGCAGCACTTTATGCGCGCTCCAACGACATTACTCTAGACGAATCGTATGCCGTTGCCATGATCGTGAGAACTCACATCGCTTTGTAACGTCGCTGCTATGACAAAGAACCCCGAATATGGTCGATTCTGGTTCCATCGGTTTGATCGCTTGCGATTTGATGTAGATCTTCCTGGCCGTATAGAACGTATGAACAGGAGACTAGGATCTTTGTTGTGCTGCGATTGCGTGCAATTCCGCCGCGTCTAGTACATTTCGTGCATAACTTCACAAACTTGCGGCTAGCTTGATTGATTGAAGTTGTACCACTCGTTTGAGCTCATTTGTTAGCTTGGAGGGGTGGAGTTTATTGGTAAGTTTTAAGAACTGGAGACACCTGTGGCTGCCTTAGTTACATCGATACTGGTATCAGTCTTGATGACTTTCGGTATCTTCGCATACGCCAAGCGCCGTCCGGTCGATGCTGACCTCACCTGGGGTGAAGCCATGGTCGGGTCGGTCTATGTATTCACCCTATGTTTCCTGGTCTACGGCATCGTTCCCCACCAGTGGCTGACACTGGCTGAAAACGAGTGGGGATTCCGAGCCGACAAGATCGTCTACGGCTGGGGCGACATTGTGCGTCCGATCAGCGAAGGCGGGCACTTCCCGTTCGATATCACACTCCGAGCTGTCTCTGATGCGATAGCGGCCGGACTGTACATAGTGTTCGTTGCCGGTCAGGTCTGGCTATGGGCATGGTGGCAAAAGCGAGCGCAGCGGGCCAAAGAAGCTGCATCTTCTGTCCCTGAGATCGACAAGAGCACCTACGGACGACCCCTGGTTAAGCGGGGTTAAGCCATGGTAACGACTGACGCAAACCCGCCTCTTCCGGAATTCCGGACTGACTACCTCCTGATGGAGGTAGATGCTGACTATCTAGGTCGCGCGGTCAAACCAAAACAGTTCATTCATATCGACCAATCCGAATGTATTGCCTGTGAGGGCTGTGTCGATATCTGTCCGTGGAAATGCATCCATATGCAGACCACCGACGTAATCGAAGAGACGTTCGGCGTAGCTAAACCCGGAGACGACCCTAGCGACGCCTTTATCTTCACCATCGACGACGACGTTTGCACCCGCTGTGCGCTCTGCGTCGACAGGTGCCCAACCGGCGTAATAATCTTAGGAAAGGTGATGGACCCCAACCCAACTGGAGACCTTCACCAAAGAACTCCGTCGCACGGTTACGGCTACGGCATGCGTTTAGCCTAGTTTTAGTAGTAACCCCCGTAACACCAGCAATACCCGTTAACCCCTCAAACAGTACGATCCTCCCGACAACAAGGACAAGCAGGAAAGATCCATGGCAAAGTCCATTGAAGACAAGCCCGGCATTGCCGAAACCGCAGCAGCCAAGCTTGGTCAGATAACTGAAAACGTTCAAGGTTCTCAGGCTTGGAGTTCGATTTTTCGACCAGGTTCTGTCTTCCGGAAGGGTTATACCGACAGCCCTCGAAACCGTTCATACGTGATCATGAACAGCGTTCTCTACCACCTTCACCCGGTGAAGGTAAAGCGGCACGCAGTCAAGGTCTCCTACACCCTCTGTTTGGGTGGTTTGAGTTTCTTCCTCTTTATCCTCCTCACCGTAACCGGCATCTTCTTGATGTTCTTCTACCGGCCAACAGCGGCTGAAGCGTGGGACAACATCTACGAGCTTCAGACTCAGGTTGCGTTCGGCCTTCTCGTCCGGAATATGCACAGATGGGCCGCCCACCTCATGGTCATCTCGGTATTCCTTCATATGGCTCGAGTTTTCTACCACGGTGCCTACAAGGCCCCTCGAGAGTTCAACTGGGTTATCGGCGTAATCCTGCTGACATTAACTCTTCTGCTCTCGTTCACCGGCTACCTTCTTCCGTGGGACCAGCTCGCACTCTGGGCTGTAACCGTGGGAACCAACATGATGGGCTACACACCCGTCTTCGGTGACCAGGTGAAGTTCGTGCTGCTCGGTGGCTCAGTTATCGGTACCAACACACTGCTGCGTTGGTACGTGCTCCACGTTCTATTCGTCCCATTCGTAACCGTGATCTTCATGGGCATCCACTTCTGGCGTGTTCGTAAAGACGGCGGAATTTCAGGCCCACTCTAAAGAGGAACCATGACAGAGATTCCAGAACATCTCCGTAAACGGGCCGAAGAAGCCCGAAAAAAAGCAGAAGGCGCGGCTGCCCCCGACGGTGGTAACCCTGCTGAAGAGTCGGGCGGCGACGTAGACGCAGCGGCGGCCGCAAGCGGCATACCCGCCCATCTGCTCGCTCGATCTAAGTCAGCGAAAACCAAATCGAGTGGTTCAGCTGCCGAAACAGGTGGAGGAACCGCCACCGCGGTGGCAACCGCCTCAACCGGTGCCGTTGCGGCTGCTGCGACAGTAGCGGCGACGCCGAACATCACCGGGCCAGCCGGACACACCCAACGGCTTCTCACCGTCGTCAAATCGGGCTCGATCCAAGATATCAAAGCCAAGCCAATGGACAAAGTCCACACCTGGCCCCATCTTCTGGTCGTGGAACTAGGAGCAACTCTGTTCATCACAGCGTTCCTAACGTTCTTCTCGATCTTCGTTAACGCACCACTTCTCCGGTTGGCCGACGTTAACGCAACCCCCAACCCTTCCAAAGCGCCATGGTATTTCTTGGGGCTACAGGAACTTCTAGCCTTGTTCCACCCAATGGTCGCCGGTGTGACCATTCCCGGCATCGGTCTAGCTGCATTGGCGCTTGCCCCCTACATCGATCGAAACCCAAGCAACCGTCCTGAAAGCAGGAAGTTCGCGGTATCGGTCTTCACCATCTTCATGATGTTCTGGGCGGTCCTATCAATCATTGGTTCGTTCTTCCGCGGCCCTGGGTTCCAGTTTGTGTTCCCATGGGTCGAGGGCATCTTCTTCGACCTGTAGAGACTGGATTTACTATGACTACTGGCCTCATAATCGGAATAGCAGTACTAGCCTTGCTGGCGATTGTCGGCATCGGGGTAACGCTGCGACGACGCGACACTAGAGTAGCGTTCGGTCAGATGACCGAAGAGCCATCAAAAGAGCTCGTAGCTGCTTCAACGGCTCAAACTTCAGGCAAGGAACTAGAGCGGTCCGCTTTGGGTGGAACCCCTGGAACGCTCGTCCCCGCCGACGCTAGCCCTCCGGCGGTATACATTCCGCCTGACGCTGAGACCGTTGGTGTTGCCCGTCGTCAATTCCTCAACCGCAGCATCCTGGCAGTTGGCGGCCTGAGCCTTGCGAGCTTCGGCGGCGCTATTCTTGGCTTCCTCTGGCCATCGGGAACCGGTGGTTTCGGTAGTGTCGTGAACGTTGGTCGAATCGCCGACATCAAAGCCGGCATTAAAGACGGCGGCGGCTTCATGTACTTCCCGGATGGCAAAATGTGGCTGACCGAATACCCGGCGAGTGCACTGCCAAAAGCTAAATCTTCCTACGATTTCTACCCACAGGTTGAACAGGGACTTGAAGTTGGCGTCGTCGCCCTCTATCAGACCTGCCCACACCTCGGTTGCCGGGTACCTGAATGTGCTACCTCGCAGTGGTTCGAATGCCCATGTCACGGCTCGCAATACAACCGTGTTGGTGAGAAGAAGGGTGGTCCAGCACCTCGAGGAATGGACCGATTCCCAATGGTTGTCTCTGCAGCCGAAGAGCTTGAAGTAGACACTGGCACGATTATTCAAGGTCCCGCAATCGGGACAAATACAACTGGTCAAGAAGCGGAAGGACCTAACTGCCTCGGCGCAGCTGGTGGACACTGATGACACAATCCATAGTTTTGGCTACTGACTACCGAGCGATCGGTCTGACAATAGCAGCAGTAGTAGTAATTGGTTTCATCGCTATGTTCGTCAGGAACATAGCGAAGGCAAAATCTGAGCTTGGCTCAGAAATAGAACTCGCTCCCAACAAGAAGCCGTATCTCACCGACGAAGAGCTAGAGGGAACCAAGCTCGACCGGTCGTTGGGATTTGCGTTAGGAATGCTTGTTCTTCTCGCTCTTGCCCTTCCGCTCTATTGGCTGGCCGAACCAGGCCGCCAAGACGGTGCGGTAGAAGCGTTCGGCGCTCGATTTGAAGCTGAAGGTGAACGTTCATACTCAGAGAACTGTTCATCCTGTCACTCAGCGGGCGGCACCGGTGGTGCAGCCTCATATGTACTCCAAGACGCCGACGGCGGTTTCATCGCCAACGCAACTTGGAGTGCGCCACGATTGAACAACGTTCTTCTTCGATACTCAGAAGACGAAGTTCGCTACATCTTGAACTTTGGTCGACCTGGTTCGCCGATGGCGGCATGGGGAACCCCCGGTGGCGGTCCTTTGACCAGCCAGCAGATCGACACGATTATTGCATACCTCAACTCGGTCCAAGTACAGAGTCTCGACCCGGTCGAAATCGCCGCCGCTGACGGTGATACAGAGAACATCCTCGACGACCCGGCAAGTATCGAAGCCCAGGCCGCGGCCGACGTGCTAAGCGCCGAAATCCGCGAAGAGGTTCAACGCTCCATAAACGCCGGTGAATTCGACACGGTCGGTGAAGCAGTATTCAACCTCGGCCTCGAGTCGTCGTTCCATGCGGGATCACTTTCGTGCGGACGGTGCCACACGGCAGGCTGGTCGCTTGGTACGACCACGGTTCCTGACATTCTCGCTCCTGGCGTGGCCGGTTGCGGCGGTGGTGACCCGTCCGGTATCGGTTTCAACCTGTGCGGCGGATCGGTCAAAGACCGTTTCCCTGACGATACGTGGAAACTTCCTCCGCTCAGCGTCATCCAACAACGACAGCCAGATCTCGTTGATTTGGTGACGCCTAGCGACGCTCAAAGCGACTTCGTTGACACCAACGACGACATGTGGGCTCCTCTTGCTGGACTCAACGACGACGAAGGTGAATTTATCCTCTCAGCCGAAGGCGACATCATTCGTCTGGATGATAAGGGTCTTCCGCTCACTGATTCGGGAGAAACATACATCATCCTCGACGACGAAACGAATGCCGGGAACCTTGCCGAATGTTCATACATCTCGAAGCTCTGGCAACCAGAGACCGGCGAGGCGTATCCGTTTGATCCTGACGTCGAACTCGTCGAACTTGAAGACGGTGGTTTCGAAGATCCTGAAGAACTGACGCTCACCTCACCAGGTATTTCAGACGAAGCCGTTCAGCTAGCAAACAATCGAATCGTCGATGACTGCACGATTGTCGAAATGCCTGAACGTACGAGCCAGGCTCACTACGAATTTATTTACAACGGTGCCGATGCGGGCGTCGGGTACGGTCGAGGTGGACAAAGTGCCGCCGGCCTAATGCCTGGCTTCGGTTCGACACTGCCGCCTGAACTGATTCAAGCGGTCGTTGACTACGAGCGGGGACTGTAATGCTGTCCGAACTATCACTTCTGTTTATTGACGGAATCGGTTTCGACCCATTCTTTCGAGGGCTGCTGAGTGTTTTAGTAGCCGTCGTAGTTCTGGTCGGTGGAACGTATCTTCTCGTAGCCACCAACACCGGTGCCCGTCAAGGCTTTCTGCTCTCACTAGCTGGCCTTTTCGGCTGGATGTTCATTATGGGCATCGTTTGGACCACCTACGGCCTCGGCTGGGTCGGTGACGCCCCACAATGGGAGCTAGCTGAAATTAACGTAGACGACGCAGCCGACGGCGACGATGGTTTGTTGTTCTCCGAAATAGAACCAGCACAGCAACTAGCTGGCCAGACGATCGTGATTGAAGGGATCGACGACCCCGACCTAGCACAAGCAGAAGCCTTAGAAGCGGTTGAACGCGGAGACGTCGACCTCGGGGGCTGGGAATACCTTCCAACCTCCGATGCTCTACGAGGCGAAGCGCAAGCGGCCGCTGACGGATTCATCCAAGAAAACGATGTGTTCGAATCCGGCGACTATATTCCGCTGCAATTCGGTGGCTTCGGTTTCGGTGGAAAAGAGAAACGACCAGCTGACGGGAACCTAGCTGAGCAAGCGTGGCACAAAGTAAAGACCAGCGCACAGCTCAAACACCCAGACAAATACATGGCGATACAGGTTCGTTCAACCATCGAACAGCCGACACTTCCCGGTGAAGCACCACCGGTAGCAACCGCCGACGAAGAAGCAAAACTGGTGACAGTAATCATGAAACTCGATCGTGGCGGGCCAATCCCGTCATACTTGAGTGGCCTACGATTCGTTCCGACCGTATTCACCATCGCTAACGCAGCCCTATTCGCTGCGTGTGCGCTGGCACTACACAACCGGGATCGTCGAGAGGCAGAAATCCGAGCAGCTGCAGCGTAGACGACTTCTCGTCTAGCAGCAGTCAAGAAGAAGTAAAAGGTACGAGGAAAAAGCCGATGGCTCAATATTTACCGGTAGTGGTTTTGGCAGTGCTGGCTACGTTATTTGCAGCACTGTCGTTTGTGGCGTCGAAACTGCTTGCTCCCCGTAACCCTACGGTTGAGAAGTTCGCGCCATACGAATGTGGAATCATTCCCGGGCGTGAACCGCCAGAACGATTCCCAGTTCGTTTCTATCTCGTCGCCATGCTCTTTGTCATCTTCGACATCGAAATCGTGTTCCTTTACCCGTGGGCTGTCGCCCACCAAGGACTAGGCCTATTCGGACTCCTCGCAGTCCTATTGTTCTCGGCCCTCGTATTCGAATCGTTCATCTACCTCATCGCTCAAGGGGCGCTGGACTGGGGTCCACTCCAAGTATCTCGACGCCAGAACCCGGCCCGATCAGCTAGCCGTACCGCCGATTCAACAATTCGTCGAGTCGGTCTCGACGGTCGTCTATCCGAAGCTGTCGAAGACGACACCGAACTGAGCGTTTCATCTTCTGACGAAGTAACAAAGGAAAAGGTCCCGGTCTAAATGGGTTTAGTACAAAACGTTGGTGAGAGCGGGATAGAAGGTCTCGACCACAACTTCGTAACCGCTCCTTTGGAGAAACTAGTCAACTGGTCACGGGCCCGGTCTTCCTGGCCGGCAACCTTTGGTTTGGCGTGCTGCGCTATCGAAATGATGGCCACTGGTGGCTCACACTACGACATTGCTCGTCTAGGGATGGAAGTATTCCGAGCTTCCCCTCGCCAGGCTGACGTTATGATCGTGGCTGGTCGAGTGAGCCAAAAAATGGCTCCCGTTCTGCGTCAAATCTATGACCAGATGATGGAACCTAAATGGGTTATCTCGATGGGTGTATGTGCATCGAGCGGCGGCATGTTCAACAACTACGCCATCGTGCAAGGCGTCGACCAGATCGTGCCGGTCGATGTGTACGCTCCAGGTTGTCCTCCAGGGCCAGAAACCCTACTTCACGCCATCACCACGTTGCACGAACAGATCGAATCAGGCGAGCTTCTTCGCCGTCGGGCCGAAACGGGCGCTGGTGCCAACATCATGATCGAACAACTCGACGGTCAAGGCCAAAGCGAACTAGTGACATTGACGAGCAAAGCATGAGCGAATCGACCGAACTAGACCAGTCGGAAATCTCAGTTATTTCAGCTGACGATTCACCGTACGGAGCGATCGAACGGACCCAAAACGGTGACCGTGTAATCTACCCAACCGTTGATAGTTGGGTCGAAGTCGGGTCGAAACTGTTAGCCGACGGTTGGAACATGTGTATAGATATCACCGCCGTTGATTACAAGGCTTACGGTCCGGCCCGCAACTTGCCGGAAGGGGTCGCAGAGGAACGGTTCGAGGTCGTAGCGACCTTACGTTCACACGAACGGCGTGAACTGATCCAAGCTCGGGTTCAAGTCTCAGTAGACAACCCGGTTCTGCCGACGCTCTACAACATATTTCCCGGCGTCGACTACGCCGAACGCGAAATCTACGACCTATTTGGCATCGAATTCGCTGGACACCCTGACCTTTCCCGAATCCTGATGCCTGAAACCTGGCAAGGACACCCACTCCGCAAAGATTATGCGATCGGTGGAATTCCCGTTCAGTTCAAAGCACCAACGTCGACCGATACCAAGTAAGCGGCTATGACTATCACTAACCAATCAACTGACAAAGACGACACAGCTGGACTTGTTGACCAACTCGACTCGGTTCCTCGACGCGGCGCTGTTCTACGGATGAGTGAAGTCCAAGCGGCCGAGATCGAAGATTCAGAACCGCTGGCATCTGAGAACGATCAAACCATGTTGGTCAACATGGGTCCCGCCCACCCATCTACCCACGGCGTGCTACGCCTAATGTTGGAGATGGACGGCGAAGCGGTTGTCCGCTCTAAGCCGATCATCGGGTATCTCCACACCGGTATGGAAAAGACCGCCGAAGATCTCACCTATCTTCAAGGCGCCACCAACGTAACCCGGATGGACTACGCCTCACCACTGTTCACCGAGTTAGCGTTCTCTCTCGCAGTCGAAAAACTGATCGGTATCGAAGTTCCCCCTCGTGCCGTTTGGATTCGAATGCTGATGACCGAGATGAACCGCATCTCGTCACATCTTCTCTTTATGGCCACCAATGGTATGGACCTCGGTGCTGTATCGATGATGATCTACGGCTGGAGAGAGCGAGAGCAAGTTCTTCGGTTCTTCCAAAAAGTTACTGGCCTTCGAATGAACCACAACTACATTCGACCCGGTGGTGTAGCCGCTGACCTTCCTCCCGGCTGGGAAGAAGACGTTATGCAGTTGTTGGAAATGTTGCCTCCTCGGCTAGCCGAGTACGACATTTTGATGACCGGTCAACCAATCTGGCGTGAACGTCTCCAAGGTGTCGGCAACCTGACCCAAGAAGAGGCGCTTGCGCTTTCAGTAACCGGACCGATCTTGCGTTCTACCGGCGTCGCCTGGGACTTGCGGGCCGATCAGCCGTATCTCGCCTACGACGAAGTTGACTTCGACGTTGTTGTCGGCAGCTTTGGTGATGCGTTCGACCGCTACGCTATTCGACTCAACGAGATTCGTGAATCGATGAATCTGGTCCGCCAGATCGTCGAGAAGATGCCAAGCGGTGACTACCGGGTTCAGGACACCAAAGTTACCCCTCCTCCCCGTGGCCGTATCGACGAGTCGATGGAAGCGCTAATCCACCACTTCAAGATTTTCACTGAAGGGTTCAAAGTGCCCGAAGGCGAAGCCTATGCGGCAGTCGAATCGCCCCGTGGCGAGCTGGGCTGCTACATCGTGTCCGACGGCAGCGCCAAACCATATCGAATGCATATTCGTGGGCCGAGTTTCTACAACCTTCAGTGCATGTCACACATGTTGGCGAACTCTCAACTAGCCGACGCGGTTGCGATAATTTCAAGTGTCGATCCCATCTTGGGCGAGGTAGATAGATGAGTCGACTGACTCCAGAAAACGTTGAAGTAGCTAAAGAAATAATCGCACGTTACCCACGGCCTAAGTCGGCTTTGATCCCGTTGCTTCACCTGGCACAGGAACAAGACGGCTACGTCGCCGACGACGCGATGGAACACCTGGCGGAACTCGTTGGCATCACGCCTGCCGAAGTTCTCGGAACCTGTTCGTTCTACGAAATGTTCAAACGAGAACCCGTTGGCAAATACATGATCAACGTGTGCACCAACATTTCGTGTCAGCTACTCGGCGGCGAAGAGCTTCTCCACCACGCCGAAAAAACGCTTGGTATTCGCCCCGGTGGCACCACCGATGACGGACTGTTCACGCTCGAAGACGTCGAATGTATCGCCGCATGCACCGAAGCTCCTTGCCTTCAGGTCAACTATCGATACAAGTACAAACTCGACAACGCAGACTTCGACGCCATGATCGAAGACCTGCGGACCACGAACAAAGACAACATCCCGCCACATGGAACGTTGGCCGAACAACGCCAACACATTCCTGCGGACAAGCTGGCGGGAATCGGATCCCCAGAAGATACAACAACCCCGGAATGGTTCTCGAAACGCCTGCCGGTTGAAGAACCAAAAGAGGAGAACGCGTAGATGCCGACAAATACCTATGTCGATCACGCCCCAGGTTACGTAGACAACGAAGGCCCAAAAATCGTTACCAGCCGGTTCGGCTACGAAGACAGCTACACCTTGGAACGCTCCTTGGCCACCGGTGGCTACGAAGGCCTACGCACCGCGTTGACCAAAGCGCCAGCCGACGTTGCCGCTGAAGTCAAAGATGCGGTTCTTCTCGGTCGAGGCGGTGCTGGTTTCCCGGCCGGTATCAAGTGGGGCTTTATGCCTCCAGTTTGGCCACGCTACCTAGTCGTGAATGGTGACGAATCAGAACCCGGCACCTACAAAGATCGTCTCTTGATGGAGCGGGACCCGCACCAACTCATCGAAGGCTGCATCATCGCATGCTACGCCCTCGGGCTTAACACCTGTTTCCTCTACGTTCGAGGAGAAATGGCTGACGCTCAAGAGCGTATCGGTACCGCCCTCAACGAAGCCTACGAAGCTGGTCTTGTCGGCAAGAACATTATGGGCACCGACGTCAGCATCGACGTTGTGTTGCACTGGGGTGCTGGCGCTTACATCGTTGGTGAAGAAACCGCGTTGATCGAAAGCCTCGAAGGTAATCGGGGAATGCCTCGACTTAAACCGCCGTTCTTCCCGGCAGCTAAAGGCCTCTACCACAAACCGACGATCGTCAACAACGTCGAAACGTTAGCGAACCTGCCGTGGATTCTCTCAAACGGCGCCCAAGCCTACAAAGAGCATGGCTCTGAAGCGTCGCCGGGTACCCGCATGCTGGCTATTTCCGGTCACGTCAACCGCCCGGGCGTCTACGAAGTGCCACAAGGCGTCGTTTCGTTCCGTGAATTGTTCTACGGCGACAACTACTGCCAAGGCATCAAAGACGGCAACGAACTCAAAGCGTTCATCCCCGGTGGAGCTTCAGCGCCGTGGTTCTTCGACGACCAACTCGACGTTCTGCTCGAAGCGAAAGACGCTGGCGCTGCCGGTTCGATGCTCGGATCGGGTGCCGTTGTTGTTATGGACGAAACCACCGACGCGGTCAAAGCGTGTCTGCGGGTTGTCCGATTCTTTGCTCGTGAATCGTGCGGTAAATGTACACCGTGTCGCGAAGGCACAAGCTGGGAAGAAAAAGTTCTTCAACGAATCCTCGACGGATACGGACGAGAAGAAGATATCGATCTTCTCCTCGACATCGGCAAAAACATTAGCCCCGGTGAATACCCGGTCGCCGCGTTCGGAAAAGCGAACCTTGAGGCCGTGCCGTTCCCGCCGAAACAGACCACCATCTGCCCATTGGGTCCATCGTCGGTCGCCCCGATCACTTCGGCTATCCGGCGATTCCGACACGAGTTCGAAGCCAAGATTGCCGCCGGTCCTCAAAACGATGGCCACAGTCAAGCCCCTGAAGCGAGCACAGTATGACCACCGCTGAACCTACCGAAGCTGTCACCGGCGTTCCGTTCACCCTCAACGGAACCGAACTCGTAGCTGAAGAAGGTGAACTTCTGATCGACGCATGTGACCGCAACGGCGTCCACATTCCTCGATTCTGCTACCACAATCGAATGAAACCAGTCGGCATGTGCCGCATGTGCCTGGTCGAAGTCGACACAGGACGAGGCAAAGCCTTGCAGCCGTCATGTATGCTGCCCGTAACACCAGAGATGAAGGTCGAAACCGAATCGGAAGCGACTAAGAAAGCCCAAGACGGGGTTCTCGAGCTGCTGCTTGCTAACCATCCGCTTGACTGCCCAGTTTGTGATAAAGGCGGCGAATGCCCGCTGCAGGACAACGCCTATGCGTTCGGTCCCGGCGAAACCCGATTCGTCGAAGAGAAACGGCACTTCAAAAAGCCGATTCCTATATCGGACCTCGTGAAGCTCGACCGTGAACGTTGCATCTTGTGTGACCGTTGTACCCGGTTCGCTTCCGACGTTGCCGGTGACCCTCTCATCCACTTCATCGATCGTGGTTCACAAACGCAGGTCAACACGTTCCCCGACCACCCGTTCTCGTCGTACTTCAGCGGCAACACGGTTCAAATCTGTCCAGTAGGGGCATTGACCGCCGAGCCATACCGCTTCAAGGCCCGTCCTTGGGATCTCGAAGCGGTCGAGTCAACTGCGACCGTCGATTCAACCGGAGCACGCGTTGTGCTTCAGTCTTCACAGAACGAAATCGTTCGAGTGTTGGGTGTAGATAGCGATGCCGTTAACTGGAGCTGGCTGTCAGACAAAGAACGGTTCAGCTACGAAGCCACCGCTAAAGGCGACCGCATCGAACAGCCTCTGGTTAAGAACGAAGAAACCGGAATGCTTGAGGCAACCCGGTGGAACAATGCAGCCAAAAAAGTTGGGGCTGCGTTACGGGTCGAACCAGACCGCATAGCGGCAGTTGGCGGTGCTCGAATGCCGCTAGAAGGCCAATATGCGTGGGCTAAACTTTTGAAAGGTGTGGTCGGTACCGATCACGTCGACGCCCAACTCGACGACGGGCTGCCCGGCCCGCTCGTTCTCGGATTGCCACGGGCGACCATCAACGATGCTTGTAAACCAGGCGGCGTTGTCGTCACCATCGGCGCTGACCTAAAAGAAGAACTTCCGACGCTGTTCCTTCGCCTCCGCCACGCGGTAGTCGAAGACGGCGTCAAACTCATCGAACTCACATCTACGGCCACCCATTTATCAGACTTCGCCACCGTACGTTTCGACGTCACGCCTGGTTCGGTTGGCCAGTTCGCTACCGCAATCGCCAAGCAAGCGGGAGCCGACCTCGACTTTGACGTCGCAGATGAGTCAGGCCTGGTGGAGGCTCAAGCCGATAAGGTCGCCGCTGCCGCTGCGCTGTTGGACGGCTCGGTTCCAGTGACGATTATCGTTGGTCGAGGCAACTTGGCCGAATCGCCTCGGTTTACTTCCGACGCAGTCGGGATCTTCCGACGCCTAAATGACGACTTCCAGTTCATGCCAGCTCTCCGTCGAGGAAACATCAACGGAGCGTTGGAGATGGGCTTAGTTCCGGGTTTCACGCCAGGTGGCGTCCAGCGGGAATCAGCTCAACTCGACACGTGGCCAGACGTTCCCGACTTCGACGGAATGGACACCAAAGAGATCTTCCGAGCAGCAGCCGAAGGCCGAATCGATACGCTTCTGTTGCTTGCGGCGAACCCGCTCCAAGATTTCCTTGACGAGGACTTGGTCAGACGAGCGCTGGCGAACGTTAAAACCGTTATCGCCGTCGACGGCATTTCGACCGAGACGACAGATTTGGCCGACGTTGTGCTTCCCGCCGCCTTATTCGGCGAAGTTGACGGGACCTTCGTGAACCTCGAGGGACGGTTAAGCCCGCTCCGAGCTAAGGTAACCCCTCCATCACAGGCTCGACCGGACTGGATGATCCCTGCCGAACTCGCAATCGTTCTAGGGGTTGAGCTTGGGTTCACCACAATCGATGAACTCCACAGCGAATTGTCCGAAGTTCTTCCAAGCTTTGCCGACATCGACTGGGACACGTTGGGTAGTTCCGACGACGGTCCGGTGCTCAAGTTGAATCGCAGCTGGAACATCGAGTTTGGTAAACCAGCAGCTGCGCCTCCAGCCACGTCGGCTTTCCGGCTGGTCGCTACCCGCAAACTATGGGACCAGGGCACAATGGTGCAGGAATCTCCGAGCCTGGCATCGTTGCCTTCTGAAGCAGCGATCCACCTCAACCCGGACGATATTGAACGTCACGGTTTCGTTGGCGACAGCGTCACGGTCCGTATCGGTGACCAAACCCACACGATCCCGTTGACCTCAGACGTTCGTGTCAACCCTACGACAGCATCCATTCCAGTATGTTTACCAGGGTTCGATGCTCGTACCCTCATAACTGGTCGATCGACAACGGCCGTTGAAATACGGCCAAACGGTACCACCTGATGCAAGATCCGAAGCAAGATTTCTTAGAATCGAACTCCTCCCTCGACCTGGGAGACGTGCTACTCGCTAGCGGCAAAGGTGTCGTTGCCTTTGTAGTCCTGCTCGTCTCAGTAATGTTGATGGTTTGGTTCGAACGTAAAGTGGTTAGCCGCTTGCAGAACCGTATCGGGCCGAACATTGCCGGACCGTTTGGTTTGCTTCAAACCCTGGCCGACGGAACGAAGCTGTTCTTCAAAGAAGACATCATTCCGACCCGTTCCGACCGGTTTGTGTTTCAGCTCGCCCCGTATTTGTCTCTCGTTCCAGCGTTTTTGACCTTTGCAGTAGTTCCAATCGCCGGTGATTTCTCGTCTGGCGATGGTCGAGTCGAAATGTTTGGCCGCCAGACCTTCATTCAGGTCGCCGATGTGCCAATCGGTATCTTGTTTTTCCTTGGAATGAGTTCGCTGGGTATTTACGGAATCATGCTGGCCGGCTGGTCATCTGGTTCGAAATATCCGCTTCTCGGGTCGGTTCGAGCGTCCGCTCAAGCGATTTCGTACGAAGCAGCATTGGGACTTTCTCTCGCTGCGGTATTACTGGTATCTGAATCGCTTCGAACCACCGATATCGTAGCTCGCCAAGCGGGTGAAGGTTTCTTCGGGATCGTGCCGAACTGGAACGTCCTGGTTACTGGAGTCATCCCGTTTGTGGTCTTCTTAATCGCTGGTACCGCCGAACTAAACCGCCCGCCCTTTGACTTGGTTGAGGCCGAGCAGGAACTCGTGGGTGGTTTCCACACCGAGTATTCCTCGATCCGATTTGCGTTGTTCTTCCTGGCCGAATTCATGAACACGGTCACCATGGGTGCCATCATTGTCACCTTGTTCTTCGGTGGGCCGTCTGGACCGAACTTCGGGATTCTTCCCGGTTGGCTATGGGGCTTTGTCTGGTTCTTCTCGAAGCTGATCGTGTTGCTGTTCACCTTCGTTTGGTTCCGTGGCACACTTCCTCGACTCCGCTACGACCAACTGATGAACCTTGGTTGGAAAATCCTGATCCCTGTGTCGCTGGCGTGGCTATTGATCTTGGGTGGAATACGCGTCGCTCAGCAGCCTGACGCCATCAATCTGACATCGAGCGCACAGGCTAACACCTACATTGTTCTCGGAATCGCAGGCGTTATTTTCTGCTTCTGCACGTTGTTACTTCTCGCCGCAGTCAGCACAGCACGGCGTGAGCGGCTTAAAACCGAGGGACTGGTCGCTGTTCCTATGGAGGTTGAGTGATGGGTTACCTTAGAGGGTTCGCAGTAACGGCGAAGAAAATTTTTGAAGGTGTCACCACCAAACAATATGAAGGTGGCAAAGGCGGCAAAACCGACCAGAAAGCACCTAAACCAGAACGACTTCACGGGCGTCACGTGCTTAACAAGTACGAAGACGGCATGGAAAAATGTATCGGCTGCGAGCTTTGCGCCGGCGTCTGCCCTGCGAACTGCATCTATGTTCGTGGCGCAGAAAACCCGCCGTCAGATCCGAAGTCTCCCGGTGAACGATTCGGCTACGTCTACGAAATTAACTACCTGCGCTGTATCCACTGTGACATGTGCGTAGAGGCCTGCCCGACAGAAGCAATCACCGAAACGAAACTGTTCGAATTCTCGTTCAGTAACCGATCCGACGCCATCTACACCAAAGACGAACTTCTGGTTGATGACGACGGTCGACCCCAGCAACTTCCATGGGAAGACTGGCGAGATGGCGAAGACCAGCACACCTCAGGTTGGATGCGGGCCACCGCCCCGTCAGGTAAAGCTAGTGCACAAGGCACGGTCGCTTGGTCTGGCGAACTGGGATACGGAGTACGAGCCCCAGAAGCGGCGCAGAACGTTCGGACTCCAATCGACGCAGCGATCGAAGCGGTCGCCGTCGATACGGCCAAAGCGGAAGAGAAGGGCTGATGGTTTCAGTAGTCGTATTTGCTATCGCAGCCACCGTCGTACTTGGTGGAGCCGTCGGTGTTATTTTCAGCAAGAACCCAGTTCGGGCAGCACTTTCTCTCATCGCATCATTCTTTGGTGTAGCCGTTCTCTTCGTAATCCAGGAAGCTCACTTCTTGGCGTTCGTTCAGGTCGTGGTATACGCCGGGGCGGTCGTTGTCCTATTTCTCTTTGTCATCATGCTTCTCGGCGTTGATAAAACGGAAGATTTAGAGGTCGAACCGCTCGCCGGTCAACGCTCTGCCGGTGTTCTACTTGGGCTCTGTGTGCTTGGGCTTGTCTTAGGTGGGCTCTTTCTTTCAGGGCCTGGCTTTGGTGAAGATGCCGGAACTAAAACTGAAGGTGCGGTTGCGTTAACCGGACAACAAACACAATCTGGACGTCCGGTCAGGTTTGACGAGTCATTGCTAGAAGAAGGCGAACGGCCACCTGCCGACGTCGAAGGATTAGCCGCCGACCTGTTTGGCCGCAACGTCTTAGCATTTGAGGCCACTGCCTTGCTGCTGACGATCGCAACTGTTGGTGCAGTTGTTCTTGTCCGCAACAAAGGTGCTGAAGGAATAGAGATCGACGAGCCAGGCACCGCTACCCGATGACCGGCTATGGCGTTGACGATGTGTATGGAACCAGTGGAGTAACTGGGGGAGAGCTGTGGAAGTAACTGAGACGTGGTACCTGGTGTTGAGCGCTGTTCTGTTCGCGCTCGGGTTTACCGGTCTGATGATTCGACGAAACCCACTAGTCATGTTTATGTGTGTGGAGCTAATGCTCAACGCCGTAAACATCAGTTTCGTGGCCTTTTCCGGTGTCTTGAACGACATAGCGGGACAGACCGCAGTGTTCTTTGTTTTGGTAGTTGCTGCCGCTGAAGTTGTAGTTGGTCTTTCGTTAGTTGTCGCCCTTATGCGCCGCAACGCAGATCTGGCCTCAGACGACTTATCAGTGTTGAAAGGCTGATGTAGAGATGGAAATTGCTTGGCTCATTCCCGCCTTTCCACTGGTCGGGTTTCTCTTGTTGGTGCTTATTGGGCGTCGCCTAGGTGAACCGGTCGCTGGTTGGTTGGCGACAATAGCGTCGGCGGGTGCCTTCATTGCGACCGTCATCACGTTCTTCTCTCTGCGGGGCGAATCTGATCACGCTAAACGATTTGAACTGGTCGAAGGTTTCACGTGGATCAACGCCGGTGACTTCGTTGTCGATGTAGGGCTACTGCTCGATCCGTTGTCGATCACGATGAGTTTGTTCATCACCGGCATCGGAACCCTTATCCACCTCTACTCCATCGGCTACATGCACGGAGATAAAAACTTTTCGAAGTTCTTTATCTACTTGAATCTATTTATAGCTTCAATGCTTTTGCTGGTGTTGGGTGACAACCTGCTACTCACGTTCCTTGGGTGGGAAGGTGTAGGAGCATGTTCGTATCTTCTAATTTCGTTCTGGTTTACCGATGAAGCTAATGCCTCGGCCGGTAAAAAGGCGTTCGTAACAAACCGGATCGGTGACTTCGGGTTCATGCTCGCCGCGTTCTTCGTGTTCGTTGAACTCGGTTCGATCAACTACGACGACATTTTGTCTCGATCAAGCGAAATCGACGGCACCGTCGGACCGTTTAGTACCTCGACAGTAATCGTCTTGCTGTTCATGCTGGCGGCCGCAGGCAAATCAGCACAGCTTCCGCTCTACGTTTGGTTGCCAGACGCGATGGCAGGCCCCACCCCGGTTTCGGCGTTGATTCACGCCGCCACCATGGTTACCTCCGGTGTATTCTTGTTAACCCGACTCAACCCGATTCTCGCCGAAGCCGACACATGGGCAGTTGGAAGTATCGCCTGGATCGGAGCGTTGACCGGCCTATTCGCGGCAACAGCAGCGGTGGCCCAAACCGACATCAAAAAGGTTCTCGCCTACTCAACGGTTTCCCAGTTGGGTTACCTGTTTCTGGCTGTAGGAATCGGGGCGTACGTTCCGGCCTTGTTCCACATGATCACCCACGCCTTCTTCAAAGCGTTGCTGTTCCTCGGGTCAGGTTCGGTAATTCACGGCCTCCACGACGAACAAGACATGCGTCGTATGGGCGGGGTCAAAAAGTACATGCCGATTACGGCCTTCACCTTTATCATCGGTTGGCTCGCCATCGCTGGTGTGCCACCGTTTAGTGGTTTCTGGTCGAAGGACGAAATTTTGCTGTACGCCTGGAACGCCGATTCGGTTGGCGGTAAAGGTTTGTGGGCGATAGGTCTCGTGACGGCGCTGTTGACGGCGTTCTACATGACCCGCCAAGTCATTCTCACGTTCTACGGGCGGACTCGATTCTTCGACGCTACTCCTGAAGAAATCAAACAAGCTTGGCAGAACCGGGCAGCAAAGCCAGCCGAAAGTTTGGCGCTGATGGAAGCTGACCGAACGTCAATCGTTGAAACGATGACGGCCTCACAAAACGATATCGACAAGTACGAGGCGCTTCTTGGTTCACCCGATGCTCCCGACGATCTCGAAAAACTGCTTGAGAAAGCGCGTTCGATAAACGCCAAGGCTCGTTCCGCAATCGAGAACGTAACGAACGCTCGGGACAAAGCTGCAGAAGTCGCGAACAAGCTCGAAAAAGAGATGGCGACTGCTATCCCGACGACACATACGGTTACGGCGTTGAGCGCCGAGCCAGACATCACGGCTATCGAGGAACATTTGCCTCAGAGTTACCGAGATCGTCAGGAATATCATCCACACGAGTCTCCGTGGACGATGACGGCTCCTCTCGTTATCTTGGCTGTTCTGGCTACGTTCGGCGGCGTGTTGAATCTGCCATTCAGTAAAGATCTCCATTTCCTCGATCACTGGATAGAACCCTCGTTGTTTGGCAACGCATTCCATCCAAAGTTCACCGGTAGTAGTCAGATCGGACTTGCTGTTGTAGCGATCACGGTCGGATTGGTAGGGCTCTTCGCGGCTTACCAGATGTACTACAAAGGTAAAGCTAATCCGGATGCGGTCGAGAAAGATATTCTTCTCAACGCATGGGGTCTGGACTCAAGCTACGCCGCTTTCATGGGTGGCCCCGGCCGAGCCTTGTTTGACCTGATGGCGTGGTTCGACCGCACCATCGTAGACGGTGTAGTTAACGGAATCGGGTTTGTTCTAACCAAACTTGGAAGTCTCTTGAAGTACACCCAGCCGGGATACGTACGTAGCTACGCCCTTGGTATTGGAGCTGGCACTGTCTTAGTGGCTGCATGGTTTATTGGAAGGTTGTTCATATGAGCGAGATGCTGCTGCCTTCACTCATTCTTATTCCTTTAGCGACTGCGGCCATTATCGCTGTCGTACCATCGTTCTTTGATAAGCAGCCGGAAAAGACCGAAGGTTTCTATCTTCCCTTTAGTGGACTTATCGCACTAGCTGGATCCTCGTTGACCGGGTTGGTCTCCTTCTACGTGCTAGCCGAGTTCGTCGTCGGCGAGGGCGGTTTCCAGTTCACCTCGACAACACCGTGGGTTGACTCGGTTGGGCTCAGCTGGGCGTTTGGGGTCGACGGTATTTCGCTCTTCATGGTTGTGCTGACCGGATTGTTGTTCCCGATCGCGTTGATCACAACATCAGCTCACCACGATTCGAAGGCCTATCACGTTTGGCTGATGATGTTGATGGCCGGCTCGATGGGCGCCTTTGTTGCCCTCGACTTGTTGGTCTTCTTCCTCTTCTTCGAAATTGTTCTTGTGCCGATGTATTTCCTCATCGGTGGATGGGGTCACGGCAACCGAATCTACGCTTCGATGAAGTTCTTCCTCTACACGATGGCGGCTTCTGCGTTGATGCTCGTTGGAATCGTCAGCCTCGTCTGGTTGACTTCCGGAGCAGATGGGCCAAGTTTCGACTACCGGGTTCTACTGGAAGCGGTCACCGCTGACGGGTTTGCCGCCGAGAACGAGACGGCACTGACCTTTATCTTCCTGAGCTTCGCGTTAGCGTTCTCGGTCAAAGTTCCAGTCTTCCCGATTCACACGTGGCTGCCAGACGCGCACACCGAAGCCCCAACTTCAGGTTCGGTTATCTTGGCTGGTGTTCTCCTCAAACTCGGTACGTACGGGTTCCTCCGGTTCGGGGTTGGTTTGTTCCGCGACCAGATCGAAACTTTTGCTCCGTTGTTCCTCACGCTGGGTGTTATCGGCATCGTCTATGGCGCAGCGGTGGCGACAATGCAGAAAGACCTTAAACGCCTCGTAGCCTATTCTTCGGTAGCCCACATGGGTTTCATCGTGTTGGGAATTTTCGCCCTCAACTCGCAGGGGCTTCAAGGTGCCGTCTTGCAGATGGTTAACCACGGTCTTTCTACCGGCGCACTGTTTATCTTGGTCGGTTGGGTGTACGAGCGTCGTCACACTCGCCAGATCGCCGAACTCGGTGGTCTTCAAAAGTCGGCTCCGATTTTGGCTGCCGTCTTCACTTTGGTGATGCTTTCAAGTATCGGTTTGCCCGGTTTGAACGGGTTTGCTGGTGAGTTTCTGATTCTTCTCGGAACGTTCCAGAGCGGTCGCTGGTGGGCGGTTGTTGCGGTCAGCGGTGTCATCTTGGCGGCGCTGTACATGCTGTGGGCGTATCAGCGTTCATTCCACGGCCCCGCCGATGGCGAGAACGCCGAAATGAAAGACCTTCGCCCATACGAACTGGCCGGCATTTTGCCGCTACTGTTCCTGATCGTTGCGCTCGGCGTTTACCCACGTCCAGTTCTCGATCGAATCGAACCGTCGGTCGAGGCTTTGTTGCAAACCACCGAAGAACGTCCCGAGCGTCCTGGTGTCGAGGGGATTGTCGCTGCGGCTGAAGAGGCCGAAGAACATGGCGACGACGACTACGGCGAAGATTCACACAGCGAAGATTCCGGCGACGATAGCCATGCAGAAGATAAAGACGAAAGCCATTCCGATGAAGACCAGTCGGATGAAGAGCCTGCCGACGACGAGGCAAGCGAAAAGGTTGACCAATGATTGAACAACTATTGCAGGTCCAGACCGATTCGCCTGAGGTGGCGTGGTCGCTGATAGCCCCACTGGTGACCCTCGCATTGGGTGGCATTCTTCTGATTACGATCTCTTCGTTAATCCCAAGTCTTAAAGACAACTGGTTCCCGGCGGCGTTTACCGCAGGTACCGCTGCCGCGGCGATGGTATTTGTGGTCGACATTTGGGATCGAGTCTCGTCAACTGGCCCCGAATTTGTTGTCGCCAACTCGATGTCGGTCGACCAGTACACGGTGTTTGTCACCGGCGTCATCTGCATATCGGTGTTTCTTGTTTCGTTGCTGTTCCACGGGTACCTCCAGCGGGAGGGTTTCAGTGGCCCCGAATGGTACGTGTTGATTCTCATGTCGGCTTCGGGCGGTGTGCTTCTGGCCTCGGCCGAAGATCTGATCGTCACGTTCATCGGTCTCGAAATCCTTTCGATCGCCGTCTATGTGTTGGCTTCACTTCACCTGCGCCGCGGCGAATCACAAGAAGCCGGTTTCAAATATTTCCTCCTCGGGGCGTTATCGTCGGCCCTATTTCTCTACGGCATCGCCCTCACCTACGGTGCTACAGGGTCGACCAGACTAACCGGCATCAGCCAATCAGGTTTGAACGAGCGTGGTCTTAGCCCGGCTGTGGACTCGTCGATGATATTGGTGGCGATGGCGCTTCTGATGGTCGGTTTTGCGTTTAAAGTTTCAGCGGTCCCATTCCACCTCTGGACGCCTGACGTGTATGAAGGTTCACCGTCGCCGGTTGTCGCCTTCATGGCGTCGGCAGTGAAAGTAGCTGGCTTTGCCGGGATGCTACGAGTATTTTTTGTTGGTTTCGGGCCCTACGTTGAGGACTGGCGTCCGCTGCTTCAGGGTCTAGCCATAGCGTCTCTGGTGGTAGGTTCTCTGCTCGCTATCGCCCAATCCAATGTGAAGCGAATGTTGGCGTATTCTTCGATAACTCACGCCGGGTTCATCTTGATTGGCATTTATGCGGCAGCTGACCCTGAAAGCCGAAGCAACGGCGGTGTCTTGGGGGCAGAAGCATTCTTGTTCTATCTCCTTGCCTACACGATCATGGTGGCTGGCACGTTTGGTGTGATCACCTTGATCGGTCGTCGAGACGACGGTCGCCATTCCTTGGATGACTATCGAGGTTTGTTCAAAAGCAACCCGGTGTTGGCGGTGCTGATGTCGGCGTTGTTGTTCGCCCAAGCTGGTATTCCGTTCACTTCTGGTTTCTTAGCGAAGTTCAGGGTTATAGCGGCTGCCGCACAGTCCGAGGCGTACGTCTTGGCTGGAGTGGCGATGCTGGCTTCTGTAGTGGCTGCGGTTCTGTATCTGCGGATTGTGGTCTCGATGTTTCTGGTGGATTCTCCAGCGGAGGCTGATGAACCAGACGCTCTGCCATCCGGTCTGAGTGCCTTCCCGCTGGCGGGTGTAACGGCCGTGGCTATTGCCGTAGTTGCCACTATTGCGTTGGGTGTTCTGCCGTTTGGTCAAGAAATATTGACCGACGCCGCTGAAGCTATGTCCGCAATGCGCTAAACCGGTTGTCGGCCGATTGCCTGGATATGCCTCGGGTTTTGATCGGCCTTCTAACTAAACCCCGATTGTGTTTAGGTTGCAAGCTCTGGCGGCCTGGGCCTGTCGTATGTCAAAGGTGAGCAGAGTTGTGGCTGGCCCTGCGCGCAAAGCGGCGGCTATGTGAATGGCGTCGAGCGATCGGCAGAGTGTCTGTTCGGCTACCCGACTCGCTTGGTTGCATGTTGTTGCGTCTATGTGAATCAGCGCAAAGGCGTCGAGGTCTTCTGCGAACTGTTCTTTGGCCGCTAGGGCAGTGTCATCGTGTAAAAGGCGAACGATGTTTCGTCGCACTTCGATTTCGGTGAGTCGGGACGTAACTAACACCGGGTCTGACTGCATGAGGCTGATGGCGGCTGCGGAGTCGTGTTCCGAAACGTAGCGCTTCAATAACGCGCTTGAGTCGACGTAGAGTGTCAACCTCTGTCCTCGGTCAAGACGCTCGATATAGATTTCTCGGCTTGGTAGGGAACTGGGTCGCGTAAAGATGCCCGGTTCGGCGGGTCGATCCATCCTTGTTCGATGCCTGTCTCGACAAGTGATGTTGTCGAGAGGGGGCCAAGGGTAGCTACGGGTTTACCTCGATCAGTAACCGTAATGGACTGCCCACCGGCGACGACGCCAAGGTATTTGGAGAGCTGTGCTTTGAGTTCTCTGACTCCTACTTCCATGTAGTCACAATAACAGACGATTGTGACTACATCAAGAAGGTTTGGAAGGTTATGTCTGTCGCGAATATTGTGCCGAGCCAGCCGATGAGCAGTGTCGGGTGTGGTCTTAGTTATAGTCAAACAATGACACTTCATCTTCCATTTGACCTTCCTTGCAACGAAGACTCATGGGTCGTCACTAGTGGTTCTGAGCTCGTGTCTTTTGCCGACGATGAATGCACGATTTTGGCCGATGAAGATAACTACGCGTTCTTACGGGCGAACATTCCCCACAAGTCGCCTACCTCTTACAAGCTGCAGGTTTCGATGCGGTTTATTCCCGGTACAGCAGCCACAGGCTTTGGGGTTCAATGGGACCGGGGCAAGCAAGACAAAAGATTTTCGATCTCAAATAACGGGTACTGGAAGTTCGAACGCCACAGCGGGGGCTGGGAGGCGTTGCAGCCATGGCTAAAAACCGACGTGTTGCCGAAGGTCGCCGACGAAAAAATCGATGTCGAAATAGTTGTGCTGCCTCACACCGTAATCTTTTCGGCCAATGGGCAAGAGATAGAAAAATTCAGAATCCAAAGCTTCGGTTCTGACTCTGAACCTTTCGGCATATTCGTCAGTAAACGAGCCCACGCCGCCTTCTCCAAGTTCAGGGTCACCGACGTGTCTGAAGAAGAATCGGCACGTATTGAGAACGACCTCCAAGCCGAACGAGAAACAGCTATCGCCCAGCTAGATCACCTGGTCGGTATGGTCGATATTAAGGAACAAATCAGGTCGATGGCTAACGTCATCCGAGTGCAGCAGCGTCGTCAAACACTCGGCCTCGAAACCCAAAGCCAAACCAACCATATGGTTATCGCCGGTCCACCGGGTACGGGTAAGACAACGGTGGCTCGCATCCTGGGGGACATTCTCAAATCTCTCGGTGTCCTTTCAAAAGGGCACGTCGTCGAAACGGATCGAGGCGGTTTGGTCGGCGAGTACATCGGAAAGACGGCTCCTCGGGTGAAGGAGAAAGTAGATGAGGCCCTAGGCGGAATCCTCTTTGTCGACGAAGCCTACATGCTCAAACCTCGCGCCGCTTCCGGCAACGACTTTGGGCAGGAAGCTATCGATACGTTGATGAAGCAGATGGAAGATCATCGAGATGATCTTGTTGTTATCATCGCCGGCTACAAGGACAAACTCGAATACTTTCTGGCTTCGAATCCGGGCATCACCTCACGATTTAAACACCACTTCGAATTCAAAGACTTTGTTCCGTCAGAGCTGGCTGAAATGTTCAAACTTGCGATCAAGGCCAACGGCTACACCATCACCGATGAAGGAATGGCAGCGGTATCGAATCATCTCGAAACCGCGTTCAAGAACAAGACAGACAGTTTCGGAAATGGTCGCTACGTGAGGAATTTGATCGACACGATGATCAATAACATGGCGAACCGGCTCGCCGACGACTCGTTTCTTGACGAGACTGAGGTGACCCAATTCGAAAAACCAGATGTTCCGACAAAGCTTTTACCCGGCGCAACGCAACAACCTGACGACTACGATTCTGGTTCGAACACGTACCTCTAAAGGACCGGTAAGAACCGCAGCTATCAGCCCGCGCCCTAGTGTTTGGGTCAGGGGGAGGCGGTTAAACCCAACCTATATTTTGGTTTTCCAATCATCCAAATTCGGCGACTCGTTGGCAATAGAAGTCGAATCACCATGACCTGTGTGGACGACGGTTTCGGTCGGTAGCGAGAACAGCTGCTTCTCGATCGACTCCAAGATAAGTTCGTAACTGCTGAACGAACGGCCGGTCGCTCCCGGGCCGCCGTTAAACAATGTGTCGCCGCTGAAGACGATACCTTCGTCCGGAAGATGGAAACAGCAGCCGCCCGGTGAATGGCCCGGAGTGTGAAGAACCTTTAACTCGGCTGAACCGATTTCTATCGCATCCGAATTGTGTAGCTCGGTGTCGAATCGGTGGTCAGGGTAGATGGTGTCCCACAACATGGCGTCGTCAGGGTGAAGCAAAATGGGGGCACCGGTTTCTTCAGATAGTTCGACAGCAGCGTTGATGTGGTCATTGTGTCCGTGTGTACACAAGATGGCGCGGAGTTTCCGGTCGCCGACCACGGTCGATATTTTGCGGGCATCGTGGGCGGCGTCGATTACGATCACCTCGCGGTCGTCACCTAGTATCCAGACGTTGTTGTCGACGTCGAAGTCTTGTCCATCAAGACTAAAGGTGCCTGAAGTGATGAGGTGTTCGAGATTTGTCGACACTACATCATCACCACCGAACGGAGTACCTCGCCTTGTTCCATCTTGTGAAACGCATCTTCAACAGCGTCGATTTCGATCGTCTCAGATACGAAACCTTCCAGATTTAGTCGGCCTTGGAGATACAGGTTTATAAGCATTGGGAAATCCCTAGACGGTAGGCAGTCACCGTACCAGCTGGACTTTAACGCACCGCCTCGGCCAAACAATTCGATAAAGGGCAGTTCGATTTTCATATCCGGGTTAGGTACGCCGACTAATACGACGGTGCCTGCCAGGTCTCGGGCATAAAACGCCTGTTCGTATGTTTCGGGTCGGCCGACCGCTTCAATGGTCACGTCGGCTCCGTTGCCGCCGGTGTATTCTCGGATCTTTTCGACAGGGTCCTCGTCAGCTGAATTGATAGTGTGGGTTGCGCCGAAACCCTTGGCCCATTCCAGTTTCTGGTCGTCGATATCTACGGCGATGATTGTGCCAGCTCCGGCCAAGCGGGCACCTTCCAATGCGGCGTCGCCCACGCCGCCACAGCCGAATACGGCTACCGAATCTCCTCTGCTGACCTGTCCAGTGTTCATCGCCGCACCTAGCCCTGCCATCACGCCGCAGCCCAGAAGCCCTGCGACTTCCGGCTTAGCGGCAGGGTCGACCTTGGTGCATTGTCCCGCGGCGACCAATGTCTTGTCGCAGAAGGCTCCTATGCCTAGAGCGGGTGAAAGTTCGGTGCCGTCGGTCAGCGTCATTTTTTGCGTTGCGTTGTGGGTGTCGAAACAATACTGGGGTTTGCCCTTCATGCATGATCGGCATGTTCCACAGACCGCTCGCCAGTTTAGAATCACGAAGTCGCCGGGTTTGATATCTGTGACCCCTTCACCGACGGTTTCGACGAGTCCAGCTGCCTCATGTCCGAGGAGGAACGGAAATTCGTTGTTGATTCCTCCTTCCCGGTAATGTAGATCGGTGTGGCAGACCCCGCAGGCTTGAATGGCTACGACCGCTTCGCTAGGTCCAGGATCAGGGACGATTATGGTCTCGACGGTTACCGGTGCCCCTTTGGATTTGGCGATGACTCCTCGGACTTCTTGTGGCATAGCGATGCTCCTGGTTCTATGTTCGCCACAACCTAGCTGACACGCTGCCGTCGTGTCGCTGGCCGGAACGATTTCCTTTGTACGTCGAGGATAGCTCATCATGGGAACTGGTTCTAATGATGACACCGACGAACAGATCGTTATGGTCGTTGAATCACCTAAACCGCCAACGCAAAAATGTGCAGGTGCAGGCTTGTCTAAATGTCAGTTGTTCACTGTTGCGTTCGTTCGTCGTTGCCGTCGCAGTAGTAAGTATCCGATTGCTGCTCCGGCGATGACGATGCCAACGAAGAGACCTTCAAGGCCGAAGAACGCGCTGAGTCCGGCGCCGCCAATCAGTGCCGCTAGTAGTAGCTCTATGCCGCAGACGACGCCGATTGCGGTAGCCCAGAATTTCTTATCTTTTTTCATGATCTCTTCCTTTTGTGTATGAAGCGCCGTAAAGCGATGCCTGCCCAGATGGTTTCGAGTGCAGCGAATAGCCATGCATTGGTTGCGATTCCGTAGAGTGCGGTGGCCGTGCAGGCGGCGGCGAACACGGCGATCCAGATGGTCGCTCGATCTTCTAACGCGTATGCCATGACCATGGCGATGGCTGAACTGATCCCGAAAGCGGTAAGCATTTTTATGGTGTATTGATGTCTAGTCCGACTAGGGACTCGATGATTGGGATCGCGTCCGGGTTTTGGCTGGTCACGGTAAGTGTTAGGTGGTGGTCTGCGTGCTGCAGCTCAAAGGTGAGAAACGGGCAGCAGGCGTTTTCTCGGTCGATGAGTTTTGAAACCGCTTGGTGAAGACGTAGTGGGAGGTTGGCTTTGGCCCCTTGAGGTGTGCGTTCCACCGAGGTGTAGGAAGTGGTTAGGTCTCCCCATTCGCTCTCGACTGGGCCGAAGCTGGAGGCGGTGTGCAGATCGCATCCGATTTCTGCTGCTCGTTGATCCATGCTTTGGACCTTAGAACCTCAGGTCAACATGAGGTCAAGATGTATCTCGCGATTGTTTCTCGCTGGCCCCATGCTAATGTACCTTTGTACTAGTACATTGATACAAGGGTGTTGGAAAGTGCTGGGGTGGGAGAAATGGCGATGAGTGAAGGTGAACCGTCGGGGTTAGGTGCCAGGGTTCAAGAAGTGGCGCCAGAAGTGCTCGAGCAGCTAGTGCCCCAGCTGCCGGGAATCAAACGGCGCCTAGGTGTTGGTCTAGTAGTCATTCTCTTGGCTTCGATTGTCGGCGTCGGGTTAGGTAAGGGCTATGTCGTCGCCGACCCGTTGTCGGCTGACTTTGAGGTGCAAGAAGCTGTCGTTTCGTCGTTCGGTAATGGCGATGACGTCTACGTGCAATTTGCCATACCTAATCGTGGGCGTCGAGATATCCAGCTCGACCGTGTGTACCGCGACAACGGACTAAATCCGCGAGTGGCGGCGCTCGCTGGAGTGCCGGAAACAAAACCCGAGCTAGGTATTTTCTGGGGAAGGTCATCGTCTTACGCCGACGGGGTCCCATCTATTCTTAACTACGTCGGAAGTAGGCGAGATCTGGGCGTGAACGAAGACCCTCAGTCGTTCGCAGGAGATCTAACTAGCAACCTCGTCGAGCTGCCGGTCACCGTCGCCGGTGATGCGTCCATTATTGTCGCCTTGATCGTTCCCGCCCGCCGCTGTGGCGAGTCGGCAATCACGCTCGACTCGATCGCGGCCGAAGTTCGATTTGCGTCGATCCAGCGACTCTCGCCGACACGGACCGAGCGGTTCGATGTCGCTGATGACGTCGACGTTTGGGCTGTCAAAGAAACGGGAGAAATAGCACAGGCGGCCGACCTGAACGAAGCAATCTGTGAGGTGGTGGGCTGATGTTAGACGGCAAAAAAATTCGGAGGTTCGTGTCTGGCCAGCGACCGTTTACGGTGCTGATCCTTCTGACGTTACTCGGTTTCGCTGCCGTGCCGTTCCTGGACTCGATAGGAGTCAGTCTTGGTGTTGGTGCTCTGTTCGGGATCACGGCGCTGTTGGCCTTAGCGTTGCTCACCGCAACGCTGCTCTTGATGAATATTGGTGCCGTCGATACCGACGGAGCGGAGATAGCTCGGCTGTTAACCCGGGATCGGCAGGCTCAGGTACTGATTCAGCGTTGGATCGTTCGGGCGCGTTGGTACCGGTATGTTGGCGGGGCAGCCGGGTTGGCGTTCGCCCTGGGCTGGACTGGGCATTTTGTGCTGTTCGGGATGATTGGGATCATGACGGGTGCGGTTTTGTCGGAATCAGCTCGGGTGGGTAAGCCGGTAGATGGGCCCCGTACAGCAGAGTTGACTAGAAGGTCGCTTAGGCGATACGTGTCTGGTGGACAGCAATATGTGTTGTATCTAATCGCTGGGTTGGGTTGCGGGTTAACTGTTTTCTCGCTGGTAGACGGTGGGCGAGGTTGGTCGTTGTATGGCTCTTTGTCGGTCTTGTTGCTGGTAGGGGTCGTCCTGATTGCACAGTGGCGGGTTGTTGTTCGTAGTCGTCCAGCGTTGCCAGAACCCCTTCGTCATGCCGACGACCTTCTTCGTTATTTGGCTAATACTCGTAGTCTGGCCGATCCAGCGATGGCATTGGGGTTCGCTCTTTTAGCTGAAACCTTCGGAATATGGGCGGGTCCGCAGGGTTTGACTAACGTTGCGGGCATAGCTGAGTTTGTGTGTTTTGTGCTCGCTTTAGGGGTCTGGTGGCAGAACCGTCGACTGGGTCTTGATCGGTTGAGCGACGTCGAGTTAGCTAACCCGCCTTCTCAGGGTGTGGCAGGTTCGAAGGATCAGACTACAGTTTCGTCTACTCATGATTCTTGACGTCGACCCTCAATCTGCGTTACCGGTGTATGAGCAGATCCGGGAGCAGGTGACGCGTATGATTGTTTCGGGTGTTTTGCCGGTGGGGGCTCGACTTCCTGCTATCCGTCAGCTCGCTGGGGATCTCCAGTTGGCCAAAGGGACGGTAGCTAAGGCGTATGCGCTGTTGGAACGTGACGGTGTGGTCGAGAGCCGAGGGCATCGGGGGACATTCGTGATCGAGCTTGCGTTGCCTTCTGATATTGATGGGTCGTTGGCTGTCGCCGCTGAACGGTTCGTTAATGTCGCCCGGCAGCTTGGGGTCGACCAGGAGCGGGCGTTGGCGGAGTTGGCGGCTCAGTGGAACCGGCAATCGGGTTAGATGCGAAATGTTGCTTGCCTTCTGAGCGCCGATAAGATTAACTGTACTTATGAGTTCACTTAAAGAGGGTTGGGCTAGACCAGCCCGTCGATCCTTCATCGTTACGCTCCTTGTGCTCGACACCGTTGTAATCGCGCTAGCGGTCAACGCCTTTGTGACACGAAGTCAAACCGCGTTCGGATTAGGTCTTGGCGCCATTGCCTCTACCGGTTTCCTCACATATCTGGTCCTGGCGAAACCAGCCCGAACCAGCAGACGCCTGTGGTGGATCACGGCAACCGACGCCGTCGCCTCGGTTGTTGCCCTCATCACATGGCCGCTCGTATTTCCAATAGTGGTAATCGCAGCCGGGCTGCATTTTCTCTACACCTACTGGTATTCGAGACTCGACCGTTCCGGCCCCATAGCGCTACAAGTCGATCGTCCACTACCTGACTTTGTGGTTACATCGGTTAACGGTCAGCAGACAACGAGTAGTCAGCTGCGTCAACAACCCCGGATCATATTGTTCTACCGAGGAAACTGGTGCCCACTATGTATGGCCCAAATTTCAGAGATAGCGGCCGACTACCAGGCGTTAGAACGACGTGGCTACCGGGTTACCTTGATCAGCCCACAACCTTCTGAAAACACCGAAGAGCTGGCTGAACGATTTGACGTTTCGTTCGACTTCTATACCGACATCGAAGGTAAAGCCGCCGACACCCTCGGCATCAAACACGTCGGAGGGGCACCAGCCGGAATCGCTCACGGATATGATGGTGACACAGTACTTCCAACGGTCGTCATCACCGACAACACTGGAACTGTCCGATGGCTTGACCTGACAGACAACTATCGCATACGGCCAGAACCTTCGACGTTTCTCGAAGTCATCGACAGCCTCCACCAAAGTAAGAGTGTTCCCACCGGTAACGTGTAGTCATGGCAGAAACCGCCACCGACCATCGCAAGCAAGGTCAGCGCCGCCGAAGCGCTGCCCGCCGCCAAGTAGTAATCGACGCGGCCAGTAAACTCTTCATCGAACAGGGATTCGAAGCAGTCACACTCGACGACATCGCAGCCGAAGCCAACGCATCAAAACAGACCATCTACCGACACTTCGGCAGCCGGGAAGGTCTAATCGGTGACGTACTTTCAACCGTGCTAACCGAAATGTTGATACCGGTAGAACAAGCGATGACGTCCGAAGGGTCGCCCCAAGATCGGCTTGAGGCAACCGCGCTGGCGTATCAACAAATGGCGTTCGACCACCAAGGGCTTCGGCTTGTCAGATTCCTCATCGGTGCTGTGCCCGACAGCCCCAATCTGGGTGACCGATTCGCCGAACAAGTTATTCAGCGGGTCACGGCACTACTCGAACCGGTCGTAGCTGTTGTCCTCGAGACCGACAAAGCCCCGGTCGAAACCGAAGCGTTTATGGGAGTGCTCCAAGGTAAAGAATACAACCGCGCGTTGGTTGGCCAGCCAGTCGACTGGGAGCGTCTAGAGGCCCTACGGTCGTTCGCTGTTAACACCGTCGTCGCCGGTCGGGGGCGACCAGCAATATAGCCGGGTTCGAGACGAGTGCTACGAGTCGGCCGCTTGTTGAGAGCTACTGCGGGATTCGTCCTCGGCCCGCTCTTGTCGAGCAAGCTCAGCCGCGTTCTCAGCGGCCGCTATTTCGGCTTGTCGAGCTTCGAAGGGATCGAGCCCCTCGTTAAGTAGTTCGATATCGTCGGGTTCACCGATGATGGCAACACCATCGAACGCCAACAGCGTCACTTCAGGGGTCGGAATGACCAGCTCGCCGTCACGTTCAATCAACGCAACAATACAAGAGCTCGGCAATTCGAGTTCGCTAATCTTTCGACCAAGCTGTTCGACCAAAAACGGCAGCGTCTCAACCGCACCATGGTAGAAGTGGTCGTCACGCATCAAGATGGCGTTTAACGCCTTTTCGTCTTGGGCACGCAACCAACGGCGAGTGAAGTTATCGCTTTGCACCACTTCGACAATTTGTCCGGCGAGCCGGAGATCGAGTCCGATAGGGCGGTTGGGGGCCACCAGGAACAGGAGCGTATGGGCTTGACGTAGCTCGTCTAATCCTTCGAGGTTAAGTGTTGTGTCCGGGCCGAGGCGGCACACGACGAGTTCAGGCTGCTCGATGTCTGCGGCGGCGGTCATGGACATGTAGACGTCGTCGCCAACAGGACGGAACGATAACTTGTCGCCGAAGGTCTCGGCGATCCGTTCACCAGCATCGAATCGTTTGATCGACGTCTCAGAGAGCAACTCTTTGAGTTGAGAGTCGTCAAAGGACCCAGCCTGCACATCAACCACGACCGAGCGTGCGATCAACGCCTCGTACGACAGGTTCTCATCTTGGGTTCGGTCGTGAACAATAGTCATGAGTTCACGTTCGAGATCTTCGTACTTTTGTTCCCCAAGTCGTTGATGAACATGGAATATAGCGCCCCGGCGTTCCAGGTTGCCCATGGCGTATATGCGGTACCACATCACACACCCGATGAGAAGCACAGCGGTAAACGCGATGGCTAAGAACCCGATTTCGCTGATAAGCCACAGCGCAATCACTACCCCGGCGATCTGAAGCCACGGGTAGAAAGGAGCCTTGAAACCGGGCTTGTAACTGTCGATCTGGCTTTCGCGCATGACGATGACGGCGATACAGATCAGCGCAAAGAGGACAAGTTGGAAGGCTGAGGCGAGCTTAGCGACCGACTCGACTGGGAACAACAACAGCACAGCAACCATGGCGGCAACGGTCAGCAACACCGACTTGGTTGGCGTGCCGAAGCGCCCGAGTTCGGCAAGGTTGGTAGGAATGAGTTTGTCTTTTGCCATCGCATACGGATAGCGAGAGGCCGAAAGAATTCCGGCGTTACCGGTTGAGGCGAACGCAGCAATAGCAGCGACGACGATCAAAACGACGCCCAAGTCATTGGGAACCCAATCGAGGAATTCGCTGCCAGCATCGGCGACCGGAGTGAGGCTCTCTTCGAGTTCGCCCTGGGGGAGGGCGTTGATGAGGATCAACGTTCCAAGCGTGTAGATGACCGTTGCTGTCGCAAGCGACAAGGTCATGCCAAGCGGGATGTTGCGGTCAGGGTTCTCGATCTCTTCAGCGACACTCGCAACCTTGGTCAGGCCGGCATAGGAAACAAAAACCAAACCAATCGTCGACACGAACCCGGCGAGCCCAGCACGGAAAAAGTTTTGGTCATCTCCGTTTGGAGTCAGTTGCGGACCGCCATCGACGCCCCCTAGACCAACAATAATGAACACCGAAAGAATGACGACGAGCGAACCGACCAGGGCTCGTTGCAGTACGGTCGTTTCCTTGGCCCCCGCAATATTTATCAGGCCGAAAGCTACGGTCAGAACAATCGCAAGCGTAGTAAACGAGATATCGACGTAGAGACTGAGGTATGCGCCCATACCGACCAGGGCAAAGGCACTCTTGAAAACCACAGCCACCCAAGAACCAAGGCCGCCGATCGTACCCATCAGCGGACCCATCGCCCGATCAAGGAAATAGTAGGTGCCGCCGGCCTTAGGCATTGCGGTCGAAAGTTCGGCCATGGAGTACATGGCGGGCAAGATCAGGAACCCGGCAAGGAAATACGCGAGGTAAACGCTGTCGCCGGTGAATCCAGCCGCAATCCCGGGCAATAGAAACAGACCCGAGCTAAACATCGCTCCTGTCGACATAGCATACACGTCGAACAGATTCAGATTTTTTTTGAGCTTGTCGTCTGCCATGAGCTCCCCGGGCTAGCGATTTTCCAGTCTAGTCGGTGATGTTAGCCACGGTGTGCCAGCCTGGCGTGAAGTATTCTACTTGGCTATATAAGGTGATTTACCCAACCATGGAACGGCTGGTTTATTACGACGAAATCGACACTTTTCGCCGTCACAGTCAGCGCCGAAGCTGGTGACGTAACATCCTGACCGGGATCTTGAATTTCGCCAGTGCAAGCAGAATCGGATAAATCTCCAAACGACCCAAAAGCATCAGTACAGTAGCGACGATTCGAGCAAACGGACTGACAGCCATAAAATCGCTTCTAGGCCCAACATCAGCCAAACCTGGACCAACGTTGCCAAAAGCGGTCGCCGCCGCCGAGAACGAAGTAACAAGGTCAGAACCCGACAACGCAATCAAAATAGCGCCGCCACCGAAAGCGGCGAGCGAGAGAATTAAGAACCCAACCACCTGGTTGGCGATCCGATCGCTGATCAACGTTTGGCCAACTCGAACCGGTCGAATCATGCCCGGGTGAAGTTGTTGAAGCGCCGCCCTATGGGCGTAGCTGGCAATCGCCAAAATGCGGACAAGTTTCACCCCGCCAGCGGTAGAACCCGCCATGGCGCCAAGTGGTATTAGAAGCAAAACCACGGCTTGGGCGGCGTCGCTCCACTCATTAGCAAAATCGACTGTCCCGTAGCCGGTTGTTGAAACGATCGATGTGACCGAGAAGAGAGCATTGCGAAACCCAGTCCAGTTCTGATGTTCGGCACCCGCAGTCGCATAGATCACGCCGGTCGCACCTGTAACAACGGCGACATAAAGCCGGAACTCCACCGAACGTAAAAGCGGACCGAACTTGCCTTGCAGAAGGCGATACAGCAACGTGAAACTCACCCCGACCGTAAACATCGTACCGATGCATATCCATTCGATCAGCGCTGAATTAAAGTGAGCCATAGAAAGCGTGTAGCGAGAAAAACCTCCAGTTGACACGGTGGTTAGCGCATGGGAAAGCGCATCATAGAGGCCCATGCCGGCCAGAAGGTAACCGATAAGGACCAGCCCGGTCGCCAACAAGTATGTTGCCCAAAGGCGTCGAGCCGTCGATCGGATACGCGGCCTAAGTCGTTCCCCCGTCGGTCCGGGCGATTCGGCCTGGAGAAGACCCATACCCCAGCCGCCGACCGAAGGTAACACTGCGATCACCAATACGATGACCCCCATACCGCCAAGCCATTGGGTCATCGATCGCCAAAAGAGAATACCTTCAGATGCCGCAAACACGGTCGGGTCTTCAACACTTGCTTGAAGCACGGTTGCACCAGTAGTTGTGAAACCAGAAACCGATTCAAACAAAGCCTGGTCCAGCTCGGTGATAGTTCCCGTCAACAGATATGGCAAGGCACCGACGACCGACATCGTACACCACGACGCCGTTACCGCAGTGAAGACGTCAAGGACGGGGATTCGCTTGGGGGCCGAGGTCGTCAACCAGAGGATCGTGCCGGCTAAGGCCGATCCACACCCGACGCCGCCTAACTCGATCCAATCGGTTGAGGAACCGGCAGTTAGTTCGGCGATCGCCGCCAAAATCTGGCCGAGTCCACAGAAAATAAGTGTCAATCCAAGAATGTGAAGAAGCGCATGCGGTCGTTTCTTCCAGGTGGGTGCTAGACCGGCTAACAAACTCACGACTGACCTTTCGTCACGGTCGGAAAAGGGACTTCGCTGCTGCTAACTCATTCGCCCGGCCAAAGACCACGATCCTGTCGTTGGCTTCGAGTAAGGTTGCGCCCCGAGCAATCATCGGAGCCTGACCGGGTCGTATAACAGCGCCGATCAGTAGCCCATTGGGGAGTCCGAGGTTCGACACTTTCTCCCCGTCGGCTTTACTACCGCGAGCGATATGGAGTTCGTCGACTTCAGCGTCGCTTTCAAGAAACGTAGCGACCGCGGTTGCGCCGCCACGAATTAGCTTTAGCACAGCGTTGGCTGATGCCGTTCGCGGGCTTAACGCTGCGTCGATTCCTACTCTCCGGATCAAGGGAAGTAGGGTCAAGCTATGAAGGACGGCAACGGTAAATGGTGCCCCTTCATCGGTGGCAAACGCACAAGCCAAAACGTTCGACGCGTCCTCGCCGGTGGCAGCGATTACGGCATCCATCTTGCCGACAGATTCGGCTCGAAGTAACTCCGTGTTTGTTATCTCGCCTTGGATAACCAAACTGCGCCGGAAGCTGGTGGCTAACTGTTGGGCGCGTTCTGGACGCTTTTCAATAATGGTGACCTGGACACCTTCGGCTTCGAGACTTTCTGCTAGGTGAGTGCCGATAGCGCCGCCACCAAGAATCAGGACTCGTCGGGCCCGAGACCCGGCGACGCCAAGATGCTTAAACAGTTCAGGCTGTGCGTTCTTTTTGCAGAGAACACGGACATGATCACCGGGGAGAAGAACCTGATCACCGTCGGGGATAATCGTTTCGTCGCCACGTGTCACCGCTCCGAACATGAACTTGCGGTCGTCGCCTAAGGATCGCCCAATTTCGCCGAGGTCTCGATTGGCTAGAGGAGCGCCCTCTGACAACGCTGCACCGATCAAGACCAGTTCGCCGTCCGCCATCGGATAAACCTCATCCACTCCGGTGGTGTGAACGAGTTGAAGAATTTCTTCGGCGGTTTCTGCGTCAGGGTCGATAACGACGTCGGCGCCGACTGCGCTGAGAAGCTGCTCACAGTCCTTTGTTCGCAGATCTTCGTTCTCGACCCGAACAACGGTGCTTTCGGCCCCGTGTTCTTTAGCCAAAAGTGAGGCGATAAGGTTCACTTCGTCGTTTGGGGTGACCGCAGCAACCATCGTTGCTCGTTCAACCCCGGCATCTTTCAACACCGCAATGCTTGAACCCGTTCCGACAACAACCTGGATGTCGAGTTCTGCTCCGATAGTGGCGGCTCGCTGTGGGTCTATCTCAACCATTGCGACGTCGATGTCCTCGGCGACAAGTCGCTGTGCGAGGTAACCTCCGACTTCACCGGCTCCGATTATTATGACGTGCATTATCATCTAGGATGGCCGATTTTTTGGACACTCCGGCGGTTCTCGTAAGAATTTGCGGAAAGTTGCCGCTTAGCGGCGCTGAGATGCGACAAATGGCATCACATGTATGAACTTAGCCGCTTCTGTTCGTCATAATTTCCATAGGGTTGAGATCATCGGTGTTGGGTGAGGTCGTGACCTCTAGAGGAATAAGTGACGAATCGACCGTGCTGTTACTCGCAATCAGAACGATGTTGCCGCTCGCTCCGACTCTTGCCGAGCTGTTGAAGACGGTCGCAACTGTGGAAGACATAACGTCGAACGAACCGCTTTGGGGGCCGTCGGATTCACCGATCATATTGATGTACATCGTTCCTGAGTCGTCGAGTGCACGGCTGACCTGTTCGTAAAATTCGGTGGTTGTTATGTGAGGCGGTACGACTTTAGGTCCGTCGAACGCGTCGATCACTACGATATCGAAGCTGTCTTGTGGGGCTTCGGTGATAAATCGCCGACCATCTTCTATCACGACCTCACCATCGATCGGGCCGAAGAACTCATTGGACACCTCGGCAACCAAAGGATCGACTTCGACCTCGGTGACTGTGGCTCCTCGAGTTTCGAACGCTCGAGCTAACGCATGCCCAGCTCCGCCAACGACTAAAACATTTTCCCCCTCGACATCGCCGACCTGTTCGAGGATGGTTCCCGCATACCCAAATAGCGGCTCGCCCGATTCGAAATCGACTTCAGATTCGTATGTTGGGCCAAGATGAAACCGGGTGTATGTCGCCTGGTCGGAATAAACTCGTATGGTCTGGTGACGACCTTCTTGCTGCGTCAGAAGAACACCAGTTTCGTTTCGCCACTCCCAGGTCGGCAACGGTAGCACCAATGCCATAGCCGCGAGGCCCGCAACGCCGACGGTAATAGTTTTTTGTCGAAGCATAGTTAGGGTCAGTGCTAGTAGGTAGCCAACGGCGGCGATTCGAACGAACTGGGAAACCCCGAGTACAGGCAGTAGGAAGAACACGCCGGTCAACGCTCCGATCAAACCCCCGATCGTGCTGGCCGCGAATACCCGCCCGGTGACTGAGGCGACGTCGTTGCTGGCCGATCGTTGCGTGACAAGTCCGACAAGTATCTGTGATTCCATACCAAACAAGATGAACGTCGGTAGGAACGCCGCTATAACAACCCCCAAAATTGTTTCGATGGACGATGTGGGTGAAGAATCGGCGAGCAACGAAAGAAACCAGGCCGATATGAGCAGCCAAACCGAATTCGCTGAAACCACCAGCCACAAAGCAGTCGAAAGATTCGATTTCGCTATTCGGCCTCCCCAGAAATAGCCGAGAGCTAAACCTCCAAGCCCGACTGAAAGCACCGACGCCCAAAGTGTTGTTGTGGGCCCAAAGTTGGATGCCAACATTCGTGTGCCGCTTACTTCGATAGCGACCGAAGCGATACCGGAGTAGAACGCCAACGCTATCAAACCCCAAACTGTGCCGGAATGTTCTGGGTTCGCTGTGTCCGGTGATACCGATTCTGGTTCCGTGCTGGGTGTGTCTAGTCGTGCCCAGAATAGGCCAGCGGCAGTAACGAGAAGGAGGCCGCCGAGTCCGATGAGGGAACGAGTGAGGCCGACGAAGGGGACGAGCCAGTACCCAGAACTCAGACCCCCAACAACGTTAGCCAGCGTCCCAATTCCGAAGATCACGGCTGGACGTTCACTCGGGTGGTCGTCACTGCGTTGGGGTAGTGCACGGACCGCCAACGGTGATATCGCACCCAAGCTAACGCTGGGAACGACCGTAAGCGCTCCGGCCGACAGGAGAAGCCGAAAGGTTGAACCGTCGCCAGCCAGATTGTCGAGTCGACTCCATATAAAGGCGGCGAAAAAAAGTGACAGTCCTCCGGCGACGAGCCCGATTGACATGGCTGTTTTGGGGTTTCGGTTCGGAAGTCCGCCCAGAAAGTAGCCGAAAGCTAATCCGGCTAATGCGGTGGCAACGACGGCAGCGCCGACATCGCTGCTCGACCCGAAGTAGGGGTGAAGAGCTCGGGGAAAGATGACTTGCGCGGCTAGGGTCGAAAATCCGCTGAGAGTGACGGCTGTGAAAAGAATTCCGCGTGTTAGCACTACCGCAGTCTACAGCTGACCCTGTTCCTTAGGAGGCGAGCGAATAGGAGAGCCGACCCAACAGCGGTCAGGGTCGCACTGGGGCCAAGTTCATCTACCCGCTAGGCTCTTTTGTCGCGTTCTTGACTGGCGAAGGAAAGTTAATAAGAAGTACGAAATTTTTGCACCGATTCAAGCGTTGATGGAGCAGGTCAGCCAGAGAAAAGTAGTGACAAAGAATGAAGCAACTCGTGAGTATCGTCTTGATCGCAGTACTAGCTGCTTCGTGTTCCGGAACTTCTACGGCCAAGGGTGAGGACGGAACGGATCAACCTACGACAAGTGGAGGCGCAGTCAGCGAACCCGGGGCTGAGCCCCTGGCGACTCCGTCCACCACCGAAGAGCCCGATGAGGATCTTCCGCTGCCTGAGAACAACGCCGAATTTCTTGAACTGGTCGCCTCTGGTGATTCTGAAGCCGTCGACGAGGCGCTAGCGGACATGTCCGAAGACGACCGGGCGACCAACCTCAAATCGCAATACGAGTCGGGCGATACTCCGCTATTGCTGGCAGCTAGGGAAGAAAACCTTGAACTGTTTGATGTGTTGGCTGAAGCGGGCGCTGACCCCAACGCTAGAGACGCCGACGGCCGAGACATTCTCAACCTTGCAGTGCGGGCAAGTAGCCCCGAACTGGCTCAACACGCTCTCGATGCTGGTACCGACCCGGTGGCGTTCACTCTTAGGTTTAGAGGTTCGACGCTTATCTTTGCGTCTGAACGAGGCGAAGTCGAGATCGTTGAGAAACTGATCGAGGCCGGAGCCCCTATCGATCGGGCCAACAGGTTTGGTTACACAGCTTTGATTGAAGCCACCAAGTTCGGAGATGGGGGTGAACGTTATCAGCAGATCGTTAGAGCGCTTTTGGAGGCCGACGCGGATCAAGATTTGGCTGATAATGAAGATAAAAACCCTCTGGATTACGCGACCGAAAAAAACCACACAGCTATGATCGAACTCCTTGAAGGTGCGGCCTGACAGAACAAGCTAGTCGGGTTTCTTGGCTCGGCTCGGGGCGACCCTAGGTGGTTCGTTTGGCTGCTTTGGATACACGGGTGGCCAAGGTGCATCCATAAGCCCGTTCGACATATCTTGAGCCGACATTGACAGCAGCGGCAGAATCGAGTTGGCGTTGTCGTACATGTCAGCCCATGGATCGCCGTCGGTTTGTAGACGCTTTGGGACTACATCCATGGTGAGCTGATCGGGGTCGATCGAGTCGATGTCGTCCCACGCAAATGGGGTAGACACCTGTGCGCCTATCCGAGCCCGCACACTCCAGGCACCGAAAACGGTTTTGTGGGGGGCGTTCTGATTGAAGTCGACAAAGACTCGTTGCCCGCGCTCTTCTTTCCACCATTTCGCAGTGATCGTGCTGGGATGTCGGCGTTCGAGTTCGCGGGCTAGCGCAACAGCGGCGGCTCGAACTTCGTAAGAATCCCACCGAGGTTGGAGACGCACAAAAATGTGGAGGCCTCTACTGCCGGTAGTTTTTACGTATGAGTCGATGTCTAGTTCTGTGAACAAGTCTCGCACCTGTTTAGCCGCAGCAACAATGTCGGCAAAATCTATGCCGGGTGACGGGTCGAGATCGATTCGCAGCTCGTCTGTATGTTCGGGGTCATCGGCGCGGTAGGGCCAAGGGTGAAACCCGAGGCAGCCCATTTGAGCCGCCCAGGCGACATGACCGATATCGGCGAGGACCATAGCGTTTGATGTTGTGCCGTTTGGGGTGGAAACGATCGTAGTTTCCAACCAATCTGGTGCGCCTTTAGGCACCCGTTTCTGAAAGAATGACTTACCGGAAGCCCCGTCGGGAAATCGTTGCATCAGTGTGGGGCGGCCGCCGGTGACGGCAAGCAACGGTTCGGCTACCTCAACGTAGTAGTCGATGAGGTCAAGTTTGGTTTGACCGTTCTTTTTAAAAAAGACTTTGTCCGGGCTCGAGACCTTGAGTTCATGTCCGGCTAGTTCGAGTTGTAGCGACTCACTCATCGTTACCCACAGTACCAGGGAACCGTTTAGGTCTGAAGTTGTGGGCAGCGAGCGACGTTTCTGGGTTTGACAGCAAAGTTTGGTTAGGAGTCGATTCTGACTAGTTCTGTTCGACGTGTGGTGTAGAACACAAACGTTCGATGCGTTTCGCCTGGCAAACGATGGACGATCCAGACCAAGTAAAGGACAAGGGAACGAAGTGATGGCAGACCGAACTGAACACGACGAAACTCAATCAGGCCAATCGAAGGCACACCACGACAGCCAAACCATCACAACGATACGGCCCGTCGACGTTGTTGATTTTCAGCCAGACTCGACGCTTTACCCGTTCGCTTCGAACTGGTTCTCGTCCAGTGCCGGTTCTGTTCACTACCTCGATGAGGGCGCCGGCCAGCCCATGTTATTACTGCACGGAAACCCCAACTGGAGTTTTATCTACCGGAACCTGATCCCCAACCTGACAGACCAATTTCGATGCATCGCCCCCGACTTTCCGGGGTTTGGCCTGTCGGGGCAACCAAAAAGTGGCTACACATTCTCACCAGCTGAGCATTCCAAAGCCTTACGTGAGTTAGTTGATCAACTCGACCTTGACGACATGATCGTTGTGGGCATGGATTGGGGCGGACCGATTGGTCTCGATATCGCGTCCCGGGCTCCCCACCGGATAGGTGGTTTGGTAATGGGCGGAACCTGGTTCTGGCCGATAACGGGCGGTGAACTTCAGAAATTCTCCAAGCTTCTATCGAGTTGGCCGATGCAGATGCTAATCAAACGCCGGAACTTCTTTGTTAAGACCCTCATGCGTAAGGCGTTAGAAGTCGACCTTTCCGAACGCGAATTTGGTCACTACATTGAAGTCGCTCCAACAGTGCAAGCCCGAACTGGTCAAGCCGTTATAGTGCGGCACATTCTTCAATCCGCTGGCTGGCTCGCCGAACTTGAACAGCGGGTGTCGACTCAACTCGCCGACAAACCAATCGTTGCTCTTTTCGGCGAGCTCGACACCAAGATCTTCGGCAGTCCTGAAGCTAGACAACGATGGGCGGATGTCTTTGATGATGTGACGTTGATCGAACTTGCCGGAGCGAACCACTTTCTCCAAGAAGAAGCACCCGACGCCATCGTTGACGCCATCAAGGCTAAGTTCGTCTAGGCGCTTACCCTTCGGCGCTCAAGACATCGGCCACCGAAAAAGGCGGGGGCTCTTCGAGCTGGGCGTGGTCACAATCGGCCGGGTCTTTGTCGGGTCTCCAACGAAGCATTTTGGTGACATCCCGAAACCGTCCGCCTAAGGTAGTCGAATATTTGACTTCGGCTACTCGTTCGATCCGGATTGGTGTCCAAGACTGATCTCGGGTTGCGCTCCAACGGTTTGGTGTTCCCGGCACTTGGGTGGCGTTTGTATCGTCGGACGAGTCGAACCATGAACGCCACGGATGATCGTCCATAGCGTTGGCGGTAAGTGGCTCGAGTTCTTCGACCAGTTCGGCGCGGCGTTTCTTCGTGAAACTGGCGGCAACGCCGACGTGGCGAAGGTTTCCGTCTTCCTCCCATAAGCCAAGGATCAGTGAGCCGATGCCTTCGCCGTCTTTGTGCCATCGGTACCCGGCGACCACAGCGTCGGCTGTCCGGGTGTGTTTAACTTTGATTTGGCTTCGTTTGTTCTCGACGTACGGTTCGTCGATTGGTTTGGCGATTAGCCCGTCAAGGCCCGCTCCTTCGAAGTTGACAAACCATTGTTGAGCGACGGCACGGTCTGTTGTCGTTGCGGTCAAATATATGGGCGGAGCCGTCGACGAAAGGGCTTGTTCAAGCCTTTCCCGTCGTTGTGAAAACGGTAGTTCTCGTAGATCTTCGTCGCCTTCAGCCAGTATGTCGAAGGCAACGAATGAAGCTGGTGTTGCCTCAGCTAACTTGTTGATTCGGGATTCAGCTGGATGGATACGTTGTTGAAGGGCTTCGAATTCGAGTCGGTCGCCGCCAGCGATGATCAACTCGCCGTCGAGAACGCATCGGTCCGGTAGATGTTGTTGTACCGGTTCGATGAGTTCAGGGAAATATCTGGTGAGGGGTTTGGTGTTGCGGGATCCGAACTCAAGTTCGGCACCATCTTTGAAGATAATGCACCGAAACCCGTCCCATTTAGGTTCAAAGATGACATCGTCACGTTCGGGTAGCTCGGTTGTCGCTTTGGCGAGCATCGGTCGTAGTGGTGGCGATACCGGCAAATCCATGGCTATTAACCTAGTACCGTTTCACCGTGTCGTGCGATTTCAGTCACGTCATAATAAGACTACCGACATGCCCCATCCAAACATGCCAGCAACGCCGAGGCCGAGGAGGGACGCCGAATAGCCAGCGAGCTTTAAAGCTTCGTTGCGTCTCATCCAGGCAGGTGGTCGTAGTAGTACCGACGCAAAAACCAATACCACCGAATAGAAGACCCAGTTAAACATCATGTTTGATGCCGTTAATGCTTCGGCAGCCGGGCAGGCGTGGCCTTCTATCGGAACCGCTTGTTCGGTGACATTTAGGGGGAAACCTTTGGTGTTGTATTGGCAGACATCGACTATTGAGAGCGTTAAATCAGCATCTAACGGCTGACGGTCAATGGTGCCTGAAATGCGTAAGGCCCCGATCGCTAACAGCAAGCCGATGAGTGGCAGCATGAATCGGAGTAGTGTTGATCTCTCCATGGATGGCCTCAAGATGAGTTCTAGACAATTGGGGGGGCGTTGCCTGCTCAAAATCAACCTTACCACCGTTGTGGTTGATGTAAGTCGCATGTGCCCCGAATCTCTGCCGGGTAGTAAGGTCAAGTCTTACGTTTCTCCGTCTGCAACCCAGGACGCTCCGAACCCAACCAGGTCAGTATCGTTCAAAACGACTACGAATCCTTTGCTGGTCTTTGAAATAGCGGTCGGTTGCACGCCGTCGATGCGTGTTCCTGAAGCGGTATAGCCTGAAACAACGCCCGATTGGCCGGTGGCGTCAGAGAAGCTCAGACGGTAATCCGATCCTAACCTCTTCTCAGCAACAAACGGGAAGAAAGCTCTCTTCTGTCCACGTTGATTCCCAAGTCCGCCAGTCGGTGTTACATATTCTGAGGTTTCGTACCATTGAGCTAGTTGTGCAGCTTCGTAGGACGGGTCGGAAAAAGAGGTCCCTTGTCGGCCTGTCCCGTGGTAGATAGAGATATTTTTGATGCTCACTGAAGCGTTCATAGATGTCGGAGCGTAGATTCTGAACGCCGCCTCCAAGCTATTTGAGGCATCAAGTTCAGGGTTGTTGTCGGTTAAAGTTGAGCCGGTGAGATCAAGCGTCTGATAGATGACTTGTGAACTGGTTGATAGCGGAAGTTGCATAGAATCTTCGACGTTCGTTCTGCCGTCATCGTCATTTTTGTTGAATCGGGCGTTGACATAAATATCGTACTGGAGTCCATCGCTAGCATTGTCGAGTTCAACCCGCATCGTCAGGGTTTCGCCGATGAACTGCTCTATACCGGGAATAGATTGTCGAAGATAAATGTAGTCGGCTTCTTTGGTCGATAAGTTGACGTCAACCCCGCCCGAGTGGCCGCTATTAGTTGACAATGTTGCCTCGGTTCCCGGCTTGGCTACTTTTGAACGCCAGCGGTTAGCGAAAAACGTTCCGCCGTCGCACCCCCCGCTGCTCTGGCCGGCGTTCCAGCATCTCACTGTTGTTGCGGCTCCATAGTCGACCGACTTGAACTGGCTATTGAGAAGAACGTTCTGGGCGTAGGTAGTGCCTGGCTCAGACTGGGCTGATGCGACCGTGGGCTGTTTGAGAAATACGATTCCTCCGAGGGCCAGGATAAGCAGCAGAATGGTTGAAGTGCTTGGTGTAGATCGATGTAGTGTCATGGATGGCTTTCGACTATTCGGGTTGTCGGTTGTATTTGAACTCTCAATGGCTCTAAAAGTTCCGTTGAGGCCAACAAAATTTGGGGCTTAGTGAAATGGGTAATGTCGCTGTGTAGGCGGAATGAGACTGGTGAGGTGTATTTCGCCTGTCTCTGGATGGCGGCGGTAGAATCAAACCGTGTCTGAAGCAGAACTATCCAGCCCGCAATCGACCGGCTCTTTGGCTGACAAAATTGAAGATTTAGCTTCTCGTAAAGAGGAAGCACTTCATGCAGGCTCTGAAAAGGCCGTCCAACGTCAGCGCGACAAAGGCAAGATGTTGGCCCGTGAGCGAATTGACTACTTTCTTGATGAAGGTTCGTTCCACGAGCTTGACATGCTGGCTCGTACCCGGTTCGCTGACGCGAAGTCCCGTCCTTACACCGATGGTGTGGTTACCGGTTGGGGTACCGTCGACGGTCGAAAAGTGTTTTTGTTCAGCCAGGATTTCACCATCAACGGCGGTTCGTTGGGTGAAGTTTTTGCCGAGAAAATTCACAAGCTCATGGACTTGGCGCTGTCGGTCGGCGCTCCCTGTATCGGACTGAATGACGGTGCTGGTGCTCGGATTCCTGAGGGTGTGGTTAGCCTCGACGGGTACGGCGGGATCTTCTACCGAAATGTTGCGGCGTCGGGTATCATCCCCCAAATCAGTGTGATCATGGGTCCTTGTGCCGGTGGTGCCGTGTACAGCCCGGCTATGACTGACTTTATTTTTATGGTCGAGAAGTCTTCTCACATGTTTATTACCGGCCCCGACGTGGTCAAGACGGTCACCGGTGAGGAAGTAACGTTGGAAGAACTTGGTGGAGCTACGAGCCATTCATCTCGTTCTGGCGTGACTGCGTTTGTCGCCGAGTCCGAAGAGGCGGTTCTCGACGACGTCAAGAAACTGTTGTCGTTCCTGCCGTCGAACAATATCGAGCCGGCTCCCGTGCTCGAAAGTTCCGATTCGGTTGATCGAACAAACGAAGCTTTGCTTGAGCTGGTGCCTTCAGATAACAGTCAACCTTATGATGTGACCGACCTGTTGACCGAGTTGGTTGATGATGGCGATTTCTTCGAATATCACCAGAACTGGGCTGGGTCTGTTGTTTGTGGTTTTGCCCGGTTTGACGGCCAGCCGGTCGGTATTGTTGCGAACCAGCCTTTGGTATTGGCTGGTGTTTTGGATATTGAGAGCTCGTCAAAGGCGGCTCGATTTGTTCGAACCTGCGATTCGTTCGGTCTCCCGATCTTGACCGTGGTTGATGCCCCTGGGTTTATGCCCGGGGTTGGTCAAGAAAACGGTGGACTGATTCGTCACGGGGCGAAACTACTCTACGCGTATTGTGAGGCGACGGTTCCTCGTATCCAGCTGATTACTCGCCGGGCCTACGGTGGTGCATACGTCGTGATGGACTCAAAAGGTATCGGCAGTGATTTGTCGTTTGCTTGGCCGTCGGCTGAGGTTGCGGTCATGGACCCTGCTGGTGCGGCCGATATTGTTTACCGTCAAGAAATTCAGAACTCGGGGCGTCCTGATGCGGAACGTAAGAAACGGGTCGCCGAGTATAAAGACGCTCACGCTAACCCGTGGCTGGCCGCTGAGCGGGGATATATCGATGATGTTATTGATCCGGTTGAGACTCGACGTAAGTTGATTGCCGGTTTCGCTGCGCTCAAAGAGAAACATCGTGAGTTGCCGAATCGCAAACACGGAAATGTTCCACTGTGAGCGAAGATAACCCGGCTACATCGTTTGTCCAGATTGAAAGCATCTTTCCTGAACCAACCGAGGCTGAAGCAGCTGCGATCGCTCGGGCGTTGGAAGAGGTTTGGCCGAAACCGCAACGTCCGGCTCCGGTTGCGGAGAAGTGGCGGTTCAGCGGTCGTCGGTGGTCACGTCTAGGTAACCGGTTCCGAGCTTAGCCACGCTTGTCTCTCCGGGAGCTGACAGCGGCGTCTGATAGCTGGAGGTCTGACAGTATCGTTCGAGGCCGTCGAGCCATCGCCTGATAGCTCGTCGCTGGAACATTCGAGTGATTGGCCCTCCGAGGGTCAGTAGCCACCAGGCTGGTTTCCACACCGCAGTAATGTCTACTCGGACCGACCCGTCCTCGTCGAGGCTGACGATGAATGGCTCTTCGCCTTGACTGAAGTGTCCATATAACGTGCCGTAGGTGAACCCGAAGGCGTTTGGCTTGTTGGTTACCTCAACTATTTGAGTGAACGCTGCCGGTCCTTGTCCGATAACGCCGGCCCACTTGTCTCGACGGTAGGACGATGACGGCTGGGCGGTCTTCACCAGCCCAGCGGGGTAACTTAGTGGCGAGGTTGTGGGTGGCGCAGACGGGTTTTGGTCGCCCCACGCTCCTAGTCGTTTGGGTAACGTTTTTCGGGTCGGTGGTGATGGCTTCGAACGCAAAGCTAACTAGGGCGACTAACGCGAACCCGAATCCATTGATTGAACCATGGGTTCTAACCATGCGTTCGATCGTTAAGTATCCGGGGCCAACGTGAAGGTTGATGACGTATGAAGCGGCCAAAATCATGCCGATTGCTAAACAAACAGAGGCAAAGCCGAGGCCGATCGCAGGGCCGGTGCGTCGAGTTCGTGCATGTTTGTAGAGCAGAACGGCTACGAACACGCCGACGGCTGCCATGAATGTTCCCGCCGATGAGTTCAGCCCATCCGCCGATGGTTATTCCAAGTGCGGTTGCGGGTATTCCAATTAGGATGCCTATGGCTGCAATGTTGACGTTGCGGTTTGGTTTGGCCGTTCCGATTTGAGCTAGGGCAAGTGGCATCGCAAACCCGGTGTAATGGAAATGTATGCCGGTCAGGGTAACTATCTGGTCGCTAAAGCCGCCTGGGTTCATCCCGGCTCGAGAGAACCAGAACCAAAAGCCGCCAACTAACAGGAACACTTCGGCTGCCGCGCTCAGTAGGTGATGGTCTATCGGCCAGGGTCGATCGATGGCGCGTAGTATGCCGCCTGCGGCGACAACTGCGGTTACGAGGAGCCATGGGGTGGCCCAAAGGGCAGCGAGTGGGCCGGGGGTGAATAGGTACCCGATGCCGGCGAATGCTGCGGCACTAGGCGCTGCTAGCCAGGCAATAGCTTCGAAGTTGGCTGCAGCATAGTTTTTACGTAGTAATAAAAGGCCTAGTGGCACAATGCTGACGAAGCTGAAGAATTGAATCGTTTCTGCCCACCCTGGTTGGCCTATAAGGGCCACGAGGGCGGTCATCAGGATTGCTGTGGGCGGCCAATATCTGAGGGGGGTCGCCCCTTTTGCTGGTCGTAGCGGCTATGGGTTTCGTAGGGTCGCCATCATTATAATAGTTTATACTATATCAGTAAATGTTAACAATATGGACTGGAGGTTCGTTCTTGTATCCGCCCTTCGGTGGTGTGTGGGGGCTACTGTGGGGCTTACTCGCCTGAACGGCAACCCTTCCCAAAGGGCCAATATTCTGTTGTGTCATCAATAATTTGGCCAAAACGCCTCGAAGTCTTCCATATTGGCCTAAACTGGACAACAGAATCACTGTGGTAATTCTGTCAACGCAGGGGTTCTGCTAGCACCAGGACGCAGCTGTCCGATCGTGGAACCCACGATCAGTCGGGCGGCTTTATTGGTGTGCATCGAATCGAATACCTCGCTAGACGAATAGTGAAACTAACAGGAGCGGACTGACATGTTGGACCAAGAATACGCCGTACTTATTGGCAGCTACAGCGACATGGACGCACTCGCTCATCAGCCATACGCCCCAACCCCAGGCAAGGGCATCTACGCTCTCACCCTGTCTAAGGACCTGAAGCTGTCACTCGTGGAAACGACCGAGGCGCTAAATCCGGCGGTCTTGATCCCCCACAGCGACCAAAAATCGATGTACGCAATTGTTGAAACTATCCAAGACAACGGAACCGTTCTTCGATACAGCCTCACATCTAATGGAAGCGTAGAACTGCAAGACTCTTTTACTGCGTCAGGTAAATCAACGTGTTACCTAGCGCTGTCCCCCCAAAAAGACGCAGCCATCGTAATCAGCTATTGGGACGCCATCATCGACGTTGTCGAAGTGGACTCCGAAGGGCGACTCGGTGACATCACGCAAAGTTTCAAACAGTTCTACCGGCCAGAAGATCAGTGGCGTCAGGTCACCGACCGCGAAGATCACTGGGGTAATCGGCAAGTTGGACCTCACGCTCACTGCGCTCATTTCTGGAATGACTGGGTGTTCATACCTGATCTCGGCGAAAACGCGATCTTCCAGTACCGGTATGACCCGGTAGCGAAGCAGCTAACACCTGAAACTCATATCGAATTCGAAGCCGGTTCAGGTCCACGTCATATGGCGATGCATCCAACGCTCGATCTGTGTTACGTCTCCAACGAACTGTTCAACACAGTGTGTGTAGCGAAACTCGATTCTTCGAACCCCGAAGAAGTAAAACCCCGTCTCATCCCGATCCAGTACGAGTCAACGGTTGATGATCGCGAACAGACAAGCTACGTGTCAGAAATCAAGTTGTCGCCCGACGCCAAATTTCTGTACGTCTCCAACCGCGGCGATGACTCGTTAGCAATCTTTAAGGTGGCAGACGACGGTACCCTTGAGCGGGTAGGCCTGGTTCCGACCGGCGGTAAGTTCCCTCGTCACTTTGCTATTACCCCATGTGGTAACGGCGTGATAGTTGCTAACCAGGACTCGGGACACGTTCGGGTCTTCTCCCGTTCGGTGGAAACTGGCCTGTTAGAGGCAACCGACGAAGTGTATGACATAGCAGCGCCAAACTACATCCGATTCATCTGAGGTTGTCGTGTTGAAATTTTCAGCCAACGTCGGATTTCTCTGGGATGACCTTCCGCTGCCCGACCGAATTAGGGCAGCCGGTTTGGCCGGGTTTGACGCGGTCGAATGCCATTTCCCGTACGACGTTTCCTCCGCTGAGGTGAATGCTGCTCTGGCCGAGAGCGGTCTACGGATGCTCGGAATTAATACCCAGCTTGGCGTCAATGGGTTGGATGACTTTGGTGTCGCGGCTCGCCCAGGACGCGAAGCGGAGGCAAAAGAGTACATCGACGAGGCGATCGCATATGCGACGACGATCGGTTGTGCGAACGTGAACGTGGTTCCCGGTGCAACCGGGCGATCAGCGGGCTCCGAAGACGTGTTTCGGGCGAACCTGACCTATGCGTGTGAACGGGCGGCCAAAGTCGGGATAACGATTCTGATAGAACCGATAAACCAACGGAGCGCTCCCGGATTTCATCTGTCCTATCTTGAACAGGCCCAAGACACTGTTGAGGCTGTCGGGATGGGCAACCTGAAGATAATGTTCGACTGCTTTCACACCCAGATCATGCAAGGCGACCTCCTTACCCGGATCTCTGAACACCTCGATCTCATTGGGCACATTCAGATTTCAGCCGTACACGACCGGGGTGAGCCCGATGCGGGTGAGATCGACTACTCCTACATCTTTGAAGGTCTAGATGATCTCGGCTACGACGGCTATGTCGGGGCGGAATACAAAGCACGGAACGGCGTTGAGGAAGGACTCGGTTGGATGCATTCCTACCGGTCCGCTCAAGCGAGTAAAAACTAGAGAATTGAATTGGAGAAACGTATGAAGGGCGTAGCGGTCGTCACCGGTGGGGGACGAGGGATAGGTCGAGCAGCCGCTGAGGCGTTGAGTGCTGACGGCTGGAATGTAGTTGTTGCCGGTCGGACTCAATCGTCGCTTGACGAAACGGTGGCTGGGTTGGAAGGTGAAGGCCTCGGTGTTGTCACCGATGTATCTAGTGCCGAGGACGTCGACAACTTGGTCGCACAAGCGGTGGCGAAGTTTGGTCGGATCGACCTGTTGTTCAACAACGCGGGAATTGCTGCCCCTGCGGCCCCGATCGACGAAATCGATATTGAGACGTGGGAACGTGTTATCTCGGTGAACGTAACCGGTGCATTTCTCTGTGCCCGTGCCGTGTTTGGTCAGATGCGGAAGCAGTCGCCAAGTGGCGGACGGATCATAAACAACGGCTCGGTTTCGGCTGAAACTCCCAGGCTGTTTTCCACGCCGTACACGTGTTCGAAGCATGCGGTTTCAGGGCTAACCAAATGTCTGTCGCTCGACGGGCGTAAGTTTGGCATAACGGCAGGTCAAATAAATCTTGGCAATGTCAGCTCGGATATGGGTGACGAAATGGCGCAAGGGATGCTGCAACCTGACGGCTCTACTAAACCGGAACCAACTATGGGTGTTAACCATGTCGCCGATGCGTTGCTATATATTGCAAACTTACCGGTAGACACCAATGTGTTGTCGATGACATTAATGGCGAACGGTATGCCGTTTGTCGGTCGTGGATGATCTATCCCGGAATAGCGGTTATAGGATGCGTACGCACTACCCTCAACGGTTCACTATCATGAACAGTGTTCGCTATAATGGACAACACGTTGACTCAACAAACAAAAAGAATGGTTAGCGATGCCCGAAGAAAACAATAACTCCACAACCGGAGCAGACATCGGCCTGATCGGCCTAGCAGTAATGGGACAAAACCTCGTCCTAAACATGGCCGACAACGGATTTAGGGTCGCGGCCTACAACCGGACCACGGCGACCACCGATGAGTTCGCAGCAGGCCCAGCGGCCGAACACGTCAAGAACAGCCAGATCATACCAACCTCGTCACTAGAAGAACTCGTAGGCGCTCTAGCTGCGCCACGCAAAGTTATGTTGATGGTCAAGGCAGGAAGCGTTGTCGACTACGTCATCGAAGACCTCGTCCCGCTCCTCGACGAAGGTGACATCATCATCGACGGCGGAAATTCGTTGTACTCCGACACCGAACGTCGAGTGACCGAACTGGCCGAAAAAGGTCTACGCTACGTCGGAGCCGGCGTCTCGGGTGGAGAACTCGGTGCCCGATTCGGTCCCTCTATCATGCCCGGAGGCCCAACAACAGCCCGCGAGTTCGTCGAACCAATATTCCAAAAAATCTCGGCTAAAGCCAATGACGGTCAACCATGCAGCGCCTGGCTAGGCACCGGAGGCTCTGGCCACTTCGTCAAAATGGTTCACAACGGCATCGAATATGGCGACATGCAGGTTCTAGCCGAAGCGTACTCTCTCCTTAAAGCGTCCGGCATGGACACCGACCAAATGGCGGCGGTCTTCACCGACTGGAAAGACAGCCCCATGGCGTCATACCTGGTCGACATCACCGCAGACATCCTCGCCAAACGAGATGACGACGGCACCCCGGTAATCGACCTAATCCTGGACGCAGCCGGACAAAAGGGAACCGGGCGCTGGACCGTGGTAGAAGGTCTCGAACACGGCCAACCCCTTTCACTAGTCGCCGAAGCCGTCATGGCCCGACAAGTCTCCTCCATGGTTGAACTCCGAGCCGAAGCTTCAACTAAACTCACCGGACCTTCACAAACCCTCGACGCCGACACCCTCAGCGTCGAAGACATTCAACTGGCCTCATTCGGCGCAAAAGTAATATCGTACGCCCAAGGATTTATGCTCCTCCGAGAAGCATCCAAAGGCTACGGCTGGGACCTCGACCTTGGAACCGTCGCCGCCATATGGCGAGGCGGATGCATCATCCGAGCCGACTTCTTAGACGACATCACCCGTGCATACCGAAGCGACGCCGACCTCGACAACCTGCTTTTCGATCAGTTCTTCACCGACGCAATGTCGAGCAGTGAACAGTCGATGCGACGAGTCATAGCGGCGGCGACCACCGCCGGTATCCCGGTACCGGCAATAGCCTCGGCCCTTTCGTTCTACGACGGGATGCGAAGCAAACGTATCTCAGCAAACCTAGTGCAAGCCCAGCGGGACTATTTCGGGGCCCACACCTACGAACGGGTAGATAAACCCCGTGGTGAACACTTCCACACCGACTGGACGGGAACTGGCGGAAAACAAACATCGACGAGTTACGACGCCTAACAAGTCCGGTCTTCCACGGGTGGTCACCATCCAATTGGCTCACTCAAACCCTTTACAACAATCGT
>JAHDCC010000004.1:157015-173532 GCA_020630065.1 Acidimicrobiales bacterium
CTTCCACGGGTGGTCACCATCCAATTGGCTCACTCAAACCCTTTACAACAATCGTTGTCCGAATCTCCGAAGGAGAAACCAATCATGTCAAACCTCTTCAATCTCACAGGCAGCGTCGCCCTCATAACCGGTTCAAGCCGCGGGATTGGGTTGGCATTGGCAGAAGCTCTCGGCGACGCCGGAGCAACATTGGTTCTCAACGCTCGGAGCGCCGAAGCACTATCGGCTGCGAAAACAGATCTGGAAGCCAAAGGACACACGGTTCACAGTTACGTTGCTGACGTGACCGACCAGGCCGCCGTCGAAACCATGATCGACAACATCGAAGATGAAGTCGGTCCGCTCGAGATCCTGGTTAACAGTGCTGGCGCCCAACAGCGGGCACCGTTCCTCGAATTCCCGGTCGACGGATTTCAGCGACTGTTGGAAGTCAATCTGGTAGCCCCATTTATTGTGGCCCAGGCAGCCGGTAAAAAAATGGCGGAACGAGGCCATGGAAAGATCATCAACATCGGCTCAGTCCAATCGCAGCTGGGTCGACCAACAATTGCACCGTACACGGCGTCGAAAGGTGGGTTGAAACTTCTGACCCGAGGCCTCTGTGCCGACCTGGCCCCAATGGGTATTCAAGTCAACACGCTTGCCCCAGGATACTTCGCCACCGAATTGACTAAAGCGTTGGTAGAAGATGAAGAATTCTCCGGCTGGCTCGCAAAACGAACACCGGCTGGCCGGTGGGGCAACGTTGAAGAACTCGGCGGGGCCGCCGTCTTCTTAGCCTCAGAAGCCTCAAGTTTCGTAAACGGTCAAACCATATTCGTCGACGGCGGAATGACGTCAGTCGTCTAATCAGGGCGACGTAGAGAAGGAGTTTGTTCATGGTGCAAAATCATGCAGTAATCATTCATGGGAAAGGTGATGTTCGCGTTGAAGAGCGCCCCGAACCAACCCCAAAAGAGGGTCAAGTTCAGGTCAAGATCGAACGAGGCGGAATTTGTGGATCTGACCTTAGCTACTACGCCAAAGGTGCGGTAGGCAACTTCAAAGTAAAACACCCTATGGTCTTGGGTCATGAAGTCGTCGGCATCGTTAGCGCCACCGGTGGCGGGGTTGACAGCGGTCTAGTTGGCACTCGGGTGGCCGTCGACCCATCCACACCGTGTATGACCTGCGCCCGATGTCTCGAGGGGCGATTTAACGCCTGCCTTTCACCAGTGTTCCTAGGTTCGGCTTCCACCGACCCGCACGTCGACGGCGGATTTTCATCCCTGCTCGTAGCGAACTCCCAGAACGCGGTTGTATTCCCTGAACAACTCGACGTGGCCGACATCGTCTTCGCCGAACCGCTAGCCGTCAATGTGCATGCCATCAATCGCGCCGGCGGAGTCAAAAGTAAACGGGTTCTGATCGTTGGTGCCGGTCCGATCGGTTCGATACTGGCGGCGGCCGTCGTCCGGCTCGGAGCGAGCGAAGTAGCGGTCACCGACCTTGACCCGAGCCGTCTCGAACGGGTCAAACAGATGGGTGTTCATGTCACCGCTATCGCCGGAAAGGAATCGCCGGGTACCGACTTCGACATCGTCTTCGAAGCATCGGGTTCGGTGCCAGGCATCGTGTCGGCCATGGAGGCAACCCGTAAAGCGGGAACGCTGGTCATGGTTGGTCTCCCACATGGCGGTCCGCTCAACGTGCCGTTGGGGCTGACGGTCACTAAAGAGTTTGACTTGATGGGCTCGTTCCGGTTCAACCATGATGAGTTTGTGCAGGCAGTGCAACTGCTCGGCGATGGCCTTGATCTCTCAGCGCTTCATACCGATACGTTCCATGCTCACGACGCGCCGGATGCGTTTGTGAAGGCAACGAACCCTGAGAGCATGAAAGTCCAACTCAACTTCGCAGATAGTTAACGGTGCAGCTCTATGACTGATTCCCAAACCCACATAGTTGTCACCGGCCTTATGGGGGTAGGAAAGTCAACCACAGCCGAGGCGTTAGCTAAACGTCTCGGTGGTTGGCAAGTGCGTGATTCCGACGTTGATCTCGAAAGAATTTTCGGCATCAACGGCGCTGAGCTGACTGAACAGTTCGGCGTCGATGAACTGCATCGACTGGAGTCAGCCATGCTCCTGGGGGCGCTGGGTTCAACCACGCCTACGGTGATCTCGGCAGCTGCCTGGGTAGTGGAAGACGCCCGGTGTCGAGAGGCGCTCCGTCGTTGCGCTCGGGTTGTGTTTCTTCATATTCCGCTTAGTGAACTGCGGGCGCGAATAGAAACCGGCGACCATCGCCGAACTATCGACTATCCGGCCATGCAAGCCCTGGCTGAGCGCCGAGCCCCTATGTTCGCCACTGTCAGTGACGTGTCGATTGAGGCTACACTGCCTACAGATGAGGTCATTGATGTCATTCTCAACTCGGAAGCCTTCAGAGACCTTACCTAAATCAAAGGTCTGAAGGTATGTCGAGCAGTGAAGTAGAACAAAAAGAGAGCCTGTCTCCGGCCGTGAATAGCGCGGCGGCGGTTCTTAACGTTCTAGCTGATGAAGGTACCGCTCTTCCGGCAGCCGTTATCGCTCGTCGTATCGGTAGGGCGAAATCGACGGTAGCTAATATTCTGGCCGCGTTGCACGAATCCGGACTGCTAGAGCGGGATAGCCGTGGACGTCATCAGCTGGGTCGTAAAGTGGTCGAACTGGGTGGCCCGTACCTGGCAGAAAACGATTGGATAAGCGACTTCCATCAAATGTCAGGCCAGTTGCCAGCCATTCAGCACGAAACGGTTTCGCTGGCGTCGCTCAATGACCACGAAATCATCTATCTCGCCCACCATGACGGCAATCAGCCGGTCCGGTGGGTAGCCAATGTGGGGGCACGCCTACCGACCGCGGCCACAGCATTGGGGATCGCGATGCTGGGCACTCTCGAGGCTGCCGAGCGGCAAAGTGTGTTGGAAACGATAACTGAATATCCGGCTTTAACCGAATACTCGTATCGGTCTGAAGCTGAGCTAATCGAGGCAGTTGAGGTAAGCGAAGAACAGGGTTTTGCTGTTGGTGATCAGCTCAATACTCTTGGTTTGTGTAGTATCTCGATGCCGTTACGGCATACCGGAAGCGGGGTCTACGCATTGGGCATCACGCTGCTCAGTAGCCGGCTAACCCCCGAGCTTCAAAGCGACCTTCTACAAGACCTAGAGCATCTCGCTAGAAGGCTGCTTCCGCCTCTCTCTGAACGTTCGTAGGTCACACACCTAACAGCCCTGATAAGCTATGTGGGGTGTCAAATGAAGGTCGTCAAGATTTGAAGGTTCGTAAACAACAGTCGTCGTTTTCCCCTGCGGTTACCCGTGCGGCGCTGATCCTCGAACTCTTGGCCGAAGAACCCCAATCCATGGGGGTTTCTGAAATCGCTCGTCGTCTCGATGCCCCGCGGTCCACGGCCGCCAATATTTTGGGGGCGTTAGAACAGACAGAGCTGATACGTAAAACCGAGCTTGGTTATGAACTAGGCCCGATTTTGGCTCGGCTGGCTCGCGCCTATCTGTCTCAAACCGATATTGTCCCAAGGTTTTACCGGGCGAGCCAAAGCTTGTCTGACGGGGCCGACGAAACCGTCCTGCTGGCTGAGCTTGACGGCACCGACATTGTGTATTTGGCTCGGCACGAGGGGGCACAGCTTTTTCGTATCGTCGGTGACGTCGGCGAGCGGAAACCGGCGGAAGCATCGGCGTTAGGCCATGCGTTACTGGCTTCCTTGCAGACCGATGTCGTGGCCCAGAGTTTTGATGATCAGCCGCCATCAGATGCGTTGTTGTCTTCGATTGCCGAAACCCAAAAAAGAGGATACGCACTCGACGACGAAGATAACACGGTCGGTTTGATGAGCATCGCTATAGCACTTCCGGTTCTGGAAGAGAGACGATTCGCGGTAGGAATCACCGTGTTGCGGGCGGGAGCTACCGAACAACGGGTCGAAGGTTTAGTGAATGACCTGAAAGAACTTGTTCAGGTCATGACAGATCATGAGCCAGCAGACGAAGATGGCGGCGAGTAACTAGCTCGACGTAAACCAGAATTCTATTTCTGCACTGTCGACATCAAACCTCGCACTATGTTCGGTGCCCGCAGCGATGTGATACCACTGGCCGACTCCGTAGATGGTTGTGGTACCGTTGGCCGTCAGGTGTAGCTCGCCTTGAGTTACTACGCCAACGTTCTCGGTCTCATGGCTATGGGCGGCTATTTCGGTTCCAGCCGGGTAGCTGGCGAACAGAACGTCGCAGTCTTCGGCGGTTAGTTTGAAGGCGTCAAACGGCCCTTCGAATGCGGGTAAGTTGTTAATCCGGTCGGGAAACATCAATGACTCCGGTTGGTAGGTGGCTACTACGACTTATCACGTAGCGGTTACCGATCGTAGTAGGCTGACGACGTGTCAGGGCTCGATACTGAAGGCGGATATCGGACGATCTACCGGCAGCGGGTCAATGCTTATGGTTCGGTGTGAATCGTAAGGTTCGACGCCGGTTGGCTACTATCCAAATCTTGCGGAGTCTCTGGCTGGGTTGAGATATTGGGCGATCTATCCAACGAACAGGGTAGAGCTGGCGCCGATTGCTAGAGCGACAACTAGAGGTGTGAAGTAGGCGTCGTCGAACTGCCCGAATTTGGTTTCTCGGACCTGTTTACTGAAGCCAATATATTTGCCGTCACCGACTGCTCGTAGGGTCAAAATGGTGACCCCTGCGATGACGCCCCATCTGACAACGTGGGGGCCGACCTCGAGGCTGTGAGCTGCCACAAGTCCAGCGTAGAGGGTGAGTAGCGCGGCTACGGCTAGGGTGGCTGCTGGACCAGGCGCCTGCATGCGTTCGGTCGGGTAAGCCGAATCCGCTAACGCAGGCCCGCCACATGCCCAATAGACGTGGAGAACGGCAACGAGTATCAAGATCACACTGGTGACAAGTCCAGTGGTGCGGGCCACACTTGTGGGCAGTCCGAACTCTGCGATGATCAGGGCGATTCCAGCCACGAGACAGATCGGCCAAGCCAGGTGCCCTCGAAGCATAACAAACACCATCGCGGCGGTGAGTAAAGCAACCATAGCAAAACTGAGTGTTGCGGAAACGCTGAAAAGGACAGCGGCTATACCAAGCCACGCGAATGAGGTGGCATGCCAAGCAAATCGTAGGATGCGTTCCATTCCATAACGCGGGATACCCTCTGCTTCCCATTCTGCGGCAAATAGCGGCTTGAGGATTCCGGCTTCGCCTGCGATCGAATGGATAAGACCCAACGTCACAAAGAGGCTTGCGCCGACTAGTTCGAACATGTTCTAACTCCTAACATACGCTTCCGTATGTTGTAGCGTAACATACGGAAGCGTATGGTGGTGAGTCGATGAGTAGTCTGTCACGAGATGAATGGATCATGGTTGGGTTCGAAGCGCTTTGTGAGGGAGGGGCTGAGGTCATTCGGGTTGAACCGCTTGCGAAGCGTCTCGGGGTCACAAAGGGCAGCTTTTATCATCATTTCTCTACTCGGCGTGACCTGCAGATGGCGTTGCTGCAAGCATGGGAACAACGCGGCACGGATGAGATAATCGAGCACGTACAAGGATCCGCTCAGCTTCCGGAGGACCGGCTTCGATCCCTTGCATATCAGACGTTTGCCGTCCAGGCGAATGCCGACGCCATCGAGGCCGCGATTCGGGCGTGGGCCAATACCGATAACGAGGTTGCAGAAACCGCCACTAGGGTTGATCAGCGACGCCTGGACTATGTAGCAAAACTACTAGTAGCGCACGGGATGGCCGCCGAGGTCGCTCAACGTCGGGCGAAATTGCTGTATCGGACGCTCATTGGGGAGTATATTTGGCGATCCGGGGGCGGTCCGACAAGTACACGGGAAGAGATCGATGAACTAATCGACCTGCTGCTTAACTAGCTGGTTGGGTCGGCCATTCGCTATAGGTCTGACCGGCTGAGCCCGTCGAGGATGAGGTCCAGTACGAGTTCGAACGAAGATCCGGAGTCGCCGCCGATATGTTGCCCGATGTGCTGGCGCATTTTCTCGTATCTCATGGGGTGTAAATCGTTCATGAGTTCCTCAGCGAAACCGGCTCCTACCTCTTCTGATAGGTCCGAGATGGCGACATTTTGAATAACGTACCCAACGATATGGTTGTTGATGGCGTGGAACGCGTAATGGGCGCCCTTTTCAGAGAGGTCCGACGCGGCAAGCTGTCGTAGCTGCCATTCCATTAGGTCAAGGCGGTGGGGTCCGGGTAATTGGCTAGCCCATAGATCTGCGGCCCATGGATGCGATTGCAGGGTCTGTTGGGTTGCGATCGCGTTTGAGCGGATGGCGGTCTTCCAGTCGGCGGATGGGAGTTCGATGTCGGCGGCGATTTGGTCGGCCATTGCAACGAGAAGAGCTTGTTTGTTGGCGATGTGGTTGTAGAGGCTCATTACTTCGAAACCGAGCTCTGAGGCAACTCGACGCATAGAAACCTTTTTGATGCCATCGCTGTCGGCGATAGTGATCGCGGTGCTAACGATTCGGGTCGTTGAAAGAGCCTCTCGGGTCTGTGATGTTGATCGTTGGCGTTTTGGCATCGTTGACAATCTAGTGGTCTGGCGGCAGCCGGACACCTCAATAGGTTTCTTTCGTCGGTTGGGTTGACGATCGTATCCCTTTCAACATACAGTGTAAGTTATAAAACTTACGATGTATGTAAAGGATCCAGAATGAAAGCAGCGGTTCAGGACAGCTACGGCGCAGAACATATAACAATCAAATCGGTGGAACGCCCCAAACCAGGCCCCGGGCAAGTCTTGGTGCAAGTCACCGTCGCAACCATGAATGCGGCCGACTGGCATCTCGCGTCAGGGGAGATGCAGGTGGTGAAAATAGCCGAGGGGCTTCGTCGGCCCAAAGCGTACGTAAAAGGAACCGACGCTTGTGGTGTGGTGGTCGAAGTCGGTCCCGGAACTTCCGATTTCTCCGTCGGTGACAAGGTGTTTGGATCTATGAAAGGGGCGTTTGCCGACTATGCGGTTGCCGACAACGACAGACTTGGTCTTAGCCCCGATGGGGTCGCCAGTGAGGCCCTAGCGTCGCTGGCAATCGCAGGCGTAACCGCATTACAAGCGGTTGAAACTTCCGACCTGAAAGGGGCCTCGGTCATCGTAAATGGGGCGTCAGGCGGTGTAGGTCATTACGCAGTCCAGCTGGCAAACATCTATGGCGCTTCTAGCGTCGATGCCGTCTGCAGCACAAAGAACGCGGGGATGGTCAAAGAGCTAGGTGCCAACAACGTGATCGACTATCAAACGGATGACTTCACTGCCGGAGACTACGACGTCGTAATCGACTGTGTCGTCAACAGGTCGATCGGAAACCTCCATAGGTCCCTAAATCCAGGTGGTCGCCTAGTCCTAGTCGGGGCAGGTAAAGACAAGCCGGGACCGTTAGGGCCAATACCAAAAATCATCTGGTCTCAATGCCGGTTCCTGTTTTCAAACCGGTCAGCAAAATTGGTGTCGGCAAAAGAAACCAGAGAACGACTAGAAAAACTGGCTGCATTCCACGCCGATGGCCGTCTACGAACCATCGTCGACACCGAATTTAAGCTCGAAGAAATCGCCCAAGCATATGAACTCCTCGGCAGTCGCCGAGCCGCAGGCAAACTCCTGATTCGCCCATAACTCGAAACGAATAACTCGAAGCCGACGTTTTAGACGGCCAGAAGGTCCCGAGCCCCAGTGTCGGAAGAAGGATGGCGAAGTTTAGACATGGCCCGAGCTTCAATTTGTCGAATACGTTCACGGGTCAAACTGAAATGCTCACCCACTTCCTCAAGGGTCCGCGGTTCGCCTCGATCGAGACCAAACCGCAGTTTTAGAATTTCCCGTTCTCGTTCATCTAGCGGAGCTAGCAAGCGGGAAATCTCGTCTGGAAGGAGAGCAGTAGCAGCCACCTCGAATGGTGAGTCAGCCGAACGGTCCTCAACGACATCGCCAAGTTCCGCTTCGCCCTCTTCGCGCAACGGCTCAGAAAGAGAAAGTGGCTCAGCTGCGAAACGAAGAGCTTCTGTGACCTTCTCTTCAGTCATTTCGACTTCAACCGATAGCTCAGTTAGTGTCGCTGGACGGCCATATTTCAACTCAAGTCGGGCCCGAGCCTTCTGAAGTCGGGCCAAGGTATCTCCGGCGTGAACGGGGAGACGGATTGTGCGTCCAGTGTTCGCAATGCCTCGGGTGATGGCTTGGCGAATCCACCACGTTGCGTAGGTGGAGAATTTGAAGCCTTTACGCCAGTCGAACTTCTCGACAGCATGCATCAAACCCAAGTTGCCTTCCTGAATCAAGTCGAGAAGGGGAAGGCCGGACGCCTGGTATTTTTTAGCGATCGAAACTACCAGCCGAAGATTCGACTGAACAAACGTACGTTCAGCTTTGCGGCCTTTACGAACTTTGCGGCGTAGCTCTCGTTTATTGGAAGCGTCGGGTGACGCCTCTAACGTAACGGCTGCTTCTTTACCCTCTTCGATCGACTTCGCAAGTCGAACTTCATCCTCTTTTGTCAAAAGAGGATATTGCCCAATGTCGGTCAGGTATAGCCTGACAAGATCCTCTTCGTCCCGCTCGACTCGTTCTTTAGCCAAAGCTCTAACCTCTCTACTGGCGGTGAAACGACAACAACCCTTGCTGAACAGAAATACAAGAAGCCTTCAACAACGTAGCTAGTCCGTAATGTGGTTGGCGGTCTCACATCTATTCAGCAACAAATACCCGCTGCGTACCTTAAGCCTAGGATCATAAATCGCCATTCTTCTGTCATGAAGCAAATTTATTGCTGTGATATTGTTGTGACCCGGCAGTAACTTTTACGTGTGAAGCGTCTGAACAGGCAAAAACCGCCAGATTAGGCCTTACAAGACGCCTGTTGTGGCAGAAAATACCTCTTCTACCTGCCGTTGAACGCTATACGCCTCCGATAGGTCAGTAGCATCAGAAATCACGGATTGGAGTAAGAACTCGCCGTCAATCCAGTCGGTTCGGTAGTCGTTGAGGCACAAGTTCAAGGCTCGGACCGTCGGACCATCCGCCATCTCGTTAGTAGATGCTAAATGACTGGTATAGGTCGATGCCATACGGGGGAGTATCACCCGGTATAAACCGGCCAATTTTCCTGATGTTGGGTACGTCCGCCACCGATCGACTGACAACCCATCATCGATCTCACTGCTAGGCGCCACCGGCGCTGGGTCATACCCCAGCATCGGAAGTCGTTTAGCCCACAATTCAGCCAAAAACTCGTGATGATAGCTTTGGGTCCCAACAACGTACTTGGTTTCCAAGTCGTCAAGCGACGGGTCTGAAACCCAGGAACCTAACAGCTCAAATAGGCGTTGTTCAAACCAGCGGTAGTTGCTAGCACGGGTTGCGGTTTCGGCAACGGTGAAAAACTCAGCAGACTCCATAGGTTGTTAGCCTAGAAGCTGTCACCGCCCGTTTGTTGACCAGTGCCAGGACTCTTTAGGAAAGTTCTGTAGACCGTACCGGGCAGCGTTCTCAGAAAGCCACACATATTCGGGGCTTCCAACTCGAATCGTTGCGCCAGCACCGTTAGTGAAGTCAATCGCTTTGCCCTGTTCATGCATCGAGCTTCCTGGTCGAGCGGTTGGGGGGCGACACGACGACGACGGCATCTGATAGATGGCGTAGTTTGAAGTACCACAGTTGTTTTTGCGAACCGCTATCTGGCTCGCAGGAGAGCGGTAGCCTCCGCCTCTTAGAACGATTCCCTGGTTTTGAGCATCCACCAGCATGGCGGCGACTGCATCGGCGATGTCTTTGTGGACCTTAATGCCATTACCGACGTCACGGATATCGGCATCAGAGGTGGGAGTAACCTCACCGGTTGCGGTTCCGCCGTTGGCTTCAGCTTTGGCCTGTTCTTCTTTTACTCGGTCACCGAAAGCTATGCGGATCTGTTCGTTGAGTTCCTGCACGCTCTTTCTGAGTTCATCAGCACGAGCCTTGTCAATATTGTCAAGGCCGTCAGCTTCGGAAAGAATCCGTTCGGCCTGTTCCTCAGCTTCGTCGGCGACATCTAAAAGTGCAACCCGTGCGCTCTCATACTTTTGAAGGTTACGAGCGTTCTCTTGAGCATCAAGTTCAAGACGGTCGCCTAGATCTTCTTTGGCGATCTCTTTCGCCGCCAGTTCAGCTTGGGCTTGTCGTAGGTCTTCGGCGGTTTCCGCTTTGCTCTTGTTGGCAGACCTTGAAAGGCCGTTGCGTCGAAGCGAATCGGTCGGGTCGGTGTCGGTAACCAGGACCGAACCGTTTTCTCGTCCTTTAAACGAATCGACAGCCCGTTCAGCTAGTTCTTGTTCAAGGGTCTCGATGTCGGCCTGTAATGTCGCTATGTCGGCTTCATAATCTGTTGACTGTTTGCTCAGCGCTTCACGCTCGGCATCGAGTTTCTTCTTTTTCGAATCGGAAAGCGTAACTTGTTTGTTCAACGCTTTCATCTGCTCCGCAATGGCGTCGATGTCGGCGCTTGCGAGATCGAAGTCGGATAACGACTCCGGGTCAGCAGACTGGTCAGCATTTGCCTTATCGATATCATCAGCGAGATTAGCTGATGAAGGCAACGTGAAGCCTGTCGCACAAGCAACAACCACGGCTGCAGACACGTAAACTCTTCGAGACTTGAAAATCTGAGGCAATAAAAACACGGACCCGCCTTGTCGATGTATAAGTTGTTGCCTGCCGCTAACTTCAGCCTAAGCCAAATTTAACGCTATCGCAGTCTACCGGCCATTTGTCGACCAATGCCACGGTTCGCTCGGTAAATTGAACAATCCGTACGTTTCAGCATTGGCGGCAAGCCAAACAAAGGCTGCACTAGAGCGACTTTTGATGATACTTCCGTTGTATGTGATATCTATCGCTTTGCCTTGTTCATGCATCGAACGGCCTGGTCGCGCGGTCGGCGGGCGACACGATGAAGCAGGCATCTGATAGATCGCGTAGTTCGATGTTCCACAGTTCGACTTTCGTACCGCTATTTGGCCTGCTGGGTCACGAAACCCTCCGCCGCTTAGCTCAATACCGTCCGCCCTCGCTGCATTGAGCATGGCGTCTACCTGATCGGCGATGTCTTTGTGAACCCATATTCCCTGAACCTGCCTCATATCGCCCTGTACGGCTCGTTCAGTCGGAACCTGGACTGAACTGGGGTTAGCTTTGGCTTCCTCTTCCGCCTTTTTGGCTTCAGGGCCTAACACGATCCGGACTTGTTCGTTTAGCTCCTTAACACCTTCTCGTAGAACGTCGGCTTCGGCTTCATCTAGCTGACCAAGAGCGTCAGCTTCGGCTAGGACCCGTTCGGCCCGCTCTTCGGCATCTTGAGCCAGAGACGCCACAGCTTTACGGGCGCTTTCGAATTTGGCTAGATTTTCTTCGTTTTGTTTAGCATCAGCAGCCAGTTTTTCTTCGAGTTCGCCTCGAGCGTTTTCTTTTGCCGCTAAGTCGGCTTTAGCCTGACGCAGTTCTTCTGCCGTTTCTACTTCACTTTTTGTTGCCGAACTTGAAAGTTTGCGTTTACGGATCGAATCGCTGGGGTCTTCGTCGCTGAGGAGAACCGACGAGCCTGGTGTCTGTCGCTGGAAGGAGGTGACGGCCTTCTTGGCCAAGTCCCGTTCAAGATCAACGATCTTGGTTTCGGTTTCGCTGATCTCTTTTGTGAGGTCTTCAGCGTCGCCCTCGGACTGTTCCCGCTCAGCTGACAGTTTCTTCTTTGTCGCATTCGAAGCGTTTACCTGGCGATTTAGCGCTTTGAGCTGCTCGGTTATTTGGGTGATGTCAGCGGTCGCGATATCGAGATCTGTGGGTTGATCTTCGGCTGATTCGTCGATGGCGCTGGCTTTCTCGATGTCGTCTTGTAGATCTGCTGATGCAGGAAACGTACACAAGGTTGCGGTGAGAACTATAGACAACGCACCCACCGTCAATCGTGAGGTCGACCACCGTCGAAGAGAGAGCGAAGCTGGCTTATTTGTTTGATCGATAAGGTTTCTGGGTGAGAACACGATTATTCCTTCCGCCAGGTGAACATATCGTAGGTGTTGTGCGGCGTGAATACGTGGCAGGTATACCCACCACGTCTATTGCAAGACTAGTTTCCGTTTACTGACCAATGCCATGGTTCGCTCGGAAGGTTCTTAAGGCCGTATTTACCTGCATTAGCCTTCAACCATTTAAAGGCCGCAGAGTTGCGACTCTTGATAGTTGAACCACCGCTGGTGATATCGATCGCTAAGCCCCGCTCGTGGTTTGAGCGACCAGGTCTAGCGGTTGGTGGTCGGCACGAAGACGATGGTTTCTGGTAGATAGCGTAGTTGCTGTTTCCGCCACAGTTCTGGATACGAAGCTCGATTTGACGTTGTCCGCTTCGGTAGCCCCAACCGCCAAGCTTTAGCCCGGCGGCAGCCGAATCGTCAAACATGGCCTGCACATTTGCGGCGATGCTGGAGTCGACTTCTATTGTTTGTCCGGCGTAGTTTGTGACCTTAACGATCTTTCCTGACGGAGGTCCAGCAGGAGCCGGGGTCGATCCGCCGCCGGAGGAACTTCGGTTCCGATTAGCGATGTCAGTTTGTTTCGCAACCGGGTTATTTTTCTCTCGGATACTGTCGGCGAGGGCTTTATCTCGGTCATCGAGGACAGCGGCCTCAGCTAGCTCGTCCTCTAGACGGTCTTCAGCCTCCTGAGCGACTTTTGCCTGAGCGTCCCGGGCCTCTTCCAGTTTTTTCTTCTCTTCGTCAAGCCTGACTTTGAGAGTTTCGAGTTCGCTTTTAGCGTTCGCTCCTTGAGCTACGACGGCTTCAAGGTCAGCTTTGCTTTGTTTGAGGTCTTCAGCTGCTTCTAGTTCGCTTCGAGCTGCCGTCTTAGAAAGACGGCTTTTGGCTACAGCTTCGCTCGAATTGTCGCCACTCAAAGCTGGTATCTCGGTTTGAATACTCCGATCTTTGAAACCCTTGATAGCGAGTTCGGCGAGTTCGGATTCGAGTTCGGTAATCCGTTGTTCGATCACGACCGCTTCTTGTTTGGCGGCTTCACCGCGTTCTTCGGTCTGTTCGCTTAGCTTCTCAGCGGCGTTGATCTTGGCCTGTTGGGCGTTGACTTGTTCGTTCAGGGCCTTGAGGGCTTCTGTCAGTTCGTTGGCTTCAGCCGTCGCAGTGTCGACCGACTTCGCCTGCTCGGATTTCTCTTCACGAACCCGTTCTTGTTCCTTCTTCAGTGATTCGATCTCACTGGCCAAGTCTGCTTGCGACGGAACGCTAAACGTCATCAGTGCAAACATTAAGCTGAGCACCGTAAGAATGCGTACGGATTTTGAGTTCATTCGTCACCTAACTTCACACAACGCCGGCCACCATACTAGCCCGCTATATGACAGAAAGACGACATATCGGCTCGGATTAGAGCGTTCATGCCTACTGAAGTGGGCGTAGGGCGTTAAAAATCTTTAGAAAGATTACAGAAAATGGTTCGAATGACCTACTTTGAGGACTGCTCCGTCGAGAGCTGACGTCTAACATTTCGGTACGTGCAACTATAGTCACATTGGGCTTCACGTGATTTCTGTAGCAAGGTGGTCGATCAGCTACGAAATCGGTTCGTGATCGGAACCCTACGGTCTCGTCCAAAAGCTTTGGACGTTATCCGAATACCTGGAGGGCTTTGACGCCGTTTGTACTCGGCCCGATCTACCAGACGAACGATCCGTTCCACTATTTCCGGCTCATGCCCGGCCGCGATCAGCTCTCCTGCGGTAAGGTCTTGTTCCACATATCCAGCCAAAATTGGGTCCAGTATGTCGTACGGTGGCAGACTCTGATCGTCTCGTTGGTCTGGTCGTAGTTCTGCAGACGGAGGTTTCGATATCACATTTTCCGGGATCCAGGGGCCAGTAGCCTTGGTGTTTCGCCAGTGGCATAACTCGTAAACCAACGTTTTTGGTACGTCTTTGATAACCGCAAACCCGCCAGCAGTGTCGCCATACAGTGTCGAATATCCGACCGCCATCTCAGATTTATTTCCCGTTGTGAGAATCATCCAGCCCAGTTTGTTCGACAGAGCCATCATTGTTACCCCACGGATTCGTGACTGGAGATTCTCCTCAGTGACATCTTCTGGCAGTCCGTCGAAACTTGGCTTAAGCATCGTCAGAAATGCGTCGTGAGCGGGTTCTATCGGAATAGTGCGATGGTTGACCCCCAAATTGGTGCAAAGTTCAACTGCGTCGCTAACCGAATGATCCGAAGAGAATCGTGACGGCATAAGAACAGCGTTGACGTTTTCGGCCCCCAAAGCGTCAACGGCTAGGGCCACCACAATGGTGGAGTCAACCCCGCCGGAGAGGGCAACACCAGCCGAAGAAAAACCGTTTTTTACGACATAGTCCCGGGTTCCTAACACCAGAGCCCGCCAGACCTCTTCTAGTTGCCCAAGCGGAGTAGCGGACGCAGCCACCTCGGCTGGAGCCGAAATCTCCCGATCGTTCGACAACACGTTTATCGGAAGCGGCTCATACGGTGTGACCTGACCACGCGGGTCGAGACGCCGTTTTCGGTATACCGGGTTTACATCAATATCGGTAATTAGAAGCTGTTCGTCAAAGTTGACGGCCCGGGTCACGATATGGCCTTGTGGGTCTACGACGACCGAACCGCCATCGAATACAAGTTCATCCTGGCCCCCGACTTGATTCACATACACTAGCCACGCCGAGTTGTCGGCTGCCCGGGTAGCCAACATTGCTTCCCGGTCGTTTTGTTTACCTCTTCTATACGGACTGCCGTTTAGGTTGAGAATAACCTCGGCTCCGCCTTTAGATAAATCAGCCATCGGCCCATCTGGACTCCACACATCTTCACAGATAGTGATACCGAGTTTGACGCCGTGAAGCTCAACTAACGACAGTGGTTCGTTACCCTCAGAGAAGTATCGTTTTTCGTCGAATACCGAATAGTTGGGGAGAAGACGTTTCCGGTAACGGAGTTCAACGTTTCCTCGGTAGCACAATGCAGCAGCGTTGTATAAGTCTCGGTCGCGGTCGACGAAACCGACGACTACCGCACAGTCTTGGGCACGGGCGGCGATATCGGCCAGGGCATCTAGGTTGTCTTGAACAAACGCTGGTTTTAGAACAAGGTCTTCGGCCGGGTAGCCGGTGATAGAGAGCTCTGGGAAAACCGCCACATCGGCTCCCGCTTTTTCGGCATCATCAACAAAGCCGATGATCTGGTTGACGTTTCCGTCCAAATCACCGACAGTTGGGTTGGTTTGGCAGAGCGCTACTCGTAAACGTCGCATGATCATAGTCTAGAAGCTGATAGTCCTAGGAGCAGGTGTAATCTAGGGCCGGGCTTTCTATCCACTAGGTTGGGAGGCCTAGGCAACGTTTGACGAGCAGCGCTCTGAGGGGGTTGGGGGCTAACTTTCAGTAGTATCTGTATCGGCAGAATCGGCTTCAGCTGGAGCGGTTTCCTTGTCGCTGCTTCCGTGACGTTTGCCATGGCCTCGCTTGCGGTTGCCGTCTTCACCTTTTTCGCCTCGAACATTGTCGATGCGGTTCTCGACTCGCTCCTCGAGGTTCTCTTTAATCTCTGCAGCCTTCTCTTCATCGAACTTGCCGTCAGCGACTGCCTGGTCAACTCGCTCTTCAGCGGCCGCTACCAGCGACGCAACTAGGTCGGCTCGTTCAACACCGTTCTCGTCGGCGATCTCGGCAAGTGTTTTGCCGTCTTCTTTGGCTGCTTCGAGGTCGTCAACCGAGATGCCTAAGATCTCGGCGACCGCCGCTTTGCGGGCTTCTCGTTGTTCTTGTCGTTGCGCTTTACGGGCTTCTCGTTCGGCGTCGGTTGGTTTCTCTCGTGTGCTGTCCTCGCTGGAGGTTTGCTCGTCGGTGGAAGGATCTTCGGCCGCAGATGCGATACCGATCGGGCTAAATAGGGCACCAACGGCAATACCGGCAACCAATGTAGCTGGAAGGCCCAGTTTCAAAAGGCTTTTCTTTGACGGTGTTTGCGTAGTGGGTTTCATCATTTTCTCCTTGTTGGGGGGACTGGTTATACTTTCGTCCCCCTTTGTTAGGGAAATGTGATGAGTGCGCCAAGGTCAGAATAAATGCTCGAACTACGAATTACCGGGCGTTCCTGGGTGTGTTGGGCCAGGGTTTGATACGTCCTGGCCCAACACGGTTCAACCGGGCGATTCGTCAGTCTTGAACGATGGTGTTGTTGCCTGGGCCGCCGTCTAGAGAATCGGTTCCGGGTCCGCCGAAGAGTTCATCATCTCCGTCATCTCCAAAAAGGTCGTCGTCGCCAGCCCCACCTTCTAGCCGGTCGTCACCTTTGCCTCCGAACAGTTCGTCTGCGCCGTCGCCACCCTTGAGAGTGTCGTTGTCGGCTCCGCCGTAGATTTCGTCGTTACCTTCGCCTCC
>JAHDCC010000004.1:173632-215844 GCA_020630065.1 Acidimicrobiales bacterium
CGCCTCCAAGAATGTGGTCGTCCCCAGCGCCGCTTTCTATGTAATCGTTCCCGGCGCCACCAACCAGGACGTTATCCCCAGCTAATCCACTGATTTCGTCGTCGCCGTCACCTGCGTAAACCCGGTCATTGCCTTCATCGGCGAGTAAACGGTCGTCGCCTGCTCCGCCTAGTGCGAGATCGTCGTCGATGCCGCCGGAGATATAATCCCGACCGTTGCCTCCGAGTACCGTATCGTTCCCTGCTTGACCATAGATAAAGTCGTTTCCGTCGTCGCCTCGAATGAAGTCGTTGCCGTCATTACCGAACATTGTGTCGTCGCCTGCGCCTCCGCTCATGTTGTCGTTTCCGGCTCCTCCAAACAAGCGCTCATCGTTACCCTCCCCGCCAAACACGTTGTCGTTTCCACCCTCGCCGTCGAGTGTGTCGGCTCCATCGAGGCCGAATAAGGTATCGTCGCCATCTCCGGCATAGGCAGTGTCGTTGCCGTTTCCGCCGTAAATAATGTCGTCACCCGAACCTGTCTTAACCTGGTCGTTTCCGTCGGCGCCGAAGACCTTGTTGTTGCCCGATTCATCACAAATGATGTCGTTGCCTGCTCCGGCGTAGATGATCGTGTCGCCAACGTGGGTGGAGAAGATGACATCATCTCCACTGGTTCCTCGTATGACGTTGGTTCCTTTTTGGGAAGGGTGGGGTGAGCCGTCAGTTTCGATAGTTGGTGTCGCGGTTTTACAAATCGAGAGTTCGTTGGCTGATGCCGAATTGGCCCCTACAGCGGCGACCGTAGCTGCGATAATCGAAAGGGCAGCTGCCTTTCTTAACCAATTATTGTGGGTTCTCACGTTGTTCATTTTGTCTCCATTCGAGCCTGCGCTTCGTATTCAATGGAGATAGATGCGGTCAGGGGACTAAAAGTTCCCGCCCGGCTAACGTAATGTGGATCGTTACGATTCTCCGGCCGCCAAAGCAGCGCCGTAGTCTTCCTCAGTTATGACGCCGCCTTCGGATTCGGCCCGTCCAATATCGTCCGGGTGAAGAGCGTCTTGTAAGCCATCGATTCGTTTCCACGCAGGGAACGGTTGGCGACCATCAGAGTCAGGTACATACGGAGAAGTCGATACCCGCTGGTGCTTGTGGATGTAGCGGGCACAGTTGAGAAAGACTTTGGTGATCGCGACTCGACAGATCAAGAGTGCGCCAGGGTAGTTGCCAAGTAACTCGTCGGTTCGGTGAAGCGAAACCGAACCTTGAACGCGTACCCGCTGAGGGGTTTCGAAGTCGATGAATAACATTCCGACCTTTGAGGTATCGCTCATGTTACCGACCGACAAGAACATGCCGTTTCCGTCGTAAATCGGGAACGCAAGCGTCCGATTGTCGACGACGGTGACCTGGCCGACGTCCCCACCTTTGTATGAAACGGTTGGTTCCCCATCGGCGTTAACCGTTGCTAAATAAAAGTAGTCTCGGGTCGAAATGAATTCGATGTGGTAATCATTCAACTCGTCTTCGACGATTGCCGCTTCGACCCGATCAGCCAACGGCCTGCTTTCGAATTCGTCTTGAATTTTCTTTTGTGGTTCGGTGTAAAACGCCATGATCCCTCTCAATCCCCTTTGTCGTGGGCGATGATCTGGTTACGACCCATTCGACACCACATTCTAAATGTTGATCTAAAAGCTAGGTTCGGTCTTCCCTCAGAGCGTGGTAAACGTTGCCCGAGTGCGAAGTCAAACCTCTTCAAAACGGGAATCGGGGACCCAGCTAGGCGGTGCTGGGCCCCCGAAGGAGAATGGCCAGAGGCCAATACGGGCGGGATAAAACTTAGGCTTCTTCGGTGACGAGTTCTGCTTCAGCCCAGTCATCGCCCTCTAGTAAGAGGTCTTCGGGGAAAAGGTGTTCGCAGGCCTCCAACGCAGCCTCGAACGATTCGTCCTCAATGTCGCTGAGGTTGCTGTCGAGGCACTCCTCAAACGGTAGGAACTGTTCAATTGATGCTCGTAACGCTTCTTGTTCCTCAACCGGTGCTTTCTCTACACAATCCAGCTCCTTAGCGAGTGCATCAGAAGACACCTCGATGTCCTCGTCAATGCCATATATCGATTGGACACATTCGTCGAACGGTTCCCACAACGCCATCGCTGCTTCTAATTCAGCGATCTCTTCATCGGAAAGATCAGAACATTCTTCGAAGTCACCTTCGCCAAGGATTAGCTCTTCTGCGTCGACGAAATCCTCAGGGTCGATATCCTCGGGCAAGACCTCTTCAATATTGGCGTGGTCGTCTGCGTCAAATTCGACACCGTCAGTACCGTCTTCTAGGAACTCGACGAAACCATTGTCTTCTAGCTCAGCCAGTTCCTCGTCGGTTAGCTCGACAAGTTCGCCTTCACCAAACTCGACCAGTTCTTCTGCGTTGATCTCGTCGATACTGACAACAACACCGCCGAGCGTTTCGTCGCCGACGATAACACAGCCGTCCACATAGTCGCCTTCATCGGTTCCAACCGTATGGTCGGTGACGGTAGCAGCAGTGTCAGCATCTTGCGAAGCGGATGCCGACTGGCTAAAACCGAGGCTCAGCAATGTAACTAGGGTAAGAACCAGCGCCGCGAATATTCCTGCGATCTTGGTGGGAGACATCGGTTTAAACGTTTCGATGTGATTCATCTCTTGTAGTCCTTTCAATTCATTTGGGTGACTGTTGAAGAGTTTGCATGATCGACACTGAAAGCCGTCTGAGAGAACCTGAGAGCTCTCTCAGGTAATACTCAGACACGATGTGGCAAACTAGCTCCATGCGCGTTCTGTTAGTAGATGACGAAGTTCGACTGGTCGAGTCAGTGTCCAGAGGTTTGGCAGCCGACGGCATCAACGTCGATACGGCTCACAATGGCGTAGACGGGTATTGGAGAGCTTGTGAAGGCTCATACGACGTGATCGTGCTCGACATCATGATGCCTGGCATGAATGGGTACGCAGTCTGTCAAAAGCTGCGAGACAACAACGTCACGACGCCTATTCTTATGTTGACGGCTAAAGAAGGGGAGTACGACGAAGCTGACGCATTCGAATGTGGCGCGGACGACTACCTCCGGAAACCCTTCTCCCATATTGTGTTAGTGGCCCGGTTACGCTCACTCGTTCGTCGAAGAAGCGCCGACTCGAGCCAGATTCTGACAGTTGGCGAACTGGCCCTCAACCTGACCCAAGCCTCGTGTACTCGCGACAACACGCCAATAGAACTAACGCGTCGAGAATTCTCTCTTCTTGAAGCCTTAATGCGCCGATCGCCGGACGTCGTTCCCAAACACACACTAGTAAACCTTGTTTGGGGAATGGACTTCGACGGGGACCCGAATATTGTCGAAGTATATGTTGGGTATCTTCGCCGCAAGATCGATAAGTCGTTTGGACACAAGCTGCTACACACAGTACGCGGCGTCGGCTACCAGCTAGTTGAGAAACGCTAATTATGTTGAGATCAATACGAGCGAGACTAGCCATCGCCATGATAGTGACAACAGCTATTCTGGCTGTGATTGCAGTTACGACCGCTTCGAGATTTATACGAAATGACTTAGAACAAGATGCTCTGTCCACCCAAAACCAGAACATTCTTGAGCTGTACGCCATCGCCGATGATCCACAAGAGCTCGCCCTAGAAGATCCCGCGACCCTAGTTGAACAGATCGGTCTGCCAGAAGAGTGTCTGGCCGATGGCGGCTGTGTGTTCGAGTGTTTTGATGAGGACTGTATCGAAGGTGTGGTTTGTGAGGGCCCAAACTGCGCTGCCCTGCCGCTGAATTGCTCAACAGGCGAGATTTGTGAAGAGTTCCTCTGCCCCGAAGGTGAACAGTGTGTGGCAGATGCGTCGAGTGTGCAGGCAGAGCGTTTCCTGGTTCTGGAACTCGTCGGCCAAATCGCGGCAAGTCAAAACGCAAACGACATTCTGGCCGCGCTAGATCTTGGTCCTACTGACTCGTTCCTGATTCGTCTTTTCCCATCGGATACCGGCTACGACTATCAGGTTTCGTTTGACGACGAGACGATCAAACCCTTACAGACAGGCTCAGATGATTCGTCGCTCAAAGTCGTCTCGGCTGACTCGCTTTTCGGATTACTCGAAACCAGCTTCAATACTCGTCTAGAAGATCGTTCACTAGCAGAAGATGCCGAATTTGCTGCGCTGGAATTTGATACGTCCTCTGGACCCGTTTGGATATTAGGAGATGTCTCAGCTGAACGTCGCGCCGCCGACCAAGTCCAACGAATATTTATGGGAGGTAGCGTTTTCTTGACGCTGCTGGCTGGTCTAGCTGCCTGGCTCTTGGCGGCCAGGGCACTGCGCCCGGTTAGTCGCATCACAAAACAGGTCTCTTCGATCACGGCTGGTTCGATGCATGAACGAGTACCGGCGCCGGGAACCGGTGACGAGATAGATCGACTAGCGACGACGATGAACGGTATGCTCGAGCGGCTAGAAACCGGAGATAAACGGCGACGTCAGTTTGTTAGCGACGCCGCTCATGAGCTTCGGACCCCGGTGGCCGTCCTCACTAGCGAAGCCGAGGTTGCGTTACGGACGCCAACTGGTGTTGAGTCTTCTCGGTTTGCGTCAGCGGTCTTAGCTGAGAGTAATCGAATGGGTGGGTTGGTCGAAGACCTTTTAACGTTGGCCAGGTTGGACGAAGACCGGCAACCTCATACTCGCCAAGTAGTTGATCTCGACGAACTCGTTATGGCAGAGACCAAACGCAGCCGAAGACTGCCGATAGACATCAGTGCGGTATCGGCGGGACGAGTTCTCGGTCACACCGATGAGTTAACGAGAGTCGTCCAACACCTTTTGGATAACGCGACTCGCCACGGTCATGAACATGTATCGGTCGGAGTTCAAACCGACTCGCAGTCGGGGCGGGTTCAGCTTTGGGTCGATGACGACGGAGATGGAATTGCCGCTCAGGACCGGGAACGAATATTCGAACGATTCGTAAGGCTGCAAGAAGCACGCGACCGCGACTCGGGAGGTTCAGGGTTAGGTTTGGCCGTTGTCGCTGCCATCGTCGCCAGCCTCGGAGGCACAATAGAGGCCGCAGAATCCACCGCACTTGGCGGCGCCCGCATTCAAGTCGAACTGCCCGTGGCATAGCGTCTACGGCACCGTCAAAAAGTTCCAACTGTCACCGTTGAATGCGATGGAGATGGTCAGGTCGTTAAACGTTCACAGAGACGGTCAACAAAAGGTGCCTGTGCCTCGAGGAGTTTGCGGCTTGCTACACCCCAATGAAACCAACCAACTCGATCGATTTCGGGGAACTCTTGCATGTTGCCGGAACGAGGAGGCCACTCGACCTCGAAGGTGTTACTCGTTGCAGTCTCTGGGTCAAAGTCAGCATCTGCGGGCATCTCGAATGCCCATGCGTGAACCCGTTTGCTCGACGACTTCATCTTTACTTCGCCGAGCGGAAGATACTCGACGCCATCCGGCGGATGAAATCCGGTTTCTTCGGAAAACTCTCTAACCGCTCCTGGGAGCAGATCCTCTTCCGGTTCGCACAGACCCTTAGGGATGGTCCACGCGCCCTCATCTTTCTTGGCCCAATACGGGCCGCCGGGATGGGCGAGAAGAACTTCCAGCCCGACAAGCGAAGACCGTTGCTCCGAGTTGAAGCGGAAGGCTAACAACCCGGCAGCAACGGCCATCGATACAACTATTTTCTACGTAACCGAAAGGTTACTCAGCTAGTGCTGAACAACAAGTGTTGGTCAGCAACGTAGCAACGACATAAGGGTCGGCGTTGGCGTTAGGGCGACGATCCTCAAGGTAACCCTTCTTCTCTTGAGCTACCTGCCATGGGATACGGATTGAAGCGCCGCGGTCAGAAACACCGTAGCTGAACTTGTCGAACCGTTGGGTTTCGTGATCACCGGTGAGGCGGTCTTCGATACCTGAACCGTAACCAGCAAGGTGCTCTTCAACCTTGCCTTCAGCGCCCATAGACTCAGCGGCGGCAACGATTGGGTCGTAAGATTCGCGCATTGCTTTGGTCGAGAAGTTGGTGTGCATTCCTGCGCCGTTCCAGTCGCCCTTCATCGGCTTAGCTTCGATTGAGATTTCGACATGGTACTTTTCAGCAATACGGAACAGAAGATAGCGGGCCATCCAAAGGTGGTCGCCTACCTCAACAGTGTTTGCAGGCCCAATCTGGAACTCCCACTGCCCAGGCATAACCTCAGCGTTGGTACCAGAGATCTTTAGTCCGGCTTCGATACACGCAGTGGTGTGTTCTTCGACGATGTCACGGCCGGCGATCTTAACAGCGCCGACGCCGCAGTAGTACGGACCTTGAGGTCCAGGGAACCCGCCGTCAGGGAAGCCGTATGGCCAACCCGACTCTGGGTGAAGCATGGTGTATTCTTGCTCGAGGCCGAACCAAGGCTCTTGGTCGCCATACTTTTCGAGGGCTGCAACTGCTGCGGCTCGAGTATTGGTTGGGTGCGGAGAAAGGTCAGCGGTGAGGAGTGTCTCACAGAGAACCAAAATGTTGTCGCCGCCACGGATCGGGTCGGGACACTGGAATACTGGTTGAAGAACGACGTCAGAGTTGTCACCAGTCGCCTGGTTGGTGCTCGATCCGTCGAATCCCCAGATTCCAGGTGTTTCGCCATCAGCGAGGATTTTGGTCTTTGACCGTACTTCCGCTGTTGGCTCAGTTCCATCAATCCAGATGTATTCAGCCCTAAATGTCACTGTACTCTCTGCTTTCTTAGTTGAGCTCGATGCTTCCGGCAGATCTGTGATTCGCCGATGAATCCAAAAGATCTTCCGTACCGCTACTACACGTAAGCCCTACCAGCAGCACGAAACAGCTGGCCGGGTGACACCATCGTCAGAGACAAGGGTAACGTTGTCACACTCCGATTAGGATCACCGGCCAGCTGTTAACAAGCGGTTAACAAAACCTCTCGTCCAAGAATAAGACCACGCACAGAGAGAAACTGTGGTCTAAACGGTCTCCGTCTACGGGAAGACGCCGCGACGTCGATAAACCTCAGTCAGTCGAGATAACGCCACCGCGTAGGCCGCTTCACGGCGTGAACAGCCTAGATCAGCCTTCCGTTCGACCACTTGGTCATGAGCAGCCCACAAAACTTTACGCAACCGACTGTCGACATCCTCGGCCGACCACGCCCAACCCGACTTATTTTGCAGCCACTCAAAGTATGAAACGACCACACCACCCGAGTTGGCAAGTATGTCAGGAATCACATCAATATTTCTGTCGGCAAGCACCAATTCGGCTGCTGGAGTCGTCGGACCGTTCGCTGCTTCGAAGACGGCGCGAACGCTGAGTTCCTCAGCGCGGGCGGAGGTTATTTGGTTCTCGAGAGCGGCCGGGACGAAAATATCGGCGTCAGCGCTAAACAGATCTTCGGTGTCAACCTTGTCGGCACCTTCAAAGTCGGCGACACTACCGTTTTCTTTCACCCACTGGTAAAGGGCTTCGACATCGATGCCATTGCCGTTGTGTAGTGTTGCCGCATGGTCAGCGACCGCAACGATCAAACAGCCTTCTTTAGCTGCCAGACGAGAGAAATGTCCACCGACGTTACCGAAACCTTGAACCGAAATCTTCAGGCCTTCTAACGACACATCGTTTTCGCCGCACCAGTGGCGCAGGCTGTAGAGAACGCCGCGCCCGGTCGCTTCCTCTCGGCCGACAGAACCGCCGACCGAGACCGACTTGCCGGTAACAACACCTTTGAGTGTCTGGCGTGTGGACGGGGAAGATGTGTTGGCGAAGGTATCCATCATCCAGTCCATAGTCTGGGAGTTTGTCCCAACATCCGGAGCAGGGATATCGTGACTCGGTCCTATGTTGGAGCCGAGAGCGTGGGTGAAACGCCGGACGATCCGTTCGCTTTCTTCTGGCGAATAGACCTTAGGGTTCATGGTAATCCCGCCTTTGGCTCCACCGAACGGAACGTCGACTAGAGCCGACTTGAACGTCATCCATGCCGCTAAGGCTCGGACTTCGTCGAGGTCAACAGACGGGTGAAATCGGATGCCGCCTTTGAAGGCGCCACGAATATTGTTGTGCTGGATTCTGTAACCGGTGAATACTTTGGTCGTGCCATCGTCGAGCTTTACTGGAAAGTTGACGATTATTTCGTTTTTTGGTTTGGACAGTATCTCCCGTAGCGGATCGGGGACCCCGATGAGGTCCGCGGCCCGCTGAAATTGGGCTACTGCTGCTTCCTGGAGACTTCGTTGGCTCTCAAGCGTTGACATATTTTCCTATCGGTGTTTTCAATCAACCAATCAAGGTTCCCCCATTGGAACCTTGACCATTTGGTCAATCTCATGTTGTTCTAAGGGTAGAGGTTTAGGTGCCTAGAAACATTAGGCATTCCGGTTTAACCAGAGGCCGCCCTGTTGGTGGCGTGGGTCATATGGACCACGGTGGGTTTTGCCGCTTTACCGGCAGTCAATAGACGCAGTAGCTAAATGAGCCTTCACGTATCAAGATCGGGTAGATTGGGTCGTGATATGGGACCACGAAACCGACTTCAATCAAAGGCACTGAACCGTCTTCCTCAACCGGTGATGGATACGGCTGGTAAAGCCGTCCTGAAAGCGGTTGATCAGGCAGTTACCCACCGTTGGGACCGGGCAGTCCGACTGGCGGCAAAGCAGCCCGGGGTTACTCCTGAGGAGAAGGTCAGGTCAATCGGGCGCGCTTTTCGGCGTGAACTCGCAGGGGTAGGTGCAGCAACCGGGGCAGTAGCAGCCGCCCCCGGAATAGGTACAGCCGCCGCCACTGGTGTTGTGGCTGCCGACATTGGTTGGTTCGCTATGAGAACCACGGACCTGATTATGGCTATCGGCGCCGCGTACGGTCACACCGAATCAACTGTTGAGCAGCGACGGGCCTGGGTCCTTTCCGTCATGGCTTTTGGGGAAGATGCCGCGAACGAATTTGCTTCGCTGCTTTCCGAACTCGACTCTTCGGTGGCCATCGGCGGCGAAAGAGTCAGCGGTCGGTTAATGAGCTTGGCAGGCACAGATGCCGCGACGATCGACGCGCTTCGTAGGTTAAACACCAACCTGGCCAATCGGGTACTGACTAAATATGGGTCTCGTCGAGGTATGCAGTCGGTTGGTAAGTTGCTGCCATTCGGCGTCGGGGCCGTAGTCGGCGGCACCGCTAACTACGCGCTTGTGCGGGCAACCTCAAAACAGGCGGTTGCCTTCTTCCGGTCGTATGGTCCACAGATCGGGTCGACTCAGAACAGTCGGCTTGTTACCCCAGTGGCAGGTCTGCTAGACGAAGGCAGGCGAACACCGCCGATGCCAGGTCCAGAACACCGTTCGAACTAGCCGGAGATAAGACCCTCAGTTCTCTAAAACTAAAAAGGGTCGGTTGGCGTCTACCAAGACACCAACCGACCCTTTTGAATACGTTTAGTTAAGTTGGGGAGTGCAGAGCACTGGATCGGATTTAACCGGCCCGTTCTTACTCGCTACTGAGTAGACGATCGTTCCTGAACGGTTACCGTCGGTGAATGACAGGTTGGAGGTTTTGCCTCGCCAGAATGGTCCATTGCCGTTAACGGTTCGGTAAACAACGTACTCGGCGGCCCCGTTTGCGGCCGGCCACGTGACTTGGATCGACCCGTTTTGGCGGGTTGCTGAACAGTTAGCTACCGGTTGTGGCCCAGCTGCCGCTTCGAAACTGCAGGTAGTTGTAGCCGAACTCCGGTTGCCGATTTTGCTCTTGACCGAATAAACAATAGCGCCCGATCGGTTGTTGTCGGTGAATGACAGGTTGGAGGTTTTGCCTCGCCAGAATGGTCCATTGCCGTTAACGGTTCGGTAAACAACGTACTCGGTAGCCCCGTTTGCGGCTGGCCACGTCACTTCAATGTTGGCCCCTTCAGCTCGAGCCGTACAGGTCGCAGGCGGCACCGGGTCGTTGTTGTTGCCGCCACCGAAGTCCTCGTCGCAGAGCCGAACGAGGTCTCGACCGGGCCGTTGTGACCCTGGTTGGCCGACGCTGTTAATGCCACCGGCAACCCACACACATCCATCGGGAGCTGCAGTTACACCAAAGCCGCCGATATCTCCAGACATTCGAGGATTAAACGACTGGATCCGATCACCGTTGCGCACATCGTAGGCAATGATCGAGTTTACGCTTCCGGTTGGGTCTCCACCGACGCCAGCCAAATCACTCGAATAGGGAATAGGCGTGGTGCTGTTACTCGACGAATGCGAGCCCCAGCAGTGGCAGGTGGCGTAGAGCCGGTTACCGACCCGTTCGATTTCCTGATAGTCGCCGCCTCGACGAGTGTTGCTATTTTGGAACCGGCTGTCGTACGAAGTGACGTGGGACTTGATTAGTCGCATGTTTTGGTTTTCGTCGTACATGTAAGCGCCGTGCTGTTCGCCCACTGCAAGCACGGTTCCAAACTCGGTTGCTTCGATGTCGTACATGTTGTCACAGCATCGGTAGTTCATCTGAAAACCGGTCCACGTGTTTTGGCTGCCGTTGCTAGCCGAAACTCCGACCACCTGGTTAGCGGCTCCGTTCACACTGTCGAACCAGCCAGCAAGGTATACCGTGTCGTTTGTGCGTGACTTAGAAACTCCCCAAACCGAACCACCTTGGACTTCTGGAAGCCATGAGAAGTCGATCTTTCCGGTGTTTGGGTTGAGTCGGATAGCGCTGCTAACCGCACGTCCACCAGCACCATCGTTGGCTCTCGTGAATCGTCCGACTGCGTAGAGTTGGCCGTCCGGCTCCAACGATACTTCGCGCACTACGTTGGTTGAGCCCGAAAGTAGAGTGTTCCACCCGGGCCAAATATCGCCGGTGTTGGGATTGATTTTGACTAGCGGCCCTACTTTGGTGCCGTTCCAGGTGCCCATTTCGCCAGCGACGAATAGTCCACCATCAGGAGACTTGGCCATCGCCAAGACAGGTCCTTCGACCTGCGGCCGGAATCCACTATTCCAAGCCCCGGTTGAAGAGTTAAATGAAGCAAAGTACGGCTGACGTTGTGTCTGGTTTCCGTTCGTCACGTCAAGGAAGTTGCCGCCGACGTATATGTTGCCATTCATCGATTCGAGGCCCCAGCCCAACGCGCTGAAGTTGGCTACGGTTCTCGAGTTGCCAAATGTGGCCAAACCCCAGCTGGCTTTCTGTTCACCGACGATCTCTGCGTTGGCTGCCGGTATGCTCGCCAGCCCCATCCCCAGAAGTAAACTCAAGACTGCGAACAGCTGTCGCCATTTCATGGTTATTCCTACCTTTGCCTACGGAAGCCAACACAATGAAGCGCTGGTAAGCGCATCATTCTATGGCTGCAATTCTTTCATGTGTTGAACCAACTACATGTATGGGGCATATAGCCCATCAAGCGATACGTGTGTAGTTGGTTGATGACCGTGATCCTAGCGAACGGCCGAAAGAACCTCAAATCCAAGGAATATTAGGGCGTGTCTCGGTTGTATGTGGTACTTCAATGTGGGTGTAAACCACGATTGGGTTAACCAGGTAGTACGTCGATGATCTGGTCTATGCAGCCGGTCGGCCCGAATTCGACACCTATCTCATGTGCGGCGACGCGTTCGCTTCCAGTGCCGTGAGCATCGGCATCGTCGACGGGTACCGAGTGCGGGTCGCCCGCGGACTCGACATCGTTGCGTAGTTGATCGAGCGAACTGGTGGCATTCTCGGCGGCCCAAGCTCCACCGAAACAGTCAGCTTGTAGCTCAGCGTCGATCTCGAGGCCTGTCGGGCTCAAGCTCAGATCGATCTCCTCGCCTTGGGCCTGCAGTACATGGCCCCACTCGTGGGCCAATGTCGCCTCAAGTCGGGCGTTCGAAGCGTTTAGGTACGCCGGGTCGTAGGCCACCAATATCCCTTCGGTACAGTCGCCATCGACTAGAGCGTTGCCCTCAACTTCTTCTACCTCTAGTGGCCTATTGTTACATGTGACGCCGTCAGCGCCAGTCGAAACGCGGTTTAGAGGCACCGCTTCAAAATCGATGCCAAGTAGCTCTTCGTTCTGCTCCCAAAACGCGTTGAGACTGGTAATGGTGACTTCAACATCGAGCTCAGAAGTCGACGGTTCAGAACCATCGGCACACGCGGTCAACGAAGCCGTACCAAAGATTACGGCCGCCGCTAATCGCCACGATTTGCTGCTACCCAACGGCGGAAAGAACCTCAAGTCCGCAGAATGGGCGAAGTACTTCAGGTACCACCACGGTGCCATCTTCTTGTTGATGGTTCTCAAAAATATTCAGCATCGTTCGTCCGATCGCGCACGCCGTGCCGTTTAAAGTATGGGCGAGTTCGGTGCTGTCTTCGCCAACAACACGAGTTGACATGCGTCGGGCTGAATAATCTGTGTAGTTAGAACACGACGTCAACTCGCGGTACCTCTGTTCCGAAGGAAGCCATACTTCGATGTCGTATTTCTTGGCGGCTGCAGCACCGAGGTCGCCGCTAGCGACCGTGATTACCTGATACGGGAGTTCGAGTCCGCCAACTATTTCTTCTTGGAGCTGGCGAATGAGTTCAAGCTCGTCCCACGACGTTTCCGCCGTGGTGTAGGAGAACAGTTCAACCTTGTCGAACTGGTGGACCCGGAACAGTCCAGCCGTGTCCTTTCCGTAGGTGCCAGCTTCACGGCGGAAACAGCTCGAATATCCGGCATAACGCAGTGGTAGCTCGTCGAGCTGGAGCCGTTCTTGTCGGTGAAGGCCAGCTAAACCAACTTCGGCCGTCCCGATAAGAAATAGTTCGTCTTGTTCTAACTCGTAAACCTGGTTGCGGTCGGTTGGGAAGAACCCGGCGAGTTCCATCATTTCTTCCCTGACTAGCACTGGAGGGATGACGGGTATAAACCCGTGCGCAGTCGCCTTGCTGATCGCCCACTGGACAAGAGCAAACTGGAGGCGGACAGCGTCACCTTTGACGTAGGCGAACCGGCTGCCTGACATCCTCACCGCTCGTTCGGAGTCGACGATTCCTAAGTGTTCTCCGAGCTCACTGTGGGAAAATTTCGGAGCAGCAGGCTTGTCGCCTACCGTTTTTTCGACCCGATAGTCTTCTTCCCCACCGTCGGGCACCGACTCGTGAGCAGGGTTGGGAACTTCGAGGCTAAGCGTCTTCACTTCTTCTTCGGCGGCGGCGAGGTCACTTTCAGCTTGTGTGAGTTGCTGTTTGAGTTCAGAAGCTGCTGCGATTTTGTCGGCTCGTTCTTCTGGGTTGGCTCGGCCGATTTCTTTGGATGCCTTGTTTGATGCTGCTCGAAGCGATTCTGCAGTTTGCATCGTTTCGAGGCGTCGTGACTCCGCCGCCAGCAACGTGTCGATGTTTTCAGCTGTTGCGCCTTTGCGTTCGGCGCCGTGTCGGTAGTCAGCATCTTGGGAGAGCCGGCGTAAATCAATCATGGGGGTTAACGCTACTGTAGTTCGACGAAATCTGGCGGCGATTACTCCCGCTTGACATGTTGTTGCTGCTAGTTCGCTAGCGGTAGATCCTGTGGGCAGTTGTAGAACAGCCAACCGGCGATCGCCACCGCGGCGAACACGGCATCTGAGCCGTTGACTGGCTCACTGTCCTCAGGGACAAGGTCTACGTTGATAGTTGGGGTGTCTGTCGCTCGCAGAACGCCAAAAGACCTGATCGTGAGATCATGTATCGTGCCGTCTTTGTCGACGGTTAGCGCCTCAGACCGTAGCCACGACCAAGCCATATGGCTGGCCCCGATCACGTATGAACGGAGCACGGTTTCGTCGAGTAGCTCTCCGCATTTGACCTCCACCGAAATCGTCACACCTTCGTCGGTTTCTGAGATCACGGCCCGAGCCGCCCCGCCTTCGGGTGCCGATATCCAGCCCGAATCTGGTGTTTGGGTGGGGTGCGTGGCGGCCGTGGCCAACAGGAGGGCTTCAACCCAGCCGGCTCCCCTGATGTCGATTGAAGTTGTCGGCCCAGGCACATCGATTTGTTCGACGACAAGACCGGGAGCGATCTGGTTGATCGTTTCTTCGATCCCTGGGGTGGCAGCCACCCGAATAACCCCGGTTCCGTCGGTGCGAACTCCGCCTGCCACAGGTGGTCGTTTCGGTCCGAGTTGGGTTACGTCTTCGCGGCTGGCCAGTACAAGTACTGGTCTGTCGTGGTCGGCGGCGAGTCGCTGGGCTACCTCGTCGACCGGTGATGCGGTTTTGCCACCAAATGCTCCTCCGTTTGTGAGTGAGGAAGATTGTTGACCTTCAGGCGTAGCCCAGGCAGCGTCGGTTTCTAAATACGCCGGTTCGACCCATGTTGTGCGAAGTGTTCGGGTCCAGTCCCCTTCGGGTACTTCTAGAGGCCATTGGTGTTCAGCCGTGGTGCGTCGGCCTTGAACTTTGCCAGCTGTTGTTCGGGCCTCATGTAACGATTCCCCTATAACCCATTCGCCCGTGGAGTCTCGAACTGCGATGAGAGCGTCGCTAGGTGCGGTGTCTGCGGAAAATCCTGCCGAACCAAGAATGACGTCGGTCGATACCGTCTGGGGGACTCCGCCTTCGAGGCTTGCTCGTTGAGCGGCCGTTTCTAGGTCTCGTTCGGAGTCACCGATTTCGGCTGGGCCGGTGTAGAGATCCCATGCCTCCAAAATGGTTTGCCATCCGGTGCATCGGCACAGGTGCGCAAGTAACGCCTGGTTCACGGGCCCATGGTCGCCAACATCGACCCCTTTTGCGGCGAGAGCCTCCAATCGGACAATTATTCCCGGTGTGCAGAAACCGCATTGGCTAGCACCCGTTTCGCAGAACGCGGCGGCCCATCGGGCTCGATGCTGTGGATCCAGGCCATCGAGCGTTGTCACGCTGCGACCCGACACTCGTCTAGCTGGGGTGACGCAAGAAACTCGGGGAGCGCCGTCGACTAGAACGGTGCAGCAACCGCATTGGCCTTGTGGGCTGCAGCCATCCTTCACCGATGTGCAGTTCAACTGGTCGCGTAAGGCTCCAAGTAGCGAGTCGCCAGTATTGCCGATCGTGACTGCCACACCATCAAGTTCAAACGAAACCGAGTCATCCACTCGCTCAGTATCGGGCCGTATGTTCTCAGCGCCACCCCTTAACCCAAGATTTGTTGACGTCAGCCTACGAGTGTGGGGTCGATCAGATAGATCACTGGGTGAGGTTGTATCGTAGGATCGTTATGAATGACGGTGTTTCTAGACGGGCGTTTCTAGCCGGAATACCTGCGGCGGCGGTCGTTGGTGCTGGGTTGTTTTATGTGAATAGGTCGGACCAAGTTAAACCATCACCGACACTGGTTCCGCTTTATAGTTCCGATCGAGTGATCGCTGCTGGTATACAGCAACGGATTCCGTTTGCCGTCGTCGATGATGAACGTACCGAGAAACTAAAAGATAGTGACTCTGTCACTGTGCGTGTTCTTCGTGAAGGTGAAGTTGTTGAAGAGTTGGCGGTGCCTGGTCGGGTTGTAGAACATGATCATGCCGGTGAAGACGTCGACCCAAATCATCAACACGCCAAACTGTTTCGGTATTACCCGTTAAAGGCGACCTTGCCTGAACCGGGAATCTACGACCTCGATGTCGTCTTTGAAGACGTAACTTCAACAATGCCTGTCCAGGCGTTCGCCCCCGACGACATTGGGTTGGTTGTTCCCGGCGAGATGATGCCAAAGATTGAGTCGGCAACGATTACGAGCCCCGGTAACGTCGACACGCTTTGCACCCGGTTTGAAGGTCAATGCCCGTTTCATGATCGGTCGGTTGCTGAGCTTTTGGGCGAATCAAGACCGTTGGCTGTTTTGGTTGCGACCCCTGCGCTTTGTTCGACTGCGTATTGTGGTCCGGTGCTCGAATTGTTGGTTGCTGCAGCTGAACGCTTTCCATCTATTCTGATGTGCCATATCGAGCCGTACTCGAATGCGGCTGAGGTGGGCAACAACTATGCCGACCCAGACATTCAGCTAGCCGACTCGGTGATTGAACTTGGTTTAGACTTTGAGCCGTCACTGTTTCTTGTTGATGAGACAGGCAAGTTGGTTGAACGAATCGATAATTTGTTTGACGCCAGCGAACTCGAAGACGCGTTGAACGCGCTCGCAAAATAGCTCTATCCAGCGGATAATTCCGCTTCCTCATTCAACATGCGATATCAAGTATCACAATTGAGAGTGAAGAAGTTATTATCTTTGTCACGTTTTGTCTATGGGTACATCTTCTTCTAGGTGAGGGCACCTAACATAGGTCCGGAGGGAGCCCCGCGATGATACAGAAATTGCCGATAACCATCGATTCGCTGGAACCAATAGCTCTAATAGGTTCGGGGGGATTTGGGCAGGTTTGGAAAGCGTATCAACCCAGTTTGGACCGGACGGTCGCTATTAAGGTTGGGCACACGCCCCTGATGAACAGTACGGGCCGTCGCCGGTTCGAACAGGAATGCAAAGCACTAGGTCGCCTATCGGACCACCCTGGAATTCTCGACGTGTATATGTCGGGAGTTTCTGAAACGGGGTTCCCGTATTTGGTTACCGAATACGTCGAGGGTGGAACGTTAGAGAGCGCTTCGGGTGAACTGTCCGAGCAGTGTCTGCGTCGCATCGGGGCAGAACTTTGCCAAGCGATCGGAGCCGCACACACAAGTAATATTTTGCATCGAGACATCAAACCCGGAAACGTCTTTCTTTCCAGTGATGGGGCTGTCGTCGTTGGAGACTTCGGTTTAGCGAAACTATCCGACGGGCGAAATACGACAACTCCGAATGTGGTGGCTACGGTTGCGTTTGCATCACCGGAAGTCCTTGAAGGCCACCCTGCAACCACCGTTAGTGATGTCTACGGGATTGCGGTCACGATCGCTAGCGCAGTGTTGGGGGCGTCTCCGTTTATTTCGAAAGGTAGTAACGCAACGGCTTCAATGGTTCGTCGAGTGTTGACTGAGGAGCCGACGGCACTTTTCGATAGCGACATTAGTCCAGATTTTGCGAACGTACTTTTCGAAGCTATGGCAAAGGACCCCGACGATCGTCCGTCGAGTGCGGCTGAACTCAAGCAACGGTTTGAACAGCTCGATTCACCGGCCGGAACTATTGGTCCGGTTCGTTACCCGGCTCGAATCGCGAGTCCGGTCGACGTGACTGCGAAGCAGGAACCTGACGAGGTCGCCGACGGGCGTCGTTCGCTGGCGGAGGCTGACGATGTTGCCTCATTCAGGTGGGGTTTGAACTGGAGAGTCTTTGCCGTAGTTGGCATGGTGGGTGTGGCCATCGTTGGAACGTCTGTGGCGACATTGCTCATTACTGGCGACGGTGCCGGCGTTGACCAGATCAGCGCCGATTCCGCTCCACCGGCTGGGCCGACATCGACGCCCGAGACTACGGTTGGAGCAGCGATGCCGGAAGCGGTTGAAGCGATTCCAGCCAATCCAAGTATTGCTGACGATCAAACACCGGGGTCTTCTGCCGCTACCTCGGATGAGCCGGTTGAAGCATCGACCTCAACAGCTTCGACTGTGGTTCAACAACCGCCACCGACCGATCCGCAGCCCGCACCGTCTACGACTGTGCCTCCTCCAGAGGTTGGACCAAAGTCGACACGTCAGTTTCAGACCGGCAACCGATCTGGTTCGGTTCCATTTGAGCCGGGTGAAACGAGTTCTGTAGTGCACGGCGTGGTCGACTTGGCAACCATTCATGAATATAGGTTTGATGCAGTTCGAGGTCAGAAGCTCGACCTGTCATTTGTCAAGCGCGAAGGTGAAGCCGATATTCGATACCGGGTTTTCTTTCCCAACGGTGAACAGTTTGTCTTTCGGGCCGAGGGCCCTACATCGAAGAATTTTCTAGCGATCAGCGGGCGATATAGGGTTGAAGTTTATGTCGTCAATGGGAAAAGCGGCAGTTACGAACTGAACGTTTCGCTCCGCTAGGCAATGCCCGCTTTGAAACGTTGGGAGTCGGGTTGTGTAGCGCTGACGGGTTTGGTTGAGTGCTTGGTCATGGTTGCCTAAACGATAGGTACGATTGGTTTACTATGACAGTTCCTCCTCCGTTCCCGGGTGGTCAACCAAATCACCCCAATCAGCCACCGGTTCAAGGGGGCCAGCAGCCATACCCTGGTCCACAGTTTGGTCAGCCTCAGGGCTCGCCGTATGGGGCTGGCCCGTATCAAGGGCAGCAATTCGGTGGCTATCAGCCACCACCACAGAAACAAGGAATGTCGACCGGTCTTAAGGTCTTTCTTGGTCTGCTTTTTGTTGTGTTTCTGTTTATCGGGGGCTGTTCGGTCTTTGCGGTGGTGGCGGTGAATAGGGCCGGTGACGCTATTGTCGACACCTTCGAAGACTCAGCGTTGGTGGAGTCAAACACGATTATCGCTGAGTGTGACGGGAATACATCCACGGCTGTGGTCGAATTTACCAGTCCGTTTCCCGATTCGAAATCGTTTGTTTCAGTCGATGTCGATTTTGTTCAAGATGGTGTTGTGGTGGGGACTGGTACAGCGTCGTTCGATCACGTTTCTCCCGGCGAGACACATCGGGCAACGGTATCTCCGGTCGAAGTTATTGAGCCTATTGGCGATACAAGTTGTGAGCTGTCAGGCGGGTTTGCTTTTTAACGTTAGGAAAGTTTACTTTCCAATATGGAAAGGAAACTTGACATATCGGTGATTGTCGAGGTAGGTTGTTGATGAAAGCCCAAACACCCTATGGAGTTCACCATGAGTTCTGTCCGCGAAACATCTATTAAATTGTGGGGCGGCGTGTGTCCTGACGGTTCCGACAAGGACCGGCGAGAGATGAGCCGGTATCTTCGACAGTTTGTCCCGGCGATGGTGGCCTACGCTATGGCGCTAGTTGTAGCAATTCTTCTCGTCGGCGACGAGCCCTCTGGGTTGCGTCGACTAGTGATCCTGCTCCCGGCTATCCCTATAGCTTGGGTGGCCGTGGTCGTTCTATCGTCCATTCGACGAGCCGACGACTACTTGCGTCAACTTCAACTTCAAGCAATTGCATACGGGTTTGCGGTAGCGATGGTTGGTCTAGTCGTTTCTGGTTTGCTAGCCACGGTTGATCTTCAGTACCGGGCAACCCCATGGATTGTCTACAGCCTCGCGATGTCCACCTGGGCTATAGCTGGCGGCTATCTTCGTTTTCGGGATAACTAGTGGAAAACCGACTACGTGAACTCCGGGCCGTTAACGGTTGGAGTCAAGCCGAGTTAGCTGACCGATTAGAAGTTAGCCGCCAAACAATCAACGCAATAGAAAAAGGCCGGTACGACCCTAGTCTTCCCCTCGCCTTTAAAATCGCCGACGTGTTTTCTGATCGGATCGAGAACATCTTCCATCCAGAGGGCGCGCCAACCGCCGAGACGATAAAAAGTTAGAACTTGCCCTGATTTACGAGAGCGGCACCGCGTGGGAGTTCTTCCATGGTGTCCCAGTGTTCGACGATGAGTCCGTCTTCAAGACGAAAAACATCAAATACGGCGAAGTCGTCGTCGCCGATTTGAACGAGCGAGTAGCTGACGGCGAAGTTGCCTTGGGCGAGTACCTTGTAAAGGTATTTGTAGGTCATCGATTTGCCTTCCGCAGCAAGCTCTGCAACAAAGGCTCCAAAACCTTCAAGTCCGTCTCCAACCTGAGGGTTGTGCTGAATGTAGGTTTCGGTAGAGATAAAATCGGCAAAATTTTGACCTCCGCCGATAAGGATCTCTTCGACAAACTGTTGGATCTTGGCGCGAGTCTCGTCGGTTTTGTCAAGGTCAGTGACTTCGGTTGGGCCGTCGATTTGCGAGTGCCCGGATACCGTCTCGTCGACCCACTCGGTGATCACGTCCCAATGTTCGACAATCCGGTGTTGGTCGTCTGTGTCGAACATATCCATGGTGATCCACTTAGTAGTTCCACCGTTCAACGATTGGGAGGCGTGAAGCCAGACGAAGTTTCCGTCTTCGATTGCCCGGACAATTCGGATATCTCGCTCCGGGTTGTTCGCCAGGAAGGTGTCGAAGAACTCGACGAAACCTTCGATGCCGTCTCGGACTCCCGTCGAGTGTTGTGTGTAGCGGTCGCCCGTATATTTGGTCACTGCCTCGCGTGCGTTCCCGTCACGAATACCTTCCATGTACAACGCGATGGCATTTTCGAGTTTGGCTGTCATTTTGAGACTTTCCTAGAAGTGAATATTTCTTGTTGTATAGATATTCGATGCAGGAAAGCATATTTGGAATGACAGAATACGACTCATGACTTACCAAAATGCGACTACGTTTCGCGCCGGGTCAATCGTCGAACGGTCAAGGGAATCAGCGATCATCGATATCCCGTTCCGGCCGTCGGCTTCGGGCGTTGCTCTCGAAACCTTCACGTTGGCTGAGTTGGTAGCAAGACGCTCGTATTCTGAACTCATTTCCTATCAACGTTTGAACTTCGACCTGCTAATCGATTGTCAATCAGGCGCCGGAACTCACGAGGTTGACTTCGAGTCGGTCGATCTCACTCCTGGACGGGTTGTGCATGTACGCCCAGGACAGGTTCATAGATTCGATTTGCGCTGCCACGACGGTAGTGTCGACGTTGACTGCTCCTACAGAGCCCAATTGATCCTGCTTCGGCCCGTGCATAATCGTCGGAACTGGAAACCTGGCCCGAACGTGCTTGAACTGGACGTTCAGACTCGATCCGACCTGGATGCCATCCTCGGGCTGGCAGACGCCGCGGCGCGAAAGTTCTCGCTTTCGGTTGAGGGTATTGAGGCGCTCAGAACCCTCCTCATCGCGGTGCTTGGTCTTCGTTTTCCGACAACGAACGAAGCCACCGCCGCCGAGCGTATTTTTGCCGATTTCGAAGAGCTCCTCGGTGGGGCTGAGCTTCCGCCTCGAACAGTCGCAGCGTGTGCACAAAGACTAGGGTGCTCGACTAGAACGCTTGGTCGAGTCTGTTCCACGTTTGCCAACAGCACGCCGAAACACATGCTCGACCAAGCGGTTGCGTTGGAAGCTCAACGCTTAATCGGATTGGGGGAGTTCTCAACGAGCGACATCGCCTATCGCCTAGGTTTCAGCGAGTTGTCTCAGTTCTCTCGTTTTTTGACCCGCGTTGTTGGCAAGGGTCCAGCGCAATTACGCCGTGATTTGTGATCTGACTCGCTGTGAAAAGATGCTACGAGAATGACTGGCCGCGGTCTCCCCTTGCCTTTAAAATCGCCGACGTGTTTTCTGATCGGATAGAGAACATCTACCAGCTGGAGACCACACCAACCACCGAAGCGGTGAAGCGCGAAACGTAAATTGCGGCAGGCTAGACCGCCACAGGAGCAACGCTGAGTTACTCTTATTTGCCGCCCGCTTGTCCCCAGCCGACAAGGTTGTCGCCAGTTTCGTAGCTTGTGGCGGCGGTGTATTCCCAATCCTTGTTGTTCTTCTTTTCGTAGGCCTCTTGAGCTACCGACAGAATCGCTTCAAACTCCGTGTCTTTCGGAAATTCTTTCGGGTTTCGAAGCACGAGCTCGAACAGCTCTTTTCCATTAGCTACGGCTACACACCGTGCGTATAGGAACCAATCAGGCGAAAAGTATTCCCCCTCAACCAGGGCATCTTCGCCGATTTCTTTAGCGTGGGCTTTGGTGTCAAGGGCGTGGAGCTTCTGGGATAGCAGCTCCTCAAACCGGAATATGTCATCGTCGGTTTTAGTCGCAAGAAAATCGACCACTGGTTCTACAACAGCGCCGTCATCACCTGCCTCGCCCCAGTCTAGTTTTCCTATGACGTCCCAGAAATCGTTGTCGTTCATGCTCTGCTGCATTTCAACCATAGAGGTGAAGGCGAGTTTGAACGTCTAAGGGCGTTACTGACCAGTGTTACGAGAATGACTGGCCGCAACCACAAGTGCGTTGAGCGTTAGGGTTGTCGATGCTGAAACCGGTTTCCTGGAGGCCATCTTTGTAATCGAGGGTCGCTCCGACAAGAAGTTGTGCGCTGGCGGTATCGACTACGACTTTAACGCCGCCATGTTCGGTCGACTGGTCTTCTTTAGTGAATTCACCATCGAAGAACATTTCGTAGCTAAAGCCTGAACATCCACCAGGACGGACGGCTACTCGCAGCGCAAGCGCCTCATCGTCTTCTTCGGATAGAAGCTGTTTAACTTTTGAAGCGGCAGAATCGGTGACAGTTAGCATGAAAAGGACCTCCGGTACGAAATTTCAGTTTAGCCGACGAAACGCATGCCTCGACCAATCAATAGCAAGAATCACACCTCTGCGAGGCATCAGAAATCGTAGCCGTGACCTACTATTAAGTCCACTATGTCTGATTCTCTGCCCACATCCGACGACATTATGAACGTCCTTACCGGCGTTATTGACCCCGAACTGGGGAGCAATATCGTAGATCTGGGAATGGCCAAGGGTGCGACCGTTCACCCCGACGGATCAGTCGAAGTGAAAATATCGTTGACGACATCGGGCTGCCCACTTCGAGCCCAAATCCAGCGGGACACTAAAAGTCGTATCGAGTCGCTTCCCGGTGTGCAGTCTGTACGTATTGTCTGGGGCGAGTTAAACAAAGCTGAAAAGGCTCAGACGATGGCGACGGCGCGAAAGAACGCAGCCGACAACGCAGGTGAAACCTCTGTTCCCGCAACCACAAGAGTCCTCGCGATTTCGTCGGGTAAAGGTGGAGTTGGGAAATCTTCGGTAACCGCCAACCTGGCTGCCGCTATCGCTGCGTCGGGACACAACGTGGGTGTGCTCGACGCCGACATTTGGGGGTTCTCAATTCCCAGAATGTTCGGGCTTGAAGGTCGAGTTGAAGCGAAAGCACGAGGCGAAGGTGAACGCCCTGCGATCGTTCCTCGTCGAATCGACGTCGGAGACAACTACCTGGATGTAGTCTCGATGGGTTTTCTCGTCGAAGACGAATCATCAGCGCTGTTATGGCGCGGCCTGATGCTAAATCGGGCGGTTCAACACTTTCTCGAAGACGTCGTCTGGGGCGACGATCTCGATTACATCTTGATCGATATGCCACCGGGAACCGGCGACGTTGCTATGGGGCTGGCCAGGATGTTGCCCCGGGCAGAAATGATCGTTGTGACCACCCCGGCAACGGGTGCCCAAAAAGTTGCTAGTCGTGCCGTTTCGATGGCTCGAAAATCGTTTATGAGGGTAGCCGGGGTAGTGGAAAATATGTCCGTCTATATTGCCGATGATGGTAGCGAGCATCATATTTTCGGATCGGGGGGTGGAGCCAGGTTGGCGGCAGAAACCGGTACAGAACTGCTCGCCCATGTGCCGATCGAACCGGCGGTTTCCAGCGGGGGAGATAACGGTGATCCCGTGGTTTTGAGTGAGGTGGAATCTCCAGCTAAGGCAGCGTTCTTTGCCCTGGCAGAACTCCTGCTAACCGAGGTCGCGCCGCCAATCCAAAACGACAGCTGCACCGCACGTTTGTTCGACGCTGTCGATGCAGCCTTAGAGGCGTATGACAATACATCAAAGGAATCCGAATAGGGCTGGACCGACGCGACCTAGCGTCAGCTTGACGCTTCGCCCCGAATGATGGCCACCGTTTCGCCTGTGAACTTCGACGATGGTACGAGTTCGATCATGCCGTCGCTGGCTACGATTTCGACCGCCGTGGGATGAACGGCCACCACCGTCCCGCGAACGCCTGCCAGTTCAACCTGGTCGCCTTCAGAAATAAGGCGTCGAATTGCTCTGGTCGAAGCGACCTCATTAGCGATATCTCGGCCACCGAAACCAATCAGCAGCGTCAAGCTTCCGGCGACGGCGAAAAAGAAGGCGGCCAACGCCATATTGACAACAGTAGTATCGACGCCAATTTGGCGGACTGCCATTAAGACGGCGAAAGCCACGATGGTGGCTTTAACTCCTTGGTTTACTCGAAGCCGGGTTTCGACCGGAAGTCGAGAAATAGAAGGCGCCATAGCGGTCTCAACAAACGCGGACAGCACGTTGGCGCCAATAATGATGATGCCAGCGACCATCAGTTTTGGAAGGAGAGCGATGAAATCTTTAGGTAGCTGGTCGAGGGCTGCAGGGTCAATGATCCCGAGAGCGGCCACCAAACCGGCGGCGGCGAAACCCCAAAAAACAAGACCGGCAAGAGGTTTGGCTGACTTTCGTAATGCCTCAGGTCTGCTTTCACTACTTAACGTCGAGCGCACGAGCCTAGATACAAATGCTCCGACGACGACTCCGCCGACGAGGGCACCTGCAACTATCATCCAATCAATTTTTGTCATTTGGCGGTTCCTCAGTAAACAGTAATTTAGATGCTTCCAAACCAGCGCCGAATAGATCGGCCACAACCCCAAACATGACACGTGAATCGAGTCGGGCGACAACTCGTTCTTCGAGGCGATCGGTTAGATCCTCGGGTGGTCGGAGTACGGCAGCCAACGCATCAGAGACACTAGCCGAAGTTTCGTCGGCAAGGGGGAGTTCATCGTCAAAACGTTCAAGCGATTCCGCGCAACGGTGGCACGTCGCTATATGGGCATCGACTTCGGCCGAGCCGCCACCTTCTAGCCACTCCTTGAGAACTTCAGTTTTGGGATGTCGTCTTAGTTTCATCCCCACTCCTTCAAGGCTGTGCTAAGTCGTCGGCGTGCCCGCAGCAGCCGTGTTTTCACTGTCGGGAGCGGTACATCAAGGATTTCCGCGATTTCGTCGTATGACAATCCTTCAAGCTCTCGTAGTACCACGATACTTCTAGAAAGTTCATCAAGTAGGTCAAGTGACTTAGTAAATTCGGCCACAACCGCGTTTCCGAGCACTTTCGACTCGACTGACTCGGATTTTGGTGGAGGAAACGATGCAGAGATGTCGTTTATGGCGACTGGGTCCATAACGACAGCTTTTCTCGATCGAAGTACAGAAATGGCCGTGTTGTGAGTGATTCGGAGAAGCCAGCCCCTCATCGAACCCTCACCTCTATATGTGGGAAGTGCAAGCCAGGCCTTAACCATTGCTTCCTGAGCGATGTCTTCAGCGAGCGCACGATCCCTTGCGACGGATAAAGCTAGCCGGTACACCGAATCGCCATGCTCTTCGACGAGAGCGCGTAGTAGCTCAGGGTCGGAGAACTCTTCGGACGTAGAGTCCGCTTGTGAGCTATTAACCACTATGGAACCCGCATGTATCGGTTTGCCTACCCGGCATATAGTGGGAGCTTCTACTAGCTTCATAGAACATTGACGCTTCTTATGGTAGGAGAGTCGCGAAGGTTTGGCCAAAAAAGTGCCGATTAACTCCGAGTCGAAAGAATTTTTATTTCTCGCGACAAAACCTGGCGGGGTAACGTCTACCCCTCAGAGACCCAGACACCCTGGGCAAAACGACAGGAGCGGAACAAATGGAACTAGTCGCCCAAAGCACAGTGGATTGGAAGAGTTCAATCACTGACATGTTGACGGTTGTGGCTGAATTCTTACCCAAGCTGTTGATATTCGTTGTAATTCTGTTGGTCGGTTTCTTTATCGCCAAGCAGGTTCGCCGCTTCGTTGCTGCTGGCCTAAAGAAGATCAACTTCGATGTCTATATCGACAAAGCCGGTCTGGGAGCACCTTTGGAACGAGCTGGTTTCGCCGACTCCGGCAGGTTCGTTGCGAAACTTTTCTACTACATCATTGCACTAACCACGTTGAAAGTGGCGTTCGACGCTCTTGGAATTCAGGCGCTTTCGGATCCGATTGATAGCCTCATAAGCTTCATTCCTAAGGTAATCGTCGCTATTGTTCTCCTCATCGTTGGTGGAATCATCGCCAATGTCGTAGGCGACATTGTTCGAACGGCTACCGCAGGTCAACCATTCGGCCACTTCGCTACAAAAGCGGCAGTGTTTGGAGTTTGGTTTATCTTCGGGTTCGCTGCCTTCAATGAGCTCGGAATCGCTTCGGACATCGTCAATACACTCTTCACCGCAATCGTTGGCAGCTTGAGTGCTGTCATTATCATCAAGTTCGGTGTTGGCGGAATCTGGGCGGCTCGTGATCGCTTCTGGCCAAACGTGTACGACGCAGTATCAGGCACCACAAAGCCTACTCAGGACAGCTAACCGCTGACCTCAAGAACGCCCCTGGAGTACGGACCCTCAGCCGTCCTAGGGGCCATGGGGTGCGGCCATTTTGGGCGATCTGGCCACACCCCGATTTCTTAGCAAATCACTTCTGCTCAATGTCGAGTTGAAGGTCTCTCAAGCGTGGAACCCTCAGTCCGCCTTGAGAACGTCAGGACCGGGTCAATCTTGGGCGATCAGGCCCGGTTCTGACAATTTCTCACACTGAGGCCAGAGACCTGTTGCGCATCGGGCGATGCAAGTACGCAGCAGGTCTCTAGCATTTTTCGGCTAATACCGGACAACAAGTCGAGCGTATGGGGCGGCGTGGTCGGCGGGCCATAATCCCGATGGGGTCCTGTCTCGCTGTGAATCACCCAACACCCGAGACCTAGACCAGATGCGTCTAGCTCCTGGGGCTCGGATAGCGATATGGTCGATGCGCTGGTCCAGCTGACTGGCATCGTTATCAACGGTTTCGACTTGGCAACAAGTGAAACCTGGGCCTCCACGATTGTCCAGATCCCATGCGTTTTCAAACCCGGCTTCGGCCAGAATCTGGAAGGTGGGTTCATCCACCTCGCTGTTTAGATCCCCGACCACGATGACTGGAAGCGTTTCGTTCTCGAGAGTTTGAGCTAATTCTTCTGCCTGGGCTTCTTGGCAAATGACTGGTCCCGCTGAGGTCAAGCACGGCGTATTTTGAGTTTCGAAATGTGTGTTGATGAATCGAACCTCTCGACCCCGAACCGTTGCATCGACCGAGGTGTACCCACGAAGGAAATTTAGGCTGGTCTCGCCGAACGGGATTTTGGCGCTAGCCGTGTAATTGGTGCCGATCGGGTTTGAGATAGTAGTTGTTTTGGTTCGATATAGGATGACGTCTCGATCGGTGATCGACGCGGTGAAGCCAGGTCCGGCAGGCAGACTCCCGTCGAAATTATTTACGGTGGCGCCGACCTCATAGGACAGCCCTTGGTCGTCCAACGCTTGAAGCAAGATCGCTAGATAGTCGAGGTCGACAAGTCGATTTCCTTGAGGGTCTGTCAGTGCGATGTCCGCTACCTCTTGAAGTCCAATCAGGTCTGGTTTTGTGCGCCGAATTTGTTTCGCTATTTGGGTGGCACGTTCCGCAAAGTTGGTTTGTTGGACTGTCGCCAGAACGGCATTCGGGTCTTCCCCAGCTACGAGCCGGAAAATGTTGGCTCCGATATACACGTTCTGAGAGACTGCCTTGACCCGTACGGTTCGGGGCCTGTTAGGTGATGCCAAAGATGTGGACGAGGTGCCCGAGATAAGTAAGAGCATGGCAAATAGGCCAATAACAATTTTTTTCATTTACTTGCCTTTAGAGGAGACGACGGAAGCTTGGTCGGTGAAAATCCCTGGTTGGGAGACCGACGAGTAGCAACACAAGTCTACTTTCTATGGGCTGGTTGTCTAATCAGGTAGCGAGATCTGTTCAGCCCGAGGTGGCGCGCCTCCCTGCTGACAATATGGCGAATGCGGTTTTTAGTTAACTGATTGGTTCTAGTGTCTTTTGAGGAATAGAGTAGTCGCTACTAGCTTGATATGAGGTGGAATAGTGGCGGATGACAAGGTTTCCTACGACCAGTCGGTGGGGGCCAAACAGCGTGAGTTATGGGAGTCGACGGTTGTTACATTGGCTCGTGAGGGCCGTCCCAACGGCAAGGCGTTCTCGGGTGGCGCTGCAGCAGCTTGGTTGCAACCAGAGTTTGACGGATTCGTCGCTAAGGTTAACGAACTGTTTGATGATAATCGGGAATTAGCGGATCTCATTTCGTCGGTTATGGCCGGTCATGAGGAGAAGATGCGGGTCACCGACGCGGCAGGAGCGGAGGCTGTTACGCCATGACCGGTCTTGCGGGTACCGAATGGTTGTTGGCTTCGCCGATCGTATCTGACCCGACACAGTTCGATTCGGTCGCCGATGAGTTGGCTGAAAAATACGATGGTGTTCGCGGCGATGTTGAGGCGGCGCGAGACGTACTTTACGAATACATTGATTCACACGACGGGGACGACATCAAAACGATTTGTCGGAACGGTCATCGCGTAGCGTTGGCGTTGAGGTCGTTGGTTGCCTGTTATTCCGATGTGGGGGATGCGTTTAAGACGTGCGCGTCAGGGCTGCGTGATCTAGAAGCTGAGCTGGATGATCCGGGCGGTCTAAATTCTTTGAAACGCCGGATTGACCGCGGCTCATTCAGCGGGGGAGGGTCCGATGATTCTTTGGATGACGTGTTGGCCGATGCTCGGGCCGAGTTTGATCGTATCCAAGCGGCTGAGGTTAGTTTGTTGGACACGTTGGCAGGCACCATCTTGACGGTGAAGATGGGTGAGTTGGCTGATGTCGATAACGGCGAGCTGACCGACATTGTCAATCGGGTGATCGACGAATTAGACGGGGTCGATGGTTCGTCGGCGATTGTCGACGACTTGCGAGTACGTAAAATGGTTTTGGCTGATGAGGCTGATGGCCAATTGGACGCAGATGCGCTGACGTTTCAGGCGTTATTAGATGAAGGCCTTTCGGAGACTGATGTTGAGAAGATAGCGTCGCATGAACGAGCTGACGAGGTGGCGGCGATGCATCCTGATCTGGCTGTTGCAGTCGCGAACGACAGGGTCAGTTTTCCGTATGAGCCGGAGAAGGACGCGGTTGGAGATGCCATCAGTCGAGGGTTAAGCCCAGAGGAGTCGGGTATAGATCCGATTTATTTCCCTCCGGAGTATCGTGAGGCCGCTGCCGAATTGGATGCTGAAGTTAGGGCGTGGGAAAAGTCAACTGATCGGCCGATTGAACCTTGGCGTCGCGAACAGTTCCGACGTCAGCTGATGGGGCAACATTTTACTGATGACGACGGAGTGAACGAGGTCCGAGGGACAATAGCGGCAGGCGACTATTTTGGTGATTCTGAGTGGAAAGGCCGCCAGCTCGGCGAAATCTATGAGGACGGGCTTACCGATTCTCCACAGTCTAGGTTTCCGGAACATTCCAAGCTTTCAGCTCAAGCTTTAAACGAGATTAGTGTCGAGGTCTCCGATGATCCAACGTCCGGAACGGCGTTCTTTAACCGGTTGGGGCCTGAGAGCATTGCGTTGTTGCCCAAAGTCGTGTTGAACGAGCGTGGGTCCACCGATCGTGAGATCGATACCATCGACAACTTTTCGGAATCGTTGGGCCGGTCCAGCCGGGGCGAGGGTGACGGCCGCTTAAAGTTCACCGGTGATGCGATTTTTGGTTCCCAGACGGTCGTTGAAGAATCAACGCTTCTTCTCGATAAGGGCGACTTCTCTGACGAGTTCGTCGTGTCGGCGTCGGCGTCGTTCCTCGAAACGGATTGGGTTCCGGTATACGATTACCCGTCAGATGACACCGAAGGGATGGAATCTTCAGCTATCAGCGAGCGGTATGGTTCTGATCCTCGTGATGTGGTTATGCGTAAAGCCGTTGAGTCGGGTGTTGTGTCGGAGGTTGTTATCGAGCTGTCTCGCTCCGAGAACGGCTTGGATGTGATCTTTGACCCCGGCAAGTCGTTCACAACAGATGACTCTGAACGTGGGTCGGGGGCCCCGGTGACGGAATTTTTGGAGTCTGCGGGTGCGGACAAACAGGCCGCGTCTTTGATTCTTGTTGGTGGGGCTGAATCTCCCCACGACTTTAGTGACTTTGGGGTTGCTGCCGGGGTCGAGGCTGTAATGGCGCAGCATGTGACGATTATGTACGACGAAGAGTATTTGGCTGAGCACGGTATTGACCCTGGCGATTCTGGTCGGCTGAGTCAGGAAGAGATGGCAGCGTTGGGTTTCGGTCCGGACGACTGGCAGAAGTTGACTGGTAAAGTTCACGAATTAGGTTATGGCGGGTTTGTTGCGACGGCTAATGACAACTTGATGTTTGAGGCGGTCGAAAACGACTTGCAGGTCCAAATGAGAATCGAGAGAGATCTTCCAACGTTGCTTGACGAGTCGGGTAATGTTGACGAAGTGAAAGTTCGGGCGTACGCGGCGCAGCTAGAAGCAGACGGTGATGGCGGGTTTGTTGGTGATGAATCTGCGTTGTTGACGCTCGTAGGCGACATCGAAAAGAACGGCGTGACTGGACCGTCAGGTAACTTTGATCGGTTCAGCTATGTTTCTGGTGCGTTGCATGAACGAGCTTTCCAGGCCAATCGCCGCGTCAGGCAACGTCTCGACGACGATGCTGAAGCGAAGAATCAGTATTTGCAGGCCGGGGCTTCTGCGGCCTCTGCGGTTGTTGTCGCCACTGCTGCCGCTGCCGTTCCTGTGTCGTTGCCTGGGGCGGCCGTTGTTGGTGTTGACATTGCAGCTAGTACCGGTATTAGTTTTTTCTTTCCCGAGTTTTGGGAATCTGGGAGAGTGTTGGAGATCACCGAGGAAGAGGTGGAGAAAGCCCGGAATCAGGGTCAGGAGATTCGTATGCGGGCTCGTGTTTCTTATCTTGAAGCTTCCGGGGAAACGGTCAAGTTAAGCACTTCTAAAGATGTCGACGTGGAGGTGAGCGTCGAGGGTGGCGAGTTGACGATTGTTGACTCCGAGACGGGTGAGCTATGGCGACCGGAGGAGGGTGAAACGATTTATTGGGACGGCGGTGGCGTATTGACGGACGTGGCACATGAACTTGATTCGCAGTACGATCGGGGTTCGTTGGCTGGGCGTAACGACGTTAGTGGTGACGTTGAGTACAGTTCTGAGGGTGTGGATCAAAACGATATTGGGGCGGTGGAGTCGTGGCTGAATTTTTGATGCGTGGTCGAATGTGGTTTGTTGGTTTGTTGGTTTGTGGTTTGTTGGTTGGGTGTTCGTCGTCGGTCGGGGCGGGGGTGTCGTCGTCGGTTGATGGGTTGGAGTTGCCATGGGTTGAAGATCATCGGGTGGTTGAAGCAGGTGGTCGTTCGGTGGTGTTTACTGAGGATGGGGGGCGATTGGTTATTGTGCCGGCTCCGCGGCGTGTCGGTGATGATGATGTTTTGGTGTGGGATCTTGAGGCTAGGGAGTCGACTTGGTTGAGGGGGCATGAGTCTGCTCTTAGTGATGTGACGGTTGGGGGTGATGGGTTGTTGGCTTCGACAGCGAGGGAAGAGCTGAAGATTTGGGATTTGTCGACGGGGCGACGTATTCACGACATCCCGTATGGGCCCATTGTGAAAGAGGTCGTGTTCAGTCCTGATGGGTCGTTGTTGGCTGTCGGTAAATCGTTTGAGGAGGGTGAGGACAGTGTGAGTCTTTGGGATGTTGACTCGGGTGAACTTGTCAGAACTCTAGATGGGGTCCGTAGCGTCGTGGATCTGGTGTTTACTTTTGATGGGTCCAAGGTTATTGCTGCGTCGAATGATGGAACGGTGCGTATTTCAGATGTTGCCACCGGTGAGCAGCTATCGGTTTTACAGCAGGACAAAGACGAGAGTAGTGCATTTTTATCGTTAAGCCCTGATGGTGAAATGTTGGCAACGTCCGGTTTGTATGATGAGGTTTGGTTGTGGGATCTTGCCACGGAGCAGGTGGTGAAGAAGTACCCGATCGTGCGTGTTGAGGGAAAACCTCGGAATATTTTGTCGATTGAGTTTAGTCCCGATGGTGAGATGCTTCTTGTGACAGGTGTTCCTGAGGCGGTGTTGTTTGAAGTTGAAACTGGTGAAGTGATTCAACAGTTCCCGGCTTCGAGCGAACAGGGTTCGACCGATGGGGTGTTTAGTCCCGATGGCGAGTTGATCGCTATCGGCGACGAGGTTGCCGACGTTGTGATTTACCGACGCAACCCCAAATAGTCCTTACCGCCCCTTGATCGGTTTAGAAACGTTTGGAAATGAAGGTTCAAATTGTCGAATCAAACGCCACTTGGTCGGCAATGAGGTTTATATCCCCCTAAAAGTAACTATTTGGATCGTCCCGCGTGGGTTTCAACCGTAGGTAAAGATACCATGTTGCTTCAACTAGAAGTAACAACAAGCGGGGGCACATAGAGCGGAACAACCGAACCGTTGCGAAGTCTATTTCGACGCGCCCTTCTGTCAACTAAGCGTTATCAGGAGCGTTGAGTTTCTGGTTGCCCGACCTGTGTCTCGACGTAAATGCGTGGAATTGGGAGAAGGTTCAGTGGCGGGAATAGCAGGCGGCGCAACGATGCAACGGAGTTCTGTCGAGTCTGGGGTAGCGGTCCAGGTACCGCAGATCAAACAACGAGGACGGCGCCGGACGCTGTGGGTAACCGCAGGCGTCGGCGCGCTTTCAGCGTTGTTGCTCGTAATCGGTTTGCAGTCATACACCCAACGAGTGCCCGTCATCGTAGCGAACGGTGACATCGAACGAGGAAAAGTCGTCGAACCCGGAGACCTAAAGGTCGTCGAACTTTCAGGCGCTAACGGTCTCAACACCTACGATGACCCGGACGAACTAGTCGGCAAAATAGCAGCCGTTTCACTCACAGAAGGCGACGTGCTATCGGCGTCAACGGTTTCCGAATCGATTGGTCTCGACAGCGGCGAGTCGGTTTCTGGTTTAGTTGTAGGTCCGGGGCAGTATCCAACCGATGATCTTAAATCGGGTGACCTAGTCGATGTGATCGCAGCTGGCCCGATCGAAAAAGGCGGCGGCACCCGCCTTGCATCAGGGGTGCGTATCTACGATGTTCTAACCCCAGATGACATCGGCACCAGAGACGACTATTTAGTCTCGGTAGTACTCAATGATGAACAGGCGGCCAACGTCGCCGCCCAAGTCGAACAGCCCGGCGGCATTCGGTTAACTCTGCGAGGTGGAAAATGACCGTCATCGGAATCGTCACGATCGGTCCGGCCGCCCCAGCCGACTTTGGAATCACGATGGCGGGGGCCGCGGTAGGTCAACAGCTTGGACTGTTAAAAGGTAAACGTCGGAAGAAATCTATGGAGGACGTTTTCCCACTAGCCGCCTGCCGGACAGTGTACGTTGAGGCATCACCTCAAGGCGGATCCATTCGATCAATTTTCGGTCTACCAGTGCCCGAACGCGGAACCGGACTCCAAAACTACGCCAGCCAAGCCGTCGACCCGGCCACAAACGGATCGTTAGATTGGCGTTCCTCGGCCGAACAGCTCCCGGGCGGAACACCCTTCATGGACTGCCCGTCGGACCCAGCAAAATCGGCGCTACTTCTCGCCAATTCTGGACCCACAACAATATCGAAACTTGCGTTAGGTCGAGACCTCGCCATCGTGGACTTTGGTGAACCGTACTACGGTTCGCCAGCGTTGGAATGTCTGCAATACGCATCCTATGTTCTCGTAATCACCACTGGGTCTCGGCCAGTGCTCGCCAGAGCAGCCAGCCACACAAACAGCCTGCTGCAAGACAAAATGCAGCCAGGAAAGTTGGCGTTTGTCATCCGAGGCGACGCAGTAAACCCCAAACCGGACGGTTCCAGTCTGCAACAAATACTTCCAGCACCGATCTCACTCATAGTCCCCTACGACCCGAAAGCTGCGATCGGTTCAGTACGCAAAGACAAAACACGTGAGTCGTCGACGGCTGTGAGAGCGATCAGAACGTACACCACCAAACTGATGGAAAGTAACTCTTCGATTGGGGGTGTCGAATGGAGCCAGCCAACACCTCGCTAAGGTCGGCGCTATGTAGCAACGACGAGTTCGACGCCATGGTCGAGCAGTTGCGCGATGTCGGACTCGAAGCCACCCGCGACAAAGTCGATATCGGATACAGCGCACGTCGGGCCGTGTTCGCCTCGGTCGGCGCCGAAATAGTTCGTCGCCATGTCGGAACCGTCATGACACGCCGCCCGCTCGAAATCGGTCAACGCGCCGAACAAGAACTCCTGAGGGATCTTGTCGACGCTGCGCTCGGTCTTTGGGAATACAACCTGATACAGAAAATCGGGGCCGGAACATCCAGCAATATTCAGGTACTGGGAACCGAAAAAATTATTATCGAACACGTCTCGGGTAAACGCAGCGCAGTGAAAAGCGTATTCGGCTCGGTCAAAGAAATGCAGGAATGGGTTCGACGTATCGCCCGCACATTCGGCAGCGGAGAATCGTTTGACCGCGCCCAACCATCGGTCGACCTGTACCTTCCACCGGGGGTGCGGTTCAACGCCGCCTTCGAAGAAAACTATGGATGTGTCGTTTCTCTACGTTTCACCAACTTCGACATCCAATCATTGAAATCACTTGTTCAACTCGGATCGCTATCGCTAGACGAAGCGGCGTTCCTCCGGGCATGTGTGCTCTCGCGGCAAAACGTCGTCATCTCGGGGGCGACAAACTCTGGCAAAACCACCCTCATGCGGTCCATGCTGGCCGAAACACCACCGTTCGAAACGATCGTCACGATCGAAGACTCACAAGAACTTGAACTAAACAAATTCGTCGGCCCAGAGGTTGCCGTGTTCCAAATGCTGGAACAACAAGCCAACATTGACGGCCACGGAGCAGTGTCGAGCAGCTTCTTGTTTCGGTCAAGTCTGCGTATGCGACCCGACCGCACAGTGGTAGGTGAAAGCCGGGGACCCGTTGTCCTCGAGTTTTTGCAGGCAATCAACTCGGGCCAAGACGGGGCGATGACAACACTTCACGCCACCGGCCCGCAAGCCATGGTTACCAGAATGGTTCGATGCGCTGACGGTGAAGCGTCGCACGAAGCGGTCGTAGCCGACATTCGGACCGGTCTGGACTTTGTTGTCCAAGTCGACCGCAACGAGGTAACAGGCAAACGGTATCTGACCGGTATCTACCAGGTTGACCCCACCCACGAACCCGAACCACGCGTACGGTTTACCGACATCTTCTCCGGCGATGGTTCAGCCCCATCAAGATTTGTCACTAACCCAGTCGGCTCCGCAGCACGCAAACTCAAAGCAGTCGGCTGGGAGCAGCCATTAGCGGCAGTGCAGCCAGTAATGAGGTCCGTGTGATTGTTCTGACCGTGCTCGCTGGTATCACGGCCAGTGCGTTTGCTCTCCTCGTAGCCGGGTTGCTGGGTGCCGATATTTCGTTGTTCGACACCGCCCGCCGAGACCAGTCGCCGATGTTACGGCGATGGGGTCCAATCGGTTTGATCGCCGGACTGGGTGCATTACTAGTGATAGCACTGACCGATGCCGTAGTCGGCGGGTTATGTGTCGGCGCCATCATTATCGGTGTACCGCAGCTGATCGAACACCGTCGAGCCGGCAAACGAGAACTTGAACGCATCGACGCTATGGCCGCGTTCGCTTCACAAATGGCGCAAGGGTTCGGCGGAGGCACCGGCTTGGCCCAAACGGTGATAGACGCGTCGCTGAACCCGCCAGCAGCCATTTACGACGAAGTGAACCAGCTCCGAAACCAGTTAGAGGCGTCCGAGTTCTCGACTGCGCTCGAAACCTTTGCCACAAACATGGGTACCCCGTACGCGGCAAAACTCGCCGCCAACCTGATAGCAGCGGAACAAGAACACGCTACCGCACTACAACAACGGCTCACGCGAATAGCTGAAGGCGCGCAAGAAACAGCGGCGATCAGCCGCCTCGTGCGAAGAGAACGAAGTCAACAATCGTTCCAAGTAAAAGCGATAACCGTGATTTTGGGCTGCGTAGTCGCCGGAATGCTGCTCAGCTCCCCCCAGATCGCCAAAATATTTAACGACCAGATCGTAGGCGAAATGCGGTTCGCGTTGATAGCCGGTCTCGCGTTGGCAGCATGGCTAATCTCGGAACGACTCGACGAAAACGTGGCGTTAGAAGAGTTCACGCTCCGAACAGAAAACGCATTCGTCGCACCCAATGACGACAACGTCGCTCGGGGCTACATCCAATGATTTGGCTAGCGTTTCTTGCCGCCATCTGCGGAGGTTCACTCGTCTCACTTTTGTTGGCTTGGCGACAACCCAAACTGACGTTTGTCGTCGAGCCTGGTTCGTCACCACTCGACCGTCGAGAACAGATAGGTAGACAACTAGCTGAGACAAGAGGGTGGGGCGTCGACGACGATGTCAAAGCCGATCTGTGGCTCGTCGCTAAATCGCCCAACCAGTTTCTATATGAACGTCTTGTAGCCGTCGTCGGGTTATTCATCGTCGGCGCTCTTATCGGGTTTATCTTGGGCGGACTGTTCTTGGTGGTGGTTATGGCTGCGGCTGGCGGAGCGATCGGGTGGGTGCTGCCTCGGCGGATACTGGCCTCCGAAGTCAAAGGTAAACGTCAAGAACTTCTCGGAGCGTTAGCGTTCTGGGCCGAACTTATAGCGGCGTCGGTCGGCGGGTCCCGGGCGGTTGGAATAGCGGCGAAAACTTCGGCCGAACGTGGTGAAGGTTGGGCGTGGGATCTTTTCCGCGATGCCTGTAACCGGGCCGACAGTACCAACTCCACGCTGCCACAGCTGTTACGCCAATCAGGCGCCAACGCCGGACTCGCAGAGCTGGCGGCCTTCGCCGAATCGATCGAATCATCGACCGAACGTGGAGCCGTTGTCCGCGACGCAATGGACAACCAGGCAGAAGTTCTTCGAAAAAAAGTTCACGACGAACAACGACTAGACGCAACGAACCGAAGCAACGTGATGGTTGTTCCCGTCGGTCTTGTCTTCGCCGCATTCATGATATTTCTCTTCTTCGTTGTAGGCGACAGCCTCTCACAAACTCTGTAAACCAGGCAAAGGAAACAACATGAACCAGTTAAACAAACTGTACGTAATCATACAAAATAGGCTTGCCGCCGATGATGGAGTTATCAGTACTGAGACGGCTGTTGTCGGCGCGGTTATTTTGACTGCTGCCGCCGCAGTAGCAGCCAAATTTACTGGACTGTTCGAATCGGCTCTAACCAAGATCCCTGACAGCATCGAATAGTGAAAACGGAAACCGATCAGGGTTACACAAGTATCGAAGCTGCCCTTGTCGTGCCGACGGTTTTAGTGTTGATGCTGTTTCTCGTTCAGGGCCTGTTCGCTGTTTTGCAGTCACGTAATGTTCAGTTCGCGGCGGAACAGGCGGCTGATGCTGCTGCACGTTATGAGGCAACCGACAGCGACGGTGATCTTGTCGCGGGTGAAGTGATGGCAGAGTTAGGTATCGAAGACGCGACGGTTACAGTCGACCGGTCAGCAGACGAGGTTGTAGTGACGATCGAAGCTGAGACGTTAGAACTAGTACCGGGTGGGTTTACGGTGAAAACAACGGCGTCTGCCCCAATCGAAGAGTTCCTTGAGTTAGGGGAACGGTCGTGAAAGTTCCTTTTCTTGTCCGTAAACTTCGGCACGATGATGGGCTGTTGTCGACATCGGCTGCGCTGACGTTTGGTATCGCAGCCATCGGTATCGGTTCGATTATCACGGTGCTAGTCGCCTCAACCGAAGCTGCATCGGCGGCTGACGCCGCAGCGCAATCGGCGGTTCGTGCGGCAACAAAAGCACAAACACCTGCCGGGGCTGAGCGGGCAGCGAGAGAAGCGGTCGACAAAAATGCTGAAACAAGCTTGGCTGATTGCGAACTAGTCGATATCGACGTGGGAGCGATGTTGCCGGGTGAGGCCATCAGCGTTGTTGTTACCTGCGAGTCGAGCGACGCCGGATACGGACAATGGGCGACTTTGGGGCGAACCTATGAAGGTGAGGCCACTGAGGTAATCGATGCGTTCAGGACAGGGGAGTAAGAGATGAGAAAATTCGTGCAGAACACTGTGGCGTCGATTCGTAATGAAGAAGGCTACATGTCTGTCGTAGCTGCCATGTTTGTTATAGCGTTCATTGGTTGCGTAGCGGTGGTGATTAACCAGCATCAGCACTTAGATGCGCTGGCGTTAGCACGCGAGACGTCGTTCAACGCAGCCCGAGCTGCCAGCCAAGAACTCGACGAGGATGTCTTTTTCGATGAGAACAGGCCCGCTATCGATTCTGCTGCGGCAATAGAAGCCGCGGAGCGCATTGTCGCCGACGTGCCGGAAGCCTCGATTGAGACGCTCGATGTAGACGATGACAGCGTCATCATCGTGGTCTCGGTTGAAGCTGAGGGAATATTGACAAACAGAACATTTCGCGGGACGGGCCGAGCTACCGCAATCGACCCAAACGCGTAGACGATTAGTATCTCAAGAGGCTGGCGGCTATTCCCTCGACAATGGCCGCATACTGGCAGCTAGTTTCTGACGTTGAGAATCCCGAGAAAGAGATCTGATGAATTTAGTCAAATCACGAACATTGATTACGGTTGCAGTGGTGATGGGTTTGGTTTCCGCCGCGTGTTCAGGCTCAAGCCAAGCTAAGGATACTATCGCCAGCCCGGAAGAGACGGTCACAACCGAACCTGAAGCAACGACAACCACGAGTGTTGACGTTTTGCCGGAATTTGCGGAGGCAACTCGGCCAAGTTTGGATCTGCCGGATCATTCTGAGTATCCGAGCCCGGGCGACGCTGTTGTTGAAACATATTTGAACCTTGTTCGGGCTCAGTTGTATGCGTTTGGTGCCCCCGAGGTCGACCCAGAATATGGGCCTTGGCTTGAGCTGACGACGGGAACGTATCAAGAAAACACGATCGAGCGGATGGAGGAGTGGCGCGAAAAGAATTGGGTTCAAGTGTTGCCTGAGGATACTTCAACGTTGACGAATAACCCGGTTCCAAGGCCCGGTTCTTTCGCCGAAGTCGAGGGTGAAATTATTGGCATCGATGACTGCTATGTAGACACAACGAAGGTGGTTGATCGCTCAACAGGTGAGCTAATAAAAGATGAGGTAATTACCTTCGACTTGCTCGTTGAGATGACATTCACGGATGGTCGCTGGAAAGTTTCCGGTACTGCTACGAAAGAAAAATATGATGGAGTCAGCGAATGTCCAGAATAGTAGTTTTTATGGTTTCAGTTTCCGGACTGTTGATTGGAACCGCAACGACTGGTGCGGCGGCAGAGGCAGATGTGACCGAACCGTCTGATCAAACGGTTGAAGATATCGAGGTGACGATATCTGAAAGCGCCGACCCTAATGATGAACAAGTCGACCTTTCGATTTCTAGAACAGGCAACGGGTCGAGCGGTCCGGGGCAACGTTCAGAGCCGCTTCCACCAGGGTGGGAATGTCAAAATTACCGGTCTATAGAGAACGACCTGGTTCAAGCCGTCTACGACTTCACCGACGGAACCGATTCAGGAGTTGCAGGGGCCGACCGGGTGCGAGCCACGCTCGATAACTCCAACGGTACATTCCTCGATACCGGTGCTACCGTCGACCCTCGAGATGACCAAAACTCCTACGACACGACCCGTCAATACTCGCCATCTGGCCAGTGGGCGTGGATTGTCTGCACAGATGCAGACGGTGAAACCAGGTCAAACGACCTGTTCCCGATAGGGGGAGCGCCGGTAACTTTGGGCGGGCTGTTCAGTCAAGCGATGAACCAAATCGACCCCCCTGTCCACGACTTCGAAATGCGGCCGGAAGGAAAACAACTCGTTCAGTTCCCGTCGTTGTTGTGGGTCGAACCCGACTATTGGAACACCGACCGGAGCGCGACGGTTGGCAACGGAAACCTTTCACTCACCGTCTCGCTGGTCCCGTTCGAAACAGAATGGGACCCAGGCGACGGTAGCGATCCGATCATCTGCGACGGGCCGGGCGACGTGTGGAGCCGAGGCGTCGACTCCGAAACCCTGTCATGTAAACACATCTATCGAAGTGTCCTGAACCAGCCGTTTACGTTGACGTCTACCGTTCGGTTCGAAGTCCAATGGCAAACAAACTCAAACGAAATATTGGGTCCTTTCGCTCCTCTTGAACGAGTCGACACCGCTGAGGTTGGTGTTCGAGAAATCCAGGTAGTGGAGTCAAACGCTTGAGTAGACTCGCCGGGTTTTTCGTCAACACCATCAACGCTCTCACGTTTCTTATCATCCTGGTAGGCCTGCCGGCGGTGTTGGTGACAGTTGTAGGTTGGCCTGGGCCAACCGCGGTCCCTGAGGTTACGAAGATCGAATCTGTCATAACTGGACGCGAACAAGTTCCGCCACTGTTCCTAATCAAAAGCTTGACCATCGTCGCCTGGATAGTTTGGCTCCAACTTGTCATAGCGATGGTCGAAGAGATCAAAGCTGTCCGGCTTGACCTAGTAGCAAAGAAGTCGTTTGTACTTCCCGGTATCCAGAAATTTGTTGCATCAGCAGTACTCGCAATCACACTGCTAATCAATGGACTCAAACCGGCAAGCGCTGCAACCGTCGCCGCCCCAGCCCCGATCGCTCAGCCGTTTGAAGCCGACCAATCAGAACCGCCACCAGCAGCCCCAGAAACGGTTCAAACCAAATCGTATATCACTCAAGCCGGAGACTCGTGGTGGAAAGTCGCAGAGACCTTCCTCGGGGACGGGTCACGGTTCGCTGAACTCCGTCAACTTAACGTCGGTAAAACGTTCGACGGTCTGATCGTCCAGGAAGACTCCGACTATCTCGGCATCGGATGGAACATCGAACTCCCGGCAGACGCAGCAACTCCAGCATCGATAACAGTCCAGCCCGGCGACACTCTGTCCGAGCTTGAAGACAAACATGGTTTGAACGATGGCGACCTCGCCGACGCAAACGACATCGACTTCCCTGACCTGATCCACCCCGGACAAGAGCTAGACGTCCCAAGTCCCATCACCGAATCGGCGGTTGAAAACAACCAAGAAAAGCCGGTTCCCAAACCAGTATCTGAGTCTGCACCAGTTGAAGCGGATGAGCCTGCACCGGCGCCAGAGTCTTCACCCGAGCCAGGGTCTGCATCAGTAAAACCTTCGGAAAACCCTGACCGCAGCCAAATCGGTTCCGGCCCGCAAGCGCTGCCCCCACTTCAAGCACAACAACCACAGATAGTCGACGCTGAAGACCCGTCCATCAGTCAGCTAGACGAAGAAGTTAACGTAGGGGGACGCATCGCGGTTGGTGGGCTCTTGTCGGCGTTGGCGTTTCTTGCCCCGGCGTTATGGTCGGTTCGGAACCGACGGTTCCGTGCCGCTATAAGAACGGTCACCACCGACCAGCCCGGCTTTGAGCCTCTCGACGAAGTTGATGCCGCGAAAATGGTTGCCGCCGCCTCCTATGGCGACGACGAATTTATGGCGGTCCTGCTCCGGCTTGTCGGGCAACGAATGAGTAGTGCCAGGCAAGACCCAGGACTGCTAGCAATAACTATCGACAACGATTCCGCCGACTTGCTCTTCGAGCATCACCCAGCGTTTGAACCCGGCCCCGGTTTTGTTTCGACCGGTAACGGGTGGACGGCTAAGCGCCCAAAAACGTTAAACCAAATGAAAAGTCAGGCCTCAATATCGATCGTTCCTTACCCGGCGATGGTCTCACTGGGATCAATAAAAGACACATCGATAGCCATGAACCTCGAACAGCTCGGCGGTCTGAACATCATTGGTAGCCAATCGGACACCCGTGAGGTGATGTTCAACATTGCCGTCGAACTAGCTTCATCGGACCTGGCCGAAACTATTCGAATCATCGCGGTCGGATTCGAAATGAACTTACCTGGGCTTGACCGAATCGAACACTACGATACGTTGCCTCCTGAACTCGCCACCACCGAGACTATAGACGATCCGGGTTTGAAACGGCTGCTAACCGTCGACCTAGCGTCTTCTGAGCCGGTCATCGTTATCAGTCCAGAAGTGTCTCTACCTGTCGAATCGATCGTCGGTGGAGTTATTCCCGTGGTAGCAAATAGCGGTCGGGCAGATTTAGCTGACCTTATCGTTCATGGTTCACTGGTTAGTTTGCCGAGGCTGGGTTTTAACAACGTTGAACGGATAAGACTTTCGCCCCGCGAAATTTGTGAGTATCTCGAACCATCGAACACAACTCGACATGTCACAACACCACAAAGCGAGGTCGTTGACCTACGGCCACCACGGTCGGTTTCGACGTTGGCGGTGTCTCATGAACAAAACGCTTCAACCACCATTGCTTTGACGCCGACGGCGCTCGCCGCAAAGATAACTGGCCCGGTGCCTCTTCGGAAAGTTACTGCCTCAAACGAAAACTTTGCACGAGACGTACCTATCGAACGACCAACCGAGAATG
>JAHDCC010000020.1 GCA_020630065.1 Acidimicrobiales bacterium
CACTATCGGTCACCTACGGATACTTAGCCTTACGAGATGGTCCTCGCAGATTCACACCGGGTTTCACGGGCCCGGTGATACTCGGGTGTCTGTTCGGAGGTGTTATTCGCTTCGTGTACGGGACTATTACCCCCTATGGTTCATCTTTCCAGATGATTCCACTGCAAAAACACTTTGTAACTCCGTGATAGTTCTAGCGCACTATCAAACAGATCCCACAACCCCAGAATGGCAACGCCGCTAGGCTTTCCACCACTCCGGTTTAAGCTATTCCCTTTTCGCTCGCCGCTACTTGGGGAGTCGTTTTTACTTTTTCTTCCTCACGGTACTTAGATGTTTCAGTTCCCGCAGTTCCCTCTACCCAACCTATGTATTCAGTTGAGAGTAACACCTCTCGGTGCTGGGTTTCCCCATTCAGATATCTCTGGATCAAAACTTAGTAGGCAGTTCCCCAGAGCTTTTCGCAGCCGCTCACGTCTTTCATCGGTCTCATGTGCCAAGGCATCCACCATTGGCCCTTAGTAGCTTGTGGATATTTCAAAATTTATTAGTCATTACTACTTATCTCTTCCCAACAAAATTTATTGTTAAAAAAAAGATGCTCGTGCTCGCTATGCAATTCTCAAGTATCTGGCAACCGTTCCGGTTGCTGCGAGTTTCCGGCAACCTGCGGTTGCTTGGAAACTCGGGGTTTTAACACCCATCGAAAGAGCAAACGACCAGCCACGTGGGCCAGTCGCTGTTGCGCCTTCAAAGCGAAAGAGAGGGGGAATCCTTCGGATTCCTGCGAGTTTCGTAAACGAAACTCGGGGAATGTGCGAAGGATTCCATGTAAACAGCGTGTTCAACTAGTAAGTCTGTACCGCCTGCCAAATCAACCGCCAAACCGAAATGGTTTGGGTCGTGCTTGGCTCAGCGTTGAGTTTCCGAAGAAACTCCAGCAACCCTTGCGGGCTGCCATTGTACAAACTCCTTAGAAAGGAGGTGATCCAGCCGCACCTTCCGGTACGGCTACCTTGTTACGACTTCACCCCAATCGCTAACCCCACCTTCGGCAGCTCCCTCTCAAAGAGTTAGGCCACTGACTTCGGGTGTTGCCAACTTTCGTGGTGTGACGGGCGGTGTGTACAAGGCCCGGGAACGTATTCACCCCGGCGTTGCTGATCCGGGATTACTAGCAACTCCAGCTTCATGGAGTCGAGTTGCAGACTCCAATCCGAACTGAGACCGGCTTTATGGGATTCGCTCAACCTCGCGATCTCGCAGCCCTTTGTACCGGCCATTGTAGCATGTTTGCAGCCCTGGGCATAAGGGGCATGATGACTTGACGTCATCCCCACCTTCCTCCGAGTTGACCCCGGCAGTCTCCTATGAGTCCCCACCATTACGTGCTGGCAACATAGGACGAGGGTTGCGCTCGTTGCGGGACTTAACCCAACATCTCACGACACGAGCTGACGACAGCCATGCACCACCTGTGTACCGCCCCGAAGGACACCATATCTCTATGGCTTTTCGGTACATGTCAAACCCAGGTAAGGTTCTTCGCGTTGCCTCGAATTAAGCAACATGCTCCGCTGCTTGTGCGGGCCCCCGTCAATTCCTTTGAGTTTTAGCCTTGCGGCCGTACTCCCCAGGCGGGGCACTTAATGCGTTAGCTACGGCACGGAATCCGTTGAAAAGACCCCACACCTAGTGCCCAACGTTTACGGCGTGGACTACCAGGGTATCTAATCCTGTTCGCTCCCCACGCTTTCGCTCCTCAGCGTCAGTACCGGCCCAGAGATCTGCCTTCGCCGTTGGTGTTCCTCCTGATATCTGCGCATTTCACCGCTACACCAGGAATTCCAATCTCCTCTACCGGACTCTAGTCACAGCAGTATCAAATGGCGTCCCAAGGTTGAGCCTTGGGTTTTCACATCTGACTTACTGAACCGCCTACGAGCTCTTTACGCCCAATAAATCCGGACAACGCTCGCCCCCTACGTCTTACCGCGGCTGCTGGCACGTAGTTAGCCGGAGCTTCTTCTCTAGGTACCGTCATTTTCTTCCCTAGCGAAAGGGGTTTACGACCCTAAGGCCTTCATCCCCCACGCGGCGTCGCTGCATCAGGCTTTCGCCCATTGTGCAATATTCCCCACTGCTGCCTCCCGTAGGAGTCTGGACCGTGTCTCAGTTCCAGTGTGACTATTCGTCCTCTCAGACTAGTTACCCGTCGATGCCTTGGTGAGCCATTACCTCACCAACTAGCTGATAGGCCGCGAGACCGTCCCAAAGCGATAAATCTTTCCTCCTTCGATCACTCGATCAAAGGAGGGTATTTGGTATTAGCCAACGTTTCCATTGGTTATCCCAAACTCTGGGGTAGGTTTCTCACGTGTTACTCACCCGTTCGCCACTCACCCATATGACCCGAAGGTCGAGTTCGTTCGACTTGCATGTGTTAAGCACGCCGCCAGCGTTCGTCCTGAGCCAGGATCAAACTCTCCGTTAGAGAATCCGTTAGCCACCTGGGAGGCGACTAACATAATGATCCATCGTTGAAGCTTGGCTGCCAAGCCAACTTCAACGGCCACATCAGGAAAGATGTGGCCAGGCTTATTATTTATAAATTGACAGGATTGGTTTTATCTCCAATAATGATGTGCAAGCACTTCAGAATCGGTGGCAATAAAATCATCCCACACGCTGCGTACAATTCCTCTCTTCCGTTTTCAAGGAGCTAGTAACCTGTGAGGGTTACCCCGCAGCGGTTAGGATCTTCACGATGTTTCGTGTTGATCCGGCTTTACCATTCTAGATGGTTTAGCTGCGAACTCTATTGCTTCAGAGCGACTTAGGTGGCTCGCCAACTTGTTTGGGGCGAAACTTCGTGTCGTTGAAGCGAGTTAGAACAATAATGCGATTTCGGCGTTTGTGCAACGTCCACCCCAAATTCTTTCGAAATTTCCTTGACAGGTTACTGCAGGACCTCATTTATGCAACGAAAGGCTGTCGAAGTGTCTCCACAAGTGGAGCATTTGGTTGACGGTGCTACCTGACTTGACCGTACCTCATGATTCCGGTATGCGCCAGCAAATTCCCTACGTTGGGCCCCGAAACGGACAAGAAAGACTAGAAGAATCCCCAAAACGAAAAAAGGTCGTGATCATACGATCACAACCTTTTTGAGGATTCGTAGTTGAGGCAGCCTCAACGGCCAGCGATTTCCATCAGGGCCAACCGAACCACTACGACTATTCAAAAACCAGAAGGAAAATCGACTTCTTCCCTCGACGGACTACCGAGTACCGCTCATGCAACAACGCTGAAGATCCAAAGTTGAATTCCTCATCTACTTTCTGATCATTCACCGACACCCCACGTTGCTTAAGTAGCCGCATGGCTTCACCGTTCGACTTAGCAACACCGGCGGCAACCAACGCTGGCACCAAATTCTGCCGCACAGCCAGTTGAGAACGCGGAACAACCGTGGTCGGCAGCTCTTCACGCAACAACTCAAACGTGGCCTCGTCCAAATTAGCTACCGAACCACCAAAGATCACCGCGCTAGCGGCCTCTGCGGTCCGAGTTGCTTCAGCGTCATGGACCAGCGTCGTAACTTCGGCCGCCAACCTACGCTGACCTACACGTTTGTGTGGTGCCTGAAGATGCTCGGCCATAATGTCGTCGATCTCTTCTAACGAAAGAAACGTCAGCCAGCAGAGCAACTTGCGGACTTCGTCATCCTCAGCCTGTATCCATGACTGATAGAAGCGGTAGGTCGACATGTGTTCCGCACTCAACCAGATCGTGTCACCCTCAGCGGTCTTGCCATATTTGGTGCCGTCCTTCTTCACTAGTAAAGGCCACGTAAGGCCGTGCACCTTTTTCCCAGCGCGACGTCGAACCAAATCGATACCTAACGAAATATTGCCCCACTGATCGGATCCCCCGATCTGCAGCTCACAACCTTCGTTCTCGGCCAACCACCAATAGTCGAACGCTTGCAACAACATATAACTGAACTCGGTATAGCTCAGACCTTCAGTCCCAGACATCCGGGACTTCACAGATTCCTTAGCCACCATCTGATTGACCGTGACGTGTTTACCAACATCGCGCAAGAACGCTATAAACGGAACACCCACGGTCCAGGCACGATTGTCAAGAAGTTTGGCGGCGCCGTCATCGAAATCGATGAACTTCTTGAGTTGAGGCACGATGCCAGCCAAATTGTGGGCCAATGCGTCGTCATCAAGCAGATTCCGTTCGACCGACTTACCTGAAGGGTCCCCGATCATGCCGGTTGCGCCACCAGCCAGCGGAATCGGACGATGACCAGCCATCTGAAATCGACGCAACGTCAACAGGCCAACCAGGTTCCCGACGTGCAAACTGTCTGCGGTTGGGTCAACTCCGAGATAAACCGTGATGGGGCCAGAGCTGAGCCGCTCGGCCAGCAACCCCCGGTCGGTCGTGTCTTGGACCAGCCCACGCGCAACAAGATCATCCAATAAACCGGGGTCAACAGACATATGACCTACATCATAAGCTTGTTTTCGATCTCGGACGACATCAACAATGAAGCAGGCATCTGATGTGGCGATTCTACGTTCCCCAGGGCAAGCTGGTTCTGTGACCGAGACAGATGAGGCGTCCACATTGGGCGGAGAGCAAAAAAATACAACCGTCGACAAATCAAAGCTTCGTGATTTACCAACCGCTGACGAAATAGCCGACCGAGACTTCGGCGCTCACCGCCCCAAACTAAGCCCATTCACCATCCTGATTGGACTAATCGTTTTTGCTTCATTCGGAGTGTGGGTTTACGCCTACTCCGGCTCAGCAGACCGACCGCCTCCAGATGTGCTGGAAACCGATACTTTCGCCAAACAAGCAGAACCAATCTGTGCATTAGCGCTGGAAGACATCGAAGAAATCCCCGACGCGTCGCTTGCTGAGTCCGCTGTTGAGCGAAGTGAACAACTACGACAGGCGACAAATCGGTTCAGAACCATGATCACGGACTTAGAAGACTTGACAGTCCCCGGCGAATCTACTCGAGATGCCGAACTGCGGGAAGAATGGTTGACTAACTGGGGAATTCTATTGGATGACCGCATCCGCTATGCCGACGAGCTGCTAGTCGATGAAGACGCCAGATTCTTGGTAACCGATATTGGCGTGAGTGAGAGCCCCGAACGCAGACTCGGACGGTTCGCCGTTGTAAACGGCATGGAGTCGTGCGGCACCCCTGGCGATGCCGGCTAGCAAGGCAACCTCGTCATAATCTTTTGTGTCGTGAGACACTTTTTTGGGAATAGTGCTTCTGGCTCGCCGGTTTACACGCTACGAGGTCCAGATCGTCTAACGGTCCGACTGCCTCGATTTAGTCCACACGACAGAGGAGCAGATTCTTTGATGAGGATACGCCGCATGGCGGGCTTGGCCGTGTTAGCGGCAATGCTTTGTTCAGCCTGTATTACCTCGCGACCTCAAGCCTCTCCCGAACCGGACCAGGCGATCAAACTTGAAGTCGGCTGTCTCACGATCAATATATGGGACAGCGAACCCACCGTAACTTGGCTAGAGGGCGGGAAGCTATGGACGTATGTGCCCGAGTCTCAAGCCTGCCTAGAAGAAACGCAGGCAACCTCTCTCAATTGGAGCCCAGACGGCCTTCGGGCGGTCTTAGATAACGAGTTGGACGGCATTGTAAATGTCGACGAACTGGAGGGGGCAGACGAACTACTCGCCGCCTCTGAGACGTCCAGGCCTATTTGGCAACAACCGTTCGGCACTAGCCTACTATCGATACAGAACGGCGCCGTTGCCCGCACGACGCCGACTGGACTGGCGGACCTGCCGCTAGACGGCCAGAGCCCAATAGCAGCTCTCGCCAGCCACCCCGATTCGGACCACTATGCCCTAGTCAATGAAGCTGGACAAATTCATCTGTTAACACCTGAGGGTGTCTCGGCGGAGATCTTCCAACTTCCAAAGAATAGCCGAGTCGATCAGATCGAGTTTTCTACCGACGGTTCGCTCCTATGGTTCCTCACCCAAACCAGCGAAGGCTCGACCGTACATAAACTTGACCTGTCGCCGATCACCGTATTACTAGAAGACGATGAACCCTCAGGCTTTACTGTCGAACTGGGCGACAACATTCTGACCACGGCGCCTCTTCCCAAGTTTCTTGAGTTCGACCCTGCGGTCGAGGATGCCGATTTCATGCACGAAGAGGTCGCTACTCGCGAGAATATATCAACGTTCGCTCTCCACCCTGGACACCCCAGCTGGCTCGCTGTGACCGAAGGAGAATGCGCCAACGCAGTTACGTCGTTACTAGCCGACGATCTCCTGATCGAAGGCATCGATGGTGCAGCAATCGGCTGGATCTTTGGCGACGGTATCCCTACCCTCGCCACCACGACCGCCGGAGCGAGTTGTGAACCTGGAGACCTTTCGCTCAACAAGATCATTCTCGCTCAGTCGTCGTTTGACCAGATCTCGGTAGCTTCAGGGGTCCATGACGCGGCGGTCAGATGGAAACACCCCGACCCTAAGGACCCGACGCCGGACCCACCGTTCGCTTGATAACGTCACTCCTCGTTCCGGTCGGAACGACTCGACATACTTCCACTGACACCGCTCACGCCTCGCTAGCTCGTACGTCGACTCACGTTTGTATAGAGTGACCGTTATGTACGACCACTTGGAAGGGTGACTGAATTGGAAGACAAATTTCTCGCGTACTTCTCACAATTTAGGGCCCTTACCGTTCAGGAAAAGGCCGCCATCAAGCAGAACCTCGTCATACGAGACTTCGAGAAAAGTTCTATTGTTCTGATGGCGGGCCAAGAGCCCGTTTATAACTATTTCGTGCTGAGCGGATGTGTTCGCAAGTACTATCTCAACGATGGCGAGGAGTCAGTAACCGACTTCTTCACCGAAGAAGATTGGATCTTCCCATCGGTTGGCACATCATCTGACGCCGTGGCTGACTACTTCTTAGAGTGCCTTGAAGACACCGTACTAGTTGTCGCTGGTGAACGGGAAGGCAACGAGCTGTTACAAGAGTTTCCGCAATTCCGAGAACTTGCAATGCAGATGCTCGAGAAAGAAGTGCTTAGACAGCAGGTACAGATTGCCAATTATCAGAACGCCACGCCGGAAGAACGGTACCTTAGGCTGGAACGGGAACGCCCCGACTTGCTCGAGCGAGTCCCCCAGTTCCAGCTTTCGAGCTACATCGGGGTACGACCTGAATCGTTGAGCCGTATCCGAAAGCGATTATCGACCAGACCTGAAGATGCTTAGGTACAGCGACGTGTCGATAACCACTGTTTGGGACCTCGGCTCTGTCAGCCCGTCATACCGACACCATCGGTGTCTTTGAGCCAGAGGCCAAATTCCACCGAGCTACACTGACGACGATGTAGGACGTAACCGCCATTTCGATCATGGAGAATAAGACGTAGTAGGGCGCTGGGGTGCCCACAAACAGTGTGGCCCCTTGCGCCAACGTCGCGATTGTTCCTGAGATAATCTGTATTCGCCGAAGCAGTCTTGCGTTTCTTACGACGTGGGGAAGAAACACATTAGCCAGCGGGATTTGCATGTACGCAGCTGCCAGAGTCAGAAAAGCTGGTGTGATTTCAACCCCATTGACGACTCCTGTCTGATACTGGGTCAACAGGTTGACGTCCATTAGCCCTACCAGATCTGCGTAGAGATAGTTCAACGATACGAACGCCCACAGGCTCGAGTAGATGTTTCGTCTATTTAGGTTCATTTGGTGCCACCATTCGGGTAGTGATATGTCAACATCATCTAAACCCGATACCTAAAGCCCAGTCATTGACTTCGGTTAAGACAAGCTAGTCGAGTCCGGGATGTGCACCGGTTACGGCGTAGCTACCTTCAGAGAAAACGAGTGGCTTCAAGTCAGACGACTGTTCAAACTCAAGAATTTCACCAACAATGATGTTGTGGTCGCCACCGTCATAGACGGCCCAGGTTTTGCATTCGAACCGGGCCGCACAACCAGCAAGCATAGGGACACCTTGTTCGTTGGTTTCATAATCGATACCTGAAAACTTATCTTCACCTCTGCTAGCGAACCGGTTGGACGTCTCGACCTGTGCCTCACATAAAACGTTCACGGCGAAGTGGGTGGCGTTCGAAAAAGCAGACTCACTACGTGCACTCTTGTCGATGCTCCATAGAACAAGCGGCGGATCCATAGAGACCGAATTGAAGCTGCTTGCAGTCACCCCGACGGGAGAGTCTTGTTCATCCAACGAGGTGATTACTGTTACCCCGGTCGGAAACTTTCCGAGAGCTTGGCGAAAAGCTTTGCTGTCGAAGTCTGGATTAGCCATGTTTACCTTCCACTTCCTGAACCGTCTACGTTCGGTCTGCGCCAAGTTTACTAATTTGCTCAGGCTCTGCGATTAACTCAGCACTTCTTCAAAATGGTGGCGATTCCTTGCCCAACCCCCATACACATCGTGCACAGAGCATAGGTCCCGTCGATTCTCTCCAACTGGTTAACCGCGGTCGTGATCAGCCGCGCCCCAGAAACACCCAAAGGATGGCCAATAGCGATCGCTCCTCCGTTTGGGTTAACCCGCTTATCATCGTCGTCGAGCCCCAATTGCCGCAGGACGGCAAGTGACTGAGAAGCAAAAGCTTCGTTGAGTTCGATGACATCCATCTGGTCTAGCGAAAGGCCGGTTTGGGCAAGAATTTTTTCGGTTGCTGGGCCCGGCCCGATCCCCATAATTCGAGGTTCGACACCGATCGCTACCGTTGCCACCACCTCAGCTCGTGGGGTCAGACCATTTGCTTTCGCCGCTTCTTCCGAAGCCAACAAGACCGCACATGCCCCATCGTTAACACCTGAAGCATTTCCTGCCGTCACCGAACCGTTCTGCCGGAACGGCGTCGGCAAAGCGGATAGACCTTCAAGCGTCGACTCTGGCCGAGGTTGTTCGTCGGTATCGACCACATCAAAACCGCCAATCTTTCGACCTTTTCGGGTCTTTGGCACATGCACGGGGACGATCTCAGATTCGAAGAACCCGGCCGCTTGTGCAGCCGCGGTCTTTTGCTGGCTCAGTAACGCAAATGCGTCTTGGTCCTCTCTACTGATCGAGAAATCTTCGGCTACGTTTTCGCCGGTCTCAGGCATCGAGTCGACCCCGTATTGCTGGCGCATGATCTCATTGATAAATCGCCACCCAATAGTGGTGTCGTACACTTCGTTACTTCGGGTAAACGCCTGCTCCGATTTAGGCATTACAAACGGAGCACGAGACATCGACTCAACACCCCCACCGATGACTAACTGAGCGTCACCGACCTTGATCGCTCGTGCCGCTATGCTGATGGCGTCCATCCCTGAGCCACACAGACGGTTTACAGTGCTGCCCGGTACAGACGTTGGAAGTCCAGCCAACAAAGCTGACATGCGAGCCACGTTGCGGTTATCTTCACCGGCCTGGTTTGCGCATCCGAATACAACATCTTCGACTGACGCCCAGTCGACGTCGGGGTTTCGGTCGACTAACGCCGCAAGGGGAATTGCCCCCAAATCGTCGGCGCGGATAGATGAGAGAGATCCGCCGTAACGACCGAACGGAGTCCGCACGGCGTCACATATATATGCTCGCTGAATAGTCATATTCTTATCCTGTTAGTTGTGAAAGTTAGTCGAATAGCGGTTGGTCATGTTGAAAGGATTTTCCAGAAAAAAGTGCCACCAATTTTCCTGCCGAGTCATACACCGACACCTGGTAGACCCCGGTTCGTGTGCCTCGATGTTGCTCTTTGGCTACCGCCGACAAGGTTTCACCAATATCGGCGGGGCGAACGAAATCGACCGAGAAACCCTGGGCGACGGTGACCCGGTTGTAGGAGTTGGCGGCGTGAGCAAAAGCGGTATCCGCCAAGGTCGCTATGATTCCGCCTTGACACACTCCGTGACCGTTTGCGTGTTGTCCTGTAACCACCATCTCTACCACCGAATGGCCTGGTGAGATGTCGACCACAGAAATTCCGAGGTGTGCTGCGCAGGCATCCTCGTTGTGCATGACTGCTGACGCTCGTTCTGCAATCGATTGTGAAGAAAGTTCGGTCATGCTGTTTCTTCCATCAGTGACCGACCTGAAAATTGATTTCTGAGCAGCAATGGAGAGCACCGGTATCGTTCTTCACCGTAGGCGTTCTGAATGTTGGCCAAAGTACTCACCACTCGCCCCGCTCCCAATTCGTCGCCCCAACTAAGCAGGCCACGAGGGTAGGCAACACCAAACTGCATTGCTTCGTCGACTCCGATGGCGGAACAAACACCCTGATCAACAGCGTCGGCGGCTTCGTTGATCAACATTACGACAGTGCGCATTACCAACATCGCTGGAACGTCTTTGATCACGCACACATCTTTCCCCAGAGCCTGGAGGAAACCGACTGCGTCCAAGAGAGCTTCCGGGGTTGCGGTCGCGGCCGCCGCTATCGCTACTACCCCACTTGTTTCGTAGTCGCTGGCAAGGTCGACCAAGATGAGGTTTGGAGTAGCTTGCTCTTGACCGCGTTGAGTAGCCGTGCGCCCATCGGTAAGTTGTATCCGAGCTTGACCAACTTCGATATATGCCTCGACCGTTGAGGTTTCGACAACGACAGAATCGCCGCTCCTTACGAGGCGGTCAAGCGATTCGGTCCCTGTAAAAGACCCAACAAGACTACTCGAGACCTGATCGGCGCTGCCTTGTACTGGACTCTCGATAATGGCGGCTGGGGACTCAGCCGAATAGTCATAGAACCCTACTCCGCTCTTACGTCCGAGAAGGCCGGCGGAAACCATGTCTCGCTGGAGTACCGATGGCTGGAACTTCTTGTCTTCATAAAAAGCTCGATACACCGACTCGGTGACCGCAGCGTTGACGTCTTGTCCGATTAGATCCGTCAGCTCTAGTGGACCCATTCTGAAGCCGCCGCAAGACCTAAAAAGTAAGTCGATGGTTTGAACGTCAGCTACCTTCTCGGTGAGGGAACGTAGAGCTTCTGCATAGTAAGGGCGGGCAACTCGGTTCACGATAAATCCTGGGGTCGATGTGGCGTGAACCGGCTTCTTACCCCACGTTGTCGCCAAGTCGGCGACTGCGTTGGCCACATCATTCGAGGTGCCAAGACCAGATACGACTTCGACGAGTTTCATGACTACAGCAGGGTTGAAAAAATGCATCCCCACCAGGCGTTGGGGGTGATTCATCTCCGAAGCTAACGCCGAAATAGAGATTGACGAGGTGTTGCTGGCGATAATGGTTTCGGCCGGGCACATGGACTCAATTTGTGCGAACACTTGTTTCTTGATGTCTTCGTCTTCGATGATCGCTTCGATAACCACCGCGCTACCTCGTACCGAATCGATCTGATCGCTGGTCGTGATCCGAGCGCAGATTTCGTCGACACGGGCTTGGGTGAACTTGCCTCTTGGAATGAGTTTTTCCATTCCTTCACGAATGGAGGCAAGTCCGCCTTCAGCGACGCCAGTGACTACGTCACAAAGGACCACGGGGTGCCCGGCAGTCGCCGCTACCTGGGCGATGCCAGCCCCCATAGTTCCGGCCCCGATGACCGATATCTGATCGTCCTTGGTTACGGATTTCATCTAGTTCCCTTGATATTCGGGTTGGCGTTTTTCAATAAATGCGGCGACGCCTTCTCGGTAGTCGTTGGTCTTGCCTGCGATACCCTGCAGATCGCGTTCGAGGTCAAGTTGCTGATCCAATGTGGAAGTGGCTGACGCGTGTATGGCTCGTTTGATCAAAGAGAGACCCTTGGTCGGCCCGTTTGCCAGCCGAGATCCCACGTTGATGGCTTCGGTTAAAAGCTCATCGTCATCGACGACCGAATAGATGAGCCCTATTCTGAGTGCCTGGTCCGCTGATATTTTTTCTCCTAGCAAACACATTGCCATCGCCTTGGCATGACCAACAAGACGCGGCAAAATCCACGTGCCACCGGAATCGGGCACCAAACCCAATTTGTTGAATGACTGGATGAAACTTGCCGACTTGGCGGCAAACACGATGTCGCAGGCAAAGGCTATATTTGCTCCGGCCCCTGCGGCTACACCGTTGACGGCACAGATTACTGGCAGTTCAAGCGACGTTAGTGTTCGAATAAGAGGGTTGTAGTTTTTTTCGATCGAAGCCGACAAGTCGGGGGCCTCATCCGAGACTGAAACTGATCGATCATTGAGGTCTTGCCCGGCACAAAACCCTCGCCCGTTGCCGGTTAGCAGTAGACATCTAACGTCGTCGCGTTGTTTGACTTGTTTCAACGCTGCCCGCACTTCTGTGTGCATCTTGGTTGTGAAGCTGTTGAGCCGGTCTGGCCGGTTTAGCTTCAGGATGGCTAGCCCGTTTGAAACGTTGAATTCGATGGTTTCAAAGTCGCTCTCAGGCTGGTTTACAGATGGATTCATTGAGTTCCTTCTTCTAGCATTAGGTGACCGCAGCGGCGGTAGTACTTACTGTCGATTTCCGGGAAAGTCAGGCCGGCGTTTATCTAAGAATGCTTGGATTCCCTCGTGGGCATCCGGAGTAGTGACCACCTGCAAAAACATGTCGCGTTCAGCCCGAAGCCCCTCTTCAAGCTCCGACTCAAAGAAGTGATTTACTGTGCTTTTTACCGCCTGAGCTGCCGTGGTCGCATGTTGGGCGATGACACCTGCAAGGGTGAGGGACCGTTCTAGGTAAAGTTCGGGTTCGGTTAACTCGCTGATAAGACCGAGCCGTAGCCCTTCTTCTGCATCTAGGAACTCTCCGGTCAGGTTAAGTTTCATCGCTGCAGCTTTGCCGACTGCAGCGGTCAACCGCTGGGTTCCACCAGCGCCAGGAATTATGCCAAGCTTTATTTCGGGTTGACCGAATATTGCGGTCTTGGAGGCTACGACGATGTCGGCGGTCATCATGAGTTCACATCCACCTCCGAGGGCGTAACCGCTGACCGCCGCGATGATGGGTTTCGGAAACTTACGAATAGCTTCCCATGCCGATTGCCGTTCGTTCTCAGGGAATTGCCCTTTTGCTGCGAGTTGCAGTTCCTCGATGTCTGCTCCGGCGGCAAATGCCCGATCGTTCCCCGTGATGACGACGGTCCTGATGGTGTTGTCATCGGCTACTGAGGTCAACGTGTCCGCTATCTCTTGGAGCACCAATGTATTTAGGGCGTTCATCACCTCTGGCCGGTTGATGCGTAGAAGCAAAACACCGTCCAATGGCTGGGTCTGTTCGGTTAATGATGAGGTGTTGTCCATTCTTGCCCTATCGAAGATCTAGGTTTTACCGACAGAATACATGATACACATATTGCCCAAAGTGTCAAATATGTGTATCATTTCTACGTACGCAACTTTACTAGCCAGAAACGAAACCCATGCCCATATACGAACTGCAAGGAGTACGCCCAGTAGTGATGGCTAACTCTTTTGTGCACCCTTTGGCAGTACTCATCGGTGATGTCATCGTTGAAGAAAACTGCTTCATCGGTCCACATGCTGTGATGCGCGGAGACCTCGGCCGACTAACCCTCCGGTCAGGTTCCAACCTCCAAGACAACTGCTGTATACATAGCTTCCCTCACGCCGAAACCATCGTTGAAGAAAACGGGCACGTCGGACACGGAGCCATCCTCCACGGCTGCCATCTCCAAAAAAACGCCCTCATCGGCATGAACTCCGTGGTGATGGACGGAGCCACCATCGGCCAAAACTCTATTGTCGGAGCGAACTCTCTAGTCGTATCAAACGCCCAAATGCCAGCCAACCACATGATCGTCGGTACACCGGCTACCGCGCTCCGAGAGCTACGACCAGAAGAACGTAGCTGGAAAAGCGCGGGCACCGAGGCCTACCAACACTTGGCCACCACCTATCTCGAATCCATGAACGAAGTCACTGCCGATACAGCGATAACCCGAGATCGCCCAACCCTGCAGCCCGGCGACTACGTCACTAAATCCACCTATCAGACCGAATCCTCAAACAAGGCCAACCACTCGTGAAAACAATAGAAACAACAAACCCACAAAAGCTAGCCAAACTCCAGAGCTACAGCCAAGGCAAATGGTTCACCTCGCCCGAGACAGGAGCGATACTCAAAAACGCCGTAACCGGAGATGACGTTGCATCGATCTGCAGCGATGGGCTCGACTTCGCTGCCATGGCAAACTATGCCCGGACAGTCGGCGGCCCAGCACTCCGAGAGTTCACATTCCATCAACGAGCCATGATGGTGAAAAACTTAGCCACATATCTACTAGAACGCAAAGAACTGTTCTACGAACTATCAACGGCTACCGGCGCCACCCGAGCAGACTCATGGATCGATATCGAAGGCGGCATAGGAACCCTCTTTTCGATCTCGAGCAAAGCGCGCATCGAAATGCCGAACAGCAAAGTCTTTCCTGAAGGCAAGCAGGAACAATTGTCCCGAAAAGGAACATTCGTAGGACAACACATATACACCCCTCTACAAGGCGTCGCCATACACATCAACGCCTACAACTTCCCCTGTTGGGGAATGCTCGAAAAACTGGCACCCGCCCTCGTAGCCGGCATGCCCGTAATCGTAAAACCAGCTAGCCAAACCGCGTACCTAACCGAGCTGATGGTTCGCCACATCGTCGAATCAAACATTCTTCCCGAAGGCTCTCTGCAACTAATTTGTGGACGAACAGGCGACCTTCTAGACCATGTCACCTACCAAGATGTTGTGAGTTTCACCGGCTCAGCGTCGACCGGACTGCGGCTTCGACAAGGCGAAAAAATAGCCGCCGCAAACACTCGATTCATTATGGAAGCCGACTCACTAAACTGCACTATTCTCGGAGATGACGTTGAACCAGGGTCGGCTGAATTCGACCTTTTCGTCAATGAGGTCGTCCGGGAAATGACGGTGAAAGCGGGACAAAAATGCACCGCTATCCGACGAGCGATCGTTCCCACAACCAAACTTGATGCCGTCTCGGATGCCATTAGCAAAGCCCTAGAACAAGTCGTGGTCGGCGACCCCGCAGATGATTCTGTGACGATGGGAGCTCTAGCCGGAACCGACCAACGACAAGACGTTCTGACCGCCGTCGACCAATTACTCAAACACAGCCGCTTGGCATTCGGTGACGTTACACAGCAAAGCTTCGTTGGTGAGAACACTTCCAACGGGGCGTTTCTCTCTCCCCTTCTAATGGTCGCAAACGATCCACATACCACCGTCGCTCATGACGTCGAAGCCTTTGGCCCGGTATGCACGTTAGTCGGATATACCGACCGAGAGGACGCAGTCAGACTCGCAGCGAAAGGTAAAGGTAGTCTCGTAGGTTCGCTCGTAACAAACGATGGCGACGTAGCACAAGACATCACCCTTGGGGTCGCTGCCCATCACGGCCGAATCTTGATTCTCAATGAGGCATGTGCCAAAGAATCAACCGGGCACGGCTCACCGCTGCCACAGCTAGTTCATGGAGGCCCCGGACGAGCAGGCGGAGGTGAAGAACTCGGCGGCGTACGAGGCATCAAACACTACATGCAGCGAACGGCTCTTCAAGGCTCACCAGACATGCTTAGCAACGTTACCGGCATACATATGACTGGCAGCACAGTCAAGTCATCAGAAATTCATCCGTTTCAAAAAACGTTCGAGGAGCTCGAAGTCGGCGACACGTTGATAACCGAAAAGAGAACCGTGACTCTCGAAGACATCGAAGCTTTCGCTGAGTTATCCGGCGACAAATTCTACGCCCATACCAACGAAGAAGCAGCCGCCCGCAACCCCTTCTTCGACGGTCGAGTAGCTCACGGCTACCTCTTGGTGTCGATAGCGGCTGGCCTCTTTGTCTGGCCGGATGAAGGCCCCGTCTTGGCTAACACAGGACTCGAGAACCTTCAGTTCCAAAAGCCGGTCTACCCCGGCGACGTCGTCCATGTGCAGTTCACCTGCAAGCAGAAGAAGAACCGGGAGACCGAAACCTGGGGTGAAGTCCGATGGGATACCACAATCTTCAACCAAAACGGCGATATTTGCGCCCACTATGACGTCTTAACCGGCGTCGCCAACAGTTCAGACGAAACCAAATAAGCGAGGAAGAAGTATGTATAGCCCAGACGCACCCAACAACCAGAAGCTAACCAAAGCCTCTTCGGAGGATGTAATCGAGTCGTTCGAACAACTCCTCGAAAACGACCAACGCATCGAACCTCGAGACGATATGCCCGACAACTACCGCCGGACACTGATCCGCCAGATCGGCCAACACGCACACTCCGAGATTATAGGGATGCAGCCAGAAGCAAACTGGATTACCCGAGCACCAAGTTTGCGCCGTAAAGCGATTCTTATGTCGAAAGTCCAAGACGAAGCCGGACACGGGCTTTATCTCTACAGCGCGGCCGAAACCCTCGGAGCCGACCGCACTGACCTATTAGAAAAACTCAACGACGGCAAGATGAAATACTCCAGTATCTTCAACTACCCCACCCCAACGTGGGCCGACATGGGGGCGATCGGCTGGCTCGTCGACGGTGCCGCAATCGTCAATCAAGTGCCGCTCTGCCGTAACTCTTACGGACCTTACGCTCGGGCGATGGTTCGCATCTGCAAAGAAGAAAGCTTCCATCAACGCCAAGGCTATGAAATCATGCTGACCCTTAGCAATGGCACGCCGGAACAAAAAGAAATGGCACAAGACGCCCTAAATCGTTGGTGGTGGCCATCGGTCATGATGTTTGGGCCACCAGATGACCAGTCGCCCAACTCTGCCGCCTCCATGAAATGGAAAATCAAGCTCTTCTCCAACGATGATCTGCGACAAAAGTTCGTTGATATGGCTGTTGGTCAAGCCGACATTCTGGGACTTACCATTCCCGACCCTGACCTCAAGTGGAACGAAGAAACCGGACACTACGACTTTGGAGAACCTGACTGGGATGAGTTCTTCGACGTGATCAACGGCAACGGACCGTGCAACAAACTGCGTGTTGATTCTCGCCGTAAAGCACACGAGGACGGCCAATGGGTCCGCGACGCCGCCGTTGCATTTGCCAACAAACAGAAAACCCTTGCCGAGAATCAAGCAGCATAACAATCTACAGGAACCTACAACTATGAACCCAACAAATGACTACAGCATGTGGGAAGTATTTATCCGAAGCCGACGCGGCCTCGACCACAAACACGTCGGCAGCCTCCGAGCCCCCGACGCCGAAATGGCTATTCAGAACGCCCGAGATCTCTACACCCGCAGAAGTGAGGGAGTAAGTATCTGGGTAGTTCCGTCACAACAAATTGTGGCTTCAACCCCGGGTGAGAAAGAACCATTGTTCGACCCCGCCGACGACAAGATCTACCGTCACCCGACGTTCTACGAACTACCGGCCGAATTGGAGCACATGTGAGCCAACATACGACAACATTTACCCCGGCCACTGCCGCCGACGCTGATCTCTACTACTACGTTCTACGCCAAGCCGACACCGCAATGGTCCTCTGCCAACGCCTGTGCGAGTGGGTGGCTAAGGGCCCCGAACTTGAAGAAGACATCGCCTTGACCAACATCGGCCTCGACCTAATCGGTCAAGCTCGTTCGTTGTACCAGTACGCAGCAGAATGCTCTGGGCAACCCATTACCGACGATGATTTGGTGTTTCAACGCAACGAAAGACAGTGGGTCAATTGTCTTTTGGTTGAGCAACCCAACGGAAATTTTGCCGACACGATAGTCCGCCAGTATTTCTTTGATGCATGGCATAAAGCGTTTCTCACCCAACTCACTACCTCAAAAGATGAGACACTCGCTGCGGTGGCGGCCAAGTCGGTAAAGGAATCCGCGTATCATCTTCGCCATTCATCCAGCTGGGTCGAGCGGCTAGGTGCCGGTACCGAACTAAGCAACGAACGGGCCCAAAAAGCCGTCGATGATCTTTGGGCGTTCACCTACGAATTGTTGACTCCCGATGAGCTAGATGAACGAATGCAAGTTCGAGGTGTCGGAGCCGACCTTGTAGCAATCCGGGCGGACTGGGAACGATCTGTCCACCAACACCTCACACGCAGTGAACTGGCCGTCCCAAGTGAAGTTTTCCCGGCCACAGGAGGTCGAAACGGCGTGCATTCACAGCATATGGGATACCTTCTGGCCGAGATGCAAATCCTGGCTCGAAGCATGCCCGGATGCGAATGGTAAGGCCCGTGTCTGGCAAGGCTCTTAAGCGGGTCGCTAACGCACGAAACCAGAGTCGACTACCTTCTGGCGACGCGAAGATCCTCTCCCTTCTATCCCTCGTCACAGACCCTGAGATACCAGTGTTGACCATCGAAGAGATGGGCATCCTTCGAGGGGCCTGGAACGATCATGGAACCGTTCTAGTCGAGCTCACACCGACCTATTCTGGCTGCCCGGCGATCGACCAAATCGCTGACGACATCCTCATCGTGCTTAGAGACAACGGGTACTCAGACGTTGAGATCCAACTCGCACTGTCGCCGGTATGGACGACCGACTGGATGAGTGAAGAGTCCAAAAAGAAACTGTCCGGATATGGCATCGCTCCACCTTGTCAAACCGCAAAAGCTGGCAACGTTACTTGGCGGGTTAGGTGCCCCCAGTGTCGTTCGTTTAACACCTCGATGATTAGCCAGTTCGGTTCAACTGCTTGTAAAGCGCTGTGGAAATGCGTGAACTGCCAAGAACCATTCGACTACTTCAAACCTTACTAACCCACGAACAAGAAGCTAAAAGTATGCACGAAGCAACCGTCACCTCAGTCAACCAAGAAACGCCAGATTCGGTATGTGTCACCCTCAAAGTTCCTGAGCAAAGTAAACCCAAGTTCACCTATACCCAGGGACAGAATCTGACGCTGATCAAAGAGATCAGTGGCAATGAAGTACGCCGCTCGTATTCGATTTGCAGCAGTGTCGCCGACGAAACTCTTCGCGTCGGGATCAAACGAGTACCGGACGGTGTTTTCTCCACATGGGCTACGACCGAACTTGTTGTTGGTGATCGGGTATCGCTACTTCCCCCTTCGGGTAGCTTCTTTGTTGAGCTTGACCCAGGTCTGGCCCGGAATCATGTCGGTGTTGCCGCCGGAAGTGGCATCACCCCAATTCTGTCAATCCTTAAGACGACGTTAGAAACTGAACCCATGAGCACCTTTACGCTGCTGTACGGTAATAAGTCGGCCAACACCGTGATGTTTCTCGAAGAGCTAGCGGCGCTCAAAAACGTGTACCCAGAACGCTTTCAGCTGTTTCATATTCTGAGCAGGGAAGTCCAAGATTCTGAGCTACTGTCGGGTCGAATCACTGGCGAGAAGATTCTTGAGTTCGTGGATCGTGTGCTGCCAGCAGCAGAAATCGACGAAGTTTTTCTTTGCGGACCTCACGAGATGGTGACAAGCGCTCACGACGCGTTCGCTCAGGCTGGGGTACAAACGACCTCGATACATACCGAATTGTTTTTTGTGCAAACTTCTGCAGTCGAGGCTCAGCGGCTCCCCCAGAACGACAGCGCTTCGACTATCGAAGAAAAGACAAGCTCTGTCGCTATCGTTCTCGACGGTACACGATCGGAGCTTTCACTAGCTCAAGATGGTCAGTCAATTCTCGATGCTGCGTTGGAGGCAGGAAGAGACCTTCCCTTTGCGTGCAAGGGAGGAGTATGTGCAACATGTAAAGCAACGGTCATCGAAGGCGAAGTTCGGATGGATCTGAACTATTCTCTAAGTGATGAAGAAGTTTTACAGGGAGCGATTCTCACATGCCAAGCCCATCCAACGAGCGATCGCGTTCTCGTTGATTTTGACCAAAAGTAGTCACAAAAATGGGGGCCTGAGTTGCTCATGACAGCCGATGCTGCAAGCCTTATTTCCCTATACAGCCAGACATTGCCCATTCGAGCAAAGTCGATCATCTCTACCGTATTCGGCGACATAGTCCTACCATTCGGAGATTCGATTTGGCTGGAAAGTTTGTCTCAGATCGTCCAACCTTTGGGCATTAACGACCGTCTTGTCAGAACAACGCTTTACCGGTTATGCGAGGCCGAGTGGACGGTTGGTACTCGGGTTGGTCGCAAAAGCTGGTACCAGCTGACCGAGTCTGCGATAGAACAAACTCAGCAGGCGGAGCAATCGATCTATTACCCACAATCGTCAGATTGGGACGGTAATTGGCTGATGGTGTTTCTTGTGATCACCCCGGTCGACAGACAAGCGCGCTCCGAGCTGGAACAAGAACTCAAGTGGATGGGGTTCGGTTTGATTTCCAAACACGTGTGGGCCCATCCGAACGGCTCGATTGAGCGTCTGAAGTCAAAGATCGCCAAGCTTGGCTTAGAGAACCATGCGGTCTGCATGCAGGCTCAAAACGTGTTGGATAGTGATGACTCAATAGACTCTCTCGACGATGCGACCTTGGCCCAGATGTGTGCACCCACCGAGGAGGTTGCCAAGGAGTACAACGACTTTGTTGCGGCCTTTTCGCCGCTCCGAGAGCATTTACCGGAGATACTTGACAACTCCTCTGGCGCAGAGTTGTTGACGCTGCGCATACTGTTGATCGATCAGTTCCGTCGAATCGTCCTTCACGATCCCTTACTCCCGTTGGCCCTCCTTCCATACGATTGGGCTGGAAGCTCTGCACGTGCGCTCTGCGAGGAGATATATCCAGATTTGGCCCGGTCGAGCAATAGGTATTACGTCGGGGTTAGTTCGGATGGCTCAGGTGATAGCGATTGGCAACCGCCAAGTAAGAAGAAAGCAGGCTATTCCAGACGTTTCAGGACATAGCGGGGCGTAAATCCAGGCGGAAACTCAACTAAATAAACGATACAGATTTATACAACAAACCGCACAATTGTGTATCATGTCACTAGGGGGATATTCACGGCTAGACAGCTCTGTCGACCCTCATAAGAGATCGCTACTTGAGGAGCAACTATGACGGTAAACCTGACCCACAACAACCAAGACCTCGCCGAATTGGAACCGATCGAGAAGGCCAGCCAGTCCGAACTACAACAGGTCCAACTCGACCGGCTTAGATGGACCGTCCAACATGCCTACGACAATGTCGCCTTCTACCGTCAAGGCTTCGATAACGCTGGCGTTTCCCCCAATGACATCACCTCGCTGTCAGACCTAGCAAAGCTACCGTTCACCACCAAACAAGACCTACGGGACAACTATCCGTTCGACATGTTTGCGGTACCACAAGACCAAATCGTGCGAATCCATGCCTCAAGTGGCACTACCGGCAAACCAACCGTAGTCGGGTACACCCGCAACGACATCGACGCTTGGTCGAACGTGGTCGCACGCACAATCAGAGCCGCAGGCGGGCGACCCGGCGACATGCTCCACAATTCGTATGGCTATGGCCTATTCACCGGCGGACTAGGCGCCCACTACGGCGCCGAACGTTTAGGATGCACGGTTGTTCCAATGTCGGGCGGCCAAACCGCCAAGCAGGTTCAACTCATCCAAGATTTCAAACCCCGCATTATTACGGTGACACCGTCCTACTGCCTAAACCTGATCGACGAATTCGAAAAACAGGGAATCGATCCCAAATCCACATCACTTAAGATCGGCATCTTCGGCGCCGAGCCGTGGACCAACGAAATGCGGCTCGAAATCGAAGAACGTCTGGGCATAGACGCCGTCGACATCTACGGCCTATCCGAAGTGATCGGCCCCGGAGTCGCTCAAGAATGTGTAGAAACGAAAGACGGCCCGACGATTTGGGAAGACATGTTCTACCCCGAAATAATCGACCCTGAAACTCACGAGGTGCTACCTGACGGCGAGCTGGGCGAACTAGTATTTACGTCGCTGGTCAAAGAAGCAATGCCCGTTATCCGTTACCGCACAAGGGACCTCACCCGTCTACTCCCGGGAACCGCTAGACCGATGAGACGGATGGAGAAAGTAACGGGACGCAACGACGACATGCTGATCTTGCGGGGAGTCAACGTCTTTCCATCACAGATCGAAGAGCAAATCCTGCTTATCGACGGCCTATCACCCCATTACCAGCTCGAACTTAGCCGGAATGGCAACATGGACGCCCTAACCGTCAACTGTGAACGATCCAGCACGACAAACAACGACGATCGGGCATTACAGCAAACACTTAAAGCCAAGATCAAAGAAATGATAGGAATCTCGACCTCGGTCAATATCGTCGCCACCGGCGAGATTCCTCGGTCACAGGGCAAGGCTCAACGGGTAGTCGACCGCCGGTCGTAGGGTCTAAATAGAACCGCCCGCTGCAGATATCTGCAGCGGGCGATAACCCAAACAAGCCGACCCAATAGGGTTCTAGGCAACTAGCCAGTGCAGGTCGACCCACGCAATAGTCGGGCCGACAACACCGCTCCCTACCCCATCATCCAATCTCGGATGGACTCGCCTCGTGGTAGTCGGTGACCTGTTGGAAGGCGGTGCCAAGCGCAGTCAAAGTGTGTTCAGCAAATGGTCGGCCGATGAGCTGAAAACCTATTGGCATTCCATCTGAAGCAAAGCCTCCAGGCAAGGCAAGAGACGGCAATCCCGCACCGTTTACCGGGAATGTAAACTGGGTGGTCGCGGGAATAAGTGGGACACCACCGAGCTCGGTAGCCCCGTGATCAAGCACCTGATTAGGTGTCACCGGAGCGATAATCACATCGACATCTTGATCGTCAAAAACATCAAGATACGCCCGCTCAACGTTCATTCTCGCATCGTGGGCTTGGGCCAAGGCAGTACCAGGAATTGCGGCGCCAGCCGCTAGTGTCTCACGGGCCTCTTCTCCGATTTTGTCGTTCGAGGACTCCCGAGTCTTTTCAAGAATGGCGGCCGCTTCAGCAAACACGATCGTGGCACCGGCGTCAAAATGTTCGACGGAGTTCGGGACCTTCACCTTCGACGCTCCGGCCATAATTCCGGCCAGCGTCGAAATGGCGTCGGATAAAATCGCGTTGATTTCGGGGTCGACATCGATTCCTTCGTAAAACGACTCGTCCGGTACTCCTAGGCGAAGGCTGGCGGGCTTCTGTGCCATCGACAACCCAGTTTTCACCGAATATGGGTCTAACGGAGAGTAGCCGGCAATAACATCCAGCAAGATTCGACAGTCCTCGGCGCTTCTCGCCATAGGACCAACCGTGTCGTAGGTCCAGGAAAGCATATGGACCCCATCGCGGGGAACAAGCCCGCGAGTAGTCTTTAAACCAGTGACACCACAATAGCTCGATGGCAGACGAACCGACGCTCCGGTCTCGGTGCCGAGCGCACCATAAACTTGCCGGGCGGCCAAACTTGCGGCGCTTCCACCCGATGAACCTCCGGTCATTCGATCGAGTTTCCAAGGGTTATGAGAATCTGGACATGAGACTCCGAAGGCGAGTTCGTGGGTGTTGGTTTTGCCTACGATCACGGCTCCAGCCGCCTCCAGACGGGCCGCCACCGTCGAGTCGTTCTCTGGCGTGAAGCCCTCGAGGGCGTCACAGTTAGCTTCACACGGCACCCCCTTAGTAAAAAACAGGTCTTTCAACGCTATCGGCACGCCGTGTAGAGAACCTTGTGGTACTTCTGCATCCAATCTGGCGGCACGCTGTTTTGCATCTTCGTCTTGGACCGACGCAAACGCTTTGACATGAAGATCAGTTTTTTCGATGCGGTCCAGGGAACCGGCAACCAGTTTGGTTGCTGTCGTTGTTCCACTACGGACCGCTTCCGCAGCTTCTGACAACGAGGCTTCGAGCGGAATAGTCATTGGGTCTCCTTAAATAGCAAGTCGTTTTTTGATTCGAGTTTGGATCGTGGGATCGTCGGCTGGACTAGCTTCGACAACTCGGCCTTTTTCGACGACGATGAATCGATCAGCCAGCCGGTTTGCCAACGCAATGTGTTGTTCGATTAGAAGCACGCCGCGCCCAGCGGACCGGGCGTTGTCAATATGATCACCGAGAACTTCAACGTTCGATGGCTGGAGACCTTCGGTCGGTTCGTCCATGATGATCAACGATGCGTCTGTCTTTAGCGCACACGCGGCGGCAAGCATCTTTTGTTCGCCGCCTGAGAGTGTTCCCGCTCGCTGCGATTGTCTACCAGACAACGACTTTGGGAACTGTTCGAGCACCGCGTCCTGGGCGTTTGGTTCAAACCCGTTTAGTCTCAGGTTCTCACCAACCGTCAATTCTTGGAACAGACCTTTTTCCTGGAAGGTAGCCCGTAAACCGGCCCGGACTCGTTTCGATGGCGCCCAGTTAGTGATTGGTTGATCGTCGAGTAGAAGTTCCCCATCGGTTACCGGTAGCAGACCCATCAAGGTTTTGACCAGTGTGGTTTTGCCGACGCCGTTACGACCAACTAAGGCGACTATTTCGCCCGATTGGATCTCCATCGAGATGCCGTGCAAAGCGGGCACGCCGCCGTAGCCGGCGTGAAGGTTCGTAGCGTTAAGCCGCATGGTGATCTGCTCCTAGATAGACGGCTCGGACCTGTGGGTCGGCTTCGACTTCGGCGACCGTGCCGTCGGCGATCAGCCCGCCGTCAGCGAGCACGGTAACCCGGTCGGCTACGGCTCGGATAAAGGCCATGTCGTGTTCAACGATTACGATTGGCAACTCATAGCGGGAATGAAGTTCGCGTAGTAGCTCTGCGGCTTCTAGGCTTTCTTCCACGGTCATCCCGGCGGTGGGTTCGTCGAGAAGCAGCATGCGGCACGATCCAGCCATGGCCATCGCTATCTCGAGCCACTGTTTTTCGCCATGGGAAAGGTCGCCGGCTGGGGTGTCTCGGCGATCATCGAGACCCGTTTTTTCGATGATACGCATCGCGCCTTCCCCAACGTCGGCAGCCCAACTCCGAGTCAACAACCGTAAAATTGTCGGTTTGGTCGACCATGCGGCAACTGCGATGTTTTCGGCGACCGACAACGAACCGATAACTTGAGGCGCCTGGAATTTTCTACTTATACCGTGTCGAGCGAACTGCCAAGACGATCGATTTGTTACATCGGTTCCGAACATCGAGATGGTTCCGCCTTGATGAGGCTGTTGCCCACCAAGGACATCTAGGAATGTACTCTTACCTGCTCCATTGGGCCCGATTAGGCAGCGAAGTTCCGGTTCGGCCATTGTTAAGTCCACCCCTTCGAGTACACGGAACGGCCCGTAGCTCTTGTCAATGTTGGTTGCCGCTATGACGTCGGAAGAATCGGCCTCGTAAGATACCGGTTCAGCCGTAGTCAGGTTTGGAGTCCGCGTAGGGCGCGCCGGGCGACCTAGTAGTTTCAAAAAGAATGGCACTAGCCCATCCGGGATCAAGATTACCGACGCTATGAATAGGACACCGGTGGCGAGTACCCAGTATTGAAGGAAACTGTCGGCCAACGTGGCTGAGGCAAACCCGATTACCAGGGTTCCTATTACCGGACCTATGATTGTTCCTCGCCCGCCCACCAAGGTCCACAGCACAACATTGGTTGCCAGAACGAATCCGAATTTTCCGGGTGAGACGAAGCCGGTTTGATGAACGTTGAGCCATCCGGCTGCTCCGGCGACCGCACCACCGAGGGCGAAAACCATGATCTTTAAGCCGATCGTGTTGTAACCCAGGGTCTGCATTCGTCGCTCGTTGTCGCGGATGCCGATTAACACGGCACCGAGGGGGGTCGAGACGACAACGCCTACGGCTGCGATAATGGTTACCGCCAGAATCGCTGCGGCCAAGTCTTGGGCCTCAGCTGAAAGTTGAACACCAAACAGATTTATGGATGGGACACCGCTTAGACCGTTAAATCCGCCTGTGACGCTGTTCCATTGGTTTGCAATCTTTTCGAACGTTAGAGAAAGCATGAGGGTCAGAAGTCCAACGACGACCAAAGACAATCGCCGGTAGAAGGCTGCCGCCGCGATTAGACCTGATATGGCAGCACCCACGATCACCGACGCCGCCAAAGCAGCAAGACTCCAAGATGGTTCTGCCGTTGCCATCCTGGCGGTAACGTACGCTGCTGTTCCGAATGGTAGTAGTTGCCCCAGCGACAAGATGCCGGTGTAACCCCACACAAGGTCGAGGCTTACCGCTAGTACTGCCAGGCTCAGAAATACTGCGAGCTGTCCGCTTCGGAATACGCCAGCAAATGAGTTCACGGCGACCACGGCAACGATTGCGGCTATGTAGTAGCCAGTCATGCGTTTCATATCGTCACCTCACGAGAGCCGCTTCGGCTCAGTTGCAACATGACGACCGCCAAGACGAGGGCGGCTATTTGGGCCCATACTGCGTCGACGTAGTGTGTGACGCCGGTTTGCACGGCTGCGACAATGGCGGCGCCGATCACGACACCCCATAGCCGAGTAAATCCACCGACGATGACTACTAGGAATGCTCCTGGCAGGTAGCTCAAACCGATTTGTGAATCGACGGATACCAATGGGGCTACCAGGACTCCGGCTACACCAGCGGCGGCTGCCCCAATCCCGAAGGCCAGAATGTTTGCGACGCTAGTTCGGATACCGCTTGATTCGGCGAGCCCCCGGTTTGCGACGATGGCTCGTACTGTAAGACCAAATCGTGATTTGGTGAACAGTAGAAGAACGGCTACGACTATCAGGGTTGCGACAACGATCAGGACAAGTCGATACGTCGGAAATGTGATACCAAAAACGTCGGTTGCCCCAGGGATAGGGTTCGAAACTTTGCGGGAGTTTTTGGAGAATAGTATTTCGGCTAGTTGCCTCAGCACGATCGACAGTCCGAAGGTGGCGAGGATTGTTAGTTCCGGTTTTTGATATATCCGGCGGATGAGCACCATCTCCACGGCGGAACCGACGAAGAATAAGACGACTGCGGCGGCCGGTATCGCTAGCCAGTAGTTCAGTCCTCCGTCTTGGACCAGGTAGGCCACGTAGGCGCCGATCATCACAAATTCACCGTGCGCCAAGTTAATGACACCCATGAGCCCAAACACGATTCCAAGACCGAGGGCGACGATCCCTAAGGTTGCGAACAGGCCGAGACCGTTCAGCAACTCGATTCCTAATGCTTCCAACTACTTCGCCTTTGTTTTTTGGCAGTCGAGTGGGGTGATGCGTTAGAAGCACCACCCCACTCGTTTAGCCGTTTGTTAACTATTTATGGGGAACTGGGATTACAGTTCGCAGGTTTCTTCTGGTACGACTGCCGGGAACGTCTCGACAATTTCCTGACTGCCGTCTTCTTGTACCTGAGCAACGTGGATCGACTGAGTGAGATGTCGACTTTCGGTGATGGCGACATCACCATTTAGTGTCTGTTTGATCTCTCGACCCTGCATTGCTTCAAGAACAGCTTCAGTTTCGGTTGTTTCTGCCGCGTTGGCGGCGTCAGCGTACAGGGTTGCTGCGTCGTAGATGTGTGAACTGAAGGTGGCAATTGGGGCTGTGCTCATGTCGAACTGACCCGAGTAGCGTTCAACAATATCCTGGTTTACTTCGTTGTTTAGCTCTTTGAAGTAGCCGAGTGATACGTACATGCCGTCGGTGACCTCGGGGCCCATTGCTGCCAGAACGTTCTCTTCGTAGATGTTCGCCAGCCGTGCAATTTCGTCTTGGCCAATCCCGAAGTCGACTGCCTGAGTCTCAAACGCAATGGCGTCTCCTCCAACCAAGGCTGGCAGAAGAAGGTCAGCTTCGGAATCTGATATTTCTTGGACAATTGATGAGAAGTCTTCGGTGCCTAGTGGAACGTATTGTTCACCGACAACTTCGCCGCCTGATTCCTCGATGTATTCTCGGGCTAGTTCGAAGCTCTTTTGCGGCCATGCGTAGTCGTTGCCTAGGAGGAACCATTTCTTGCCACCTGTTTGTTCCATGACCCATGGGATGGTTGGTTTCAGCTGTTGACTTGGCACTTCACCGGTGTTGAACATTACCGATGAGCATTCGCCACCTTCGTAGAGCGCAGCGTAAATGTATGGGATGTTGGCCGCTTCTGCTAGTGGTTTGACTGCTTCTCGGGTGGCACTTGAATGTGTACCGATTACGACATCGACCTGGTCGGAGTCGAGTAGTTGTTCCATAGCTTGGCGACCGACTTCTGGGTCGCTGGCGTCGTCGGCCAAAACAACTTCGACCGGGCGCCCATTAATGCCGCCTGCCCCGTTGATGTCCTCAACTAAGAGTTCGGAGATATTGGCGGTTGGAGGACCGAATACACCGGCTGGCCCACTGTTTGAGAACAAGATGCCGATCTTGACTGAATCGCCAGAGAGTTCTGGAGATTGGGTGCCCTCAGTTTCGGTTGAGCTTTCGGTTGTTGGGTCGGTCTCTTCTGTGTTTTCTGCTTCGCTGGATCCGCTTGAGCACGCAGCCATCATGAACCCCATAGCGGATGCCGCCGCCAGGATTCTCATGCGCGTCGAATAACTACCCTTGTACATTCTCTCTCCCATTCGTTACCCATTTCAATGATTACTTACATATTAACGGATGGGAGGCCTTGCGGCAACAGTCACGCCTCTAACGACTACTAACCGCACCAGGTATTTCGTCGAGAATACGCATTCCAGAAGCGGTCGCTTGCCCGAGCAGCAGGCGATCCGGGACAGACGAAACAGAAGACAACCGCGGACCCTCAAATCTGACGTTTTGAAGCCCAGCCAACACCGCGGTAGCCTCCGTGCTTCGCTCGCCGATACACGCTCGAGACCATTTATGTACAGCCTCATAGACTCCCTCAGCGGCAGCTGAAACCGGACCACAGTGCTGACCGAACCTGTTCCGGTAGCGGGCAAGAAATGCCCGATTTTCTTGCGTCTCAAGACCCTGAAAATAGCCCAACACATTCCAGATATCTGTCGCAGTTTCACCCAAATGCTCAACTACAGCGTCGTCCATGAGTGGAGCGAACGTAACCGTCGACTGCCGTAGACCGCTCGCCACAAAATCTCGCTCAAACCGCACATGGTCTTCCCCCACAAATCCGGCGACCACAATTTCGGCACCCCCACGGCGTATCCGGTCTAACGTCCGGTCGAATCGACGGGTACCAACTGGCGAGAACTCCTCCCCCACGATCACCCCACCCATCGTCTCAACAATCCGACGAGCAGTAGACGCCAGCGCATGAGGCCACGAATAGTCATTCCCGGCGAAGAACCACCTCGTTCCGCCTGTTTCTCGGGCCAACAATGGGAGAGCCCGGTGCAGCTGATCGAGAGGTGACTCCCCAGAACAAACCAGCAATGGATGCTCGGCCTTAACTTCACTCGTCGGTGTGTAAAGATACGGAATACCAGCCTGAATAGCCAGTGGATTTACCTTCTTGAACGTGTCCGAAGAGTGCATCCCGACAACGGCCGCCAAGTTAGGAACAGCTAGTAGACGCCGCATCGCGACCCGCCCGATCGAAGAATTCGTTGCATCGTCAGCAACCACCAACCTCACTTGACGACCGAGGATGCCCCCGTCGGCATTAACTTCCTCGATTGCCAGCTCGGCGCAGTTCACAGTCGAACGACCCAGAATGCCAGCCGAACCAGATAGACACGTTAACAGACCTAACGGAATCGACCGATCATCAACGTTTACCTGCTGAAACAGCCCCAACTCGGTACCCAGCCGGGCTATTTCTTCCTCGTCGATCGTGACCCGAAGACGGACCCGAGTACCTCCGGTAGACAACGGTTGGAGCCGACAATCCACCTGCCCCGTCCATGGCGATTCGTGAGCCAACACGATTTGTCGGTTCGGGCGCACCGAAAGAATTCGAGCCGTACCGCCCACCCCAGGCAAACCGGCAAGAGGAACAGCGAGCCGAACAAGCACTCCGGGCTGCAAAGCGGAAGCCTCCGACCCAAAAAGCCAACCTAGCGACGGATCACCCTGACCGAAATAGCCACACAGCTCACTAGGACCGGCGTTGAGCTTGACTTCTTTGTGCAATACCAATTCGCCCATAGAGCTTCTCCCTAGGCGCTTTGCTCCTCATTTTCGGAACCAGGAGCGACGCCTTCCACAACTGCGGCCAATTGATCTAACGAATTTTCGTAGACTTCAGCCAAAAAGGTTACAACGGCATCGGCGGGCTGAGAGTTTAATGAATAGAACCGATAGCGACCTTCACGACGCTCCGAAACCAAGCCTGCTAGCCGTAAGATTCGTAAATGTGTAGATACCGCACTACGACCAATCTCGAATTCTTCCGCAATCGCCCCAGACGTAATCTCGTCGTGTTGCCCCACCAAACTTAAGATGGCCCGACGATTCGGGTCGGCCAAAGCGTTAAATACTGCGTTGTTATCCGGTGGTTCCATAGCAAACCTGATGATCACTTGTCAATAATTGTCTACATATCATACCATACGGCAGCCCGGAGGGATAGCCCCAGCGCTGCTAGGGTTTCTACCCATGACATCGAAGGATTCTAGATGACTGCGGCAGCTTTACCGATAGGAATCAGCCTCATCATTATTGCCCTGGCAGATCTGATGAATACCTTGGTAACGACATCCACCTCAGATTGGAAATGGTGGCCATCACGGATAATCGGATACCGAGCGTTCGCCGCCGTCCGACTTCTTTCCTCTCGACTACCTGAACACTCTTGGCTACGCGAGCGGATGTTGTCACTATTCGCCCCCGTCCTAGTTCTCCTTCTCTTAGCCACCTGGGCTGCGATGCAGATAGCCGGGTTCGGGATTATTTGGTGGGGTTTCGGAGGCATCGACGGAGCCGAAACCTTTACCGACGCCATGTACTATTCTGGCATAGTCTACTTCACGGTCGGGTTCGGCGAAATCGTTCCCACTACCGGGTTCGCCCGGTTCGGCGCTCTGATCGAAGCCTTTTCCGGAGTAACTACAACCGCGCTAGTCATCGGGTACCTGCCTTCGCTGTACAGCGCGTACTCGGCTCGGGAACAGAAACTGATGACCTTGGACGACGGTTCAGATGACCGGATCACACCAACCAACCTGGTTCTAGCCTGGGCGCCAGACGCTGACACCGACCGACTGAATGCCCGATTTTCAGAATGGGAACACTGGGTGAGCTCCATGCTGGAAACCCACTCAACACTCCCGTTGTTACAACTTTTCAGATCACACGACCGACAACAAAACTGGGTAACCGCACTTGGTCTGTTAAGCGACGCCGCCCTTCACGCCCAAATCATCGTTGACTGCTCCGGCAAAACCGAGTCCTACTGGTTTCTTCGACGTTCGATCGCCCTATTCGAAGAACTCACCCGCGGTGCCGACCTAACGGACTATCAACATTTTGCCATCGACGCTTCAAACTCAGACCCCGACGACGTCCGAGGAAAACTCTTTCGTGACCTATATACAAGTCTTGAAGACCACGGGTTTGAACTTCTGCCCTACCAGGAAGCTCTCGAACGAACCGCCGTTCTAAGAAACCGCTTCGCACCGCAGCTTGAATACCTGATCGACACGTTGTTATGCCCACGGGGGTTTTGGGCCCCGAACTTGGCGCTCGGTTTGGGAGATCTCGAACATAGCGAAACCGAGCCGACTGACTACTGAAATTACGGCCAAATGCCAGAGCCACGCACACAAGTGAAATAGCATGTGTCGGAATGAAGAGCTACACGTTACCGAAGACGACATTGAACGCATTTCATTGTCTAGCTATCGTCGGAATCGCCCTTGCATCTAGTTGCACGGCTTCGGTTGCCAACAGCCCAAACGCGTCGACCACTACGACACCGCCTGAACCAATACCTGATCGACTAGCGTCCGAGGCCGAACCTCTAGACATTACAGACACCGTCTTAACCTCGACGGAATCTAGCTGTGCCGACCATGTCGGCACCTACATTTCGAAACCAAACGAAACCCAGACCCGTCCGGTTGAAGGCAAACTCACCGTTTCGGTCAAAGACGAAATTTGCCTGTTCGAATCGAACCAGATCCCGAACCACGAACCCGGCAGCGCGTTAGGGGCAGATGAATCTGTTGAACCTCGCCCGCTCCAACTAGAAATTCCAGCCCGCCCGATGATCGCTGAATCGTTCACACGGATCGGGCTAGGCACCAATGCTGTGTTGTTAAACGGGGTGCCATGGGAAGCGCTGTTCGATGCATGTTTTGACGCCGGAGATGAACCGGTCGGAACAGAAACCGCGTTCTGTGGGGAAGACCCCCAGAACCCTTGGCGTTACGACACCGGATCTGAGCTAAGCGACTTCGGTTTCGACGACTGGAACGCCCACCTTCAAACCGACGGACACTATCACTATCATTCTCAGCCCGCGGCCCTCTTCGACCCTGACTGTGCCGATACTGGTCCATCTCCTACCATCGGTTTTGCCCTCGACGGTTTCCCCGTCTTCGGACCATGTTATGAGGACCCCAATGGCGACATAAAGAAGGCGCTCTCTAGCTACCAAGTCAAAGATGGGAAACGTCAAGATATCGACGGCTACACGACACCGCGTCAAGTGGGCAACGTCGCCAGCGACAACTACGACGGCCAGTTCAACGGCGACTACGAATACGTCGAAGGCTCAGGAGACCTCGACGAATGTAACGGAATGCAGGTTGGTGATGTTTACGGCTACTACCTCACCGACGACTACCCGCATGTTCTGGCCTGCTATTCAGGTACCCCACTCCCCTAAAACCCGCCGACAGGCAAATCTGAGTACGGGTTCGGTCGGATAAGATTCTCCCACCATGAAAATGAACATTGTCGGCTGTGGCCGCTTAGGCTCAACAATAGGTCGGGCGCTCACAGATTCTGAATCGTTCGAGATCGAGGCGGTAGCAAACCGAACTCTTGAGAGTTCGAAATCGGCCACCGACTTTATTGGTTCGGGAACCCCAGTAGGGTCTCTCGACGACCTGCTCCCCGCCGACTCGACCATGCTGGCTTGCCCAGATGACAGCATCGAATCCTGTTGTGAACAGATAGTGGCCGCCCAGGTTGTTCGTCCTGGCTCTTTTGTGTTTCACTGCAGCGGCGCGCATTCTTCAGAATTGTTGTCGTCGGCGGCGGCCGCTGGGGCCCATACCGGAAGTTTCCATCCGGTGAAAAGTTTCGCTGACCCTAGCCACGCGTACGCTACTCTTCCCGGAACGTTAGGCGGGATTGAGGGTGACGAACCCTGTATTAGCCATCTTCAGTCCGTCGCAGAAGCGTGTCGCATTTCGACGTTTGAAATCGACGCAGCGTCGAAGTTTCACTACCACGCGGGAAGCGTGCTGGTTTGCAACTATCTGGTTGCACTGTTAGAGGCCGGCTACCAATGTTTCGATCGGGCCGGTCTCAGCAAAGAGACCGCCAGCCAGATCATCGGCCCATTTGCGGCGGAGACTCTCGCCAACGTTGAACGACTCGGAACCACCCAAGCCCTCACCGGACCGATCGCCCGGGGCGAAAAACGACTGGTCGAAGCCCAATTCGAGGCGTTATATTCTGCCGATGAACGTCTCGGAGCTATCTATCAGTCGTTAGGCATGATGGCGGTAGAGCTGTCGAAGAACCAGGGGTCAGCTGCCAAAGCTGACCTGACCGCGATCACCGAAACGTTCAAGCGCGACTATCGTTAACGGGGCGACAACCACAGAAGGGTCCATATTCATGAAGATCGGACTAACGCTTGGGGGCGGAGGAGCAAGAGGCATCTCACATATTGTCGTGCTTGAGGTGATCGACGAACTCGGGATACGAGTGGCCGGTATCTCCGGGTCCTCTATCGGGTCGATTATGGGGATGGCTTATGCGAGTGGAATGACGGGAGCCGAAATTCGGGACTATGCGGTGGAAACCTTCCATGACCGATCCAAGGTTGCGTCAAAGCTTTGGGGTATGCGCCCGTCTAGCCTGCAGGACTGGTTCAACCCCAAATCCTATGCGATCGGCCGGATCGACGCCGAGCTGATCCTAAGCCGGTTCACCCCAGTAGAGTTACTCGATCAAGATATCGAAGATCTTCCAATACCGTTAGCGGTCGTCGCCACCGACTTCTACAACGGCGAAGACATAGTGATACGGTCCGGAAATCTCAGAAGAGCGGTCGCCGCATCGATCGCCTTACCTATGGTATTTAAACCACAGCTGGTCAACGGACGGGTCGCCGTCGACGGCGGGGTGTCAAACCCGGTCCCGTTCGACCATATCCCAGCAGTATGTGACCGGACTATAGCCGTCAACGTAACAGGAGCTCCGGATCAGCAAGAAGGCGTAGATATCAAGATCCCAACCGGGTTTGACGTTCTGATGGGAGTCAGTCAAATCTCGATGAACACGATTGTCCGGTCCAAGATCGCCGCAGGCACGGTTCCAGATGTGTTGATCGAGCCGCCTATTTCAGATTTTGGGGTCCTCGACTTTTTAAAAACGACTGCGGTGCTTGAGGCCGCAGATGCCAAACGCGACGAGATAAAACGTGATATCGAAATCGCTCTTGAGGGTCGCCAACATGTCGAGTCGGATGCAGCCGGGTCCTAAACGATTGTTCTAGCTATCGTTGGGCATCTACCGATACATTCTCGCAAGGCAAGATGGCTTCTTTCGAACAGCTACGACACAAACCACAAACCGAGCTTTCGTATCCTCGTGAGCTCGTCGTTGCTTGTGTCCCGATGCGAAGCAATGTCAATATCTCGACCATCGCCCGAACCGCTAGTGCATGTGGCGTCCAGAAACTGGTCTTGTGTGGCAACAATAAGCTAATCAGCAAAATCGCACGGGACGGAGCTAGCGAACTCGAAATCGTGGTTCGACGCACCCTAGGACCGGCCCTAAAGAAATTTAAAGACGACGGATATCGGCTGGTTGGGGTGGAACAAACCACCAACTCACAGAGCATCCACTCATACCGCTTTGAGGAACGGACTCTGCTTGTTGTCGGCAACGAGCGGCTGGGAATTTCCGAAGATGTGCTAGCCGCCTTAGACGACGTCGTCGAAATCCCGGTCTACGGGCTTCCGCATAGTTTCAACGCGGCGACGGCAACATCGATGGCTATCTACGAATACTGTCGCCAGTACAGCAACTATTAAAGGTTGAACTCATCATGAGCAGCATTGTTGTTTCCGATCTTGACTACGCGCCACCTGGAGGTGACTCACTTTTCTTCGATATTTCGTTTGGGGTTTCCCCCGGAGAACACGCGGTGATTGTCGGCCCAAACGGTGCGGGGAAAAGCACGATCCTGCGGATCCTGTCCAAAGAGATCGAAGCAGACGAAGGTGAGTTTGCCCTCGGTGGTACCGCGTTAACGATGAGCCAGGATGTTGGTATGAGCAGGCCCAACGATTCGTTGCGAGACATGCTTTTAGATATCGCCGTTCCCGAGTTACGGTCAGCGGGCCAGAAACTAGTTGAGGCCGAAAAGGCGATGGCTGACGGCACAGACGACGGGATGGCGTATGCCAACGCGATTATCGCGTGGGGCGACTTAGGCGGGTACGAGCTGGAATCACAGTGGGCGGCAGCCGCAGAACGGAGTGTAAAATCACCGGTCGATGATTTCTCGACCCGGCTCGTCGGTGAGCTATCTGGAGGTGAACGTAAGCGTCTCGTATTAGATATTTTGCTGCATTCGGGGGCTGATGTGCTGTTACTTGACGAACCGGACAACTACCTCGACATACCGACCAGGGTTTGGCTCGAAAACCAAATCATCAATTGCCCCAGCACCATTCTTATGGTCAGCCACGATCGCTCGCTATTAGAACGCACAGCCACAAAGGTCGTAGTACTCGAAGGTTCAGGGTGCTGGGTACACGGCGGACCGTACGCCACTTTTCATGACGCTAGAGCGGCTAGACAATCCCAGCTAGGCGACGCCTTAAAACGGTGGAACGCGGAAGAACGTCGACTACACGGCCACATGAAGATGATGAAGACTCGGGCCGCCCAGAATTTCAAGAATGCAACAAAAGCAAACGCGGCGGAAACCCGGTGGGAGAAATTCGTTGCGGCAGGGCCACCTCCTCCGCCGGTGGCAGACCAGAAAATCCAGGTCGGGTTACGAGGTGCCGATTCGGCTCGACGGGTTCTGAACATCGTCGATGTGGCGATCGACGACTTGTTTTTGCCCTTTTCCGACGAAGTCCATTTCGGCGAGCGGGTGGGCCTAATCGGCCCAAACGGTACTGGAAAGACCCATCTTCTCCGGTCTTTGGCCCAAGAAACAACACCAACTGAGGGGTCGATAACTCTCGGTCCTCGAACCTCAATTGGCACGTTTACTCAAATCAATGACCGCCCAGACTTTCTCGGACACGCGGCGTTCGACATCGTCCGTGGCCGAGTGAGCGATGACGAAAAGGCCATGAAGTCTTTGGCCCGATATGGTCTTGCCGGGCACGCCCGTCAAGAATTCGAGACACTGTCCGGCGGCCAGAAAGCCCGCCTTGAAGTGTTGTGTTTAGAACTTGAAGGCCACAATGTTCTTCTGCTCGACGAGCCGACAGACAACCTAGATATAGAATCCTCCGAAGCTCTTGAACAGGCACTCGACGGCTTTGTTGGAACAGTGGTCGCCGTCAGCCACGATCGAACTTTTCTGGAACGCATGGACCGGTTTATTATGATCGATGACGACGGTAGCGTATTTTCGATCCCCGACTTCGAACTAGCACTCGAAGCGCTATCGAAGCCCGACCAAACCAGCAATCTAGCCATGGTGAAAACACTCACCTAAGCCCGAAACGTGACGGCTGTGCCAGATTCGACCCGATGACTTCGGCGCTCATGACGGACACTAATTGGGTTCTTGCCGAGCGCGAAGCGTTGACCTAATCCAGTTATCCCTGCGATACTGGTTGTGTTGGAAAAGAATGCAGTGATGCGGAAATCCTGCGGGCAGCGTTAGACGGTCATACCAAAAGGTTCCTCGAACTCTTTGATCGGCACGGGTTGCGGATACACCAATTTGTCGCGCTCAGGAGCCCGAGCACTGCGGCCGCCGATAGTGCCGTCGTTGAGGTCTTTCGTGACTGTTACAACAAACTCTCCGAAATCGACGTAGATCATGTCGAACCTCTGCTGTGGCTGTATTCGGCAGCGATCCGTCAACGCCGAGAAGCGCCAACTATCGAACGAGCAGCCGCCACTACAAAGAGCCACCTTTGCGCGCCGGAAACGAAAAGGCTTCTCGAACAGTGCACGACTCAAGAACAAGAGATTCTGATGTTGTCAGTCTGGGAAAACCTTTCGACTGAACAGGTCTCAACCGTTTTGAACCTACCGGTCGAATCTGCTGCCCGGATCGTGACCCGCACAAGAGCTACATACGTTTCGTTTCTGAACACATGCAGCGTTCACCCACGTAGTGGCAGCGTCGATGAGACCGACGGTTTGCCAACAATCGTAGACCGGCCGCTAGCCCCAACGTCGGAAGAACTAGCCACCATCAGGAGCCAACTTTTAGCAGCACTTGAAGGTTTGGCTCCACGAAAACGGGTGAAGGTCGAAGGGGTCTCAACCTGGCCGCTTGAATCCTCTAACGTCAAATCAGTCGACTCTTCCAGTAGCAAGAACTGGACGCTGACGAAATCTGCAGGCTCGGTTGCCGCCATCGCTTTCTTTGTCGCCGCCGTTATCTTCGCTGGAAGGTTAGGGTCAACGAGCAAAACACCCGACCGCGAAGCTGGGATCACCCAAGATCAAGAGATTGCAGAAGCAACGCTCGGTGACAATGTCATCTACGGACTTTCCACACCTCCTCAACAATCGGTTTTGTTTTACGACCCTGAAGTCAACCTCATCACGTACGCATCCGAGGAACGCAACCAGTTTCTCTATATCAACACCCAAGAACGATCGGATATAGCGCTCTCAGAAGTCGAACAGCCCCAATGTGCCGCCTGGTGGCAGTATCACTGCGACGTTGAATTGTCGGAACGGCAGAGCCGAACCATCGGGGGTTCATGGCAGCGTCTTACCACCCGTCTCAGCCCTGAGCTAACAATTCAGATCGATGCGATCGGGTTTAGCGAAGACGAACTCGTGTCCTTCGGGGACGACCTTATCGAGATCGAGCCAACAGATCTGAACTAGAGGTCTCGAAACCAGGCGTCGAGTTTCTAACGACATCCACGACGACACCAGTCTCGTTAACTAAGCTGGCGTCGTTGGCAGACCCCGCATCTCTTCTGCTCTTTTCACCGAGAATCGACGGTTACTTTCCCGCGACTTAACGGCGACTGACGAGCTATGGATCTTATGACGGCGGTCACCGACAATGACCTACAAGAACACTTGATAAAACAAGGGGAGAAAATATGAAGTACAAAAAGGTTCTGCCGTTTTTGACGGCACTAGCTCTTGTCGCCGCGTCTTGCAGCGGTTCCAGTAGCGAAGAAGCAACCGACACCACCGCAGGTGACGCCGGCAGCGAAACAACCGCCGCTGACTCGGGTGGCAGTGAGAAATTAGAACCAGAAGACGACTTGGTTATTCTCTGTGGTTTGCAAGAAGAGTGGTGTGAAGTAGCGACAGCTGCGTTCCAGGAAGAGACCGGTATCAATAGTTCGTTCCTTCGACTTTCTTCGGGTGAGGCGCTAACCCGTCTCGAGGCAGAAGCCGATGACCCATTGTTTGACGTATGGTTCGGAGGTCCGAGCTTGGGACCAGTCGCAGCCGCTGAAAAGGGCCTCGTCACACCATATGTTTCTGACGTCGCTGACGAAATTCCTGACAACCTCAAATCTGGAGACGGAATCTGGACCGGAATCTATCTTGGCGCTCTAGGTTTCTGCTCCAACGTTGAACTGCTGGAAGAACTGGGAGTTGAGGCTCCAACATCATACGACGATTTACTCGATCCGAAGTTCAAGGACAACATCGCTATCGCCGATCAGCGGACCTCGGGGACAGCGATTACGGCCTCTGCCAACATCGCAGCTATCCGCGGCTCTGAACAAGCTGCACTGGATTACCTCAAGGAACTCGACGCCAACATAGCGTCATACACAAAGAGTGGATCAGCTCCAGGCCGTATGGCGACACAGGGCGAAGTAGCAACCGCGATAATCTTCTCGCACGACTGTGTTCAGTTCGAACTTGAAACTGGCGTCGATATGGAAGTTACCTTCCCAGAGGAAGGCACCGGCTACGAAGTTGGCCAGGTATCGGTCATAAACAACGCAGCGAACCCAGGTTCGGCTCAAGCATTTGTCGATTGGGCACTGAGCGCTGAAGGCCAAAGCAAAGCTACAGAGGCAGACGCATTCCAAATTTCAACGAATGCAGGGGCAGAAACCACCGAGTACACCATCAATCTTGATGAGGTTCCGCTCCACCCTGACTTCACACCACAGCTGGCTGAAGATCTCCGTAGCGGTGACTTCGCTGAGCGGTTCGCACTTGAAGTACGTGGCGGCGCTGACGCTCCCACCGAGTAATACCTAACTTTATTTCGAAACTGGTTCGGACCTGAAAGAACAATTGTGACTACAAATCAACACAAATCGGCGCCAAGCTCGCCTCTTCAGCCGCTTCGGCGACTGGCTGGCAGCATCAAGGCACAAGGAAGCTTCGGTGTTGCCATAGCGGTAGCCTTGCTCATCGTCGGAGGGTTCGTTATATACCCTACGATTCGGATTATCGCCCGCTCTTTAGGGGTCAAAGGTCTGGAGCAATGGACTGAGCTACTGTCATCGGGCACGACGTTGTCGGTACTACGAAACACGGTAGTACTCGGCGTCTTAAGCGGCCTGCTTGGCACATTTGCCGGTCTAGTAATGGCCCTTGTTCAGGTCCGAACCAAGTTTCGTTTCAAACGAACACTACACATAATTTCACTACTTCCAGTGATTTCTCCGCCGTTCGCTGTTTCGATGTCAATCCTGAGCCTCTTTGGGCGAAGCGGACTGATCTCAAAAGACCTCTTCGGTGTCCGGTACGACATTTCCGGGCTTGATGGGCTCCTTCTAGCCTTAAGTATCTCGTTTATGCCAGTGGCGTACTTAAACTTTGTCGGGATGCTTCAATCATTTGACGGAGCGTTAGAAGAAGCCGCTAACGACCTCGGAGGAAGCCTGGTTCATCGGTTCCGCACCATCGTCATACCATTGCTTGCCCCGGGGATAGCAAATTCATTTCTGCTTATTTTCGTGTCGGCCATAGCCGACCTTGGTAACCCGATAGTCCTCGGAGGAAGCAACTTCGAAGTTCTGTCGACGGGAATTTACCTCGCAATCGTCGGTGAATTCAACCAGCCGAAAGCTGCCGTCTTCTCGGTAATGCTGCTGCTACCTTCGCTTCTGATCTTTGCCGCCCAATACTTCTGGCTCAACAAAAAACAGTATGTGACCATCACCGGGAAACCCGTTGGGACTCCAAAGCCAGTGGAGCAACGAAATGTTCTGATTCCGCTCTATACCATCGCACTTGTTATCACCGCTGCGATCGTGATGATCTACGGCTACATCGTTGTCGGCGCCTTCACCCAAGTTTGGAATATCGACTTCACACCGACGCTTGAAAACTTTATTGGCGCAATGAACGGTGCAAGCAGAGAAGCCATGCTCGACACGCTGAAACTCGCCGCTATCTCAACCCCGCTTGCTGCCTTCTCAGGGCTAGTCATAGCGTTCGTAATTACCCAACGCGAATTCAAAGGACGGGGTCTCCTCGACTTCGCCTCGGTTCTCGGAGTCGCAGTACCCGGAATCATTATCGGTGTCGGATTGTTGTTGGCTTACAACGCTCCCCTGTTCGGAGGACTAATTCCTAAGCTTCAAGGCACAGCCACCATACTTGTTCTGGCGTTCACGGTGCGAGCGTTACCTGGAGTGGTGCGAGTGGCGGTAGGAGCGTTAAACCAGCTCAGCAAAAACCTTGAAGAAGCCTCGATTAGTCTCGGAGCAACTCCGGCGCAGACCTTCCGCAAGATCATCTTGCCTCTTATTCGTCCGGCGCTATTCTCAAGTTTGATCTGGAGTTTCGCCCGCTCGATGACATCGCTTTCGCCGATCATCCTCTTGGTAACACCCGAATGGCGAATCTTTACCGAACGAATTCTCAACGATGCCCAGCAAGGACGCTATGGTGACGCCGCAGCCAAGAGCATGGTCCTTGTGACAGTCATCTTGATAGCCATCGGTTTCCTATCCCTTGTAACCGGTTTCAAAGTGTCGAACGACGACTCGTCGTTCGCTAAATAACGGAGTTAGAAATGACAGTATTGAACCGACCGATGTCGGGCAAACCAGCGGACCCTACCGATACCGTCGCCGTGCGAGTCGTCGGTGTGCAGAAAATATTTGACACCAAACGAGGACGACACGAAGCACTCAAATCAATCGACCTAGAGATTACCGACGGCGAGTTCCTCACCATTCTCGGACCATCCGGTTGCGGCAAAACGACACTGCTGCGAATTCTCGCCGGGTTCGAAACACCAACCAAAGGCGATCTTTTGCTAGACGGCAAGTCGCTAACAAACGTACCCCCCAATAAACGCCCGATGGCGATGGTCTTCCAAAGTTATGCGTTATTCCCTCACATGACTGTTGCGGAGAACATCGCCTACGGGTTAAAGATCGCCAAGATCTCCAAGGCTGAGATCAAAGAACGAACCGACGTTGTGTTGTCGATTATGGATCTGGTAGGTCTCGGTGACCGGTTGCCGACTCAACTATCGGGCGGGCAGCAACAACGAGTAGCGTTAGCTCGAGCCGTCGTGGTCCGACCACGAGTACTGCTCTTCGACGAGCCCTTATCCAACCTCGATGCCCGGCTGCGTGATCAGATGCGTTCCGAGCTACGTCGTATCCAACGACAACTTGGCGTAACCAGCGTGTATGTAACCCACGACCAGTCCGAAGCGATGGCGATGTCAGACCGAATCGTGGTCATGAGCGAAGGCCACATCGAACAGGTTGGAACTCCAAGCGAGATCTACCGTCAACCAACGTCGCTTTTTGTTGCCGACTTTATTGGCAAAGCCAACGTCTTGACTACTTCGGTTGCCAGCCAAAGCAATGGAACCTTGACGTTGAACATTTTGGACACACAAATCCAACTTCCAGACCCGGGGCTGTCCAGTTCTGAAATCACGACCGTCCTTCGTCCAGAAGATGTCAACGTAAGCCGACATCCCTCCCCTAACGACCATGTGCCGAGGAACGAGAGTGGAATTCTCGAAGTTGCGGGCTGGCTGCGGGGCGTCGAATATCTCGGTTCGTCGACCCACTTAACCATCGAGTTGCTCGACGGGACACTACTCGCAGCAGTTGAACAGCACACCGCTTTGCGTGGACCGCAGGATCTACCTGAAGAAGGAGCCGGTGTTGTGGTCTCAATGCCTATCGCCGCATTCCGCGCCGTTTCGGCCGAAGAAAGACTACTGGTTTAGGTTCATGGTAATGTGGCCCTCATTAGTGATGGAACAAGCATTCTTGTAGCTGCACTGGGAGTCTTAACGCTGGCGCTGGTCGGTCTGTCCGTCGCCTTTTTTGTTCTGTACAACAAGCACGGAACGATAAAGCGGCGGCTGGCGACCCGCCAGGAACAGTTTTCAGTCCTTGCCCACGAGATTAAGACCCCGCTGGCGTTGATCACAGCCACCGTCGAAATGCTACTCAACGAGATACCGGGTCCGGTCACTGGCGATCAACAAGCGTTCCTACGGGAGATCGATCAGTCGACGGCCAGAATGTTGTTACTCGCCGACAATATTTTGACAGAAAGCAAACTCCAGGTCGGCATCTTCTCCCCTACGTTCGCCCCCACCGATGTTCGAGAAGTAATGCGTGAAGTATGGCGGGCGATGCGAAGACTCGCAGAGCAACGGGATCAACAATTGTTGATCAAATATCCTCGCATGATGGATTCGATTATGGTCGATGAGGCGCTTCTCCGACAAGCGATAACAAACCTCGTCCAAAACGCCATCCGACATACCTCAACCGGTGGAGTCGTGACCCTCAAAGCTTTCCAGAACGAAGAAAGTATCGTGATCTCGGTTTGGGACGACGGCGTCGGTATGAGCCCGGAAACTCGAAAAGAAGCATTCCAGCAGTTCGTTTCAGACGCTGGCGGCACCGGGTTAGGGCTAACGATAGTTGAGACAATTGCTTCGCTTCATGGAGGCAACGTCATAGTCGACACCTCGCTCGGCAAAGGGGCGGCATTCTTACTTTCACTACCGAGGAGAAAAGATGTCTGAAAACGCGCCGTTGATACTTGTAGTCGACGACGAAGATCAACTTCTCACCCTGACCAGCTATGCCCTGACCTCGGCCGGATTCAGAATCGTAACCGCACAAACCGGCCACGACGCTCTTGAGGCCGTCAAGGAACACGCCATCGACCTGATCGTGCTCGATGTGTTACTGCCCGACGCCAACGGCATCGATCTCTGCCGCCAAATCAGGCGACACAGCGGAGCCCCAGTGGTTTTTTTAACGGTCCGATCAGACCAAGCGGACGTAATCGCAGGTTTGGAAGCCGGAGGCGACGACTATCTAGCGAAGCCGTTTAGCGTTGAGGAACTGCTACTGCGAATCAATGCCATACTCCGCCGTTCCACCCCTGCCGATTCACTCCTCAGCTTGGGGGGACTGAGCCTGAATCTTGATAGCCATGAAGCTACCGCTAGCGGCCATCAACTCGACTTGACCCCACTCGAGTTCAGATTTCTTCGGTATTTATTGACGAACAGAGAAAGAATCATTTCGACGTCAGAACTGGTCACCGAAGTGTGGGGAGTCGTCGACTTAGGGGCCCACGACCCGATCGTGAAAACGGTTGTTTACCGTATCCGACAAAAACTTGGGGAGCCGGTGCCACCAACAGTCGAGATCCGCAACGTACGAGGGGTCGGCTACCAGATACGGACCGCTAAACCGTAAGTGGCTATGTGAATCTGGGCAATGATAGCAGTTACGTCCGTTCGCTAGGAATCCGATACCTATGACGTCCAGAACCAGAAAGAGGACTTCGCATGGGGATACTGTCGTTTTCGGGTCGAGCAGGCAGGCTCGAATATTTCTTGGTAAATATTGGGATCTACCTTCTATCTGTTGTCAGCCAGCTCGCTTTTATCTCGACGGACCCCATCACCGGTGAAGCCTCAGTTTCACCGGTGATCATCATGCTTCTTCTCCCGACAATATATTTCGGCTACGGCAATGCGGTTCGACGGCTTCACGACCTTGGGCACACCGGCTGGGTTGTGCTCCTATCACTGGTACCCTTTATCAACCTTGCTCTCAGCTTCTATCTTTTGTTTACGGCGGGCAACGAGTTCGGGAACAAGTTCGGTCCTCCTCCTGGCCGCTCACCTGAGATCACTCCCGAAGCTCAACGTGCACGGGCTGAGTCGATAGCACGGCAAGCGGAAGAACAAATGAGCGCTCAACGATCTTCGAGCAGCCACAGTTACGTCAACGACGATGGCACCTTCAACGCTGACGACATCTACACGTTCCAGGATCGTTAGGCGACCGTTATCACTACCAGGTCAGTTGTGTCTTGGGATTCGGCTGCTGAGAGTTCAGAGACGCTTCGCCTGCTTCCGACCTGGTGAATGAGTTGTAGTGAACCGTCGGCGAGGCGAACGATTCCTTTGGCCCGGACCGTCGAAGATGGAAGGCCGTCGAGTAACGTCTCAACATCGTCCAGGGTTTGGACATCGTCTAGACGCGTTGAGGTGACCTGGTGGGCATCAAACAGCGTCGTTTCCGGTTCGACCACCAGCCGGTCTCCCATTCTCCCACCTGTGCTTAACAAACCTGCGGTTGCCATCGCTTCAGCAAATCCCACTATCGGGGTTGTTGGGGCCATTTGAACTAACGCTTTACGCACCCGTTCCACCGTTTGGGAGTCGGCTAAATCTTGTTTGGTTAGCACGAGCTGATCGGCTTGAGTGATCTGGTTTTCTAAATGCCGTTTCACTCGGCTTTGTATGGCTGTTTCGAATTGGTCGACGTCGACGAGCACAACAATTCCATCCAAAAAGAAGCCGGCGCTACGACCCCAGGGGATCATTCTCTCCGGTTCAGCTACTCCACTCAGCTCGACAACCACTTGGTCCGGAGGGACTTCACGAGACCGGATTTGGTCAAAGGCTGCCCCGAACCCGTCGACCAGACTGCAGCAAACACAACCATCGGTCAGTTCAATTGTGTCCCCGTGACGTCGACGTATGAGCGATGCGTCTATATTTACGGACCCAATGTCGTTTACTAACACGGCAATTGGGCGGTCGCTGCGGGCCAGAAGTTCATTGATGGCAGTCGTTTTTCCTGCGCCGAGATACCCGCCGACAAAGGTTAACGGCACCTGTTTCCCGTCCCAGGGAAGAAATTCTGGTTCTTGATACTTCACAGACGCTAATGCTAGCGTCGCCGCCGCCCCACATCGATACTTACCTTGAACTCCCGCTTTTAGCTCATTTAGTGGCCAAGCGGGCCCCCGTGCCACTATTCAAGGGCCGACTTCGTTTTCTTGAGGAAGTCTTGACTCCAGAAATGTCCAGTTGCCGACGATTCTTTCTTTGTACCCATACAAACAACCGTCAACAAGGATTTTCTAATGGCACGATCTAAGGCTCGAAAGATCACCGCAACTGCCGTCGGAGTTGCGATGTCCGCTGCGACCCTGGCTTCCCTCTCCAATCCGGTCTCAGCAGCTGAAGACCAGTTTGCCTGCGATCCTGATTTCTACCAGGTAATCGCAGGTCAACTGGCTGAGCTAGACCCCGCCAACGAGGCATACACGACCATCGGTCCAGATCACGCAAACTACAACGCTATGGGTTATCGCATCGCCGATGGCTACATGTACGCCATCAACGGCAAGACCCTGTATCGAATCACCGCCAACGGTGACCGAATCGATCTAGCTGAGCTAGATATTCCTGGGGGTTCGTATGCCGGCGACTTTGACGACGATGGACTGCTCAATATCTCTCGAGGTGGCCGTGAATGGTACAAAGTCAATGTAGACACCTACGAGGTTGAACACGTCCCCGAATTCGACGGCTACACCGCCGTTGCAGACATAACTAACGTACACGGCGTCTTTTACGGTGTCAGCAGCGACGGCACCCTGTACTCCTACGATCAAGCCTCACTTACCCGAACAGAAATCGGCGCAATCTCCGGTCTACCTGAAACTCTGAAATCCTACGGTGCAGCGTGGGCGACCGCCGGTGGAAACCTCTATGTCGGCCGCAACTCTGGCGAGATTTACCAAATCACCGGCTACACGACTTCTACCCCAACCGCCACGTTGGTTGGCCGCTCACCGAGCACGAACTCGAACGACGGCGCATCGTGTGCACTAGCTGCACCGGCAGCTGGCCTAGACGATGTCGATGGGCCTGAACCAGAAAGCGAACCTCGCTCGCCTGAAGCGAAAAAGGCCTCAGACGACTACTCGAACAACTACGACGAAATTTCACAGACGTTTACCCCTGCCGAACCTGAGCCGGAACCGGAACCTGAGCCGGAGCCAGAACCAGACGGTTCGACCTACACGTTCGACGACGCCGAGTTAGGAACAGGCCCGGGATGTGAGATCGGTGGAGACGTCGACCGACCAGACCGTGATGCTACCCCGGCTGTTACCGTAGTTTCGGAAGCGACCACACTGTACTCGACCGGATTTGACGCTACCTCGCTGAATGACTTCACAATCTTGGCCGGCAGTTGGACAGCAACTGACGGAGCGTTGGTTCAGAACCATGACTGCGGCCACGACTACACGGTCCTTCTTGATGGGCACAACGTCGACCACTTCACTTGGACCGCTACATTCAGCAGCGTCGCCGAACGAAACCAAGGCGGGATCTTGTTCAACCAGGCGTCAAAGAGGTCTAGAAGTGGAGCGATGGTCGTTGACTTTACTGACGACGGCTCAACACTTCGGTGGGGAGAATACGACAACAAGGGGTACTACCAGAACATTGGTTCTACCCCGGTGATGGCACCGCTGACTGGTCAGAACGTGACACTATCGGTGGAGGTCCACGGGAACGACGTCGAAATCTTCATGGACGGTAACCCAATTGCGACCACCGAATCGACCCACGCTGGGGGCATGGTCGGGCTAGTAGCCACATTGACCGCCATCTCGTTTGACAACGCTGAGCTCGTAGCACTGCCAGCACCAGCTGTCGAGCCAACAACTTCAACCGAACCAGCACCAACTTCTGAACCTGTTGGAAGTGAATCATGAGGTCGGGCCGAATCGCAACCGCCGTAATCTGCGCTCTTACTCTCGGAGCATCGGCTGGATGTGCTGACCTGCGAGGTGAGGTTGCTGGATCAGGCGACGAAGAATCGACCCGAGATTGGGAACCCGGCAACGCTGAAAGTGGCCAGAACGTGACAGCGGTATCCACTTTGGAAGAATCCGCCGAAGCGTTTCGCTTCAGCGCCCCGGAACTATTCACGGGTGCTACGGTGTCGGGCACCGATTTGTACACCTCAGGACCAGTAGTTCTGACATTCGTATCGCCCAATTGCCCCATTTCGGTTGATGAAGGCCCCGATCTCGCTGACGCAGCCGAGTACGGTTCAGATATCACCTACGTGTTTGTTCATACTGGGGGTGAACGGGAGGAGTATCTTCAATACGTCGAAGATAACGACCTGTATCAACAGAATTCGATCCATATCGACGACTCTGACCTGGCGCTTTGGGATCGATTCGGTGTAAAGATTCAGCCTTCATCGGTGCTAGTTGACTCGGAAGGAACTATCCGGTTTACGACCGGCGGGCTCGAACACCAAGGCCTGAGTGAGGCTGCCGACCTTCTCCGGGGCAACACATAAGTTCTCATGACCCTACGCGGCGGGTACCTCGAGCCGGTACCCAATGCCACGTAGGGTCGTGATGAGCTGATTGTTATCGGTCGAAATTTTCTTCCGAAGGTTCGCTATATGGACGCTCACTACGTGGTCGCCTCCGACCCAGCTCGGACCCCAAACCGCTTCTATCAGCTGTGTCCGGGTGACGACGCTGCGGTGATTGTCGACTAGGACTTCAAGAATCGACATTTCGATTTTGGTGACTCGCAGTTCCGTTTCACCAACCCACACTTGTCTAGTTGTCCGATCAAATCGCAGGTGGCCAAGGTCGGTAGTGTTGTTACGTTCGTTGTTCGGCACTCTTCGACGAAGTAAGACCCGTATCGACATGAGTAGCTCCCGAGCTTCGAACGGTTTCGTCACGTATGCGTCGGCCCCAATCTCAAGCCCGGCGAAACGACTCTCGTCATCTTTTCGCCCGGTGAGCATCACAATATTCGAATCGCTCGCTTCTCGGATCTGTCGGCAAACTTCCATCCCACCTATTCCCGGTAAACCTAAGTCCAAAACGACGAGGTCGGGTTGTAGGGTTTTGAGAAGCTCTAAACCTTCTTCGCCTGTTGAGGCAACCGACACTGAATAACCAGCCTGTTCGAGCATGAGTTTGACGGCCGCCTGAAACATGGCAGCGTCTTCTACGACTAGAAGTCGGTACGCTGACAAAGTCATTGGGTTTGAGGAGGCCACGTCTGGTATGGTTGCCATATTTTCACATCGGACGATCTGCGGTCAAACTTTGCTGTTTTCGGGTCCTAGGGCTTGACGGCGTTTACTTACATTAAATCTTGGTAGTAAAATACCTTTCTATGCGTTTAGCTGTATAGTCTCGTTTATGGGTTCGGATCCGTTCAAAACACGATTAGTCCATCACCTATCTGAACCCTGTTGTGATGGAATAGCAGTACCTTTTCTGATTTGACTACGACCTGAGGTCCACATACGACCGAAGGCGATGCCAACGATAATTCAACAACGTTGGCGTTAACGAAAATAGAACGCCGAGACAACCCCGGTCCGAGCGTTCGTTTAACACCCGTGATCGCCCAGATCTCTCTTTGTGGTGTCGGGATCTTATTTGCCTATCCCAAATTCTTCGAAACGTCCGGTCCTCTTCGAAGAAGACCTCCTAAAGGAACAGTGACCAGAAAATCCAGCTACCACTCGACTAACCCAACCGGAGAAAAATGCATTATCTGAGGAACTCCATTATGGGACTCGCCATATCTTCAATACTCATCGTCATTTTATTTACGTTGTCAAAAGCCACTAGCCCTAGTTTGGTTGTTCAACCTCCAGGTCAAGCAACGCAACAAATCGTCGCTCTGCCGAACGCTCTGACTGCAACTATCATCGGCTGCGTTGCGTCTTCATTATTTGCTCTCGTGTTGCACCGCACCATTGGAGACAAAGCCCGGATCACCTTGATAGTGGTCGGAGTCACAGCCACCGTACTTTCACTCTTATCGCCTCTTACCGCTACCAGCTCTATCACCACGCTGGCCTGGCTTAGTTCGTTCCACCTCGCCGTCGCGGTGCCGATGCTGATGTGCCTTTCGTCCGCCCTGTCCCGACCAATCAAATAGCCCAAAACCGCTACCCCATCGGTGTCCATTCTGCTACCAACAGGCTATTAAGAAGCAGCGGTTTCTAGCCGATGTAGTAGCCATGACTGTCATGACAAAGAGTTCAACGCCAACGGTTCCTCCGGCGCGACTCGGATTACTCTTAACACAACGTCGCCATCAGCTCGGGCTGTCTTTGGAAGAGTTAGCCGAGATTTCCGAGGGTGAACTCACCGTAGATGAACTCAAACTAGCCGAGCAAGGTCACCATAGTCTTGACGATGACTTCGTCACCAGAATCACAAAGCTCTACGAATGTAACTCGGGCTCAGTCATACCTGTTCGTTATCGTCTAATTGTCGATATCGATCGCGGCGAAATCATCACCGGGTCTTCCTCGACCACACTTCCAAAGACGGAGCCGACAGAAATTCTGGAACGGTATCTAGCCTTTGTGTATTTGATGAGGGGCCAGATACCGGGCACGAAACTCAACCTTCGAGGCGAAGACCTGGAAGTTTTGGCTGAAGCACTTGGAGCCAGTTCCGAACAAATCGAGCGACGGCTTATCATCATGATGGGCTCTAAGCAGGTCAAACAACGGACGTACTCACTACGAAAGCGAATCGCAGTATCGGCTGTTGGACTTTTGGTTGGGTTCACGTCGATGGGTGCGCTAATTCTGACACCAGATACATCTCCGGCATCGGCAGAGACACCCCTAACCCAAGAAGCTACGACATCTGTCGTTGAACGTTCGATGGGAAAGACCGGTAGCGGACCTCAAATTGAAATGCCGTCAACCAGCTCAACCGAAGTCACGCTAGAAAAAACGGCGCCGAATTCGTCGGCTGAAACTTCGACAACGGCCCCGGGTGGCGGAAACCCCCAGAAGGCTGACGAGGTGGCCCCGGCGGGGCCGGAAACCGTTGAAGAACCCGATCTCGCAGCCGCTGAGTCGACCTCAATAACTCAAGAAGCCGAGGCCCTAATTAGCTACGACTGGCAGACCCATCTACCCGGCTGGACCGTCGAATATGATGAGAGCAGATCTGGCCACCGAGGAATGACCAATCGGTCGATGAAGAAAATTACGATCTATGTTCGGGATGATGACTCACCAGAAAGCATCGCCGATGTTTTAGCCCACGAACTGGGACATGCACTCGATCTGGAACATCTCAACGATGATGACCGGATTCAGTGGCTCAACAGTCGAAACCTTCCCCACGTTTGGTGGGTTAGCGATGGCCACGCCGACTTCTCTGTTGGCCAGGGCGACTTTGCTGAAGCTGTAGCAGCGATAATGGTTGGCTCTCCCAGTGACTCCGCTCACGGAGGGTTCACCGACGACCAGCTTGAACTTGCCGCTAGTTTACTGCCAGCCTAGAACTGTCCTATACCGAACTGTTCTTCGCAATGATCGCAGTTGTAACTGCACTTTCGGGTTGATGGTTGAGTTGTTTGTGGCTATCGTCGTGGCTTCCAACACAGATCGTCGAGTATGACCCCACAGCCTCTAACGAATCATGTACGCATCGAGTCACTTGAAGCGCTTCCAACCGACGCGGCCTCTACCGGCTCTATTGCTTTGGTTCACGGCGAACCAGATTCCATTCCTCCGGCTCAGTTGACAAAGCTGAGCAGCGAATTTGTGTCTATCCATTTTGTTGAAAATGTTGATGCCATAGATTTCTCTGGTGTTGACAACATCACCTCTATCACGAAGTTCGCTGCAGTCGGGTTCGGTTTAGATACCGACCACGCCTTGTCTTTTGCCAGCTACCTAACCGAGTTGGAAGTGCTGTATCTCGATGATAACCGAATAGCCGCCGCCGGGTTACGGGCTCTGTCAGAGCTGGAAAGCCTAACATCGCTACATGTTGCCAACAATGGGGTCGGCCGTGGTGTAGCATCACTGGCCGAACTGTGGCAGCTGACCGATCTCGACATTTCAAGAAACAGCCTGGGAGGCAAGAAATTTCTCGCTATCGGAGAACTAAGCAACCTCGAATGCCTCACGGCCGACAGCTGCCATATTTATGCAAAGAACCTGCATGTCTTAACCCAACTACCAAAACTGAAGTCGTTGAGTATTGCCGACAATAACCTCGGGGACGAAGCGGCTGAACTTCTGTGTGGGTTGACATCGCTAACTGAGCTAAACGTTGCCGGAAACAACTTGAGCGACCGTGCGCTGGATTCGTTGCGTGATCTGCCAAATTTGATGGATCTCAGGTTCGAGTAGTCGATTTGGGTTTGCCTCGGCCCTGGGCCAACACGTCGGTGAACGCTTTTGCTATCAGCTCATATCCGAGGTCATTTGGGTGAAACTTGTCTTCCGCCAAACGGCTTTTGCCCGACGGACCCGGCATCGCCCACGGGTTGAGAAACGTGTGAGATCGACCTTCAAGTAACTGCTTTAGCATTCTATTTGAGGCCCTAGATCGAGGCGAACCACCAGCCAAAGCCGCGACAAGGCTCTTCTCTGGCAACTCGGCAACTAGACCTTTTAGTTTGTGGTGCAGCGAGAACGTCGAAAGTGACCAGAATATGTCGTTGCTCCCGACGCAACAAATCACCAAGTCGGGCTGAGCGAGCTTGCCGAGTTCAACAAGCTGACGTTCTAACGCGTCGTCTACTTTCGCCCCTGATTTGGCGAGATTGGCGATGCCCCACTGGCGTCTGTCTCGATCGGACAAGTATTGTCGAACAAGCTGCACATATCCTTTGCTGGGGTGGGAGGCTCCAATGCCTAGGGCGCTTGAATCGCCGATCACAGCTAGTACCGGACCGTCGCCTGTGTAACTTAGCCGGTTCTCGTTGTCCCACCATTGTGTATAGGCCGGAATCTGGTCGGCGACGTCTCGCACACCGGTCGAGAATCGAGACATAGCAGAAATCAGTCTTCCGGGTTGCCCAACCACGAGTGGCTTGAGTGGATACGCGCCTTGGTCCATACGGTCATAATATGCCAGCTCTTCGACACTGGTGGAGAGTCGAAGCCAGATAATTCAGCGACATTACAGCCTCTAACGACCATAGATTCCTCAGAAGCTTCAATGTTTGTCTCAACTAGTAGCCCAAACGGCCTAAAGTCGACGGCGCTATGGTCCGATTCCTTGCATATGTCAGAAGCCAGCAAACGTAATTCCAGATGGAATGCCGTGCATCGATATAGCCTGGCTGGAGCGGTCTTCGGATTGGTGTTTCCTCTCGTCGCGATACCACTAGACGTTTGGCTATACGAGAGCACCGTTTCATTGGCGTCCGCTCAGCAACGGTTCTTTGAGAACCCGCTTCTTTGGATCATCGCGACCGCCCCAATTTTTCTTGGCTTGTTTGCTCGAATCGGCGGCATTCGAGAGGACCGCATCAACGATGTTGTGTCGTTTCAGGACCAGATAATCGAGACACAAACCTCTGATCTTAAACAGGCTCTGGAACAAGCCCAGCAGGCTGACGCCGCCAAGAGTGTTTTTCTGGCCAATATGAGCCACGAGATTCGTACCCCGATGAATGGTGTCATCGGCATGGCTGACGTTTTGTTGGATACAGAACTCGACCCGATCCAGTCGGACTATGTCCGTACGCTTCGCTCCAGCGGCGAATCCTTGCTTGTGATCCTGAACGATATTCTCGACTTCTCTAAAATCGAGGCTGGTCAGATGGATTTGGAACATGAGCCATACGATTTCTGCGAGTCTGTGATGTCGGGTGTTGAACTTATGGCGGCCAAAGCAGCGGCGAAACAGATTGAACTGTTGTATCTCGCAGATAAATCGATTGACCGTATGGTTCGTGGCGACACCACCCGGCTGCGTCAGATCGTGATGAACCTGGTAGGCAATGCAGTGAAATTTACTGAGACGGGTGAGGTGACGGTCGAGGTATCTTCGGCTCCCGTTGAGCCAACAGGATCGGGTTCAACAAATCAACGGACCATGACTGTGTCGGTGGCTGATACCGGTATCGGTTTATCGGAGGAAGACAAAGGCCAACTCTTTAAGTCGTTTAGCCAGGCTGACTCTTCAACCGCTAGACGTTTCGGAGGAACCGGGCTAGGCCTGACCATCTGTCAGTCCTTAACTGAGCTGATGGGTGGAGGGATTCGCGTCGACAGCAAAGGGCGAGGACACGGATCGGTTTTCACTTTTTGGATAACGGTCGAGGACACCGACATCGAGCTGCCAGATGACGACAACCAAGACGACAAGACGCTTCAGGATCGCATGGTCCTGATCGTAGACGACAATAAAACCAACCGTATGATCTTGGAAGCCGAGACCAGGTCTTGGGGCATGATCCCCAAAAGCTTTTCGTCGGCCGACGATGCACTCCGCTACCTCGATCTAGGGTCATCCCATATTGACATTGCCCTGCTTGATATGGAGATGCCGGGAACTAATGGGCTGCAGCTCGCCGAGCTGCTCCGGTCTCGGTTTGTTTTAATAACCGACGCGTTCCCGCTAGTTTTACTTTCTTCTGGGCGCCTGGCTGACAAAGATGACGCATTATTTGCTGCCGCGTTGATGAAACCTGTTCGAAGCAACCGGCTCAAAACGATTTTGATCGACCTGTTGGTCTCCAATCAACAAGGCGACTCACCAGGTGATGAAGATCACCAGCCAGATGAAGATGAGGCTGTTGGTCCTCAACCGGAGACAAGCCAGCTACGAATACTGATGGCTGAAGACAATGCGGTCAATCAGATGGTCACTCAAGCAATGCTCTCAAATCTGGGACTTTCGGCGACCGTTGTTGCCGATGGTGTCGAGGCGGTCGCCGCGGTTGAGAATGCGGACGAGCCTTGGGACATTATTTTGATGGATATGCAGATGCCGAATTTGGATGGTTTGGGGGCGACTGAACAGATCCGTCAGCTCGAAATCGAGTATCAACCCCGAATTATCGCGCTTACCGCTAATGCTCTCCAGGAAGATGTCGATCGGTGTTCGGCTGCCGGTATGGATGACTTCGTGACTAAACCGGTTCGAAAAGAAGTGCTGGGGGAAGCGCTCGACCGGGCGAAAACCCAAGTGAATAGTTTTAAGCTGCGCGACTTGGCTTAAGAGGCGAGCGGACTCGACGGCGGTAAGGGGCCGAAGCGAATCAAACTTTTCCTACCCGCTAGCCCCTTTAGGTGAAGTTCGTTAAGAGCGTGGCTTCGGCGAGGCTAATTCCTTCGTCGAGCAGTTCGACCAGTTCTCCTTCGTCTTTCACCCAGAGTCCGCAGGAGGCGTCGATGATTCCCATGTAGGCGGCAGCAACCATGTGGGCTTCGTTGTTGACCTGGTGGGGTTCTCGTTCGTATATGAGCTCGGTGTAGATTCGTTCAATCCACGCTTGGGATGTGGCGGCGTAACGTCCGGCGATTGTGGAGTGTTGAAATGCCAGACCAAAGAGAAGCCGGACTGGTTCTGGGTTTTGTGAGATGTGTTCCCCTACTGCGATGACGGCCAAACGCAGACGAGGCTTTAGCGGAAGTGACCGGTTCTCTACAATGACGGAGTCGAAAACGTTCCTCCACTCGTGTGGGTATTCGAGCAGAAGGTCGGCCTTCGAGGGAAAGTACCGGAACGCGGTTCGCCGGGAAACAGCCGATGCCTCGGCGACATCGGCCATAGTGACGTTCTCATAGCCCTGTTCGGTGAACAGACGGATCGCTGCGTCGGCTAGGTCGTGTCGCGTTTTCCGTTTTTTCTCTTCCTGGTTCACAGGTACTAATCTCCCACAAATCCGTTCTGACATCTAGTGCCAAATACCACTTGACTATTTTTTGACACTGAGTGACAATAAGGTTATGAGTTCTACCCCAGACACCCGAATCGCGTCATTCGACACGCCCCAACCCAACACAGCGAACAATGCGTCGACACAACTGAACACCTCTGGAGTAATCCAGGAACTCGAACCAGATGTCTCCTCACTTATATCGACCCAGTTCAATCCGGCGGACTACAGAGACCGGTTCACTATCAGCGTCGACTCGGACCACTACCATAGCGTAGATGACGTTGTCACAGACTGGTTCACCAAGCAACCGATGTGGCTTCGAGCGTTAAGTACCAACTCGTTTTCTAGAGCTAAGGTCGAGCAGGCGATTTCGGAGAAACCCTTCAAGGTTGGAGACCGAATCGGGTCGTGGGAGATTGTTGACCGGAATGGAAACGAAATAGTGTTCGGAGACGACATGGGATTCATGACGTATCGATTTTCGTTTCGATTAATCGACCAAGGCGCAACCCAAGTAGAAGGAGCAACATCAGTCAAGTTCTTGTGGCGCAGGTCTGGCCGATTCTATTTTGGCCTCGTCCGCCCGTTCCACCGACGCTTCGTAAAACTAGCCCTACGGATCACGACAAGCCAGTAGACAGTCACACCGCCGACGATCGACCCCACCTCCAGATGGTAAAGAGACTTGTACCTCCGATAGTTACACACGCCGTCAGAATATGCGGCCAAGCGACAACGGGAATACCTTCAGCTCCCGCTACCGCCAGCAATCCTGGAACAGCAACCAAAAAGTATTCACACCGTTCCGCCGTTTTGGGCCGGACTTATTCGACCACTGGGTAAATCAAGCAAAACGACAACAGCTTCGTTTCCCTGGTCTGAGAAACGAAGCTGCGATGTTATGTAATTTAGTCATGTGCAAGGTCTGAGATCTCCAACCCTTCCACACGACACATTTACTGTCCGTCTACATCAGCGTCGGCGTCACCTTCCTCCACGTCTATGTCGCCCGGCTCAACATCCACATCGACATCAGGGGTCTCGACGTCGACGTCTGGAGCGTCAACATCTACATCTACTGCTGGCGGATCAACATCTACGCTCCCACTGTCGCCATCAATATCGGCATCGCCGCCGAGGGCCACGAAAGCTCCTATCGCCAAAACGCTTACAACAACAAGACCAATCGCCCACATTGCCCAGCTTGGGAAACCCCCAGATCCGTCTGAAGTGCTTCGGTTTCCTAAATCTGCATTTGACACGCTAGAACTCCTCAAAAGTTAAACTTCTACTATGTTTCTCTAACTTTGATGTACCCATAAAAAACTAAATTAAACCGACCTGAGACAAAAAGACCGCAATGGGTATAAACCAAGAGGGCGATGGGTACTACACACCGCAGGAGGGTTCCACTTAGGCCCCCACCTAAACTTACACGACCAAAGGAGCCGCTATGAGCGGAGAAAAAGACAAGTTAGTAGGGCGCGCAAAGCAGTCTGTCGGCGATTTGACCGACGACACAGAACTCGAACAGGAGGGTGAGAACCAGGAGTCTGCCGGGAAACTCAAAGATGCCGTGAATGACGCTACGGAGAAAATCGAAGACAGCATCGACGCTGTCCGAGAGAAATTTGACAACTGACGCATCTTGAGGACGGGGCAGCGGTTCAATGTGAGCCGTCGCCCCATCCGATTCACAGACATTCTTACAACTCCCGAGCCGCCCTTCCATGCTGGCCTAAAAGGTAGACATCAATCGGCGCAAACCCGTGGCAGAAGTACGCTGGCTGGTTTGCCTAAACACAAACAGCTGAGGGTGTAGAACGAAAACAGTAAGACCCGTTATTCCCCGCCCTTGAAACGTCCTGAATCGCCGAAGCTAGTTTGGGGTACAATCTAATGATGGATCAGACCCGCTGCATTTCGAACCAAAGAGCAGTATATCGAACTCGATACGTCCGATGAATTTCGCAAATGCTGTTACCGCTAAGCGAACTGATGAGGCGATAGCCGGGCTGAAATCTGCGCTCGGAGCAGAGAACCTCTACATAATGTCTCATGACCTCTCTTCTCTTCATTCACTGGACGAATCGTCAGACGTCTTCATCACCGATGAGGGCCTGATCGACTCTCTTCTTGGAGGCGAGGGAACAGAGTACCAGGGAAAGTACTTTGTCCCGGTGATGAACCGAATGTTTCCCATCCTCGCCGCCACCGGTATTACTCCAGATCCGAATGACGATGACCCACAACTTTTTGCCGGTCTCGTGACCGACTATCTCTTTGATCTCTTTGACTTTCTAGAGTCCAGGCGCAGGCCAGAGCCGCTCACGCCAGCCGCCCAGCTCCAATGGTCGATGCTGCCTTTACGAGCCGCCTGTATTGGGGGCTACGAAATTGCGGGAGCTCTCCAACCAGCGGCTTCGGTGGCAGGTGACGCCTACGATTTTGCTGTAACACCCGGCGAGAGCGTAGCCGCCCTCGTCATGGACGCTATGGGCCACGGAGTGGCCGCTGCACTCTCCTCGTCTTTGGCCCTCGCCACAATTCGAACCACGAGACGTTCAGGCGCACCGCTTCTTGATCAAGTGTGTGCGGCCGACGCCGCAATCCAGGCACAATATGGTGGTGACAGATTTGTGACCATGGCTGCAATGGAAATTTATTCTGACTCCGTTTCGGTCGTGAACGCAGGCCATGAACCAATACGTCGAGTGTCAGCAAAAGGCGAGGTGCAGACGCTGTCGCTAGATGCAGATCCACCACTCGGTTTGGACGGCTTAACTGAGTACCGGGTTCACTCTCTGCCAAAGCTTGAGCCGCTCGAAATGTTTGTATTGCTCAGTGACGGCGCAACCGAGTCCAAAGATAGCGAAGGAAAAGTGTTCGGCGAGCAAGGAGTCAACAAGTCCCTCTCAAAGTTAACGGGTATAGCCCCCCTGCAAACTGCTGATCGTCTAGGGAGAGCCGTAATGAAATTCATTCCCGGTGAGATCGCCGACGATCTCACGACATTAATTGTCCAACGAAACGACACATGAACCCACTTAGTGTCTCAGTCTCCACGATCAGTCATGAACCTTTTGTCATTTCCGCGTGCGCCACCGCGTTGTACACCCTGGCAGCGACGAAGACCGGCGCGACGATCAACGACTTAGAGAGGGGCGAAATAGCCCTGGCCGAACTCGTAGAAGTGTTGAGCGAAACGGCGGAAATTACCGAAGTGGTCGTGCAAACAACAACGCACGGGTTCGACCTGCACATCCAGTTTGAACCGTTCGGCACAATGCCAATGCCGGTAGGGTCTCGACAGGTGATCGACGCTGGTCTTGATAGCTGGCAGCTGACCCAGAACTCAGCTGTGGTTCAGCTGGAACAACCTTTAGGGCACCAAAACCATGAATGACCAAATAGACAGCGGTATCGAAACGCTGATCGACCAACATCGGCGGATGGCGGAACGTCTCGCTCGCAGGTACTCTCATGGGTCTGAGGTCGATCCCGATCTACGGCAGGTGGCCGATCTAGGCTTATTCCTAGCCGCATCCAGGTATCGGCCAGAAGCAGGCCCTTTTAGGCCTTTTGCCTTAGCGACGATAGTCGGTGAGCTGAAGAAGTACTTACGCTCCAACGGGTGGGCTGTCAAGGTACCGAGAGGACTTCAAGAAGCCTCCATCACTGTAGACAAGGCGGTAGAGCGGCTCGAGCAACAGCTGCGACGCTCTCCCACCCCAGGTGAGCTTGCTATTGAAACAGGCCTCACAGAGGAGAGAGTACTAAGCGCCATTCAAGCACGCAACGCTCGTTTCGTTTCAGAACCGCCTGCTGTCGACCAACCCACCAGCGAGGTGACAGAGATAGTTGATACAAGTTTAGACATGCGTAAAGCCGCAGCTACTTTACAAGAAGCTAGTCAGTATCTGCTCAAACTGCGCTTTACCGACGAACTCACTCAGAGGGAGATAGCTGGTCGCCTCGAGATCTCCCAAAGCCAGGTTCACCGTCGGCTCGCCGCAGCGTTGAACGAGCTCCGATCTGCGGTCGACGGAGTCAGTGAGCACAAAGTATGAAGAGGGAAACCTACGAGTGCTCTGAGCTCGAAGTTAAACTCTCAAACAATCTCGAAGGCATCGCTTTCGTTCGCATGTTAGTTCGTCGATTGTTACCGCCGTTGGACGAGGTTCAAGAACCTCTACTCCTCGGAGCGTTGAGTGAGGTTGTGACAAACGCAATCGAGGAACATGTCCGGATCGGAAGCGAAGCTTACATCGAGGTAACGTTGTCCTTGGGCCCTGAACCCAAAATCACCATTACCGATCACGGGACCGGTTTCGAACCAGAGCTTCGCCCGAGTACCACTCACACAGGGGCAGGGCTCGGGCTTATAATAAGCAAGGCGGTTGTTCCTGAAATGCAAATTACTAGCGGAAGGCAAGGAACTACGGTTGTCTTTCCATACCCTGAAGAAGCCGTATGAAACGACCTTCAAACTTTAGTACTACGCTATCGACAGATGCGGAAACGCAATTAGTTACCGTCGCCGTCATCGGAGAGTTCGAATCAGCTACCATTGCAGCATTCGAAGTCGTCGTAAGTCGAGCCATGAAACTCAACCCGGTCCAGGTTTCACTCGATCTCTCAGAAACACAGCTTATCGACTCGGCCGCTATAGGTGCGATAATGCGATTCAGGAGGGACCTCAGTGCTGACGGAACTGACCTTGTGGTCGATGCGCCACATGACTACCAGAAACGACTGTTCAAAATAGCTGGTCTCGGTCACGTACTTAACACCGAGTAGTTCCGAAGCCTAAGACTTCAACGAACCCGTTCAAATGATGGGATGCCTTGCGAATTCGACTAGTTTGCGACACCTTAGGGTTGCCCGGTTGAACAGCACCGCCCTGAATCGAATTCATCCCACGATGACCATATCTTCTATGTAGGTTCATCCATCTACTACTGACACTTCTTCGCCTAGCCCCGGAGTAAATCGTCATCTACGTGAGCGCTTCTATCCTCGCAACGAATCATACCGTTCGCGCTTGGGTACAACACTGACAATAATGACCACCCGAGGAGAAACTATGCCAACGGCTAAATGGAACCCGACCGACCCGCCATCAACTTCGGATGCAGCAGCCGACAAGGCTGGTGACGTCGCCAAGACTGTCGAAGACAAAGCTAGCGAAGTGGCTTCCGAGGCAAAAGACCACGCCCAGCAATTGTTACTTGAATCCCGACAGAACATGAGGGCCGAAGCAGAAGCTCAAGGAGCGAAACTCTCCAGCATTGCTAAAGAGCTAGCCAAAGATCTTTCATCAATGGCCTCAGCAAGCCAAGGCCAGATCGGAGGCTTAGTGGAACAGGGCGCCGATCAAATCTCGAATCTTGCAAACCGATTCGACACAGACGGACTTGAGGGGTTCACAACCGACGTCCGACGAGTGGCCCGCAGACGCCCTTTGGTATTCGTAGCTTCGACATTCGCAGCAGGCTTTGCTGCAGGGAGAATGCTACGCAATATTGATAACGAGGAATTGAAAAGTGCTATAGCTCAGCCTGACGGGATGCCAGCAGCAAGCCGGGACCAGGCGGCGTGGACAGGGACACTGCAGCGATGAACGCTGATCAAAGACGAGACTACGAGCTTCGCGATCCTGAAAAGTCACTCGGAGATCTAGTAACCGACTTAACCAGCGAGACCGGCGACCTCATAACCGCCCACATCGATCTAGCAAAGACCGAAATTAAGCAAGATATAGCTGACGCCGGAAAGGGTGCAGGAATGCTTGGAGCGGGCGCAATTGCCGCTCTCGTCGCAGTATTCATGCTGTCGGCTGCTGCAGCCTGGGGTTTGGCCGAACTAATGACGCCTGCTCTAGCGTTTCTTATCGTCGGGGTTATCTGGGCGGCTGTAGCTCTCGGTCTAGCCATAACTGGAAGTAACAGACTAGGCGACGTAGATCCTATGCCACGACAAACTCAAATCGAAATTCAGGAGGACAAACAATGGCTGAAGAACCAAGCGAACTAAGAGAACAGATAGAACACCGTAGAGAGTCGATAGCGACGACCGTTGACCAGATCGAGAACCGAGTCAGTCCGTCGAGCATCGCTGCTCGAAGAACTGCTGGGCTCCGTCAGAGACTATCGAGCATGGCCGATTCGGTATTCGGAGCCGACGAACCTGACAACTCTGATTATCTGAACGGACCCCATGGCTATTCGAGCAACGATCAATCCTTGATTGACCGAGCCAAAGATGCCACCCCATCGCTGGATACGGCTCCAAGCGAACTGAGACAACGCACTAGAGGCAACCCGGCAGCGGTGGGCTTCATTAGTTTCGGGGCTGGCATGCTCCTTGGATCGGTACTGCCCGAATCTAGTAAGGAGAAAGACTTAGCTCGCAATGTGCAACCACAACTTCAAGACGTCGCATCCGAAGCGGCTTCCGCTGGTAAAGGCGTCCTGGAAGACCTTAGGGAACCTGCTAAGCAAGCGGCTCAAAGCGTCAAAGACTCAGCCGCTTCGGCGACCGACGATGTCAAGGCAAACGCCAAGTCTGCAGCTAAAGACATAAAGGACCAAGCCAAACCGTAATCAACGGTTACTGAGCGAAACGTACTTGTGTTCATCGAGCGCGTTGCGATCGGACGTAGTAAGCCCATTGTCAGGTCGCAACGTGATCGATGTTCGAAGGGTGGCGGCCTGAGCCGCCCCTCTCTTCCCAGCAATCGAAAGAATCAGACCGCACCCTGTTGAATTGGTAACAGTTACGGTTTCTCGATTTGGCATCCATCTGGGAGTATGGGTCACAGGCTGCCAGGCGGGTACGCTAATGCACTGGCTACACCTCACGACTTTTCTGGAATTACCGCACTATTGAGGGGTCCCTGTTGGTTGGTCCAGGGGTAATGCGGGTTTAGATTTGGTGGGC
>JAHDCC010000041.1 GCA_020630065.1 Acidimicrobiales bacterium
CTTCTTCGTGCGTCGAACGGATTTGCCGCAACCCTACTATTCCGGCCACGATGCCGCCCACCGAGAGCGGCATCGGCAAGAACCCAAATATGAACGTAAAGAAAAGAAGGAAGAGTGAGGCGAACAGTGAAAGCACAGCCGCCACCACTGACGATACCGCCATCCTGTTCGTTGGTTGACGGGGCTGATGTACTCCGCCCCAACCCGGATTCAGGTAAGCTCCGGGCGCATGACCTCCCTGGTTAAAGCCGGGCTGCTGAGGCAGGCCGGAAGGCAAACCGTTGGGATTAAACGACATACAACTAGACCCAATCATATCTTTGTTGATTTAGGCCAACGATAGCATCCAGGTGCGCTGCGGTCATCGCTCAGCCGACCGTCCGGACAACCAGTACGGCCAGAAACGACCGGCTGGCTGCGCCTACTAGTGAAGTCGCCGGCAACCGCAAATGTTACCTAAATAACAGCCAGCATTAGAGCGACCCCGATGTTTGGGCCGACATACTGAAAAGCTGGACTAAACACAAGTCGAAATTCGGCAACGGTCGAGCGGTTCGAACGGACTCACATGTCACCTCACCACGGCGATCGCCCAAACGCCAAAAAAATCACGGGTGCATTAGCCTTAGCCACGATCTCAACGGTTTTTCCCGGTTTCCTGATCGGGGCATTGTCGCAACAGGTCAGCACCGAATTCGACGTGTCAGCTTCACGCTACGGCTGGGCGACCGGGGCCTTCTTCATTGCAGCTATGACCGGTTCGATCGTTTTGGGAAAACTCGGCCAAGTCATCGGGCCACGGCGACAGATTTCGGTGACGTTAGTCGTTTCAGCCTGCGCCCAACTCACGATAGCTTCCGCCGCCCAGTCTTTCGAAATGGTGATGGCCATCTTGGCTGTCGCCGGTTTCGTAAATGCTGGGAATCAAAGCGCAGTAAACCTTGCGTTGACACAAGCCAAAATTGAGCGGCTCGGGGTCGCCTTAGCGGTAAAGCAATCCAGCATGCCTGCCGCCTCGATGCTCGCCGGGTTCGCTGTTCCCGGCATTTCATTAACGATCGGCTGGCGATGGGCGTTCGTTCTAGGCGCAGCGTTGGCGATCTGTTCACTAGCCGCCATCAGGCGGGTAGTGAAAGCTGTTCCGGTGGTTTCACAAACCAACCAAAACAAGCCAACGTCTCGCCGAGCTGACCTACTACTCGCCGGGATCGGCGTCATGTTCATCGCGTTTTCTGCTGGCGCGCTAAACGGGTGGACGGTAGGTTCGGGAGTTGACGCCGGGTTGGGTGAAGGCTCAGCGGGACTACTTTTGAGTGTCGGGGCTATATGCGGAATCACCGGCCGCATGATTGTCGGGTTCAGACTCGACCGGAATCGGGCGCCGTTTCGAATCGCCGGCTTTTTGACGTTGGCCGGTGCGTTAGGAGTCGCCACTATGTCGCTGCGTGACGCCAATATCCACTCGCTGGCCACCATCGTAGCGTTTGGCGCCGGATGGGTATGGCCGGTTCCCACCAACTTCGGCATTATAAAGACCAATGAGTCGGCGGCCGGGGCCGCAACCGGCGTAACACAGACCGGCGTATATATCGGGGTTGCCACCGGGGCCCCGATTGGTGGGTGGTTGATCCAACAGTTCGGCTACGACACGATGTGGCTGGTAGTCGCTACCTCGGCTGCGATTGGAGCCAGCATCACACTTTCTATCAATCGACGGTTTATGGCTCGACCGGCAGCCCGAACCCTCCCAGCAATTCGTGTGACCTAGCGCAGACACAGTCAGTCAGGTTGAGGCCCTCGGGTAGCCAATAAACTACTCAAACATGTCTGAGAACTCTATTTCCGCTCTCGCTATCTACGGTACGCTACGACCAGGCGAACCAAACCATTGGGTAGTTCGCAGTATCGATGGGCAGTGGCTCGAAGGCACGATTAGAGGATGGCTATTTGAAGTTACGTGGGGAGCCGCCGAAGGCTACCCTGGCGTTGTTCTCGACCCTGAAGGTCGGCTCGTCGACGTGTCTGTTCTGTGTTCACCCAAACTACCGAACCACCTTAACGAGATCGACGACTTTGAAGGCCCTGGGTACCGACGGGTAGAAACCGATGTGTCGCTAGCTGACGGCTCGACCGTGCGAGCCTACGTATACGAGGCGATTCAAGACAACGCCGAATAGGGCAACCATCCCGATACTCATGACAATCCGCAATTGAGTTGCGGATTACGGTGCCAAATCCGCAACTTAGTTGCGGATTTACCTATCTTGGCCTGTCCGCACTCAACACGGGTCAACCAAATTCGGGAACATCGATGCGGAAAACTTCGGCGTCGGTTCCGCATGAACCGCTATCACTATTGAAATAGACTCGACTGAAATCCCGGTTAACTACGGCGTGTGTCTCGGTCCAGTACTGGTCGCCGCAGTTGTATGTGTGAGCCAGGTTCACGATCCGACCATTCGATGCCAACTCAACCGCAAACACTTTGTCGCAAGTCCATGCCCCGTCAACTTTGCAGCTATACGTCGACACCAGCGCCCAACCCGGCTTGCCATAGTTCTTCATCGAAACGTGGACCGAACTGTTGGCATTGTCGTAAATGTCGAAAATCTTTGTCCGAACAAGCGACTCCAAGTCGACAGACACTAACCACCCCGCGGTGGCGCTTGCCGCATGAAAATCGATATACACATACGCATCGTTTCCGTCGACGTCGTAGCCGATGTCGGAATGTTCGAGAGCTTCGGTCAGTAACCGCCTGTTAGACAGGTCCGCGTCGTACACAAACGTGCCCGTTTCGCTACTGGCAACCACGTAACGGCCTGAGGGCGACGCCGAAACCCAGTCAATCGTTGATGCCGAATCAAGCTCAACGGTGCCCAAAACGGTGTCGCTTGCCAAATCGTAGGACACGATGCCGATTGGTTCCTCGGCTTCGTTGTACACCATCCAGGCGTAGCGGCCGCCGTCCTCACTGGGTGAACCTTCCGCACGGTCTGTCAGATACATCGCAGAAGGCATGACGTCCCGGAGCCGGTCGCCGAGGTCGGCGATTGTTCTCGTCGCGCCAGAAACGACATCGGTTTCCTGCAACGCCAACGACCCGACGTAAGAATTCGATCCGGTGGTGTGACGCAAAACTGTGGCTTCGGTGGGATGCCACTGAGGTTCCGAATCTGGGTTGATGTCTAGATCGGCTACCAGATTGTTGGAGCCGACTTCATACACGTGATACCGGGCGCTTCCGTGATACGAGAAAAACAGGGAACCGTCCGCGTTTTCGGCTTGGCGCCGACTGTAGGTGTTCCGGTTAAACCGGTCTCCCCCCGCTGAGGTAACCCGGGTTATTTGTGTTCCGTAGGACGGGTCTGAATACGGTTCACCCAGCTCGGGTTTGCTCCAGCCCGAAGCTGGAACAGAAACGTCTTTGCCAAATATCAGTCCAGGGTCACCCGAAACCGTTGTGTCAGCGGTCGGGTCAGCGGTTCCCGCATCGCCTTCAGGCACCGCAAACGAAATATCATCGCCGGACCCAAACGATTCGTCGGCATCTTGCTCACTCGATTGGCAGGCCACAGCGACCAAAGCCGCAACTACCAGCGCCACGTAAAGGCGACGTGTAGAACTATTCATTAGGTTTCTCCAGTCGAGCAGACGTCTTAGTCCGAAACAATGAAAGGACTAGCGGTTTCCCCGCCCCAATCACTAGCGAACGCAACCACGGTCTCTCGGGGATGTAACGACGGGTACGGACGTGACCACGCTGAATCGTCGGCGTTCTGTGCAGTGCTCCGATGGTGAACGACGCGGGTGACGACCGGCGACGGCTGGTCGAAGTCAATCACCATAATCTCACCGGTCAACGATGATTGTTCCGGGTCCCACTCAGTCGAGAACACGATTCTTCCGTCGTTGGCAACCGATGTTGCTAAACCGCCAACCGCAGGTGGATACGGGTAGCCCGATGACGGGCCAACAACAACGGTTGGGGACCCGTCGGCTAAGTCGAACGCAACAACGGAACCAATTGTGTTGTCGTCACCCGAAAAGATCGTGGTGACCAGCAGCTCTTTACCTTGAGCGGTTTCGATAACCGCCACCGCATCATCCCCGATAGCGAACTCGACACCGGTTGGGCGCAGCTGATTGTCTAACACGGCGACTCGACCGTCGGCTGTCCGAGCCACATATCGACCACTCGACGGGGTTGGCTGAGGCGCCCCAAACTCACCTGCAGGCACACGCAACGCCGCTCCGGTGCCAACGTTGACCGTCACCATAAAAGGACCGTCGTCGGTCGTGCAGAGCTGACCTAAGTTGAGACGCTCAGCCGAAATCCGGATCGAGTCGAAACCTGAAACGCGGGTACACCCGTCGTAGGTGTAAACCGTGGCGGCTGAACTCGTTTCCACATTAAACGATTTCAACTGAACAGCAGTACTGTCGGCGTTGTCAACGAAATACAGCAGATCGGGATTCGTCGGATGCCAGTACACCTGTTCAATATCAGCTGGGTTGATCGGCAGTGCTGAACCTTCGACCAACGTTTCGGCGTCAACAATCGAAAACCCGCTACCGCTGCGATACATCAACAGACGAGAACCATCAGCGTTCCAGGCCGGGCGAACCTGCAAAGGCATAAACGAGGCAACGTTCGAACTTTTGCCGACCGACTGAATCGTTGTCCCGAAAGTAGGATCAACCACGGACTCTCCCAAATCAGGCCTCGCCACATCTTCTTCGGAAAGTTCTTGCGTGCCAGAGACCCCGTTAGACCATGAGGCGTCAACCGAACTAGTCGTCGTTTCAGAACCCTCACGTATCGGCTGCGACGCCGCCGCCTGTTCAGACCCGACTGGGCTGACTGCAGTCGTTTCTTGATCTTGGGTGAACTGTAAAACGGTTACAGCACCGACGGCAATCAGCGCCACCGAGGCAGCCACAGCGACCACGCGAGCCGGGAAGGTTCGACGTTTCCGAGTAGCTGCGGTGATCGGGACAACCTCATCACGCTCCGCCGAGGCAACACGCGGCTCAAACGGGGGAACAGCCACGTTGTTGACCGCCCGTCTAAGGTCGTCGGCGGCGCCTAGTAGCTCGTCGTCAATCATTGGTCTATCCACCTTTTGCCGGAGGTTTCATTGTCAAGCTGTTGCGCCAACGTGGCTCTAGCCCGACTCAAATGGGTTTTGATCGTCTCGGTGCCACAATCGAGCGTTTCAGCGATCTGACGAACCGTCAAATCATTCCAGTACCGCAACGCAATGACTTGGGTTTGACGCTCGGGGAGCGCCCGCACAGCGGCCCATACCTCTTCAGAGTGGGAGGATAACTCAACGACCTCGGTTCGTTGCTGACCAAGCTTCGCGTTGGCTTTCTGTTCGATAGATAAGCGTCGAAAGTTGGAGTTCTTTTGGTTCACAAGCACACGCCGAATCCACGCTTGTGGATTTTCGTACGTCTTGATCTCGTCCCAGCGTTGGTGAGCTTTAGTGAACGCATCTTGGGTTAAGTCTTCCGCACCACCATGAGGCCCGACCAAAACATAGGCTAGGCCAAGAACTGCACGGTATTCCTGTTGGTAAAAAGATTCAAAGGTCATGGATGCGCTACGAACATTGTAGTTCTGCACGTCATAGATGCGGTAGCGGGGGCGTCGCTGACGTGCATCTACAGCACCCCTTCGAAATATGTTCACCTCCGCATGCGCACACTCAACCCTTGATTTCATACTGGTATAACGCTTAACCCAACGGGTTTGGGGGACAGACCAGCAGAGAAACCACTAAGATGATTCATTCGTTCCACAGGAGGCTAGTGTGCCAATCCACCCCAAAGCGATTTTGTTCGATAGCGATGGGGTACTCGTCGACTCCCACCACCTCGTAATGAAAGCCTGGAAACAGCTATCAGTTGAATTTGAGCTAGATTTCGAGAAGCTACAGACCGAAGTTGTCGGAGTACGAGCCGTCGAGACCCTAACCCGGTATCTCACCGGAGACGCCGTAAACCAGGCGTTAGCCAGGATCGACGAAATCGAAATAGAGACCGCATCCCAAACAAAGCCGATCAACGGTGCAGTCGAACTGTTGTCGACGTTGCCCAATACGTCCTGGGCAATCGTAACCTCAGCCAGCCGAGACCTCGGCCTTGCCCGCTGGTCCGGCGCCAACATAGCATTGCCGCCAGTTATTGTCACCGCTGACGACGTCACAAACGGCAAACCCAACCCTGAACCGTTCATCGTCGGGGCAAAAAAGTGTGGTGTCGCCCCTCAAGACTGCGTCGTATTCGAAGACTCACCCGCCGGAGCAGCCGCGGCAACAGCGGCCGGAGCGACCGTAGTCGCAGTCGGAAACCAAGAATGGGACATCGAACCATTTGCCCGAGTCAACGACCTTTCAGAAGTGACCGTGACCACCAATTCTGAAGGCATGACCGTCGATTTTCGCTGAAGTACGGTGACTCACGCCCCCGATGCAGCAAACAGGCCAATAGTACGGCACTCTTAGAGGTGTGAGTTCTTATGACATGATCGTTATCGGTGCCGGACCAGCAGGGGCCGCCGCCGCCATACAAGCCGCTAGAGCCGGCGTAAAAGTCGTTGTTTTCGACAAAGCCTCCTACGGTCGGGACAAAATCTGTGGCGACGGGTTAACCCCAAGAGCAGTCGGGGCGTTAAACGAACTCAAAATCGACCTAGAAGACGCCCACCACATCGACGGGCTCCGCATGATCGCCGGCAAAAAAGTACGCGAACTTCCCTGGCCTGAAACGTCACGATTTCCCTCACATGGCGCCGTGTGGCCTCGACGAAGACTCGACGCTGCCCTTATCGACGCCGCTCAAGAGGCCGGCGCCGAAATCCGCTGGAACTCAGAAGCGCTTCCACTTCTAGAAGATGACCGTGTCGTCGGAGTCACCGTCGACGACCAACGAGTGTTAGCCGAACTTGTGGTTGTCGCCACTGGCGCCCCTGGGCAGGTCGCCCGGATGCTCGGCGCTAACCGGGTAGCGGATGAACCGTTCGGCATCGCCATTCGAAGCTACGCAGAGTCGCCCAGACACGCCGATCGACACCTCGAAGCCTGCTTAACGTTAAAAGACCAGCAAGACACCTGGGTTCCCGGCTACGGCTGGATCTTTCCGGCCGGAGACGGCACCGTCAACATCGGCGTTGGCGCCCTTTCCACCATGAAAGATTTCAAGAAACTCAACCTCAACAAACTGATCGAATCGTACCGGGCGTTAGTCCAAGATGACTGGGAACTCGGACCAAACCTGGAACGACCCCGCGCTTGGAGACTACCTATGAGCACTCAGAAACGGGTCGGCCCAGGCTGGGTCGCTATCGGTGACGCAGCGGGGCTTGTCAACCCGATGAACGGTGAAGGAATCGACTACGGCCTCGAGTCCGGAATGTTGGCATCAGACCTTTACGTCGAGAACCCGGCAACCGTTTCCGACCGATACGACCAACTAGTTGGGGAACGATTCGACTCATTCTTGCGAACGGGTCGACGATTCTCGTTTCTTATAGGTCACCCATGGATTCTTCGCAGCGGCCTTAGGTTGTCGGTGGGAACCCAATCCATCGCCAATATCACCCTCAGCGTGATGGGAAATTTGGTCGATTCTGAAACGCCGGGCGCTTCGGGCACCGTGCTAAAAGTGGCGGATAAAGCACTCCAAATTGCTGATCCCGTGCTGCGGAAAAGCCGAGCCGCTGCCTAATTGGGTAGATCTCAACAAACCGAACGGGCCCAACTTGGGAACATCGGCTAGACTCGACTAAACCGTGAATCATAACTTGTACGCCCAACTATTCGAGTTGAACCAAGAACGGCTCGACAACAAGTTTTTGACCATCCCAGATGGACAGTCTTTTACGTACCGGGAGATAGATCAGCGCAGCGCCGCCATGGCGACCGTTCTCGCCCAAATCGGTTTAAACCCGGGAGATCGGATTGTCGTTTTAGTCGAGAAGTCCGTTGACGCCGTAACCCTCTATCTGGCTTGTCTTCGAAGTGGTCTGGTGTACATTCCCTTGAACCCAGCATACTCAGGCGAAGAGATCGGCTACTTTCTTGGCGACGCTGACCCCGCCTTATTTGTGTTCCCGCCCGACCAGTCAGAACAGTTCCGTCCGATGGCCGAGATCGCTGGAGTAGCTAATGTGGTCACGCTCGGAGCCGACGGATCAGGCTCACTAGCTGAGGCGACAAACAAAGTTCTGGCCGAAGGCGCCCAGCAGCAAATATTCCATAAGAACGCTTCAGCCGACATCGCAGTCATGCTGTACACCCAAGGCACAACCAGCCGGGCCAAAGCGGCGATGTTAAGCCACCACAACCTTGCGACCAACACAGCAAGCCTGTACGAGGCGTGGAACTTCGGGCCGAACGATGTTGTTCTCCACGCACTGTATTTCTTCCACATGCACGGACTGTTCGTGGCTCTACATCCGGCGATGGCTAACGGATCCGAGATCCTTTTCATGCCCAAGTTCGACATCGAACAAGTTCGGGCCCATCTCGAGAAAGTCACGGTCGTGATGGGTGTACCCGCCCAGTATCAGGAACTCTTAAACGACCCTGACTTCGGGCCGCTTGACTGTTCCACGATCCGTCTGTTCCTATCAGGGTCGGCGCCGTTACCCCAAGGCATATTCCGCGAGTTCGCTAGCCGCACCGGACACCGGATTCACGAACGGTACGGGGTTTCAGAATGTGGGGTTGTCGCCACAAACCCGTTGAACGAAGAGCCGGTACCGGGCTCGGTAGGAAGACCCCTGCCAGGAGTTGAAGTTCTCATCACCGATGACAACAAGCAGCCTATTACCGATGGTTCGATCGGCCAGATCAGTGTTCGTGGCCCGTCGGTTTTTTCCGGATACTGGCAACAAGCCGACCTAACCGACGAATTTCTCAACGCCGACGGGTTCTTCAACACCGGAGACCGCGGAAGCCTAAATGAAGCGGGCCATCTGATTTTGGTGGGCCGTGAAGGCGACCGTATCGTCAGTGGGGACAACGACGTATATCCCAAAGAAGTTGAACTTATCTTAAACGAGCTCGACCAGGTGATCGAGGTCGCAGTGTTAGGGCTACCCCACCCAGATCTTGGTGAAGCGGTAGCCGCTTTTGTAAATGTTGAACCGGGGGTGACCGAAAACGACTTAGAGGTTGCTATCGCTCACCGTCTTGATGCGTACAAACTGCCCCGCATCTATTTCCTTACCGCCGACATGCCGCGCAGCCCGATCGGCAAAATCCAAAAAACCATGCTGCGGGAAGAGTTCTCGAACTACTTTTTCGAAAACTAGGGCTTCCGCTACGAGTTAGCCAAACCGAATCGTAATTTTACTCGTCGAGTCCGTCGCTGACCCCTCGTTGTCGACGCTGTCGGAGATACCTTTTTTCTGAGTCAGATAGGCCCAGACAATACGGGCACGTTGTGCTGCCAGTTCCCGTGCCGCCGACGACTCGCCGCCGTTGTCGCTATGCCCCACGATCGTGATTTTTTCGTCTTCGGGAAGGGCCAACAGTAGTTCAGCGATCCCATCAAGCGTCTTCTCGTCGGCGTCGGTCAGCGCCTGTTTGCCGGCCTCAAACGAAATTGGGGCAACCTCAAATCGTTGAGCAACCGCAGCTTTGAGTTCGTCCGGTGTTGCGGTGGCAATATCGTCATCGTTTGTTCCGGTATCGACGAATATTCCTTCAAGCCGAATCTGTTCAGCGAACTGTTGCGGTTCGGAACTTCCAAGCGGGATGTCTCCGGTCAACGAAACCCGTCCACCCGACCAAATAACGTCACCGATGACCAGGGCTGAAGTATCTGCGTTCTCGGCACCCCACACCGATTCAGCTGCGCCTTTAACCAAGTCGAGTTTCGCCTGATCCGGCACTGAACCTGACACCACAACCGACGCGCCGTTAACCTGAACCGAAACGGCGACCAGGTTCTCCGGCAACGCCCCGTATTGGACCGTGTTGCTTGCGACTGGCACATCGAAACTGGCGCCCAGCTTCGACTGCAGCTCCTCAGGTCGAGCGTCGCCGGTCTGGGCCTGACCCGTGATCTGCAATACGCTGTCACCGCTCGAAATAGCAGGATTCACCGTAAGGGCGTTAGTGATCAAGTTGGAATCGTAATGTTCGGCCACGAGAGCTACTAGTTCGTTTGCGGTCTCCTCATCGGGCAACGCGCCGACAATACTGACCTGATCGCCACCAACTCGGACGGTCACATTCACTTCAGAAGCTAGTTGAGCGTTCCGGGCTGCGGATTGATCCGCATCGGAAACCCGTTGGCAGCCCCACGCAAATCCCGCAAGTAACAAAAACAGGAGGCCCAGAATCGCCAAATACGACCAGCCAGAATCGGAATCTTTCTCGTTTCGTAGCTGCTGAAACTTTGAATCCGGTTGAGCCTTTTTGGCTAGTTTCTTCCGCACTCTGGCAGGAAGATCCGCGTCGATGTCGTCGGTATCGAGATACCCGTCGATGTCAGACTCATCGAAGGCTGCGGGCCCATCATCGCCAGCAGGAATCCCGATGTTGGGATGAGGGACAGGCGGCAGCTCGACGGCGTCAGCTACCCCCGTCGCCGGACCTGTCGGTTCGATCAAGACGTCAGGCATTTCGATGCCGGTTTGCATTGTCGGGTTCTTAGATTCAAACCCGTCGATGGCCGGGGCGGGCGGAAACTGTGGCCCAACCTGTGGCGCCTCAGCTGTCTCATGCCTCACCGGCTGCTCGAAAGGCACGCTCGGGGCTACGTTAGGTGCAGGCGGTTCGAAACGCTGATTTGGGTTGTCTTCGATGATCTGCTGCTCGCCCGTATTTCGATCAACGAAATATGCGGTAGACGGTTGCTGGGTTTCCTGTCCACCAAAGGCCGGGAACTGGCCGGTAGCTGTCGGATCAGCAGATGGCGGCACCTCAGGCGCTGGCGGAGCCTGATTTACCTCAGGTGCCGGCGGGTACATTCCGTCGTTGGACTCACCAAACATCGCAGGATTGCCGGTTGGCGGCATTGGCATTGGCGGTGGCGGAGACGGAGGAAGAAATTGTTCGTCTACAGCCGGGAACGACCCCGTCATCTCTTCCGGGTTCGGCTCATCGTCGGGTGCTGGGTTTCTATGTTCCGGAGGAAGGTTACTCATAGCTCAAGGTCCTGATCAGTGCCGAGAAGACCCTCTGCCATCAAGGGCGTGCTCAACAAGCCTAACTAGTGGTGGAATACTGCCCAACACGGACACCAAATCAACTGTACGTGACGTTTCTTCTAGCGGGGTTCAGATAGCTCTGGAGTACGCCCGGCTTCTAACGTGGCAACACTCACGAACTCGACGAAAATGCACTCTCCAGGGCATTCGTTAGCCGCCGCCACTACCTCTGCTTCGCTACTTACCGGCACGAGCGCCAATTCAGCCGCGCCACCAGGGTCGCTGAACACGTGACCGTCTTCTTTGCAGTAGGCGATGCCGTCTTCGAGAATGGTGAAGACTTCGGGCGCATGATCAGTACAGATACCGTCGCCGGTGCACAGGTCTTGATCTATCCATACTTTGACTCTGTTGTCGGTAACGTCCACAGGTTCCCACCGTAGCTCATCAACACCCAAACGCGCTGATCCGCCCGACCCACTCTAGGTATCGCCGCCTCAGGACAGGGCGGGTTTAGCCCGATACAACATCTCCTTGCTACGAACTTAGGCGTTGGATTCGACGATTTGGATTTCCCGAACTCCGAGTTCTTGAGTTGTTTCTCGGGTTATCGCTGGGGGTGCGAGAACCTCGGGGGCGTTGGTTGTGACCTCAACCCGAAACCGGACAGTCGAGGTCAACGTAAACGGCTGGCCTTTAACCGTCTTATAGGTGTGTTGACAATAAAAATCGTTTCCATCAAGGCCTTCTTCCCATACCTCGCCCGGCCCGTCACACACAACAGGAGCATTACCGTCACCGGGATCCCACTCAGACTCGAACGGAACCAACGCCATTGTTAAACTCACCCGCCCCGCGGTTTGGGTATCGACTCGAACCGCGTCCCAATATGTGGGTTCAACCCAAAACAACGACGGGAACTGGACAAGCTGTTTACCCTCAGGATTAGCAGTCACTCCCGGAACGGGTGGATCTAACACACCCAACGCCCTGGACCCTAACTCGCCTAACGTCACCGCTTGACCGCCAATCGGTATCAAATCTCGTTGAACAATGTTCCCGGCAGCGTCTCGACAATCTAAATACCGCCACTTACCAGACGGTGAATACAGCCGACCCGACACCGGAACAAAATCACCTTCGGGGTCAAACACTGCGTTAGACGCGCCAACCACGCCGCCAACATAAAGATTCGGGTCGATCACCGGATCAACAAAATCGTCATCAACGCCAACACGATCCTCACCCGTGTTGCCGTACTCGTCATCTAAATCGACACACGAGATATTCGAAGAGCCACCGCCCGAACGACCAGACCCCGAGCCCGGCGAACCGCCATCAGAAACCTCCGACACCACCACCTCACCTTTAGGACCAACACGAACTGAAACATCAGCCGTCGACCCCGGGTCGCTATTTTTTGAAGAGTCGGAGGGTTGCTTTGTCGTAGGCGGCAGTTTTGTTGTGGCTGTTTGAGCCCCCGATGGGGAAACCGAAGCTACTCCCATCAACAACACCCCAATAGCTACGGCAAGAAATTTACGCATATCTCTTCCCCTTCCCTGATCTCACCACGACGAGCACGTCCAGTTACCCGCCACTCGCCATCAACCACCGTCATCTCAACGTCCTGAAAAAACGACTCCACCCGATCAGTAATTAGTTCACCATCAACAGTTTGGATAATGTCATCATCAACAACACAAGTGCCAAACACAAATTCGTTCCCTTCGGTTTTGCTCAAGTTTCTGGCCCCTTGAGGCGGTCTGATCACAGCGCGACCGATCGAATTCTCCGGCTGCACACCAATCACACCCTCTTCGACTCGTCGCTCCAATAACTCGCGATCTAGTTCGGCTTGCTCACCCGCCGACAACTCCAGCAACGGGCCAT
>JAHDCC010000021.1:0-2363 GCA_020630065.1 Acidimicrobiales bacterium
CAAAATATACTCGCTTTCGCTTGTACCTGAGGGGCGTCTACGGAAATGGTGGCGTAAGCTACGCACCGAAAATTAGATCAAATTTGTCGCGACTAAACGCGAATCTCATGCGTCACTCCTAGAAGGCCGCACTTTCTTTCGGACAGGAAGGCTGTTGGCCAGGAAGGGTGCCCGATGATCAAAAGTCTCGCCGATATGATGCTCAAAAGACGCAAATCGGCTGACGCAGGACCAGATAGAGAACCCGCAGCCGAGTCCACCGATGACGACGATGGTCTGCTCATCCAGCCGACCATCGGAACAAAAGTTAGTGGCAGGGTTACTGACGTAGAGGAAAAACAGCCTCAAGTCGAAGACAAAAAACCTGAAACCTATTTGTATACGGATTTAGGTGCACCGTTTAACCCGCCGGGATAGTCACGTGGCGTCTGGTTGTGCAGCCAGCCACGTTGCTCCCGCTTCGGAAGAACGTACTGGGTCGGGGGCGTTTCCAGCACCGAACGGTGAATCACCAAACCGGTCACGGTCGTGTGGAGCCATCCAGTCAGCGAGCGCTGGCCCGACAGGGATTACCCCGGTCGGGTTGATAGTGGCATGAACCCCGTAGTAGTGAATCTTCGCGTCCTCCAAATCCAGCGTGTCACCAAACCCGGGAGTCTGAAACAGGTCGCGGGTGTATGCCCACAGATTAGGCATGTCGGTTAGCCTGTTCCGGTTGCATTTGAAATGGCCATGGTAGACGGCGTCGAACCGGGCCAATGTGGGAAACAGTCGAACGTCGGCTTCGGTGATGGTGTTGCCGACCAGAAATCGTTGGCGGCTGAGTCGTTCTTCGAGCCAATCAAGACGATTGAACAGTGCCGTATAGGCAGACTCGTAGGCTGATTGTTCGGACGCAAAACCGGCTTTATATACGCCGTTGTTTACGTCGTGGAAAACGTGTTCGTTGACGTCGTCAATTTCGGGTCGCAAAGATGTCGGGTACAGCTCAGGTGCCCCGTCTCGAGCGAACTCACCCCATTGTGAACCTAGGTCCAACGTTATTTGAGTGAAATTGTTTGTTACCACCGCCCCTGAAGGTATGTCGACAATAGTCGGCACGGTGACCCCTTTGGGGTAGCCCGGTATACGAGTGTCGAACGCGGTGCGGAGTTCTTCTATGCCCAACACCGGGTCTTTCCCGTCGGGGTCGAGATGAAATTTCCAGCTTCGCCAGTTATGCAACGGCCCGGCGATTCCCATCGAGAGTACATCTTCGAGACCCATCAGCCGGCGAAGGATTATCGCCCGGTTCGCCCACGGGCAGGCCCTCGCCACAACGAGGTGGTAGCGGCCAGCTTCGACGGGCCAACCGTCGGACCCATCAGCAGTGATACGGCTCGAAATGTAGTCCATGTCTCGGTTGAACGATCCAGACTCGTCGCCGTACGGTTCATCGTTGCTGTTATTGCTGTCCGGTGTCGAGTCCATGGGTCAACTCTAGACCATCATCTAGTTGAACAACGGGTCGTTGGACCCCTTCGGCTTGCGGAGTGTGGAGAGTCAGGGGCGAACGAAGTCGATAGATTCGTTCAACAATTCGAGCCACAGTTTTTCGTCGACCTTTTCAATGCTGACCCACTCGCGAAACGTTCGGCCGTTTGGTCTGCACTCAACCCCAACGCCGGTTTCGATCAGCTGGTTAACTCGTTCTTCTGGGAGCTTGACCCACAGCTGATTGTTGGCTGGCATGCCAACGAATTGATTGTCGACCCTCAGACATTTGAACCCGAAAATGGTTGATTCAGTAACCCCGTCCACGTTGTATAGTTCAGCGGCGCAATCCCAGAACAGTTCTTCCACGCTCGACATAGATAACAAGTTTAGCCGATAGCCGTATAGCCTGCCTCGGGCTCATGGTTAGAGGCACCTATTGGTCTATTGTGCGTTCAGCGCATAGCCTGTAGTTGCACCGACTAGTTAACCGAGGAGCGACCTGGTGGATCTTGAAGGCCCAGTATTACTAGTGGTTATTCTCCTCGGCCTTGTTGCGATAGCGATGCTTGGCGGCGTGATCTATTTCGGGTACCGGCTGCTGAAGGCTTACCCGATTATTAGCGACCCGGATGCTCCAAGAAGTTTGAAGGCCGTATTTTGGTTAGCGATCATCTACACGGTTTCGCCGCTCGACGTTCTCCCGGACCCTATCTGGCTTGACGACATGCTGGCTCTTGTCGGGGCGTTCGCCCACATTTCGAACAAAGGGAACGAGTTGGGGTTAGGCCAACTCGGCAAGCATCGTGAGTTGGAAACTTCCAACGATCGCGCCGAACTAGACGCCAAACGTCTAGACCGGTGAGTCGTTAGCTAACCGAAGTCTTGGG
>JAHDCC010000021.1:2463-2718 GCA_020630065.1 Acidimicrobiales bacterium
GAACTAGACGCCAAACGTCTAGACCGGTGAGTCGTTAGCTAACCGAAGTCTTGGGTGAGTGAATCGGCGGCCAACCTGAACGAAGCGTTCTGATGAACGACGCTTAACAGACTGTGCGTCTCCACCGAGACGCGTTATTGGTATAGAATTCGCCGCTACATTTTGTGCGGGAGCAAGTCATCCCGAGACCAGTTTCGGTAACACCAGTCGCTCCGGTAGGTGAACAGAAAGACCCAGGGTTGACTGCAGACTTTG
>JAHDCC010000021.1:2818-59504 GCA_020630065.1 Acidimicrobiales bacterium
GTGCTGGTGCTGGTGCTGGTGCTGGTGCTGGTGCTGGTGCTGGTGCTGGTGCTGGTGCTGGCGTTGATGCTGGTTTTGGCGTCGTCGTACTGGTAGTTGAGGTTGTCGTTGTTGATTCTGTAGAGGCAGAGCTACTTTTAGCCATTGTTGTTTCGGCCGCTGAGCTTGGAATAGGGTCGTCAAGTAGCGGTGCGATCGACTCTGACTCAGGCGATGAAGCTGCGATGGACTCACGTTCGCTAACTAACGCTCCGACGAAACTAAGTGCGAAAAGAGCTCCAACAGCAGCGCCAGGAATCAAGAACCGCTTTTTCTGATGCCATCTTCTGGGTTCTGTTGGTTGCAGTGGTGCCACACCAATAGGGCGGCGAACTGCTGCCGGTTTCTGAAACGAGGTATCTACGAATTGACGACCTCCAGTAGCGACATGTTCAGTCCACTCGAAGCCACTCCACCAGCGAACGTCAAATCGTCCTGAAGGGTCGGCTAACCATTGGGGCGGCGTGGGGCGGTTCACACCAAAAGATCTTAGTTTCTAGTTGGCAAAGTAATTGCGTTTTAGGGGAATTGGCTTATACCAAAGCGTCTTATCTCAAGTAAGTGAACGCTAGAACGGTTCGGCTTCAGACGTCAACGTATTCACCAGCAACGCCAACGCTGCGGTTTTATCTAACGGCTCATTTCCGTTGCCGCACTTGGGCGACTGCACACACGATGGGCAACCCGCCAAACATTCGCAGTCGGTGAGCAGCTCGATCGTGGCTTCAACGTGTCGTTGAGCAGCCTCGTAGGCCAACTGGGCGATCCCGGCGCCCCCGGGATATCCGTCGTAAATGAACACCGTAGGCAGACCGGTTTCGGGTGCCGCCGCGATCGAAACCCCGCCGACATCCCACCGGTCACAAATCGTGAACAACGGCAAAATTCCGATGGCGGTATGTTCAGCCGCATGTAACGCGCCAGGCAGCGCCCGTTCGGAAATGCCGGCCTGTTCGATGAGTTCGGGTTGCCATTCATACCACACTGCGGTGGTCACCAACTCTTGAGGGGGTAGCTCCAACGCAACCTCTTCGACAATTTTTTTGGTTCGAGCCTTTTTGAGCTGATACCCAAGAACAGTGTTCGTTACTTTGGCCTGACCAACATAGACGGTCGCTTCACCAAGCTGCTTCGTTTCACTAACCGAAACCGGCTCGATCATCGTCGACGATTTAGTTTGGGTGGTGTGTTTACCGTCGGCTGGTTCGACGACGGCGGTACGGTCGCTTAGGTCGAGAGATTCGACCCGCCACGGTTGGCCCCGATGCAGATAAATCGCCCCGGGGTGGACCACACTGGGAGCCCTCGACGATTCAACGGTTCCTATCACAGTCCGGTCGGCGGTGACGATCTTGACTTCGCCGCCCGACGCCGAACGAAGCCCGAACCGGTTAAAGGGAACGCCGTCGCCGTCCCACACCGCTCTCGGCTGGTCCCGCTGGTCGGGGCGAATTCTGAGACGGTCAGCGACAACGCCCCGATGAATTGACTCATCTAACTCATTCCACCAGCGGTCGTCGTCGGGAAGAAGAGGCATTTCGTAGGCGGCGCATTCCAAATGAGGGTCGTGAATATAGGGGTTGTCAAGATTGACGACCGCAGGTTCACACGCCCGTTCGATCAGTTGTTTCGGCTGGTTGATGTACCACTGGTCGAGCTGGTCGCTTCCCGCTACGAACACGGCCAACGATTCCTGCCCGCTGCGCCCGGCCCGGCCTACTTGTTGCCAAAACGATGCGATCGTGCCGGGGAAGCCGCAGAGGACGGTGGCGTCCAGGTTACCGATGTCGATGCCGAGTTCTAACGCGCTGGTGGTGATTATCGCCCGGACGGTTCCCGCTTCGACCTCGGCTTCGATCTCTCGTCGTTCCTCAGCCAGATAGCCGCCACGGTACGACCGGACAATGTCAGCAAACTCTGGGGGTAGTGAACGTTGAACCCCGGCCGCTATCTGTTCGGTCATAACCCGAGACGCACAGAAACAGATGACGCGTCGACCCGACAACACCAGTTCGGTGACGGTGTTGATCGTTTCAGTGATCGGCGATTGACGGATGCCTTTATCGACGTCGACGAGCGCGGGTTGAATAGCCGCTAACGTACGCGGCCCGCTAGGCGAACCGTCGTTGGTGATGGCGGTAACCGATTTGCCGCACAGCTCGGACGCCAACGTGGCTGGTTCGCCGATGGTGGCTGAGGTGAAAATAAATGTTGGGTCGCTTCCGTAGCGTTGGCAGAGCCGTCGAAGCCGCCGCAGAATGTGGCCGACATGCGACCCGAACACGCCACGTAGAACGTGCAGTTCGTCGATGACGACATAGTCCAGCCGTTTCAGAAACGTCGCCCATTTACGGTGTTGAGGGAGGAGCCCGTAGTGCATCATCTCGGGGTTGGTGAGAATAACGTTGGCGTGGTTACGGGCCCAGGTGCGTTGGTCGCGAGAAGCGTCACCGTCGTAGGTTTCGGCCACCAACCGTTTAACGCCGAGCTGGCCAAACGCCCGTAGCTGGTCGTGGGCCAACGCTTTGGTGGGGTAAAGCAGCAGCGAGGTTCCCGCCCGCAGGCCGGTGTTGACAGACTCGGCGATAGCGGTCTGGTAACAACGTGATTTGCCTGACGCGGTTGGGGTGGCGATCACCACCGACTCGCCGTTTCTGATCAGGTCGATCGCTTCGGCCTGGTGCGTCCAGAACGGCTGGTCAGCCAAATGGTTTAACGAGTCGGGTAACGGTTCGGTCAGTTCAGCGAACTGGGCCGGTTCGGGTTCGAACCGGTGATCATAGACGAGGCGGCCTTCGACGTCGAGTTTGTCTAACACGTGTTGCAGCGAAACGATCGGAGACTCAGCGGCCGGAGCTTCAGTCAGGTCAATCGCGACCTCCGGTTCACCAGCGGTGCTTTGTCTAGTCGACGGAGTCACTCTCACAGTCTATTCGTCTGGGTTTAGATAGGGCTAAGTGACACGAAACAACAGAGCGGTCTTTTGATCGGGCTTGTTTGCCTCTGAAACAACATCGTTAGTTGTGGCCGGTGAGTACGAGTCGAAAAACAGACGACGTCGGGATCAGCTGACGTATCGGTGTGCCAGCATCAGACGCCGCCCGATACGTTGTCACCAAATAACTTCGTGGTCGTACTTTGCTATCTCAGAGTTGACTGTTAGCATCGGCAAATTTTCGAGTTGCCCTTGAGCGACAAGCAGCCGGTCGAACGGATCGTGGTGGAAGGCAGGTAGGGAGTGAACGGCTGCGGCATGGTAGAGGGAGATTGGCAGAGGAGTAAAAGTATGTAGCCTTACTCGTTCCGCAACAAATGTTTCAGGCGGTTCAGGCAGCTGGAGGCGGCCTTTGCCGAACTTGATCGATATCTCCCATGCTGTCGCCGCGCTCAGGAAAATTTCGTTAGCCTCATTCTCGATAATAGTGTGCGCTTTGTGTGATAGTTTCTCATCACCGGAGTTCCACCACAAAAACGTATGGGTGTCGAGGAGTGCTCTCACAGCTATTCGAATTCGGATAGCGGTTCATCAAAATTTTCTGCCATCTCAACTAGGCCACGGTCGTTGCCCGGTTGCCGCTTTCCGTTTTTCTCAATAAGTGTGAGCCGAACCAAAGGTTGGTCGGCCCTTGCGATAATGACCTCTTCGCCACTTGCGGCCCGAGCAACCAGCTTCGAAAGATGTGTTTTAGCTTCGTGCATGTTAACCGTGACCATGCCTCTCATGGTAGACTAACCACTTAGCTAGGTCAAGGTGGGTCGTTGAGTCCAGTCAGATTCCGAACTCCTTGTTGTGCTAGCAAGCCCAGTAGATATTCCGACTCGACCTTCCCTTAAACAGAGCCGACCGAAAGGCGTCGAAAACTGGGTGTACGGTCAGTAGTGTCAGCCCGGAAATGTAATAAAGTGGCCGCTGATGATCCAATTGCCTACACCTATGGCCGGGGTAACGGCGAGCCGACAGTTCGTAGCAAACCATCTCGGCCATCTACTCGCAGAAAACGACAAAATCCTCCCATCTACCGAATTTCGGGGAGGCCAACGAGCCGCCGACAACGCGCTCGAACAGTTCGACGTCACCGGCTACGCCAACAACCGAAGCCAGTCGTATCCGCAAACAAAACGGGGAGCGTCAAAACTCTCACCCTGGATCCGGCACGGATTTCTCAGCCTCCAACAAGTATGGGACCACGTCGAAGGCGGTCCAGACAGAGACGTCGCCAAGTTCCGCGACGAACTACTTTGGCAAGAATACGCCCGCCACACCTACGCCCGACTCGGAGAACGAACCAAACGCCCCGTCCGTCACCGCATCGCCGCATCAGCCGAAGGCCCGTTGACGTGGGACACCAAAATGGGATGTATCGAAGCGACAGTCGACGAACTAGAAGAAGACGGCTGGCTCGTCAACCAAACCCGAATGTGGCTAGCCAGTCACTGGACCGTCCGACACGGCCACAGCTGGGAATCAGGCGAAGACTATTTTTTCCGCCATTTACTTGACGGCTCCCGAGCGGCGAACCGTCAAGGCTGGCAATGGGTGACCGGCGCCGGATCGTCAGAACAATACGGATTCTCCCGCTGGCAAGTCGAAAAATGGGCGGCCGGACTGTGTGGGTCATGCGAACTGTCACCCGACTGCCCGATCGAAGAATGGCCAACACCGAGACAACTCGAACCCGTCGATGAAGACCCCGACCTGCGGGCCGACCCCGACCTTGACCGCACCAGAGGTCCCCGAGACCCCATCATCGATCGGATAGCTACCACGGTCTGGGTAACCGCCGAATCGTTAGGCGACGCCGACCCGGCGCTGGCAGCCAACCCAAACCTCCCCGTCATCTTCGTATTCGACGAGCCGCTCCTACAGAAACTTCAACTCTCCTCCAAACGCCTGATTTTCTTGACCGAATCATTGGCAGAGCTGGCGACGAGACGCGACCTGCAACTCTGGTTAGGCGACCCCGTCGAGGTGCTACAAACCATGTCGTTGGCGACAACGTTCGCCCCGGTGCCGGGCTGGCGTAAACGATCAGCCAAACTAGAACTAGCGAGGCTTTATCCGTGGCGATGGCTCGTACCTCCCCACGCCGGTTCGGTTCGGTCGTTTTCTAGCTGGCGAAAGGAGATCTAGCCCACGATGGCTCCGAGTGGCCGGGTCCCTAAGGTTCGGACAAGATCTGCGGTACGATAAGGTTCGTGGACGCGCCGGAAACGGGTTCTGATTCTACGTCCGGACCCGACATGTCAGTAACGATAGAGATCCCGTCACGGGTCGACTTCGTAGCGCTCGCCAGAATGATCGTGGCAGCAACCGCGAATTCGGTCGGCGTCTTGTCAGGTGACCGGCTTAACGATCTTCGCCTCGTTGTTTCCGAAGCTACAACCAACGCTATCGAGGCCAACGTCGACGCAATCTGTGCACCCGGTTTAGCCGAGATCGGCGAGCATGAACCCCTGTGCGGGCCAGTCAAAATACGATGTGACGTGGCCGACGACCGGGTTTTGCTCGAAGTGGAAGACTCCGGAGCAGGCTTGAGTGAACCGTCGCCGTTGCCTGAAATCACTCATCCGGACCGCTTATTTATCGAAGGTGGCTTCGGAATACCATTAATAGAGCATCTTTCAAGTGTGGTGGATTTCAACTCAGTCAGCGCAGGAACGACCGTTACAATAGAGATGCGTCAGCAGCAGTAACGAACTGTCTAGCCTGCACCAAACAGAGGGAACTAACTAGCGGTGTCATCAAAACCAAATTTATCCGTTAACCAAGAAACCTGGAGTGGGAGTGACAACCCGCTAGCCAAGGTTGTCGCCCGCCCGATGGTTCGATTTCTACGACAGGAGGCCGCCTCAGGGTTGCTGCTGATCATAGCGACAATTGTTGCGTTGCTTTGGGCGAACTTAGCGTTCGACAGCTACGAGACATTCTGGGACTATCACCTCAAAATCGAAATCGGGGGATGGAAGTTCCTGGACAAAGGATTAAAGCTTGTCGTAAACGACGCGTTGATGGTCATCTTCTTCTTCGTTGTCGGCCTGGAAATCAAGTCGGAACTGGTCGGTGGAGACCTAAGTAACCCCCGGGTAGCCGCATTGCCTGCCATCGCGGCGCTCGGCGGCATGATTGTTCCAGCCGGATTGTTCCTGCTTCTCAACGTCGGTGGCGAAGGCGCCGGTGGCTGGGGAATCGCCATGGCAACCGACATCGCTTTCGCTGTAGGCGTCTTAGCGTTATTCGGTAACCGGATACCTCAGAAATTGAAACTGTTCTTGCTGATGCTGGCGATCGTGGACGACATCGGCGCTATTGCCGTAATCGCGTTGTTCTACACCGAAGCGATCAAGATGGGTTGGCTGGCCTTAGCCGTCGGTGGAATCATTCTTGTTGTAGCACTCACAAGATTTCGGGTCTGGTACCAGCCGGTTTATGTTCTGATCGGGTTTGTGGTTTGGTACGCGACGTTCCGCTCTGGTGTTCACGCCACCATCGCTGGTGTTGTATTAGGATTCTTGGCTCCAGCGAAGCCGCTGCTTGGCGAGCGAATGTTTGAATCGGTGGAAGACTTCTTCTCAGGCGACGACCCAGCCGACATCACCCAGGTGCGAGATTTAAGTTTCCAAGCCCGTGAACAAATACCGGTCACCCAACGACTTCTCACGTTGATTAGTCCTTGGTCCAGCTTCCTGATCATTCCGATCTTCGCGTTGGCGAACGCCGGAATCAAACTGACCGGAGACAAAGTATCTGACGCAAGCGGCTCAGCTGTTACCTGGGGCATCATCCTCGGTCTTGTCGTCGGTAAACCAGTCGGAATCTTCCTATTCACCTGGCTTGCTACCAAACTCAAACTCGCGACTCTTCCCGAACGAGTGTCCTGGATTCACGTCCTCGGCGGCGGCGCTGTTGCCGGTATCGGGTTCACGGTCGCCCTCTTTATTGGCGAGTTGGCATACGAGGCGTCAGAAAGCGCGTCAGCTGCTGAGATCGAACTGGCCGAAGCGTTACAGGACCAAGCGATCATGGGTATCTTGTTGGCGTCGCTGCTCGCAAGCCTGGTCGGCGCCGGCATCCTGCTGTTCGCTAAAGCACCTGGGGATGGCGAAGACGCCGAGCACGGCGATGTTGACGTCGACGTAGCCGTATAAGCATCTGACTCGATAGGTTCAATAGTTGATCTGAAGTTCCGATCGGAAGCAGTTGGCTTCCGGTCGGGACTCAACATGTTTGTCTGAACCTCAGCAAACAAAATGGCGTAAATTCGGGGTTTTTTGATCGCTTCAGCAAATATTTTGCCGATTATGGTCTGAAAGCTCCGGGAATAACGTAAGGTGCCGAACGTGGCTCAACCACTTGTCATTGTCGAATCTCCTGCAAAAGCCAGGACTATCGCCGGTTATTTGGGCGATGAATATGTAGTCGAATCTTCGATCGGTCATATCCGTGACTTGCCGAAGAACGCAGCCGCTGTGCCCAAAAAGTACAAGTCTCAGAAGTGGTCACGGCTAGGCATAGACGTCGAGAACGACTTCGCCCCCCTATATGTAGTATCGGACGAAAAAAAAGACCACGTTAAGAAACTCAAGGCTCTACTTAAAGAAGCGACTGAACTTGTTCTCGCAACTGATGAGGATCGCGAAGGGGAAGCGATCGCCTGGCATCTGCTCGAAGTGTTGAACCCTCGAGTCCCGGTAAAACGGATGGTGTTTCATGAGATCACGCCCGAAGCGATCCAGCGAGCGATCGACAACCCTCGAGAAATAGATAAACGCCTGGTCAACGCTCAAGAAGCCCGTCGCCTCCTCGACCGGCTCTACGGGTACGAAGTTTCGCCCGTGTTATGGAAAAAAGTTAAACCTCGCCTTTCGGCCGGACGAGTACAAAGCGTCGCCACCCGGGTCATCGTTGAACGAGAACGTCAACGCATTGCGTTTCAATCAGCGAACTACTGGGATCTGAACGGAACATTCACCGCCGGATCGGAACGCCCATTCACCGCGATGCTTCTCGAAGTTGACGGCAAGCGGATAGCGAGTGGTAAAGATTTTGCCCAAAGCGGCGAACTGAAAGCCGACAAGTTTGTTCACCTCGACGAGGCTCGCGCCCGGTCGTTAGCTACATCGTTAGAAGGCCGCCCGGCGACCGTAGTCAGCCGAGAAGCGAAACCTCACCGACGCCGCCCAGCAGCACCGTTTATCACCTCGACATATCAGCAAGAGGCAAGTCGAAAACTTCGCCTGTCTTCAGCTCAAGCGATGCGAGTAGCGCAAGGCCTGTACGAGCGAGGTTTCATCACCTACATGCGTACCGACTCGACGACGCTATCACAGTCAGCGCTCGACGCGGCACGCTCTCAAATCAAGGAACGTTTCGGGGCCGACTACGTGCCCGAAAAGCCTCGAACCTATCAGAACAAAGTAAAGAACGCTCAAGAAGCCCACGAAGCGATCCGCCCAGCCGGTGACACGTTCCGAACCCCTGAACAGGTAGCAGATCAACTCAGCGCACCAGAGCTTCGAGTGTACGAACTGATCTGGAAACGGACTGTGGCTTCTCAGATGACCGACGCGGTTGGTGAAACCGTTACGTTGCGTCTCGGCGTCGACTCGGCCAACGGCGAAAACACGACCTTCACCACCTCCGGTACCACCCTCACCCATCAAGGTTTCCTGAAGGTTTACGTCGAAGGAACCGACGACGTCGAAAAATCCAAAGACGGCAAAGAAAAAGATCAACGCCTCCCAGCGTTGGCTAAAGGCGACTCGGCGCAGCTGACCACGGTCGAAGCAGCCGGCCACGATACACAACCTCCGGCCCGGTTCACCGAAGCGTCGCTGGTCAAACGACTTGAAGAGTTAGGTGTAGGCCGACCGTCAACCTACGCCTCGATCATGGGCACAATCCAGGCCCGCGGTTACGCCTGGAAAAAAGGTTCAGCTCTGGTTCCCAGCTACCTAGCTTTTGCTGTCATCACCTTGCTCGAACAGCACTTCCCCGACCTGGTCGACTACGCGTTCACCGCCCGCATGGAAGACGACCTCGACAACATCGCCAACGGGTCCAAAGACCAAGGTCCATGGCTGTCACAGTTCTACTTTGGTGAAGACGAAGACCCGGGCCTTAAAGATAAGGTCAACGACCGTCTCGGTGACATCGATGCCCGAGCCGTTAACTCGATTCCTCTCGGCGCCGACTCCGACGGGGTAGCCATCGTGGCCCGTGTCGGCAAATTCGGTCCGTATCTCGAACGAGGCGAAGACACCAAATCTATCCCCGACGACATTCCACCTGACGAGTTGACCGCGGAACGGGCCGAAGAGATTCTGGCGGTTCCCGACTTAATCAAACTAGGTGACCACCCCGAAACAGGTCTCGCTGTAACCGTCCGAGACGGCAAATTCGGCCCGTACGTCCAAATGGGGGAGATGCCAGAGAAAGGCGACAAAGACGCTGAGAAGCCTCAAACATCGTCGCTGTTCGAGGCTATGGACATGGGCACCGTCACGTTAGACGACGCCGTTGAACTGTTGAAGATCCCTCGAGTGCTTGGGGTCGACCCGTCGGACGGCCGTGAGATCGTAGCAAAAAATGGTCCGTTCGGTCCCTACATTCACAAAGACCCATTAGAAGAAGGGAAGCGGGCCGAGACCCGATCGTTCCCCGAAGAAGACCGACTGTTCACAATGACGTTGGACGAGGCGATCAAAATGTTCGCCGAGCCGAAACGCAGACGTGGTCAACGGGCCGCAGCCGGACCGCTTAAAGAGCTGGGTATCGACCCAACAACCGACAAAGCGGTAGAGGTCAAGTCTGGTCGTTTTGGTGAGTACGTAACCGACGGCGAAATCAACGCGTCACTCACTGTGAACGACTCGGTAGAACGAATAGACATCACCCGAGCCTCCGAACTGTTGGCTATCCGCCGCCGGAAACTCGAACTTGACCCGCCGAAGCCGAAGAAAAAGGCCAAAAAGAAGGCGGCAAAAAAGAAGCCAGCTAAGAAAGCGGCAGCCAAGAAAAAGACCGCTAAGAAAGCTACGGCCAAGAAAAAGCCAGCCAAAAAAGCGTAGTCCGGCTAGTTGAAGCTGCCGGGGTCGGCAGGTCCGGTTGATAGATGGGTCTAAACTTTTTCACTAATAGTTAGCGATTCATCCGCCGGAAACAAACACGAAATATTGATGATCTACTGTTCTTTCTATGAAGGAACTGGTGGTACTTGATCGGCGAACACGACGTTGAGCGATCACGTTGTAGACCCGTTCATAGGCACCGGGGTAACGGACCTAGGAGATCCTGAAGGAGTTTCGGCCACATGGTGGTGGCCGAAACCCCAGGTAGGCAACACTCATCCTGGCGCGACGTTCCCGCTGGGGATGGTATCGGCCTGCGCCTATTCGGGGGCGTACCCCACCGGGTACGGGCAACACCAGTTAGCGACCGAAGGGGTCCCGCCCCAACTATTCGACCGGCTAGCCGCTTCCGGGTTTACCCACTTCCAACAGTCCGGGACAGGAGCGATCCGCAAGTACTACAACTATCTTCGAACAACCCCAATGCTGGACCCGCTCGACGATGTCGGCAACAACTGGAACCTCGAAGACGAACACGCCGAACCGGGATATTACCGGACCAAACTATCTTCAGGCATCGAATGTGAACTGACAGTCGGCCCTAAAAGCGCCGTCCACCGATACACGTTCCCAGAACACGACGACGCTCGACTCGTAATCGACTTTTCGTTGGGTGGCCTAGCCATAGAACACGGCCGGACCGTCCCGGTTAGAGCCCACATCCAGTCATTGGGTCACGGCGTATCCCAAGGCGAACTGATGGTCGAAGGGGTCCCGCTGGCAGTCCACATCGAATGTGACGCCCCCGAATGGCGTCAAATGTTGTGGTACGACCGTCGCCTCATGCCTGGGGGAACCCAACTCGAATTCGACTACATCCGGCCCACCACGCTTCGGCCATTCGGCATGCTGTATCGAGGGCCAACAAAACCCGGCCAAACCATCGAGATAAGTTTCGGGTTCTCGCTACGGGGAACCGAACAAGCAAAACAGAACCTGGTTGAAGACGTAGCCAGTGAACAACCCCGGTTTCAACATCGACGCGACGCCACCACCGCTGTTTGGTGCGATCATTTAGAAACCATCGAAACCGGCGCCACCGCCGACGATCGTAAAACCGTCTTTGAAACAGCTCTCTACCATTCGCTGATCAAACCGTGTTTCGCTCAAGACGAAAGCCCTTTTTGGGATGTCGAAGGCCCGTTCGTGTTCGACATTTGCACCCTGTGGGACATTTACAAAACCCAGTTACCGCTGCTAGCGGCGATCGAGCCTGAACGGGCCGTCGAACTGGCCGTCGCCCAAATCCAGACGTTTGAACAAGAAGGCAACTTCCCGATCGGCTACCGCATGGCCCGCGGCTCAGACCGGTTCTTCCGGCAAGGCAGCAGCCTTATGCACACCTTCCTCGCTGACCTTTGCGCAATTGGGGTCACCGGAATCGACTGGGACTGGGCGCTCGTCCATATGGAAACCGACCTGCGCCGCAACTACGGCGAAGAGTACATCGAAAAAGGTGTTGTCCATCCAGTCAGCCACACCCTCGACTTGGCGACCGCCTACCATTGCACCGCAAAAGTAGCGAGACATCTGGGCGATGCGGCATCGGCCGAACAGCTTGAAACGCTCTCCGGCTCATGGGTGAACGCATTCGACCCGTCAACCGGGCTGCTGATCGACTCGACGTTCTACGAGGGCGGTAAATGGAACTACTCGTTCCGTCTGCTGCACGACATGGCCCGCCGAATAGACATTGCCGGTGGTGAAAACCAGTTCTGTGAACTGCTCGACCAGTTCTTCGGGATCGGGCAGCCGCCCGTCAAACAGCCTTCGGTAAACCCGACCGCATACGACATGCAAGCCGGTTATGCGCTAAACCGCTTCGAAGGTTTAAATAACGAACCCGACATGGAGACGCCATGGGCGTACCATTACGTAGGTCGACCAGACCGCACCGCCGAAGTCGTACACGCCGCGATAAACAACCAGTTTGGTTTGGGTCGCGGAGGGCTACCCGGCAACGACGACTCGGGCGGGTTGAGCGCATGGTACGTGTGGGCAAGTCTCGGCCTGTTCCCGGTCGCAGGCCAAAACCTGTTCCTGCTGCACCCTCCCTCCTTTGCTCAGAGTCGTCTAAAAGTCGGCTCGAAGAAGGTCACGATCGAAGCCGACGGTTTCGTTGAACCACAGGCCACTCGACCGCCACAGTATGTCCAGTCCGTCGAAGTAGACGGCGAACCACTTGACCGCACGTGGATATCGGGCACCGAACTGCGGGCGGCGAACGTCATCAAATTCTCGCTAGGGGACCAACGGTCCAGCTGGGGCAAAAAAACCCGGCCACCATCGCTTTCAACACAACAAACGATCAAGGAGTAACTATGTCTAAACCAACTCGCCGCCTGGTTATCGTCGTACGAGCCGACCCTGTGATCTGCGGACATTCCGGAGAGGCCCGAAATCTGGCCGAGGCCGCCCTCTCTCGAGGTTTCGACGACGTCCGAATCGTGACCTGGCCGATCGAACAGCTGCAACGCTCAGGTCTGCCGCTCAAACCGCTCGAATCGGTTCTTCCGTACAGTGAAGGCATCACCGTCGAACGGCCAGCCCCAGTAGGAGACTACAAAATCCCGGACGGCCGCTACCTGGCCGGTATGGTTGGCCGCCTAGTTGAACTCTTCACCGACGGCGTCCCAACTGTGGCGATGTCTCTCTACCTCACCCCGCACGCTACCGCTATCAGCGAAGCGTTATCGGTCGCCCGCCGAACAGGTCTACCAGTGAAAGTAACCTCGATTGCAGAAGCTGTCGGCTCCGACATCACGAACGTCGTCCGATCATGCGTCGACGAAGGCAACTTCGGAGCCGCAGCCCAAGTTTTCGCCAACTACTTGTCCCACAACGTGTGTGTCGCCGTTTCTGACTACACAAAGCGGCTCATCGTTGAGGCGGCAGAAGCCATCGACACCGCCCAAGGCACCATGTTCGCCAGCCAATGCCAAGACCGGGTAACGGTCTCCTACCCGGCGATCGACAGTTCCGTGTTCACCGAAATAACCGACAACGAAATCGAATCGGCGTTAGAGAAACGAGACCTGGAACGAGGAAACTATGTTCTGTTCCTTTCACGTCAAACTAAAGCAAAAGGCGTCGACGATCTGATAGACGGCTTCTGCCGCTCGAAAGCGTCAGCGACCTCGAAACTAGTCCTCGGGGGAACCGGTCCAGATTCGGAAAGTTTCCGCAAACAAGCCAGCGAATCTGCGGCCGCCGACCGGATCGTGTTCTTCGACGATATTGACGACACCGAAAAACGTTTGCTTATGGCCGGGGCGGGTGCATACGCTTTGCCAAGTAAACCACGCCCAGAATTTACCGAAACATTCGGGATCGCTCTGGTCGAAAAAATGTTGGCCGGAGGTGGCCCGGTCATTACCACCACGACCGGGGGTATTCCCGAAGCGGTCGGCGACGCCGCCCTAATCGTCGAGGCAGGCTCACCCAACTCGATCGCATCAGCAATCGATGATGCCATGCTGTACATGTCTGCCGAAGAGCTAAAGGCATTCGAGTCTCAAGCCAAAGCCCATGCGTTGCAGTTTGACCGGATCAACGTCTTTGACCAACTCTTCGACAACGTATTGGTCCCGAACTAGTAAAACAACAATGTCCGGCCCTGAAAGGGCCGGACATTCAGTTCTAGATATGTCGTTCTAGCTGACGAATCTAAAGAAGTTGTTAGCTGAGCGTGTTGACGTTATTGAGCTGTTCAAACGCTTCGGTGAGTCGTTCAGTGAACGAAACTTCGGCGGCCCGCAGCCAGCTACGAGGATCATACTTCTTCTTGTTAGGAGAGTCGTCGCCTTCAGGGTTCCCGATTTGGCCCTGAAGGTAGTCATGGTTTTCGGCTTCGTAGGCTCGGATACCGTCCCAGAACGCCCACTGAAGGTCGGTGTCGATATTCATTTTTATGACACCGTAAGAGATTGCTTCGGTGATCTCTTCCGGCGTTGAACCTGAACCGCCGTGGAACACAAAGTCGACTGGTTTCTCAGCAGTATCGAATTTCTCCTGAACGTGGACTTGAGCGTCACGCAGAATCGTCGGGGTCAGCTGAACGTTGCCTGGCTTGTACACGCCGTGAACGTTACCGAACGCTGCGGCGATCGTAAAGTTAGGGCTTACCGCCGACAGTTTTTCGTAGGCTTCAGCGATTTCTTCTGGTTTCGAGTACAGGTCTTCTGGCTTGGCGTCAGAGTTATCGACACCATCTTCCTCACCGCCGGTGATACCCAACTCGATTTCGAGGGTCATACCGATCTTCGACATGCGCTTCAAATAGTCGACGCAAATATCGATGTTTTCGTCCATCGGCTCTTCAGAAAGGTCGAGCATATGTGAGCTGAACAGCGGTTCGCCGTGAGCTTCGAAATACGCTTCGCTTTCGTCGAGAAGGCCATCGATCCAGGGAAGAAGTTTTTTCGCTGCGTGGTCGGTGTGAAGAATAACTCGAGCTCCGTAAGCTTCCGCCATAGTTCGTACGTGAAGTGCGCCAGCGACTGCGCCCTTAACCGATGCTGACAGGTCAGAGTTGTCGAGTGATTTCCCGCCAACAAACGCCGATCCGCTGTGTGAGAACTGGATTACAACCGGCGAGTTAAGCTTCGCTGCGGTCTCCATAACCGCATTCATGCTGTTAGTTCCAATGCAGTTAGCAGCAGGGAGAGCAAACTGATTGGCTTTTGCTAAGGCAAATACCTGTGAAACGGCGTCGCCGGTAAGAACGCCGGCGGGGAATGTGTTTGACAGATCGGACATATAGTCTCCAATTCGGGGTTCGGTGCAGATACACACCGCTGAATACGCGTCTAAGTCTAGTGAGCTATTGCAATGTTAGTTGATAGGTTATTAGCCGATGACCTATGTTACTTTTGAAGGCGGCGAAGGGTCGGGCAAGAGCACCCAGGCCCGGCTGTTGGCCAATCGTCTAGAAAACCCGGTGATAACCCGCGAACCGGGCGCCACACCACTAGGTGTTCAACTACGAGCATTGCTTCTGACCAGCGAAGAGTTCGATATTGACGCTCGGGCCGAAACACTTTTGATGGCCGCTGACCGGGCTCAACATATGGCAGAAGTCGTGCGTCCAGGACTAGCCGAAGGCCGGGTTGTGCTTTCAGACCGGTCGGTGTATTCGTCGTTGGCGTATCAAGGTGCGGGCCGTCAACTCGGCGTCGCCCAAGTTAAACAACTCAACGAATGGGCGTTGGACGGATGCTGGCCAGATTTAGTAGTTCTGCTCGACGTTCAACGAGAAACGGCCCAAGCTAGGCTCGACCGGGCGTTAGATCGGTTAGAACAGGCGTCAGAAGAGTTCCACAAAAGAGTGCTTGAAAGTTACCGGCAGATGGCCGCCGACGACCCCGACCATTGGGTTGTCGTGTCAGCCGAAGGCACCATCGACGACGTGTCTGCTCGGGTCTGGTCGGCGGTACGTACACGGTTGGGGTGGTCATGATTACCGGCATCGACCCGTGGGTCAACCTTGTAGGTCAACAAAAAGTTCGTGAACGGTTGACGGCCGCGGTCGACAACATGGTCCACGCCTACCTTTTTCTCGGGTCGCCAGGCAGCGGAACGATGCAAGGAGCGTTAGGGTTCGCCGCGTTAATACTGTCGGACGAAGCCGACAACCCCGAGGAGGCTGAACGCGCCGTCAAGCTAGCGGTCGCAGGCACCCACCCGGACGTTGTTGTCATCGAATCCCAAGGTTCTGCCCTTCGAGTTTCCGAAGCCGACGAGATCGCAAAAGCAAGCATGAGAACCCCCGTTGAAGGTTCGCGCAAAGTGATCGTGGTGCCAAACATCGACGTCATCGAACCGGCCGCGATCGGTAAACTGCTGAAAGTTATCGAAGAGCCGCCGCCATCAACCGTATTTGTGTTACTCGGCCAGGAAGTAGCCCCCGAATTCATCACCATCGCCAGTCGATGCGTCACCATCGAATTTGGGCCGCTTTCTGTCAACGAGATTTCAACCGTTCTACAAAACGAAAATCCGCAGGCCGGCACGGCCCGGATCGAGCTAGCGGGTACAGCCTCCGGCGGCGACCTTGACCGCGCTAGGTTGTTACTCACCGACGAGGCGTTACATGCCCGTTCACAACTGTGGGCGTCGGTTCCATCAACTCTTGACGGGCGAGGAACCACCACCGCTGGGTTGGTCAACGATATTCGAGACGCTATCGAAAAGTCGCTGGAACCGTTAGCGGCGAAACAACAAACCGAACTCGAAGAGTTAGCTGAATGGGTTGAACGTTTCGGTGAACGCGGCTCGGGTCGTGCCGAGCTGGTAGCGCGCCACAAACGAGAAGCCCGACGGCTTCGCACCGACGAACTTCGCTTCGGGTTCGCTATTTTGGCTCGGCACTATCGTGACGCTGCGGTTTCGACCGGAGGTGCTGAAGTGTTTGCGCTCAACGCTATTCAGAACGCAGCCGAAAATCTCGTTCGAAACCCCAACGAGGTTCTGCTGCTCCAGAACCTGTTCATCACCGTCCAACGAACGTCGGCTCGCTGATCGGGTCGTACAAGACTGCATACTTTGCAAAACCCGGTTGGGGCTGATTAAGGTCAGACTCGTACATACGAATTCCCGTTAGACGCGCTTGACCAAAGTTAGCCGATGATCTGAAGAGTTCACTAATGCTGCTTTGGGTTGCGTCGGGAAGTTCCCGCAACGGTCGACGTAGACGGGCGATAGTGACGTGGGGGCGAAACGTTCGAGGGTCTCTCTCAATCCCAAATGGCAAAAGGTTTTGGGTGAGAGTCGCTGCTGCTTTGATTAGCTGGGCGTCAGGTTGAGGTTTGATCCAAAGCACACTGGCGTTGTCGATAGTGGGAAAAGCGTCAACTGACGTGAGGTCTACTGTCGGCTGGTCGAAGCCTTCCGTTGTGTCTTTAACTACGTCAGCCAACAATGGAACGATGCTGGGCTCGACGTCACTGATGAACCGCAACGTTATGTGAAGGTCCTCAATCAGGGTTGCCCGAACATCATTGCCGATTTCGGTTAGCTGGTTGAGTACAGCAATTAGACTGGCCGTCGGTTCGACACCCACCGCAACGAACACGCGCCGAGTGGACCTCGTAGCCTTCATAGTTGGACTAATCGGGGGAACGTTAAACTGCCGACGCAGATAAGACCGTCCACAGTGACATACTACACACTGCATGTTGTGCTCGTAAAGAGCTGATCAGGGGTAATAGGGCGACGCTGTTGGTTCACCGGGAGGGTTAACCGCCAGACGTCCCCAGTTGAAACTAACGTCGTTGTCGCTTCGGGGGGTGACAGACGAGACGGCGTACACGAAAAACTGTTGACTGAAAAGTTCGCTCGAAATCTGTTTCGATGTGTCGAAGTCTGACTGCTCGAAATATTTGACCCCGTTGACAAACAACGTTAGTCGATCGACGGTCAGCTCCAGCCGAAACCGGTCGAGGCAATCCCGAGGGTCGGCTCCTGTTGCACAATGGCGAAAAAACTGTCGATTATCTACCGAGTCATTCCCGCCAAACGAAGTTTGACCGGCCGGTTCAAACCACGAGGCTGTCCAGTTAGTTGACGGGTTAGCACCGACACGTTGATCACAAACGACATTATGGGTGGCCTCAATACGGCAGCCGATAGAAGTTTCACTCTCGAAATAGTCGAACCCGAAAATGCCGGTGGTGTCATCTGGACTTGAACCAGTGCTGACTATCAACTCCACCCAAGTCTGCTGCCCGTATTCCTCACGTCCGGCAGCGACGTCGGCTTCGACCACGATCATGCCATCGGCTGCAGTGAACGGCTGCTTAGGCCGAACGAGAACGTTTCCGTGCCCGTTCTGTGTCACGTTAACCGACCAACGATCCGCCCCTTCAGAAACGACAGTCAGGTCGTCGAACCCACGATCAACAGTGTTGTAGTCGCCAGGGTCGTAGCTGCTGGGATTGAACACAACCGGTGCCGAACCGTCGACGCTATCAGTTGCGGTATCCGGTGTTGTCTCCGGTTCGTCTACCGGCGGTTCGACCTCAACAACATCTTCGCGTATTGAGGTCGTCGAACCTGTAGATGGCTCGGTGACCGAACTTTCCGATGCTGCAGTGCTGATGTCTTGTGGAGATGAGCGTTGCGATACGAAAAACAGGACCGACATGCCAACAACGGCAACGATGCTGGCCGCTACCGCGAACACTCGGCTGCCGGGAAAGGAACGATGAGACGAGACGTCGATACTGGTCGATTGGTTCGGTTGTGTTTGGTCGGACACGGCGCCGTCAAACACGGCGTCAGCGCCCCGTGGTTTGCCTCTCCGACTTCTTCGAGCCAGTTCTTCTTCGATGTTCATGACATGTCACCATCTACTATTGTTCGAAGTTTTCTTCGAGCCCGTGACGCTCTCAGACGCACCGCGTTTTCAGTCATTTCCAGTTCGTCGCCGATAAATGCCATCGACCTTCCTTCGACTTCAGCCAAATAAAGAATGGCTCTGTCTAACGGTTCGAGATGTTCAAGGTCAGCCAAATCCGACGGATAGGTGGCCGACACATCTTCGGCGGCACCGATCCTGGCCCACGCCCGCCGACGCCTACCTAAACTGCGTCGCCGGTTACTGGCCACATGATTGATGGCTCGGCGAAGATAGGCGCGAGGGTTGTCTAACTCGTCGAGCGAATGATGCTGTAACGTTCGGGCGAGAGCTTCCTGAACCAAATCGTCGGGATCTAAATCGAGGGGCCCCATCGCCGCGGCGTATGACCGTAACGACGGGTACTGTTCAGCAAAAATGTCGCGGTTCGTTTTTCGACCGGCACGCCCCGAAGACCCCACAACACTCAACACTACCGGCTTCGTTTCACCTGTGTTCAACGCTTCGACAAATTGGGGCACAACCTATAGACACCGCAAATGGCCAAAACATGTCAACAAAATTTTGGCGGATTCTTCTGACATGATTCGCCGCCTATCGGTGTCTAACACAGCGTTGGGTGAACACACCTAACCCGTAGGCGGGAAGGAACAATCCATATCTCATGGACCGATTGACGACACGAACAATAACCGTAGTTTTGGCTGCGTTTGCCACACTGCTTGGTGTGCCGACCCTGGTGTTGGCCTCCACGTCAGGTGGAGCAGGCACGGTCACGCCCGTGTACACAGATTCGTTGCAAAGCGGCATGCAGAACTGGTCGTGGGCTGACACGGTCGAAGGCGACAACTTGACAGTAACGTTCGACGAATTCGAGGCGCTGTTTCTTTCAACCCCGGAACCCATAACCCTTGGATCGGACACGAACTCGTTGGTTTTTACCGTCGATGCTACACCGGCCAGTTCGGTTCAACTTGAAGTTCTTGTCTTCGAACAGGACTGGCAGGTGAACGACAAGTTCAGTGTCGAAACCAACACCCAAACGGCGGTCGAGTTCGAACTCGAACTCGGTTCGACCTCAACCGTTCGTGCCCTATGGTGGCGCAACGTCAGTTCAGACACCGTCGGCCCCGTAGTGTTCGACGACATCAAACTCGTCGGCAGTGACCAAGTCGACGAAACCGTCCCAGCCGACACAACACCGGATTCGGGTGTAGTACCTGAGATCGAACCACCGGAGCAAACACCTCCGGTGGAATCAACGCCGGAAACTCCGGCAGCTGAACCAACCCCAGACGGGTTCGCTCTGTTCGAAACATTCGACGGCGCACCCGATGGGCCAAGCCAGTCACTACTGCCCGACAACTTCGACTTCGCGTTAACCCATCGCACCCATCCGGGAGACTCAGTCGGGCCGTTTGACCCGTTCCCCGGCGATCATGGCGACGACTGCGGCGGGCCTCCGACCCCAACCGCAGCGTTCCCGTCGCACCAAATTTCGACCAGTCACGATTCGAACGGCACCAACCCTGACGAAGCGTTCTACATTTGCCGCGACCATATGATGACCGCGTTAGGTGACGTCGCCGGATATTCGGTCAACGCCTACTGGCCTCAACAAGAGTTCGACTTTACTGAAGGAGGCAAACTCACACTCGACGTCAACATCGACGAAAAAGGCCCACGCCTGTGGTGGGAAGTCATGATCGTGCCGGCCGACAAACTTCGCATCGGCGCAGCAGAGGAAATCTGGCCGATCGACGAAACCTACCCGGGTGAACGTATCGTCTTCGAATTCCGAGAAAACAAACGACGTATGCACACCGCCACCGGATCAGGTTCACAAGGCCGCACAGCGGACGTCTTCGTTGAGGAATCCACATTCGCGCAACGGCATCCCGACCATCCGGCCAACACTGACCGTCGACCACGACTCACCCACGAGTTCCGATTCGACCCCGACGCCAACATGATCTGGTGGGACATCGAACACGAAGACGGTTCGTTCGACCAAATGACCTACACCCTGTCCGAAGATATGCCAGTCACCAAAGGCCTTGTGGTTGTCACCCAACACGCATACACGCCGCAGAAAGCCAACAACGTCGACAACTACACGTTCCATTGGGACAACTTCGGGTTCACGGGTCCGGTAACGGGAACATATGAATCTTACGAAGCCGACAGTGCTGTGTATCTGGAAGCCAACGGTGACCGGCCGATCGGTGATTCCGAAACCGTCACCATCGACATTCCGTCGGTGCCCGCAGACCCGAAGATGTTTGGGCAGCTGCACGCCCCGGCCAAAGGACAAGTTCTGTTATCAGTCAACGGGAGCGAACCGTTTGAGGTTCACGCTGACGAATATCCGAAAGATAACTGCACGTCGGAAGGGTGGGCGTCGTTCACCACCGACATCGACCCAGCATTGCTGCGTGCAGGTTCGAACGACTTCGAATGGATTGTCGGACCGCGCCCTGCGTGCAGCGACGGATACCCGTGGGATGGGTTCTCAGTCAAGTCGTTAGAGATCCAGGCCCGATAAGCGGGTCGCTCTATCGGGTCGTTGTCTGCCTTCGGTCGTGGAGGCAGACAACTGCTTGGTGTCATTGGTGCAGCAGTTTCTGTTTCACCTTGTCTGGGCCGTCTCAGCCATCGGGATTTGTAATAGAGTGCCTATGTCATTGATGGAACGAGACGGTCGCCCACTCGGCCCGAACCAGGAGATAGATAGACGATGAAGGTCGAAGCGGACTTTGTTTGCGACCACGGTATGCCTCAGCCATGGGCGACATGTCACGAATGTATGTTTCTGCCGTTCGATCAGCGGCCGGTGCCGCCGAAACCCAAACCAGAGCCACCAAAACCGAAACCGAAGCGTGCTGCTAAACGTAAAACGTCGACTGGTTCTGCTTCTAGCCGGGGGTCGTCGACTAGGAAACCTCGGGCGTCGGTGGCGGCTCCGTCTCGGGCGTTACCGAAATCGGTTGACGATGAATGCCCAGACCTGTTCGGTGATAAAGATTTGGCCTACGAGATTCCCGACAGCAACGTTCGGTATCATGTGCAGGGTCCTGACCAGGGGTGGCTGCCGATTTCGACTATGCCGACCGAGCTGCGTGAACACGGCTGGGTGTATTTGAAGAGTGACGACTATTTAGTGGCACGTTGCCGGGTGAAAAGTGTGGGGTTTCGTGATCAGCGTTGGTCGCATGAGCATCCTGATACGACGTCTGATGTTGGTCCGGGTGCGACTCTTGAACTTGACGGGGGTTGGGAGTTTCTGTCGGATGATGTCGGCCCTGACGGGATTGTCGAAATTCGGGGTTATCAGTATTTGAAGAGGGGCGATGAGGGTTCTGTTTAGTCGGTTTCGTGACCGGTTGGTTGATTGATGGTTTGTTCGGACGTATCTTTGTGGCTGTCCGATAAGATACGATCCGTGCCCGGATAGCTCAGTTGGTAGAGCAACTCATTCGTAATGAGTAGGTCGCCGGTTCAATTCCGGCTTCGGGCCCTACGCTGACCAGGCAAAACGGCTTTCTATAAGTCGAAACCCAGGCAAAACGGACGAGAATCCAACACCCATCCAACATTTCTGCCGTCTACCTATGAAACAGTTCTCGGCACTCTTTTCTCATGAACCCACTGATCGAAAACGGTTTCGGATTCCCGTTGTCCAATATGTACCGTGAATCGATACCGATTGTTCTCCACGTGCAGTCAGCACTTCCGAGTTCTTCCTCAGCCTTGTTCATGTCTTCGATCAAACTTCCGAACACGATGCCTTCCATTCGAGCCCAGATGGCTGCCGAGGCGCACATTGGACAGGGTTCAGCTGTAGAGTAAAGAACCGTCCCTTCGATGTGCCTTGTTCCAGCTTTTGCACAAGCTTTCCTGATCGCTGCGACCTCAGCGTGCTGAGTTGCATCGTTCTCGATTTGGACTCTATTGCCGGATGAAGCGAGTACATTCCCGTTCTTGACCACTACGGCACCAATAGCGTAGTCCCCCGCTTCTCGGGCTTTTTGCGCTTCAGATATAGCAAGCTCCATGAGAGCCTTTGTTGGTTTATAGTTAGTCATCAAGAATTCCGTTTTTGGCATCGAGTAGATGTTGAAGGAAGCTCTCCAAGGCTTCTCCTGGATTGTCTGAATCGGCGACGATGGCGTTGATGCCACGTTCTTCGAGTAGGCGTTGTTGAACTGCATTCGGTCGGGAGAGAAAAACAAAAGATTCTGGTCGGGTTGATTCTTCTCGGCACGATTTTTTCCATTGGCGGTCGAGTTTGTACAACATATACCGGACATTGATATCCGTCAGGCTGTAGCCGATGAAGAGTACCGACCTTCGCAGAAGATCCGCCCGTAGTTTGACATCCAAGGGGGATTCAAAATCTAGACGGGAGAAGTAGCTAGACTCTGTGAGAACAAGTTGTTCATTGTCTTCGAGGTCGCCGTGAAACTTGATAACTTGGCACTTTCCAGATCTGATATCGGCTAGATCTGAAACATTGGAAATTTTTGTGAAGGGCTTTCCCCTATGCTCGAAAACATCCTCAATTAATGAGTCGTAGTTCGTCGTATAAATGAGTGGGAAGTCAAGTTCTACAATTAGTTGATGAATCTTCGAATCTGAGACTACAGAGCTTTCAGGCAAGCCGGTTTCGATCCAGCTCTTTAACCCATCGAGATTTCCCTTTTCCAATTTGTAGTATTCACACAAAGTTAGGTAGTCGCCGTGAGCATGGAATAATTTTGGATTGAATCCGAGTTCTTTGCCAAGGTGGGCGACCAGTTCGTCAAATGTTGGGAGACCGCAATTGCGAGACACGCCTGCCCCAACAAAAAGAATAACACTTCCTTGCGATATCAGTGAAGCAAGTTTATCTATCATCTTGATCCTGATTTGCTAGAAATTTTGCGAACTCGTCGAGTGCTATGCGGCGCATCGATATCTCGTTCTTCCTCTGTTCTCCCATTACGGCGAAAGTCTCTTCTGAGCCGTCGGGGATAAACACACAGTCCCACTGGAAACTCCTGTCACCGGAGGGTTTTTGAGCGATCCTTCCTTTTATCTCGCCTTCAAATGTGTGGATCTCCTGACAGTCGGTATAACCTATGACGGTCTTTGCGGTAGCCCGGGTATTTACATTGTTCCCGTAGAGTTCTGCGAAACGATCAGCTTCGAGAGTGTCCCAAAAAACCTGGGTGAGTCCGCCAGGAAATCCGTTCAGACATTCTAGGTATAGGCCAGTATGGTCGACGAAGACCTTTCTCCCGACCTGATTGAACGCTTTCAGAACCTTGTCCTCCACCAGACTTTGGGTTTCCTTGGTTTGCAGTTCATCTATTTTGGTTTCAAATGGCAAGATCGAAATTTTCATAGGTTCCAGAATCGATTTAGCTTCCCTAAATTTGTCTTTATTTGTTGAGACGTATCGAATGCTCATCTGGCCTAGACTTTTCTGAGTTAGAGGTTCGTATGTCAAAGTAGGAACGGGCGAACTTACTACTTTCCGATTGTTCTTCGGTGAGTTCAATCAATTTCTAGAGTAATTGGGTACTTTTTAGATAATCTCAAAGGCTTCGATGGATGTCGGGCAATCCGAGGTCGCTTCGGCTAGGGTGGAAGGACCCGGTGTTAGTACCAGCCGGTGCTAGAGAATCAGCGTTCCTGAGATCGGTTCTGGCCCGTTATCGCAACGCAACAGCACAGGTTACCCCGGGCTTGGATTACAGCGTCGAGTTCGGTTTCCAATTTCTCAGCGTTGATGGATCGGTCGACGATGTGAAGAATCGATTCTCTGATGTGTTAATCGATCGTCGAAGCGATGTTGAATTGCCGGTCATCCGCTGTCGAGTCAAACTGAAATCAACAGCCCATACCTGATTCGAAACGGCCGCTACCGGTGGAACCATAGTTGAATGGCCAGTTCGTTCCGACGTCTACGTTTCTGCACCCGTAGCCCTTCTTCGCCAGACCTGCTGCACCTTTTACGGTTCACGACATAGCCCTCACCTCGCAGTTCAGCCCACGCCCGCCCGTACCCTTTCCTCCAGGTACTTCGTTTTCGTTGTTCAGGGTCGTCCTGAAATCGCTGCATCTCGTAATAGCAACTTGACACGGGCGACAAACCTTGCTGCGGTGAAGCAAGTACTGGTTTGGGTGCTGTGCTCTCTGGGCTTTGGCAGGCCTGGCAGTTAAGCAGGGGTTGTTGGAACTCTAAACACTGGGTTTCATTGCCGGTTTGATAGTCCCTGGCTCCTCAGGGGTGCCGAGTGTTCGTACTGTGATGAATGCCAGTAGGAACTAAGTTCAGGGAGAATCGTAGACTTTGGCGTTGCTTCAAGGGTTATTTGCAAAGAAACCGTCTGGAATCAGCTGTTCAGAACCCCGAAATGGCATTTCAAACCGGCATCAACAGGATCGGCGTGGATTCGGCCTACTGATGCGTTGGATTTTTCTATCCGCTCTATGGTGTCATTTCTCAGCCCACCAAGTGGCGACCTTAACCGATTGGAACGATGGCTGCAGCTCATTCTTCGCTTTCTGGGGCCTGCAATCCTCGCCCAAGCCATTCTTGCCATCAGGGAAAAGTCGCGCGCTGAATTTGTTCTTGTGGATCTAGCCGAGTCGTGCATGTTGGTGTCATGAGCGTTGCTCCCTGCCTGGCAGGCAGCCCGATAACGAAACCCTGCGGGGTTGCGTCAAGGCGCACAGCCATAAGTGCACGGTCTGAGTGTCGTGGGACAGAAGAGGTCAATTCTCTTTGGCGCCACGCTAAACACTTTCCTCTGCGGTGCCAGTCGTTGTTTGTCTAGAGGCGACATACCTTCATGAGATCCAAAGTAGCTTGGTACTCTGAGAATCATTGAAGCCGGGAGAGTTTGGTCGATAGTTTCGGCGATTTTCCGTAACCCATATTGTGCCTAACTAAAAGCAGGGTTTGGCTTACCATGGTGGCGAACAGATTGTCCTACCTGCCCGCATCTAGTTTGAAGCCACAAGCCCGATCGCAATGACTAGACTCACCATTGTCAAATTCGGGATAGCGACCCGTCCATATAAAAAGGCCCGGCTAACATACACTAGGACCGAATTTCGCTCTGGGGGCCTAGATCAGTGGCGATCCGTGGGCCGTCGTAACTTGAGCAGTCACCTCGGAGGAACTGTTCAACGACAAGACTACGATCCATTGCTCCTAGCTGAGCCATTGAATACCAAGCTTCGATGATCCATCCAGATACGATGATACCAAGGCCAAGAAGTAGAAATGTGGCCCGACCGACACTCAGATCATGATTAAGGTGAGCAATCGTAAGCCCGGTCAAGATTGCTAGCGACCAGCCACGCGTCGTCAACCTAAACTCCTCCTGTTTCGAAATTAGCGCTGAGAGTAGCTTGAGCTCTTCGAGAGCCAAAGATTTGGTCTGCTCATTTAACTTGGTCACGCTACGAGCCTATATTATTTGAGGACCAGGACCAGCTCCAGGCTGAGCCTGAGGGTCGTCTCGGGTGCCGAGTACACTGACAAGCCTCAGCATTCCTTGGTATCTTGGATGGCTAGCGCACTCATGTTCAGCGAGGTTAGCGCTACCGAGAATGCTTGTGGTCCCTTTGAAAGCGGACGAGTTGGCTGAGTCTTCAACGGTGGGGTTGAGTCAAGAATGTGGCCAAGAAACTGTTTGTAACTAGTTGGAACGGTAAGAAACGTGTTAGGCCGAAAATCACTCACCCAGCCAACAAGTTAGTGCTGGTTGTACGGATTGAACACCAGTTTTCTCATTCGTAAAGAGTAGGTCGCGAGTTCAATCCTCGCTTCGGGCCCTAGGTGCTTGCACACTCTGAACAGGGAAAACGCCGATTTGGTGGGTGCGTTCTGGGTCGTGCAGATAGCGTGAGTCAAGAATCAGCCAAGAAACGCAATCCGCTAGCTTGGTATTGTAGGCGCTAGTTCCTGTCGAATGCTGAGGTTTGGGTTGTTCCGATCTCGCCAGACATGGTCGAACCTGGCTGGTTACTCTAGGGTTTCTTGTTTGGTATCGGGCTTTCAAAATCAGTTTTGTGTTGACCACAGCTTTGGGGCTATGCTCGCCAATATGAGCTGGCTCGTACACGATGTTGCGTGGTAGTTCCGCCAAAGTGGGCATATGCGGTACTGCTACTTGTAGTCCTCTTTCTCATCTGGACCGAACCGGTGCCGACCGGGGTCGGGACAAGAACTTTTGCGGGATATATAGGGGAGCTAGGAGCGTTTGTTCTTAGTTTACTTGATGGCTTTGTCCCTTCGCCTCCTCGTTCTGAACCGCTTGAATTAGACCGATCCTCGCTCCCGTCTATTTACACAGGCGAGACAATCGATACAGATGGCGATGGGAACCCCGATATAGCGCTATTCGGGGATCTGTCTTCCCCGACTCTCCACCCTCTGAGTAGTGGGGGAAGCCCGCTTGAATTTTGGACAGGTCTCGCAGCGCTTGTGGCACCTGCTGCCATTCTCCGACCTGGTCTGGTAAAGACCTGGCAGTGGTTGAGGTCGAGGCTATCTCACGAGAAAGATCCTAAACAGAGCGCGGGGTACATGTGAGGACTGGAAATGCGTCTTCTTCTGTCTAGGCTCATTTGGGTTGACTGGCGAATAAGCTCTTCAAGATTCATTCTTCTTCATGTGATCCCTCAGCTTCCTCCGCTTCACCGGGACCAATTTCTGGCAACCCACCGGCGATCGCGTCAAGGCCACTCTTCACACTTCCAAATTTCTTAGAAATGGTGTCAGCCGTCGCCTCGTAAAAGTCGGGAGGCATCAGTGCGGCCATCGATAGGCCAGCGGCTAATAGGGGAAGGCCCGTACCTCAACTGGAACAACGAGCCATCTATTTGTCATCTACTCGCCCGACAGCTATCAAAAGTGAACGCAGGTCAACGTGGGTAAGCGTGTCCAAAATCCCTCTTAGAAAGCGGTACAGGGCGTCCCCCGCAGGCAAGTAAAGGTGTGCGGAGTGGGGCTCATAACCAGAAGGTCGTATGTTCAGATAAGTGATCAGACCGGAACGTAGTCTGGCCGCTAAGGGCATTTTTGGGTTTGTGGAGGTTTCCGTTGTTTTGTTGCAGGAATTTTAGCGGCCATCGATGCATGTCTGCGTGGTGTGGCGATGGCGGCCTCTGCGACCTCATTTATTACTTCAAACAGATAGAGGACTAGCTCGGGGTCTGCAGTTAACGTGGCAATCGACTCGTGCGCTGCCTCATTTCCTACGATCCTGACAACTTCAAGGCGCGTGAACAGGCTTGTGAGTTCTGGGAGTTTGCTGGCCTCAGCTATTCGTTCGATCAGTTTGCCCGAAAGGTTGAATGGTGAGCCTCCAAGGAACGTCTCGAGTGCTAGCCGGAGTAGTACTGAAGCCGAACGAGGTGAAGTGATTGCAACGCTCCTTGCCTCTAAGTACAAGGCTTCAACTTCGGATGGAAGATCGGTGTGAGGTTCGGGGCCGTCCAAGGGTGCAGGATAAACTTGCTTGAAGTCGCCGACAGCATCGTCTTTCTCGAACTCACGAATGACAAGGGCTTGTCCCTTGCAACCTGGGCAAGTGAGATGGGAGACCTCTACCCAATTCTCGATTCCATAGGTGTGCTCCCCAATGAAAATGTCGGGTTCGAATTTCCGTGTCCGACCAGTAAGATCGTGTCCGGGTGTGACGATGTTGCTGCAATGAACGCACCCCCAAGGTGAACGCTGTTTGGGGAAGTGGGGTGGGTTTTGTTTGCCAGGGACGTCAAAGGCCATGGCAAGATCGTAGTGACTGTCAGACGCCTCGATCAAGACTTCCTAGCATATGAGAGTAGCGACGGCTCTAGCTGGGTCGGCAGAATAGGTCTTATTTAGTTGAGTGTCGAGCCTTACGAGATTCGGACTGGCGAAAATCAGTGCAGCTCGAATGCTAGCCATACGTACCGTTCGTCACTGGTGTTGCTTGGTGGAAAGGGTGACCGTTCTAGCCTTCTCCAGCGTTGCACAACACGGTGTCGATCGCTTTGAGGGTGACGGAGCAGATCTGGCTAATCCCAGCGCTTCCACTTCCTGGTTATTCTTCTTAAGCAGGGTCTGGCTTTGTCCATTTATCGGGTCGTCGTTGGCGTCTAGCGCCTTTGTGGCTTTGCAATTCGTCAGGTAGCTGGGATTGCTTCCATATCCGAGGCTGTATCCAGAATGGATTATTGCCGGATGCTTTTACGAGTTCGTCGCCGCCTGCCCCGGAGCCTGAACCGTCTGGCGGTTTGATTATCACGACCTTTATTCCGAATTCATCTATCAGGGTTCTGACGAGTGGGGCGAGATCGCTGTCACGGCTCACGATCCAGACCTCATCTGCTCGGTTGTGCATAGCGTCCAGCATTGCTTCGACAGCAATACTGACGTCTGACTCTTTCTCTTGAGCTCGTTGCGTTTTCGTGTGGCAGGTTTTGCATTTGTGAGGCCGGTTGACGATCCTGCCTTTGAATATTGAGATACCTCCCTTGATTTCGAGAGCGTTGAGATATGTTTCCTGACGCTGGCGGCTCTCACCTTTGAGGCTAAGAGCGGTGAAGTACTTCACGTCGATGAGCTCTTGATTCTGTTTGAGAATCGACTCGAACACTTGGCGGTAATCGAGCCATAGAAAGTAGTTCCACTTCTTCCGTTTAAAGCCGTAGTAGACATTAAAGCCATCGACGTAGACGAGGACCCGCTTGTTCATTTCCGGATCTTGCATGCAGCTACAATATCATTGGAAGTTGATTTAGATTTTGTGCTGTTGGTAGGGTATAGTTGTATTTACAACACGATTTGGTTGAGGCCTTCGGGAGTCCGATCGAATTGCACTAACGGCCCGCCTTCTGAAGGCGGGTTCGTTTGTTTTCTACGCAGCAACGTTCGTTTTTCGGGTTGATTCGCCAAGCTAGTCCTAGGTTGCAACGCCAGCCTCGGCCAAGAATTTAGCCAAGAAACTGTTTGTAATCGGTTCGAACTGATTGCACATTCTGACCAGTTAAAACGTGTGTTTTCGGGTTCGAGCCGGGAAACTTGGATCGCCCGAGCCAAGAATCGATCCAGTAACTCGTCGCACCGTGGTGTGTAATTGGTGTGATGCGGCGAATCTCGCAGTGGGGTCCGGCAGAACATGCAGTAGGTATCCGGCAGAACATGCAGTAGGGATCCCGAAACGCTAACCAAAGAACAGTTTCGATGCGATATTCAGCAGGTTCTGGGGCCGTTAACTATGGGCGAGACGGTTGCTGATTAAGCGGTTTAAGCTTATGCCTTCTTCGGCTGCGGTTAGTGCTAGTTCGCGGTGGAGCGATTCGGGAACGCGGACGTTAAATTTGCCTGAATAGCGTCGATCTGCAATTGGTTCTGGGGCAGACTCGCCGGCTGTTTTTAAGTCGGTGACTACTTGTTCGACAAGTTCGGTCAGGCCACTCAACGCCTTGCCTTGCTCGGCGTGTAGCCACGACAATGATGGGAACTCAACAACGGTGGCCACGAACTCGTCGTCTCCACTAGACCACGACACTCGGTAGGTGTAACGCTTGGGGTCAGTCATTTCGGTTCTCCATTCAGTTTGTCGATTGCCTTCAGTATCTGTCGTACTTGGTATGCCTTGGCTTTGCCGCCTTTGGACTTTTGAATATTAACTCGCGGGTCTCCGGGCCATGGGGTTTTGAACACTGCGTGTGATGAGCCATTTTGGCGAGGTTCACCGAAGAAATGGACGCACACTGAGTGGAGGTCTTTGTATGAGATGTTCTGTGGTGAGTTGCGCATCCCAGAAATGGTCTTGTCAATTTTGGCCACTCCTGGAATGGTACCAATAACGGTACCATATTGCAAGTCCTTGAGTGATGATCAAACAACGGCTCGATCTGGTAGGCGCTGCGTAATGGCAGTACGCTGCTGATTCGTATAGAACTCCGGCCAATTGAACGTTAGCTTTCGCATTCGTAATGAGTAGGTCGCTGGTTCAATTCCGGCTTCGGGCCCTAGGTGCTCTGCATAAGCATTGGCGGATGTTGGCTTTTTGGAGCTGTCGCACGTTACTAGCTAGCCTAGGAATTGTGTCATCATGGTTCGTGGGAATCAGGTTTCCTGGGTTGGGGCAAGAACACTTGAGGGCGATCTAGATTCCACGAGTCGCGCTGTTGGCCTGACGTTTTGTGCACCTTTGTATTGGGCGTGAAGATAAATAAGGGAGTAGTGTCGAGATAAATCAGGGATTAGGGGTAGGATTAATCGGGGAGTAGGCCGCTAGGTTGGGTTAAGCTCTAAGGAAAGAAACTATGTCGAGCTACATGCCGAGAATTGTTGACCAGGAGCTACTGCAACGTCTCGGTCGGGCTGGCGCCGTGGTGATTGAAGGGCCGAAGGCTTGCGGCAAGACCGAGACTGCTCGTCAGGTAGCCAAAAGCGAGCTCCTTCTCGATATAGACAATAACGTCGAAACGGCTCGTCTTGTTCCAGATATCGTCCTCGAAGGTCCAACGCCTCGTTTGTTGGATGAATATCAGCTCGAACCGACCCTATGGAATGCTGTTCGTCGCGAGATCGACCATCGGGGCAAAGATGGCCAGTTTGTTCTTACCGGCTCGGCCACCCTTCCTGAGGACGTCAGCCGTCATAGTGGAGCTGGTCGGTTCAGTTTTGTTCGTATGCGACCAATGTCGATGTTTGAGTCAGGCTCCTCAAGCGGGGAGGTATCCGTTAGTAGCCTCTTGGATGGGGAAGCCGGACAAGCTGCGGCTAGCGAAGTGTCGATCCCGGATCTAGCGGAGATAGCGGTGAGGGGCGGCTGGCCCCTCCAACAAAAACGTTCCGTCAGCGATGCGCATGAGGCGTCGAAGGACTACATCAAGCAAGTAATCGAAGCTGATGTCAGCGCCGTAACCGACATCCGAAGCCCAGGAAAATTCGAGAAACTGATCAGGGCGATCGCTCGAAACACTGCCACCGACCGTTCAGCGGCGAAGTTGGGACAAGAAATCGGAGGTCCTGACTCCCCGGTGGACGTGAAAACAGTAAACGCGTGGATCGAAGCTCTCAAACGCATCTGGATTTTGGAAGAGCAGCCAGGCTGGGGTGCCCATCTTCGGTCTAACGTTCAGGCCGTTCAACGACCTCGTCGCCACCTTGTTTGCCCATCGCTCGCAACAGCGGCACTCAATGCCTCAGCCCCTAAACTTATGAAAGACCTCAACACGTTTGAGTTTATCTTCGAATCTCTCGTCGTCCGGGACCTTCGAGTCTACAGTCAATCCGTCGATGGCAAGGTTGAGCACTACCGTGACAAGAGCGGCCTTGAAGTTGACGCGGTGGTTACCGCCAGCGATGGCAGGTGGGCGGGGTTTGAGGTGAAGCTAGGTTCGGCTCCCGATACTCTCGATACGGCAGCGAACAACCTCATCAGATTCAAAAACAAAGTTGATACAAGCAAGATTGCGGAACCCTCCGCACTTGTGGTGATTACAGGCCACGGCATGTCCTATCGTCGAGATGATGGTGTTCAGGTTGTGTCGATTTCCACGCTTGGTCCGTAACCCAGGAATTCACCCAGGAAACTTTCGGATACTACGTGGAATCATGCGTACGTAGTAGAAAATGTAGAACGGTGGTTCTCCTGTTTAGGCGGTTTCTGGCCCCGGTTGGACAGTAGCCAAGGCATTCGTAATGAGTAGGTCGCAAGTTCAATTCTCGCTTCGGGCCCTTCTGATTTAACATCTGACCTGGTAAAACGTGTGTTTTCGGGTTCAAGCTGGGAAACTTGGATCACCCGAGCCAAGAATTGATCCGGTAACTCTTCGTATAGTGGTGTGTAATTGGTGTGATACGGCGAATCCCTCAGTGGGGTCCGGCAGGACATGCAGTATAAACCCGGCAGAACCTGCAGTAAAGGTTCGGCTGAACATGCATAATAGTTACGATGGAACCTGTTTCTGTCCAGAAGTTGGCTCTCTGGGGCAGTTAACTATGGGCGAGACGGTTGCTGATTAAGCGGTTTAAGCTTATACCTTCTTCGGCTGCGGTTAGTGCTAGTTCGCGGTGGAGCGATTCGGGAACGCGGACGTTAAATTTGCCTGAATAGCGTCGATCTGCAATTGGTTCTGGGGCAGACTCGCCGGCTGTTTTTAAGTCGGTGACTACTTGTTCGACAAGTTCGGTCAGGCCACTCAACGCCTTGCCTTGCTCGGCGTGTAGCCACGACAATGATGGGAACTCAACAACGGTGGCCACGAACTCGTCGTCTCCACTAGACCACGACACTCGGTAGGTGTAGCGCTTGGGGTCAGTCATTTCGGTTCTCCATTCAGTTGTCGATTGCCTTCAGCATCTGTCGTACTTGATATGCCTTGGCTTTGCCGCCTTTGGACCTACCTAAATGACAAATTAATGATGATCGTCTGCTGGCGCCTCGGGCTCTGTAGTGGGAACGGAGATACGCGTGACCCGAACCTGGGTAATCTTGTGATTGTCCACCTCGATCACTGACAGCTTGTGTCCCTGCACCTCGACGGTTTCACGCTCGTTGGGGATTGTGCCGGTAGATGCCAGTATCAGACCAGCCAGGGTGGTGACGCCTTCGCTTTCGAAGCTAAAGCCGAAGTCTTCGTCCAGCTCGGCCAGCGTCGTTTCGCCGTCGAGCGTCATAGACCCGTCGGCGTGCTCAATCGCTGGCAGGTCGTGATCGCCAGCCGGGTCGTCGATCACCTCGGAGATAATATCGTCCAGCGTTACCAGACCGATAGTGCTACCCAGTTCATCGACCACCAGCGCGGCGTGGATCCTCTCCCGTTTGAATCGATCGAGTATCACATCGGCAGCGGTGTTTCGGGTGACGGTTGGTAAGCGACGAACGATTTTGCCGAGGTCGAGTTGATCTTCGCCTTGGCTTTCACGTACGAAATCTTTCACGTGCAAAATGCCGACCACATTGTCGAGATCGTCCACATAAACCGGGTAGCGAGACCTTGTCGCCCCGGTCACCTTGGCCGCGATTTCGGCTCGGGTTGCGCTCTGCTCGATAGCGTCGATGTGGGACCGTGACGTCATAAGCTCTTCGGCCATGAGGTCATCTAACTCAAAGATGTTGTGAATGATCTCGCTTTGGAGCTTCGGGAGTTCGCCGACGGTAGCCGATTCCTCGGTAACGATCGCTAATTCGTCGGCACTGTACAACGACAGGGCCTTGTCCGGCTCGGGAATACGCAGCATCCGCATCAACCCGAAAGCGATCCAGTTGAGCAGGGCCACGACCGGTCGGAACAGCAGCGAGAACATCCGCATAATCGGGTTTACCGACAGACTTGTCCCCTCTGGGGACTGCAACGCCAGCGCCTTGGGGATCATCTCGCCGAATACAACGTGTAGGAAGGTGATTATGGCGAGGGCGATACCGAACCCGATGGGGTGCAGGGCGCCGTCTGACACCACACCTTCGAGTGGTTTCTCGATGAGGTGGGCAATCGCTGGCTCGCCGTACATGCCGAGGCCGATGGAAGCGAGGGTGATACCGAGCTGAGCGACGGCGATGTAGCTGTCCTTGCCTGCTGGGCGGTCGAAGATTTTCAATAGCCATTTGGCACCCCGGTTGCCGCCGTTGGCGAGGTCGACAAAGCGGGCTCGGCGTGAGCCGACCAGCGCGAATTCGGCGGCGACGAACACGCCGTTGATTACTACTAGCGCGATGACGGCGATGATTGGAAAAACGATGTCGCCGAATAGGGTGATTTCAGAATCGCCGGATTCAGCGGCGGCCAGGAACGAAGCGATCATGATCGACCTCCCGACATTCCGTCATCCGGCTGGATGAGCCCGTCGGGCAGATCGAAGCTGACCCTATCCACCAGTGTGCCGTCGACCGAATCGACCCGCAGTGGCGGATGCGGCGGCGGCAGTTCGACGTCGTCGTCGCTTTCCAACGCCGCCCGACCTTCGACGGTGACTATCGGAACTTCATCACCGACTTTAGGTAACCGTCCGAGGTGGTGCCACACGTAGCCGCCCGCAGTGTCTACCTCTTCAGCAGGCAGGGCCAGGCCGAATCGATCATTCAGCACCTCCAACAGCACATCGCCTCGGATCGAAACCCGAGCTCCGGTGATGGTGATCGGGTCCGGTTCGACGTCGAACTCGTCGTTGAACTCCCCGAATATCTCTTCGATGGCGTCCTCCCGGGTTACCAGCCCGGAGACGGTGCCGAACTCGTTCACCACGATGGCGGCGTGGATGCCTTCCTTGGAGAACGTATCGAGCAGCGGAACCACCTCGTACGCTTCGCTTACCACCATAACTTCGGAGGTCACGTCGGCTACGGTGGCTGTGGTTCCGGTGGGTGTATTTTCGTTGGCTGTGAACAGATCTCGAAGGGTTACGATGCCGACCACTTCCTCCCTGCCATCGGTGACCGGGAACCGCGAGTACGCACTGGCTGAGAGTTGCTGAAGGGCTTCGGCGAGCGTTGCGTCTTTGTCGATGGTGACCAACCGTCGGCGAGGCGTCATGATCCCGCGTGCCACCCGTGTCGAGACTCGCAACGCCCCGGCCAACATTTCCCGTTCGGCCGAGTCGATCAGGCCGCCCTCGGCACTGTCCCGGTACAGCCCGGCCAGCTCCTGGGGCGAATGCACGTGGCTATGGCTGTGGTCAACATCGAGCCTCATCCGCTTCATCAACCAGAACGCCGAACCGTTGAAGATGACCACTAGGGGTCGAAGCAGCCACTGGCTGATACGCATCGCTGGGAGGGTCGCCATCGCCAGGGCTTCGGGGTAGCGGAGGGCCACTGTCTTGGGTAGCAGTTCACCTAACACCACCTGAAGCGCCGTTATGAGCAGAAGGACGACGATTACCGCTGCCCCTCGTCCGGCTGATCCCAGCCACTGCTCGAAGATCGGGGTGAGTCGGGCCTGGCCGTAAACACCGGCGATCAGGCTGGAGAGCGTGATGCCGATTTGGCAGGCGGCGACGTAGTTGTCGAGTTTCTCTGCGTCCTGCAGGATTCCCAGCAGTCCTTTGGCTCGCCCGCCTCCCGCGTCGGCGCTTTCCTGAACTCGGGATCGTCGAGAGCCTACGGTGGCGAACTCAGCAGCGACGTACAGTGCGTTGAAACCTACCATCACGAGTATGAGTAGGAGCGTAATAAGTGCAGTCATGTCAATAGCCATCGTATTGACTTTGTGGCGATTCGGCATGGATCTGGTTCTGTTGACAAGAAAGTTGCCTGCATGAACTTACTCGACCACTCGGCCAGACACGTTAACACCACTCCTAAGTTCGCTATGTTCGATATTCGTTGACAGGCTCGTAGAGAAGCTCTCGTAACAATATGCTCACTGAGATGAAGCAAGTATCAGAGGAGGCTGTCGAAATCACTGATCTCGGTGAGATTGTTGAGTTTTAGGTAGGTGAGGTTGTCGAGGTTATTGAGGATGGCTGCTGTGCCGGTTGGCCCGACGTTGCGGCCAAGCGTCAGTTCGGTTAGTTGAGGTAGCCGGTTAGCGATGGCGGTTGCGCCCTCGTCGCCAACGCCGCCAGATCCATAACGGTTGTGTCCGAGGTAGAGATCGGTGAGGTTGTGGAGGTTGTCAGCGATGGCTCGTGCGCCAGCGTCTCCGAAGTTGCAGCTGAAAAGAAGGAGTGTGTCGAGATGGGTAAGCCCGTTGGCGATGGCGATCACCCCATCGTCTCCTAGACTGTCGCTGTGGATTCGTAGATGCGTAAGGTTGCGTAAGTTGTCCGCTATCGCTGCTGCACCTTTATCTCCAACACCGTCAGACCCGCTTAGGCTGTAGTGAAGGTCGAGGTGGGTGAGGTGGCGAAGGTTGTTTGCTATCGCTTGCGCCCCGCTATCTCCCGTATCGTCGATAAGGTCAAGCGTCGTAAGTTGAGGCAGCCCGTTAGCGTTAGCGATCGCGCCTTCGTCTCCGAACGTGTCGCCGTCGCCGCACCAATTCTCGCCGAGGCAGAGCTGCGTAAGGTTGTGGAGGTTACCTGCGAGCGAACGTACACCGTCTATCTTGAGGATGTTGAGATGAAGGTTAAGTGCGGTTAGTTGGGGTAGTCCGTTGGCGATTGCGATCGCGCCTTCGTCTCTTATGCGGTTTCGTTCGAGGTTGAGGTTTGTCAGGTTGGTAAGGTTCTCGGCGATTGCTGTTGCGCCAACCGCTCCGATACCGTTGTGGACGCTGAGGTTAAGTGTGACCAGTTGGGGAAGCCCAGTAGCGATGGCGACGGCACCTTGGTCTCTGACGTTGCTGCCTTCGAGGCTGAGTGTGGTGAGCTGAGGCAGCCCGTTGGCGATAGCGATCGCGCCTTCTGTCCTGATGCGAGAATGGTCTTCGATGCTGAGTGTGGTGAGTTGAGGCAGCCCGTTGGCGATGACGGTTGCGCCGTCGTCGCCGACTTGGTTGTTGGAACCTAGGTAGAGATGGGTGAGGTCAGGAAAGTTCTCGACAATTGCTTGTGCGCCGTCTGCCCGGATCTGGTTGTTGTCGACGGCTAGTTTCCTAATTCGGTTACTTCCTGCTCGAAGCAGCTCGGTTGTTGAGAAGTCATCAGAAATGTAGAAGCAGTGCGTAAACTCTCGTCGTACTTTTTCTGTGAAATCCCTTCCTGGCCGGAGGAACGCAAGGTCGACCGTGTCGAGTTTTCGAATTTCGTCAAGCGAGGTGAGCGTCGGTATCGACGTATCTATGAAAGATCTAGAGAGTGCCCTCAGTTTCTGAATCGAGGCCTCTCGTTCCGAGCGGCGAGCTTTATCTGTTGGAACTGCGTTGTCACGAGCCGGGCGAGGACGTTGTGAATCTTGTTTGCTTGAGCTCGACGGAGCTTCGACAAACGGGCTTTCATAGATGGGGAGCCCCCGTCTGTAAAGATCGATGTCGTGGAGGTTGGTGAGGTTGTTCAGGATCGCCCGTGTGCCGGTTGCTCTGATGTCGTTACCGTCGAGGTTTAGTTCAGTGAGGTTGTGGAGGTTGTTTGCGATTGCCCGTGCGCCGTTTGGTCCGACGTTATTGTTGTTGAGATGGAGTGTCGTGAGCTGAGGGAGTCGGTGAGCAATCGCGAATACTTCTTTGTCTTCGATGTCGAAGTTGATAAGACCGAGAGCAGTGCCGTTATATTTATCGACTAGTTCGGCTAGCTCGTCGGTTGAGAGTTCGGGTAAATAGTAGGAGTATGTGAACGTCTGCTGGATATGTTCGATATAGGTCGGGTGATATCGATCGGGTTTAATAAGTGCGAGCGAGTCAAACGAATCAAGCTCTGGTGAGATTTCGTTAAGCGAAACAAGCGTCGAGATTGACTTGTCGGTGGAACGCATAGTGGAGACTATAGGTCCGCCATTCTCCCTGTCAAAGTCACGAACTTTCCATCCGGTACACACTGAATATCGAAACTGCCGAGACCTCGAGCCGGAATTCTAACATCCGTCCAGTTCGTCGAAACAGTTGTTGCTGATTGCGATGATAGAAAAAACGACTGCTGCGACAATGGCGATAATCGCTAGTCCGACAATAATCTGGAAAGTCCTGTTGCGTAGTAACTCCATCTCACCAGTATGGCCCATAGGGCACTGGTGGATCAAGTAGGGTACCTGGGCTTTCAGGACTTGGGTGTGTCGCTACCAATTGTTGCGGCTTGCTTCAGCGGTTGTTTGCCAGTCGGCGAGCGCAGAAATAAACGACCCGATATCGGAGTCCGAATCGGCCTGCCGGGCCGTGACTTCCATATCGGCCAGGAAGTCTCCGATTTTGTCGTCTGGTAAGTCACGAATCCACTCGGCGAGGTCGCGTTGCTCAAGCAGGACAAGGTGGTTCAGCACTGCTGATAAGTCTGCGAGAATCGCCGTTGCCGTCGATGTTTCTAGGTTCTGATCAGAAGCAAAGGCATGTTGGCATCGTTCGATCACAGCTTCTAGAAATGCGGGGGTAACGGGAGAGTTGGCCACAGCCCAATCATAGATTCAGCGTCGAACAGGTCGCACCGTCGGACACCCCCGGTCGGTTTCGCAGACAATCGTTTGCATGACGAAACCGACCGGTCATTTACAGCAAGGTTGTTAGACGAGGCGACGCCATCTAGTTCTAGAAACCGGGGACTAAGAATGCGCAACCAGAAGCCACCCGCCATTTGCTGGCCACAGTTGATCTTCTGCCCCATACTCCGTCCGCTGGGACACCGATGATCCGCTGGACCCGGGCAACAGCGCTTCTAGTTTGTGTGCCATAGATGCCATCAGCTCTCAGGTTCTGCCGGTAGCAAACGTTCAAATTTGTTTGCAATGCGGCCACGAATGCGCCTACGTCTCCGAATTTTACAATGCAGTCGGCGGATCCATTAGCAAAGTGCGGACCTCCGACATAGACCAGAATGGGAGCTCTCTGCCCCGAATCGGTCGGTCGTTCTCTGAAACCGTTGCAGGGCGGTGAAGCGGCTTCGGCTTCCTGAATGCTGACAATCTGCTCAAGTGGGCCTGGTGTAATTGCGCTTGGAACCGCTCCGGTGAGTACGCTCGTCATGGCTAGAACGGCAACGGGTATGGATATTGCTCTAAATTTCATAACTGCCTTTCAAATATAGTCGTACCGCCCGAAGCCATTTGAATGCCGTATCCAGCGAGGTCAACAAGAAATCTGAATACGGAACCATCAAACTCCGGTCTGGCGGCGAGTATCGAAAAACGGAAATGCTGATGGAGATTAGCGATTCTGGGACGCTGGCGTTTGCCGGTAGTCTAACGGCATGCGCATCGTGGGTTTCCTGAAAACGGATCGCGGGCTGGTTCCTGAACCTTGCTTTGACCGCTGGCGATATTTGGGAGGACCCCGAACCACCGAATAGAGATTGAGTGAGTGGACGTTATGGTCTGAGCTGCTCAGGCCAGTCTGGGGTTCGTGGCTAACTGTTGTGATCCTGCCTGTGTGGCTCACAACGTATTGTGCCACCAACCCCATCTGGTTACGTGTCGGTCTTCAATACGTCAGGTTTAGCTGACGCGTCGCACAGTGGTGTATGTGCTTAATCCGTTGGGCTGCCTAACGCGACGATCTTTGCCCCAGCACCGGGTTTGTTCTCTATCGCAATCACATCAGGCCCGCTAGTTCCGCGGATGGACCCGTGTCGCTCACGATCGTGGCGGCTTCGCCGTAACAGGTTGGGTTTTTTTTGTGGGTTTGTTGGGCGACTGGCAGGTTCCGTCTTTGGCTGTTGGTGGATGGCGGAACCTGCCAGGTTTTGTCGGGCACCACGACTTTCCTTGCCGGGCAGTGCCTAAGAGCCTGCTGTGTCGCCTTTGTGCTTGTCTTTCCTTGTCGAGTAGAGCGCCGTATCCGCCGATTCCAACAAAAAATCTGGATACGGAACGTCCTCTGACCGTCGGCTGGAGGCCTAAAACCGCAGTTCAGTCGACGTTGAAGGGGTATTTGTGTAAACAGGTGCAGGTTGTTCAGGATAAAAAACCTTGTGGGGTGACATTCCAGAACCGGGACTGAACAAGTAAACTCGCGAGGCGGTTGGTGGGAAACGGAACGGTTGATGTCGGAATTTTCTGAGTTATTGCGCGGGCAGATGTCTGCAGGTGGGTTTAGTGGTCGCGGTCTGGCCCGAAACGCAAATAGTATTGGCCAACAATTTGAAGGTTGGACGCCGCTGCATTCCGATGGAGACGGGATCGAGAACTGGATTCGTCGGCGGCGTATCCGGCGTCGAATCCGCCCTCGATATTGGATGCAGCTCGCAGCGGTTGCCCAAGTTCTAGAGCTGGACGAGCCAGAAGCGCAAAAACTGTTCACCGCCGCCGGGCATTCACTTGACGGTCTTCGAGTTAAAGCCGCGTCTGAGCTTCAACCTTTACTCGACTTCGGTAAGGTTCCGCTGTTGGCTGGTGTCTCCTCAACGGTTCCTCCGGGCAAAGAACTTGTTCCCACTATGCAAGAAATGGTGCCGTTCCGGGATGCCGAAATGGCGTTGGTGCCGGTTTCTCAACTGCGGCGATCAAAGATGTGGGCGATGGCGGCCACCACCGGCCTATTAGGTGTTGCCTGCCTATCCGGTGTTGCGATGGCTGACGTCGGCCCGTTCAGTAACGACACGGTGGTGTCGGAACGAAACGAGATAGCGGCTTCTCCGGTAGCCAACACCCTTGAAGTCGCCGATCGGGATAGCCCGCCGTTGCCTCCTACGCCGGTAGGCCGTAGCTGTGTGGTTGATCTTTCGTTGCAGCCTTCAGGTGTCGGATATATCGGTGGTCAACGGCCCGACGAATGCCCAGAGATGATGATCTGGCATCAATACGCTGGATACGAGGGAGATGATCTTCTTCCTTGGGATGAAGGCGTCGCCCAATGTTACGCCGCTCCGCCTTTGGTGCGGATGTGGGTTGGTTTTAGATTGCCGGACGGAACCGAAGGTTGGTTGCCGTTGACGCCAGGGCAGAGCGGGGCCGACATCTTTAAAGAAACCCGGCCTGCGGAACCGGAGTTGCGGGAAATAGCTGAGACGACTGCCCCATCCGTCGGTAAGTTCGACTACACCGAGCTTGCGGGCAACGCCTTTGCCGTTCAGGTAGATTTGCCGGTCGAACTGGATTTGTCGCGAGCCGATCCGAATCGAGGCCACTATTCGTTGGGTGGCTGTTGGCAAGAGGCTGACCGGGACGGTTCTCGAGGGCTCGCACTGTTCTGGCCGCCGGGTGTTAACCCGTAAAACGTTGTCGGATGGGTTCCAACAAACCAAAAATTGCGGAAATCGCAATTTTTGGCCGATACTGGTATGTATGGCAACTGAGACCGATGTTGGACAACAAATTCGAAAGGTGCGAACAGCCTGCGGCATGGCCAGCAAAGACTTGGCCAACGCGGTTGGACTCAACTCATCTGCCCTGAGTCGCATCGAATCGGGGCAACGTAACGTATCTTCGACAGAGCTGGCCGAGATCGCCGACGCCCTCAACGTATCACCGATGGTGCTGCTCGAACCCAACTCGGCGATCGCCGACATGGCGATAGCGCCCCGGACCGGATCGGACTCTCCGACCGTCTACGCCCCCAACGATCCAGTCAAACGACGCCTAACCGGATTTGTTGAACTGGCCGGATTGCTCAAACCGTTGTCGCCTCAACCACAGTTAGACGACTTCCCGACAAAGGGCGACTGGTTACAACTTGCAGCCCTTCAAGCTCGTTGGGCGCGCCAACAATTAGGTATCGAAAACGACCACACATCGTTCAACCACACATCGTTCAACCACGCATCATTCAACCAAATAGCGCAACAAATCGAAGCCGTGTTCGGATTCGACGTGATCGTTGAAAGCCACCAAGATGGGCTAGTCGGCGCAACCATAAAAGATGGCACCTGCCCAATGATCTTCGTTAACGCCGAACAGCAACTCAACCGGGCCCGGTTTACCTTAGCCCACGAACTCCACCACGCCCTCGACCCAAACATAACCTCATCGGTATATGACACCGACCTCGTCGGACAAACCGAACGCAACGCCAACGCTTTCGCCGCCTGTTTCCTGATGCCAGAAGAAGCGGTACGACAGCAAGCGGCACAACGAGACGGTCGCAGCCTAGCGGCAATGGTCGCCACGTTCGGCGTAAGTTTCAACGCTCTTGTTTACCGGCTTCATAACCTGTCGATCATCGACCGCGACGGCCGTGACAAACTCTTGGAAGCCGGATACTCCGGCCTTTTAGACACGCTGACTGAACACGACGCTCAGCTACGGCTCCAACTCAGCCAGCTTCAAACACTTTCCCCAGCCGCCAGGCGGCCATCGATTCTCACCGACCGAGCCATCGAAGGCTACCGAACCGGGCAAATATCGATCCGTCCAGTAGCCGACCTTCTAGGCGAAGCCCCCGAGATACTCAGCGAAATGCTCGGCACCGCAAACCTCGACGCAGCATCATATTTTGATGCGCCTCAAACACCGGGAACGTTCCAACAGCGAAGCCCCGACGACCTCGAAGAGTTTTACACCTCTGCCGCGTCAACAACCTAAACCAGATGCCCGCCGGTCTTATCGATGCCACAACTCTGATCTCGTTTTGGAAAGCCGGATCGGTCGACGTTCTAGCCACAGTCTTCGGGGGCCAGCCACCCTGTTGGTGCGCGGCCGTCAAATCAGAAATAGAACGAGGGCCACGTCAACAATCGCAAGATCTTCTCGACTGCGACTGGCTAGCCGCCACCGCCGAACCCGACGACCTAGTCGAAGTGATTCGACTACGCGCCGCGTTAGCTAAACCCGGTGACAAAGCTACAGCCCACCTAGGCGAAGCCGAATCGATCGCCATCGCTGCGAAACGAAACATTGTTTTTGTCACCGACGATTTCGCCGCCTACGACTTCGCAACAAGAAAGATGAAACCCGAACACGTTTGGGACTCGGTCCGAGTCCTCCAAGAAGCCGTAACGCTCGGCGCTCTAACCGCCGACGAAGCCGTTGAGACCGTCCAGTCGATCAGAGACAACGGCAGATATTTACGTCGAACCCATCCGGACCCGTTCACGATCATCGACTTTTCCCGACGCTAGTTTGTTCCTGACGGCGACTACAGTTTGAATGAACCACAACGAGACCAGCAGGGGGAGTCCGGTGTCTGAAGCTTTCGTCGAAATGTTACGCGGCGCTCGAAACAACTTGGGTCGAACCGAAGAAGTCGTCGATGTTGTGCTGCAAAACCCTGAACGAATCGACGAACTCTACGACTGCTATTTTCAGCCAGATGAATGGGTTCGGCTACGAACCTCAAGTTCGTTTAAACGAATCTGGCGGGCCGACAACGAGCTATTCCTTCCGTTCCTCGATCGATTCGTCAAAGACATATCAAAAATAGATCAACCATCTGCTCAATGGACTTTTGCCGAAATGTGTAGCGATCTGGATGAACATTTGAGCGGTGCTCAACGTCGTTCAGCTAAAACCAGAATCAAAAAATATCTCGAAACGTCTGACGATTGGATAGTGCAAAACCGGTCAATCGAAACGTTAAGCACGTGGGCGTTGGACGACCAGAAACTACGGGAATGGATTCTTCCCAAACTGGTCGTCTTTGCAGACGGAGAACGTAAATCTGTCGCCCGGCGCGCTCAAAGCTGGCTAAACAAACTCAAAGACCGAGACCCAAAATCCGATTAGGGATATGTGGAAAAGTTGCGACCAGCCCGACCCGCCATCTACCAGCTACCTCAGTGGGCGTCAGCGACAACGTTTTTCGAATCGGCACTGATACCGCCGACCGATACACAACCCGTCGATGCGGCCAACGAGGTCCCGTCGCCGTCAACGCATCACGAGAAGTCGACTCAAAACCGGGTCGCCGACCTTCAACAGCAAATCAACGAATGGGTTGATCTGACCCACCGGCAACTGGTCGACATCCCAAACATGGGGGTGCACAAACGTTTCGTTCAAATAGCGGAAACGATCCGGGTCGGCCTCCGGCTAAAACAACAACTAGACACAGCGGAACTCGCCACGTGGCTACGAGAAAACCCGGCGGACACCAAAACCAAACAACTATTTCTAGACCGCTACGAACTGTTCAACGAAGGCCTAGCCCAGCTCGCCATCATAGGAGAAGCCGCCTTTGTCGGATCTAACATGGCGCTGCCGTCCGAAGTTGGCAACCCTCGAGCCTTACTCATAAACACCGGCAAATTCGCCGCCCTCCTAGGTGGTCGACGCATCGGCCCTATTCAACTCGGTTTAGTCGGAACCGTCACCGGGGCGGCAGCCATCGCGTGGCGGGAACGCAAACTTGTGCTCGCCGGAGTTGGCCTACAGCTACGGTCGATCCCGATCTTTGGAGTCAACAACGAAATCCGTGTCGAGAACATCAACCAGGCGCACGGGGTCGAGCTTCTCGACCGCAACCGGGGCGAACTGTTACGGCAGGTCACGAGAAGTCTCCAAAAAGCTGGAGTCGACGACGACACTGCAGGCAAACTCGTTTCGAAGACGCTCGAACTTGGCCAACAAAAAACTGGTCGAGCCTGGAAAGGCCTCGTAACGTTACGAGAGCTAGTTGTACACGCCGGAATCGACCCGACAAGCCCTGACTTTTTGGACACGGTCAGTCAAGCGCTTGACGACGACGTCCAATACACCCACACCCCCGGTCGAGAATGGGTTGTTCGCGAATACAACATTGGACGGGCGTTACTAACGCTCGATAGTAAGGTTTGTCGCACAAACGACCGGGTAGTGCTGTCCCAATCGAGTGCGTCGATCGCTCCAGGAGCAGTCGCCAACAACGATGCGCTCATGTCAGTCGCCGCCCACTATATGAAGCCGGTACGTATCTACAAAAACTCGATCGTGGCCCAGTCAGGCATTGACCATCGACGACATCGCAACGTTTATCGAGACTTCTTCACTAAAGGTGCTGTGCTTGAGCGGGCCGCATTCATCGAAAAAACAGTCGACGACATTCTTGATGATGTCGAACGCGTAGCCAACAACAACGGCGGTTCGTTCGACTTCAAAAACGACTTGGCGATCAAGTTCCCGATCCGTGTGATCTGCGACTTTCTAGGAATCCCGCCCGAAGACGCCCCACATGTTCAACGCTGGACCGACGAGCTTGTCAGAGCGCTGGACGCCGGAGCAGGCCTGTCGTTGTCCGTTCTGACCCAAGGAAATAAGTCGGCTGACCAGTTCATGCAATACCTGGAGTCGATGATTGAAAAACGATGCGGGGGAGAGGACGTACCGGGCATAATCGGCGAGGTCGCATCCACCGACCAACAAACACGAGATGAGTTGCTAGCTAACCTGGTCACGTTGTCGTTCGCCGGATTTGAGACAACCACCGGCCTCCTATCGATGGGGTTCGCTGAACTTTTGAACCACCCCAAACAGTGGGCGTACTTAACGGCGCAACTCGTACAAGGTCCCGAGGTTTCAGTAATGACCGAAGGCAAACTAACCACTATTGCCGACCGCGACTTACGGTGGATGGTATGGGCCGACCGTGAACGCAAAGGACGACTTACGCTCGAAGCGCACAAGGCCCGCCACGAACGGTTGAGCAGACTGATCGAAAAATCTGTCGAGCTGAAAGAACGCTTCGAATCGGTTGTCGTTCAGGAGCAGGCGCTCGGAAACGCAGTCGAAGAGATGCTGCGCTGGACCACTCCCGGTTCGGTTATCCCATTGACCCTAGAATCGGACTATGAACTGGAGTCGCCGACCGACGCCACCGTTTCTGGATGTCCCGTCGCCAAAGGTGAACGGTTGCAGTTCAGCAAGGGCCAAACGATTGTCGTTGATTTGACCGAAGCGAATCGATCCGGATGCCCGTTTGGCGAAGGAACGTTCGCCACTTCCGGAAACGAGTTTGATATCAGTCGAGCAGACAACACTAAACACCTTAGCTTTGGCGTCAGCCATGTTTGTATCGGGGCCGACCTGGCGGTCGAAAACGCTAAACGTATGATCGAAGGTGTTCTGCGCAGATTTCCCACGCTGAAGCTAGATGGCTCACCTAGTGAGAGTGAGGGGCAGCTGTTCATGACGTTGACGTCGGTGCCGGTCCGGCTGTAGCTAAAAACCGGTTCGATTCTGCCGATCTAAGAGAACGACGATGAACTTCGACGATCGGGAACCCACAACATATGAGCACGCCAACTGAACCGATTTCTACCGTGGCGGATGTGGACGGTTGGTCCGACCCGCAAGACCAGTTCGAGTCTGGCGAACGGAAACACCTTGAATACGACGAGCCGGTACTCAGCTATCACACGATTGTGGCGGAGACCGCAGCCAAACTTGCTCCCCAAAACGGTGTTGTCGCCGACTTTGGTTGCGGGCCTGGACAGATCCTTAGCCGTTTGGCTGAGCTGCGTCCCGACCTGAAACTGGTCGGTATCGACGGTGACGACGAATGTCTTCGACGGGCTGGCCTGCGATGCTCCACTGCCGAATTCATAAACGGCAACATAGAATCCCCAACGTTACCTGAGGGCCAGTCTCGCTTTGATGTGGTCTTGTCTTCGCATTCGTTGGAACACCTCACAACACCAGTGGATTCGCTGCGACGGTGGAGCCAGTTTCTCTCCGACGACGGTCGTCTGGTAGTCGCAGTCCCCAACTCGCTGCAACCCATTCTTCTGGGTCGGGCCCTTGTGCGTCGCCCAAAGATCAACGATGGCCACTATTACATTTGGGATTGGGCAACGTTCGCGAATTTCTGTACCCTCGCCGGTTTCAACGTCGAGTCGGTAACACGCGACTATGTTCCACTAGCCCCGGTTCGGGTCCGTCGCCGGATACCCATTATTGGCAAGGTCGAAAAGGCTTTGCTCAACGTGATTCCCCAGTTTTCCAATTCGCATATCGTGGTGTTGGAACCGAAGTTTAACGAAGAGTGATCGTGCTACTCGGCGGTGAGTCTGACAACGATCGCCGACTCGGGAAAGAGTAACGGCGGTTGAAGCCCCACGGTTTGTAAAGCTTGTCCTGTCGCGACGATTGGTTTCTTATACCAAGTCGGTTGTAAAACGGCTTCGGTGCCTGGTTCTGGTCCAAGCTTCAATACTGACACTGAATAGCGACGGTCGGGGTCGAGTCCTCGAAGTTGAATACGGCCGTTGACCCCGTTCTCAGCGGTTTCAAGTTGTGCCATCGACAGGAACGCTTCGGTCCTATCGTCGTTGACCACAATATGGGCCAGCGACGTATCGTCGGATGTTTCTAGTCGCCATGATGTGGCGCCATGTAGTGTGGGGCGAGCGACTTTGTGGGCGGCGATGATTTCAGATAGATGTTCTAACTCTGCTTGGGATGCTTGGCATAAGTCCCATTCCAGGCCGAAATGTCCAAAGAATGCGGTTGCGGCTCTAAACCCGAGGGTCGAGTTTCGTCCCGAAGTGTGAGAGATTGAGGGCCCTATGTGGGCGCCCATTATTTCGGGTGGGAACATCATCGAAAACCCGCGTTGAATACGTTGACGGACCAAGGCGTCGTTGCTGTCAGATGTCCAAACCCTGTCTGTTCTTTTCAGAATTTCGAAGTCGGCTCTTGCTCCACCCGACGCGCATGTCTCGATCTCGACGTTTGGGTGGGCAGCGTTTAACCGGTCGATTAGTTCGTACACTCCCAACATGTGGTCGTGCATGCCCGCTCGGGTGCCTCGACTGCCGTGGACGATATCTCGATTGCAGTCCCACTTTATGTAAAGGATGTCGAGCGTGTCGAGCAGGGCATCTATCTGTTCGAAGAGGTAGTCTCGAACCTCTGGGAGTCCCAAATCGAGTACGAGTTGAGACCGGCCTAGTACCGGTTTGTACCGGTCATCAACGAGTACCCATTCGGGGTGTTGTCGGTATAGCTCGGAGTCGGGGTTCACCATTTCGGGTTCGAACCACAGGCCGAATTCCATTCCGAGGTTGGTGACATGGTCGACGAGTGGTTGTAGGCCATCAGGCCAGACAGATTTGTCGACCCACCAATCGCCTAAACCGGCAGTGTCGTTTCGTCTGCCGTGAAACCAACCGTCGTCGAGGACGAACCGTTCAACTCCTACCGATTGGGCTTTGTCAGCCATTTCGGTTAGAACAGTAAGATCGTGGTCGAAGTAGACGGCTTCCCACGTGTTGAGGGTGACCGGCCTTGGCGACGAACCTGCTTTGTAACCTCTGCGGCTACGAATCGACGTATGGAAAGCTTGGCTCACACCGTTTAGTCCACGGCTTGAGTACGTCATTTCGAGCCATGGTGTGGTGTACGTTTCGCCGCGTTCGGTAACGACGTCGCCGTCTGCGAGGAGTTCACCTAGGCGTACGGTCCGTAACCCGGCAGCGCCTAGTTCGGCCGAAGCCGAGCTGTTTCCACTCCAGCCTAGGTTGAATGCCCAAACCTCTCCGGTGTTGTTGTCGAAGTTGGAGGTGCCAGCGAACAGGGCCGGGACTGCGTTGTGGGAGGTTCGTCCTGATCGGTTATTTATCTGAGTCGTTCCGGGTAGCCATTCTCGGCGACACAGTTGGAACTCGTTGGCCCATCTTCCTACGAAGTGTTGAAGCTCGGTGGCTCGGGCAGGAAGCGGAATTGTGGCAGCGAGGTCGTTAACCCAATATGGGGACGTTCCGTAATTGTGAAGGTGAAGACGTACCCGGCAGGAGTGTTCTAGGCCAACTATTTCGGTTGCCAACGTCAGTTTGGATTGTGGATCTGTACAGGTGATGACGACTGTTTGTTGGTCCGGGTTTGGTTGTGTGACTTCTCCCGGATTGAACCGGGGCGCCCAGTCAGAACGGTCTTCTCGGTGTCCACGTAGACCCGGTTGACCTTGCCAGCCGGAACCATGCTCGGGGCATATCGATGGAGGCGCCTCGATGTCGAGGTGTGCTTTGTTTAGCGGCCGCCCGGCTAGTGCCAGCAGCCCATCGAGGTTGTCGATGCCAGTGGGGACACCCATGTATGCGATGACTGGCGGGCCGGAGGAAACGTCGAGGAATACCTCGAATACGTCGCTTGTTTTTTCGCCGATGGTGAGACGGACTGCGCCATCGAATTGGTCAACGATCATCGGCCGAGATTATCAGATCGGCCGATGATACGACGACGATTGAAGGTTTTAAGCATCGGGGGTGAGACGGTTTGTTGTGTCAGGGTCGAAGAAATGGAACTTCGAAACATCGAAATGGATCTTGCGGGTTTCACCTACTTGGGCGTTTGATGTTGGTGAGAACCGTCCGCTGAACAGAACTTGCGATTTGCTGGCGATGTCGTTTTCGTCGACGTCGTCATCGTGAATCGAAAGACGGTTGACTCCAGCATCGAAATAGCAGATTACTTCAGAGCCGAGAGCTTCACGTAAGTGGATCTCGACGTTTAGGCATTGGTGGGCGCTGTACGTCATCGAGTCGGTGACGTTGTCGGCATCGGAGATATCGTCGGGTCGGATTCCGGCAATAACGGACTTGCCGTTGTAACGGGTGAGCCCGAAGGAGTGTACGACGTCGGCTCCGACGCTGAGTGATTGATCACCAAGAGTGATCGTCCCTGACCCGTCACCGTTTTGGGTGAAGACGGTGGTGAAAAGGTTCATGGCCGGTGATCCGATGAAACCGGCGACGAAGACATTGCCTGGCGTGTTGTAGAGTCGCTCGGGGGAGTCGACTTGCTGAAGTTCGCCCAGGTTGAGCACGGCTACCCGGTCTCCCATAGTCATTGCTTCGACTTGATCGTGGGTTACGTAGATGGTGGTGACTCCGAGTTTCCCGTGGATCTGAGAAATTTCGGAACGCATAGCGACTCGAAGTTTGGCATCGAGGTTCGATAATGGTTCGTCCATTAGGAAAACTTCAGGTTGGCGAACCAGGGCTCGTCCCATTGCTACGCGTTGACGTTGGCCTCCAGAGAGTTGGCCTGGTTTGCGTTCGAGTAGCTCTGTGAGTTGAAGAGTTTTTGCGATCTCTTCGACCATTTCTTTACGGACGGGCTTCGCTACTTTGGCGGTACGTAGCGGGTATTCGAGGTTCTTGTAAACCGTCATGTGAGGGTAGAGCGCGTAGTTCTGGAATACCATTGCTATGTCTCGGTCTTGGGGTGGCACGCCGTTCATTGATGCTGACCCGATGCGGAGGTCGCCTCCGGTGACGGTTTCTAGCCCTGCGACCATTCGCAGCGCGGTTGATTTGCCGCAGCCGGACGGTCCGACAAAGACGATAAATTCGCCGTCTCTTACATCGAGATTTAGACGATTGATCGCAACTGCGCCATCATCGCCGTATGCCTTTACTACATCTTCGAACGTTACCGAAGCCACCTTAATTCCCCTTGCGATACATCATGCAGATTAGATATCTGGATATAGCCAGAGTAGCGTATCCTGGACATGGTTGCACATATTCCCTTACCCGTAGCACGTATGCCCACATTCGTGTGGTTGGATGTTGAATCGACGGGCCTAGGGCAGAAAGGAATGAGGAGATGGACTTCTCAAACGAAGCTAAACAACTATTCAAAGAGCACTACGGGCAAGCTCCTTCCATGATTGCTCAAGCGCCGGGGCGGGTCAACTTGATCGGTGAACATACCGACTACAACGACGGCTTCGTTCTGCCGATGGCGCTTCCAATGAGAACGGTCGTGGCTTTCACCCCTCGGAACGGGCAGCAGGTTCGAATGATCTCAAAGGGTTACCCGGCGGTCTCTTTTGATCTGTCGCATGATCCGAGGTCGCTAAATGGTTGGGTTCGCTACGTCGCCGGAGTTGCTCATTTTTTGCAAGAACAAGGTTTAGAAGTTCCTGGATTTGATGCGGCGATCACCACCGAAGTGCCCGGTGGGGCAGGGCTATCCTCGTCGGCCTCGCTGGAAGTGGCGGTCGGTATGGCCATGAACGTTATGGCTGGCTCCACTCTCGACGGCGCGGCTATCGCGAGAATAGGTCAGCGGGTAGAAAACGACATCATCGGTGTTTCGAGCGGGATTATGGACCAGCTAATTAGTGCCATCGCCGTCGAGGGGTCGGCACTTCTCATCGACTGCAGATCACTGGAGGCTTCGGCATATCCAATACCTGCAGGTAAGTCTGTGGTAGTTTTCGACACGAATACCCGTAGGGAACTTGAGACATCTGCTTACGGGGACCGTCAGCGTACCTGCAGCCGAGCAGCGGCTGTGTTGGGAGTTGAAAAGTTGCGAGACGCGACATTGACTCAAGTGAACGAGGCTCAGTTGACGCCGCTTGAACGGCGACGGGCTCGTCATGTCGTGTCCGAAAATGAGCGAACCGAACGAGCTGCCAAAGCTCTGCATGAAGGTGATGCTGTCGCCTTTGGGGAGTTGATGAATGAGAGTCATCGGTCCCTGAGGGACGACTTTGAAGTGTCAAGCGTCGCGCTCGACACCATGGTTGGTTTGGCCCAAGGGGAGCCGGGTTGTTTGGGGGCACGAATGACGGGAGGGGGATTTGGTGGTTGTGCGGTAGCGCTGGTTGATGCAGAAATCGCTGAAGATCTCGCCCGTGCTGTAGCCCAAAAATATGAGATTGAGTTAGGAGTTGAGCCTGCATCGTGGGTTGTATCGCCAGGCGGTGGGGCATCGGTCACCACGCTGTAACAACCAGTTTTTCCTTCTGTTTAAGTGCTTTTTTGGGTTTCAGAGGGAGTGATTTCAAAATTTTTAGTTGAACATGTGCCACTTGGCGCAGTAAGCTAAGTGCAACAACGTGCAAAGGGAGAGAAATTAATGCCTAAAGAATCAGGAATGAATGAGCCGGGAAAATCTCTATCGAGACGGTCCCTGCTGAAGGGGGCTGGAGCCGCTGCCGCCGGCGTCTCATTCGCAAGCGTTTTAGCTGCATGTAGCTCCGACGGTGACACCTCCACAGGTGGAACTGGTGGTAGCAGCGATACCACCACGGCATCTGAAGGATCCGGTGGAGGAAACGGCGGAGAAGTTTCGTTTGGCTCAAACTTCTCTGACACTGTTCCGAAAGAAGCTCTTCAAAAGTCGATTGACGGATACGAGTTTGGTGACGAAGTAAAGGTCAACACCATCGAACGTCAGGCTTACCAAGAAAACATCAACAGCTACCTCCAAGGTAACCCTGATGACGTGTTCTCTTGGTTCCCGGGTTTCCGTATGCGTGCACTGGCTGACGAGGGCCTCGCAACCCCAGTAAATGACGTCTGGGATATTCTCGGAGATGATGTCGCTCCAGGTATTAAAGCAACCTGTTCATCGATTTCCGACAGCAACCAGTACTTGGTGCCTTACTACTTCTACCCTTGGGGTGTCTTCTACCGCAAGAGCGTCTTCGAGGATCGCAACTACACGGTTCCTGAAACTCTTGACCAGTGGGTATCGCTCGCTGACAAAATGAAGAGCGATGGATTAACACCGATTGCGTTTGGTGCCGCCGACGGCTGGCCACAGATGGGAACGTTCGACTACATCAACATGCGAGTCAACGGTTACGACTTCCACCAAAGCCTCATGATTGGCGAAGAATCATGGGAGTCAAGCGAGGTGAGAGAGACATTTAAGGTTTGGACGGATCTGCTTCCACTGCATCAAGATGGTCCAACTGGACGAACCTGGCAGGAAGCTGCCCAAAGCATCTTCGGAGACGAGCCGGAATGCGGAATGTACGTCCTCAACACACTCGGTATGGGTCAACAAGCAGCAGAATCAGATCAAGAAGGCGCACTTGAAGATCTCGACTTCTTCGCTTTCCCTGAAATCAACCCAGAGCATGGCCGCAAGGCTGTTGAAGCCCCTATCGATGGTTTCATGCTTTCAAAGGATCAAGCAGACAACCAAGCAGCCAAAGATCTGCTCGCTTACCTTGGCCAGCCAGAAGCTCAAGATCTGTACATCTCTGCTGACCCTAGTAACTTGGGCACCCACGATGGTACCGACACGAGCGTGTACAACGCATTGCAGCAGAAAGCCGTCGAGATTATCAAAACCTCTGAAAACGTTAGCCAGTTCCTAGACCGGGACTCAAAGCCAGCGTTCGTTTCCGAAGTTGTGATCCCTCAGTTCGGAGAGTTCCTCAGCAACCCGGGCAACATCGACAGCATTCTGAAAAACATGGAGGCGCAAAAAGTTGAAATCTTCAGCAACTAAGCTGACGGATTCTGATGATTTGATGACTCCAAAGGCGGCTCCTGTTCGCAGGAGCCGCCGGAGGGCGTCTGACCGGCTGTCGCTTATCTCGATGGTCGGTTTTCCGGCGTTTCTGCACATTGGTTTAGTGTGGATCCCGGCATTATTATCGGTCATTCTGAGTTTCACTAGGTGGAACGGTATTGGCGGCGTCGACAACATCGAATTTGTCGGTATCGACAACTACAAATCAATCACGACCATAAACACAGAGTTCGTTCCCGCGCTTACGAACAATGTGCTGTGGCTCGTCGTCCTGATGGCGGTGTCGACCCCACTCGGGTTGTTGCTAGCCGTCTTACTCGACAAAAACCTAAAAGGCGGACGTTTCTATCAGAGCGCGCTGTACATGCCGGTAATGTTGTCGCTGGCCGTTGTCGGTTTCATCTGGGAACTTATCTATTCAAGAGAAACCGGAGTCATAAACGCAGCGTTGGGTTCTGACGTCGACTGGCTTGGTAATCAGAGCATCAATATCTGGGCGATCCTCGTCGCCGCGATTTGGCGGCACACCGGATACGTAATGATCTTGTATCTGGCTGGGCTCAAAGGCGTAGACAAATCTTTGAAAGAGGCGGCTGCCATTGACGGGGCTTCGAGTTGGCAGGCTTTTCGTGACGTTGTTTTCCCGGTCATGAAACCGGTCAACATCGTTATTTTGGTTATCACGACCATCGAGTCACTTCGGGCCTTCGACATTGTTGACGTTATCAACGGTGGTCGTTTCGGACTAGAACTCATATCGGTTCTTATCACCCGCAACGTGGGCGGCGCTGCGAGCAGGGTTGGCTACGGGTCGGCATTGGCCGTGATTCTTATGGTTGTTTCGTTGGTTCCAATCATTAGTTTCCTCAGTACTAACCTCCGAAAAGAACAGGCGAGTTAATGTCAACTTCATCCTTACCTGAAAACGATATTTCTGGCCACATGACTGGTTCAAGAGATAAAGCCGGAGACTCAACAAGAGCTCTGCGTGCGCAACGGCGAGCGAAACGATCGGGGATGTTGTCGCAAGGCTTCTTGTCGATAGTGACTTTCCTGTGGCTGTTCCCTCTGTTGTATGCCGTATACACATCGTTCAGGCCATTCTCGGACACGGGAGGTTCGGACAAGGGTTATTTCTCTTTGCCGAGTTCGCTGACGTTCGAGAACTACACCACGGCTTGGAGCGACGCCTCATTGCTGAAATTTTTCGTCAACACACTGATTATCGTTGTGCCATCGGTAATTCTCGTGTTGATGCTTTCGTCAATGGCAGCGTTCACGGTGTCTCGATACACCTGGAAGTTCAATCTGTTCTTCCTGATGTTGTTCACGGCAGGAAACCTGCTACCACAGCAAGCGATCATCGTTCCGCTCTATCGCCTTTATCTGGCGATACCGTTGCCAGAATTTTTGTCGGGCAGCGGAACGCTCTACGATACGAAGCTAGGAATTATCTTAATTCACGTGGCGTTCCAACTGGGTTTCTGCACGTTCGTGCTCTCTAACTTCATGAAGGCCTTGCCTAAAGATCTGAATGAAGCTGCGATGCTTGATGGGGCTGGCGTGTTCAAAACCTTCTGGGACATAATACTTCCGTTGACTCGTCCAGCACTTGCCGCACTCGCAACGCTTCAGGTTACGTGGATCTACAACGACTACTTCTGGGCTCGAACGCTACAGACGACGGGTGATGAAAAACCAATAACCTCGGCTCTGCAAAACCTAGAGGGTGTCTTCTTCACGAACAATAACTTGGTAGCCGCTGGCTCGCTGATGGTCGCAATTCCAATACTGGTAGTTTACTTTGCGCTGCAGCGTCATTTCATTTCCGGTCTTACCCTTGGAGCAACAAAAGGGTAGTTGGCAACATATTGGTCCCCTCCAAAATGGGTAGAACGAGTTAACCCGTTCTATCTATGGCCAAGCCCAGGGCATTCGGCTTCAAGACGTTATTCTTTCCTCTCGTCTTGAGGTCGGAACCTGGGTTGTTTATTTTTCGCTGTCGAGTTCGACAACTCGTTCAAGGATCGCAGCGTCCGCTATCAGATGAGTGATGTATCCGCCACGTAACGCCGCAAGCAGCGCTTCCGCCTTTTTCCGTCCTGACGCAACGCAGAGGCGTAGCGGGATCTTTTTTAAAAGGTTGAGGTCAAGTCCGCTGGAACGTTCGTTGATCCTGATGTCGTCAGTCGAGCCATGGGCGTCAAAAAAGTATGAGCAGATATCGCCGACGGCACCGTCTTTGATCAGGGAGGCGGTGTCTTTTTTGTCGAGGAAACCCGACGAAAGAATCTGGTTTGACGTGTTAGCGGTGGTGGACCCGACCGAAAAAATCGCGAGGTCACACGACCGTTGTTTTGCGAGTACTCGTTGAACGCTGCGTTCTTCCCATAAAACATCGCGGGTTGTTCCGCGGTCGAAGAACGCAGGCACCGGAAACCAAACCGGTGACGCGTTCCACGCTTCGGTGAAGCGTTCCAGCACGTGAACCGCATAGTCAACTTCGATATCAACTGGGCTACCAGCACCGAAAAGCTGGATTACCTCTGCTTGCGAGATCTGCACCGGAGTCAAATATTCGGAGACAGCGGCGATAGTTGAACCCCAGGAAATGCCAACCTTCATGTCGTCATGCAGCAGAGACTTTATTTCTGATGCTGCTCGACGCGCAACCTCTTCGCTAGTGTCCAGCGGGTTTCGTGGTAGAACAGTAAATACTTCGGTGAGGCCGTATTTTTCTGAAACGCTAACCGAGAGGCTTCCTTGGTGGTGATCGGGATCCCGAACTTCTATCCGGACACTACCGTTGCTTCTGGCCAGGGAAATCAGGCGAGAAATCGTTGATCGAGAGACATCAAACTCGACTGCAAGTTCAGGGGTAGGCACTTCATCGATGTAGTAGCGACGCGCAACTTTGGCCGCCAGCCGCTCCCGTTCCTGTGCATCGAAGCCCGCCCCGTTACTTACCTCGTTGTCTTTACTCATCAAGAAATATTGTACCCGACTGCTGCACGCATGTTCGTAAGCCGGTTGACGCTAATCGAGATTAGCGGATGTTGCTGACCATAAATCGGTTGATAAACGGCAAGCTGGCCGCCCCGATCGCCTTCGGGGCGGTGGGAATCTGTCCCGATGTGAACTCGATTCCTTTGATGCTGTTGTCTAGTAGGTCGCACAGTTCTGCGGTTAAGGTCGCTGAGGCGTATGAAGACAGCACAACGGTTTCGAGGTTCACGAATTGGGCAAGTGTCTCGACCTGGCTTTGTAGCGCCTGCAGGCATTCTTGTTTCCAAGAAGCATTGTTGTTGGTGCTAGGTTTCGCCCGTATTCGTTGTACCCGGTGTACGCCGAATGTCTAGACGGCGAAATAGTCAAGTCTCTGGCTTTCGGTTAGGTTTGAGTGGGCAGCAAGGGGAAAGCTAGCGACAGCTAGCTGTGCATAATATTCACAGATTCTAGAAGGGGTTTTTGTTGTGTCTGATGGTTCGTTTGAGGTGTTTGAGGGTGTTGG
>JAHDCC010000059.1 GCA_020630065.1 Acidimicrobiales bacterium
GGCGTAGTGTGCGCCATTGTGGTGTGGAGCCTTTGGCCCATGATCTTGACATGTGGGTTATTGTAGCGGTTTTTGGGGGGGGTGTCAGAAATGTCAGAATGGGGGTGTGGTGTCAGAGGTGTCAGAATGAATTGTAGAATAATGGTGTAGATATATATAGTTATATACTCTTATTTCCTTTCCTCCTGTCTACCTTACACCCTGTCAGATTTACCGTTCTGACACTCTGACAATTCTGACACTCTGACAAATTCTGACAAATTCTGACACTTTTCTGACACTTGGGTTGTGCGATTCGAGTCGGGGTGTTATTGTAAATGAAGAAGCCCCAGCAGGGAGTGAACCTACCGGGGCTAGAATGAACACTTTAGGAGAGTGCCCATGTCTAGTAGTATATATAGTTCTGATGGTTTCTGCAAAGAGTGCAGCGCTACCACCTCAGAAGACCACAAATCTTTCTGCGAGTACTACGCTCCACCAGCAGAAGCACCGGCAGGGGACCTCCCCGATTCGTTCTTCGATATACACCCAAACCTTAGGCGGGTTGCTGACAGGGCCGACTCTATCAACGCTAACCGCACCGCGTCCCTCTATCACGTGTTCGCACGCATAGCGGCCTCTAGAACGCCTCTCACGAAATCTGAAGGCGTGCCAGGGCTAGGAACAGACCTCTCGTTGAATTACTTCGTAGGCGTCGTAGGAGAATCAGGGCAAGGCAAAGGCAAGGCCGAAACAGTCGGCGCTTCACTCATCAAAGACAACGAAGGCGTGATGGTCGCCATGCCAGGCTCAGCGGCAGGGCTGGCGTCAACATTCGCCCCCAAGATCGAAACAGGACCGTCAGGTATCGAAACGGTCACACCGGCAGCCAACCACGGCATGTTCTCCTACTTTGACGAGGGTCGAACGTTCTTCCAAACCGCTGGGCGTTCAGGCGAACCGCTCATAGCTGTACTCAACACAGCTTTCGATGGCTCCGAAATGTCCACGATACTCAAGTCGGAATCTCGGACAGTTAAAGCGGACACATACAGTCTCGGCATGGTCATCTCCCTCCAAGAGGTCCTAGTCCAAGACCTAGTACGCAGCAACGACATAGGTTTCTTGCAACGGTTCATGTTCGCACCAGCGTACAGGACTAAACCAGCGTACAAGGCAGGCGGATGGCGGGACCATAAACCTATGGAAACGACCCCCATAAAGCTAGAACTGATGAGGGGACGTATCCCGTTGGAGGACGACGCTAAAGACCTCATGTACGAGTTCTTTATGAAAGACACCGACGAAGCTGAACGGTTACGGACTGGCAACAACTCGCAGTCCACCAAACTACTACAGAAGACCGGGACACTGTTAGCCATCTTGACGGAGGCGGACAAGGTCACAGGTAGCCACATCGACTACGCCGAGCTGGTTTTGCAGACCTCTAGAGAGTTCCGCGACTCGTTGATTACACGTACTACCATGTCGCCCGCTGAGAGGCTCATAACGGCGGCTACGGTCCTTGTGGAGTGCTTACAGGACCATGGGGCTATGAAGGGTAGGGCGTTGCGTCGTAAATGTTGGTCTAAGCCCCGTAAGGGGTACGAAGATTTGAAGTTCTCCGAGATCGTCGCTTATGCGGTCGATAACGGTTTGATAGTGGATGACAACGGCTTGTTGTCTTCCGTGCGATAGAAAAGGATAAATCAGAATGAAACTGGAACATAAATGCGATCTAGCGTGCGCTGCGATAGAGTCTGCGTACTTCTGCAACTCGACGAAGAAGCCTATCAAGCGCCCTACAGGGGACTTGACAGGCTTCATATGCTACGAACGGTTCGGAGGCTGGACCGATGCTCAAGTTCTGCAAGCCATGTACGATATGGGTCTAGCTGAACGGGTAGATGAGAAGTACAGTCTTTGTTTCCGCCCGTCGGAGCAGCAGATACAACACAACATACAGCTTTGCGAGATAAACAAACGAGAATGGAGCAAGTAATGAGAAACCGTAAAGCAAACATCCGAGACTACAACACCGGCAAACGGTT
>JAHDCC010000022.1:0-2467 GCA_020630065.1 Acidimicrobiales bacterium
TCGTGAGGGTGGTCGTACTGTTGGTGCTGGCCGTGTCACTAAGATCAACAAATAGGACTGCTGACAAATGTCTAAGCAAAAAATCCGTATTCGCCTAAAGGCATACGACCACGAAGTTATCGACCAATCAACAAAGAAGATCGTTGAGACCGTCAACCGCACTCAAGCGGAATTCCGTGGACCTATCCCACTGCCAACCGAGAAGCACCGATTCTGTGTTATCCGGTCACCTCACAAAGACAAGGACAGCCGCGAACACTTCGAAATGCGGATCCACAAACGTCTTATCGATATTCTTGATCCAAACCCAAAGACAGTCGACTCGCTTCAACGACTTGAACTGCCTGCCGGCGTGGACATCGAATTGAAGATCCAACAGGTCTGAGAAAACCTCTCAAATTCTGAATAACTGTTGAAACCCTTGAAGGCCTACGGTCTCCAAGGGTTTCAACGTTTTTGCTGTGACTTGGGTTGAGGAACTCAAGTCACAGCCGGTTCTTGTCGAAGGTATTGATCGCCCACGATCATCCGCCTAATGGCTGATCCACCCAATACGAGGAGCCAATGTAATGCCTGGAGAAAAGTACCGTTTGGTTACTAGAAGTGACTTTGACGGTCTGGTCTGCGCCGCACTGTTACGCGAGCTAGACGTGATCGATGACATCAAATTTGTCCACCCGAAGGACATGCAGGACGGGAAGATCGAAATCACCGATCGAGACATCACAACTAACCTCCCGTACGTTCCCGAAGCTCATATGGTCTTCGATCATCACTCCAGCGAGACTCAACGAGTTGTTGGTCGACGAGACAATCGGGTCATTGACCCGGACGCACCGTCAGCGGCACGCGTTGTTTTTAACTACTACGGCGGATTTAACGTGTTCCCGGAGCGTTGGAATGAGATGATGCTTGCGGTCGATCAGGGCGACTCGGCCCAATACAGCGCCGACGAAATTCTCAACCCATCAGGCTGGGCGCTACTCAACTTCTTAATGGACGCACGAACAGGGCTCGGGCGCTTCAGGCAGTTTCGAATCTCGAACTATGCGTTGATGATGGACCTGATCGACAATTGCCGGGTTAGAACCATCGAAGAAATTCTTGAACTTCCCGATGTGAAAGAACGCGTAGACCTCTATCAGGGATTCGACGCACAGTTCAAAGAGCAACTGATTCGCTGCGGAACCATGCACGGCGACGTTGTGGTTCTTGATCTACGAGATGAAGAGATCATTTACCCCGGCAATCGTTTCATGATTTACGCTCTATTTCCGAAAGCCAAAATTTCGGTGCACGCCATCTGGGGTGTGAAGAAACAAAATACGGTGTTTGCAGTAGGTAAATCTATTCTTGACCGCAGCTCACAGGTCAATATTGGTGCGCTGATGCTTGAATACAACGGCGGTGGGCACCAAAACGCTGGCACCTGTCAGGTTGCCAATGACGAGGCTGATGAAGTCCTCGAACAACTCCTCCCGTCGCTCGGAGGGAAGAAACAGCCCGCACTCGTTTAACCGGTGCGAATAATTCGATAGAGGCCCGATTAGGCACCGTCTAGTATTAGGCGGTGCCTAATCGTCTTCTCGCCCCTGCAGAATGGAAAGCCGGAAACAAGATACTCCACGACGTCTTCGTCGGGGAAAACCATGTTTCGCCGTCGGTCGCCCACAAACTCACCATAGAAGAAAACCTAAATTCGGGCACCTGGATCGGATCGTTTGACTCCAACAACACGCTAGTTGGGCTAGTGCTGCTGACGTCGTTTTCTGAGCAAGCAGCTCGGGTAGCTCAACCAGGCGGCGCTGAGATTCGGCTCTTGGCAGTGTTGCCTAAATACCGAAGATCCAGCAACGCCTCAGACCTAGTCGGCTATGCAGAAAAGTGGTCCTGCCTGCAAGGCAGGACCACTTTGACCCTCTCGACACAAGAAACGATGCTGGCAGCCCAACACCTTTATCGAAGGCTCGGATATCGAGAACTGACGGACCTCGGATACTTTTCGATGGGGAAACGTTTCGTGGTGTTCCAAAAAGTATTCAAGTCATCCACTTCCTAGTTACCAGCGGAATGTCTCGCATTGCATGTTCCAGAAATCGCTCTTGGTTCGCATGCAGATCTCTGTGCTGTGAGGACGAGAGTTGCTATTTCTTATGATCGTGCCTGTTCGTCCCGGGCTAACGTAGACAAAGTTGTATGCCGTGGCGTACCGATCATACTTGCCTCCTACGAAATTGATGTTTCTGACCCTGAACCAGTAACAGTCACCGCCGTCGCCGTTCGCACCAACGATCGTGTCTACGTTCCCAGCCCCGGATGAAAGGTTGCCATAATATTGGACCGAGACATGGAGTTTGCAGCCTCCTCGATTAAACGTGGCTGATTTGGATTGGAATCCCCCAGCGTCACTAGTGGGTCCGTCTGTTAGCTGTACGTCTGCGGCAGCCGGTGAAGGGCTCGAGACTAT
>JAHDCC010000022.1:2567-57612 GCA_020630065.1 Acidimicrobiales bacterium
TGGGTCCGTCTGTTAGCTGTACGTCTGCGGCAGCCGGTGAAGGGCTCGAGACTATTGTTTTCCTTTGACCGCTCGTAGTTCTAGTAACACTGATATGACGTATGGTGGACCGGTTTTGGGGGACAAGAACCAAAAAGTTGTTTCCTGATATTCGGTAGCCAGAGCAGATATTGGTGTGACCTGCGGACCTAAACGAGGGTGCCGATTGGGAGTTCGGTTTTAACAAAAGCTAGATGGAAGCACTGAGGGTTTCAAACGTTAACGCCCTCAACTGGGGTTTCTTCCAACAACTGGCCTTTGGGGCAAGTGGAACTGTCGGCTGAATTGTTTCGGGAAGATGTGCGCTATAACACGCAGTGACTCATGTCTATGTGATTTTAGTTGATTGGTGTCGGTTGTCGGCATATCTTTAAACCGAGTTTGATACCGCCGGGCGACAATGTAGGTACAACGTGTTAGATAAAGTGGCGAAGCTGGCCACCCGAGGATTGCTCCTCGGGTTTACTTTGGGAGCAGTATTCCTCTTCTTCTTCTTCTCAGTCTTGATGAGTGGACAAAGTAAGATATTTGTTGGGGAGACGTCACCTGGACCAGTCACCGGGACCCCAGCGGGGGAGACCGTCGACTATTCCATCCCTCAGCCTCAACAGCCAGGTCCGGGTGCTGCTGTCCCGACGGTGGCACTCACCTTTGATGATGGGATCCACGACGTCCATACCGAACAGGTGTTGGACAAGTTGGCAGAGTACGACGTCAAGGCGACGTTCTTTGTTGTTGGAAACACCATTCCCGGACGGGAAAGAGTGCTTCAACGTATGATCGACGAAGGTCACGAGGTTGGGTTGCACACCTACAACCACTCACGTCTTGGTGATCTCCCCGATCGTCAAGTTCGTCAGCAATTCAGTTTCAATCAGCAGATGGTTGTTGGAGCGGTAGGCGTCCGCCCCACCATCATGCGGTCGCCGTATTCGTTTGATTCGTTGTCGTTGCCTGAGCGGGAACTTCGAGCGGTGCAAACAACGATCGACCTTGGATTAACTCCGGTCTTTTCTGATATCGCACCCCGAGACTACACGGGTCTAACGGCCGAAGAAATCGCCGAGCAGGTCGTGCCTGCCGATAACGAAAATGCGATCCTCACCCTCCACGATGGCGGCGGCGACCGGCAAGCGACAGTCGACTCTCTCGACATCTTTATCCCCGAGTTGCAAAGCCGTGGTTACCAGTTTCAAGTAGTTTCTGAATACGGCGGTCTCCCACCTGCAGCTGAGGCCACAACGGTCGAACGTGTGTTGGGCAGTGCGGTACTTTGGAGCGCCAAACCTTACTCGCTCTTTAAGCTGATAGTAATTCCAACGATTTCTTTTCTCGCTGTCATAATGGTTGTTCGATACTTGTTGAGCGTGGTACTTGCGATCAAGCAGGAATGGAAAGAACGCCGTAAAGCTCCGGTTCTCGATTCGGGATTTACCCCCGGCGTCTCGTTGATAATTCCGGCATACAACGAAGAAGTTGGCATACACGACGCGTTGGTTTCGCTCACACAGCTCGACTATGCCGGTGACGTGGAACTCGTCGTCGTCGATGACGGCTCCACAGACCGGACCGCCGAAATAGCGAGGCAGGTTCCCGGTGTTCGTGTCATTCAGAAAATTAACGGCGGTAAGGCCTCGGCGCTGAACGCCGGAATCCGTCAAGCCCGACATGAGATTTGTGTCTTGGTTGACGGAGACACCGTGTTCCCGTCAGATAGTTTGACCCATCTAGTGCAACCGTTTGTCGACCCTAAAGTGGGTGCCGTTAGCGGTAACCCTAAGGTCGGTAATCGCGTAAACTTCCTAACCCGTATTCAACACCTTGAGTACCTTGTTGGATGTAGCCTCGATCGACGGATGCAAGACGAACTCAACATGATCTCTTGTATTCCCGGAGCCGTGGGCGCTTTCCGACGAGAAGCCCTGATCGATGTTGGCGGCGTACCTGAAGTTACGTTGGCTGAAGATACCGATCTGACAGTGACAATGGGGGCCGTTGGTTGGCGGATAGCGTACGCAACCAGAGCCTTGGCGTACACCGAAGTGCCGAGCACGATTGGTGTTCTTTGGAAACAACGAGTGCGTTGGGCATACGGGGTTCTCCAAGTGATTTGGAAACAACGTAAGTCGCCTCGAAAGGGTTCCCAAAACGTTTACCGTGTGTCGGTGGTCGTGTATCTGGCCATTATGAATGTCGGGATGGCGCTGTTAGCTCCCCTCGTTGATGTCTTCGCCGCCATTGCCTTGATCCAGGGTCGAGGAATCGAAATTCTTTATCTCTGGCTGATGCTGATAGCAATACAGCTGTTCTCTAATTTCTTGGCGCTTGTCCTCGACCGGGAACCTATCACCGGTATCTGGTATGCGCCGCTCCAAGTTCTCTTCTACCGGTACTTCAATTTCTTCGTCACGCTCGTTGCCTTACGTTCAGTGCTGAGCGGGCAGCGGGAAGCGTGGAATAAACCTAAACGTATCGGACTAAGTACATCTAAAGCTAGGGCTGGCACAGTATGACCGCTATCGGAATAGCACCAAATAAAGAATACGAAGATGCGTTTGCGGCAGAGCTGCAACCGTCAAGCGAGCAGCCGTTAAACGAGCAAGTTTTCGTTACTGAACTTCGGTGGCGCAAAATCACTCTCGCAATTTCTGGCTGGATCATAGGTGTAGTATCTATCGTGTTGGCGGCAGCTGTTGCGATAGGGGCATCAGGTGGAGTTAAGCCGGGTGCTCAACCAGTGCGGGTCGATGGTTTAGAAATTAAGGCTCCAATAAGCGAGCCGGTTGTCTCTGAAGAAGCAGACCAAAGCGTCTCTGATGACGAGACAACAAGAGTGGGTGATACTCAGCGAGTGGCCAATGCGAATGCTCAGCCTGTCGAGTCCACTGAGAGTGACACGTCAGCTACGCTGTCTGAATTGGCTTTTGTCGAGTCAGACGAATCCGTGCCCGACCTTGAAGAGTCGACGCCGCCAGAAGAGATAGAGCTCGTGGCAAGTCGGGTTTCGATTGAAGAGCCTTCCGAGGTTGAAGACGCAGCAGAGTCCGCCGCAAGCCAGCTAGAGACTAAAGAGATTGAGGATGCAGCAGAGCCTGTTGCGAGTCAGCTAGAGATTGAAGAACCGTCTTTGACGGAGGAGTCGGCTAGCGGACTTGAGCCGGTTCTTGCAGACGATCTAGAGGATGACGGCTCACGTTCTGATGATGAAGATTCGACTCGTGAGGATGATTCTGGCCTCGATGTTTCTGAGCTAACTGAAACTACTGAGGCACTTCCCGCCGACGTTGCCGATCCAGACGTTGTCGAGCCAACAGATACCGTCAATGACCCCGAGCCCGAAAACCTGGTTGGGTCCCGAGCGTAGACCGAAACTCCAGAACTTTCCGATGATGCGGTTGAAGCATCTACCTAGTCGACCAGGTCGCTAGCCCCCACCTAAACGGGAGGCATCCTCAATCGTTAACGTTGACTCGGGGGCATCAGTATCGTGGTCTACCTCGACCTCTAACGCGATCGCCATTCGGTCGAACATGAGTCCGACCTGCGTATCACTCAAAACCGACGTGATAGAACCGTGGTATCGGTCGCCGGAGTCGGCGTCAACATCCAAAAAGGCGACATTCATTCCTACTTGAAGTTCGGTGCTGGACGATGGCATGACTAACTGGACAGTGGCGAGGCCTTCAAGTTGTTCGAGTAAGATATGGCCATCGATTTGGAGACGATCCTCGTTTGATTCGGCTAACTCTGCCATTGGCTTGCTCCTATTGGAATGGGGCTGGTACGAACGTGATAAGACTCTGTCCAAGTGAGAACATGGTCTCTTGTGTAAGCTCGATCTCTTCGCCGGGTGAAAGACGACGGCGAGAACCGTTGGTCGCAACGACCCACGTGCCATTTCGGGACCCGTCGTCTCGTAGATAGACACCCCAGTCTCGAAGTTCAACTACGGCATGGCTCCGAGAAAGACTCATAGATGGATCTTCTAGCTGGATGCCTTCGGCGTCTTTGTCTTCCACCAGAGAAGAAACATCTGGGGCTCGACCCAAAACAACCGATTTCAACAGCTGAATATGGGTTCCGTCATGGTTCAGTCGGAGGTGCCCTAACGTTGGACGTTTGGCTCGTTGAAGAACACGGGTCTCAACTAGCCGATGCCCGTCAACGTAACAATATGGCGCGTTGGGATGATTGAAGTTATCGCATCGTGGGCAGACAACACCCAATACAAACACATCGGACAGTTCCACGTCGTTTTTGGCTGGCTCAGGAGGCACCGCTGGTGGGGTTGGCGGTTGTGGCACAGGCGGAGTTGGGGGTGCTGGAGGAACCCGTCGCTCAGCAACATCTGAGGCGTTGTCGTCGTCATCGGTGCTGGCCGGTTCTTCAGCAACCACTTTGGGTTCATCTGGCTCGGCGTCGTTATTTTCGTCGCCATCGCTGTCTTCATCGCCGTCGTCGTCTGGCAGATCTTTTGCCTTTGGTTCCACGGGAACAGGGTTTGAATCTTCGATTGGGAGTGGGGTTTGGACGGTGGCGATAAACCCGCTGGCCGAGATAGTCCCCGACGATAGTGTCTCGAACGGGTCCGGCATTTCGGACCGATGTTCAAGATGACGGCACTCGACAATGTTGACTGATTGAAGTGATAGTCCCGTTAGGTTTTCGTTAGGTCCAAGCTCGATTTTGATATCGCCAGTGTTGGCAGACAACGTGACCATCATCGGACCCACCGCGTGGAAGTGGTACTGGTCGTTAACCCAACCGAGTGCCGCCACCCCGCCAACATTGGGCAGCGGTTGGTCTGGGCTTTGTCGAGCCCACGCCGAGAGCGCTTCGCTTTGCTCGGCTGTCGGTGTGGACGTCACCAGTACTAGTGTGTGGTCATTACGGTGAAGGACCGCGTCACCTGGAACTGGTTGCACATCGACCTGGTTAAACATAGGCACCTTTGATTTGGTCTAGATCCTTACTGACGGCGTCGGACGTAGCGTAACGGTGTTCGGGCTCAACACAATTCTTGATGATAGAAGCGATGTCATCTGGTAGGGAAGGTTCAATCGAAATTTTGGCACTGAGTCGGGCTTTGAGAACTTCCTGAACGGCGCCGTTTGGTAGCTCCCCGACAATGTGTTTCCCAGTCAACATGTAGTGTAACGTCGCTCCTAGCGACCAGATGTCTGAACGGCGAGACCCTCGGTGGCTGCCGCAGAGTAGATCTGGGTCGCTGAAATGAGGTGACCCGATCGGCCCGATCGTCTTTGTAGCCTCGGAGGGATTGAGGCTGCGAAGCATCCCAAGGTCGCCTAAGACGCCACGGCCGTTTGATTGGAGAATACTTTGGGGTTGAATATTTCGGTGAACGATCCCAGCTTCGTGCAGCTCGTGGGCTCCTCGGGCAGCGTCGGATACCAGGCCGACAGTGGTTGCGGTGTCAGAGCTGGTTGAGGTTGGCAGAAGATGAGGGAACACGGCGTAAAGCACCCCAGAGTCGTGACCCGCATCGAGTAGAGGAGCGATGTAGTCGGAAGAAAGCGACGCTAGAACACGAAGTTCTAGTGCCATTCGATCGAATTCTTCTGTCCCGGGTCGTAGCGGTGAGGTTTTGACTAGAACTTTCTCGGAGTCGCCTTGTCGGTAACCCACATAGTATTCGGTATCAGCGATCGAACGTAGGAGTTCCGTTAGCTCGTAGTCGCCTAGGGATTTAAGATTCGGTATCGTCATCTGCTTCTTGGATGTTAAACGACTTGCTAAAGTCAGGGCGGACATCAACGTTTTGGGGGACGATCACTTGATCGCTTTTGAATTCAGGTGTTCCCACTAGCTTGACTCGAGCGCGAACCATAACCCACATTCCGCCGATCAGTACAAGGCTTAACACTGCGGCGAAGAGTTGAAGAGAGCGGTCGGTTCGTAGTTCTGATAGGAAAACAATCGTTGAGATAACTTCGGCCAACGCCAGTCCTACGACGAATCGAACGAGTAACCGGTCACTCAGTTTCGAAGAAACCCACGCTCCCAGTGGTGCGCCCCACGCGACGATGGGTACCGCCGCCAGCCATAGTCCATAGGCGTCGATACTGGTTGTGGCTGGTGATCCGGTGGCACCAAATTGGAGTTCCCCGGAACCGATCGAAACGGGCTGTTCCGATACTCGAGTAACGGTGGAACCTGAAATGTCGGTTGCGAGTTGTAGGTCGATTATGGCTAGAGAAATAAAGCCGATCACCGAAACCACGGCCATTATGATCACACTCGACGGGACCCCAACTCGAGGGCTCACCCCCGCCACAAGCACAAGAACTATGTAGGCGAACACGTCGGCTCCCGAGCCCACCAGGGCTGAGGTTATACCTCCTAGGAGACCAAACAGTACAAAGGCGGTTTTCATTCGAATGCCCGGTTCTTGGAGCCTGGTTCGTAGTTCAATGACGGCCGGACGGTATTGAAGCCACAGTCCTACGGCCATCGAAGCAAGAACGACGGTAAACAGAACTTTGACGTATTCTCCAGGCAGAACAGGTGGCCTGAACGGGGCCGAAGAGTTTGACCAAAACAGCACGGTCGCTAAAAAGCCTGCGACCGCTGAGGGGGTTACCCAGGCGATGCCCTGCCACGACACTTGGCGTCGGTAAAACAGAATAGACAGACTGGCGCAGCCCATACCGACCGTTTGGATCGAAAGGGAAAAGAGTCTGGCAACCGATCCGGGTACTCCCAGAACTTTGGTGAAAACGGGGAAGGCGACAACGCCTCCGCCTTGTGGGGTTGAGCCGGCCACAAAGCTGCCGAAAACCATCGTTATCGCCGATGCCCAATTGTCGACGACGCGATCCCAATGGTCGAATAGCAGTACAAACACTATCCAACACACGGTGACCGTCGTCGATAGGGAAGTGCTGAGTAGTTGTCCGCGGCGTTGACGTGCGCTTGCGGTGTCAGCTCCTGAGATTAATACCTGTTCGACGTCGATCGGCGACGGACGGGCGGTCATGTAAATCGGCCGCCGTTAAACCTCCAGCGAGGGAACAGTATCCGGATTGGGCCATTAGCGAAAAGCCATACGACGATCCAGGTCGAAAAGAAGTGAAGGAAAAAGGTGAGTGGCGGTATGACACGATCGCCGGTCATCACCGCTAACCAAAATGCGGTGGTGAAAAATTCGGGTATTCCGGTGAGTAGGCCGAATAGGGTTGGCCAGTCTTTTTCCCATCGGGTCTGTTGGAGGCCGTGGTAGATAAGTTCCCATATCACGCCGACGAAGGTCACGATTAGGACCGCTACAAAGGTTAGAAAGTACGCGCTTGAAATGCTGGCGCTAAAGGGTTTGATAAACGGGGTGACGAGTAACGTCCATGTCCCACCGACGATCAAAACGAGAAGAAGTCGGGACTGTATTCTGCCCCATAGTGTTGGTGTCATGGTGTTGTTGTCATGGTGTTGTTGTCATGGAGTTGGTGCCATTAGTTTTTGGTTTCATGGTTGTTGATTCCTCAGCCATTTGAACCATTGGCTCATCGAGCGTAATGGTCCCATGCGTTGCCCAAACCCGTTCGCTGCGAGGTCGTCGACGATTTGTTGCGCCGCATATTGCAGCCCCAAGAATGAATCCACTGGTGCATACGGTCCGCCGAGAGTCATCGCTCCCGAAGCGTAAACTTTGCCGACGCCGGTCCCGGCGCCTTCGACCTCGAAATTTGGTGTTACTTGTAAACGTCCGAAGGTGTTTTTCCGGGCGCCTCCGCTGTTGATCAGGTCGGTCAAGAGTCGGTCTCGGTCGACGCCTGCTTCGAGGCCGGTGGCGTCGATAATAAAATCAGCATCAACCGAGATCTGGCCGTTCGGGCCTTCAACTACGGTACGGATGCCTTGCCCTTCAACAGGGTGGATGTCTTTAACTTGCCCTATGAGCTGAACGTAGGAGCCTTGTTGTTGACATCGGTGGAGCTGGTCGGTCCATGAGGCGCGTGGGGCCGTGTTCGTCCCGCCCGTTTGCCGAATCAGGTCAGCTCGGCCTTGTTCATGAAGGTTGAGGAGTTGATCTTTGAGTTGCCCGCCCCACGCCGCTTTGGGGTAGTTGAACGCTTGGTAGGCGAACCCGTTCTTACCGGTTCGAGTGCCCGCTGACGGCGTTTTCTGAGGTCCGGCTACGTAATTGCGGAAGAGGTGTAGGACTTGTATCGGGCGGCCCGATTCGTGTTGGTCTAAGAGTCGTTGGAGTACCCGTGACGCCACAATCCCGCTGCCCCGTACCAGTACTCGTCCTGGGCGTTGAGCTAATGCTGAGTAGATCTGGCTGTGATCTTCGTAGGCGTTAACGACCCGTGAGAGGTCTTTGTGTTTTACCTTATATTCCTGGAGATCTTGGAGCATCTTAATGCCCGGGTAGCCGACGGCCACGTGAACAAACCGTGTCCGGTAGATGATTCGAGCATTGTGGTCTTTGGGGGTGAAGACAACAAAGTAGCCGCCTTCTGCTCGGCGTCGTATCATCCGAACTTGGCCCAGTTTCAACATCTCGTACCAGCCGATGCGGGCGATCTCTCGTTCGACAGATTGATAGACCTGTGCGGCTTGGGGTGTGTAGTACTCCGAAAAGATAGGTTCGGTGAGAACGGTCCAAAGGGGTCCGAGTTTTTTGGTGGCTGCGGCTTCTCGAAACGCATAGCTGGGGAACCCCCAAGGGGAATCGAGAACCGAGCCAGCATCAGACCGAAGACGTTCATAGTCCGGGATCTGTGAGTTGTTCGCTAGAGCTTTATAGGTTGCGTACGGTTTGTCTTGATTGCCGAGCACGGTGATTTGGCTGGTGTGTACGCCTGCTAATCGTAGGTAGTCGACTACCGTGAACGATCCGATACCGCCACCGACCGTGACAAACGGTGTGTCGATTAGCTGTATCCCAGATTGTTGAACCAGTTGATCGTTCCAGACGGCCTGGTCGATCATGTCCTGACGTAGTTGGTCTACAAATTGGCCCGACAATTCTTAGTTCCTCAAAATCTGACAACGAACGAAAAAAGTAACTGGAGCAGGTCGAACGGCCGTCCGCGCTCGGTTTATGTAGCGATCATCTCCCTCGTTTACGGTAGCGTAGTCAGAAGGTGTTTAGGTTTCGTCACCTAGTGGATCCGGCGAGATTGGTCGGACCGTGACGGCAAAATCGTTGCGGTCCCGTTACTTATTATGGCTATCAGACCCCTGGGGCTGAGTTCTGAGGAACCACCGTCGTGGACTGCTAAGATCAAGCGGTCTGGTTAGGAGTCCACCTTCGGCCTCGTAACCTCTAATTGACGTCTGGGTAGGCCTCAATATTCACTTCGGTGAAGTTGACGGAACCGCTTAGCAAAACCGAGTTTTCGCTCCGCTGGACTGCTTTGCCAGTGGAGCGTTGGCGTGAATGGCATAGGAATCGTTCGGTTCTGAAAGCCCGCTGACGCAGAAAGAAGATCTAGAAATGAAAAATAAGGCTGTTGTCGGCAAAAAAGTCGGCATGACACAGGTATGGGATGACGACAATCGCGTCGTTCCTGTAACCGTGTTGGAAGTCTCTCCTTGCAGAATCGTGCAGGTGAAGACAGAAGAATCTCACGGATACTCGGCTATTCAAGTTACCTTCGGCGAGAAAGAGGCAAAGAAATTGTCTCAACCCGAGGCAGGACACTTCGCTAAAGCAGGTGTCGCTCCCGGAACCGAATTGCTTGAACTCAGACTCGACGATGTTTCAGAATTTGACGCTGGCCAAGAAATAGCGGCCGACATCTTCGAAGCCGGTGAAATGGTTGACGCTATCGGTACCAGTAAAGGTAAAGGTTTCGCTGGTGTAATGAAGCGTCACAACTTCGCCGGTCAGCGTGCCACTCACGGTGCCCACCTCGTTCACCGCATGCCTGGCGCTGTTGGCCAGTGTGCGACTCCTGCCCGCATCTTTAAAGGTATAAAGATGGCGGGACGTATGGGTAGTGACAAAGTCACGATTCAAAGCTTGAAAGTCGTTCAAGCTGATGCAGAGAAAAGCCTCTTGCTGGTTAAAGGCTCAGTTCCCGGCCCTAAGGGTGGAACGGTTGTTATCCGCAACGGAATTAAGAAAGCGAGTAACTGATGCCTACCGTTAACGTCAAAACTCTCGCCGGTAAAGCAGCTGGTGCTATCGATCTTGACGAGTCTGTGTTTGGTGTCGAGCCAAACGTACCCGTCATGCACCAGGTGGTCACCGCTCAGCTAGCCGCTCGTCGTGCTGGCACTCAAAGCACTAAGGGTCGTTCAGAAGTTCGAGGCGGCGGCGCAAAACCTTGGAAACAAAAAGGTACAGGTCGAGCACGAGCCGGTTCTTCTAGCTCTCCTATCTGGATTGGTGGTGGCATCGCTCACGGGCCGAAGCCACGTAAATACAATCAACGAACCAATAAGAAGATGATCAAGCTGGCTCTCAGCTCAGCTCTGTCTGATCGGGTCTCCGAAGACAAGCTGATCGTGGTCGACGATCTGTCGTTCGATACTCCTTCTACCAAAGCTGCGGTGAAAGCGATCGAAGCTCTTGGAATCGACGGACGAGTTCTGGTTGTGGTGGAAGATCTTGATTCCGCTGCGGCTAAGAGCTTCCGTAACATCGAAAAGGTTCAACTCTTGACGGTCGGTCAGCTCAATGCGTACGACGTGTTGGTGAATGACTACCTTCTGATCACCCAGTCCAGCTTGTTGGGCTCCGACTCCGAGGAAGCATAATGAAGAATCCTCACGACATAATCCTCCGGCCAATCGTTTCTGAAAAAACGTACGCCCGGAACGCGGCATACAACGCATACACGTTCGCAGTTGACGCATCGGCCACCAAAGGTCAGATCCGAACCGCGGTCGAAGCTATCTTCGAAGACGTCAAAGTAGCGAAGGTAAACACGTTGAACCGTAAGGGTAAAACCACACGGAATCGTCGAACCAACACACAGTCGTCTAAGCCGACTGTGAAGCACGCGATCGTCACCCTCTCTGAGGGCGAAATAGAACTCTTCACCACGTAGGGGATATGTGATGGCTATTCGGAAACGTAAACCAAGCAGTCCAGGACGTAGGTTCCAGACAAGCTCAGACTTCTCAGAGTTGACAACCTCATCTCCCGAGAAGTCCTTGCTCGTCAAGCAGTCTTCTACCGGTGGACGAAACAACTACGGTCGTAAGACCGCCCGTCACCGTGGAGGCGGCCACAAGCGCCGTTACCGCGTGATTGACTTCCGTCGGACCAAAGACGACGTTCCAGCATCAGTCGCTTCGATCGAATATGATCCGAACCGAAACTGCCGGATCGCTCTTCTTAACTATCGAGATGGTGAGAAGCGTTACATCCTCGCTCCTCGTGGTCTTTCTGTCGGCGACACCGTCACATCGGGAACTACCGCAGATATCAAACCCGGCAACGCTCTGCCGTTGCGCTACATTCCGGTCGGTACCGTAGTTCATGCGGTTGAACTTCGGCCAGGTGGCGGCGCAAGTCTGGGTCGTTCTGCTGGTACCAGCATCCAGCTGGTAGCGAAAGAGGGCTCAACGGCCACTCTGCGTCTACCAAGTACTGAGATGCGTCGAGTGTCGATCGACTGCCGAGGTACTGTCGGTGAAGTCGGTAACGCTGAAGCCGAGTTGGTAAAGATCGGCAAAGCCGGTCGAAGCCGTTGGAAAGGCAAACGACCACAGACCCGTGGTGTTGCCATGAACCCGGTTGACCATCCACATGGTGGTGGTGAAGGTAAATCTTCGGGTGGACGTCACCCAGTATCACCTTGGGGTCAGCCTGAGGGAAGAACACGCAAGAAGGGCAAGAAGTCTGATGCCCAGATAATCCGCCGTCGGCGGACCCGTGGAGGTAGAAGGTAGATATGCCACGCAGTCTCAAAAAAGGTGCATTCGTCGACGACCACCTGCTAAAGAAGGTCGACAAGCTAAACGAAACCAACGACAAGCGAGTCATCAAAACATGGTCTCGTCGCTCAACCATCATTCCCGACATGGTAGGTCATACCATTGCCGTGCATGACGGTCGTAAGCACGTCCCGGTTTATATCACCGAATCTATGGTGGGTCACAAGTTGGGCGAGTTCTCACCAACTCGCACCTTCAAGTTCCACGCTGGTCAAGAACGGACGGGTCGTCGATAATGGCAACTAAAACCGAAGACCGCAACGGAACATTGGCTAAAGCTCGAGGCATTCGTATGTCTGCCTCGAAAGCCCGGATCGTGCTAGACCTCATCCGAGGAAAACACGTGACCGAAGCGGCCCACATCCTAGAATTCTCGGAGCGGCTCGCTGCAGAACCAATTCTTAAGGTTCTACGTTCAGCGATCGCTAACGCAGTTCACAACGATGAACTTAACGAAGACGAGCTCTACGTATCTGAATGTTATGCCGACGGTGGCCCAACGCTTAAGCGATTCCGCCCTCGTGCTCGAGGTCGAGCAGGACGCATTCAGAAAAAGACATGCCACATCACTGTGGTAGTTGCTCGCCTTTCAGAAGAAGATCTTGAAGCCAAACGAGCTCACGAAGAGCGTCAAGCAGAGAAATCTTCAGCAACATCGAAGAAGTCTGATGCTGCGACTCGTCGTAAGCGAGTGGCTAAGAGCAAGCCTAAGTCGGACGACGCTGTGGCTGAAAAAGAAGCAGTCGAGAACGAACCGCAAGACGCCGTAGAGGCAGAAGAATCGCCAGTGGACGAGGTTGTCCCTGACGACGCAGCAGAAGATGCTGCCGAAGCTACTTCGGAGGAGGAAGAGTAATGGGTCAGAAAGTACATCCATACGGATTCCGACTTGGTGTAACCACCGAGTGGAAATCTCGCTGGATTGCCGATCGTGAAGAGTACCGGAACTTCCTAATCGAAGACTCCAACATCCGTAAGTTTCTTATGGAACAGCTTCCCAACGCTGCGATAAGCCGCATCGAAGTTGAACGCACTGGCGAGAAACTCCAGATCGACGTTCACACCGCTCGTCCCGGCATCGTTATCGGTCGTAAAGGTTCTGAAGCCGATCGACTGCGTCAAGGACTAACCAAGCTCACCGGTAACTCAAAGGTGAAGCTCAACATCATCGAAATCAAGCAGCCAGAACTCGACGCTGCCTTGATCGCTCAAGGTGTTGCCGATCAGCTCACCGGTCGTATGGCGTTCCGTCGTGCGATGAAGCGAGCTATGCAAAACGCTATGAAAGCCGGAGCAAAGGGTATTCGTATCCAATCTTCTGGCCGTCTTGGTGGCGCTGAGATGGGTCGAACCGAATGGTACCGAGAAGGTCGAGTCCCTCTCCACACCCTTCGGGCCGACATCGACTACGGTCTGCGTGAAGCGCACACCACCTACGGTCGAATCGGTGTCAAAGTATGGCTTTACAAAGGCGACATCCTGCCGTACAAAGCCAGCAGTGACAAAGCGACACAAGAAGCTGCGATGGCGGCAGGTCAGGCGGCAACGCCAGCTGCCCCTAAGCCAATTGTTTCGTCTTCTCGTCGCCCAAAGGCAGCAGTTGCTGCACCTGAGGTTGAAGAAGCCGCAATCGAAGAGCCGGCTCCGCTAGTTAAAGAAGCCGACCCAGCGTTCGAGCGCCTCCTCGCTGAAGAAGAAGCGATCGAAGCGACTCTCGAAAAAGACAAGTCGTCTGAAACGCTGAACTTCCGCCAAGGGGACGGTGACTAACAATGTTGATGCCTAAGAAGGTTAAGCACCGCAAACAACACCGCGGTCGCACAAGAGGTGTCGCCAAAGGCGCTACCAACGTTTCGTACGGTGACTACGGCCTACAGGTTCTTGAACCAGGCTGGATTACGTCCCGACAGATCGAAGCTGCTCGTATTGCCATGACCCGCCACGTTAAACGAGGTGGTAAGGTCTGGATCAACGTTTTCCCAGACAAGCCAGTTACGTCTAAACCGGCCGAAACCCGCATGGGTTCTGGTAAAGGTAACGTCGAACATTGGGTTGCCGTGGTGAAACCTGGTCGAGTTATTTTCGAGCTTTCGTACCCAGAAGACAAGATCGCTCGCGAAGCTATCGACAAAGCGATCCAAAAGTTGCCGGTTAAGGCACGAGTCATAACTCGAGAGGATGGCTTTGATGGCTGCATTGGCTGACCAATCCGACGTTGACCTACAAGAACAGCGAGATGAGTTCAAGAAAGAACTCTTTAATCTACGCTTCCAGCTGGCTACCGGTCAGCTTGAAAACACGGCTCGGATCGCTACGGTCCGCAAAGAGGTAGCTCGAATTAACACCGAGCTACGTGGCCGAGAGATTGCCGCCGCAGAGGCCCTAGCGGCTGAAGGAGATTCATGATGGCCGAGACAACTACCGATCGGTCAAGTAGTCGCAAAGTGCGTGAAGGCCTTGTTGTATCAACCAAGATGGACAAGACGGCAGTGGTCGAAGTTACCCGCCGTTCTCGACATCCGCAGTACGACAAGACTGTTCAAAAAGCAAAGCGCTACTTTGCCCACGACGAAACTAACGACCTAAATGAAGGCGATCGCGTGCGTATCGTCGAGACCCGCCCACTTTCAGCTAAGAAACGTTGGCGTGTCCTTGAAGTGCTGGAGCGTGCAAGGTGATCCAACAAGAATCTCGACTCAAGGTTGCCGACAACTCCGGTGCCAAAGAAGTCCTCTGTATCAAGGTACTTGGCGGTTCTCGCCGTCGTTATGCCGGTATCGGCGACATCTTCGTTGCGACTGTAAAAGATGCACTTCCGGGTGCAGCAGTCAAAAAGGGCGAAGTTGTTCGTTGCGTAGTAGTTCGAACCAAGAAGGAACGTCGTCGTCCAGACGGTTCCTACATTCGTTTCGACGAAAACGCAGCGGTTCTGATCGATGATCAGAAAGCGCCTCGTGGCACTCGTATCTTTGGTCCGGTAGGTCGTGAACTGCGTGACGCTAAGTTCATGCGTATCGTTTCGCTCGCTCCGGAGGTGCTCTAAATGAAAATCCGTAAGGGAGATAAAGTTCGGGTACTGAGTGGCAAGGACCGCAACACCGAAGGTGTCGTGACCGCCGCTATGCCAGCCAAAGGCAAAGTGATCGTTGAAGGTGTAAATACCGCTCAACGCCACACGAAACCTCGGTCGGCTGAAGAGCCCGGTGGCATCTTAGAAAAAGACATGCCTATCGATGCGTCAAACGTGGCTGTAATCAGTCCTAAAGACGGCAAGCCAACCCGTGTTGGTTATGAAATCCAAAAAGACGGTACCAAGATCCGAGTTTGTAAACGGACGGGAGCCGAAATTCCGGAGGTGAATGAATGAGTACCAAACTGATTCCTCGCTTTAAAGTCCAGTACAACGAAACCGTACGGGACCAGCTAAAAGCCGAACTTGAACTCAGCAATGTGATGGACGTTCCTCGCTTCGAGAAAATCGTCATCAATATGGGTGTAGGTGAAGCGATCCTTAACAAGAAGCACCTTGAAGGCGCGATTAATGACTTGACGTTGATCGCTGGTCAAAAGCCAGTTGTCACCAAAGCCAAGAAAGCTATCGCTAACTTCAAGTTGCGTGAAGGAAACGCCGTCGGCTGCAAAGTCACCTTACGCGGCGACCAAATGTGGGAATTCTTCGACCGGCTTGTAACGCTGTCGATTCCCCGCATCCGTGATTTCCGGGGTCTGAGCCCAAAGTCGTTTGACGGTAGTGGAAATTACACGTTCGGTCTATCCGAACAACTTATGTTCCCAGAGATCAGCTACGACAGCGTAGATGTGAACCGGGGTATGGATATCACCATCGTTACCACCGCACGTACCAACGCAGAAGGTAAAGCATTACTCGAAGCGTTCAAATTCCCGTTCCGGCGTGAAGGGCAGGCCCAGTAATGGCCAAAAAAGCACTTATAAACAAGCAGAAGAAAACTCCTAAGTTTAAGGTCCGTGGTTACACCCGTTGTAACCGTTGCGGCCGACCACGTGCGGTGTACCGCAAGTTTGGTCTCTGCAGAGTTTGTTTCCGTGAGATGGCTCATGCCGGAGAAATCCCTGGCGTGACCAAGGCAAGTTGGTAGGGGGCTGAACGTATATGTCTATGACAGATCCAATAGCTGACATGCTCACTCGAATTCGCAACGCCAATACGGCGATGCACGACGAAGTATCGATGCCATCGTCAAACCTGAAACTTGCTCTCGCTGAAGTTCTTAAATCAGAGGGTTACATTAACGAGTTTGAAGCAGTTGAAAACGTTGAGAAGCCAGGCGCAACCCTGACCATCAACATGCGCTACTCGCCAGAGCGAGAGCGTGTTATCAACGGAATCAAGCGAATCTCTAAGCCCGGTCTTCGGGTTTATACCAAGAAGGACCAGATCCCTCGTGTTCTGGGTGGACTTGGTGTAGCAGTATTGTCCACGAATAAGGGACTCATCACCGATCGTGCAGCTCGTAAGGCACGTGTCGGCGGCGAGATTCTCTGCTACGTCTGGTAGGCCACTATGTCACGTATTGGTAATTCACCTATTTCAATTCCATCGGGTGTTGACGTCTCAGTATCGGGCCAGCAGGTAACGGTCAAAGGTTCAAAAGGGTCACTTGATGTCACCCTTCCTGAATCGATCTCTGCGTCGGTTGAAGATGGCACGGTTACGGTTGCTCGAGCTAACGACGAGACCAAAGCCAAGTCACTTCATGGCCTTAATCGGTCGTTGGTAAACAACATGATTATCGGTGTTTCCGAGGGTTATCGCAAAGACCTCGAAATCGTCGGTGTTGGTTATCGTGCAGCGGCCAAAGGCAGCTCAAAACTTGAGATGGCGCTTGGTTTCAGCCACCCTGTGGTAGTCGAAGCACCTGACGGTGTTACGTTCGATGTTCCTGAGCCAACCAAAATTGGTGTCATCGGAATCGATAAACAAATAGTCGGTCAGGTCGCAGCTGAAATTCGATCTCACCGTCCACCTGAGCCTTACAAAGGCAAAGGCGTCCGTTACGCCGGCGAGCATATTATTCGCAAGGCCGGAAAGGCGAGCAAGTAATGAGTCGTTCAACCAGTAAGCGAACAACAAAAAAGCAAGCGCTTCATAACCGTCGTCAACGTCGGGTGCGGAAGAAGATTTCCGGCACGCCTGAACGTCCACGTCTGGCAGTATTTCGTTCTAACCGGCACATCAGTGTTCAGGTTATTGATGACACCCAAGGCAAGACTCTCGCATATGCGTCAAGTACAGAAGCTGGCGACAGCAGTACTGGGAACGTCGAGTCAGCTAAAGTTGTTGGCCAGCGGGTCGGCGAACGAGCTAAAGCTGCCGGTGTCGGACAAGTAATTTTTGATCGTGGTGGTAACCGCTACCACGGCAGGGTAGCGGCGCTAGCCGACGCAGCCCGCGAAGCCGGACTCGAGTTTTAGGAGCAGATTATGGCTAATGATCGAAACAACGATCGCGGCGATGGTCGCGAGTCACGGGTAATCACCATCAACCGTGTAGCTAAAGTAGTGAAAGGTGGACGTAGGTTCGCATTCACCGCTTTGGTGGTTCTTGGTGACGGCGCAGGCAAAGTAGGCCTGGGCTACGGTAAAGCTAAAGAGGTTCCTCTGGCGATCCAGAAGGGCACCGAGGAAGCTCGCAAGCTCATGTTTGCAGTCCCAATGGCGGCTGGAACTATCACCCACCCCGTTATCGGTGTGCAGGGCGCAGGTCGGGTTCTACTGAAACCAGCTGCTCCCGGTACTGGTGTTATCGCCGGTGGTGCTGCTCGAGTCATCTTGGAAGAGGCCGGAATTCGTGACGTGCTTTGCAAGTCATTGGGTTCTCCAAACCAGATCAACGTCGCACGGGCCACGATTAACGCTCTTCAAGAGCTTAAGCGTCCAGACGAGGTTGCTCGTTTGCGAGGTATCCCGGTCGACGAGTTCACGCCTAAGGGTCTTCTCGACGCATACAACGAATCACAGGGCAAAGGTCCTGCGAAGCCAGTTGAGGTTTCATAATGGCAGATCTTAAAGTAACGCAGATCCGTTCCTCTATCGGAACGAAACCTAAGCAGCGGGGCACTCTTCGTGCTCTTGGTTTAGGTCGCATTGGCAAATCAAACGTATTGGTTGATCGGGCAGAGGTTCGGGGCATGATTGCTCGCGTTCCTCACTTGGTCTCCGTTGAAGAGGCGTAAGGAGCATCATGAAGATTCATGATCTAAAACCAGCAGATGGTTCAACCAAACGACGTAAGCGCAAAGGTCGCGGTATTTCGGGCAAAGGCGGCAAGACTGCCGGTCGAGGTACCAAAGGTCAAAAGGCGCGTAACACCATTCCGGTTGGTTTCGAAGGTGGCCAGTTGCCACTGCATATTCGTATGCCGAAACTGCGTGGTTTCACGAACCCGTTCCGGGTCGAATACCAAGCTATTAACCTTGACACCATTTCTGAGTCAGGTCTTTCCGAAGTAACGCCCGAGGCGTTGTTCGAAAAAGGTCTAGTCAGCAAAGGTTCATTGATTAAGGTTCTTGGGCGTGGCGAGATCTCTGGCAAAGTTGTTGTCAAAGCTCACGGGTTTTCTGCCAGCGCTGAAGAAGCGATCGTGGCTGCCGGTGGTAGTGTCGAGAAATTGCCATTGCCATTTAAAACGCGCCCTGCTGCTTCCGGCAATCAGCATATGAATCGTTAGAACCGCTACAACCTAGCTAGCATCCGACTTCAGGTATGAGGTAGTAACTGTGTCAACTCTGCTCAACGTGATACGCACTGCAGAACTTCGTAACAAGATTCTGTTTACGCTGTTCATGATCGGTATTTACCGACTCGGGGTCCAGATCCCGTCGCCAGGCGTCAGCCTCGACGGTATCCAGTCGCTTCGAGATCAGTCGACCGAAGCAAACGGTGGCGTTTTCGGTTACCTCAACCTGTTGACCGGTGGTGGACTCGGTTCGCTATCGATCTTCTCGCTCGGAATTCTGCCCTACATCACGGCATCTATTATCATTCAGATCCTGACGGTGGCGATTCCTAAACTTGAGGAATGGCAAGCCCAGGGGGCGGTCGGTCAACGTAAAATCACGCAGTGGACACGATACGTGTCGATCATGCTTGCGCTCGTTCAGAGCTCGGGCATCGTGTTTATCGTTCACCGCAACCCGGAGCAGTTCTTCGGAGTCGATATTGGACTCTTCCCCGAAGCTTCAGTCCTAAACGGTCTGCTAGCGGTTTGTTGTATCACGGTCGGTACCGCCATCGTGATGTGGATGGGTGAACTGATAACCCAAAAAGGCATCGGAAACGGCATGTCGGTGCTGATCTTCGCATCGGTCGTTGCCGCTTTGCCGTCAGTCGGCATTCAGATTTACAACCTCAAAGGTTGGCTATGGGTCGCGGTTTCGATTGTTCTGCTCGCCATTCTTTGCGCCGGAATCGTGTTTGTTGAGAACGGTCAACGAAAGATCCCTGTCAAGTTCTCTAAGCGGGTCGTTGGCCGAAAGCAGACTGGTGGAAACTCGTCGTTCATTCCTCTCAAGGTGAACCAGGCCGGTGTAATTCCGGTTATTTTCGCTAGTTCGTTGCTTCAGCTGCCAAGTTTGATCACCAATGCGCTTCCGCAAGACGAAGGCACGTGGACCCGTTCCGTTAGTGATTTCATCACCGACAACTTGTTTCAGCCCGACAACCTCGGATACATTCTCGTGTTTGGTCTGATGATCGTCGGTTTCTCATACTTCTATAATGCGATTCAGTTTGACCCGGCTCGACGAGCCGATGACCTCCGCAAACAGGGTGGTTTCATACCTCCGATGCGTCCTGGTCCCGAAACTGAGAAATACCTCACCAAGATCTTGAATCGGATCACGTTTCCCGGTTCCCTTTTCCTTGCGATCGTGGCTTTGATCCCATCGGCGGCTCTCGCACGTCTTCTGGGATCAGGTAACGGTACTGCCGCTGGCTTCTCTGGAGTATCGGTTCTCATCTCTGTTGGTGTGGCGTTAGAACTGATGAAGCAAGTCAACAACCAGCTTATGGCTCGAAACTATGAGGGATTCCTCAAGTAGTAGGCTCTTGTGGGGCAAGTCAACCAGGACCTTTTATTCGAATTACCTGGTACTGTTAACTACTCGTTTTCTTAGCTGTCAGGCACTGCAACGTAGGGAATCCCGATATGGGTAAAAAAATTCGTTTAGTAATGTTCGGACGGCAGGGCGCAGGCAAGGGCACACAATGTGTGCGGATGTCTGAACACTTCGGCGTCGTCCACTTCAGTACTGGAGATGCTCTCCGAGCTGCAGTCGCAGCCGGTACCGAACTAGGTAAACAAATCGGTGAGATCATCAACAAGGGCGAGTTGGTTGACGACTCGTTGATCATCCGGTTAGTGATCGAACGCCTAAACGAGGACGACATCGTCGAGAATGGGTGTATTCTCGACGGCTTTCCACGTACAGTCGGCCAGTCAGAGGCGTTGCTGGCGGCGTTTGCCAGCGGCGAAGTTGCGGGTAGCGCACTTGACTGTGTGATCAACCTCGATGTTCCTCTCGAAGAGGTTACCGCCAGGATGAAAGCCCGTGGACGCGACGATGACACGACCGAAGGAATAGCTCGACGTCTGGCCGCCTATGACAACGAAACCGTTCCCGTTCTCGACTGGTTTGACGAACAAGGTTTGCTGGTAACCGTCGACGGCCTAGGTGACGAAGCCGAGGTCACCAACAGACTGGTCGAAGCTATCGAGAGCGCGGTGTACGGTGGCGATTCGGCTGCCGCCGACAGTTCAAGCTGCTAAACCACACCTGGTAGTCAGCGTCGATGATTACCCCGGGTCATCTTCTTATGATCACGCGTACCCACGTCGAAGACGATATTTCTTCTCTAGCGGTCTATTCGGACTGTGAACGTTACAGGTATTCGCTAACCCGAACCTGGGACGAGTCCGCCCAACGGGTTGTCTACATCATGTTGAACCCTTCGAAGGCGACCGAACAGCACAACGACCCTACTAATAGAACGCTGCGAGCGAAGATCTCGAGCGTTAGGATTCGGAGCGTTCTGTGCGGTCAATATTTTCGGATGGCGAGAGACCGATCCGTTCAAGATGCGCAAAGCCTCGGATCCTGTCGGCGCTGACAACGACCGTGAGATCGAAACAAGCGTCGAATGGGCCGATATTCGCTACTCTCAGCAGCCGCGACGTTGGGTTGAGGCCGAAATATGATCGACTAGGTTTCGCGATTTAGGGCGATTCTTGTTCAGAATCGCTAATACAGATCTGGTGCAAAAGGCCCAGTTCAGAAGCCATGGAAGCCCCGTTTGAGGCCTAAAACGTAACCACTGTGAACTAAAGTTTCGGCTCGAAGTGACGACTGAGCCTGACATGCGTTCTATTTACGTAATACAACCGTCAAAACTACTACGAACAGTTGCCATCGCCGTTTCGACGCTGGTTGTTTCGGTTGGATTGGTGTTCACCGCCGGTCCAGCTCACGCAGCCGAAAGGCGAATAACGTTGCCTGTCGCAGCCGATCACCTGTCGAAGGTCCACTGGACCGACACTTGGGGGGCTCCCCGGAGCGGAGGTAGAAGCCACATCGGGGTTGACATCATGGGTCCAAAGATGACTCCGTTGGTTGCCGTCCGCGACGCCACCATCACGTGGGGTCGGTTTAACAATGGACGAGGAAGCATTGTCCGTATGCGAGACGATGAAGGCTGGGAATACCAGTACATCCATATCAACAACGACACTCCAGGCACCGATAATGGTCGAGCTAGCTGCGAACAAGCGTTCAGCAGTCGGCTCTGCGGGACACTCCAAGGCGGTTCGTTCCCGAAAGGGGTCCGAGTTACCGAAGGTGAAGTAATAGGATACTTAGGCGACTCCGGCAATGCTGAGTCAACGCCGCCCCATCTCCACTTTGAGGTTTACCAGCCAACAGGCTCGGGTGTGACACCGATCAACCCGACCGCGATGGTTGACGCCGCTCGCCGGGCGATCGTCTCGGGTACAACGACGCCACCACCGGCAACACCTGTGCCGACACCAACAAAACCGGTCGGCCATTGGTCTAATGCTTCGGTGGCCGCCACCGATACGTTTGCTGTCATTCATGGTCGCAAGCCGAACTCGGCGGAACTGGCCCGGTTTATTACCGAAGCAGAAAGCACTGGTGTTTGGACCGCTATCGCCAACACCTACGGTGATCAGCTCCCGAGTGCGGAAGTGGCTCGAACCTATGCCGCATTGTTCGGACGTCAACCCGATATTGCTGGCTACCAACATTGGGTCAAGGCTCGAGGGAATGGGATGACTAACCGCCAGTTGGTCGCCCGGTTTGTATCTTCAAGAGAGTTCGCGATCCGATACCGAGCCGCAACGACTGAAGATTATGTGAATGCTCTATACCGAAACGCGTTGGGTCGAGAACCTGATGCCGCAGGTAAGGCAGCATGGATTTCAAGAATTGACAGCGGTCGGCTGACCAGAAGCGATGTCGCATACGAGTTTGTTCGATCTCGCGAAAGCACCATTACTCATCGCGCCGCAACTGAGCTGACCACAATGTCTGTGATCAGGTTTGGTCGTATCCCACCGTCGGCCGATGTGGCTGTTTGGGCTGCGACACGAACTAGACGAGATCTTCGTTATTCGACGACTGCCTGGTACGGAAACTAGAAAACGTAAACAGAATATTTATCTGTGTAAACAGAACATTTATGCCCTAGGCGGAATTGGTCCGCCTAGGGCTGTGTTTTGTCGGCCATGATCAAACGTATCGTTCTGCTTCTCGCTGCTCTGCTCGTTGTCCTCGGTATCGCAGGCTTTCTTGAACTGCGCGCACTTGACAATAGGACTGACCCGTATGTCGCTGCGGTGGTCGAACGGTTTGATGATGGCCAAATAATGAACACTGAACAAGCCGAGTGTGTCGGACAAGACGTTCGAGGCAGCATCGACTGGGATGGTGTCTCAGAGCGTGGCTTTTCGGGTGACACCATTTTCGGTGACGGAGAATTCTCGGATCGATTTACCCCGTCGGACACCACAGCACTTATCGACGCAATCGATGAATGTCGGGGAGCCGACGAAGTTGTGTTAGCCATCTTCGTGATTCAGCTGGGTATGGATCGAGAACAGTTCGCTTGTTTCGCCGACCATATGAACGAAGCCGCCTCTGTCGACCTGCTGCGCCTGATTATTGCCGACGGCGACACCGAAGGCGAGTTCGTAGACAGCGAAGGAGCAGTGCTGCTGAATTTGTGTGGCCGTGGCGTTCTTTAATACCCGCTCGGTGTGCTAGATCGCCTCACACCATTCGACGGCGTCTGCCCGGGACTGGGCTACACCGTAGTTCCAGCCGAGTAGCCCGTATTCGGTGACCTGAGTTTTCTTGTCAGAGCAGTACTGCGAAATAGGGCTTAGGTGAGGGGCTGTGGTGTCGGTGTCGAAACGGTCCTGGTTGGTGACTATGGCCGGTGTAGCGTCACTTGAGAGTCGAAGTAAATACTCCTGGTCTAATTGCACCACGCTGGTGTCCCGGCTCAGGTTGGTTGACGCCACGAAGTGATCCGGATTCGATAGGCCAAATAGAATCAGCATGCCACATGCGAATGCTTGCACCGCAGGCATCAACTTCGACGGGTTGTATGGCAGTTGTGGCAGCAGCGAGGTTCGAAGTAGCACGCGTTTGCTGAGGATGAGGAGCGTGCCGAGTAGCCACATCAGAAACCATGCGACGGCGAGGCGTGTACTGGTCAGACCGTAGGAGCTGATGTAGAGGTTTAGTTTGGATAACGCCACTGCGGTAAGTGCTGCGGTTTCGATGGTCAGCAGGACGACCCCAACTTTGGCCCAGTTGTGTCGTTGCCCGATTGCCCGTCGAAAGAATCTGCCCGAAACGGCGATTACCGATACAACGATGGCGGCGACTGCTACGAGTTGGAAGAAACCTTCTCGCGCGTATTCAGCTCGGGTAAGGCCTTCTGTCCGGCTGATTATTTGGTCTCCGTCGGAAATAACTAGCAGTTGAACAATGCACCAGACCGCCAAGACTGAGACTAGTCCAACGAACACTAAGAGTAGCTCGATCGGGAATGACTGTTTATTATCTGAAGTATCTGTGGTTGGTGTTTCGCTGCTGCTGGTTGAACGCGTCGCAGTTAAGAGAAGCGCCGCCGAGATCGGGAAAAACATGACTATCAGGTAGATGTGGGGGAAGGGTGAGTCGACGTTTTCGAACGTTGGAAATAGCGACGCGAAGATTTGGTCGCCACTAGCCAACAAGACAACGACGGGTGTTGTTATGAGAGCGGCTAGAGCTAGACCTCGGACGAGTGGTAGCCAGCTGGACCGTGGAGTCGGCGAACCGTCTGGTTGACTGATGGTGAACGCAATCCAACTAGGTAGTCGGAACAGGTCTCCGACGTAGGTCGAAATCGAAGTGATTTGTTGTGTTGCGGTTCGAAATGAGAGATCGGCCGACGCCGAAAGTAGCAGGGCGAAAACTAAAAGCCATGTCGGGCTTGCTACCACTAGAGCCGACCGGAGAACGAGATTGAAACCGGCAACTACCGCAACTGCAGCGGCGGTGATAGCCGTTGGTGTAAGCGTTCCCGCCCGGTGTTTGGCAACGAGAATGCCGGACGCTGTTAACACGATGGCTAGGAACCCGCTGATAGAAGCCCAGCTGCTGTGGGTGGCGATATCGAGGCTTACGGCTGCGAGTAACGGAAGGGTCACGAGCAGAGGCGACATGGGGATAGCGAACGTTTTCCGAGGTTTTGGTGGCGGCTGGTAGCTGCTCCAGTTCGCTGATCCTTGTCGCCCGGTAGCCGGTCGCCCGATGGTTGGTTGCCCCCATTGCGGATCTGAGCTTGGTGGTGGCGAGTTGGTGGGCGCTGGGGGTCCAAACACGGGACCTGAACTGGTTTTGGGCGTCGTTGAACTAGGGTCTTGATCACTCATTAGATTCCTTGGGTGCTAGTTATGCCAGAGAGGCGACAAGCTCGGTGGGTTTGGTTTCGAGACGTCGACGAGGAATGTCGACCACAAAACATGCGCCGCTGGGATGGTTGGCGGAGACTTCGATCTTTCCGTGATGTTGGTCGATGATCTGTTTGCTGATTGCCAAACCGAGCCCGGCCCCGCCGCCCGATAGCCGGGAAACTCCGTCAGCTTGCCAGAACCGCTCGAAGATACGTTCCCGTTCTTGGGTTGGGATTCCTGGGCCTCGGTCTCGTACAGCTACTCTGACTCGGCCGCTGTCTTGGGTGGCTACTATCGTCACTTCTTCGCCGCTGGTGGAGAAACGGCAGGCGTTGCCGATGATGTTCATGAAGACTTGCCGGAGTCGATGGGGTTGGGCGTCTACGAGTAGGCGTATTGGGGTTCGTACCGTTATTTGTACCGTTGGGTCGGTGAGCATGACCTCAGCCGCTACTTGGTGTAGAAGGTCGCCGATGTCGACGGGTTGTGGTTGGCTGGTCAGTTCGGTGTCGGCGTCGAGGCGGGAAAGGTCGAGTAGCTGGTTGACCAGTACCGATAGGTTTTCGGCTTGGAGGAGCATATGTTCTAGGGTCGAACGTTCGGGTTGGTCGACACCGTCGACCAGGTTTTCTAGGGTTGATCGGAGGGCTGCGACCGGGGTGCGTAGCTCGTGTGAAGCGTTGGCTACGAACTCTTTTTGGAGTCGGTCGGTTTCGGCTAGTTCGTCGACCATCCGATCGAAGGCGGTGGCGAGTTGGCCGACTTCGTCTCGTCGGGTTATGTTGATTCGTTCGGTGTGGTCTCCGTTGGCCATGTTGGTTGCGAGTACAGCCATTCGGCGTAGCGGTGGGGTGAGTCCTCGTGCCAGGAACTGGGCCATCATGAGTGCTAGCGCTCCGGCTACGACTGGTCGTACCCAGATAGGCCAGCCGAGTGTCAACCCAAGTTGGCTCATGAATGCGGTGACACCGACGGAGGCGACGATGACAATCGAGATCTTGGTTTTGATTGACCTGATCGGGTCGAGTGGACGTAGCCGGTTCATGGTTGGCTGCCTTCTTCTGTGTTTGAGGCTGGCGCTAACGCGTAGCCGACGCCGTGGACGGTTCGAATCGGGTTTGTCGAAAACTTTGATCGAAGTGATCTGATGTGGGAGTCGACGGTTCGGGTTCCTGATCCGTCTCGATAGCCCCAGACCGTTGCGAGCAGCTGTTCTCTGCTTCGGACTCCGCCTGATGATTCGCAGAGGGCGCGGAGTAGGTCGAATTCGGTTGGGGTGAGGTGAACGTCGTCGCCGTTTTCGAGTACCCGTCGGGTGGTTGGTTCTATAGTGATGTCGCCGTGGGTGAAGGGTTCTCCGTCGGTGGCTGTTTCGGCTCTTCGTAGGACGGCTTTGGTTCGGGCCATCAACTCTCGGCTGGAGAATGGTTTGGTGATGTAGTCGTCGGCGCCTACGCCTAGGCCAACTAGCATGTCGGGTTCGTCATCTCGTGCCGTGAGCATGATGACTGGGATTCGGCGGTGGGTGTGGATTCGGCGGCATACTTCGATGCCGTCGAACCCGGGAAGGTTTAGGTCGAGGACTACGAGGTCCGGGGCGAGTTTGTTGGCGGCCTCTACTGCGCTTGGCCCGTCGAAGCATGATTCGACGTTGAAACCTTCGCTTCGGAATCGGTTGCTTACTGCCCGGTTTATTGTGGGGTCGTCTTCCACTACCAGAATCAACTGCATAACTCTACGTTAGAGCATGGTTGTTGAGGTGTTAGTCACCCGGTGTGCAGGTTTTGTGCAGACTGCAGACTGGACTGTGGACTGTGGACTGTGGGTTGTCTACCGCTGAGCTATCTCAATAGGGGGGTGGTCGTTGGTGTCGTAGCTCAGGCTACCCAATGTGTTGAAATGTCGAAGGGTATACTTACTCAAGGCGGCGTGTGAAGGCGGGTGTGGAATATGAGTAAACTCTCGAACGAGGTTCGTACCAGAATTGCCCATGAGGTTCTTTCTGGCGTCCCGGACCATTTGATCGTGAACTTGTTGGCTGGGAATGGGCTTACGAAAGAAGCGGTCGAGGCCGAAATAGCTCAAGCGAAAAACCATCCGTACCTTTCAGGCGCTCAGGTAGTCGTCGACAAACTAGCCGAAGAGATAGATGACCAAACTCCCGCCGAGCACGCCCGGTTAGCGAATAATCTCAGTTGGCTTTGTGGGACGTTCGAAAAGTTGGCAAACCTGGATCCGGAGTTCGGAACGATTCAGCGGATCAAACCCATTCCTTTTGATCAGTTTGTCAGTGAATATATAAGTCGTAACCGGCCGGTGATCATTCGTGATGCCATGCACGATTGGCCGGCGTATCAGAAATGGTCGTTCGACTATTTCAGAGCCGTCCACGGTGATGTAACCGTCGGAATTCAAGAGGGTAGATCTGGTGATCCGCTCTACGAACGTAATTCGGGTCATCTGAAAAGCGCCGCGAAGTTTGCTGACTTTCTCGATCGGGTCGAGTCGACAGAGAAGTCGAACGATTTCTATATGACCGCCGGGAACATGACGGAGCATAAAAGCGAGCTGACAACCATTTTCGAAGACGCTGACCAGTCGAATATCTTCGGGGAGTATTTCCGTGAACCTCAGGCCGGTTCGCTTTGGGTCGGCCCACGCGGAACTGTCACGCCGCTGCACTTTGACATGATCAACAATTTCCTTTGCCAGATCACTGGTCGAAAAAGAATTCGGTTGGCTCCGTCTTGGAGTTTGCCGTGGATGTACAACGACTATCACGTGTATAGCGAAGTGGATCTGTTGCAGGTCGACGCGGCAAGTTTCCCCCAGTTCGAAAAGGTGACGTTCTTAGATTTCGTTCTTTACCCTGGGGAAATTGTGTTTATACCGGTCGGGTGGTGGCACCATTTAGAGGCGCTTGACCCGTCGATTTCGTTGACCCGGAAAACCCTAAACTTGCCATCTCGAAACGGTTTCGGAGATGGTTTCTCGAGAGGTTAGTTAGCCTGCGAGCTCTGTGCGGTCGATAATGTCGTCTAGTAGAGAGGACGCTAACTCTGCTGTCAGTCCGTCGGATGTTGCGACGATAAGGTCGTCGCCGCTTTCTATGACCCGGCTTTCAGCAAACGCAGTGATGCCTGTAGGAAGCGGCACCTCGAATGTTACTTTCTTTCCTGACCCTAGAGGGCCGGTGTAGTCTTGTTCACCGACGAAGGTGGAACCCTGTGCTTCGATTTGGGTTTGCAGGTTTGTAACCATAGCTTCGACTGACAGTGATGCTAATGGGACGGTCACATAGTTGACGGTTGTGCCTTGAGGGGAGATGCCGACCCAGTCGACGAGGCTGCTTGAGAGTCGAAGTTGTTCGAACTGGCCTGAGGCTTGGAGGCCTGCTAGAACTGTCGGGTTGGTCTCTGCCAATTTTGCTTCGAGGTCTTCGCCTTTAACGACCGATGTCCAGCCGTCAGGAACCGTGATGGTAAGGTTTTTGGCTGTTACTTGAGTTCCGTTGGCGTCGCCTTCAGCTTCGGCTGTGGTCGGCGTGGTTGTTGTTTCTGCAAGTTCGGCTTGTGTTGTCTCGGTTAGAGCGGCTGTGGTTTCAGCAGTATCTTCGCCCTCCCCAGACCCGCACGATGCAAGGACTAGAGCTGCGACGACTGCGCTGCTGAACAGTTTCATTGCCGATCGGTTGGCACGAAAATTTGTCATTGGTATTTACCCGCTTTGCTGTAACTTGTGCTCAAAGCACACTAGCCCCGCTTCGGGGCTGTCGGTACCGCGCCTAGCTATATCTGTAATATGTTTGTTGTCGACCGTAGACGCTGGAGGCTATGGCCTTATTTCGGCTGCTTCGAGTATCTGGTTGAGTTGGTTTTCGGCTTGTTCGGCGGTCATGGCGTCTGAAGTCATCAGCACGAGCCGTTCTTCGACTCGCATCACGACACTTTCTCCTGCCCCGGACTCGCCTGACGGGGTGATTAGGTCGAATGTGATTCTGACTCCATCGCCGATTGGGCTTTGGAACGCTTCTTCGCCCGTGATCGTGAAGCCTCTGCTTTCGACTCCGGTTCTGACCCCGGCAGCTACTTCACTTACGGGGGTTTCGGCCTCGTCTCCTGGAGCGTACACGATGTTGACCGAGCCGCCCTGCTGAGGCACACCGACCCAGTCGACGGTGGTGGTGACGGTTTTGAGCAATTCAAGCTGACCGTTCGCTTTCAACGCAGCCAAAATCGTGGGATTGGTTTCCTCGAGTGCCGCTTCGATGTCTTCGCCTTTGCTGATCGATGTCCAGCCGTCTGGAACATCGAACACTATGTCTTTGACGATGACTTGGCCTTCAGCTGCTTCGACTTCTTCGGTGTCGTCAACTGGGGTGTCTTCAACCGGGGAGTCTTCACCGGTTTCGGCGTCGGCGTCAACGGTCGTTTCGGTTTCGGTCTGGGTCTCTGCGGCGGCTGTAGTTTCAGCGCTGTCGTCGGTTCCGTCAGAACCACACGAGGCAAGTAGTAATACGGCGGCAAGGGCGCTGCCGAGAACTTTCGGTCCTACGTGGGTGATACCTGATTTAGTCATTTGTCTATCCGCTCTTGTCCGAACCTAGTACTCGATTACCATAGCTTTGCTTCGGGGGCTGGGGAGTCACAGCGGGTGTAACCGTAATATTCGGTTTTCGACGGGGAGGGGACCGCTATAGCCAAAGCGGTGAAGGGGACTAGAGTGGATTGTTTCATACAGGAATGGAAGCAGATTCTTTCTAAGAATCTTCTAAGCAAGTTCTTTGTGCATCAACTAATTCTTAGGTAGTTCTTAGGTCGAACAGGACAATATGGTTTCTATGTATAAGTCTCCCATAGCACTCATTCTTGTCCTGGTGCTTCTCATGATGTCGTGTTCGCCGTCGGCTCCTGAGGCCGAAGATGCCTTAGATAGTGAACAGTCGGGTCGATCCAGCGGCGAACCCGGCACAGTCGACGACGCCGGTGGGGTCGGGTCCGAGTCGGTAGGCGACGCCTATGTCGATTCGTTTGGCAATGGTGGCTACGACGTGGAGCACTACGATTTGGCGATGACGTGGAAACCCGATTCGAGTCAGCTTGAAGGTGTTTCCACGATCGAGGCAACGGCGACTGAGTCGTTGCAGCAGTTCAACTTGGACTTGGTTGGTTTAGCGGTTTCGTCGGTTGACGTCGACGGTCAGGCTGCGTCGTTTTCTCAAGACGACTCCGAGTTGACAATCACCCCAAACCAGGTTGTATCAGCCGAGGAACGTTTCTCGGTTGTGGTTTCTTACGCCGGTCAGCCGGTTGAGGGGACTGGTCCTGTCGGCACGTCGGAACCTTCTGGTTGGCATACGCGTGACGGGTTCGCATACGTGGTGGGGGAACCCGTCTCGGCTTCGACCTTTCATCCAGCGAACGATCATCCGAGCGACAAAGCTTCGTTTACCTACCGAATCACCGCCCCGTCCGATTTAACGGTGGCCGCAAACGGCACGTTGGAGTCCAAGGACGAAGGTTCGGATGGTCAGACGACGTGGGTATTTGATCAGCCGTTTCCGCAGGCAACCTATTTGACGACCATCATCATCGGGACGTTGGATGTGGTCGATGGCGGTCGCAGTGCGAGTGGGATACCGATTCGGAACGTGTTTGACACCGAGATCGGGGCCGCCGCGGCACCGGTTTTTGCAAAGCAGCCGCAGATGCTCGACCATTTCGAGGAGCTGTTCGGACCGTATCCGTTTGATATCTACGGGTCGGCGGTTGTTAACGATTCGTTCGGCGGTGCGCTCGAAACGCAGACACTATCTATCTATGGGGTCGATGTTGTCGGCTTTGGGGCCCAAGCTGAACGTATAGTCGCCCACGAGCTGGCCCATCAGTGGTTTGGAAATTCGGTATCTCCAGAGCGTTGGGAAGATATTTGGATAAACGAGGGCTTTGCCAGTTATGCCGAGGCGTTGTGGCTAGATCATGATGATCCGTCGTTCACGTATCAGAACTGGATCAGGATGACGGCGTTGCTGGCCGGTCCGGAGCTGCAGCGACCGGTCCATCCGCCTGAACAAGATGGACTGTTCGAGTTGGGGGTTTACACTCGGGGAGCGTTGGCGCTGCATGCGTTGAGGCTTGAAGTCGGTGACGAGGCGTTTTTCTCTATTCTTCAAACCTGGGCTGAACGATTCGAGGGAGGGACAGCTTCGACCCAAGACTTCGAAGATCTATCTGAGGAGCTGACTGGACGCGAACTCGACGGTCTATTTGATGCCTGGCTGCGTTCTAGTCAGGTTCCGCCGGAGCTGGATGGTGTCGATCTGACTAGAGCGTTCTCTGGCTCTAACTAATCGTTACCTTATTTTTTTAGATGTATTTTGAACGGGTGAGGCTTACTGATTTAGCCGAAATTCCGCCAATCGGGCCGTCTTGAGCCCCCTCGACGAATATTACTGTTCATAACTCTCCATTGAGTTTGTGCTAAGACTGTGCTCGGGGTTGCAGAGGCATTTATGTTCCCATAGCATAGTCCGTTGGCTCCTAGGGCTATTTTTCCTTGAAGTCAAGTTGCTTTTAGACTATTAGTCTGGGGGCGGCAATCCGCTTAGTTTATTTCGCTCACGGAGGCGTGTTCTGCCAAAGCAAAAAGAAGATGCAATTGTTCTCGAGGGAACAATAACCGAATCTCTACCGAACGCTATGTTTCGAGTAGAGCTTGAAAACGGCCATAACGTACTTGGCCACATATCAGGAAAGATGCGACGACATTACATTCGTATTCTTCCTGGTGACCGAGTTCAGGTAGAACTCACACCTTACGACCTCACACGAGGTCGCATTACCTACCGTTATAAGTAGGTGCTTCTGCGGCGAGTTCTTCGCCAGCGAAGAAACCAAGCAAGCCCGAATTCTAGTTGGCTGCGTTTGCGGCTCGACTCATAACTATTACAGGAACCCCCCGATGAAGGTTCGTCCTAGCGTTAAAAAAATGTGTGAAAAATGCAAAATAATTCGCCGTAACAAGCGAGTTATGTGTATTTGTGAGAACCCTCGTCATAAGCAGAGGCAAGGCTAAATATGGCTCGTATTGCTGGCGTCGATATCCCGCGGGATAAGCGCACAATCATTTCACTTACATACGTATACGGTGTGGGCCGCTCTCAGGCAGTCACCATCGTCGAGGAGACCGGTATTAACGGTAGTACTCGGGTTAAGGACTTGACCGATGACGAAGTGCAACGCATTCGTACATGGCTCGATGAAAACCTCAAGACCGAAGGCGACCTCCGCCGTCAGGTTTCGCAGGACATCAACCGCAAGAAAGAAATTGGTTGCCATGCTGGCATCCGTCACCGTAAGGGCCTTCCGGTTCGTGGTCAGCGAACCCAAACCAACGCCCGCACCCGCAAAGGCCCCAAGCGGACAGTTGCAGGCAAGAAGAAAGTTATCAAGTAATGGCCCGCAAGAAAGACCGCAAGAACGTCACCCACGGTGTCGCTCACATCAAATCAAGTTTTAACAACACGATCATCGCTATCTCTGACCGTGGTGGAAACGTTATCTCATGGGCTTCAGCCGGAAACGTTGGTTTCACCGGTTCACGTAAGTCGACTCCATATGCTGCTCAACAAGCCGCCGAAGCAGCTGCTCGCCGAGCGATGGAACACGGAGTTCGCAAAGTCGATGTTCACGTCAAGGGCCCAGGCTCTGGTCGTGAAACCGCTATCCGTTCTATTCAGAACGCTGGCATCGAAGTAACAGGAATTAAAGACGTAACACCGGTGCCACACAATGGTTGCCGTCAGCCTAAGCGGCGGAGGGTTTAAGACATGTCACGCTACACCGGCCCACGCGCCCGAGTATCACGCCGTCTCGGCACCAACATTTTCGGCACGCAGGGCGAAACCCAAGCTCTTGAAAAGCGACCGTACCCTCCTGGCGTCCACGGACGTACCCGACGTCGTGGAAACACCAGCGAATACCTGGTTCAGCTTCAAGAAAAGCAGAAAGCTCGCTTGTCGTATGGTCTGACCGAACGTCAGTTCCGGGTCGTCTATAAAGAAGCTTCTCGCCGTGAAGGTGTAACGGGTGAGAACATGCTCAAGTTGCTTGAGCTTCGCCTCGACAACGTGATCTACCGGTCCGGTTGGGGATCTACCCGACCACAGGCCCGCCAGTTCGTTTCCCATGGTCACGTGACTGTCAACGGCAAACGAGTTAATATCCCTTCATACCGTGTTCGTAAGGGCGATCTGATCGAGATTCGTGAGAAGACCCGCACTAACGCGATTGTTCAGTGGAACAAAGACGTGCTTGACCGGACCCCGCCAGCGTGGCTGGAAAAGACCGGCGATTTCTCTGTCAAAGTTTACGCTGAACCGCTGCGAGAGCAAATCGACATTCCGCTGCGTGAGCAGCTGATCGTCGAACTCTACAGCAAGTAATCATCTCTTAGAACGCATCGATACCCGAAACCGAGGAACCCCATGCTGGTAATTCAGCGCCCCACAGTTGAGCAGCTTGATGATGGCGAGTCGAAACACGGCTCGTTTGCTATCGGTCCGCTAGAGCCTGGCTTTGGTCATACGCTCGGCAACTCACTGCGCCGTACATTGCTGTCTTCCGTACCAGGATCAGCTATCACTACTGTTCGTTTCGACGACGCCCTCCACGAATTCGACACGATCACTGGTGTTGTCGAGGACGTTACCGACATTATTTTGAACATCAAAGACATCGTTGTTCGAAGCGAAAACGAAGAGCCTGTTGTTCTTCGGCTCGACGTTAGCGGTCCGGGAGAAGTAACGGCTGGAGATATCTCCTGCCCATCCGACGTTGAAATTCTCAACCCGGAAGCCCCTATTGCGACGTTGAACGAAAAGGGTCGTGTAGCGGTTGATTTGACTGTCGAACGTGGACGAGGCTGGAGCGCTTCGTCTCGGCCGACCGAATCTCAGACGATCGGTATCATCCCAATCGACGCTATCTATAGCCCGATTCGTCGGGTATCTCTTCTGGTTGAACCAACCCGTGTTGAACAGTCAACCGACTTTGACCGCCTGATTCTCGATGTTGAAACTGACGGTTCGATGCCTCCTCGTGACGCGTTGGCTTCGGCTGGTGCAACGTTGCGAACGCTTGTTCAGCTCGTTGAAGAAATGACAGAAGAACCTGAAGGCCTCACCTTAGGTGAAGCCCCAGCTGCCGCATCTGGCTCTCCTGACCTTGATCTACCGATCGAAGATCTTGATCTCACCGAACGTCCACGTAACTGCTTGAAGCGTGCACAGGTGAACACGATCGGTGAATTGTTAACCAAGAACGAAGATGACCTTATGGCCATAACCAACTTCGGTGACAAGTCGCTACGCGAAGTCATCGCCAAGTTGGATGAACGTGGGTTGTCGCTGCGCGGAAGTAGATTATAGAAATGCCAGGTACACCAAGAAAGTCTCGTCGTTTCGGCGGTTCGGCTTCACACCAGAAAGCTATGATGGCTAACCTTGTCGCTTCGCTTATTGCGGCTGAAGGCATCGTCACCACCGAAGCTAAAGCTAAGGCTTTGCGTCCGGTGGCTGAAAAGCTCATCACAAAGTCTAAGAAAGGTGACCTTCACAACTTCCGTCAGGTTCTTGCCTACGTACGCGACGTTGAGATGACCACCAAAATGTTTGATGAAGTCGGCCCTCGTTACGCCGACCGTCCAGGTGGCTACACCCGGATCTTGAAGCTCGGACCTCGTAAGGGCGACAACGCCCCTATGGCCCGTATCGAGCTTGTCTAAGTTCTCTTTACCGAGAGCATAACCAAGACTATGTTAGGAGCAAGCGACGCTGGAGACGGCGTCGTTTCTCGCGTCCAGGATGACCTGCAGCGGGTACGGATGGTGATCGCCTACGACGGCACCGATTTTCGGGGTTTAGCGAAACAGCCGAACGTGCGGACCGTGGTGAGTGAACTAGAACGGGTATTAGACCCGTTCGGCGACGACATCAACATCGTCATGTCGGGGCGTACCGACGCTGGCGTGCACGGCTGGGGCCAAGTCCTTTCGTTTGATTTGCCTGCGAACGCCGATCTGCGACGCATCCAAAAAAGCGTGAATTCGCGGCTTGGGCCTGAAGTGGTGGTGCGTTCACTGGAACAGGCTGAAGCCGACTTTCACGCCCGGTTTGATGCAACAGGCCGGCACTATCGGTATCGGGTGTTGAACCGGCCAGTTCCCGACCCGTTTCTGGCCCGTTTGGCATGGCATGTCCGTGACCCGTTGGACCTGGCAGCAATGAACGAAGCCGCTCGGCATTTCATCGGGCTGCACGATTTCACGTCGTTTTGTCGCATGCCGAAGAAAGGCCCCGAATACCCTCCAGTGGTGTTGGAACGAACGATACGGACCGCTGCGTGGTCTGATATCGGCAACGGCGAGCTGCTGTTTGAGATTTCCGGTTCAGCGTTCTGCCATCAGATGGTGCGCAGCATCGTCGGTTTCTTAGTTTCGGTCGGGTTAGGTAAACGCACACCGGGCGAAGTGCCAGTGGTGCTCGCTGCCCGCGACCGAAGCGACTCAGAACCGTTAGGTCCACCACATGGGCTAACGTTATGGCAGGTTGACTACGACACCGACTCGGGTGGTCAGGCCGCCAGCGAACACTACATCGTGTAGTCGTCTACGACAGTTCGATTCGGTGGACGGCTACGCCAAGTTCCCGTTCGTCAGCCGAAAGTCCAAGCTTTTTAGGGCTCCACGAATCGGTATCGATCGAAAGGGTCTCGCATGTTTCGGTGAGGTCAAGGACGACGTCTTGAGACCCGTTTGCTTCGAGCATGATGTCTCGGGTGTCGATGTCGGTTTTGATTACGACTTGTTTGTCCAACGGCGAAAAATTCGAAACTTTAAGCTGGGCTCTTGTTGTACCTACAGGCGGATTCACTCGAAGCTCAGCGAACCCTTTGGTGAACTGAAAGTCGACTTCTTGTTCCGGTTTGTTCCAATGGGCTTCGTTCTGTCTTGACTGGAAATGTTCGCCCGGTTCGTACGTTGAGCGGGGATGGCGTTTGCGGGCCGTGAACTGGTTGGCGTCGGTCAATTCGGTGAACTGTATTCGGTCACATTCGTAGCCTTGTCGACGTAACACTTCGTAGAAATAGTCGGTCGAGAAACCAAGTTCGAACCAGCCGAACTGGCAGATGCTGTACACCGACATTGGGTCGAGACGTAAACCCCAAGGGACAGGATTGTGGTCGAGTATGGGCTCCCCAACGAAATAGAGTCTGCCGTCAACGGTCAAACAGTTGTTGATCAGATTAGCGAGCAGCTCGTTGTGGTACGGGGTGTGATGGAACGATTCATAGAATAAGGCACAGTCGAACTTCTCGCCGAGCATGTGGGCTTGGTCAAACGCCCCGACTTTTGTGATTACGTCGACGTGTGCGTCTTGAGCCCGCAGGTTGATGAGGTCGATGAATCGTCGCTCGATGTCGAGCGCTGACACCTGATATCCGGTTTGGGCTAACGCTATTGTCGTGTTGCCCCATCCGGGGCCCATGTCGAGCACTTTGGCGGGCGGGTCGACTGGCATGTGTTCGATGAGTTTGCCGATGGCAGCCAGGTGAGCGCCTACCACTTTGTTCGATCCGGTGCCGTAGGGGTACGGCCGGTATCGTGATTGTTCTACGTTGACGTCGGTAGCTTCGTTGGCTAGCCCGTAGCGTTTCCCTGTCAGCTCTTCATAGAATTTGAGCTGTTCTTTGATGTAGGTGTCACTAAACGGGTCGAGGGTTTGGAATCGACTGAGGTCGATGTCGATACGAAACTCGCGGAGCCGCCGATGAAGCTCTTCGTAAGACTGTTGTTGACCTTCGAAACAGTAGGAAGCGAAATTTCGTAGTTCGCTTACTTCGGTCAACCGTTTGGGTTGCGACACGTAAATTCCCCTTAAAACTCGACCTGAGTCGAGACCTTAGTCGATTTGTGTTGCCCGTTGGGGGCAAACCACAAAATCATCTGAATCGACGGTTTAGGCATAAAGATGACGTAGAGGGCTGTTTGTCCCAGATTGAGCGGCGGAAAGCCAGGTGAAGCTGCTCTGGTTTCAGTCGCGTGTGCGAGGGGGCACTAGGATGGGCGAGATGCAGCTCTACAGGTTCGAGCCGGAAAGCGTAGCCGCCACCTACCGTACTGTCGGTTTCCAAGTGGTCGAAATGGTCGACAGTGTTTCACCCGACCTTTGGGACAACAAAGGGCTGGGAGGCTGGGACGTGCGAACTCTGGTCGCCCACATTATGAGGTCGTTTACCGGGGTGACCAAATATTTGGCTGCAGGTGAGGGCGCCCAGATCGAACTGGTCGGACCGATCAGCTATTACACGACAGCGTTCGCCAGGATCCCGTCGGTAGCGGAAATCGATCGCCGGGCGGTCGAAGAAGCCGCCGCCTTAGACGATGACGTTGCCGGACAGTTCAAAACCAACTATGAGGCAGCTGTGGCTGCGGTTGAAGCTGCGTCGGCGGAAGCGCCAGTCAAGTCACCTGTCGGGGTGGTTTCGTTGGCCGACTATCTTCCGTCTAGGGTCGTGGAGCTGGTTGTACATGGCGAAGATTTGAAAGCGGCGACCGGTATCAAAAAAACCTTCGATGCCGCCGCAGTCGAAGTGGCGGCCATCATGTGCGGATCGACGGCCGCTCATCGAGGAATAGGGGTTGAAGCGGTGTTGGCGTTAACGGGGCGTCGACCGTTGCCTTCCGGGTTTGATGTTTTGGGGTTCGAGTGAAAATTATTCTTGTTGGAGCTGGGGCGATGGGTTGTTTTGTCGCTAGTCGCCTGGCCGTAGTCGACGGTGTTGACGTGACGTTAGTTGGGCGTCAACGGTTTGTTGATGCGTTTAACACCCATGGCGGTTTGCGGGTCACCGAAAAGGGTGACGTTTCGATCGTGACCGACATCGTGCCGGCAGCCGAAATTGTGGGCGGAGCGGACGTCGCTATTCTTACCGTGAAAAGTTATGACACGGCGGAGGCGGCAGCCGAGTTGGCTTCAGTTTGTGGCGTCGACATACCGGTTTTGAGTTTGCAGAACGGTGTTGGGAACGAACAAGCTATTCAGTCGGCCGGGTTCTCTCGTGTGCTTGCCGGTAGTTTGACGACGCCGGTGAGTGTTTTAGCGCCAGCTAACATCAGGATCGACAAGGCGTCTGCTTCGGTCGGGTTGGCGGCGTGGACCGACTTTGCCGAACCTGACTTGGCGAAAATTTTTGACGTGTTTGATCGAAGCCAGTTTGAAGCGTCGAGCTATGACCGGGCAGCGAGCCTCAAATGGACGAAGCTGCTGATGAACATGGTCGGTAACGCTACGAGCGCGATTTTGAATCAGACACCTGACGAGGTTTTTAGCGATTCTCGTCTGGTGAATTTGGAGATTGAGGCGTGGCGGGAGGCGCTACGGGTTATGGCGGCTGCCGGTATAGCACCGGCCAAAGTCGGTTCGTATCCGTTTAACTTTCTCGGCCCTGCTATCCGTTTTTTGCCGAAGATGGTGATTCGCCCCATTATGCGTGGGCAGGTTATCGGCGGACGTGGGGAGAAGATGCCGAGTCTGCATATCGATGTGCATCGGGGTAGGGGTCGTAGCGAAGTTGGGTGGTTGAATGGTGCGGTGGCCCGTTTGGGGGCTGAGGTTGGTGTCGATACGCCGGTTAACCGGCTGTTTGCCGAATCGGTTGAGTCGATGGTTGTGAACCCGGTTGACTGGGACCCGAACGCGCTGGTTGAGGCCGCTAGGCGATAGGTCGTGTAGAGCCGTGCTTTAGTGGCCGTTAGTGAAGTAGGGCTGTAATCGGTATGGCCCACTTGTGTTTCCCAAACGGTACAACCTTGTTGCCTGTGTAGAACACGTACCCTCGTGAGTACTGCTTTGGGTAAGCGGCTTCGAAACTGTCGATATGGCGAAAGTCTTGTGGGTTTACTTCACGCTTGCTTTTGACCTCTACACAAACAATGTTGGATAGCGAATCAACCAGGAGGAGGTCGATTTCGCTTCGTTGTCGGTGTCGCCAATGGTACAAACGAGGCTCTGTCTCTGACCAGCTTGACTGAGTTTTGAGTTCGTTAGCGACAAAGGTTTCTGCTAGGCGGCCGAAGTCTTCGAAGCTGTCAACGGGGTCGAGTCCTGCAAGTGATGACGCCAGACCGGTGTCGCAGATGTGTAGTTTGGGTCGTTGCATTTCTGTTTTTGCCTGGTTGGAACGCCATCCGGGAATTTGTTCGATCAACATCGTCTCTTCCAAGAGATCCAGGTAATCTCCGACCGTTTTCCGGTTGATGCTTTTGCCTTGAGCGAATCGGTTGACGTTGACGAGTTCACTAGTTGATGCGCAAAGAAATCGGTAGAAAGATTCGATTGTGGTGACGTCCCGGCCTTTGAAGGTAGGGAGGTTCACTACGGTCTGGATGTATTGGACGCTGCGTTGATGCTGTTGAAGGCGTGACAAGTCGGGGGGAAATCCTGGCATTCCGCCTTTGATAAAGAAGTGAGCAAGGTCGTTTCGGGTGTATTCGGGAATTGTCAACCCGGTTGGGTCACCAATCGTGAGCTGATCAACGATTGTTGTGGGTTTGCCAGCTTTCTCAGCTTGACTGAATGGGTACAGCCGGAATGGGGGCATCGCTCTGCCTGCCAATGGGTCGCTTCCTCCTAGGGAGCTGCGGTGCAAGCGGGCAGAACCAGTTAGTAGGAATCGACCTGGTGTTGGGTCGGCATCGATTAGCTTCTTGATTGGTAGTGTTAGGTCTTCGACGAGCTGGGCTTCGTCGATAATGGTCCCGAATGGCAGGCTGTGAATGTAGTCTTCGGGGGAGTAGTTGGCGGCTGAGTAGTCGACCTGGTCTGCTAACGATCGGTATTCGTTGTAGATGCCTTGTTCGATAAGTGATTGGGCCAAGGTTGTTTTGCCGGTGAGTCTGGCCCCTTCGAGGATAACGACAGGGTCGGTTTGTCTTGCCTTCGAAAGCTTGATTTGGAGTCCTCTAGGTAAAGCCATCGTAAAGAATAATACACTATGATGGTTTTTTTGTATACTCTAAGGCGGTTTTTTTGTCCGCTCTAGGGTGGTTTTTTTGTCCGCTCTGAGGTGGCGCTTCGGCCTGGGGGCTGAGCTGGGGTTTAATAGGCGCCGTTGTTGGCGGGCCGCACCATTTGGGCGGCGGTTTTGAGACAGATTTTGATGTCTCCAGGTAGCGTCCGGGTGGTTGCGTATTCCACTTCGAGCATTGTTCTTTGGTCTAGGCTCAAGTTGTTTCGGCCGGAGACTTGCCAGAGGCCTGTGAGGCCGGGTTTGACCCGTAGGAGCGTATCGAGCACGGCCTGGTATTCGTCTTGTTCTGCTTCAGTGATTGGGCGCGGCCCGACTAGGCTCATTTCGCCTTTTAGGACGTTTGCGAGTTGGGGTAGTTCGTCGAGGTTGAGTTTGCGTATCCATTTGCCGACGGCGGTGACGCGGGGGTCTTGTTTGAGTTTGTATGAGGTTTCGTATTCGGCGCGGACTGCTGGGTCGGTTCGGAGTAGGTCGTTGAGTATTTCGTCGGCTCCGTGGTACATGGAACGAAATTTGTAGGCGTGGAACTTTTTTCGGTTCAGGCCGGTGCGTTCTGATCGGTAGATGGCGGGCCCTGTGGACGAGAATCTTATAGCGACTGCGACGGCGATCATAATCGGTGTTGTGGCGAGCAGTAGGCAGCTGGCGGCGACGATATCAAAGATACGAACGGAGACTTGAGAGGTCTTCGATGGTGGATTCTCGTCGAGCTTGAAGATGGTGGAGCCGAGCTGGATAGTCGGTTCCCCACGTAGGTCAATTATGAGGGACGAAGTACGCGTCTTAGTCAGCAATGTCATCAAACCTTGGATGATTGAGATCGGACTAATTCGAGTAACTAGCTCCGATTCCTGTGGGCGTGCAGGAATAGCTGATCTTCACGCATTAGCGAGACGACGGCAAGAGTATTCGGTGCCCCATCTATGACTTCGATAGCTTGTGTATGAATGGCGATGAAAAGCCAGAGCGTAATAGTTAGGGGCTCATTCCAGGGGGATCTTTGTGCGACCTGAGTAGGAAATGCCTAAGTTCCTACAGGACTTAGGTTTGTTCGAATTGTTCTGGGGTATCGACGGCAAAGGCCCCCACATCACATTAGGAACGCCGCTGTCCTACATGCCGTGGCTGTAGCTTCTTTTCCTGCGGCGCATCAGGTTCGGATGTGTGCGGAATAGTCTAACTGCGGCAACTAGTATCACTAGTTCCAGAATTCTGACTGATGCTCTTAACTGGTACTGAGACATATAGTAACCCAGGACAACGCTCGCAGCCGATAGAAGCCCCGTAGACGCAAGCGAGTGTCTGTAACAGCGTCCTACCATCCCTAGCACCACGCCGACTAATGCAGCTGCCAAAATTGACAAAAACGGACTCACTGCGAGTAGGATGCCCCACCCGTTCATCGGGAACCCTGTATTATTGCCATTGAACTTAAATAGGGCTAGGGACGATTCGATCTCAGCGTACGCGATACTCCCGGGTCTCGGGTCTAATGAGATTACCGTCGCTTGCCAAGGCTGTTGTAGACGATGTACGACTGCGTTGGTTGTTGGGAAACCGAGTGTCAACGTACTGAGGGATTCAAGGCTGAAACCAGCGCTGAGAATTTTCGGATCACGGTAGATCTCATGTGTGTATGCAACTAAGCCGTGGCTGGGAAGGACTCTTAGTTGTAAAGGGAGTGTGTAACCGAATGTTGTTACGAGTCCCAGAACTAGTGACTTTACTATTCGTTTAGATGAGACCACTAGAATTGGCAAAAATAGTAGAAGTATCCCGACTCCAAGCCCTCTAGAAGCTCGAGCAAAGCTGAAAGCTAGCGCCACTGAGCCTGCGAGCATGAGAGGCCCTAAGTAAGGCTCTCGTTTGATTTTCGCTTGTGCAGAGGTGAAACCTAACAGTCCCATAGAGGGGAGAAGGGTAAGTGCGCCGAGCTTGACAAGGTTCTCGTTCGTAACAACATCGATATAGAACTCGCGTTTGATGAGCCGATCAAACCCGTAACCAGCTGTTGTAATAGCGACAATCGTTAGTAGTGCTCCAGCGGCATGTATTGGTTTTAAGCGAGATTTTACTGTCGAAATTGGATCGTGACCTCGTCCGTTAGGTTGAATGATTTGAGCGAAAACGAATGCTGTGGCAGCCCAGCTGAAGTGCAACCAAGCAAGGTTCTGCCGTTGCTTAGGCATAAGATGAGGTAGTAAAGACACGATGCCATCATGTTGAGTAGGATCTAAAACCTGGTCGTACGTCAGATATCCGATGATCCCAATCGCTAAGGTAATTGTTGAGAACGTAGCTGCAGGTATCGGAGTAGCTCGTTGGCGGGCTAATTTGGTGCTACCTAGAAGAAGGTAAATGCTTGCAAGTGTGCGTGCAATCAGCCCAATACTCCCATCTACTCCTAGAGAAATCGCTAGCAGGACTACGCCGCTAACAGCCGAATACTCGGCAGTAGGTAAGGACGAACGCCTTATTTCACTTGGTGGATATTTTCCTGTCCGACTTTGGCCCATGTTTGTGGTTCTACCTGTGTAAATCGTTGGATTTGAAGTTTTTCGATAGCATTCAATCATTGCTGGCTGCGGTATCTTGGGCGTAGATGCGCAGCGTACACAGCTAAAAGAAGCCGTGTTTATATGGGTCGTAGCGGTTATCTTAAACCCTGTTAACCGTTCGCTTCTGTTATGTGGTAAAGGTAGTCGTGATAGGTCATTTGTTCGACCATCCGATACCCGTTTTTGACAAGGTGTTTGTCTACTAGGTCTAACTTGCGCGCTTCAACTAAGATATAAGTAGGTCGATGACGGTCGAAGTCGATGCCTTCAAGAACTGACAGTTCGTACCCCTCGACATCAAGGGACAAAAAATCGATCTGATTGGTCTCGCCGTGTAGATCCAGAACACTGCTTAAGGTCGAAGTCGGGACCTCTACCGAGTAGGTCGAATCCAGATGTTGAACTTCTATACCTCGATTAATGTGTTGTTTCGTTTCTTCGACAGTTCCGAAAGATGAGTCGACCGTTGACATTAGGTCAGCGAAGTGCATGGTAATAAACGGCTCATTAAACTCTTCTGACACTAGAGCAAAGTTAAATACCGCAGCATTTTCGCGTTCGGAACGGCATTTGTCGAACAGGGCAGGTATTCCCTCTACTAACACGCCTGTCCAGGCCCGCTTCTTTTCAAGATAGTAGGTATTGCTTTGTGTATAGCCATCGTTTGCGCCTGCTTCGATGAAGAAACCACCTTCGAAGTCTAGGTACTTTTGTAGTTTCTGATCCAAGTTGTTTAGAGATGGTTGACTTGACCTAACGAACTTTTTCTTTGTCTGTGACAATAGTCGGCGTGTCTTCAATTTTTTCCCTATCGGTATTTTTCGCTTGTTTGACTTTCAGACCATAGCTCACGATGCTGAGCTACTTGAGGACTTAGAAATGGTTCGGGATATTGGCTGAGCACTGCTAGTTCTTTCCTGGAAGCGAGTTTCTTGTTGCATCGAAGGCTGATCAACGGCTGCTCAAGTCTGGATTGATCGATTTAGGATTTCTTGCGTCACGCCATTGTTTCGGCTGCTAGGTCCAGAAACTCGGGCATAGAGATAGACCCAGCAAAGTAACGAACCGACAGCTGAAAGAAGGAAACCGAGAGACGCTCCTACAAGGCCATAACTTGCTCCAAGAAGCGGAATCAACGTAATTGCAAGGAAGCCAGATGTTGTGCCTACAATCAGTACACTCCCCTCGAGGCCGCTTTTGTATGCGAGCGCTCGGATTCCAAGAATCGGTGAACGGACCGAAAAAGAACATGCCACAATGAGTAATACGATTAGGTCGATTTCCACAGAGCCAATTTTTAGCGTGTCGAAGACAGCTACGACACCGACCATGCACAATGGGATTGTTGCGAGACCAAGGCTAATTGGGAAGAGCGATTGGCGTAGTCGGCCTATGTCCCACTGAGATATCTTCCAAAATACTACGATTCCAACTAAGTTGACTGGTCCTACAACTCCCAGGATCAATCTAAACTCGGCCATGGCGACATCCGTGACTACACGGCTAAGAAGTAACAGTCCGACTCTCGATAACAACAGTCCAGTTGAAGCCTCAGCTACGAGTGTTTGTGCAGTTACACGTCTTCTCGCTAGGCCTTCGTATGCGTTTCTCAATGACCCTGGAGTAAGTGCTGCACGGATAAGCGGGAAACCGTGCACAAAGGATGCTGAAATGTGGAACACAAGTAGGATCGAGATAGCGGACTCTGGGCGTGTGATAGTCCAACCACCGATGAATACGACGAGCCATCCGAGATCTCGACCAAGCAGGCTAAGCGCGTCCGACCTGGACGATAACGCGAATGTTCTAGCAACTTCCACTGACAGGCCGATGGACATAACGGCAGTCGATATGAGTTCCAGGCCAGTTATAGATACCCCTGATATCGCTGAACCTACCGACACGAAAAGAACGGCGAGAGGTATCGTCGTCAACAGGGTGAGCAGCGATGCTGAACGATTGTTGGTCGCTGATAGTTTTGTTTTGGTAGCGAGCAGGGCCGACTCCGCAACTCCACTACGCACTAGGCCCACGAGAATCTCGTAGACGATGACTAGAACAGCCAACTTCGCAAACTCGGCCTTGTCTGACCAACGAGAGGCAAACAGCAAAGGCAATATCTTCAGAACGCTATTTGACACCTGGCAAATGCCGACATTGAATCCACGGCTGGCCAGTGATCTGATTTTGGATCTTGGCGCACCGGTTTGTGATTGTTTTTTAGCGTTGGAATTTAAACCTAAACCTCTAGTCAAACCCTTAGTTGGTGAAGAACTATTCAATGCAAGCACTCACCAGACCGTTTAGCCATTGTTGTGGTCGATACAAGTCCCTAATTAAAGGTGCTTCGTTTAAACTGGCTCTGCGGGTGCGGAGGTTCAAGACTTTGGCTACGCCAGGAGGGCTCCCGTCATGTTCTAATATATTTTCTGGGAATCGACGGGCTACTTCAATTTCTGGTGAATGACTGCAGTCGGAGTTGACTAAAGCGCCAAGCCCATGCGCCATAGCCTGTGTTAGGTTGAGCCCCACATATGTGGGGATTACTATGCAGTAGCATCGTTTCATAATCGAATGAAGCTCTTCGTTGCATGGCAGAAACCCATGGAAGTCAACCCTGTCTGCGATCCCGAGTTCAGTCGCTAACTTGATTGTGTTCAGACGATCCGGCCCATCGCCGACAACGTGTAGCCGCGTCTCTCCAGGTACCGAAGCAATTGCGTGTAGAGCAACGTCTAGGGCCTTGTTCTTGTCAATCCGGCCGAGGAATAGAAGGTCTTCGCCCTCACCAGAAACAACGAATTCGGGGTCCGAGCAAGGGGGGAGTGGATTTGGCGCAGCCACAGATTGTAAGCCCAATTCTCGAAACCTAATCGCCTCGGACTCTGTGTAAGCCATCCAGCAGTTAGGGAGCCGTTGATATGCATTGCGAACAAACTTCCGCAAACCTCCAGCATCACCGTGATGGTCAAAGTGGCCCCAAAAAATGGTCCGTCTCCGCAAACACTTCCTAACAAGCGCAATCAGTACCGAATTTAGCCATCGAGGGTTTGCTTCGATCACAAGGGTGTGGGCGGAGAGCATTTTCTTGAATGATCCGGTTTGCCATACTAACTGGCGACCTAAGAAAAACCTGTTTCTTGCGAGTTTAGGAGAAACGCCTTCCATGCTTTGAACGGACACGATGTGTTCTTCAAAGTGTTTGTCGCCCCAAACAAAGCTACATCCGAGGCCTGCTGCCTGACTAAATACTTCGGCCCTATACGGAGCGCCAATGAGCTGTGCTAACAATACTCGCGACAGTTCGTTAGCCTCCGAACCTTCGGTAAGTAGGCTGGAGAAATGCTCGATCGCTTCTCGGTGGGCAGTATCAAAATTCACTCGGCCTGGTGCAGACTGTGTGTTCTGGAAAAGGTTCAGTAAGGCGTCTGTCAACGCTAGAACTTCAGGTTCAGCGGTCGTTATTACCCCACCGAGCTCATCGCTCATCTCTGGTATGCAGCCTCTAGGCGAAGCGATCGACGGCAACCCACAAGCTGCGGCTTCGTATAAGACCATTGGTGCTGCCTCCAGCTTTGAAGGTAATACTAAAACGTCTGACCTGCGCATATAGTTGGCCAGCTCAGATGATGAAAGAACACCAACTGGTTTTACGAAACTTTCAGTAGATTTATGTTCACGCCCAGCAAGAATTAACTTGATTCGAAGACGACTCAAGCTACGTACTCTGCGGACTGCCTCCACCAAAATATCTTCGCCTTTACCGACGCCAGCGACGCCAGCAAATAGCACCGTTAAGTCATCAGACCTGGTGTTGTCATGATCTTGGTACAGGAAATCATCCCTCACGAATGCGGCGTTGCTAACCACTTTCCAGTTTCTATTCCCATATATCGATTCGATTTGCTCGCCCATTATCTTCGACAGGACCAAATGGGTGGCGTTGAATCGACGTGAGCAAATCATTCGCCAAAGGAACGAAGGCTGATAAATCAATTTGAAACCATGGTGGTGATGAAGTACCGGAGTGCTGGAAAGTTTCGCGCAAAGTAACAAGGCGAGGACGAATAACATCCGTTCGCCCTGAACACCTTGTATGTAGAGCGTGTCGTTGGTCGCTTTTAGAACCCTTAGCAAGGCACGGCCATATGAGAACAATTCTCTGTAGGTCCGACCTTCGTCATCGAAACAGTCAAAGAGCTCTAAATCAAGTCCGAACTCCCTTTCAATTAACTCCATGGCTCGAGTTGTCACCATCCCTGGACCATCAACGGGTGGCGGTATGTTGCCAACTACGATTACGCTCATCTGACTCCCTCGACAAGATCATCATCTTCCGTGATGTGCGTCAGGTCGATCCGATTTTGGTTCGACCAAGAGGCCTTCACTACTTCGTTTTCTTCGACAACCGAGCCGGGTGCGACAAACGCAGTCGCCCCGACCCACGCTCCGCTACAAATCGTGATCGGCTGGTTTCTGAACTCGAGAGAGGGGGAGTTCCAATCATGGTTGCCGGTACACACCAGCGCCCGTTGAGAGATACAAACGTTACTGCCGACTTTAATCGGCTCAAGATTCAATAAGTAGGCCTCAACTCCAACCCAAACGTGGTCGCCGAGCTGCAGTTTCCACGGCCAGTGAATAGTTACGTCTTGTCTAATCAAACAACCGTCACCCACCGAAGCGCCAAACGCTCTCAGAATTGGCGGCCGTAGTCTGGCCGGTAGCCACCATTTCTTGAAAATAAGATTGCTTGTGACAAACCAGGCGGCTTGCCAACCAAGGCCGCGCCCCTTGTCGTATCCGTCTCCAGAGAAGTCGGCCAACCTTCGAAGCATCAGAACCGCTCGATCGTCGACGTCTTGACGAAGCGTTCGATCACAGCGTCACGGCTGAAGTTTCGTTCAGCATATGACCGACCCTGTTTACCAGCGAGTTTACGGTCCTCCGGTTCGTTGACGAACTTGGTGATCGCATTCACCAAATCACCAGCCGTAGTAGTAGCCACTCCCGCTTCGGCTTCTTCAACAATCTGAGCCGACGGGCAGGCAGAATCCATAAATGCGACGATCGGTCTGCCGGCACAAAGATACGAAAGAATCTTTGACGGCACGCACGCTTCGGTCGCAGTCGGATCTAGTGTTGCTACGAGCACGTCAGCTGCACCCAACACCTTTGGAAGGTCGTCATAGTCTTGCAGTCCCCAAAAGTGAACCCGATCACTGGCCGCCAAAACCGGGTCGGACTTTAGTTCGTTGTAGCCGACTCCGGCAGCCGTGAACACGAACTCAAAGCGTTCGTCGGTCAAAAGCTCTTTGATCGCTATACCCAATTCATGAGAGCGATGTTTCGAACCGAGAGTGCCTGAATACGAAACTCTGAACGACCGCTCGTCCAGCCCATTCGATGTCGACCACTCGTTGATGCGTGGCTGTACATCAAGATCTTCAACCGGTGCCCAGTTAGGTAAGACAGCGACCGATTCCTGACCCCCAATATCTTTTACCCTTTCGGCGAAACCTTCGGAGATGCAAACGACGTGGTCAGCCGAACGTATCTGCTGGGCCTCAAACCATGTCAAAATACGAGCAACCGTCTTTCCGCTCGTCAACGCAGCCAGATCACTTTGAAAATCTTGCAGCCAGTTAACGTAACGTTGCCCGCGTAGCCTGGCTGCTGTTCGCAAAATGCTCCCACTTATAAGTGGGAGCTGGCAAGCAACAATGGTTTCAGATCGCACGCTTCGAGCCAGACGCCAGCCGTATATGACTTCGTCTTTGAATCGTTTGATCGGGTTGTGTTTCGCAAATGAGTGACCCAAGTCGATACCGTTAACTTCTAAGCCACGCTCGCGTAGTGAGTCCATATTCCCTGTCGGACACATCTCGTTGGACGAACAGTACGAATACGTCACGTCGTAGCCTTCGTCATGAAGCTGACCTGCCAATGTCGCAGTGAACGGGTGCCCCCCAAAATCAACGATCGAAAGACGTGCCTCACCGACTGCCGTCACTAGTTCGACACTTCTTGCTGGCCAGCGGTTCCACGGGCCCGGTCATAGTTATCAACGAACCATTGATAGCTAGCCTCAAGACCATTGCGAAGATCAATGGTTGGTTTCCAGCCAAGAGCTTCGATTTTCGAAATATCCAGCACCTTACGTGGCATGCCGTCAGGCTTCGAAGTATCGAAAATCAGGTCAGCTTCGGGGTAAACGACATCGCGGATAAGTAACGCCAGATCACCTATCGCTTGGTCGATGCCGGTGCCAACGTTGACATGTTGATCCTCCGAATAATGATCCATCAGGAATAAACAGGCCGAAGCCAAGTCATCAACGTGTAAGAACTCACGCATCGCTTTACCTGTACCCCAAATCTCAACAGCGGGGTTGTTGGCTTTCTTTGCTTCGTGGAACTTACGGATCAGCGCCGGGATGACATGTGACGCCTCAAGGTCGAAGTTGTCGCCAGGGCCGTACAAATTGGTCGGCATCGCTGAAATGAAGTCGTGTCCGTATTGCCTTCGGTACATCTCACAAAGTTTGATGCCAGCGATTTTCGCTATTGCATAACCCTCGTTAGTTGGTTCCAAAAGGCCAGTAAGTAGCTGGTCTTCGGCGATCGGCTGACTCGAGAGTCGAGGGTAAATGCAGCTCGAACCGAGATACAGAAGCTTCTTTACATTCGTCAAATGGGCAGCATGAACCACAGTGCCATGAATCATCATGTTGTCGTACAAAAAATCGGCTGGGAAGTTAGAATTTGCTCCAACCCCGCCTACCTTGCCTGCCACCAAATACACGTACTCGGGACGGTTTGAAGCAAACCATTTGTTCACCTCAGATTGATGACGTAAATCCAGTTCATCTCGACCGGCTGTCAAGATATTCGTGTATCCAGCATCGTGTAAAGCTCGTAGTAGCGCTGAGCCGACAAGGCCCCGATGGCCTGCAACGAAAATGGATGCTTCGTAAGGGACCGGCTGCAGGTTAATCACTTATACGTTCCTTTGAAATCTTGACCAAGTTCGTGCTAAATCGTGGAAGCCCTCACTCCCACTGCGGCAATTCAGCTATGGCGATCCATGAGTTCTATCAACTCTCAGGGGTGTGGAGCAAGAGCCTTAAGCGAGGTATCTAGATGCCGTATACGCACTCCAATCGTGTTGAAGGTTGTGGAATTCACCTCTGGAGCAATCGCACTCCAGAGTGGTCAAACATTGATCTAGGAAGGCAGCAGTAGCGCGCTGGTTGTTGTGGCTATCTTGGCTGACGATGTCTCTGGTGAGGTCCGATGTCACTGTCGGCTGAATCTGCACGTGTCATCAGTCATCGAATTAGTCGATAAGTTGAGTCGAATAGTCTTGGCCTCGGTTATTTCAGCGCCGATCTTTAACGGCCTGTCCCCATATGGGTGCTTGAATGTTCTACTGCGAGTAGCTTCTGAACCTAAAGCAAGTATCGCTGGTTGGGTCAGGTTCGAAGACTTGCTGTGAAGGCCTCCCCGATCACGGGTCATTGAGGATTCCCCGTATTCCGATCACTTTGTTAAGTAGCTTTTGGCGCTGCGTGTTGTTGACTGGTTTCATACGCCATCGGGGGGTCTGGTAGCCGAGGGTTGAGTGAAACCTGATCGTCTGACAAACTCTCACCTAACACAGGTCTGACCAGTGGCAGGATATTCAGCGAAGGCATCGGAAAGATGTAAACTGGAGACATGTCTTCCGAGCGAGAAACGCTAGCAGTTCGAATGCAAATCTCCTTAGATCTCTACCAAGCGGGCGAAGATATGATGCGGCAAAACCTGCGTCGCCGAAACCCCAAACACTCTGAGGTCGAAATAGACAAGGCGCTTCTCGAGTGGTTACAAGGCGAATCAGAACCTGACAAAGGCGGCCACCCAGGTCGTCGTCGCCTTCGCCCAATCCAACCGTGACTCGCCTCGGGAAGCTCTTATCTTCGACAGCGGACTCGCTAAACGCGCTATCCCAGCCAAGAAAAGCATCGTCGCTTGGAGACTTTGCTGCCGATGTCAAGTTGCATAGACCTGCACCCGCCGAATCATTTCTTTGCTGTCTGTTTAGATACGAGTCGTTTCATCAGACGGCGATTCCTTGTCGGGATGGTCATCGCTGCGTCAGCCCATTGGCTAACGGCCTGTTCCAAAACATCCCAACTAACAGGGTTGTTTGTGTGGACCGCTCGTCGTAACCCAAGCTCGCCGTTGAGGCGTTTCTGCGATTTCCTGATGTACGAAAGGGCCGCCTGTCGTCCCGCTCCCTTGTCAGCCAGAACATCGACCAGACCCAGCTCGAAGAGTTCTTCCGCCGAAAATCGGTCACCGCCGAGAATCATTTTCTCGGCCATCGCGGCGTTCAGTTTGTGAGCGATGAGATGGTAGCCGCCCATGCCGGGAAACAGATTGAACATTATTTCTGGGAATCCGAATTGGGTTCCTCGTTCCGCTACGAGAACGTTCGCTGACAATGCAGATTCGAACCCACCGCCGAGGGCATCCCTTTCGACCACACTGACAGTTACAACGTTGCCGCCAATGCCGTTGAACCAGCGATACACCAGGTCGATACAGGCCAGCCCATAGTTATATAGTTTGTGCACGATCTTGGGCTTCGATCGCTTGAACGAAATAGTTCAGGTCCCCACCGTAGTTGAACGCATGTTCGTCGTCAGATAAGTAAACGGCGTGGGTCAACCCGCACATTGTGTTCGTTTCTACAAAATCAAATGCATGCGCTAACTCCCCGAGCAGTTCGAGCGAATAACATTGCCGCGGTTCTGCGTTCGTATCTAGAAAAAGTGTGGAACCTTCGATGCGGACTCCCACCGCCCGGTTGTTTTGCCATCGCTCCTGCACTGGTATTCGTTCGGCGGCTACATTCATTGGTCATCCTGGGTTATCTGTTGATCCCGGCGTTCGGGACTCGTTCAATCAGATACAAGGCGACAGACAAAAGTTCCCAGAACTTCCAAACCCGCGTAATTCCTCTCACCTCCAATGACGTAGAGCTGTTCGCAAAGCTTCGCGGAGTTTGTGGAGGAACCACCCAGTCAAATTTTGTGTAGTGCTATTGCCATGCTATAATTGTGGCATGAGTCGAGTCAGGGTTTCCACCACCGTTTCTGAAGAACTCCTAAGCCAAGCCCGGGCCGCCTGTTCCGGCCTGAACGACGCCAAACTATTAGACCAAGCGTTGGAAGCGCTGGTGGCTCGTTACCGTTCAGCCGAAATAGACCGTGCCTACTCCCAGGCTTATGGTCAACACCCGATTGAAGAACCAGATGAATGGGGAGACTTGGCTAGCTTCCGTTCAGCAGCTGGCAATTCGTGACGAATCTGCCTCGACGGGGCGAAATCTGGTGGTGCGAACTTCCCGAAATCAGCCGGCGACCAGTCCTAGTTCTATCTCGAAATGCTGCAATACCTCGGCTCGGGCGGGTCCTTATCGCACCTTGCACAACAACGATTAGAGGTCTTGCTAGCGAAGTGGTTCTCGAAGAAGGTGAGGACCCGGTCCCGAAAACTTCCGCCGTCAACCTCGACTCTATAGAGAGCGTATCGACAGGTCTTTTAGTGGAACGCATTGGGCAAATCAGCGTTGATCGTCTGCATCAAGTGTGTGCAGCGCTCAAGGTGGCAGTCGACTGCTAACTACAGGTCGTTGAGTAGCGATTCCAGCTCGGCGGCCAACGCACGACGAGAACGATTCTGTCGCATCCACTGCTTACCAGCTTCCCCCAACTTGGCTCGTACCGAACCATGTAAAGCCTGAATACGACGCACGCCGTCAGCGATCTCGTTCGGGCCGACCGCTTAGCGACACCATCACCAACAAATGGTCTCTAACCCTGATTGCCCTGACGGGTAAGTGTCGTGACCCGTCCCCCAAACATGGGTGCTCGAACGTTCTACTACACCAAGCAGTGCTGGACGTTCGAAACAGCGAAACCAGCCAGAGAGGGACTTCGAAAACTGATGGCAACGATCCTGAAGCCGGTAATAAGGAAACATCGGGGTTCAGTTAGCTCAGGCGCAAGCCCCGACTGCTTCGAAGACCTACAGTTCTCTCGCCACTGTAGAATCGGGTTAGCGGTGGCTTCGCAAAGCGGGTACAGGAGGGCGCAAAGTGGCTATAAAGGTTAAAGAATCGTACGATTTCGGCTCACAATTATCAGCCGATCCTCTAGTCGTTGTCGAAGATGCGGTTCTGTCCGCTGGAGAATGTGAACACATCATCGACCTAGCTCGGGGCCGGTTGGAAGCAGCGAAAGTTAGCGCCGCCGAAAAAGGGGTGTTCAGTCCGGGGCGCACAGGAAGTAACTGTTGGTTGAATCACCTTCAAAGCCCAATCGTTTGCGACGTGATCACGCGTATCTCAAACATGGTTGGGATCCCTGCCGCGAACGCCGAATCGTTGCAAGTAATTCACTACGCCGAATCTCAAGAGTATCGACCCCATTTCGATGCCTATAACACGTCGACCGAGCGAGGCGTGAGATGTACCGCGAAGAGCGGTCAACGTATGGTTACGGCGTTGCTGTACCTCAATACTGTGGGGCAAGGCGGAGGTACAGGTTTCCCCGAGTTAGGCATCGAAGTGCCAGCTGTCGAGGGCCGAATTCTGGTGTTTCATAACACTCTGCCCGGCACGACCGAGGTCCACCCTTTGTCGATGCACGGCGGGCAGCCGGTGACGGTGGGTGAGAAATGGGCCTGCAATCTATGGTTCCGTGAGCGCGTCACACAGGTTGATAGAACGTCGAATCTGCGTCTGTCTCTCGACTAGGCATTTTTTATTCAGAAATTGTCCCCCGAATATGGTTCGTCAATCGTTGTACTTCAAGATGCGCTACTTTTCGGATCTCACCGAGAGGTAGACTCAACCCATCGGCGGTCGAAACCGTCCCGGTGGCTACGAAAAATTTAGTTCGGTTATCTTGACAAGTGGGAGTCAATAAATGCCAGCCAATGCGGACAATTTCGATCCGAGAGCGCCACAACGCGACGATCAACACAGTCGTCGGTTTGATTTCTTTGCCCATATTGCTGATCCGGTTGAGACTGGAAACGGGCATGTGCAGGAGGCGTGGATTGAGGACCGCATGCGGCAGCGTTGGGCTATCGCTCAGACCGAGAACGTCGCCCCGGTACCTGAAGCTGTTCCTGTTGTTTCGCAAACTGCGGTAGGCGCCGACGACGCTAAGTTAGAGGCATTGGCTGAGGTTCATTGGCTAGCGACTGAGAAGCGTCGTTTCCTTTCGAGCGCGAGTCGTGTTGCGAGTGTTCCGAAGTTGGCGAAGGTTGCTGCGGCTGCGGCTGTCGCTGTCCCTATTGCTCTCACGTTGGGTTCTGCGCCCGCAGCCGCCGACCCTCCAGGGGCTCCAAATAACACCGGTACTGGCCAGACCTCAACCTCTAACCAGCCGGAACCTGAGCCGGAGCCAGAACCGGAGCCAGAGCCAGAACCTGAGCCGGAACCAGAACCTGAGCCTGAGCCAGAACCGGAGCCTGAGCCAGAGCCAGAACCGGAGCCAGAGCCAGAACCTGAACCTGAGCCAGAACCGGAGCCGGAGCCTGAGCCAGAACCAGAACCGGAGCCAGAGCCAGAACCTGAACCTGAGCCAGAACCGGAGCCTGAGCCTGAGCCAGAACCAGAACCGGAGCCTCAGACTGGTACGGGTGATCATCATCCCGATCCTGAGCCAGAACCGGAGCCTCAGACTGGTACGGGTGATCATCATCCCGATCCTGAGCCGGAGCCGGAGCCTGAGCCTGAGCCGGAGCCGGAGCCTGAGCCGGAGCCTCAGACTGGTACGGGTGATCATCATCCCGATCCTGAACCGGAGCCGGAGCCGGAGCCTGAGCCTGAGCCGGAACCAGTACCAGAGCCTGTTTCTGATGAGCCCGCGCCTCTGAATCCAGGTCAGAATCCTGGAATGGAGCCTGAAACGCCTGAAACGCCTGAAACGCCGGAAGAGCCTGAGACTCCTGAAGATCCTGAGACTCCTGAGACTCCGGAAACGCCTGTTCTGGGTCAGCCAGGACCTGAGACGCCTGGTGCTGGACTGCTTGGTCCGGTTTTGGATCCTCCGGTGTCGGAGGATGACCCGTTTGATCTCGGTCTAGATCCGGAAACACCGGAAGAGCCTGAGACTCCGGAAACGCCTGAATCTGCACCGGAACCTCCTCCAGGTGTCCCCGACGGCGCCGTCCAACAAGCCGACGGGAGTTGGACCCATTTCAATGGAGAATCAACTACCCAATGGGGCCCTGAAGGTGATTTTCAAGGCTTGGCGCCTGATGAAGCAGACGATTCTCCGCCATCAATAGATCCTGATCCTGATCCTGATCCAGGACCTGAAACTCCTGATACTCCTGAGACTCCGGAAGAGCCTGAGACGCCTGATGCTGGACTGCTTG
>JAHDCC010000005.1:0-171933 GCA_020630065.1 Acidimicrobiales bacterium
ATATCCCGGGAATACCAAAGCAACGTGTGATCGGCCTAAACCTAATCGACGTCTAGGCTATGCCATCGCAAACCTTTAGGTAAATCTCAAACCAACGCCTTCTGAGAGGCTCGAACCAGAGCGCTAACTCTAACCGCTGAGACTTGCAACCAGAGAGGACCCAGCGTCAGCCAGCTTGTCTAAGCGGGTCAAGTTCTACGGGGTTGTGTCGAAACTGTCCTAGGACGTTACGAACGCTCAATCAATCAGACACTGGAGCTAAGAAAGATGAAACAGACACGAACGCGACGGTCTTCCCAGAAGCGACTCATGTCGGGGTTGTTCGGTTTGGTGCTGACTGCTGCAGCGTGCTCCGCAACACCGATATCACAGAAGGCTCCGACCGTTTCAACTAGTCCGCAAACAGCCACGACTACCAACCCTGGCGATCTCGCATTCGGAGACGATTCGACCACAGCGGTTCCGCCCGACGAAGCCGACGCTGTTGGGTATACAGAAGAGGAAGCCGTTGCGCTTTTCTCCGATGAACCATGTACCGAAGGTCTCAGAGGGCGAGAGGTGGTCGTGGAAGCGGTAGCTGACGTTACCGGTGATGGACTAGATGACTTCGTCATTAGCAATTTCTGTTACGAGGGTACCAGTGTTTACTCCTCGCAGGGGGTTTTAGTGACAGGAGCTGGTGAGCAAATGGAACTTAGCTATGTCGACCCCAATGTCGTAGCCAGCCTCGGTGTAACTTTCTCAGCTGATGAGGGGGCGGTCACCGCCGAGTGGTATCGATTCGGCCCGGAAGACCCAATTTGTTGTCCTTCGATCGTTGATGTTGTTGAGTACAAAGTTGTGGGGAATAGCCTCGCTCCCTCCATCATCAGTTCTCCTACTTCAACACCAACCGCACCAACAACTGAAGCACCAACCGATATCACTGATCAAATCGTCCAGGTAACACGAGAGACAGCATTCGGCAGCGAGACATTCTCGGTATACGAGAGCACCCGCGATCAGTACCCACCGGACGAAAGCTTCTACTGGGCGATAGGAATCACCTACTTCGTAGTTGAGGAAAGCGGCCAGCAAGTTTCTCCAGACCAAGATTGTGCTGCGCGCGAATTTCTCCGGAGCGAGGCTGGCCAGCGCCTTGTCAAGGACGACTTGGAGGGAAACAGTCAGGACTGGAACGACAGTGAGGGCTACCCGATCCAGTTGCAGTTCGAATTAGCCGATTGGCTGTCGAACCAGACCGTCTGCTGATACCGAGCCACGTGAGTGAGTGGGATATGACACCAAAGTTAGAATAACCTTCTCAGGCTCCCGTGTGGTTCTAAGGCCGGGGCCGCTGTCTCTAACGATCCCGTGGCCGCTCATCCGCCGCCGCTGATCAGCGGGCCGAGACAAGCCACCAGTCCGTTGGCGAATACTACGGTTTCGGTTGCTTCTGCTGGACATTCACCGGTTCTAACCGTAGCTGAACCAACTACCCGGGCGTCTGCGGTTGCGGTACAGGACCGTTCAATTAGGCCTGGGCCTGTTGTGATGTCGACACAATCCCCGACTTCGATGCCGCCCCCTAGAGGAGGTCCGGTCGATTCCGTTTCACCTGTGTTGTCGTTGCCAGCGTAAGCGCTAAGGACAAATACGAGTAGTAACGCGCCGATGATTCCGACTAACGGCACGGCCCGCAAAACTGAGGAATGATTGTTCGAAATTTCTTCTTGCTGAGCGGTTCGACGGTTGTGGAGATAATCGCGGTCAAGTAACCGGGGGTCGATTCGAGTCACGCCGTCGTCAGTGGAATACGCCTTTTGTCGAGGTGTGGCCGCACCTCGTTGTATCAGCTCCCGGTCGTACGATCTCCGTTTGGATTTGTCACCAAGAACATCCCACGCTTGGTTAACGCGACGCATCGCCTCTTCCGCTTTCTTAGCTTGAGTGGAAGAGCTGCTGGAGTGATTGTCGGGATGCCATTTTCGGGCAGCCCGATAGTACGCCGTCTGAATCGTCTTATGATCGGCGTCATCTGCCACGCCCAGAATCTGGTAATGTGTCTTCAAAACTGGGGATCTCCTCGTCTTTAGCTAAGGGTAGAGCGGTTTGTGGGTTGTTTGGTAAAAGCTTCCATCAATCGGTTGTCACAGCAACAACCCGACCGATAGTGCGAACCCGACAATCAGCTGGACCCGTCCAGTAGCGACCAAAACACCAATCAGCTGCTCTCCAACAGCACCTGAAAGCACGGTTCGACTCGGCGCAATTGCCAAACCAAGGCCGACGATGGCCAGACCAACAAATGGGTGATCAATCGAGACAACACCAATCGTGACCGCAGACGCCAAAAACAACAAGACAAACATCAGACGAGTCGAACGATCTCCTATCCGAACCGCCAAGGTCCGCTTGCCACTCAACCGATCAGTTGGAATGTCGCGCAGATTATTTATGACTAGTAGAGCAACCGCCAACATCCCGACTGGCACAGAAACCAAAAAAGCCAGCCACGTGACCGTTTCGGTCTGAACGTAGGCCGACCCCACCGTGGCTACAACACCAAAAAACACAAAAACAAATACTTCACCCAACCCGTAGTATCCGTACGGGGCTGGGCCTCCCGTGTATGCCCATCCAGCCACTATCGAAACCGCACCTACCACAACAAGCTCCCACCCCACCGACAGAGCGAGCAGACCTCCGGCTAAACCAGCGACCAAAAACGAAACCAGCGCAGCCCTTTTGACCACACCAGAGGTAACCAGACCAGAACCAACAAGACGCAGCGGGCCTACCCGATCGTCATCGGTACCACGATCACCATCGGCATAGTCATTGACATAATTCGTCGCTACTTGAAGGGCCACCGACACGACCATCGCTGCAACCGCCCGCCACCAAATTACCGAAACAACCGTTGAAGCTGCGGCGGTTCCAACCAATACAGGCACCACTGCCGCTGGCAGGGTTTTTGGTCGGGCCCCGATGAAGAGGTTACGAGCTAACGCGGTAGAACTCATCTGGCTAATGTAGTCGCAGAACGACCGGTCGGATCAGTCGGAACCATCGACGTCAGCCAATAGTTTTGCTGCCAGCCGTTCCAAACCTACCGAACGTGAACCTTTTATAAGCACTGCCGTGTCAGCCCCGGCATCACCAATCTTGGCAACCGCGTCGTCGATAGAGCCGACGTGGGTAACGTTCGAACCGTACTCATGGGCGTTTATCGCCAAAACTTCTACCCCATTAGCTTGAGCTTCCGCCGCAATGTTGAGATGCTCGGCTGCTCCTTCGTCACCCAGTTCTCCCATGACTCCTATCGCCGCGATCTTGTTCGGCACCTCCAACCCGTAAAGCGTGTCGAGAGCGGCACGCATTGAAGTTGGGTTAGCGTTATACGAATCGTTTATCACCAACAGGCCATGCTGGTTTGTGCCTATCTCCATACGCCATGGCGACATCTGAAGCTGCTGCAAACCCGTCACAGCAGCCTCGAGAGGAACACCGACAGATATGGCGGTAGCGATTGCGGCACAGGCGTTAAATACCATGTGTTCACCGCTGACAGTCAATGAAACTTCGGCGTGCTGATCTGGGGTTTGGACCCTAAAACGGGGACGTCTGACCTCGTCGAAAATGACGTCTACTGGTTTGACATCACCCATCAGACCGAAGGTGAGAACCGAGGCGTCTGTCCGTGCAGCCATCGCTCGAACTAGAGGGTCATCAGCGTTAAGGATCGCGGTGCCGTTAGCAGGCAAAGATTCAACCAACTCACCTTTAGCCTGAGCAACCGATTCGATCGTGCCAAATAATTCTGAATGGGCAAGCGCCACCGCAGTAACTACTCCGACAGTTGGCTGAGCTATCTCACAAAGGTGGGCGATATGGCCAATTCCACGGGCCCCCATTTCGGTGACCGTTACCTCTGCATTGCTAGGGGCATTGGCCAACGTTAGAGGTAAACCTATTTCGTTATTGAACGACCCTATGTTGGCGTGGGTCGTCAAAGAATCGGCGCACGCGCTTCGAATCATGTCCTTGACTGAAGTTTTACCAACGCTCCCGGTTACACCAACAACTTGCGACGTTAGTCTTCGTCGAGCGATCCGGCCGATCTCGGTGAGAGCCAATGACGTATCGGCCACCTGTATCGACGAACCACCCTGATTATCCCTGGAGCTTACATACCCGCCAGCCCCGCCTTTACGGGCCCCGTCGATAAAGTCATGCCCGTCTCGTTCAGCTACTAGGGGCACAAATAGCTGGCCGTCTGAAACTTTCCGACTATCGGTCGAAACGCCGGTGACGGTGACATCCGGGCCAACGAGTCGTCCACCAAGTTGAGTTGCTAGGTCTGAGAGGAGAAACTGCACACGCTAGGTTTACCTGGAAATCGCAGAAGTAAAACATCATCGAACTAAAAACGCCAAAGATATTTCGCCACTAAACCACTTGTAGCTACATTTCAGCTGATGGAACGTCAAATCGTAGATGGGTGTAGTTGGTTCCGTTGGTGCGTTCAACATCGAAGTTCGTGGTCAGGTTTTTGATTATCATCACTCCATATCCACCTATCTGGAAGTCCTCGATCGATGGGGGCGCAACCGCCTCAGGATCGTATTCAGCTCCGGTATCGGTGAAATACAAATCCACGTACTCTGTTGTGGTCCGAACTTCTAACGCGATACGACCGCTCTCCGAGGCCTCGTATCCGTGGGTCACAATATTGACGGCTAGTTCTTGAACTGCCAGCTCTACTGACGGCATTATCAGTTTCACTTGGGTAGCCGTCAGGCGGGTTCCAATGCGGGTAGCCACCCAGGATCCAAGTTGGCGCACCTCTTCTAAGTTCGCACACACTTCAAGTTTGTGCTTCTGAGACATTGAGGGGCTCCTGAGTACTAACTGGTCAGGTGTTTCGACGACGCAGGCACATCAACGGGAGGCCCCAACCACGTGCAACCCCTCAGAGCACTCGATCGTGAACCTTTTCCGATCATTTACATCGCAGGTAAAGAATAGCAACACCTGCGACTCAGCACTAACTGAACGGTACCGAAGGCGCCTGGACGCAAAACCCAAAAGGCCTAAACATCATAGTTTATGGTCTATCTGATTAGTGGAATGCCAGCCGATACGGATCGGATTGTCGAATCTTGAGTTCTTCTTCTGCACACATCCACTAGCCTGTAGGGGTGACAACGACCAACCCTAACGTTCGCCTCATAATCATCTTCGGCGGGCAGTCAGCCGAACGTGATGTTTCTTGCCTAACGGCGGCCCATGTTCTTCGCGCCGTCGATGCAACCCGGTACGAGATTCAAGCGATCGGTATCGACAAGTCCGGTCAGTTCGTATCGGTCGAGGTGCCCGCAATCGAAGGGCCGGACGTATCCGACGTCGAAATCGCACCTTTGGTACCGGTCGGAAGCAATTGTGTGCTTTCGGAACTACTGAACGAACCATCCAATTGTGCTGACACCGTCGTTCTGCCGCTGCTACATGGACCGTTGGGGGAAGACGGCACCATCCAAGGTTTGTTAGAGATGGCTAATGTCGCCTATGTCGGCGCCGGTGTCCTAGGCTCGGCAGCCACTATGGATAAGGCGATGGCCAAGACCGTTCTAGACGCTCACGACATTCCACAAACAAAATGGCTCAGCTTTGTAGAACACCAAAAACCTGTTGCCACAATGGCCACAGAAGCAATCGATGCCCTTGGATTACCCTGCTTCGTCAAGCCTGCGAACATGGGGTCGTCGATTGGGGTTTCGAAGGCCGAATCTCATGATGAGCTGATAGCCGCGTTTTCCACCGCTTTTCGATACGACGAAGTTGTGGTGGTAGAAGAAGCGGTACTAGCCCGAGAAATCGAATTCGCGGTTCTGGGTAACACCGACCCTGAAATTTCGGTACCGGGCGAGATCAAACCAGCGGCCGACTTCTACGACTACGAAGATAAGTATTTCGACGGAGCAGCCGAACTGCAGATTCCTGCTTCCTTGCCAGCTGAAACAGTCGAGCAGATGCGTTCGATCGCTCTTTCGACCTATAGAGCGCTTCGGGTTGAGGGTATGGCGCGAGCTGACTTTTTGTTCGAAGAGAACGGGCGCGGACCGCTGTTAAACGAGCTAAATACCATCCCTGGGTTCACCCCAATATCAATGTACCCCAAGCTGTGGGAAGCTTCCGGGCTGGCCTACTCGGACCTAATCGATAAGCTGGTCGAGCTTGCATTGCAACGCCACAAACGACGGGCAACCAAGCGGGCTGCGAGCTAACGAACACCTTGCTACGAGCTACGGTGCCTACCAGCTTTGACTGCTGTGCCCACCGCCGAAAGAACCTCCGCCGATAGAACCCCCGAAGGATCCGCCACCGACTCCCCCGCCCGTAGAGCCGCCAGACCAGCCTGATCCGTTCGACCAACCTCCGCCCGACCAGCTTGAACCGCCACCGATGACTACCCAATCGGCGTTGCGGCGTCGTCTAGCAATGATCCGTTCTTGAATAGCGACTGCGGCGTCAGCGATTCTCGACGCTGCCGCTAGACCTGCGGCTGGATCAGATGGAATGTTAAGTAGCCGTTGTGCAAGCTGGTCGAGGGCTTCGGAATCTGGCGAGTCGAACAGCTGCCACCCCATCGACGCTCGGGCCCGTTGCAGGGAACGCTGCGCCCGTGCTACTTCTCGACTTGTTTCGCGGCGTAATGCTTCGTTTTTTTGTTGTACGTCCTGTGCTTCGATCATCAGGCCGTCGATCTCGCGGTTCAGACGATCTCCGGTTTGTGCAACACGTAAGTAGTTCGGACGTGCCAGCCCCAGTTCGTGCTCTAATTCTGCGATCGTCGCCTGGAGTTGAGGTGGCGACTGGATGAGTTCTGGAGTCAAATTATTCGCATGATCGGCGACAAATTGACTGAATGCACCGAGGACGTTTTTCGACTGTTCGATGATGCCTGGCGATTCGATACGGGCACGGTCGAGGTCGACTAGCAGGTCATCGATCTGGTCTAGTAGATCGTCGGCGGCTAGCAGTTCTAAACCCGCCGCTTCCAGGGTGCGCCCCACTTCGTCAAATTCTGAAGACGATGAGTTGTCAACATTTACGACTCGTAGAAGGGTCACTGCGGACTCTAAGTGGCCAAGCGCTTTAGCCGGGTGCTCCAACGCCCATCTCCAAGAATCTTCGCTGTGTACATTGGCCAGTTCCGCTAGCCGTTGACGAGAGTGATCGATGCGACGAAGCTCAAGATCGTGGGATGCGTCGAGTTGATCGCGCCATTTCCGCAGCGACTCGGCCCTGTCAGGCAGGCTTTGCAACCGGTGTGCCATCGCGAACAAAGAGGCTTCTCGCTCTTCTTGTTTGATATGTAAATCGAAGACGTCGGTGATAAGTTCGTCGGACTCGGTCTCGTTGAGGTCGGACGACAACTTTTGAAGTTCGTTTCGCTCGTCGGTGACATCCCATTCCCCGGCCGTCAATGTATCTGTGAGTTGGATCGCAGCTTCAACTTCATCGAGCAACAGCTCTCGTTTAGCCGGAATCGCCACCCGTAGATGGTCGATTTTCGCACCCACGCTTAGCAGACTGTCAAGCGCTATGTTCTGCACGTTGAGTGATTCTTCAAGGTTGGTCAGGTACCCGGATGCCCGATCGAGTTCGTCAGACGATGCCTTGTCGACACCATTGGGAGTCGACTTCGTGACCAGGGTTAGATCCTGTCTGACTCCTTGATGAGCTTTATCTGCCTTTTGGTGCCCCAACTCAAGCTCTCGAAGAGTCGTGCCTTTGCTGAGCCGCTTCCAAACGTCGACTTGTTTCAAGAGCTGGTCGTATCGTCGCTCAGCCGTTCCAGCCCGTGTTTGTGGGTCAGCCAATCTCGACCCGAAATCGTTACGCCTCTGATCAAGCTCTCGACGTCGTTTAACTAAAAGAACAGCGCCCGCTCCGCCGGCTGTGACCGCTGCCGTTCCCCCTAACGCCGCCAAGCCAATCCCGCCGCCTCCTTGATCAGGTGAGGTTTCGACTACGGGGGTGGATGTTTCGTTAGAATCCTGTGTTTCGTCAGCTTCTTCTAGAACTCGTCGTTGTTCGTCAGCGAGGGCTTGTATTCCGTCGACGATGCCGCCAGTAAAATCACCTTCAGCAAAACTCGGCGACATCACTGTTCTGCTGATGTCGTCAACTACCTGGGATGACAACAACGCGGCGTCAATCTCGGTTTCTCGCCCATCCACCGACACCAAAATCGAAATCCAATTCCGATCCTGACAGGCGTCGACGAAATCGGTCCGTTCATCAGCCAGCTCCCCCGGTTCGAGATCGCCAAACACTCGAACATAGAAAAGAGTCGTATCTAAGTCGACCCGTTCGCTATCAATCGTTTCGTCGACGACGTCGATGTCGATTGATTGACTGGAGTCAATTGTCTGGATAGAACAGTCAAGTGCGTCTTGGGCTGAGGCGACACCTTGGGTCGATAGTAGAAGTACCCCGGATCCAACTACCACAACGGCCACAGTGCGCCCGATTTCTGTGATGGCTTTTGAAACTCGAACCGCAACAGTAGATTTCTGAGTAACCACCATCTAACCGTAGCAATTCAATGGGTTGGTCGGACCGTGTAACAACGTTCAATACCTACTGAACGTAATTTTTTTTGGGATGAGTGACCTATTCAGGCGTCTCAGGTGACAACGCCGCTTCTAAGAACGACAAGACTGTGGACCGCAGGCGGACTGCTACTCGAGTGTCGAGACCGAGCCCGAGCGCCCGTAGCGCCTCGGTGTCGGAAACAACTGCGGTGATCGCGGCGTAGGTGGTGAATAAGACAAGTTTGCTATCCGAGCGTTTAAAAACCCCGGCGTCCATTCCTTTGTCAAGATAGTTGATGGCTTCGTCTATCAATGGTTGAAATATTTCAAGAACTTCGCTTGACCATGGGCTACCCATGCGGCTGACTTCGCGCAAGAGACCCAACAATTCTGGGCGCTGCAGCGCCAAGCTAAAGGATGCTCTGACCATTGTTTGTATGCTTGGCCAGCCTGGTTCGCTCTGCCCGCTGGCCGATTGCAGCTCGGCGGTCAACGCTCGGGCAGATTCAGCAAAAACGGCTGAAACAAGACCTTCTTTCGACCCAAAGTGGTAGAGCACCGTCTGTTTTGTTACGCCGAGTTGTCTCGCTATTTCCTCCAAGGACGTCGCCGCGACACCCTTGTTTGCGAACCCGACGGATGCGACAGATATCGCTCTATGCTTAGTAGTCACTTACCAAATGGTAGAGACCGTAATGCGGCATTACACTAGAGTTCCGACTTTACGTAGATAAGCGGGTGTCGTAGGTATTACTGGCACTCGCCATCGATGTAGCGTCAGAGGGTGCCACGGTGCATGTGAACAAACATGGGGATTTACTTCGATGAACAAAAGCCATAAGGCCCAGGGTGTTAGCTGAATGATCGCTTCTAGTCTCGCTGGTAAACGAATAGCCATTACCGGGGCGACGGGCTTCCTAGGCACCGCCCTTGTAGAACGCCTGATGCGCTCTGTTCCGGAATGCCATATCGTTTTACTTATCAGACCGGGTAAGCGGTCAACGGTTACCCAACGGGCCCGCCGAGAAATATTCCGAAACGACGCATTCGACCGGCTTGTTGAGACCCATGGCAAAGAAGGCTTCTTCGCCATGGTCGACGAACGCGTGACCATCATTGAAGGTGACGTCGGAACAGATGGACTCAACCTCGACGATGAAGGTCGAGAAGTTCTTGCCTCCTGCGATGTCGTGATCCATTCGGCTGCAACCGTAAGTTTCGACGCTGCCCTGAGCACTGCGGTCGAAGTCAATTTGCTCGGCCCTACCCGTGTCGTAGAAACACTCCAAGATCTCGGCGCTTCCCCCCACATGATTGCCGTTTCGACGTGCTATGTCGCTGGAAACCAGCGAGGAACCGCAAACGAAGAACTTCTCACAGATAGCCCATTTCATATCGATGTTGACTGGCGATCAGAGGTCAAAGCAGCCCGGAGATTACGATCTGACTTTGACGCAGAAAGCCGCTCAACCGACCGTCTGGCCGAATTTGGCAAACGGGCTCAATACGAAATCGGAGCAGCAGGCACTCCCCTCCTCGCCGCCAAAACCGAAACCTTACGTCAACGATGGGTTTCGGAACAGCTCGTCGAAGCCGGCCGGGCGCGAGCAGCGTCGTTAGGTTGGCCTGATGCCTACGCATATACCAAGGCGTTAGGTGAACGAGCCCTCGCTGAAAGCAAAGGCAACATCGACGTCTCGATTGTGCGTCCATCGATCATCGAGTCGGCGTGGGCCGAACCAAACCCCGGCTGGATCAAAGGCTTCCGCATGGCGGAACCGATCATTATTAGCTACGCCCGGGGCCTTCTTAAAGAGTTCCCTGGAGTTCCAGAAGGCATCGTCGACGTTATCCCGGTCGATATGGTCGTGGCCGCCCTAGTCGGCGTAGCCAGCCAAGGCCACGCGGGCGACGGCAGTATCGATGTGACCCAGGTTGCTTCTGGCACACGAAACCCACTGCACTACCGGGACTTGGTCAAGATGGTCGGCGGCTGGTTCCAAGAACATCCGCTTTACGACGAAAAAGGTCAACCTATTTCGGCTCCCGAGTGGTCGTTTCCTGGCCGCGGCGCGGTTGAACGTCAACTCAACCGGGTCCATAAACAGCTCGACACTGCCGACAAAGTCATGAAACGCCTGCCCTTACGGGGCAAACAAGCCAGACTAAACGCCCATATTGAAAGCCAAAAAGAGGTAGTGGAAACCGCTATCGGCTATGTCAAGATCTATGGAGCGTACGCCGAGTGCGAGGCGTTATATGGGGTTGAAAACCTGATCGAAATGCACGAGTCGTTTACCAAAGACGAACAAACAACGTTCTGTTGCGACCCTGGCGTCGTCGACTGGGAAACGTATGTTACTAAAATCCACCTTCCTACGGTGGTCGATCATGCTCGGGCGAAGACCACCAGCCGACGAACCGATCCCGATGCCCGCACAAAACGACTTCGCAAACGCGTCCTTGCCCCGGAACGACAGCTAGCCGCGTTCGACCTTGAAAACACGTTGATCTCGTCAAACGTAGTATTCAGTTACTCGTGGTTAGCGACCAGAAACCTGGGTACAGCTGACCGAGTAAAGTTCGCTGCAAATCTTTTGCGTGAAGGCCCCAGTCTGCTCGCTCTCGACAACCGGGATCGAACCGATTTCTTGCGACACTTCTACCGCCGATACGAGGGAGCGTCCGTCGAAGAGCTGGACCGATTAGGTTCTGAGCTTCTCGCAGACCACATTTTGACCAAAGCGTTTCCTGCCGCGTTGCGACGAGTCCGGGCGCATCGCCAGCTCGGCCACCGGACGCTGCTAATCACCGGTGCTTTAGACGTCGTTGTCAAGCCACTTAAGCCGCTGTTCGACGACATCATCTGTGCCGAAATGACGCAACGAGACGGCCGCTATACCGGCGAACTCACCCATGTTCCGCCCACCGGCGAGGTCCGTGCCCGAGAACTGCAAGACTACGCCGCAACTCATGATCTCGATTTGAGTGAGGCGGTAGCATACGCCGATTCTTCATCTGACCTTCCACTGCTTGATGCGGTTGGTTTCCCGGTTGCCGTTAACCCTGAGACCCGCCTAACTTCAATGGCACTCAAGCGGGGCTGGCTGATCGAATATTGGGCTAAGTCAGAAGGCCGTTCTGACCGAACCCTGCCCTTAGGTCCTCTTCCTTCACTACGTCGGAGTCGCAAGTGAGTAAAAAACCAACTGCCCCTCGTCCTGGATTCGTCCTTGAGGTCGATCGGCAGACACCTCCTATCCTGTTTCACCATGGTGAGGGTTTCCGCATGGAGAAACTCCCAATCGGTCGCACTCGGGTAATTTATGCCCCGGAGCCACTTCGTGGTCTAGAAGATCCAGACTCTGCGATTGTCGACGCCTTGAAAAACCCAATCGAGGACGACCCTTTGCCGTCGTTGTTGAAACCAGGAATGAAGCTGACCATCGCATTTGACGATGTATCCCTGCCATTGCCTCCAATGCAGCGGCCCGACGTTCGACAACGGATTATTGAGGCCGTGCTCGATATGGCGGCTGAAGCCGGTGTCGACGATGTTCATCTGATCGCGGCTCTAGCGCTTCATCGCCGTATGACCGAAGCAGAACTACGTCATGCGCTCGGCGACCGAATCTACGAGTCATTTGCTCCAGACGGACAGCTCTACAATCACGACGCTGAAGACCCGGACGGAATGGTCATTCTGGGCGAGACCAAACACGGCGAGTCGGTTCAGATGAACAAACGGGCCGCCGAGTCCGACCTCGTCATCTACGTCAACATCAATATTGTGTCGATGGATGGCGGCTGGAAAAGCACAGCGACCGGACTTTCGGGATACAAGGGTGTGAGCGCTCACCACAATGTCCACACGATGGAACAGTCCAAGTCGTTTATGGACCAGAAGAAGTCAGAGCTCCACAAATCCAACTGGCGTCAGGGGGAGGTCATCAAAGAACATGGCCCCCGTATTTTCCAGATCGAGACGACGATCAATACCAACACCTTCGGCGAAACCGGTCCAATGTCGGTTCTCCAGAAGCGTGAGTGGGAATGGTCGATGAAAGATCGGGCGTCGTTCACCGCTATGAATACCGGCTTGAAAGCCATGTCTTCTGCGAATCGTCGCAAGGTGTTCCACTCGTGGAAAGCGCCGTACGATATCACCTCGGTGCAGGCTGGCGAAGTAGAAGCGGTTCACAAAAAGACGACCGAAATGGTTTACAAACAGCATCTCGTCCCGGTTGAGGGCCAGACCGACGTTATGACGATGGGTCTGCCCTACCTCACCCCGTATAACGTCAACTCGATCATGAACCCTATTTTGGTGATGGTTCAAGGGCTCGGGTATTTCTTCAACTTATATAAAGGAAAGCCACTGGTACGAGAAGGTGGAGTCCTCATTATGAGCCACCCAACGCCGTGGGAATTCCACCCAGTGCATCATCCGTCTTATATCGACTTCTTCGAACAGGTTCTTGCAGACACCACGAACCCAGCCGAGATCGAGAAGAAATACGAGAAACAGTTCGCCGAAGATGAGTGGTACCGACACCTATATCGCACGAGCTACGCCTACCACGGGGTACATCCGTTCTATATGTGGTATTGGGGTTCCCACGCTATGAAGCATTTGGGTCAAGTGATCATTGTGGGAGGCGACCCGAAGGCTGTTCGTCGCCTCGGCTTTAAACCGGCCACGACGCTTCAAGACGCTTTAGAGATGGCAGAGGACGTTGTTGGACCGCAACCGACGATCACTCACTACCACAACCCTCCTATTTTGATGGCCGACGTTACATGAGTTGGTTAAAGTTCATACTCGACAAGCCGACGATCCCTGAAGGGGTCGAACCTCAGGAGCAGCAGTCGACGACCGGCGTCTACTATGACACCGAATGGTCAAACGGCAAGGCGGCTAAGGTTGTCCGTCTTTTTAGTGTGTGGGGGTTCATGAAACCCGCCATTGGTTTGTACGGGTCACCAAAGGTCATCGGCGCTGACCGCCTGGACGAAATTGATGGCCCGGTGGTCTTTGCTTCGAATCATCACAGCCATGCCGACACCACATTGTTGTTGGCCACCATCCCTGCACATCTTCGTCGAGATCTGGCGATCGCTGCGGGCGCTGACTATTTTTTTGGCAACCGGATCACTTCACTACTCTCAACGCTTTTCTTAGGCGCAATCCCTATTGAGCGCACCCGACTTTCGAAGCTTTCTATTGAGAACACTGAGTCGGCGCTCAAAGCTGGCCGCTCACTTCTCATTTTCCCTGAAGGTGGAAGAAGTAACGACGGCTGGAACGGTGAACACCAGCCTGGAGCCGCCTTTGTAGCGAAACGTATGGGTGTCCCTATCGTTCCTATCTATATCGACGGCACCGGCACCGTGTTACCTAAGGGAAGTAATTGGCCGACACGGGCTAAATGTGCGGTGGTTTTTGGGGAACCAATCACAATCGCCGATAGCGAGAACCCTCGCTCGATCGCCAAGGTGGTCGAACGCCGTGTGGCCGAATTGGCAAATGAGTTCAGTGTTGGCTGGTGGGAAGCTAAGAAGCAGTCGTACCGTGACCAGACTCCTAGCGCAAAAAGGCCCGAAGCTGGCGCCTGGAGACGTCGTTGGGCTCTCGGCCCGAAACCCTCCGAAAAGCGTCATTCTCCGTCTCAGCGACGCTGGCCAAAGGTGTAAGACGAAACCTTTCGTTAACCTCATTCCCACTCCTTGAAGCTGGAGCGACACGTAACGTCGCATATACGTCTTCTGCATGACGTAGTCATCGGGATTGGCTCCTTCCTGTAACCTTCTGGACACCTTTTAGGTGACCTCCGCTACATATCAAGATGATTTTGATTTCTCTGCATCTACATTGCTACCACGGCCGAAAGACCGTACGTAAATGTTTATCTAGGAGAGATACATGAATAAGAAAATGCTTGCCCGTTCAGTCGCCGCCGCTTTGGCTGTTTCACTCACCGCCGCTGCTTGCGCCGCTGATGAAGAAACACCAGACACCACAGTTGCTGCTGAAGAAGAAGCTGCTGAAACCACAGCTGCTGAAGAAGAAGAAGCTGCAGAGAGCACCGAAGAAGCAATGGAAGACGAAGACGCTGCTGCTGACGCAGAAGCTAACATCGTTGAAGCCGCTCAGGCAAACGAAGACTTCTCTATCCTTGTTGAAGCAGTTGTCGCAGCCGACTTGGTTGAAGCACTTAGCGCTGACGGCGAGTTCACCGTATTCGCTCCTACCAACGAAGCATTCGAAGCGTTCCTCGCTGACAGCGGCTCTACCAAAGAAGAGCTTCTCGAGAACCCTGACCTTGCTGACATCTTGAAGAATCACGTCTTGACCACCAAGGTTGACTCTGCTGCTGCTCTTGAAGCTGCTACCGCTGAAGACTCTGTAGAGACGCTTCAGGGCGGAACCCTTGCACTTTCTCTTGACGGTGACAACATCAAAGTTGGCGACGCAACTGTAGTTATCGCTGACGTTGAGACCACCAACGGTGTAATTCACGCTATCGACCAGGTAATCCCACTAGGTTAATCTCCATTAAGCAAACAAGACGAAGGGCGCATCCGGCGAGGATGCGCCCTTCGGCGCGTCTGGTCTCTACTATTGTGTCATGGGTTCCCCCGACAGACAGCCAACGTGGTTATCGATCCCAGGCGCATTGGGGTTAGCGTTTCTTACCCTTCCCACCGTTGCGCTACTCGGACAAACCCCGTGGCTCGATGCGGCCACCGTCGTAGCCGGTTCTCAGTCACTAGAGGCCTTACGGGTTTCAGCCATTGTCAGTTTGAGCGCTGCTGCACTTGCGACCTTACTGGGGATTCCGTTAGCTCTTTTTATGGCCAGAACTAGCTCCCGGTTCGATTCGATATTTCGAACCGCAGTGGTACTGCCTCTTATCCTTCCTCCGGTAGCCACCGGTGTCGGACTGCTCGCAGCGTTCGGTCGACTTGGATTTACAGGTCGGATATTCGGTTTTGGGCTTGCCAACACTACGTTTGGTGCCATATTGGCGGCTACGGTCGCTGCTATGCCGTTTCTTGTTCTTTCGGTTGAAGGCGGAATACGCGATGCAGATACCGAATTCAACCGGGTGGCATCAGGTCTTGGAGCGTCACCCCATCAGGCGGTCTGGCATGTGACCCTTCCGTTGGCGCGCCGTTCAATCTTTGCTGGAGTGGTGTTGGCGTGGGCTAGAGCGTTGGGCGAGTTCGGAGCAACCATAACGTTCGCAGGTAACATCGAGGGAAGCACGCGTACGCTGCCGTTACAGATAGCACTCGCCCTTGAACAAGACCGTGGGCAAGCCTTGACACTGAGTGTTCTAATGATCGTAATCTCGTTGACCGTTCTGATCTCACTTCGCCGTGCCTGGTTGAAGCCGATTAGGGCCAGATAAGGGCATCAAATGACCGGCGAGGCGGTGGTGGTCGAACGACCAGTTGCTTTTTCTGAGTCGAGAGATGCAGAAACGCTACGCTTATAGTCGTGTCAGAACCTCGTTCCATGTTCATTCGGCTGTCTGGACCTGATAGTCCTGGCATTGCAGCCGCTCTATTCGATCTCTTGTCGCATCATGAAGCGACGATTCAAGACGTGGAACAGATCACGATACGCGGCCATCTCACCCTCGGTGTTGTAGTCGCCGGCTGCAAACAAACCGAGCTTCAACGAGATCTTCTCATGTTCGGTTATGACCGGGACCTGGCAGTCGACTTCGATGAGGTTTCTTCTACGTCTACCTCGACGCCACAAGGTTTGGTTGCGACCCTCATCGGCAATTCGGTTGATCCCTCAGAATTTAGCGCCTTTGCGTCTGTGATAGCGGCCGAGGGTGGCAATATACGCCGAATCGTGCGACTCGCCCAGTACCCGGTGATGGCGTTCGAACTTTTGATTTCTGGTCCTGATACGGAAATGATGCGTCTAGCCGCCCTACAACTTGGCCGCGACATGCAATGTGACGTAGCCGTCCACCATCGAGGAATAGGACGCCGGGCCGCCCGGCTCGTCGTGTTAGACGTCGATTCGACGCTCATCCGTGACGAAGCGGTGGAGCTACTGGCTGAGGAGGCAAACTGTCTCGACCAAGTAAAGAAGATCACGGACCAGGCAATGGCGGGTGAATTGGATTTCGCCCAATCTTTAGAGGCCCGGGTCGCTCTGTTAGCTGGTTTGGACGCTGAAGTGCTTGACCGGGTGAAACACCGTGTCACTCTTACTCGGGGGGCTCGCACCTTCATGCGGACACTTCAACGACTCGGTTACCGCACCGGTATCGTATCCGGCGGATTCACTTCGATAACCGACCACCTCAGCGATGAGCTATCAATCGATTACTCGTTGGCGAACACGCTCGAGGTCGTCGATGGTCGGCTTACCGGCAAAATCGAAGGAGAGATCGTCGACCGAGCCAGAAAAGCCGAATTTGTCCGTGAGATTTCGGCAGCCGAGAAAATTCCACTCGACCAAGTAGTAGCCATTGGTGATGGAGCAAACGACCTCGACATGCTGAACGTCGCTGGCCTTGGGATCGCATTTAACGCCAAACCGGTTGTGCGCCAAGCTGCAGATACGACGGTCAACGTGCCGTACCTAGATGCTGTTCTATTCGTTCTAGGTGTGAGCCGGGACGATATCGAAAACGCTGACTCAGCTAACTAGTTATATTCTGCCTTCGGATCAACATCATCGGTTGTCAAACGGGCTAGAGCTTCGGTTAACCATTCAGGCCGACGGATCGGTCGACCTTCAAGGTTAACCGAAACCCCAACGACGGTGGCGGTCGCCAGCACTCGACCTTCACACGTAATCTGCTGCACCCATTCGGTACTTACTCTCTGCGTTTGTTCTCCCTGCGATGTCTCTACTACCAACCGATCACCGGCAGACGCTGGTGCCCGGTACTTGACACTGATCGAGGTGATAAACAGCTGTACACCGCGTTCGCTCAACGTCTCGAGAGGAACCCCACACCACCGAAGAGCCTCAGATCGGCCAATTTCGAAGTAGGTGACATAGCTTGCGTGGTTAACATGGTTATAAGGGTCAAGTTCGTTAAATCGAACGTTGACGAAACATCGGTGAGCCATCGACACCACACTACCCGCCGGTTCGTAGTATCGATCTGGTCCAACAAGTGCTTTGGGTAAACCCCGTGGCAGAATGGGCTAATGGATTCTGAAACCGGCGGCCCATCGCCGCTAACTCCTCTACAAAAGCAGATTTACGAATCGGCAAACGAGCGTTATGCGGCCAAACATTTCGCAGCAGCCTCGGTTGAAATCGTCGATACCGTTCCCGCTCACTACGATCCGCTACGAGGACTATTACTACGGGCCTACGAACCGGTGGTTCCCACGATGTACAGCGATGGGTACGCTGAGGAGCTAACCGACCTGGAAAGCCGGGCAAATTCGACCACGATGTTCACTGCCCTGCTGAATGGCCACATCGTGGGAACGATCACATATATTGACGACGCCGCTCATCCGCTGCATCTGTTTGCGGATACGTGTGCGGCCTATATGCGGTTTCTGGCTGTCGACCCGTCAGCGCAGCGAACGGGTGCTGGCAGCCTTCTAACCAAGCGCTGCATCGAACAGGCCAACGTGCAGAACCGGCCACGTATTGGGCTGCATACGTTGCCTACGATGACGGCTGCTATCAATCTGTATGTGTCGTTAGGTTTCGAGCGCAGCACGTCAAACGACGGGTTATCTCATGTCGGCTATGACGGTGAAGCACCTGCGTTTATCAAACCGCTGAGTTAACGCTTACTCCAGCAGCTTTCGCTGGCTTTCCATGGTCTCGTTCCGTCAGCCTGCCAGGTCAGAAGCGCCGCTTCGTCCTGTTGAGCTGGGGTTGCTTGATCTGCGGTCGAAACCCCATATCGATCAGCGTGACCGTACCCTTTCCAGCTTCCGGTCAGGAACTGGTATCCGCCTGCTGCGGTTGAGCGAGGATTCTTTGCCTGATAGTTGTCCGTCGATTCGCAGAATCGAATCTTCAACAGGACTGGAGGGACTAGAACACCATTACCAGTGTCTACAAACCCCTCTTCGCCTTCACCAGGTTCGGGAGCTGGCGCTGGGTCTGGAGCAGCGGTGCTTGGAGCCACAGTCGTTGGCGGTGCGGTCGTAGAGGTTGTGGTGGTTGCGATTCCGAACGAAACTGCCTCACCGCGTGGTGTGACTGGTTCCTCGGCTGCTTCTGTCTCTTGCTGAACTTCAGGCCCTGAAGGTTCTTCTATGCCTGACGGGGTTTCTGCCGCGTCTTGTTGACCTTGGTCGCCCTCGTCGGGTCCACTAACGGCGTTTTCAGCCGATGCCGAGACTGAGGCTTCACCGGCGCCATATTTATTAACCGCCACCAGTGCAACCAGGCAGGCTAATACCGCCACTAAGCCTACTATGGCGAAGGAAAACTTTCGATCTTCCTGCAATTTGAGTAGATACTCGTTCATTTGTACCGCCTTGCGACCCGACCGCTCAAACCAAGACCTAGCCAGAGGGTTAACGTTGGGTTTGTCAACTTCTTGCTTTTCTTCGGTTAAGCAAACTGCATTACGAAACCATTACCAACCTATCGTGACGATGTTCATAGAGACCGTAATATGTTGATTCATAGCGATAGATCGACAAACAGTAGGTGGAGGCCACAACCCAGATAGTAGGTGTCAGCCGCAGTAGTTGCTCTATCCCCTACCCTTGGCCCAGTGGTAGTCGCCCTGGGAAAACCAAACGAAGGATCAGGAATCACCCGTCGCGGAATACGCCTGATCCTCAGAAGCTTCAAAGCAGATCCCAAAAACCATGCCATTGCGATGGCTGGAGCCATCTTGTTCGCGCTGACATTGGTGCAGTTCACCCGGACCATTAGCTGGGCGACTGACAACACGGTAGTCCCAGCATTATCCGGAGAGACGGTGACTGCTACGAACGCTTTTGCCAGCGCCGGAGCCGTGATGGGGATCATTTTGTTGCGCGGCGTCGGTGAAGCGCTTCGCAGGTATTTTCTAGCCATCGCCGAATACCGGACCGAGGAACTTTGGCGAGCAGAACTGTTTGACCACTACATCGAACAACCACTCCCGATATTGAGGGCCCACCCCCAGGGACGACTAATCGCCCACATCGACAGCGACGTGAACACAGCTGGTACAGCTCTTAAACCACTAGCCTTTGCGGTGGCCACCGTGGTGCTCGCTATCGCCGGTCTCGTAAGCCTATTCGAAATCCACGTGTGGTTCGGGTTGGTGGCGAGTGTCCTTTTCCCAACCCTCGCCGTTTTGAACCAACGCTTCTCTCGAGTCGTCGAGCGACCGGCAGCGGAAGTCCAACGGGCGGTCGGTGACGTTACTTCGGTAGCTCACGAGAGCTTTGATGGCGTGATGATGGTCAAAACTCTCGGCAGACAAGAGGCCGAAGTCAAACGATTCGAAGCCGAATCTCGAGTGCTTAAGCAACGACGGCTGACCGTCGGCCGAATCAATACGTTCTACCAGCCAATGCTCAGAGTTCTTCCAAACATAGGTGCCGTTCTAATGATTCTGGTCGGTGCGGTACTGATCGATCAAGGATCGGTCTCTGTTGGAGATTTGATCGGGGCGTTAACGCTCCTGAGCGTTTTGGCGGTACCGCTACGAATTTTTGCGTTCTTTCTTCAGTCCATGCCGCCATCGGTGGTTGCCTTAGATCGGATCGATTCGTTTCTCGCCCATGACGGGCGTTCGGGGGCATCCGACAATCAACTAACCACCGGGTTAAACACCGACGAAGTTATCCGGTTCGAAAACGTGCAATTCAGATACCTGCAAGGAGCTAACGAGCATCCGTCAAACGACAGCTATTCCGTCGACGAACCCGTACTCGATGATATTTCATTTTCTCTCCGCAAAGGCGAAACGGTGGCCCTCGTCGGCAATACCGGAGTTGGCAAAACCACTATTGCCGAACTCGCATCCGGCCTGTTAAACCCAACCAAAGGCTACGTTCGACGACCAGAGGACCTGACCCTTCTCCCAGTCTTACAAGAGGCGTTCCTGTTCAACGATTCTGTAGAGCAAAACGTCACCTTAGGCGCAACGATCCCGGCGGATCGTGTTCACGAGGCAGCTCAACTGGCGCAAGCCCATTCGTTCATTTCCGATTTACCCGAGGGCTACGGGACCGTGATCGGTGAACGAGGGGTCACCCTGTCGGGCGGCCAACGCCAACGAGTAGCACTCACCAGAGCGTTAGCGCGACGACCCGATCTGCTGGTGTTAGACGATGCGACCTCGGCGATCGACCCACTTGTCGAATCGGCTATTCTTCAGTCTCTACGTGATCAAGAACTGACGATGCTGGTAATCGCTAACCGTCTCTCCACCATCAGACTCGCCGACAGGGTCTTGTTCGTTCAGGCCGGCACCATCGCTGCCTCAGGCACCCATGATGAACTTCTTGAGCTTGGCGACTACCGATCGTTGGTGGCGTCCGAACTTGACGGGCAATCGGTATGACCGAAAATCAACACGTATCTGCCTGGACCGTTCTACGCCGGGGAATCCGAGAAACACCCGAAATCCGACAAGGCCTTGGACCAACGATTGCCGCCGCCCTGTTAAGCTCAGCCGGCCAGCTGGTACTTCCCGTAGTCGTTCAACAGGCGATAGATCGGGGCTTCTCTGAACTCCCCGATGGCACCACTAACGTCAATATCGGGCTGATAGCAGTCATCGTTGCGGTCGCCGCAGCCACCTTGATCTTCGTTTTCTTCATGGATCGACTTGTCCTATGGCGGTTTCTCGCAGCAGGAGAATCCGCGCTCTCTGCGTTACGAGTAAAGGCGTTTGCCCACATCCATGATCTGAGTATTGCGGAGCATTCCGAAACCAAACGTGGTCAACTAACAGCAAGGGTTACCAGCGATACCGAAACACTCTCTCGGTTCCTTCAGTGGGGAGCGTTGACGTGGGTTCGACAATCTGCGGTAGTCGCAGGCTCGCTTCTCGCAATGTTCGTATTCAGTTGGCAGCTCGCCTTGGTTGTTGTCGCCGTATATTTACCGTTGATCCCATCGCTTCGATATATTCAACGCCGCCAGTTCGACGCCTACAGCCAAGTTCGGACCAGTGTCGGCGACACGATAGGACTGGCTTCGGAATCGATCGGTGGGGCTGCAACAATCCGAGGCTACCGCTATCAACAGGAGGTTTCTCGGCGTCTGTTATCCAGTAGCCGCAAACTCACGAATGACCAAATCGGTGCTCACCGGTTTTTCGCTGTTCTTTCACCTATCCTTGCGTTCTTTGGAGCTTTAGCCGTATCCGCATCAATCTTGGTCGCCTTGTGGATCGGGGCCGACCAAATTACGATAGGCCGCTTCGGAGCTTTCATCTTTCTCTTAACGATCGTAAACGGCCCAATCAGCCAGATCGCCGAAGTGCTGGATCAAACCCAGACAGCGATGGCGGGCTGGGCCAAAATACATCGACTCCTTGATACCGAAATTGAGCTGGTCGAGCCGGATAACCTCGACGCCGCCGTGCTTGACCTTGCCCCGCCCACGGTCGAATTTCGTTCCGTTGACTTCCGGTACCGTACTGGTGACCCAGTTATAACCGATGTCAGCTTCGTCGTGCCCGAAGGAACTTCAGTCGCTATCGTCGGTGAAACCGGCTCCGGTAAATCCACGATCGCAAAACTCATCTGTCGGTTAGCGGACCCAACTGGAGGTTCGGTACTCGTTGGTGGGCATGACTTACGCACTATCAGCAAGTCTAGTCGGAATCGAACAATCAGGATGGTCGCTCAGGATGGCTTCCTGTTTGACACAACTGTCCTAGAAAACATACGGTATGGCCGACCAGACGCAACCGATGACGACATCTACGCTGCGGCGGCGAAGCTCGGCCTAGTGGAGCGATTACTTTCACTTCCACAAGGGTTCGAGACAATGGTTGGCGAACGGGGAGACAACGTCTCGGTCGGGGAACGCCAACTCATTGCGCTGGTGCGAGCCCAAATTGCTGAAGCTGGCCTTCTGATATTGGATGAGGCGACTAGCTCCGTCGACCCAGAGATCGAACAAGACCTCGCTGAGGCACTGGACCGACTAAGCCAGGATCGAACAACCATTTCGATAGCGCACCGCATGTCCACCGCTGAGCGTTCAGATTTGATTCTTGTACTAGACCGAGGCCAACTCGTCGAACAAGGTACCCACAATGACCTCATAAAGGCCAACAATATTTACCACGACCTCTACCACGCTTTGGATTCTTCCGAGGCGTCAACATCGGCAGCTGAACAATAGCGGTCTATCTCGGGGCGCCGTCTACATTCAGTTCGTAGTCGATCGCCCAAAGGTTGCGGCTTGTTTGGGTCGCCAAGACCACAAACGCCACGAGGTTTACCGCCACCACCAGGGGAACGCCCCAGCTAAATACGGCAGTGCCGATAAAGAACACTAACGTGTTGAGAGCTATATATCCGATGCGAATTTCGGTTGGCCCAATCCCGTAGTATGCGATCTGAAACTTGTTAGTTGCCGCAAATGACAGAAACGACACCGCCATCGTGGCGCAGGTAATAAGCAGCAGGATGAGGAAAAGTAATCGCAGCCACCAGACTTCGACCAGAAATGAGTAGGCAATGACGATACTTCCAGCGAACAGCAAGTCCAGCAGGTGATCCATAAAGAAGCCCCATTTGACGAGGCCTTGTTTCCGGTATTTCCCCAACGACCCGTCGAATGAGTCGGTCAGCCATTGCAAGAAAACTAGGACCGACATCAGATGAAGAAACGCTCGATGTTGCTGGGCAAGGTATCCAAACCCGACCATGGCGACCGACCAGAGCAAGGTCAACATAGTCAGATGGTGACTCAGAATAGGTTTCGGAATTCGGGGAATCCACGCGTCGATAAACCGGCGTTCGGCCGCACCTAAGAACGACTGTCCTTCTTTTTTGTCCCCAGCAAATGCCTCGCTCATTACCGCTTGACCGTACCCCTCACCTGTGAATTTTTTTAGTGTAGCTTCCAGGCAACACGAAGGTATCGAGCAGGTGTTGAAACGTCCCGACCCCACGGGTGTATACAAACTACACTTGGGCAGCAATCGTTCCGATGACACTCTTCTATGGATGTGACTAAACCAAGTGATACCCACATGGACGCTGTAAATTCACCTTGGACTTTCGAGGATGAGAGCGCGCCGCTCACAACATCGGGTCCACTAGTGACACTGGTAGCTGGCCGAGCCTTCTCTTTAAGCTCTGCAGGAGGCGACATCACCGGAGTTGACCCCCAAGGTTTCTTCTACCTCGACACTCGTCTTCTTAAGAAGTTTGCGTTACTCCTCAATGGCCAACCCATAGAACCGTTGGGTCATGATCCGATCGATAGTTTCAGCGCCCAGTTCGTCGGGAGGTTTCATGGAGCAAAGCGGGTCGCTGACGCACCTATAACCGTGTTTAGATCCCGCACTGTGAGTGCAGGTCTATCCGAAACCATCATGATCCATAATTTCGGAGATACTCCGCTACAACTTGTCTTGTCAGCTCAATTTGAAACAGACTTCGCTGGGCTGTTCGAAGTTAAAGAGGGGCGGGCTGAAACCGGCAGGACCCTACGACCCAACGCGCTACGCGACCGCCTTCGTTTCGCTGCGGGATCGAAGAGTGCGTTAGAGGTTGAAATAACCTCAGAGCCTAAGCCTACTCAGGTGACCGGCAGCTCGATGAGTTGGACGATCAATCTTGATCCGGGCGAAGTTTGGCAGAACATGATTTCGGTTGTTCCCTGGTTGGCAGGCAAGCCGGTGAGAAACGGCTCCAACAACTCAGCGTCATCTGCTAATCAGCGCCTGGCCGACTGGCAAAACAAAGTACCCGAAATGGCGACCAACTACGGTCCGTTGTTAATGTGTGGGCACAAAGCGGTCAGTGATCTTGGCTCTCTCCGAATTTTCGACCCAAACCACGAAGATGAACCGGTTGTTGCCGCTGGAGCCCCGTGGTTCATGGCACTGTTTGGGCGGGACTCATTACTAACCGCGTGGATGGCGTTGCTTGTTGATACCGATCTAGCGGTTGGAGTGTTAAAGACGCTCGCTCGTCTCCAAGGCACCAAAGTCGACCCGACCACCGAGGAAGAACCGGGACGAATTTTGCATGAAGTTCGTTTCTCCGGAGCCGACAGCGACTCATTCGACGACGGGAACGTGTACTACGGCACTGCCGACGCTACCCCACTATTTGTGATGCTGACTGCAGAGTTGAATCGGTGGTCTCCGAATAAAGAACTAGTCGAGGAGCTACTCCCCCACGTCGATCGTGCGCTGGAATGGATCGAGACCTACGGCGATCGAGATGGTGATGGTTATGTCGAATACGAACGGTCAACTACCACCGGGTTAGAAAACCAAGGGTGGAAAGATTCCTGGGACGGCATTCGGTACAGAGACGGGACGGTGTGTCGCGCCCCGATCGCATTGTGCGAAGTTCAGGCCTACACCTACGGTGCCTACCTCGCCCGTGCGGACCTTGCTTCGTTTTTGAATCGAGACGATGAAGCGAAGATATGGTCTACAAAGGCTGACGAACTTAAACAATCCTTCAACAAAGAATTTTGGCTGGAAGATCTTGGCTGGTTTGCTGTTGGCCTCGACGGCGACAAAAATCCGATCGATTCGTTGACTAGCAATCTTGGGCACTGCCTTTGGACCGGAATCATCGATGACGATAAGGCCCCAATTGTGGCCGAAAAGTTGTTGTCACCAGAGATGTATTCAGGCTGGGGCATGCGGACGTTGTCGACGGACAACCCTGGCTACAACCCAACCGGATACCATACCGGTTCGGTCTGGCCTCATGACACAGCTATAGCGGCCGCTGGGCTTGCCAACTACGGCCTGGTCAACGAAGCCCACCAATTATTGATCGCAATGCTGGACTGTGGTTATGTCTCCAATGGGCGACTTCCCGAGTTGATGAGTGGTTTTGACCGACTCGAAATCGGTAGCCCAATCGGCTATCCGGCATCCTGTTCACCTCAGGCATGGGCGGCAGCTTCTCCCCTGTTGGCGCTTCGGTCATTCTTGCGGCTCAATCCCGCTTGCGACAAAGGTGTTGTTTCGTTTGACCCGATCTTGCCAGCAGAGGTTCTGTTTCTCAACCTCGAAGGGGTACGCATTGGCGACCATCGAGTTTCGATTCGCGTCGATGGTGGGCAATACGAATTTATTGGCCTCCCGCCTGAGGTCGCGATAGAAAAGCCATGACAAAGGCCCATGGGTTCCCCCATGGGCCTTCGTAGGTGTTCTGCTTTAGATACGTCTACTTCGGGATCGAACTCGACAGAGTCCGTCTGGGCTGGGTTGACATTCGTCGGGCACGAACCGCTTGATATAAACGAACATGTTTGTCCGTCATCGCTTCGACCGAGAATGACTTTTCAACTTCAGCTCTACAGTCTTCACGCCGGATCGTGTCGATCTTGCCGACCGCTTCAACCATTTCTTCTAACGACTCGCATACAAAACCGGTCCGGCCTGAGTTGACAATTTCGGGCACAGAGCCACATCGGGTGGCGATAACGGGCGTTCCCACAACCATGGCTTCTGTCATTACAAGGCCGAAAGGTTCCGCCCATGAGATCGGGTTAAGCAACGCAGTTGCTCCTTGGAGAAACTCAACCTTTTCGTGTTGGTTCAGTTCTCCCAGGTACTCGATGCCGTCACCGAGTAGCGGTTCGACATACCGTTCAAAGTATTCGACTTCTTTCGGTTCCCGCATTTTGGCGCCGATTTTGAGCGGCATGCCGACTTCGCGAGCTACCTGACATGCCGTGTGGATGCCTTTTTCTGGGGCCATTCGTCCGAGCGAAGCTAAGTAGCCGCCTCGTCCGGCGCCCATCTTAAAGGCGGATGGATCTAGACCGTGATGGATTACCCGTTCAATCGCGATTCCATCCGCAGTGCTTGCTTGGTGACGAGAGATGGCAATAATTGGCACATTGCGGTCAGCCATAGCTTGCCAGATCGCCATCGTGTCATGTTGAAACGGACCGTGGTTGGTGGTTACAACCGGCGGCGAACCTAGAGGCTGACTGATCAGAGGACCCATTAAGGTGTGGTCATGGATAATGTCCATATCTTGCAGGGAACGGTATGCGGCGAACACATGACGAAGTTCGCTGATGGTGCCGTTACCTTTGAAACCTTCGGCTTCGGGGAAGAGGTTTAGCCGAGGCACCGGGCATGTGCTATCTCCCGTGGTAAAGAGCTTAACTTCGTGGCCAGCTTTAGTCAGTCCACGACACAAAAGGTCAATGGCCAACTCTGTGCCACCATATGCATGGGGCGGTACAGGCACCCACGGGGGCGCAATCATCCCAATCTTCACGCGAACTCCTATCTGTTGAATTGATGGAGTCCATTCGGCGAACAGTAGTGAAAATTGAGCGATACGAGAATATTTAGGTTGACAACCGATCCAGCGCATCCGTGATGTTCGACACAGACGATACGAGATCCCACCCCGGTCTTTTAGTCCCGTCTGCGGTGGTGAAGACCTTATCTAGAACCCCTAGTGCTCCGGTGGTTTCCCAATACTGTTTTCGATCTGGAGGGTCAAGAAAAACCATGGGACTTGGCTCACCAAATGTCTTGTACGCGTTTTGCGCCGCGTCTTGGAACACTTCCTGCATGGTGCCTGGACCGCCAGCTAGAAACACTATTCCCCCTTTGGCTATTGCCAGCAAGCCGTCTTCTCGAATCGAGTTGGAGAAGTACTTGACGATATGGGTCGCGAACGGGTTGGATGGTTCATGCCCATAAAACCAGGTTGGGATAGACAAGTTTTCGCATGGGTCCGCTACTCCTGAAAGCACTTCGAGTCCGGTTGAAATAAAGGCATTCACGTCTTCGTAGAACGACGGGGATTTAGCTAGGTGCTCAACCAGCAGGTCCACATCCGAGGTGTCCATCTTGGATGTCAGGGCACCGAAATTGGCGGCTTCCATTGCGCCAGGACCTCCGCCGGTGACAATACAACTTCCGGTTTGGGCTACTCGCCGTCCAAGCTCAACGGCCTGGATGTATCCGCTGGAGCCTCGACGCAACGAGTGGCCACCCATAACACCTACCAGGGTTTTGCCGGTGCAGAATTCGTTGACGGCGAGCGACATTCCGTGGTCGTGGAGTCGTTGCGCGAGTTCTTCGATCGGCCCCGGTAACGGATGCCCGGCCTTCTGAGCGCGATCATAGATGGCCTGATCTACCGTGCTTTCGAAACCAGTATTGTCGAACCCCTCGTATAGGTCAGCGGCGCAATAGAGCCGTTCAGGCGTCGGGTCATACGGTAGATCACCGAGAGATTCCTGCAGGTTGTCGATCAAGCAGTCGACTTGTTCGACCCATGGGGTGATAGATCCTGGTTTCTTTACCGGGAAGTTCTGTGGTTCTGCCATGCGAAACACCATACAGCGCATCGATGGGCGATCGTTTAAACCATAGATGTATAGACGGTGGGCGCTACTCGCCGTGACTAGCCCCCACCTTTTGTTTTAGGTAAGTTGTGGTTACTGCCGTTGAATCGAGGACAATGAACGATCAAAAGCCAATATCGAGGCAGACACCGAGTCAGTCGACGGCTGCACCTTCTCTAAATAGCCACAAAGGCGGATCTAGATCGATTCTTGTGGCCGCCCTTGTCGGGCTTTCTATGGCCCTTGACTGGGAGAATCATCGAGAAGAGCCAACGATCGTGGCCGAAGCGCCCGGCGGCCAAGATTGGCTCGATCTCGATGTTGGAGGATTAGAGCCGCTAGACCCCAACGATGACCTGTAGCCAATCGTAACTATCGGGTTTTCTTGGACCCATGCCAGGGTCCTAGGGAATAGTTCGGCGGCGGAGTAGGTTTGAGTGATATGGCTATCGAGTTCGGCATTTCCGATGACGCAATTGATCTAGTTCGTTCTAAAGGCGGCAAGGCTGCTATCGACTTTATTTCGGCGGTCGGTTGAGGCAAAAGCACAGAGGTGTCGGTCGACACCTACCTAAAAGGCAAGAATACGAGCGGCTACCATCGAATTCGGCACGAAGATATAACTATCCTTATCGCCCCTAAGCTTCTCAGCCAGGCTAATGAGGTTCATCTGGCCACAAAGCGTAAAGTCATGGGCCGTAAACTGGTCGCTGTAGCGTTCCATCAGCACTCGGCGAGCTGCCGCCATTAGTTTGTGCGTCTGGCAACGAAATCATTACGGTAGCCAACTTTGTTGAAACAAGTATAAAGAAACTTAGTCAACGGGAACAGAGTCGAGTAGCGCCCTCTAGCCTGAAACTCAATGTCTGTTACCGGTACTCCAGAAGTCCCTTTTGTCAAGACATCTCCTAAGGAAGTATTTGGCTGGAAAATAGCTGACTTGGCTTGGTCAGCATTTGATACGACGGTTACTACCGCCCTGTTAGGCCCATACTTTTTGGCGCTCATTGAGGACAACGGCGGCAGTGTGAATGTGGCTGGCCTGTCTATCAATCAAACATCATATTTCCCGTATGCGCTTGGTTTGTCGTCTCTTCTACAGGTGCTACTCCTACCGCTTTGGGGTGCGCTCGCCGACCATACCGAGCTGAAGAAGAAGCTCATTATCTGGCCTGCGTATATGGCGGGAATCGCTACGGTTGGACTGTACTTTGTCACCGTCGACACCATCGTTCTAGGTGGCATCTTATTCCTTATCGCATCCGTTTCTTTTGGGATGGCGCGGGTTGTCTACGATTCCCTTCTCCCACTAATAGCCGAACCAAAGGATAGAGATAGGGTTTCAGCAGGCGGGTTTGCTTGGGGCTACCTTGGCGGCTTCATTTACCTACTTGTAAACCTTCTACTATTCAATTTGATGGCCGACAACCTTGGGCTTGCCGCCCGGCTGAGCCTCGCTGGTTCAGGTGTGTGGTGTATCATTTTTATCTACCTCGGACCTCATCGTTATTTGCAGGATCGGCCGGCCGCAAACCAGAAGCCGCCGGGTGTGTCGTGGGTCAGATTCAGTTTCTCAGCCCTTTTTACGCTGATCGCAGAGATGAGGCGCAAGTACCCTCAGGCGTTTCGGTATCTCATCTCGTATCTGATTTTTATCGACGCGGTCTCAGCTGTTATTTCTTTGGCGACCACCTTCGCTGACAAGGAATTGAATATTGATAGCGGGACGCTACTACTTGTAATTCTCATGATCCAGTTCGTTGCGATTCCAGGTTCGATTTTTTTCGGTCGGTTAGCCGAACGGATTGGAGCAAAGAAGGCGCTCATCCTGAATCTCTCTATCTGGACCATTTTGGTGCTTGCCGCATATTTGTTCATGACGTCAGAATTGGATTTTTGGATCCTGGGCGGATGCCTGGCATTAGTGCTTGGTGGTTCAAGATCTCTGAGCAGGTCTCTGTTCTCGCAGATGATTCCCGCAGATGAGGAAGCAAGATATTTCGGACTGTACCAGATGTCGGCGAACGGATCTTCTTGGGCTGCCCCGTTCATATTTGGCCTGGTGGCCCAAAGCAGTGGGAGTGTTCGATTAGCGATTCTTCCACTGGCAGTCTTTTTTGCGTTGGCAATAGCCGTGATGCTTACCGTCGATGTTCGGGCTGGGGCGCTGACTGCCCGCCCACAAGAACAGGGCTAGACCCGCTCACCACCTTCGCCATTTGAGCGATGCCTAAACGGCCGTTATGAACAGCTCACACCCCGACAGATGAGTCGGTTAATCCGGCCCGATTTGTTGCGATTTGACTTGCCCGGCGCATTCGTCATGGCCTGATAGCCCGTTCCTGCATTGTCTTTGTGCGACAAACCACCCATCGGCCCAAAGAAATCAAATATAGGCGATTTCCGAGACACCGTCGCTGACCTCGGGACATGTGTGTCATAGTCCGCCGGTTTCTCCTCGATCCGTCGAGGGCGACAACCATGATTCAAATTGAAGTGATAAGAATTAGGGGAACCATGGACCAGTTAGAGGTTGCCATTACATACCCAGTATCCATATACTCCAGTGCACATACCCAGTATGCATGCCTTTCATCCGTCGAGACACCGATCCCCATCTGAGGTTCACCCATGAAGTTATATCTGCCCATACGTATAGGGGTACCGGCTCTTGCCGCTTCGCTCCTCCTTATCACCAGCTGTGGAACAAGTACCGAAACCACTGCCAACGCCCAAGACCCTCTCAGCGAAGCGCTCGGTCTCGAGAGCGAACAAGACTTCTTCAGCGAAGACAACCAGATCAAAGCCCAAGAAGCGACCGCTTCATGCATGAAAGAAGCCGGATTCGAATACGTACCCGAGAACATCAGCGAATCCGTCGAAATATTCGAAGATTTTGACACCAAGGAATGGGCGGAAGAATGGGGCTTTGGGGTTTCAACCCAGCGCTTCAGCCAAGACACAGTCGGACCAGGGCTAAAAGGCTACGACGACTCAGACTTTGAAGAACAACTAGAAAACAGCCCAAATCAGAAGATCCGAGAAGCTCTAAGCCCCGAGGACCAACAAGCGTACGACGAAGCGCTATATGGGTCTGGTTTCGATGAAGAGTTTACGGAAGGAGAAGACGTCGAAGAGGAGATCGACTTTAGTGACTTAGGATGCATGAACGCTGGATTTACTGAGGACGGCGCCTTTGGCTTCTTCGAGGAATTCCAAGACCAGCTCGAAGAGCTAGGAACACGCCTCGAGGCCGACTCCAGAATCGCAGAAGCTGAACAAGCATTGTCAGACTGTATACAAGAAAAAGGATTCGAATTCACAAGCGAAGAAGACTACTTCGAAGAAAGCTACAACAAACTCGAGGAGCTGTTCCCTTACGAAGGACCTGACTTCGAAGAAATTGAGGAAGGCGAAATCGACCCCGAAGAACTTGAAGGCGATTTGCCCGACGAATCCAGTTTCGAAGAATACGAAGAACCACCACTGACAGAAGAACAGAAAACCAAACTCGGAGAATTCCAGACCGAAGAGATAGCAACCGCTGTAGCCGCTCATGATTGCGGGCTATACGAAGGAGAGTACGCCGACACGATTCGCGAAATTGAGAACGAATACCTCTCCGATTTCGTCGAAACAAACAAAGAAGAAATCGAAAAGTACAAGCAATAATCCTGTAGAAGGTTGGGTGAAGTCGGCGAAAAAGTAGGACGAATACATATGAGGCGTAACAAATTTTTGTTGGCAGTGACAGCAGTGGCGGTCCTGTCATCCGGACTGACATGGGTATTAGGCCAACAGATCCAATCTCCGGCGGAACGAGCCGCGGCGGCCGATCCGCCGGAGGCTTCACTGTTAACCGTGCCTATAAAAAGCCAACAGCTAGACCAGACAGTAGTGACACGAGGGACCGTTAAACCAAGCGACTTTGTCGACGTAACTGCGACTTCTGCTGAAGGTTCGAAAGTCGTAATAACCGGCCTTCCTAAAGAGGCCGGGGACGAGGTCGCCGAAGGCGATGTAGTCACTGAAGTTTCCGGGCGACCAATCTTTGCGCTACAAGGAACACTACCGACGTTCCGCGACTTTCGTCCAGGAGTCATAGGACCAGACGTTACACAACTAGAAGAATCCCTTTCCAGACTCGGCTACAACCCGGGAACCATCGACGACACCTACGATTCCGGCACCGCAAACGCAGTCGCCGCACTTTACAAAGCCAAGGGATACCCGGCCAAAGGTCGCTCCGATGAAGATCAGCAAGCGCTCCAAGCCGCCAAACAATTCGTAACCGATAGCGAAATCGCACTAGCTGAAGCCAAAAAACAAGTAACCGAAGCAACCAAAGGGCCAAGCAAATCAGAACGCCTACAACTCGACCAAGCGGTAGCACAGGCCGAATCAGAACTCGCCAACGCACAGGCATCAGCCGCAGACGACCCAAGCCCCGAGGCGAAACAGGCGGTATCTACGGCCAAAGCTAACGTCGAGCTAGCCAAAGCCCAGCGAGATGAAGGGCTAGCTACCCCCGACGCCAGTGAAGCCCGGAACGGAGTCACCCGAGCCGAAAAAGCACTAGCAGATGCAAAAACCGAACAAACCCGCATTCAGAACGAAACCGGAACCTCACTCCCGTCGGCGGAAGTAGTGTTTGTCACCAACCTGCCCCAACAGGTGATTCGTGTTGACACAAAACTAGGTGCAACCCCATCTGGGTCAGTGCTTACAATTTCCGGCTCTGACACCGTTATTCGATCCGCCATTTCCTCAGCCGACAGGAAACTTCTCAGCGAAGGAATGTCGGCGACGATCGACCAAGAAGAACTCGGCCTCGACGCCGCAGTGAAAGTATCGAAGATCGCGGCTCAGCCAGGCGGAGGCGACCTGCAAAACAATCAGTATGCAGTTGAGTTCACCGCCAACGAACCTCTACCCGAAGACGCAATCGACATCAGCGTCCGTATAACGATCCCCGTCACCTCCAGTGACGGTGAGGTTTTGACCGTTCCGCTGGCAGCAGTGTCGGCCGGACCCGATGGCACTGCCCGAATCGAGATAGAACGAACCGAAGGCGAAACAGAAACCGTAAACGTAGCCGTCGGCTTGACCGCGGACGGACAGGTTGAAATCTCTGGTCTAGCGGGACAAGACATACAGGTCGGAGACCGAGTCGTCGTCGGGCGTGACCAGGACAGCTCCGGGTCCGACGACGAAACTGAAAGCGACGACGAATGACATCGACAATCGTCGAACTAGAAAACGTGTCCCGCAGTTTCGAAGGTACTCCCCCAGTCCACGCCCTACGCGAAGCTAACCTCGTGATCAACGAAGGAGAATACATAGCCATCGTCGGGCCATCAGGCTCCGGCAAATCCACGCTCCTCAATCTCTTGGGTTTACTTGACTCACAAACATCTGGACAGTACTTCCTGGCCGGTATCGATACCAGTGAGCTAGACGAAAAACAGAGGGCCGGGATGCGAGCCGAACAAATCGGATTCGTATTCCAATCATTTCATCTACTCGCTGACCGAAGCGCCCTGGAGAACGTCTCATTAGGGGACGTATATCGACCCAACGGCGCGAAACAGCGACGCCAACGGGCAGTCGATGCGTTACAACAAGTAGGACTGGGTCATCGTCTTGAAGCCTTTCCTACCACCCTGTCAGGTGGTGAACGACAGCGAGTCGCCATTGCTCGGGCTCTAGTTGGCCAGCCAAATATTCTTTTGGCTGACGAACCCACAGGCAACCTAGACACCACAACTGGACATCAAATACTCGAACTATTTGATCAACTACATGCCAGCGGAATTACCCTTGCCGTGATCACACATGACCTTGATGTCGCTCGACGAGCTGAGCGGCGAATCCACATTCGAGACGGCCAGGTACGTGATCATCATGACCTCTAGACAATCCGACCCAACTACTCCACTACCTATACAAGTGTTACCTAAGCAGCCAGAACACCAACGATCCCGCGCATCGACATCAATATTTTCGCTGCGCGACATATTGAACGAAGTCATCATCGGACTAACCGCCCGCCCGGGACGAACTATCCTTACCGCCCTCGGAACAGTTTTAGGGGTTGGCGCTCTAGTAACAACGCTAGGTTTAGCCAAGACAGCGGGCAGCCAAATCGTCTCCCGGTTCGACGAGCTTGAAGCCACCCAAGTCACTGTCGAAGCCAAAGAACGACCTGGGCGCTCCGGAAGTAACCAGCGTGGCATAGCCCTCCCCTGGGACGCCCAAGACCGGCTCGAACGACTCAACGGTGTTTCGTCCGCTGGCACCACCAGTGAAGTAAACACCGGTGAATCCCTCCTGCGTTCGGTTCCCGTCAACGACCCATCCGGACAAACCGAGTTTCAGGTCCCTCTGATAGCTGCCAGTCCAGGTCTTTTTGATGCCGCACAGTCGCAACTTAGAACAGGGCGCTTTTTTGACCAAGGCCACGATGATCGAGCTGATGCAGTTGCCGTCATCGGATCCGGCGCGGCTGAACGACTAAACATCACAAGAGTCGACAACGCTCCAACCATCTTTGTGGGAGAACAACCGTTGACCGTTATCGGAATTCTTGAATCGACCAGACGAGAACCCTCCCTTCTGAACGCGGTCATCATCCCAAACCAACATGCCGAACAACGCTACGGTTTGACTTCGCCGACAAAGCTAGTGATCGATGTTGAGATAGGTGCCGCCGAGCTCATCGCTGACCAGGCACCAGTCGTTTTAGCTCCGAACAATCCAGATCAGCTTCAAGCAATCGCGCCCCCATCACCCAAAGGGGTGAAGTCAAGTGTCGAATCCGACGTAAACTCGCTGTTTCTAGTCCTCGGAGCGGTTTCCCTGATCGTCGGAGGAATCGGGATCGCTAACGTCACCCTCGTCTCTGTACTCGAACGGACCGGAGAAATCGGGTTACGAAGAGCCCTAGGGGCGACAAGACGGCACATAGCAACCCAGTTCATCACTGAATCGACAGCTCTTGGATTACTGGCCGGGCTGCTTGGGGCCTGCCTAGGTGTTGTTGCCATTGTCGGGGTTTCTGCGTCTCGACAGTGGACGCCGGTTCTAGAGCCTTGGCTGCCAGCGGCCGCACCCGCACTAGGTGCACTTATTGGCCTACTTGCAGGTACCTACCCAGCCTTAAAGGCAGCGACTATCGAACCTATCGCTGCGCTGCGTGGCAACAATTAGTCCTCGCGCATAACCTGAACATCGTGCGGGTGGCTTTCTCGAAGTCCGGCACCCGTTATCTTGGTCAACCGAGCCTTGTTTTGCAGGTCGTGAAGGTCGCTGGCTCCGGCGTATCCCATCCCAGAACGTAGACCGCCAACAAGTTGACCGACCAGATCACCTAACGACCCGGCGTAACGGACTCGGGCTTCAACACCCTCAGCCACGTGTTTACCTGGCACTTTCGAAGATCCGTATCGATCTGCTGCTCGACCCCGCATAGCGCCAGCCGAACCCATACCACGATAAGTTTTCCACATTGCACCATCGACCAGTTCAAGTTCGCCCGGTGCTTCATCAACACCAGCCAGAGCGTTACCTAGCATGACGGCGTCGGCGCCAGCCACAAACGCTTTGACAATGTCTCCTGAGGTTACTACTCCCCCGTCGGCGATAATCGGCGTGCCCAACTTGCGGGCGGTCTGGGAGCATTCGTAAATAGCCGACAGCTGCGGCATACCGGCGCCAGCCACAATACGAGTTGTGCAGATCGAGCCTGCACCAACACCAACTTTGATGACGTCGGCTCCAGCTTTGATCAGCGCTTCGGTGCCCTCGGATGTGACAACGTTGCCACCGATAACCATCATCGAAGGCCACTTCTCCTTCACCATACTCACAGCGTCGATGACACCACGGGTATGGCCATGGGCAGTGTCGATAACCAACATGTCGACGCCAGCCTCGACCAACGCCTCAGTTCGTTCAACCGCATCGGTTACGCCAATAGCCGCGCCGACAAGAAGACGGCCTTCAGAATCGAGAGACGAATCTGGCTTTTCGATCCTCTTACGGATGTCCTTCACCGTGATCAAACCGGTCAAACGACCTTCGGCGTCAACCAACGGTAGTTTCTCGATCCGATGCCGGTGCAGTGTTTTAACCGCCTCATCCAGCGATGTACCGACCGGAGCCGTGACAAGGTTTTCGGCTGTCATGAAATCGGTGACCGGCTGACCATACTGGGCTTCGGTTACGAACCTGATGTCACGGTTGGTGAGAATCCCGACCAGTCGCTGTGAAGTGTCCGCAATCGGAATCCCTGAAATGCTGTGCCGCCCCATAAGCTCTTCGGCCTCTGCCAGCGTAGCGGTCGGCGGAAGGCTAACCGGATCGTTGATCATTCCGCTCTGGGCCCGCTTGACTAAATCGACCTGCTGAGCTTGCTGTTCGATTGACAGGTTACGATGCAGAACCCCAATGCCGCCCTCGCGCGCAAGTGCAATTGCCAGAGGCGCTTCACTAACCGTATCCATAGCGGCTGAAAGCAAAGGCACCTTAAGTTCGAAAGGGCCGAGATTCGTTGTGGTCGACACTTCGTGAGGTAACACATCGCTCCAGCCTGGAACGACGAGCACATCGTCGAAGGTCAACGACTCTATTTCAGAGAAAAGCTTACTGTTTGGACCGGTCATCTCATGCTCCTGTGGGCGGCAATTGGCCGAGGACGATATTGATGGAATCTACCAACAGCTCGTGTTCGACGGTATGCACTCGCTGCTCATACGTTTCGAGGGTGTCATCAATACTAAACGGTACCGGCTTCCAATCAATCACCGGACCATCATCGACGCCCTCATCGGGCACATAATGGACCATAACACCACCAGCCGATATCTCGCCACTCTTCCACGCATCGAAGGCCCGTTCGATAGCCCCCAAACCGGGGAACTTACCAGGCTCTGCCGGGTGAAGATTAATAGTGGTGTGATGGGACACAAAGTTCCCGGACAGAAGCCGGTTCCATCCGGCCAAGACAACTAAGTCGGCCCCGATAGTCGAAACCAAGTAGGCGAGTTCAGAATCGTACTCTGACCGCTTTCGACCTTTGTGAGAAAGCACCGAAGTTGGAATACCCGCATTCGCCGCCCTCGTTAACGCATAGGCATCGGCATTGTTGGAAATCACCCCCGTTATTTCAACCGGAAGGCGACCGTCGGCTTGGGCGTCGATGATGGCCTGGAGGTTAGAACCGCTACCAGAAACCATCACCACTAACCGACGCATCACGCCAAATTCACGCCGCTGCCGGCGATCACTTGCCCAATAAGCCAACTCGGCTCATCAAGGGCTGCCTGTACTTCTTCTTGTTTCTCAGGCGCAACGACCAACACCATACCGATTCCCATGTTGAGAATCTGATGGGCTTCGCGCATACCGAGACCTCCACGAGACACAAGATATGAGAACAAGACTGGACGCTCCCATGTCAGTGGATCAACGGCTGCCCCACACCCATCGGGCAGAATACGTGGCAGGTTATCGATTATGCCGCCGCCAGTAATATGGGCCAGACCGTCCACCAAGTTAGCTTCCAACACTGCTGATAACGGCTTTAGATAGCTGCGGTGAGTAGCGAGGAGAGCGTCTCCGACCGAAACACCCTCGGCACCACCAGGCAACTGATCGTTGAGGTCCATATCTTGAAACACCCGACGAGCTAACGAATAGCCGTTTGTGTGTAATCCTGACGAGGCCATTCCGATAAGAACGTGACCAGGACGGATGCCCTCTCGGGGGAGAAGCTTAGACTGGTCTACGGCTCCAACCATCGTTCCGGCAATATCGACCGAACCAGCGGTCAACACACCGGGCATTTCTGCCGTTTCACCGCCTAGAAGAACACAGTCGTTCTCTCGGCAGGCTTCGGCCATACCGTCGACTATCCGACCAACAACCTCTGGTTCAAGATGAGCGGCTGCAACCGTATCGAGGAAAAAGAGGGGCTCGGCTCCTTGAACCAACACGTCGTTTATGCCGTGATTAACTATGTCGGCTCCGCAACCTTCCCACCGATCAAGTTTCTCAGCCAGAATCGTCTTGGTTCCAACTCCATCAGTGCTGGCCACAAGCAACGGGCGCTCGTATTTGCTAAGCGAACTGATATCAAAGACACCACCGAAGCTGCCTAGCCCTGACACGACTCGTTCGTCATGTGTGCTTTTGACTGATTCGGCGATTCGTTTGTTTACCTCAGCACCAGCTTCTAACGAGACGCCAGCTTTTGCGTAGGCGTCGCGCGGAGCGTGTCGCCACCCGATGTCTGACCGGGCGAACAAACCATCCGACGAAACGAGTTGGTCGACGACCGGATATGCGTTAGCGAGTGCAGCCGCCAAATCATCACCATGACCAACCACACCAAGCACTCGGCCTCCGGAACTGCGAAGTTCATCGTCTTCTGCTCGAACCCCGGCAAGAACTACATGCGAATTCTCGACAAGCGAATAGTCGGGGATCGGAATGTTCTTTCGAGGAGCTACCGGATAGCCCTGAGCGGCGACGACAACAACGGCCGCCGTCGTGTCTTGTTTAACCTGAACCTTGACGTCATCTAGCTTCCCAGCTACCGCGGCACAAAGAAGCTCAAGCACATCAGACTCGATCAACGGCAGAATGACTTGCGCTTCTGGATCACCAAACCGACAGTTATATTCGATAAGCCGTGGGCCATCAGCGGTCAACATGATTCCGGCGTACACCACACCGATATACGGGGTGCCTTCAGCCGCCATACCTTCAACGACCGGGGTCAGAAACTTCTCTACCAGTTCGGCTTCAACGTCGGCTTCGATGCCGGGAACCGGAGCAAACGCCCCCATACCGCCGGTGTTTAATCCGGTGTTACCTTCACCAACTCGTTTATGGTCCTGAGCGGTAACTAGCGGAACGATAGTCTTACCGTCTGCGATACCGAAGAGAGAAAGCTCTTCTCCGACCAAGCGCTCTTCGATGAGAATTCTCTCACCCGCCTGTCCCATTGTCTTGTCGGCCAAGAAATCGTAGATGGCTCGTTCGGTTTCGACCCGGCTTTCAGGAACGATCACACCCTTACCAGAGGCCAAGCCGTCCGCTTTTACCACAACGGGTTTATCTAACGTCTCAAGCCAAGCCAACGCATTGTCTACATCAGTAAATGATTCGCAGACCGGCCCGGCAATGTCGTACTTTTCGGCGAAACTTCGGGCAAACGTCTTCGACCCTTCAAGCTGGGCGGCAGCCTTTGTCGGACCGAAACACGCGATGCCAGCTTCGGAAAGCGCATCGGCGATGCCCGCCACTAGAGGTGATTCAGGCCCGACGATAACAAGATCGACACCCTCGGAGGTACAAAATTCCACCACTGCTTGATGGTTCTCGTGGTCAAGGTCGATGTTGTATTCGGTTGTTCCCGCATTGCCTGGCGTTACCGATAACCGCTCTAGCTTTGGGGAGTCCTTGATAGCCAATACCATCGCATGCTCTCGACCGCCTCCACCGCCGAGCAGCAATACATGTAGCTGACTATCTTTCATGCTAAAACTCCATCAAATCGTTGTTTCGTATTTCCTAAGGTGAGCTGAACGGGAACCGGATAAGAGCCGGTAAAACAGGCGTTACAGTACCCGTCGTCTCGCCCTAGAGCTTTCATCATTCGCTCAACTGAGAGGAATCCCAGACTATCGGCTCCGATATGTTCGCCGATCTCGGGAACACCCATTTTGTGACCTATGAGTTCGTCGTGTGTGCCCATATCGACCCCGAAGAAACATGGATGGGCAATCGGAGGGCACGTGATTCGCATATGTACTTCGGCGGCGCCAGCATCCCGTACAAGTTTGACAAGTGGACCCGACGTCGTTCCGCGAACGATCGAATCGTCGACCATGATTACCCGTTTTCCTTCTAAGTTCTCGGGCAACGTGTTGAATTTCAGGGCGACACCTTGGCGTCTAAGTTCATCCGTTGGTTCAATAAAGGTTCGACCGATGTAGCGGTTCTTTACAAACCCCTCGTTGTACGGGATACCCGAGACGTTGGCGTATGCGATCGCTGCCGGTGTCGAAGAATCCGGTACAGGAATAACCACATCGGCTTCTACTGGATGTTCCAAAGCCAGCTCTTCGCCAAGACGTTGACGTGCCTGATGGATCAGGATCCCGTCCCATACCGCATCTGGGCGAGAGAAGTAAATGTGTTCGAACGTGCAGCGTGCCTGTCTTTCTTTTGGCTTGATCGCTTGATGGCTTCGGGTCTGTTCACCCTGCAAGACCACCACTTCGCCAGGCTCGACTTCACGAATGGCGTCACAACCGATCGTTTGAAGCGCACCCGTTTCTGAAGCTACGGCGTGACCCCCTGTTGGCATCCGACCGATACTTAGAGGCCGGAAACCCCACGGGTCTCGAGTCACGATGATTTTGGTCCCAGCCAAAATCGCCAGCGAGAACGCGCCTTCCCATTCTGGCATAATCTTCGCTAATCGATCTTCCCACGTTGCGCCCTCGGTGGCCGCCAACATGAGCGCTAACACTTCGGAGTCTGAAGAGGATTGGAGGCCGGCTCCCCGCTTGAGGAGTTTCGAACGTAACTGATCGGCGTTGACGATATTTCCATTGTGGGAGATACCCAACGGCCCGTGCATCGTCTCGACAACGTACGGCTGGACGTTGCGGTCCGAGTTGACGCCGGTAGTGGAGTATCGGGTGTGTCCTATGGCCAGTGAACCGACGAGCGGCTTAAGCGCCGCATCGTCGAACACCTGACCTACGAGACCCTGCCCCTTGTGGAGGCGTACCGAACGGCCGTCGGCGACGGCGATGCCAGCCGCTTCTTGGCCACGATGCTGTAACGCATAGAGACCAAAAAACGCAACTCGCGCTGCGGCCTCGTCAAGCGACGAAACCGCGATAACCCCACACTCCTCCTTGGGGCTATCTAAATCCGTGACCAGGCTGGCATCGGTCGGTACTGGTGGCTTCAGCTCGTCGTCACGGTGGTTAGAAATCATGGTTTACCCTGTCACCAATTTTTCGTCGGCGTCGAGTACCCGTTTGGCAGCTGCCTGTTGATACTCGGCCACCCGTTTACCAATCTCAGGATCGGACAGAGCGAGGATCTTGGCCGCCGCTATCGCTGCGTTGGCCGGGTTGAGAGCGACGATCGGAGCCACTCCCGGAGGCGTCCTCAAGCTGGACAAGACGTCGAGGCCAGCGAAACTATCTGACGCCGGTGGGCAGGCGATAACAGGCGACACGACGTTTGCGTCGGTCAGACCTGACAACGCGTCACTCATTCCGGCGACAGTGATGAACACCGTCGTCTCGTCGTCAGAGTCATATGACGCAAGTAGTTCCAGTACGTGTTCGGGAACCCGGTGTGCCGAACCGACACGCCAAATCGACGTAACGTTGAGCTGATCGAGAACTGAAACGATCTTTTCGACCCATTCAGCATCCCGAGGTGAACCCGAGAGAATTACAACTTTCACTTGATGGCACTCCTGATCTAACGGCCTGTACTTTGTTTACTGTAGATCTATAGGTCGGCGACGAGCGGCGCCAAGTTCTTGGCGAGTCGTTCCGAAATTGGTTGTTCACCTGGCACGAATGTTTCGCCGGTTAATCGTTCATAAATCTCGACGTAACGTGATGACGCCGATTCCCAAACCTCATCGTCCATCTGAGGAGGTTCCCCTTCACCTTTGTACCCGGCGGCCCGCAAGGCCAGTCGGACGGGCTCTTTGTCGAAACTCTCAGGTGTTTTACCCTCGGCTAGACGGTCGGCGAGGTTCGATTCAAGCCAGAAGCGGGACGAGTCGGGGGTGTGCATCTCGTCGATAACGACCAGCCCACCGTCGGGGTCAAGGCCAAACTCGTATTTCGTGTCGGCGAGCACGAAACCGGCGGCGGCAGCAACTTCGGTCCCTCGAAGGAACAGCGCCATTGCGGCCTCTTGAACTTGATCCCAAAGCGCTGGCTCGACCAAACCTAGCTCTACGACCTGATCACAGGTAACGGGCTCATCGTGGCCGCCCTGTTCGGCTTTTGTCGTAGGCGTAATCAGTGGGGTTGGCAGCGGACCGTGAGGCTCCAACCCATCTGGGAGTTCGTAGCCGTACAGGGTTCGCTCCCCCGCCTGGTAACGAGGCAAAACTGAAGTTGAAGTAGAACCAGTCAAACGGCCCCGAACGATGACCTCTACCGGAAGTGGGGTTGCGTCGATGGCGACAAGTGCGTTGGGATCGGGCAACGAAACAACATGGTTCGGCACGATGTCGCTGGTTTGGTCAAACCACCAGGCAGCCAGCTGGTTAAGAACCTGCCCTTTGTGGGCAACGGTTCCGATTACACGGTCGAACGCACTTAGACGATCTGTCGTGACGAGCAGTCGTTGACTGTTCGCTAAGGGCCAACTTTCCCTGACTTTGCCGGACTGCTGCCCGGGAATGTCAAGATCGAATGCGTCTAGATTGTTAGTTGTCATCTACTTCCCGGACTTCTTAAGCGTGATACCTATAAGGCTAGACCGCTCGACTACAAAAATTAACCTTTAGTCGCCTTGACACCAGATTCGAACAGCGACAAACACGTCCCACGATTTGATCGGCCACGTAACGGGTTCTGTCGCGCCCAAATATGGTTCTCTGGATGTGGCATAAGACCAAACACCAAGCCGGTCGAATCAGTGATTCCTGCAACGTCATTGACCGAGCCATTAGGGTTAGCCGGGTACTCTCCAACGGCCTGAACACCGTTTGAGCTATACCGCAACGCCACTAAATCGAGCTCTTCAACCGTCTCAATGTCAGAGGCCACAAAGCGTCCCTCACCGTGGGCAACCGGGCACCACAGGGGTTCGTCCACTTCAGCTAGCCATGGTGACTGCGAATCTGTTGGTGAAAGTTCAACCCAACGACATTCAAAGTTCCCGTTCGAGTTATGCGCCAACGACGCCGCTGGTGCCGTTTCGCCCGGAAGAAGCCCAGAGGCCACCAACGCTTGAAAGCCGTTACATACACCAAACATCGGCATCCCGGACTCGGCAGCCGCTAGTAGCTGGTCTTCAAACCAGGTTCGCAAATCTAATGCCAGCAAACGGCCAGCGCCTAACGCATCCCCGTAGGAGAAGCCACCGGGAATGGCCAACATTTGATGGTCGGAGAGCTTCGCGTCTCCGTCACGAAGCGCCTGCAACGGAATTTGGTTCACGTCAGCACCGGCAGCCACGAATGCGTCGGCCAGGTCCTGGTTTCGGTTAGTTCCGGCAGCTATCGGGAGCAGAACGGTTGGTTTCGAGGCCATTAGATAGCTCCTTGCGAGGTGTATGCACGATGTATGTCTTCCAAACCGAGTTCGAAGGCGGCGCCCACTCGAACAGCCGCTTCGTCAGTGATTGTTCCAACTTTGGATGCCGATCCGACTATCTGACCAAACGCTTCGGAATCAGCTGGAGATACCTCAACAAGGTACCGGGCTGGGCCTTCACCGAAGAGAACCTCCGGGTCTTCGGAGCCTTCTAGTTCAAGATGTAGCCCAAGTCGGCCGCCTAGAGCCCATTCGCTGGCGGCGACGCTCAAGCCGCCCTCTGCAATGTCGTGGGCGCTTCGAACAAGGCCTCCGGCGATCGCGTCCGCTAGCTGGTAGTGCCGTTGAAGAACCTCAGCACCGACCGTAGGTAGCTCCCCGCCAAAATCATTTCCTAGAACATCGTCTAGGTGTGAGCCTCCAAGCGAACCTCGTGCGGGGCCGACGAGCCAAACATCGTTGCCTGCTTTGGTAACGCCGGTCAACGGCACGTTATTGATGTCTTTGACTAAACCGACGGCAGTAATAATCAGAGTTGGCGTGACGGGATCTTTTGTACCATCTGGGCCAACGAATTCGTTGTAGAGAGAATCTTTGCCGGATACAAACGGGGCGTTGTAGAGAAGCGCCGCTTCTTTGCATGCTTGGCAGGCTGCTACGAGTTTCGCTAACGTGTCGGGGTCGGTTGGGTTTCCCCACGCAAAGTTGTCGAGAAGCGACAGTTGTTTCGGGTCAGCGCCAGCAACAACCACGTTGCGGACAGCTTCGTCGACGATGTTCATCGTCATGGCTCCAGCGTCATATCGACCTTGCACGACGTTTACACCAATACCGATAGCCATCGCTCGATCGCCGGTGGTTCCTGGCGGAATCATGACGGTTCCGTCGGCAGGGGCGTCCATTTCAACGCCGCCATATGGTCGCACTAGGGTGCCGCCCATAACTTCGTGATCATAGGTTCGAATAACCGACTCATTCGACCGGATAGACGGATGAGCTAGCAGCTTCAACGCCGCTTCTTGGTGGTCGAACGAAGGGGTTTGACGATCTGTCCGTTCGATTTCGAGTGTAGAAGCAACCAGTTCGGCTTTCGGACGACCATCGTGTAGGAACGTGGTGTTGAGGTCGATCAACGGGGTTTCCCCATCGACGACCACCATCTGGCCATCTCCGGTGAATGTTCCGATAACGGCGGCATCAACCTGCCAGCGGCGGGCGAGTTCCAATAACGGTTCAGGGTCGGGAACCGCCAAAACCATTCGTTCCTGAGCTTCGGATAACCAAACTTCCCAAGGAGAAAGACCAGGGTATTTGCGAGGCACCAACGTCAAATCAACTCGGGCTCCGAGCTCCTCAGCCATTTCGCCAACCGCCGACGACAATCCGCCAGCACCACAGTCGGTAATGGCCGTGTAGAGACCGGCATCCCGGGCCTCGAGAATAATGTCGATGAGCCCCTTTTCGACAACCGGGTCACCGATCTGAACCGACGACCCCGCTATCTCGGCTGTTTCAACACCCATACTTTGAGACGAGAACGTCGCACCACCAACACCATCACGACCTACAGCTCCACCGAGAACGACAATCGAGTCACCCGGTTGAGCAGCCGTCGGGTTCGAATCGTGAGGAAGAAGACCGATACAACCTGCGAACACAAGAGGTGTTGTTGTATAGGTATCGTCGTGGATGATGGCGCCCGCTATGTTCGGGACTCCGATTTTATTGCCGTAGTCTCCAACACCCGCTATCACTCCGGACCGGATGCGTTTCGGGTGAAGGACACCGTCGGGCAAGCTTGCCGGGTCAGTGTCTTCCGGGCCGAAACATAAGATATCGGTTATGGCAATCGGTTTGGCCGACACACCAAGAATGTCTCGAACCACTCCCCCGACGCCGGTATTCGAACCACCAAATGGTTCAAGAGCAGACGGATGGTTGTGAGTCTCAGCCTTCAAAGCTAAGTCGAAATCGTCGTCAAAGGTGACGATTCCTGCGTTGTCGACAAATGCTGAATGAACCCAAGGAGCGTTCATCTCTTCGGTGACTGATCGAAGATATGTCTTCATCAGATCATCGATTACACCGTCGGGAGTCGTGATCGTTCCGCGGAAGGTTTTGTGAGAACAATGTTCGCTCCAAGTCTGAGCGAGCATTTCCAGTTCTGCGTCAGAGGGTTCTCTGCCCTGTTCGACAAACCACGCCTTAATGGCCAGCATCTCTGATAGGTCAAGACCTAGGCGCCGCTCTTTACTAAGTGCGATCAAACCTTCATCGTCGGCGGCGGTGATCGAAAGGTAGTCGATATCGGAACCGACAGCGGTCGGGTCGGTGTACGCTCCTGGGAGTTCACCAACGGACCATCGTTCAATGACTTCGTTGTGCAAAACCCGTCGAGCGAGAAGGTCGCGGTTTTGTTCAGATATTTCACCGTGGATGACCCAACGACGACCGATCGACGCCGCTTCTACCGTGATACCAAGTTCAGCACTTGCCCGTATGAGCTCGGCTGCTTCTCGGTCGGTCACGCCGGGACGCAACCCAGTTTCTATGACCGTGTACTGGTCGCCTTCTGGATGGTGTTCGCTTCGTGGGATCCACCACTGTTCGACCGGGTCGACTACCAGTTTCGCCAGCCGGGTAAGATCTTGTTCAGACAATTCCGCCTTGATGTGCACGACCGTAAACTCTTCGATCTTTGCGACATTGACGCCGAAGAGTCCAGCTCTCGAGAGCGGCCCATCGGGGCCGGAATCGGTTTGACCCGGCCCAATTAGTAGAACGTGTTCGGCTTCGGAGTTATCAGAGTTGTGACCCACGACTTAATCATTACGCAAGTTGACTTCGAGTCCATGCCCAACAACCAAATTTTTTACGATGGTTATGTTCTCAAATGACATGGATCACAACTCGTTGTTCGACTACGCCCTAACCGGTGTTACGTAACCCAGCCGCCACACCGTTGACGGTCAGAAGCAACGCCCTTCGAGCGCGTCTACCTGCTGTCTCATCAGCCTCCGACTCATCCGACCGGGCAATTCGCAACAATGAGATTTGCAGCAAGTTGAGAGGGTCAAGGTAGGTGTCTCGAACCTCTAGTGTGCGCTGCAAGATTGGAAGGTCATTCAACACCGGCTTGCCGGTCACCCGCTCGACCGCGGCCACTGTTCGTTCAAACTCGGCGGCGATCATATCGAACAGGTGGTTATGTTCGGTATCGACCAACGCATCTACGTATGCCTTAGCAATTCCCAGGTCGGTCTTTGAGATGGTCATTTCGACACTTGAGACAAACGTTTTGAAGAACGGCCAGTTTTTAAACATCGATTCGATCTCGTCGGTTCGGCCAGCAGCGAAGGCGGCTTCGAGCCCCGAGCCGACACCAAACCAACCGGGGACGATCTGGCGAGATTGGGTCCATCCAAATACCCACGGTATCGCCCGTAGATCTTCGATTCCCCCGGTCGCTCCCGCTCGACGAGCTGGACGAGACCCGATATTTAGGGCTCCAAGTTCTTCTACTGGAGTCGACGTTGTGAAATAGTCGACCAAACTCGGGTCTTCGATCAGTCCGCGATAGGCGGCGAACGACTCATTGGAGATCAGTTCCATCGTGTCGAACCATGGCTGAGCTTCAGCTAACGGGCGGGGTGTTGGAGCTAGCAGACGAGCTTCAAGCATGGCTGAGTAGGCCAGGTCCAGGTTGCGTCGCGCAAGACCGGGGCGAGCATATTTGTCAGCGATCACTTCGCCTTGTTCGGTGGTCTTCATTCCACCGGTGATAACACCAGATGGTTGAGACAAGATAGCAGCGTTCGCTGGTCCGCCACCGCGGCCGACAGAGCCTCCACGCCCGTGGAAGATAATGACGTCGATATTGTGTTCGGTCCCGATGTCTCGTAACGCTCGCAGAGCTTTGTGGATTTCCCATTGTGATGTCGCTATGCCACCGTCTTTGTTGGAGTCCGAGTAGCCGACCATTACTTCTTGGACGTTGCCGCGAAGTTCCACCAGTTTGCGATATGACGGGTCACCGAGCAACTTGTTCATAGTTGTGGTCACGGACCGGAGGTCTTCAATGGTTTCGAATAGCGGCACGAAATCCAGACGGGCGATACCGCGAGGAAGGTCGATCAGTCCAGCTTCTTTTGCGAGAACCGCTGGGGCTAGCAGATCGTCGGACCCTTCAGTCATCGAAACGATATAGCTTCCAATGATGTCGTCGCCGAAGCGGTCCATCTCTCGTCGCAAGGTGCGGAACAGGGCGAGAGGGTCCCCGCCAGCGGAGTTTGTTCCCGGTGGCGCAAATGGACGACCGCTGCCGAGTTCGACACTCAACAGCTGGTGGCGTTTATCTCGGTCTTGTGGGTAGTTCACGCCAGCATCGGCGAATAGCTCTTCGATCGCCTGGTGATGGAACCTTGTGTGTTGTCGGACATCGAGTTCCGCTAGATGGAATCCAATTGTCGATACCAGTCGTTGGAGTTTCGCGAGACGACCGTCTGCGACCACACCAATACCTGAGGTCCGTAGAGACTCTTCCAACCGTCGGAGGTCTGTTCGGAGCTCCTCGGGTGAACCATATGATGCCGGCTCTGAATTTGTGCGGTCGCTATGAGCAACCCCCCGCTCAGTTTGCAACAGTCGACGGTTAATCACTGTTGCTGCGATCCGATACGGCTGATCGGCGACCAACGGCGACAAGTCTTCGAGCAGCGACGGGAACTCTGTGCGTGTCTGTTCAATCCATTCGACCAGTTCATCAGACGGCGGGCGAATCCCCGCAGCGATGCTGACGTCTTGGGAAAGTCGAGCGACCTCGGATCGCAGAAGCCGTAACGCCCGGCCTCGATGCATTCCCAATACTTCCGATGTTACCTCAGGAGTAACAAAAGGGTTTCCGTCTCGATCGCCTCCGACCCACGACCCGAACCGGATAGGAGCGAGATCGGACGGGACCGTTACTCCAACGTTTTCAGCTTGATTGTCAAGATCGTCCCAGAAGTTCGGAAGCGCATCTTCTACAAGTCGTTCGACGTAGAACAGAATGCTTCGAGCTTCATCCATAGGTGTTGGTTTCACGCTTCGAAGCTCGTCGCTTACCCATAGCAGATCTAGAAGTTCGTCGATGCGACGGTCGATTCGTAAATGGCTAGCTTTGGTCGCCGATGGCAGTGCCCGCTCTTGCAATAGTTCGGCTATCTCGGCTCGCTTGAGGAGGAAACTCTGGCGGGAGGCCTGGGTTGGGTGAGCAGTGAACACCGGACGATACTGGATTTTGTCGATTGCGGCTTTAAAATCTTCAACCGAAACATTGGCCTCTGCTGCTCGTGCGAACGTGTCTGGCAACTCACCACTGCCTTCGACCTTTACTCGCAGCTCTTCGACCCGGTGAACCTGCTCGGCGACATTGGCCAAGTGAAAGTAGATCGTAAATGCCCGGACGAGCAAGATGACTTCGACATCAGACGCCCGCCGCAGCACGTCGTCTAGCAATTTGGCTGACTGGAGATCACCGGACCGGACAGAACGAGAATGTTTCCGAACTTCTTCAACCAAGGAAAGGAAGTCAGCACCAACGTTTCGAGTGATCGCTTCACCGAGTTGCGTACCAAGACGTCGGATATCGGATCGCAAGATTTCTTCCCGCTCCTCTGCCAGTTCCGACTGGATCGTAGATGTCACAGCTGCCTCTTCGTGTGGGTTTTCGCTAGATTCCATACTTCTAAGCGTACGGGTGATACGGTCATTCTTTGTGGGCTTTCGATACGTCTTAGGTGTTGACCTCGATGGGGTCTGCGCTGACTACAATGCTGGGTTTCGCCAGGTAGTGGCTTCAGATCGTGGTATCAAACCGTCTGAACTTGCACCGAACCGCTCTTGGGGCTTTAAAGAGTGGGGCCTCGACGACGGCGAATTTGACCGCCTGCACCAAAAAGCAGTGACCGAAGACCGCATGTTGGCGACATTGCCCGTTATCGACGGATGCGCTGATGTGTTGTGGCGGCTGTCTGACGCCGGCGTTTGGATTCGCATCATCACCCACCGGTTGTACAAAAACTGGGGGCACGCGACCGCGGTGACAGATACGGTGACATGGCTTGACAACGCCAAGATTCCCTATAGAGATATCTGCTTTCTGGGCGCAAAACCCGAGGTGGAAGCCGATCTCTACATCGACGACGCCCCTCACAATATTCTCGGACTTCGAGACGCCGGCAACGACGTGATCGTGTTCGACCAGTCATATAACACCGATCTAGCTGGCCCACGGGCATCTACCTGGGATGAGGTGGAGGAACTCGCAATGAGCTATGTAGCCAAAAAATCGGCGGTACAGCCCCAACTACCCGGGATAGATGCTGGGGCCGACCGTCTTGGCATCAATACGTCCCCTACGCCGGACAGCACGTAGTTTCGGTTGGTTCCACTGCCTGGGTCTCGCCTGACTCGGTGGCCAGATCACTGTTCTTCACGTACCACTCCCATGGGTTATCAGGAGCGTTGACCCAGGTTTCGGTCTTGGCGGCGTAACAACACTCGGTGTCGTCGACACCTGTCGTCTCAATGCCTGCACCCGTGAGTCGTTTTTCAACGACTTCGACTTCGTCGGCTGTTTCCACTTCTACCCCAAGATGGTTTAGTGTTCCACCTGTGTTTTCTTGATCTGATTCAAACAGGATCAGTTTGAGTGGAGGGTTTTCAATAGCGAAGTTGGCGTATCCAGGTTTCACTTTCGCCACATCGACACCAAACATTTTTTGATAGAAGTCGATTGACTCTTCTAAGTTCGTGACGTTAAGGGCTAGTTGGACTCTCATTTATTGGACTTTCTAGGTTGGGGGTTTCATATCGATAATGTTCGATATGAATAACCATACCCTCATATTGATAAATGTCAATATGTTTTTAGGGTACACTGCAGCCATGACAGGAAATGACCAAGTTCTATGCTGTGGTTCGATAACTGAAGCGGTTATAAGCGACGACGATGCTCTTGAGCTGGCTGCCATCCTGAAAGCACTCAGCGACCCGGCAAGGCTCAAACTGGTCAGCTACATAGCATGCAACGGAGAAGCGTGCGCTTGTGATTTCGGCGACGTAATCGATAAAAGCCAACCGACGATTAGCCACCACCTATCACAGCTGGTAAACGCCAACATCTTAGAGCGAGAACAACGAGGTAAATGGGCTTGGTTTACCGTCAACCCAGATCGTCTTGCCACCCTTCGGACCGCGTTGGGTTGACGAGTGCGTTACGGACGCGACAAACGGGCTAACCAAAGTGGATAGCCCGGATGTCGTATATATAGCCCTGAGGGGTCACCACAGGAAATGTTGCAGAGCGGGGATTCTCTACTTAGCGGCTGGAACCTTGGCCGCCATATCAAGGAGTTCATCTAGCGTTTCAGTCCACCATTGGCTTTCCACTACGGTCAGACCTGGCACGTCCCGTAGCACTTCGTCGATCTTTCCAACAAAGTCTGCTCGATCAGCAGCATCAAGCCGCAGGTCGAGGAGATTGTCAATAATGCGTCCCCGGTCAACCAGAAGGCCGTCGATTTGATCTTGAAGTGTTTTAATCTGAGATTCAATCACCCTTACATCTTGCCATCAAAAGGGTACGCTTGTCTCATCAGTCGGGAACAGCTCCCTACTTTTGGCTCCAAAAGAGGGCTAACGAACTAGATAAAATGAGCAGATTTTTCTTCATATGGTGACGATCGCTGGTCTAGCTTCGGTTGCTGCAGTAGCTCTAAGCCTGGTTTTGTTCTGGGCCGCGGTCTCCAAGCTAAGAAACCCCACTTCAACAGCCAAAGAATTCCAACAATTAGGCCTACCGCCAGCGGCAGCCAAATTGGTTCCAATCGCCGAAATTGTCGTCGCAGGTGCCCTGTTCGTACTTCCCGGCTGGGGCTCGGTATTTGCCTTCTTCTTGCTGGCCGCCTTCACATCGATATTGGTGACAATTCTGCGGTCGGGTTCGGCCCAGTCATGTAGCTGCTTTGGGCAAGCTAGCAGCGGCCCCGTCACCAAATTTGATCTTGTACGGAACGCTGTCTTGTTGTTGTTTTCAATCCTCGGGTCAACTATTGACCGTCTAGAAGTTCCCACGCCGTTAGACGTAGCCGTAATCGGCCTGATTAGTGTGTCTCTCGTCGGCTATGTCCTCGTATCAAATAGGGCTCAAAGCGGCGCAGGCGTAGCTAACAGCGAACACGGTGGCTACAAAGGATGATGTATGAAAAGCACTAGATCTTTGAAAACGAAACTCACCGCATTCGCATTTTCTGCTGTGGCCCTCACCAGCTGTACCGGAGGCGGTCCAGGTGACGAACAAGATCTATCAGAAGCGCTTAGCCGGGATGATGTGTTTACGGTCGCTGAAGCGGACTGTATCGCCGAGAAAGTCTTCAGCGAATACGGCGACAACGAATCCGCTTTAGAGTCGATCTCGAATGCTGACAATATCAGCGAGCTGGAATCAGGCGAAAACGCTGTCGACGGGTTCACCGAGAACTTTGCCGAATTCCAACAAGACTGCCAGGGCGCAACCGCCGAAGAAAGCAACTAGCCACCAAACCGGTTTCAGGACATCAACGTGGTCCTGATAACGGTTTCGGATGTCATCGTTCGATGTACCGGGCACTTGTCGGCAATCTTGAGCAGTGACTGCCGTTGTTCCTCTGTTATATCGCCATCCAATGTGATCGTCCGGTCTATCACGTCGACCATCTGGTTGTCGCTTTCACATTCGACACAGTCTTTAGCGTGTATCCGGTTGTGCTCTAACGAGACGGTTACTGACTCCAACGGAATCTTTTTCCGGTCGGCATACATCCGCAGAGTAATCGAGGTGCATGAACCCAGGCCAGCGAGCAGGTAGTCATACGGATTCGGACCTAAATCGGTACCCCCTAATGAGGTTGGCTCGTCGACCAGGACGTGATGATTCGACGTCCAAACATCAGTCAAGTACCCTGCGCCCGTCTTAACCCGAACTCCGCTGTCTGGGAACGCAGTAACCGTTTCGGTAGGTTGAACTTGATATCGGGTAAACCAGTTTGCGATCACTTGCCCAACATAGATAGCGTCAGCGGGATCGCTAAGTAGATGGTCGGCATCATCCAGTGACACATAGCTTTTGGGATGCCTAGCCGCCTCGAAAATTTTGGCTGCGTTCTCTACCCCGACGATTACGTCTTGAGGGGCGTGAAGCACCAGCAGCGCCCGCCCTAACCCCGAGACCTGCTCGGACAAGTCAGTTTGCTCCAGATCCTCGATGAACTGTTTCTTGATAGTGAATGGACGGCCTGCGATCTCGACTCTGGCTAGTCCCTTTTGTTCGACTTCATCTTCGGCGGAGCTAAGAAGCTTGCGCACGTGGGTGGGTTCGGCAGGAGCGTTAATGGTGGCGACCGCTCGAACCGAATCTATGCGTCCCGCAACGTTCAGTACTGCGGCACCTCCCAGCGAGTGACCAACAAGAAGCTGCGGAGCTTCCATATGCTCTTCCATATAGGCGGCGACATCTATGAGGTCTTGGGAATTGCTCGAAAAGTTGGTGTCTGCAAACTCACCTTCGCTGTGACCCAACCCGGTGAAATCGAAGCGAACAACACCGATACCGTTTTTTGTCAACGCCTCAGAGATATGGGTAACCACCTTTAGATGAGCGTTGCAGGTAAAACAGTGGGCAAAGACTGCCAACGCATCGGGTTCACCTTGGCTTGGCAGATCTAGTAAGGCGTGGAGGGACTCTCCGTCAGAATTTGGGATCGTGACCGTGGTTGTTCTCATACAGCTCCTAACCTAAGACGTGGTGGAACTGTTCCAAACCGACGCTTCTGTGCTCGATAAATTAAAACCCACAATCCGTCCTCGGTCCGATTGGGCCGAAGGTTTACCTCCGGTTGGGCCATTGGAAGTCGAAGATGAGGTTCGGTTTCTTCTGGTTCATCACACCGCTTCGCCAAATACTTACTCAGAAAACGAAGTCGTAGATCAGATCCGAGGGTTTTACCGCTTCCACACCGGCCCTACAAAAGGATGGCCAGACGTCGCCTACAACTTCTTCGTCGACCGGTTTGGAGGAATCTGGGAAGCTCGCGAAGGCAGTCTTACCCAACCGGTTCGCGGTGACGCCACGGGAGGTTCACAAGGGTTTGCCGTGCTTTGCAGCTTGATCGGCGACTACACCGAAACCCCGATGAGTGACGCTCAACAACAAAGCCTTACCCAGCTATTGGCCTGGCTAAGCGAGTTATATGGGGTCGACACCAAACCTGGCACTCAAACGAACTTTATCTCCCGTGGATCTAACAAATGGCCCGAAGGTTCTGAGGTAGCGACGGCCACTATCGCCGGGCATCGAGATATGTCTCAGACAAGCTGTCCAGGCGATGCCGTCTACGACGTAATCCAAAATCAGCTTCCAACAGAGGTAACATCGGTCCGACAACGAACGCTAGATCAGTTCTCGCCAACGACACCTGAAACAACCCAACCCGAGATCTCCAAACCGACGCTGCAGCTCGATGACCGTCCGATCCTACGGTCGGCTCCCGTTGTACAACCCAACTCATCAACCTCGTTACCTCTAGTCGCTGGAGCCATCAGCGCCGCTCTGGGAATTGTTGGAGGATTGGTCGCCATGAGGACTCGCCGCAACCGGAATACCGACACGGGACAACCAACCGGCTCTGACGACGAGGAAAACCAAAAGTCTGGATAACCACAAAGGAGGGTTGGCGGTCGCCAACCCTCCCCCATGTGCCTTCAGTGGCTTATCTAGGATGATCCGAAACTGTTATCGATTCCAGATCGCATCGTAGTTATCCCGATAGCCCGAGTCTGGGTCGAACACGTCACTATCGGTGATGTTCTCTGGAGTCACTAGTGCTGGCGGCGCAACGTAGTCGCTTGGCCCCTCACCGGCGAACGCCCGGTTCAGTTCGTCAATGATCTGCCAGCCTTGCAAAGATAGCGGCTCTGCTACCGTTGCGAACTGGTACTCTTGGTTTCGGATCCGGTCGAAAGCACCAGCGTCGCCGTCGCCCGCTGAAATATTAAACGGAGGTCCGGCACCTTCTTTGTTCGCATCTCGCAACGCGGGAGCCGCTCCACCAAAGTAGCCATCGTTGATCGCCAACAGATGTGTCAGGTCATCGCCGTGTTGCTGAAGAAGCTGTGAGATGACCGCTGGCATTTGAGCGTCGGTGTCAGATATAGGTGTGTCTTTAATCTCGAAGACAGAACATCCGGCACAGGTCTCGATTTCCTCTTTGATCGCTTCGGCTTTAGCTACCGCGATTTCAAACTGAGAGTCCGTGAAGATCACGACGCCAGCTGTGCCGTCGGATTGAGCTATCGCCAACTTACCCGCGAACCGAGACACTTCAAGCGGATCGGTGGTCACGTTATTGAACAGACCTCGCTCCTCATCTGGGCCAACGTCAGCGGCGGCATGCCAACCCACAACAGGGATGTCCTGCGACGTCGCCTCGTCGATCGCCGTGCTCTGTTCGTTGGCATCAAATCCGCCAAGAATAATACCGTCAGGCTTCTGGGCAACGGCCTGGTTAAGGGCGTCACTTCTTCCTTGAGCGGTCCCTTGACCATTGATAGTTTCGAATTCCCATCCGATTACTCCGGCTGCTTCTTTTGCTGCTTCCTCAACTGCGGCGACGCCGCCATTGGTCAGGTCGGAGGCAACGTAGATCACTTTCTTGCCCTCTTGTGCTGACGGGCCGTCTTCAGGCCCGTCAAATCCCTCGGTCGCCGCTAGCTGGCCTTCGACAAAGATCTTTGCATCCAACACCACTTCATCTTCTGTTTCGGACGAAGCAGAATCGTCGGTGGTTTCATCAGAAGCCGCAGTGGTTTCTGAGTCGGTGTCGTCACTTCCGCTACTTTCGTCGCTGCTACTGCCGCACGATGTGGCGACAAGTGCAAGTGAGAATATCGCAGCCAGGAAGTGCATATACCTGGACTTTCCTGTTGGTACTTTCATTTATTTCCCCTTTGTAGTTGCTGATCGGCTTCTCTCCAGCCGAGTCAGATCTTGTTTTATGTGTGAACTTGTGGACGATCCTTTTCGGGTTTCGTTGGCGACGCTGCTACAACTTCTTTGGCTGATAGTCGTCGCCGACCGGCGTAACTGGCGATGGAAATCGCAGCGATCAGGGTCAGCCCGTTAAACAATGGGGTGACCCAGAAGTCGAATCCCCATTGAGAGATTCCGGCGATTCCAAGCACCCCTACTGCGACACCAACCATGGTTCCCCAAATGTTGACTCGGCCCGGGCGAATCGTCGTTGATCCTAGAAATGCGCCTACCAATGCGGGCAGCAACATTGCGTCACCAGACCCTGGCTGGCCGATGCTGAATCTCGAAGCGAACAGAATTCCTGCGACCGCCACTAACACCCCTGAGGCAACGAAGGACAGAATAGTAAGCTGTCGTCGCTTAATTCCGTTCAGTTCGGCCGCTCGAGGGTTCGCTCCGATGGCGTACAGATATCGGCCAAGTGGGGTGTACTCGGTTAGCACCCAAAGGAAGACGGCGAGAGCAAGAACAAAGAAAAGCACAAGAGGAATCCGGTCCTGCCAAATCGCCTTTTGGGCCAACGCATCGAAGACCTCCGGAATTTTGTTGTCCCGGTCGATCTGCTGCGCCCCGTCAGAGTGCCAGTTGACAACGGCCTGCACGACGGTACCGGTTCCCAGCGTCGCGATAAATGCGTCGACTTGTGCCAGCTCGACTAGGAGACCGTTGAGCAGTCCGAGTACTGCACCACCCAAAACAATCAACACGATCGTCAACCACCACGACAGGTCGTACCGGATTTGGAAGGTGATGGCCACCATCGACCAAAGCGACAGTGCAAACCCGATCGATAAGTCAATCTTGCCTGCGATCATAGGCAACGTGGCTGCAAGAGCCATCACAGCCAGAACAGCGTTGCCTGAGACCAGAACTCGGAAATTAAACCAGGAGAAAAAGCTCGAACCGAAATACAACGAGAACACAGCAAACAACAGGAACATCACAAGCACTAGGCCGAAACGAGGCAAGTTATGCCCAAAACGTTGCGCCGTACGGGTAATTAGAGGCCCATCAAAATCTCGGTGTTCGGGTTCGAGCGCCGTTGAACGTAGGGATGTTGTCATGCACTTACTCCTTGTACTGAATCGCCTGCCGCATGGCGCACCAAATTAGACATCGTCAAATCGGCGCCGGCGAGTTCTGCCACGACCTGACCCCGGTTAAATACCAAGGCGCGGTGTGATATGTTTGCTACTTCTTCAAAGTCTGTTGACACCACGATGACCGAGGTGCCCGCTTCCAGAGACTTACCTAAGTGGTTGTATATTTCGGCTTTGGCTCCAATGTCGACACCCATCGTCGGTTCTTCGAGAACGATCAGCCGGGCGCCGATATCGAGCCAGCGAGCCAAAATGACTTTCTGCTGGTTTCCACCGCTCAGATTTCCGATTTCGCGTTCAGTATCGGCGGGGCGAATGTTGTATTCCTTAACGAACGGTCGTGCTAGTCGTCGCTCCGCTCGGCGGCTCATAAGACTGAACAGCCCGCGTCCGCGTATCGCCGGGTTCATAAACAGGTTCTCTCTTACCGTGAGCGACGTCGCCATGGATTCGGCTTCTCGGTTGGAAGTTACGAACGCTACTCCCCCATCAATTGCCTCTTGAGGGCTGCCAAAGGCCACTGACTTACCATCGAGCGACACGGTGCCTGCGGTCTGTCTTTCCAACCCACATAACATTCGACCGACGCGTTCATGACCTGCCCCACGCAATCCGACCAGTGAGATCAATTCCCCCGCTCCGACATTGAATGTCAGCGGACCGGTGTCATCTAGGCGAACGTTTGAGACCGACACTACGGTTTTGTTTGTGGATGCGGGGCTTGCCGTGAACACTTCGGACGGTGGTCGACCGACGATGTGAAGGACCAACTGATCTTGGTCAAGGTCATCGACTGGGCCTTCATGAACCAGAACCCCATCTCTCATAATCGCTGTCCGATCGGCGATGCGGAATACCTCGTCTAGCCGGTGACTGACAAAGATCATGCCAACGCCGTTGTCGCGTAACCGGTTCATGACTTCAAACAACCGGCTCACATCGGCGTCGGGCAAGCTGGCCGTGGGTTCGTCGAGCACGAGCAGGCGACAATCGATAGCGAGAGCCCGTGCTATAGCCAGAAGGCTCTTTTCGGCGCGTGTCAGGTCGAACACTCTTTTTCGGGGGTCGATATCTCCGCCCACGATTTCGAGTGCTTTCTTGGCCCGGTCGTTTACGTCGTTCCATTTGATAAACGAACCAGAGGTCGAAAAGCCGTACCCCATCGCCATATTCTCGGCGACCGTCATCCATTCGAGCAATCCAAGATCTTGGTGTATGAACGCTATACCATCGCGTCCACCCGGTTCAGAAACATCGGTTCCCTCAAACAGGATCGAGCCAGCCTCACGATTGTAAACCCCGGCGAGCATCTTGATAAGTGTCGATTTTCCGGCACCGTTCTCACCCAATAGGGCGACGATGCTTCCCGCATGGACGTCAAAACTTACGTCGTCGACGGCTCGATTTCCGCCAAATATTTTCCTGGCCTGTTGAAACGAGAGAAGCGGTTGGCCCGTTGAATCAACCTGAATCATCGAGTCGCCCCTGTCACCTTGGTCTCTATCGAATACAGCGAAGTTGAGGCGGTTATAAAAAGGGTTTGCCCGTCGGTGCCACCAAACACACAGTTGGATGTGATTTCTGGGACATTGATACGGCCTAGAAGCCGAGCCTCGACGTCAAAGATCTGAATACCTGTGGCGCTGGAGGTAAATACGTGTCCGGTTTTGGCAACCCGGAACCCGTCGGGAAGTCCGGGCGTAACTTCTGTGAACAGCCTTGCGTTTTCTAACGCCACACCATCTACGACATCGAACTGCATGATGTGATGGTTCCCAGAACCGTCTTCGCGCAACGCTGCCGAGGTATCTGAGACATAAAGCGTTGACTCATCGGGCGAGAAGGCGAGCCCGTTGGGTTCTTCTAGTACGTCGGTCACCGTCGTCAGAGACTGGGCGACCGGATCATATCGGAATACGTAGTTTGTGCCCAGCTCACTCGTGGCTTTGTGGCCTTCCTCGTCACTGGCGATTCCATATGGAGGGTCGGTGAACCATATCGACCCGTCGGATTTGACCACAAGATCGTTTGGCGAATTCAGACGGCTGCCTTCAAACGAGTCCACAACGGTGGTCACCGAGCCAGCAACTGAACGTTTCTCGATACGACGACGTCCGTGTGAGCACGAGTAGATAGCACCGTCAGCTGAGACGACGTTGCCATTGGTGTATTCGACTTCAGCGGCGTGAACACGCGATACGCCGTTTCCCCATTGCATGATCCGGTTATTGGGGATGTCGCTCCATAAGACCATGTCTTCGGATGCAAGATAAACCGGACCTTCGCTCCAGCTACATCCGTTAGCGAGGCGATGCAGTTCGGCTGTAGGCGCCACCAGGTCGAAGAGTTCTTCCGAGAATGAGACGACACTACTTGAAGAATCGGTCATTGGCTGACGCCCCGCTCGACGAATTCCATCATTGCTGCGGTGTCGGCTGAGCCATGACCATGGGCAACCAACCATTTGTGGAGTTCTACGTTGGCGCTCAGCATCGGGGTCGGCACTCCCGAGCCTCGAGCAAAGTCCTGCGCTCCTAGGAGATCCTTGAGCATATTGTCGATGCGTCCAGTTGGCGAGTAGTCGCGTACCGCTAGTTTCACAAAGAACTCTTGCAGGATGGCAGAGTCTGCTCGACCTCCAGCCAGGGCTTTAGGGATACGAGTTGGTTCGATACCTCCTTTTACTGCAAGTTCGGCGCATTCCATGAGAGTGGCAAAGCCGTTTCCAACCAATATTTGGTTGATGAGTTTGGTTGCTTGTCCCGCACCTACGGGTCCCATCAACGTACGGTTTTCAGAGAGCCGGTCCATGACCTCTGACGCCCGATCATAGTCCTGTTGATCTCCACCAGCCATGATGGTCAAGGTTCCTGTTGCCGCTGCCGGGGCGCCACCTGACAAAGGGTTGTCCGTCCATCCCATTCCTGATGCCCCCGCCAGTCGACCAGCAAATGTGATGGTGTCTTCCGGGTTGATGCTCGACATGTCGATTAGCAACTTGTCGGAAGATGCTGTCTCGGCGACCCCGTTTGGGCCGAAGACAACGCGTTCAACAATGTCGGCGGTGTTAAGACTTAGGACCGTGAACTTCGTAGCACTTGTTGCGTTTGCGGGTGATGACGCCGCCGTTGCACCCAGCTCAACCATTTGCTCGACTCGTGCAGTGTCGACATCAAAGACTGAAACATCACACCCGGTTTCGACCAAGCGTCGGGTAATCGCTGACCCCATTACCCCGATGCCGATAACGGCTACTTGACATGTATCACTCATGTCTTCCACCATAGCGGGCGTTCGACTGAGTGTAAACTGATCAGTATTTCGAACAGTTCGAAATGTTGGCGGCTTGTCAGATAGTGGGCATCATACGGACGAGGTCCAAAAGGTCTGAAACAAGCTGTTTTTCAAGCTTTTTTGTGTGCCTAGCTTTAAGCATCGTCACACTTACGGCATATCTGGAATCAAATTCCGAACGAAGTGGTAACGGGACTGCAAAGCAGATCACCCCCTCGGTATTTAGCTCATCGTCGACCGCATACCCGCGCTCGGCCGCCAAAACTAAAGCTTCCCGAAGCTGCTCAACGTCTTTATACGACTTCTTTGTCAACTGCGGAAGTTCACCAAGCCCAGACAAAAGTTCGTCAAGCTCATCGCCTGGCAGAACCGACAACATAGCTTGACCTAAAGCGGTTGCCGCAGCCGGCATCCGGTTACCAATATCGTTTGTAAGACGAATAGGCTGCGTGCCATAGTGACGGGCCAGGTACAAGATATCTGAACCAACAAGCTCAGCGAAAACGACCGTCTCTTTACCGGCCACCTCAAGCTGACGAGCGCCACTCTGAAACATAGCCACCGTGGAATGTTCCGTAAGGTAGCTCGCCCCGAACTCAACAAGTCTCCGCCCGAGGGTATAGGTCTGGTTCGAACGCTCGATCAGCCCGGTCTGATCCATCGCCCCAAGGATGTTGGCGATAGACGATTTAGGCAGGCCGACCCGACGCGAAATCTCCGACATACTCAAGCGTGGCTCATCACGCAGGGCATCCAGAATCAAAACAGCCCGATTAACTGCCGGCGACAACGATTTCTCTTCAGACATACAAAACCTTTCAAATCTCCTACCTATTGAACCAGCAGACGCTACCCACCCGACGCACCGGGATCAGTCCTGCAAGCCAGCAACAAACGCTACCACCGCAGCGTCAGCAACCTCTTCATCCTGTTCAGGAGTTCCTGAACCTACCCCGATAGCGCCAACGACGGTTCCGTCGACCTCAAAAACTCTTCCACCACGCAGTTCTGTGAACGAACCGCCGGTGGCCAAACTCACCGTAAGACCAATGTGGTCCGGTAACGGCCCGGAGTTACTTCGAGTCCGAGCGGCGGTGACCGCTTTGGCCTGAGCGGTTGCGATACTCATCGGCTTTGCCCCCTCCATCCTCAGAAACGCCAATAAATCGCCCGAAGAGTCAACGATCGCTATACATTGCGGTACCCCGATTCTTCGAGCAGCGTCCCGGGCACTAGCGAGTAAGCGTTCGGCTGACCCACTACTGAGAACAATCGTGTTGGTTACCATCTCACTCATGATCGACCATCCTTACTAGAGGCGAGTAACGTACTCTCGAGTTCGAGGGCCGCCTGCTGCAAACAGCTGGCAACCGACTGCCGAACTCGTTCGGCTTCAACTTCGTTGCGAGGTTCGGGCGGTCCGGTCATAAACGCTATTTGCGGCCACAGCGAATCGGTGGAGTGCCGGGCGGCCATATGTACGTGAAGCTGACGCACTCCGTGACCAAACATCCCGACGTTGATCACTTCGGCATCCCCGGCCAACTCGAGCGCCTTTGATACAACTCGAATCTCTTCAGCATGAGTGGCCATCTCGATACTGCTCAGTTCGTGCCATTCAGCAACATCGGGGATTTGCGGAATAAGCATCACCCAAAGGAAGCGTCCATCTTTCATCAGTCGAAGTTCACTTACAGGCAGTTCGGCAATCAAGTCGCTTATACGACCGAGTTCTGGGTCTAACACAAATGCATTCGTCATGAAATCGTCCTTGGGGTAACGTTTGGGGTCAGGGTGTTTGGCATCGCCGCTCCTTCGATGGCGGCACGCAGGTTAGTTGCTGCCATATCCACCATTCGGGAACGAGTTGCCAAACTCCCCGAGGCTAGGTGTGGAGCGAGCACGGCGTTTGGAAGGGTTGTAAGTGGATTGTCGGGTCCGATCGGTTCGATCTCAAATACATCTAATCCTGCGGCAAAGATCTGCCTACGTTCGAGTGCTTTATATAAAGCAGTTTCATCTACCACCGGTCCCCTCGATGCGTTGACCAGGACGGCGGTCGGTTTCATCAATGCCAGGGTTTCGTCGGTGATGAGGTGTCGGGTTTCCGAAGTCAGTGCGGTGTGAATACTCACAACGTCGGAAACCGTCAATAACTCCTCGAGTGTCACCCGGGTCGAGATCTCGTCGCTTTCGGTCGAACGACTGGCGTGCACCACGTTCATGCCGAAACCTGCTGCCCTCCTGGCAACTGCCTTGCCGATCTGGCCGTAGCCGATTACACCTAACGTGGCACCATAGATGTCTTGACCTAATAGATAGTCGAACTGAACATTGACCCATTCACCTGACCTGACCGCAGTGTCTGCTTCGATTATCCGTCTCGACGCAGCCAAAATCAGGGCCCACGTAAAGTCTGCCGTAGTCTCCATAAGCACGCCTGGACAGTTTGAGGCCTGAATCCCGCGCTGCTGAAGGGCGCCAAGGTCTAGGTTGTTGTATCCGGCTGACGCCTGGCCGACGGCTACCAAATCTGGAAGTTGGTCGAGTAACTCTTCTCCAATAACATCCTGACTCATAGAAAGTAGCCCATGGGCGCCGGCCAGGAACTCCGACAATTGTTCGGCTGTTGGACCAACGTTGTCCGGCCAGACGTTTATTTCAGCCACATCAGCCAATCTCTGAATTCCGACCCCGGGAAGCCCGTTCCTTGTCACCGCTATCGTTGGACGTTTCATCTAGCTCCTTATTTCGAACAGTATCCATTATACTGAACACTAGATCGACGATACCCGCAACATAAGCAAGAAAATGTTTCTGACAAAGAGACCAACCGTCCACATCTGAGCTAAGTATCCTGATGTGTCTGCCGACGTTCAAAAGGTGGAAGTACGCGACCAAGATCTCTTCGAAAAACGGCTCACAGAGATCCGAAACGAACAAGAACACGCAACTCTGCCCAACAAACTTTGGCTCAGCCACCATTGGCCAGCCGATCACGACCAGCGGTGCATTACGATCGCAGGCCAGCCGGTGTGTCGACGGTGCGCAGCCCTTCACCCTTTGTCACTTATTGTGGCCACGCTGGCGGTGTTTGGCTTCCCGCTCTGGCCAGCTTCATTAGACCCTGGCATCATTTGGCTGCTTTCGATCCCGGCCACCGTCGCTTTTGTCGGAGAAGCGATTGGACTGTTCGCCTACTCACCCAAATGGCAGGTAGCTACAACCGGAATCGCCGCCCTCGCCTTTGGACGAGCACTCGGGTATGAGCTTGAAAGCAGATGGCATCCGTACTTCTGGGGACCGATCGCGGTTTTTGGAGGCCTTTGGTTCTTTGCATCCTGGTACGGTCATTGGCGCCAAAACCACGCTGCACTATAGATCGCTACATCAACCAGAGACGATTTGGGAGACCTGTTCAACTAGGCGATGGAGTTCCGCCGACGTATTAAAGTAATGCACTGACGCTCGGACCATACCATCACCACCTCGACGAGACGGGTCAAACGGTTCGTGGGTTGGGGCTACTACAGACACAGTTATATCCGCCGAGGACAAGGCATCTCGAATATGCGCTGGTTCATGCCTGTCAACCGCAAATGTCACCAACCCACTTTGTGGGCCGTCAAGCTCCCGGAGCTGCACCCCCTCGGTTTCTTGCAGCAGAACTCGCAGCTCGGCGGACAGTGAACGAATTCGATCGGCGATTGCCGACATGCCTAAGTCACATGCGTAGGTTAAGGCCACCCCTAAACCAACGCGGTTGGCGGCGGAAGATTCAAAGGTCTCAAACCTCCATGCCGTTTCTGGCAGCTCATAACGCCAAGCGTCTACCCACGAAGCCGAACGCAGGTCCAGCAACGACGGATCAGCTAAACCCGTCAAACCCGATCGCACATAGAGCAGTCCGGTGCCTCGAGGGGCCCGCAGATATTTGCGGCCGGTCGCCGCCAAGAAATCGCATCCTATCTCCCGAACCGAAACCGGCAGTTGTCCCACGCTTTGGCAGGCATCCAGCAAGTACAGGGCAGGCCAATTCGACAACACCCGCCCTACCTCTATAACTGGGTTAACCAAGCCCCCCTCGGTCGGAACATGGGTGACACAAACCAATTTCACGCGTTCGTCCATCATCTCCGACAATGCTTCTACCGACACTTGGCCGTTTAGATCAGAGGGAATGAGCTCAACGGTCACCCCTTGCCTTTGAAGCTGAATCAATCCAAAGACATTACTGGAGTATTCAGCCGTTGTTGCTAAAACACGATCACCAGGAGCGAACACAACCGCACGTAGCGCCGACCACCAGGCAGCGGTGGCGCTAGGAGCAAACGCTACCTCGGTATCGGAACAATCGAGTAGTCGAGCACCAGCGCCTCGATAACACAAAACCGCGGACTGCTCGGCGGTTTCGAGGCGATACCCCCCAAGGGTGGCTTCTCGTCGGAGGTAATCAATCACCGAGTCCACTACGGGGGTTGGAGAAAAGGAACATCCAGCATTATTCAAGTGAGTGGTACGAACACATCCCGGCGTGTCGCCACGCACGGCTTCCAGGTCGATCGTCATGAACCTAAGTTAGTCTCGTTCCCGGTGATCGGCATTGAGTTTTGCGGGTCGTGGTCGCCGATTCGTGGAAAATATCCGTCTGTTTTCGATGAGTTCCCAGATAAATCGGCGACGTGGAACCTCCCCAAAACCCTTTAATTAAGGGGTTTTGAGGCACTCGGCGAAATAAGTTCCAAAAAACTTGGAAACTTCTGGAACTTTTGGGCCTCCATTCGCGACAAATACAGGCGTAACAAGGAATACGAGAGACTTGTTCGGCGGAACATAATCTCGAGTAGATGGCACCAACACTTGTAAGGAGGAGAAAGTAGATGCAAACACTGTGTGATCAAAACACGGAACATCCGATTCTCCCTCCGGCGGCTGGTGTTGGTCCATCGAGCCCTTCATTGTTTACACCCCCCCAAACTTCCACTTCGGTGGTTGATCCACACGTCGATCCGCTTGGACCACTAAACCTCAGTGCGCATTTTATACAAAGTCGGGTTGCTAGTCCCCTCTTTGTTCTTGCTAGTAGGTCCAGGCGGGATCGACCTGTGAGAAACGATCTCAAGTCTCTGGTGCCGACAGAACACCAGTAGGGAGCAGCTGAGTAGCGTCGAACCTTGCCTGCGGTCGGTGCTACTCAGCGGACTCTCCTGCGGCGGGTCTACTTATTTACACAACAGAGATCCTAGACGATACAGAAATGCTTGTCGATTGTTGTGGGCGAATTTTTTGATTCGCTCTTACGTTATCTGACCAGGGCAAATGCTAGCGCAGCAAGCACGACTAATAGCAGTAGAACACCGACAACCATTGTCATCGAAACACCAGAAGGTTCTTCTTCGGCCCTCAATCGTCGCCCATCAGAACCCAGCCGATGTGAACGCAGAACTTGAAGTGCTTCATCTCGCCACTCGAACATGTCTTCGAACCGGTCGTCCGGGTTCGCTGCCTTGCCGATCGCTACAAAGTCCGACAGATAACTTGCGTGTCCGCCTTTTGAAGCCGCCCATGCGAGAACGGCCGTGGACCCGTAAATGTCTGCCCTTTTGTCCACTATCGAAACTGAGTCACGCTGCTCAGGGGCAGCAAATCCCGCTGTGCCGCCCCCAGAGGTAATCCCAGACGCCATACGAAGATCTTTGGCATAACCCAAGTCGCACAACACCAACCGCTCATCTTGGTCAACCAACCAAACATCATCAGCCCAATTGTTCGGCGAGCCATGCTGAACCAGAATGTTTTTTGGCGTCACATCTCGGTGAACCAGCCCACTAGCGTGAACAGACGCTAACGAATCGGTCAACATCTCGACGATGACGATCAGGTCACCTGCGCTAAGTGCATGCCCCTCTTCCCATACGTCTCGAATACGAGTTGATAGGTCACCACGGTCAGCGAGCGCTAGCACCATATATGGCTGCCCAGAATCGGTCTCACCAAGGTCATAGAGGGTGGCAACCGAAGCGTTATGGACCCGACGCAGATGCTGCGCCTCGGCAATAAAACGCTCTCGACTCTCGGGGACCAGGCTATGGTTCTCTGCCAATACCTTGATAGCTACCTCGGTTGAAAGCCGATCATCCATAGCTCTGTAAACCGTCGCAAATCCGCCAGAACCAATGGGTTCAAGGACCCGATAGCGGCCTATGCGAGAACCAGGACTTTCAGCCATCGATTACCGGTTCGTTTATGATGGAAGCGAGCATCGCTCGCCCACGAGCTAACCTTGATCTTACGGTGTTCAATTCTATCCCAAGACGTTCTGCGACCTGCTCATACGATAGATGCTCAACGTCGCGAAGCAAAACCGCGTCTCGATAATGTTGCGGCAGTTGTTCAACCGAAGAACGAACCGCTGCCCGTTCAGCAACGATCGAACTCACCCTTCTCGCCGCACCTGCGACGTTTGAAGAGTCTTCCAACAACGAGTCTGGACGACGCCGCCTCAGATAACCGACCGCCGTGTTTCGAGCTAATGCATGAAACCAGGTCGAAAATTTTGATTCAGCACGAAATTTACTGACCGAGCTAGCGACGGCAACAAGCACGTCCTGTTCAGCTTCCTCGGCCATACCTTCGTCAATTATCAGACGTCGAACAACAGGAGATGCGAGTTGATGCACATCGAGCAGTTCTAACAGAAGTTCCAGCGCTCTGCCTGACCCGTCACTGGCCGCATGGGCGATCTCGTCGAGCATGGCGTTACGTTCGTCGTAGTCAGCGTCGTTAAATTCGGCGCGATAACGAGCAACTATAAACGCCGACTTTTCGCCTGACTGATCAAAGACATTCGACATCTTGATGCCTCTCTCGCCTGCCGCCCCCGCTTTACAAGACCTAACTGAACTCCGGTCTTTGACTGTAACCTCAATCACCCACTTCTGCCAAGGCCTAGATTAGAATCCGAGATAAAAATTTCGAAACCGAGGATCATGTTCATCGACTTTGAACTACCCGCACTGTTTTCTAGCCAGCGACTACGACCATACGAGTGAGTCTGACCAGGTCAGAACCATACACGTTTCCCGAGAATACAACTGAAACCGCCTAGTGGTCAATGCCTTTCTTAGCGATTTTTCCGTTGTCGAAGGCGTGTTTGATATTGACCATTTCGGTTACGGTGTCAGCCGCGTCAATTACTCTCTGGTCCATGTCTCTGCCAGTAAATATCAAACTAACGTTCGGTGGCCTGTTCTCGATCGCCGAAACCACATCGGCTACGTCGATCCAGTCCCACGTCATCGCATAGCTAATTTCGTCCATAACCACTAAGCGATACTCGCCTGAAGCAATACGTTCTGACGCCACCTCCCAGGCGGCCACCGCTTGAGCACGACTCTCGTCTAGATCAGAAGAATCCCAGGTGAACCCATCACCGGCGGCAAGCCACTCGACCCCCAACTTTCGGCACATCTTTTCTTCACCGACTTGCCAATCACCACTCTTTAGAAACTGAACTACCGTAACGGGCCATCCAACGGCAACCGCTCGCAGCACTGTTCCAAACGCTGCGGTTGATTTACCTTTCCCGTGGCCTGTTGTGACTAGCACTAGCGACGACGCAACAGTGTGGCTGTCCTTCGCTGGCGTGTCAACTGGGGGTGTTTTTTCTGCAGACTGTTCGCTGGCCATTACAAGCGTCCTCTATTCTTTACCGTCTTGGTGTGAGTGCGCTACACAACACCACTTGAAGATTCTCTAACCTATACATGGACTAACGTAGCCTCAGCAGCTACATTAGGCACCGCGTCTAGTTCGATATGAGAAGGCCCGTGAGCGGATCCAACCCGGTAATTGATCAAGCAGTTTCTATCAATCGGATCGAGATCCGGAGATTGATGCTACCTTTGACGGCGCCGCTAGTGACGAGACATGGTCAAGTCACTGGTCGTGACATTGTTGTGGTTCGAATAGACGCAGACGAAGGTGTCGGCTGGGGAGAATGTTCAGCTCTGCCTGAACCCACCTACACCGACGAGTTCGCGTCTGAGGCCTTTGCCGTGTTGTCGCAGGAACTTGCGCCGCGTTTGGTTCGCCGCAAACTTTCTGTCAGCGACCTACATGCCAAGGTTTCAGCTTTCCCGGGTAATCCGATGGCTAAAGCAAGCTTGGAGATGGCTCTTCTTGACGTGGTTCTCACGTCAAAGTCGATGTCGCTAGGCGATTGGCTCGGGGTCAGCAACATTTCTGCCCCAGCTGGAGCCACTATCGGCATCGTCTCTGAGGCCGAAGCTCTCGAACAGGTCGCCGCCTTCCGAGCTGAAGGATACCGACGAATCAAACTCAAGATCAGCTCATCGGCTGGGCTAGACGTTGTTCGACGGGTATCCGAAGAGTTCCCCGAACTTGAACTCCAGATCGACCCGAACGGTGGTTGCAGGCCCGACGATATCGCTCGACTCGTTAACATTTCGGAGCATTTAAGCGCCATCGAGCAGCCGTTCGACCCTAAACAGATCGAAGCTTCACGCCAATTAGTCGCCCAAGTCGATATTCCCATCATCGCTGACGAACCAATCGATAGCCTCGAAGCCGCCCAAGAGCTGGTTCAAAATAAGGCGTGCTCTGCTATCGCGGTAAAGCCCCCACGTCTCGGTGGTCTTGTTCGCACCATCGAGCTTCGAGATGCCTGCCTGAAGTGGGGGGTCCCTCTTAGCGCCGGCGGGATGTTGGAATGTGGACTCGGAAGACACAGTCTGGCCGCTGTGGCGGCGATGGACGGTTTCGACGTTGCCGGGGACCTATCTCCAGCAAGCCGGTGGATCCGGGTTGACCCGTGGCCCGATATCGAGTTCGACACGACGGGTGAACTCGGCACTATTGCAGTCCCAACCGGTAATGGTGTGGCTCCCAAACCAGATTTAGAGGTCCTTGGTTCGGTCACCACTAGCACCACAATGGTTACCTAGTTACAAACGCATCGCTGGATCGTCCTACCCCTAGTCTTAACTACATGGACGCCTTATCGATCATGTTCGTTGTTGTGGTGGCTGGCCTCCACCTGTATTTCCTGTGGTTAGAGATGTTTGTGTGGACAACCCGAGGCCCGAAGGTGTTTACTTCTCTTCCCAAACACTTATTCGAACCGACAAAGGCGATGGCGGCAAACCAGGGTCTCTATAACGGTTTTCTGAGTGCGGGTTTAGTGTGGGCGTTGTTCATCCAGACCGACGAATGGTCCAAGAACGTTGCCGCTTTCTTCTTTTTGTGTGTCATCGTCGCAGGGATATACGGGGCTGTCTCGGTTTCGAGGAAGATCTTTTTCGTCCAAGGCCTTCCGGCATTACTTGGCCTTGTGTCGTTGGCGGTCTGATTCAGTCGGATAAGAATCGTCGGATAACGTTTGCGACCATTTCCGGTTGTTCCAGATGCACTGAGTGACTTCCAGGGATCACAGCTGTTTCGGCTTGTGGGATGATGGCTGCTGCATCTTCGTTTAGTTGTCGATACTTTTTGTCAGACGCTCCGGCAACCAAAAGAACCGGCATCGAAAGATCTCCGAGCCGTTCCCATAAAGATTCTTGCCACCCAACCGACCGGGTCTCTAACGTGGCTACTAGACCAGCGACCCGGTTATCCATTCGATAGTTGATGCCCGCCGCATCGTCGCTCAACCCATGGAACAACGGATTGGCTAACCATTCTCGAAGGAAAACTCCGAGTCCGACTTCACGAAGCTTAACTGCCAGGGCGGTGTCTAAAGTTTTGCGTTCTTCCCGCTCAGCAACGGTTCGGAGCCCGGGGCTCACCCCAATCAGCACCAGTTTCGAGACCAGTGAGGGTTGTTGCAGCGCAACATGAAGGGCAATCCGGCCCCCCATCGAATATCCGACATAGTGAGCTTTGTTTCCTGCTTCGGCAAGAAGTTTACCGCTCGTAGATAAATCAACTCGGTCGTGTCTACTCCGCCCGTGACCTGGCATGTCCACTATCTTGAGACGGTGGGTTTTTCCTAGCTCGGTTGGCAACGACGCCCAACAGTTCACATTTTGGGTAAACCCATGAGCTAGCACTATCGGCGCTGCACCGTCATCTACGGTTACGCCACATTCTGAAACATACAGAGCCACCACAACACGCTACCCGAACGACTCACTCAACGTTTTTGTGTTGATCTCGATCGTGGCTCCCGCTTGCGGTTATGGTTATCTTGACGTTAGAGATGACTACTGAGAAGCAAACCCAGTGAACCGAACGCCAGACCCCACTCCCCCGTTTTCGGCTTCGTCAACGTTTTGTGCAACTATTGTCGACGAGTGGTCTCGTAACGGTGTTGATGCAGCGTTCGTGGCACCCGGTTCGCGGTCAACTCCGCTCGTAGTGGCGTTACTAGAACACGAATCAATCGCAGTACATCTGTTTCATGATGAACGTTCTGCGAGTTTCGCAGCACTTGGCCATAGCCTGGCGACCGGTAAAGCTTCAGTCGTGGCGTGTACCAGCGGCACGGCGGGAGCTCATTTCCACGCCGCAGTGTTGGAGGCTTCCGCCTCTGGGGTGCCCCTCATTGTCTGCACAGCGGATCGGCCGATTGAGTTGATGGATGTGGCCGCGCCACAGACTATCGATCAAATCAAGCTCTTCGGCGACGCAGTTCGCAGGTTCTCCCAACCCGAGCCGGCCCAACTCGATCAAAGCCACTGGTGGCGATCATGGGCGTCGCAGTTGGTTGCAGACGCAGCGGGATGGGCCGGAAGACCAGGGCCCGTTCATATCAATCTACGTTTCCGGGAGCCGCTGTTAGGAAAAGCCGCTCAATTGCCGGAGGGCCGCGATGACGGTGGCCCTTGGCACCAAATCCCAGTAACTACCGCAACGGTCGACCCGGCAGATCTGGAACGGATAGCTGATCTGGTTAGGTCACCATCAGGACTGTTGATCTGTGGTCGCGGCACACCAAACCCCGAAGCGGTCGTGGCGCTCGGTGACATGCTGGCGTGGCCGGTTATTGCCGACCATCGTTCTGGCGCCCGACATTCGCATCGGACTATTAGCCACAGCGACCTTCTACTTCGAAGTCGCGCATTCGCGGATGCTCACCAGCCCGACGTTGTAGTCAGGTTTGGCGAAATCCACACCAGCAAAGTTCTAAGCCAATGGTTGGGTCGGATGAATGCGACAGTGGTTTCGGCGGTCGCAAATCAGAGGTGGGTTGACCCTGAACGAGTCGCCAACATCGTTGTGGCTGCACCCAATCTCGCAGAGAGCCTCCTTACAATGCTGCCCTCTGACGCTACGCCGTCCGGTCGCTCCATCGCTCTCCAGCAATCCTGGTTTAGAGCTGACAGGATCGCCAGTGACGTTATCCAGCAAACGTTAGCTAATACCCCTCGACTCAGCGAACCTGAAATTGCTCGTGAGGTACTCGCTAACGCTCCAGCCGGATCGACCCTGGTTCTTTCGTCATCGATGCCGGTACGCGATATTGAATGGTTTGGTCAGCCTAGACCTGACATCACCGTCGTTTCTAATCGTGGGGCAAACGGGATCGACGGCGTTATTTCTACCGCTATTGGTGTGGCGCTGTCGCACACGCCAACCACGTTGTTGATCGGCGATGTTGCGTTTCTGCATGACAGCAGCGCATTGGCGGCGCTGGCGTCACGACCTATCGACCTTCATATTGTGGTTGTTGACAACGACGGCGGTGGCATATTCTCGTTTCTACCGCAGGCCGCCGAACTTTCGACCGAATCGTTCGAAACCCTTTTTGGTACTCCTCATGGCACAAACTTCGCGGCGTTATGTGCAGCCCATGGAATACCAACTCGATATTGGCACCGAAATCCCGAACCCGCCACAGACAACCTTGACACGGTGGACGCCGGGGTTCGTGTAACCATCGCTGCAACCGACCGTGAGGTCAACAAAGCCATTCACGACGAACTCGTTGACAACATTGTCGATGCTATAGCAACCGATCAATCAGCGGCGACCCGTTAGCGTAGAAACGGACGACAAAGAGAGCAACTATGATTTCTGAAATTTTCGACGCAGATCAGTGGGATGAGGTACAAGGTTTTGATGGGACAGACATTACCTATCATCGAGCCCGCAACGTCGGCGCAGTCCGCATAGCATTCAACCGACCAGAAGTCCGCAACGCTTTTCGACCTCAAACCGTTGACGAGTTGTACCAAGCGTTAGACCACGCTCGACAATGCAGCGACGTAGGCGCTGTGTTACTTACCGGAAACGGGCCGTCACCTAAAGACGGTGGATGGGCATTTTGTTCCGGCGGTGACCAGCGGATACGGGGCAAAGATGGGTACCGCTACGCTGAAGGTGAAACGTCGGCTTCTATAGACCCGGGCCGGAGTGGACGACTCCATATTCTGGAAGTTCAACGCCTTATTCGTACGATGCCGAAAGTCGTGATAGCCGTCGTGCCGGGGTGGGCGGTTGGTGGAGGCCACAGCCTTCATGTTGTTTGTGATCTAACTATCGCGTCGAAAGAACATGGCCAGTTCAAACAAACAGATACAGACGTCGCTAGTTTCGATGGCGGGTTCGGTTCGGCGTATCTCGCTCGTCAGGTCGGACAGAAGACGGCTCGAGAAATCTTTTTCTTAGGTCGCACCTACACCGCTGACCAAGCGATGCAACAAGGTGCCGTTAACGCCGTGGTAGACCATGCAGAACTCGAAACTGAAGCGTTAGAGTGGGCGGCCGAAATTTGTCGAAAGAGCCCGACAGCGCAGCGGATGGTCAAATTTGCTTTCAATCTAATCGACGACGGGATGGTTGGCCAACAAGTATTTGCTGGCGAAGCGACTCGCCTTGCGTATGGAACAGACGAAGCCCAAGAAGGACGAGACGCTTTTCTAGAGAAACGCGACCCGGACTGGTCAGGTTTTCCGTACCATTACTAGCGGTGTCTGCACCGCTCCCAGAGCCGGTATTTGGCTCCGGGAGCGGTTTAAGGTCTGGGTCAGCCGACCAGCCGGTATGTCAGCTGCGATGGATAATCAGCGCCCGTTCGGATCTTGACCGAACCCGAACTTAGGCTCTGATGTTCAAGGCCGCCTTCGACCATGTCTACACCTTGCACGACCACGACAAGCTTGTCACCGGCATCGAAAAGTGTTGACGATGGGTGTACTTCGACTTCGACCATGACCGGTTCGCCTGGGGTTAGTTTCTCCTCACTGGCATGGGAGTGGTATGGGCGGGTCGGCGTGGACTTGGATGTGTCCAGACCACGATGTGAGGCTCGTAGCCAACCGTTGGCTACCTGCCCATCATCGATCCCGTTTCCTTCGAAGTGAACCTGTTCACCATCAGTGGTTTGTTTCTGGACGCCGACAAACAGGTCTGTGTCGTCAGCTTCATCGGTTTCGATCCAGAGTTTAAGGTTCATTCCCCCAGTGATCTCGGTTTTTTCAACAAATTCGTATTCAAAGACAGCACGGTTGTCTTCACTCAAATCGTCGGGTTCGCCTTCGGCTAGGTAGCTGACTTCGCTGTTGGTTGCAGACGGCGAGGTTTGCAGTTTTGCTGTGGCGGCGTCGAGGAACAACGACGCATCTTGGCCTTCGATAGGCCAGACAGGCGACGTTTTAGTTTCGCCTTCATAGTACCCTGAGCGCAGTTCGTAGCTGACGGTAGGAACGGCTAACATGCCGGAATCTTCTTCGTTCAAAAATTGGTCGAAGAACTGCAGCTGGCGTTTCTGAGCGTCCTCGGAGTAGTATTCCTCCCATTTTTTTCGTCCGTGTATTTCGAGCCACTTGTTTTCGGACGAAATCTGGTCGAACCCTTCAAGTGTTCCTCGTGTGTGGAGGCCCTGATCGGACCAGCTGGCACCGACATAGGCGGGAACGGTGATATCGGACAAATTGGTTGGCCGGAAATCGTCATAGAACTCGCTGTCTAACGAGTTCTCACCAAATAGGGTCGGAAGGTCTTGATCGACGGCGCTCTCGTTCTTCGTTTCAAGGATGCGGAATTCCCACCATGAAGGCAGGAAATCTGTTTCTGGGATACCTCCGTGATATGCCATGTCGCGGTATACGTCTGTGAACCCTTCCCATGGCATGATCGCCTTAAGCGAAGGAGGAGCTAACGCCGCAACGCCCCATTGGTTTAGGGCCATATATGAAACACCGTTTAGGCCTATGTTGCCGTTGCTCCAGGGCTGTTCGGCCAGCCATTCGATGGTGTCGTAATAGTCGCGGGCTTCGAGCTCGGTGAGTAACGCCGTGTCACCTTCGGATGCATTCATGCCTCGAGCGTCCACTACAGCCAACGCGTATCCGTTTGGCACCCAAAAGGCCGGGTCTGGAAGTTCGAATGGAGCGTATTCTGAAACGTCGATTTTGCCATCCTCTGGGTCATAGTCACCGGCGAAGTCTTTGTTGTACGGGGTCGTTCCAACCAGTGTCGGAAATTCATCGTCTGAGTCGGGTCGAAAGACGTTGGCCGATAGAACGATGCCGTCTTCCATTGGGATACTAACGTCGCGTTCGATAACCATTTGGGTACCGTCAGCTAATTCAACTGTCTCTAATGACGGTTGACTTTCAACTGATTCGGTAGCTCCATTTGAGTCAATTGTGGTTGTACCCGTTTGGCCTGAGCTGGAATTGCTGCAGGCGGCACCCACCAGACCTACCAGTACGAACAACATGACCAGGGTCTTTCTGGTCGATTGTGATTTCACTTTGTTACCTCACTAGCTTGTGGTGACGGCGCAGAGTCGCAGCCCGAGTTCGGTACTCGTTGTCACTAGTGAGACAGTAGGACTTGGCGTCGGATCGGGAATCTTCTCCAAGACGTATTGATGTTCGCGCTTTTACTCTGTGAGGAGTAGGTCAATGTGTTTTTGGTTGTCGACGATGGCCGGGATGACGACCCGTTGCTCTACAAGCTTGTCTAGGAATCCGACGACGTAGATTTGAAGCCGGTGCTGTGGGTAAGCCGATCTGTTCATTTCACCGCATCTTCACGAAGCCATAGCAGCAAATTTCTAAACTCGCCGACTAGTGGACCGACTCTCTGTGCAGGCCCCGTGATTTCGGTAACCGTCGAACCAGGTGTGGACGTGCCAAACCTCAATGCGGGGCTTAACACCCAACCAGCGGCTAGCACCGCAACACCAACACCTGTGGCGAAACGCACCCTGGCCTTCACCGGAACAACCACGTTTACGTTGTTGGCTGTGGCCGTGCTGTTCATCTCGCTTGGAGCTGGCTTCATGGTCGTCACCCGACGAAGAAGCCACGCCCACTAACTACAATCGACCTGGTTAGCTGCCAGGGGTGACAAGACCGGACTCATAGGCGATGACCACAAGCTGCGCCCGGTTTCGGGCCGCCACCTTTGTCATGATTCTGCTGACATGAGTTTTTGCGGTTAGTGGGGAAATAAATAGCCGCTCGGCAATTTCACTATTGTCGAGTCCGCGCCCGACCTCGGCCAACACACCTCGTTCACGATCGGTCAACTCCCCCAAAGTCTCAATGCTTTTGTGCGGGTCGGGCCTATTCGCAAACTCGCTGATTAAACGCCGCGTAATATTGGGGGCAATCAGAGCATCACCGGCAGCGACTATCCTGATTCCGTCCAGCAGTAACTGGGGTGCGGTGTCTTTCAACAAAAACCCGGAAGCCCCCGCACGTAGAGCGTCGTAAACATACTGGTCAAGGTCGAACGTTGTAAGAATAAGAACTCGGGTGTCGTCAAGACGATCATCGGCCGTGATCCGTTTCGTCGCCTCTATCCCATCGAGTCCCGGCATACGAATATCCATCAGCACAACATCGGGCCGACAAAGAAACACCTGGTCGATAGCTTCAGAACCCGTAGACGCCTCACCGACAACGTCTAGCCCTTCCTCGGCACCAATAAGTGCAGAAAATCCTCCACGAACGAGTTCTTGGTCGTCGGCGATAAGCACCTTAATAGTTGACATTGTCTGCTACTTTCGAAGGTTGTAAGGAATAGTTGCTCGCACAGCAAACCCGCCGGACGGCTCTGGGCTAGCGGTCAACGAGCCACCAAGAGTCTCGGCTCGTTCTTTCATCCCGATGATGCCTACACCGGTCGAAGCAACCACCGCAGTCGAGGTGTCCCCCGCTTTGTTGACGACCGTCAGTTCGACGTTGTGGGTGCCATGGCGCAAACCAATATGAGTCGGCGCCGCCCCAGCGTGGCGGGCAACGTTGGTGAGCGCCTCTTGAATTATCCGATGCACGGCCACAACACAGCTATCGCCAGCGTCGCTAGGAAACGTGCCCTCGATGTCGGTGGTAACTGCTATTCCCGCGTTTGATGCACCCTCGATCAAGTCGTGCAGGTCGTTTGGATCAGCCGGTGTAGGCCGTAGAGGGACTTCCTCATCAGACCGAAGCACACCGACCATTGTTCGGAGTTCTTCTAAAGATTCCTTGCCGGTGGTGTTGATAATTTCCAGCGCCTCTTTAGCCTGTTTCGGGTCCTCGGCCAGAAGATGGGCGGCCACCCCCGACTGAATTGCGATCGTTGACAAACCATGTGCCACTACATCGTGAAGGTCCCGGGCGATCCGCATCCGTTCTGCCTGCACCCGGCTCTGAGCCTCGGTATCGATCAAATCTTGTATGCGGTCGGCTCGGCTGCGAGCGGCTTCACCGACGGCGATCGGAAGCAACATTTGGGCCGACCCTCCTAAGAATTCGAATATGAACGGATCGCTGTCCAACACCGACACGACGATGGTCATGCAAATAGCCACAATCGAAGAAACACCCAGTGAGACTCGACGGTCGCCTGAACGCGCCACGGTGAACAACACGATCATGGCGGCAGGCACCAGTGCCGATTCAAGCCCACCCGTCCAAGACATCGTCAGCCGAGCAGCAACCACGACCCCTAAGGCGGTTAATGGCCTTTCACGACGGGCCAGAACGGCAAAGCCACCAACTAAAGCCAACAGATAGCTCAACACAGTCGGGGTCGGCCCATCTCCCACTAAGGCAAACCCAATAACAATCCCAACGGCGCTGGAAACAGCTAAAAAAGCGACTGCGACGTCAACCAGCCGTGGACGGTCAAGTAACGATCTAAATGGCACGTTGATGACTACACATCCTTAAGAACATCTACATTTTGTTCTAGGCTCCACCATGACACACAGCACGCTCGATGGTATCGACTATGAGGATACTTGTGTGGGCCCGGATACTCCTGAGGGAGTATGCAGACGATCGGACCACTCAAGAGTTATGGACGGAGGATCGCTCCGAGCATAGCTTTGAATTTGTTTCGGGTTTCTTCTAGTTCCGAGGCCGGGTCGCTGTCTGCGACTACGCCAACCCCGGCTCGAAGCTCGGCGGTTGGACCGTCTATTTCAGCGGACCGGATTGCGACCACAAACGCACCGTTACCTCGCCCGTCTACCCAGCCGGTTGGCCCGGCATATCGGCCTCGGTCTTCGCCTTCTAACTTATCGATGAGTTGTAAAGCCTCGGTTTGTGGGTCCCCGCCAACCGCTGGAGTCGGGTGGAGTGCCGACACAAGTTCGAGAACAGACGGATGGGGTTTACGTAGACGACCTTCGACTAAGGTCCCCAAATGGTGAACATTTGCCAGGGTCACGATCGACGGCTCTGGTTCGGCATCCACGTACGAGCAGAACGGAAGTAGCGTATCTAGGAGCCAGTCGATCGTTATCTTATGCTCCCACCGGTCCTTAGTTGAAGCTAGCAAGTTAGCGATCTTTCGATTGTCAATAATCGGATCGGAGGACCGAGCGGCCGTCCCCGCCAACGGGTGAGCGTGAACCATATCTTCGTTTCTGGAGACCAATAGTTCAGGCGATGCACCTACAAACCCTTCAACATTAAAAACAACCGCTGTCGGGAACGAGGAGACAAGGTTCTGGACAATTGTGGCGACCGGGAGGTCCTGGTCGGCGGTGACCGTGAGACGGCGTGAGACTACCGATTTGGTTAGTTCTCCCGCCGAAATAGCGTCGCGGGCGACAGCCACCAGCTCGTCTCTCCAGGCTTCGGGAGCCATTGCCGATTCGACACTATACGACGATGCGGATGGGGTTTGATCGTCCGAATCCGCCAAGACTTGCTCGACGGCACGTAGCGCTTCACCAGGATCAAACGGAGCGTTTCCCGTATACGTTAGCCACCGTCGACCGGCTCCGTCTTGACCAACAACGAATGACGGAACAATAAGTTCACCATTACGCTCCCGATCGAAAGGTAGCGCAGCGAAGGCGACCGGACCGACACCGGGCCGATCAAGCTCGGTGTCACCCATGAGTTCACGTAGCTGCCGCTGAGCTGTGTTAGCCCCCTCAGGGCGTTCGAACGGAATCCGCGTCGCTACACCTACCCCGGCAAGGACCAGGTCGGCGTGACGCCACAGCAACCCTGTTTGAGCCCCGACCTGTAGCGGATCTATGTCTGTGTTCATACGAACTGTTGTTGACTTCACATTCTGAGAATAGATCCGGCAAACTAAAAACCGTGCATCAAAGCTTCAAAGTCGAAACTAACAGTAGCCCCCAACGTCTATTCGAGGTCCTTTCGGACCTCTCGTTGTATCCCGAGTGGCTCGATCTCGTGGACACCGCGGACCCGGTCGAAAGTTCAAAGGACCAGCCAGCGTGGAACGTTACGCTGAGGGCAAAGCTTGGCCCGTTTGCCCGCTCCAAGAAGCTTCGAATGGCCCGAACCGTGGCTGAAAGCCCGTCCAAGGTGCGGTTTGAGCGATTCGAGATAGATGGTCGTGAGCACTCTGCATGGACGATGGACGCTCTCGTTGAGGCGGGCGAAACCCCTGAGTCCAGTTCGGCCACCGTCACCCTGGCTTATGGGGGCGAATTGTGGTCTAAAGCGTTGGAAGCGGTTTTGATTGCCCAGGTCGATGACGCTGCCCCGAAGCTGAAAGCTCTGGCCGAGAAGCGACCGTAGTACGTCGAGTAACGCGTCAAACTCTTTAACTAATTAGCCAGCTAGTGGGGTTAACCAGCGCTTACTCAGCGGATGTTCGTCGGCTAAAACTGCGTTAGATAACGCAGTTAGTTGTTGTGAAATCGGTCCGGGGGCCTCGAAACGTTGGGAGTCGAGCTGACAGACCGGCATCACAACCTTGTTAGTAGATGACAAGAAAACCTCGTCGGCCTGTTGGACTTCAGACCACACGACCGGCCGCACGTCGATCACAATGTTCTCTGATTCTGCGATGTCAAACAACAAACGCCTGGTGATGCCATCGAGGACCGTGTCGAGAGGCGGGGCGATCAGACGCCCATCCGAGACGACGATACAACTCAATGATGAAGATTCGGCGAGATCACCGCTGGCGGTCTTAAACAGAATCTCGTCAAATCCTTCTTCGACTGCTTTGAGTTTATGTCGGATGCCTGGGGTGTAGCTGGCTGCGACTTTAAGGCTCGGAGGCAAAACAGAATTTGGGATTTTCGGTCCCGGAGCGGATTGGACCTTGATCGGAGTCAACGGCTGCGAACGATCACTTTCCGGGTCGATGGGAACTGACGCAACAAAAATGGTTGGCCTGGTGGTTGCCGGCAATACCCCGTTGGCCTCCTCGACCCAGGAGGCAACAAGTTTTATGGTTCCCGTGTTGCCATTCGCAGCAACAACTTCAGCTACCACGGCCGAGAGCCGCTCTGCCGTGGCCTGGTGCTGCATTCCCATCAGCTCCATCGAGCGAATAAAGCGAACGACGTGCTCACGCAAACCAACGGCGCAGGCGCCCCGGCTTGTTTGTTCGACCCGAAGAACATCAAACACTTCAGATCCACGGTGCGCTGCGTGTGATAGCACATGAACGGTCGCTTCACCGTATGGGATTAGCTGACCGTCTCGCCATATCATCTGCTCTTGATTGTTTGTCACGTGGCTTAGTCTAGAGCCGACGTTGGATGCCAACCAGGGTTATGCTCAACAGCGTGGTTTCTCTTGTCGCCATCGCTGTCCCGCCTGGCCCCGCCTTCGTCGATGCCATCAGACGCGTGTGGGATGGGGGTGATGCGTTCTGTGTTTTGGATCCTCGGCTACCAAAGCCTGAAGCAGACGCAGCTATAAAGGCTCTTGGCGTTGACTTGATTCTTGATGATGATGGCCTCACCACGCTGTCAACGTTTGGATCACCTGCCGATCCGCTCTTGCCCGGTGATGCTCTGGTGATGGCCACTAGCGGGTCGACGGGTCATCCAAAAGCGGTGGTCCATACCCATTCGAGTATCAACGCATCAGCGATAGCAACCAGTGCCGCTATCGGCGCCCAACCAGACTCAGATACATGGCTGGCCTGCCTCCCCCTTTCGCATATCGGTGGACTGTCGGTGGTTCTCAGAGCCTTGCATACTGACACACCGGTCGAAATACACTCTGGGTTCGACGTCACCGACGTTGAACAAGCCGCTCGAAACGGAGCGACACTAGTTTCACTGGTCACCAGGGCGTTACGCCAGATCGATTCAAAACTATTTCGTTCCATCTTGATAGGTGGCGCTGCGCCACCGGCGAGCCGTCCGTCGAATGTGATCGCAACCTACGGGATGACAGAAACCGGCTCAGGAATCGTCTATAACCGCACCCCGATCGATGGGGTAGAAATAACGTTCGACGACGATGATCAAATCCTTCTTCGAGGCCCGATGCTGTTTAGGGCCTACCGTGGCGGCCAGACGCCAATAGATGACCAAGGCTGGTTCGAAACCGGCGACTTTGGACGGCTGGGGCCTGACGGCGCGCTCATCGTCGATGGTCGAGGCGGAGACGTGATCATCTCGGGGGGTGAAAAAGTTTGGCCAGCAAGGGCAGAAGCCCTTCTGCGCTCTCTGCCAAATGTGTCTGATGCCATGGTCGTCGGTGAGCGCCACCCGGAATGGGGGCAACAAGTTGTCGCCCACGTTGTATCTGCGGGAGGCGAACCGCCTTCGTTGGAACACATCCGTGAGCTGGTCAAACTCGAATTGCCGCCTTGGTATGCTCCTAAAAAGCTTTTGCTGGTAGACGATCTGCCTAAAACAGCAAACGGGAAACTAAGACGCCCACGCTAACCGTCGATGGCGTTGACCAACTCCATATTGGTTGTATATCAACCAATATGGAACCATACTATGTCCCCTATGGACACAACGTTAGTAGTGATGGCAGCGGGGCTTGGAAGCCGATTCGGTGGTGTCAAACAGTTAGCCAAAGTTGGGCCGAACGGAGAAGCGTTCCTGGATCTGTCGATCAAAGACGCTATCACCGTTGGGTTTACCGACGTAGTCATGATCGTCCGAAGCGACATCGAACAAGATGTACGTGACCACATCGAACAACAACACTCAGACTTGACGTTCTCGTACGTTCGCCAAGACGATTTTGGTCCTCAACGCCAGAAACCGTGGGGTACCATGCACGCAATCCTAAGCGCAGCAAAAGTGATTGAGAATCCGTTTTGTGTCATCAACGCAGACGACTACTACGGCCTCACCTCGTTCAAGCTGGCGTTTGAGCGGCTGTCGGAGGTTTCACTAACCTCGTCTGCGACCGTTGCCTTTGAGATGGGGAACACACTCCCTCCTACCGGGTCTGTAAGCCGAGGAGTCTGTGAAGTAACTGATGGCAAGCTACTGGCTGTAACCGAAGCAGAAACTTGTGAGCGGCTGGCTGACGGGACGATCACGGCAGATGGGACAGTCGTGGCCAGCGACACTCCGGTTTCTATGAATATGTGGTGTTTCCATCATGAATCGCTAGAACCTTTTCACGACCGATGGCTGGACTTCTATGAACAACGGGGTGACGAGCCGAAGGCTGAATGCCAGCTTCCAACCGTCGTGAGCGAGCTTATGAGCGCCGGGCAAATGACCGTCGACGTGGTTTCGTCACCTGAGCAATGGATCGGCATCACCAATCCTGAAGACCTCGAACTCGCAAGAGCAGCGCTAGCCGACCGCTAGACACCTCGGTTCGGCACGTTCAGACGAAGCGTCGCTAGACGGTGTGGCACCGTTAGACAGTTATGTCTTGATGTGTGTCAGGGGCTGGTTGGTTCTGGTCATCGCCATCGACGAGATCCGGCTCAGATGGGTTTTGAGATAAGCGGAAACCGAACGTGTCGATTAGTTTGGTTCGTACCCTGTTACGAATCCGCGGGTACCTGTCCCCGCTAAATGCCCAGACCGCTCCGGCCGCGAACACCCATCCCAACAAAATGTCAAACAGGTAATGTTCCGACGTTATGACCAACGTGATGGCCATAACAAACGGGAACAGAAAAAGGATTGGCCGGGACCACTTAGCTCGTGGCCAGATCATCAACGTAAAGAACAGCGAATAGCCGGCATGTAACGACGGAAGCGCGGCGACCGGGTTTGAGACCGCACGGCCTTTGTCTAGCAGTGACTCTGCCCAGGTGACACTCAGGATTCGCCATCCGTTACCAACGGTGCGGGTGCTTTGATCGACATCGGGGATCAAACCCTCTTCACCCGCTAGCCATGGCGGTGTGGTCGGAACCAGAACGTAAATCAACAAACCAGCGAAGGTGAGTAGAAAAAAGGTGTCACGGAACCGGTAGAACCGCTCTTTGTTCTTTAGCCAAAGAACAGCCGAAGTCAGGTATGGGAGCAGAAAATGGGTGGCGTAGGTTACCGAGAATACACCTTCGTACCAGTAAGCTGTCGGGTAACTGCCTTTAGGGGTGGTCGGTATCCATTCCCTCAACGTCGGGGTGGCGTAACATCCACATAAATACTGGTCAGCCACGATCGGTAGCTGCGTTTGGATCGGCATCCCGAGGTCGTCTGCGGCTCCCCTGGTGAAGTCGTAGAGAACCATTAACACGACAAATGGCAACCAGTTCAATACGGTGACGGCGGCCTTTCGCCAGTCGCGGCCAGCGGTGAGGACCAGTAAACATATACAAATCAGGCTGACGATTTGTTCACGTTCAGATGGGAGACCTCGAAAGTAGTAAAAGGCACCCAGAATCAGAGACGCGACGACGATACGTTCAGTCGGCAAATCCCGCAGAGATCTTCCAGGATGAACAATGTTCATCCTATGTTTGTATCAGGTTTAGACCCCGGTTACCGGTCGCTTACGCTCAATGAAACGAGACATAAACCCGCCAAATCGGTCGATTTACGTTATCTGCTGACCGTCGGATCGGTTTGGGTTACACGGGTACGAATCGTATAAACGCTGTCTCCGGACAAGACGGCGCCTCGAGAGAACAGGCGTCCAAACTGCCAGTTGGAAAGGCCAAGCTCAGGTTTCGACAATGCGTACTGGCCGTCCACCCAACGGGTAAACCCGTTGCCGACAAATGGGGCGTCGATAGAAGACCAGAAGCTGTCTTGTTCGGCTGTGTCGTCAGAAATGAGACTGACCGTAAACCGGGGTGATTGGGCGTTAAAAAGTTCGATCGCTTCGGATACTGAATCGACTAGCACCAAGGTGATTTCGGGAGAATTTTCCCATTCCCATTCATCTCCCAGTTTGTCCGGGTCGATTACCTGTGCCCGCTGTTCAGATACTTGACCTTCGGCCCGGTCTATCATCACGGTCGCATCAAACCACGATTCAAGATGACTGTTCTCCGAACCGGCCGCGACATGAAGTTTAGGTTCCGCTCCTCGTGCTTTTGCTGCTTGGGTGAGCCCATCGAGCAAAGCCGGAATGAGAGTGTCGGCTTCGGAACGTAGAACACAGCACGTGTTTAAGGTATTGCACACTTTACGGTCAAGTGAGTTGGCGACCGACTGTGTCAACACGGACGGATCACAACTTTCACCAGTCACCATCCACGCTCCCCCTGTGCCGTGGAGACTAACCGGTATCCCGTTCTGTTGGGCTACTGCACCGAGTTGAGCTACCGCCGCACCACTTCCTCGTGCTACCGCTAACGCCAGCCGTGTGTCGCTAAATAATGCCCAACCTGCGCTCCGAGCAGCGCTTTCGACCAACGTGGCCGCACCTGAGGGTAATCCTGCTGCCTGCAACGCCGGGTTGAGGGCGTGTTCAACGATGGCTTTCGCTGTGCCCAGCGCGTCTGAGCCGATCCGAAAAACGACCGTATTGCCGCTACGAAGAACCCCACAGGCATCGGCGAACACGTTAGGGCGGCCTTCGAAGACAAACCCAACGACACCCAGCCCAGCGCGGCGCTGCTCGACGGTCCAGCCGTCATGTTCTATTTGGGAGACGACACTATCACGGCTCGATTCGATATCACGCCACATCTGCAGCCCGGAAATCATGTCTTGCCGCATCTTTTCTGAAAGTTCTAGTCGAGTCGTTGACCGACCTCGACCCTTGGCTCGTTCAACATCTTCGTCGTTTGCGACCTGGATCGGTTTGAATGAGCTGTCGTCACTCAAACGAAGAGCGAACTCGTCATAAAATCGGCTGATCGCTGCATCGTCGACCGCACCCATTTTGTTGAACGCCCCATAGGCGGAAGCAACAGCGGCCTGTGAGGTGTCCCATTCGGCCTTCGGAATGTGCAGAAGTGCACCATCAGCGGCGACCACGACCAGACGATCTCCTGGAGTAAACGCTTCAGCTAGTTCGGCAGAGACATGGGTAACCCGGTTGCCTCCAAAAAGAATCGGCTGATTAGGTTCCAGTTGTTCGAGAAGTTCCATCATTCCAGTGTCGCAGCGAGAACGCATTTTTGCTCAACAGAACCCAATTGGCTGCACGGATGTACCGATTACACACCCATCCGACTACCGTAGGCGCATGCCGACTGGCCGTTTCGCTCCCAGCCCATCGGGTCGTCTCCACCTAGGCAACCTGCGAACCGCTCTGGTGGCGTGGCTGGCTGCCCGCATTGATGACAGCCCGTTTTACCTACGTTTTGAAGATCTAGGAGCCCGGCAACTCGAACACTATGAGTCGCAACTGACCGATCTTACGCGGTTCGGGTTGGACTTCGATGGCGAGCCGATTCGCCAGCTCGATCGGCTCGACTCATATCGAGACGCGGTTTCGGATCTTCAGGAACATGGGCTCGTCTATGAGTGTTTTTGTTCCCGCTCAGAGATTCGCCGAGCAGCCTCAGCGCCACACGACACCTTTGCCGGCTATAGCTATCCGGGGACGTGCCGCGAGTTAACGATGGCTCAGCGACGCTCCAAGATCGCGTCCGGACGTTCACCAGCCCTTCGGATCTTCGCCAATGGCACCAAGATCCCGTTTGTTGACCAGGTCGCCGGATATCAAGAGTTCGAGGTCGACGACTTTGTGGTGCAACGAAACGACGGCGTCCCGGCCTATCACCTGGTGGTCGTCGTCGACGATGCTGCACAAGGAGTCGAACAGGTTGTACGGGCCAATGACTTGCTAGAGTCGACGGCCAGACACTTGTTTATCTACCGAACCCTCGGTTTAGAACCGCCCAGCCACGCCCATGTGCCTCTCGTGCTGTCACCTAGCCGTGAGCGTCTCGCTAAGCGCCATGGAGCGGTGACGTTAGACGATCAAGAAGCGATGGGGAGATCTCCAGAACAGGTACTGAGCTATCTGGGGTGGACGTTGGGTTTGTGTGACGCAGGCGACGCGGTGGCGGCACGAGACCTACTCACCGGTTTTGAACTCAGCCGGACACCCACCGACCCTGTAGTGTTGCCGGTCGAAATGGTGTAGCCAGAACATGTTAGTTACACTTACAGTTATGGCGCTTTTACTACTTTTACTTATCGCTGTCGGTGTACTAGCAGTGGTTGCGGGCCTTGTAGCGGTTCTGGCTGGCAACGATACGTAGCTGATTGTCGGCTATAGAAACGCTTGCGATAACGAGTAGATAACGAGACCGGCAACGCCTCCTACGAGTGTGCCGTTGATACGTATGTATTGAAGATCCTTGCCGACCTGCAACTCGAGTCGCTCCGCGGTCTCCTGGGTATCCCACCGACCAACCGTGGTCGAAATTAGGCCAGCTACTTCATCCCTAAATTGTTCTGCCACATAACTCGTAGCGTCGAGCACCCATGCGTCTAGCTTTTGTTGAAGTTCGGGGTCGTTTTGTATAGATTTGCCAGCCAATACGAGGGACTCTTGCAGCCGTTGCCGGAGGTCAGACTCAGAATCTTCGGCCGCTTCTAACAACGCAGATTTGATGGTATGCCAAAGCGACGCTGACCATGCCCGCACGTCGGGGTGATCCAACAGTTCGGCCTTTAACGCTTCCGCTTTTGCTGCTAGTTCAGGCGAGTTACGCAGCTGTTCAGCAAACACAACCGCCCGTTTATTGACGTCGATGCGCATCTCATGGTTCGGTTCTGCTCCAACATCTGACACGAATTGTTGAACTGCGGTGTATAACTTGTCGAACAGGCGGTCATCGATGGGTTCAGGAACCCACCACGGAGACTCCTCGTCGAGGCGTTTCCTAAACGATGCACGATTGTCGGCCATAAACGAGGCGAGGGCGTTGAGCACACTTTCTAACAGTCGCTGGTGATGGTCGCCTTCTACTGCGGCGTCAACCACTCGACCCATCAGCGGCGCAACTTTGAGTTCTTGTGCCCGATCTCGAACCAGTTGTTCGACGCTTGTGGCCACTACGTCATCTTGGAGCACTTCGGTAACGCCGCGTATAAGTGCTGCGCTTTGTTCACCCGTTGATGCTGCGTTATCCGGGTTCGTCAGCCAGTCACCGACCCGTCGCCCGATCTGGGCGCTTCCAAGACGCTCTTGTACAACTTCACGGGTCAAGAAGTTGTCCCGAACGAACGACCCCAAACTCTGACCGATCTGATCTTTGCGTTTTTGAATGATTGCGGTATGTGGTATCGGTATGCCCAACGGATGCCGGAATAGGGCGGTCACGGCAAACCAGTCGGCGAGGGCTCCGACCATCGCTGCTTCGGCGGTCGCCCGAACGTAGCCTGCCCAGTGAACGGGCGCTTCGGTCAGGCGGCCTTTCTCGGCTAGCGCAGCAACGATAAATACGACAGCGGCCAGAACAAACAGTCCGGTGGCTACTAGTTTCATCTGTCTGAGCTGTCGGCGACGATGTTCGTCGTCAAACTGGTCTGGGCCCACTGGCTTTGTTCCCACCCCGTGCTGTTGCAGGTCGGGGTCTAGTTTCGGTGACTTCACAATAGGCCTCAAGATATCAAACAACGGTTACACAACCTTTGGATGAGCGATCTCGACCGCTTGGCGGGTTAATCCGAAAACAACACAACCCAACGCTGGGTTGAGGTAGCGTCGGGTTGTGCCGGGTTTGTGTTTGGTTGGACTACGAACCATAACAGTCCCAACCACCCATTTACCCTGGGCACAACGCCCCAAATCGACGCCATTTCAACCAAATCAGATAAAATTTCAGGTAGTTATACCCAAATCGTCGATCTCCGTTGACCATGTTTCGACAAATGACCCAGCCAAACGAACCCGGATGACACAACAAGCTAGGTTCATTCAGTTGGTTCAGGATTCAACCGAGGAGGCGGCGCAGATTCAACTCCAACCAAATTCCGTTCGGCCAGATAGAAAAGTAGGAACAGCGCTGGCAACACTAAAAGACCGGCGACGACGGCGGCAATGACAAGGGCGGTAAGGGTCGTAGGATGGCCTGCCCCTTCCGCAATCGTGACATGGTCGACCAACAACCACGGGTACGATCCAGCCCCCCACCCCAAGATCACGGCGGCCACTGCGATCACAGCCGAAATTCGAGCCCACCGGAACCGATTTCGAAACGTCAAGAACATCGTGACCATCCCCGACAGAGCGGCAATGGCCATGAGAGGCAATCCCCTACCCAGTAACCCGTCGAAAAGGGTGGGAGCGTCAATGGCTATCACCACAACTCCAACAGCCGACACAACCCCCGTGATGGCGGCGATCGCCAACGAACGTCGGCGAAATGATTCAGCCAACCTGGGTAGCCCCAGCCGTCCAGCGTCGGCAGTCAGAAACACGGCCGCCAAAAACGCACACGTCAGAACCGCTAGTGACCCGCCGAGTATCGATGTTGGAGACCACCAAATGGTTTCGTCCGGAGCATCGGGGTTGATGCGTCCCGACGCCACGGCACCAACAATCATCCCGAACAAAAACGGGGTCATCAACGAAGCCCCAGCAAAGGCGGACCCCGCCAACCGGGCAGACGCCCATGACGGAGAATATTTCCGGAACGCAAAGCTCGCACCCCGAATCACGATCCCTAACCCAACTAGCCACATCGGAACATCCACCGCCTGAGAAAAGGCAGCAAACACGTCGGGAAATCCGGTCCAAAGAAATACGAGTACGAAGATAAGCCAGACATGGTTCGCTTCCCAAACCGGTCCGATCGAATGGTCGATGAGCTGCCTGGTTCGAGACCCTTGCTCCGACCCGCCAGCAAACAGGTCCCAGAAACCACTACCGAAGTCGGCGCCACCTAAGACGGCATACGCCGTGACAGCTAGAAACAGAATGGCTGCAACCAGCTCTGCGGTGGTCATGGTTCTACCACATCCAATTGGTCTAGTTCCGATGGTTCTTCGTCGTGTTCACCAGCTGCTATATCTCCCGCATAAACTGCGTCTAGATGGTAGTCACCGGCGTTCCAACGCTTCGACATGGAACGCAAGACATACCAGGCGCCGAGTGTCATAAGTGTGTACACAACGATCAGCACTGAAAGGCTGAACCACAGATACGAGGCATCGGTGACCGCTTCCTCGGTACGCATTAGCCCGTGCACGATCCAGGGTTGGCGACCGACTTCGGTTGTAACCCACCCTGCTTCCAACGCTATGACTGCTAGAGGACCCGCTGCTACTAACGCCCATAGCAGGCGGCGAGACCCAAACATGCCGCCTGAGGTTCGTTTCCACCTCCACCCAGCCCACAGAACTAGACCCACCAATGCCGATCCGATACCCACCATCGTTTGAAACGCAAATCTGACCACGTTTACAGGTGGCTGGTCTTCCACTGGCACCGCATCAAGTCCAATGACTTCGGCATTCGGATCATTCTGTGCGAGCAAACCTAGTGACCCATCGATTGGAATTTCGATTGCGCCCCGAAGCTCACCGTCGATGTAGACGCCGCCTAACGCAACCCTGCCGTCGGATTCGGTGGTTGCCAGCCCTTCCATCGCAGCAAGTTTGATCGGCTGTTCATCCGCTATTCTGTTGCCTGCTAAGTGCCCGATTCCCGGCTGGATCAACGTTGCCAACCCGGCGAATACCAGCGGAACCCCGATACCGAGTTTGTGCAGCCGATCGGTGCGGCCCCGCAACATACCTCGGGCGTAGACACCGGCGGTGAGAAAACCTGTGACCATGTATGCGCCAAGAAACATGTGAAGGAACTGAAACCACACAGCTGAGTTAAACATGGCGGCGATCGGATCGATGTTGACGACTTCGCCGTCTATGATTTCGAATCCGGTCGGCGCATTCATCCACGCATTTACTGCAACGACAAAGAAGCTGCCGAATATTCCGGCGAGGATCACAGGTATCAACATCAATGAGTGGATGTGTCCCGGAAGTTTGCCCCAACCATAAATGTAAATCCCCAGAAATATCGCTTCCAGAAAGAACGAGATGCCTTCCAACGAGAACGCTAACCCGATGACGTCGCCGTATTGGGCCATCAATTCTGGCCACAACAATCCAAGTTCGAACGACAAGACGGTTCCGGACACTGCACCTATCGCAAAGAGCACACCCGACACTTTCGACCATCGTTTGGCTAGTTCTAGGGCAACCTCGTCCCCATTGATGCCTTTACGGTGGAGCACAAAGATCATGGCCGGCATCGCCATCCCAAAACAGGCGATGATGATATGCCACCCCAAAGAAATCGCCATTTGGTTGCGGGCAGGTAATAAAGACGCTTCGCTGGCTACCAGCAAGGTCGACATCGTTGGCTCCCATCAGCTCGTTACCATCAAAATGTAGGTCGTTCTGGGCTGTCATGATCAACCACAGCCGGTGCTTGTGGTCACATAGCCAACATGCGCTGTTTGTTCGCCAGCGATGGTAGCGTATTGACCGGTGCGATCGATGAACAGTAACACAAATTCGAGACGGTGGGTGCCGGTGCTAGTCGGTTTTGGAATGTTCCTGTCCAGCTGCGGTGCTGAGTCCTCCGGCACTGCGTCGGATGCCAGTTCTTCTGCGTTTGTCGGAACGTTTGATGTTACTGGGTTCATTTCCGGTGGACAAGACGTGCCACTAACTGGTCCACCCGCTATCACAGTCGACGACGTTACCGCTAGCGTTTCGGTTGACACAGGCTGCAATACTCATCTCGGGTCGTACAGCTTTTTTGATGACGGACGGATCAGCCTGACATTCACTGGCGGAACCCGTCGAGACTGCGAAGCGGCACTCAAGACACAAGACGATTTGATCATCACCACTTTGGGAGAGGTCGAGAATTGGACGTCGCCGTCTTCGACATCGCTCTCGTTGTCTACACCCGACGGTGATGTAGTCGATTTGGAACACCGTTAGTGGGCGACTCCTGGCATCGAACTCAGGATCCGCTAGACAGAGGGCACTTGACCACTCCGGTGGTAAACGTTAACTCGAAGACCCCCATGGCGAAACGAAGCGACGCTTTTGAGATTTCGATCGGCCCGTTTTGCTAGGCCGCTATCTGGACATACCATCGTCAAATCGAACCCGGCGAGGCGCTCCCGAACCTGGGAACCAAAGCGTCGGTAGAGTCCGTCTAGCTGCCCGTCGCCTACTCGTTTTCCGTATGGCGGATTCGTAATGACAAGGCCGTTTCCAGTCTGTGCCTTGAGGTGGGAGACGACGTTGGTAGAGAAGTCAATATCGTCACTCACACCAGCTCGTTCTGCGTTGTTCTTGGCTCGCAGAATTTGAGCCGAATCTCTGTCCGACGCCCATATCGGTTGACCAGCCGAAGATCGATGCCGCGAAACGATCTCACCGGCGACACTTGCCCATGTGCCGGGCTCAAAGTCAGCCCAGTGTTGGAACGCATACCGACGTTGTCCCCCTACAGGCATACCTCTAGCCGCCAAAGCCGCTTCGATTGGGATAGTCCCCGACCCACAAAATGGGTCGAGTAACGGCGCATCTGCTGACCAGTCGGAAAGTCGTAGCATCGCCGCCGCCATCGTGGTCCGTATCGGCGCAGGACCGATTTCTGTGCGCCATGGACGGAGGTGAAGAGCGTCGCCCGATGAGTCGACTCTCATCGTGACCGTGTTGCGTTTGATGCGAACGATTACTAACTGTTCGGCTTGTCCGGGTTGGGCCGGGGCGCCGATTTGGCGATGCAATCGTTCAGCTACCGCCTCGGTGTGATAGAGCTTTGATTCGTTTGAACTGACCCGGAACTTCGGAGCGATATCGTCACGAATCCATGGACTCCAGTCGATGGCGGCGACAGCCCGCTCAAGGTGAGCAAAGTCGGTTGCCCGGAACCGACCTACTTCAACCATCACTCGTGACGCAGTCCGTAACCAGACGTTGGCTGCATATAGCTGACGGGCATTCGCCGCAAATTCAACCGTTCCGGGACCCGCCGGTTTAGGCCGACACCCAAGATCAGCGAGTTCTGCTGAGCAGAGGAGTTCTAAACCTGGGGTGCAGACCGCTGCCGCTGAGTATCTTCCAACCATCACCGGAGCATATCGACCCATCGCGTAAGCCGGGCCATGATGCAACAATAAGAGTTATGGAAGGGATCTTCAGTTGGATACTTTTAGGCCTCGCAGCGGGAATCGTCGCACGGTTCGTGGTGAAAGGTCCTCATAATTTCGGCTGTATTAGCACCATCGTTTTAGGGATTCTCGGCTCAGTGGTCGGGGGAACCGCACTTAACCTCCTGGCCGGGAACAGCTTCGAATTAAAGGCTTCAGGATTTATCGGTGCCGCCGTCGGAGCGATTGCCGTGTTGGCCTTGGCCAAGCTCCGCACTTCGGGCAAGCACTCCACATGATAATTAACCTAATAGGTGCATTCACCAGCATCTAGATATCTGGCATATCACCCCGTAGACTCAACGTAGGAAGTGTCAGAACCCGTCGTCTGACTCGCTAGGCAGCACAGAAGGTATCGCATGTCTTGGTCATCTGAATTTGAGCCTGACTCTAACGACCCCACCGAACGAGGTCGTTCTATCTCATTTTCGCAACAAGAAAAACAGCTCTACCAGAGTCCACAAACCACCCAGGACATCGCTCGAAGCACGCTGAAGCTATCCACCCCCGAAGAAACTGATAGTGGACCCTCCCCCGTCTTAGTGATCGGCACAGCGGTCCTGGCCGCGATCGCTTTGCTAGCTGGGTTGCTTTACCTTTCTGCTTCCGGCGATGATGACGATGAAACCTCAGAGCAAGCTTCGGCGTCGCAAGCCCCAGCCGGAGAATCTGCCGAGTCGTTGTCACTTAACGAACTCGTTGGCGGGTTCGACACGACAAGAATTGCATTCGAACCTGGAACAACGCGTTTCACCCCTGCCGGGTTCGATGCGCTTAGCGCTCTTCGTTCAGCAGTTGCCAACGACCCGGAAGCAACATTGGCCTTCGACGTTCGAACCTACACCGAAGATAACCCAGCCCAGAACCATCAGCTAAGCATCAAACAAGCTGACGTCATCACCGAGTTTGTGATGGAAGGCGGAGGCGTAGATGCGTCACAGATCTCTGCTCGGGGCCTCGGTTCCGCCGATATCGGAGCCGGAGATCACCTGTCCCATTTCGTGACAATCTCTCTGCCAGAATCCAGCCGCTCTATTCAAAATTCGATAGCTGACACAAGCGGATTTGCGTTCGCAACCGATCCAGGCGAATGGCCGACCGATGTTCCATCAGCGTCCGCGCTGCAGGCTGTGGTTTCTTTAACCGAAGAGGAAGGGGCCGAAGTCGAAATAGCTATTAGCACCTTCGATGAAGTTTCCGAATCTGAAGCGATCGACGAAGATACGACACAACCGGAAACCGAAGAACAAGCGATTCAAACCAGCCCGGAGTTGGCCGGTTTGTCGAACAAGTTGTTTGTATTTGAAGCTAACGCTAGCCAGCTTGGCGACTCGATTCTTCAGCTGCTGACCAACAGCGGTGTCGACCCGTCTCTCATCTCAATCACGCAGAGCACCGAACCCGTTCAGGTCCCTTCTGGGGTTAACAATGTGGTTAGCGTCGTTTCAGGAGAACAGGCTCAGCTCACTCAAAGTATCGAAGAGATCGATGATCTTAGGTTCCTTCCTGGCAGCGCAGAGCTTGATGGGAATGGCCGGAACTCGTTAGATGAAGCAGCTGCCCTTCTCGCCGACAGCCCTGAAACCCTAATCGTGAACGTTCATACGTTTAGCCAGCAGACTGCCGAAGACAACCAGGCATTGAGCGTCGCTCAGGCGCAGGCTGCGGTGGACTACCTCGAAGATCAGGGCATTCCAGCGGCACGGCTCAGGGCGATAGGAAGCGGCAACTCGAATCAGTTCGATGAGTCCGGTCGTCTAACGCTCGCAGTTCTTACGATTGCCCAATAATCGCTCTCGGTTAGCGTCGATCCAGAGTTTGTCGGCTAAACGTCGATAGTTTGTTTTCATGCGCTGGTCTAATTTGTTTGTACCCACCCTTCGCGAAGCACCTGGTGATGCTGAGGCCGTAAGCCACGCCCTTTTAGTCCGGGCCGGTTTTATACGTCAGCTCCATGCTGGCCACTACTCGCTGCTCCCCCTCGGGTGGCGAGTACACAACAAAGTCGCCGCCATTGTCCGAGAAGAGATGGACGCGTTAGGTGGCCAAGAGTTCCTACTCCCAACCATGCATCCTGCCTCGATCTGGAAAAAGTCGGGCCGTTGGGACACGATGGGCGAAATAATGTTCCGGCTCAACGACCGCCGCGACAACGAGATGGCGTTGGGTATCACGCACGAAGAAATTTTTTCGACCGTCGCTACCGAGCTGACGTCGTATAAGGAACTTCCACAAATTTGGTACCAGATCCAGCTGAAGTTCCGGGACGAAGCACGCCCGAAAAGCGGCCTGTTGCGAGTACGGGAATTCTCCATGAAGGACTCGTACAGCTTCGACATTGACTCAGCTGGTTTAGATAAAGCCTTCGAGGCCCACCGGGAAGCATACATCCGAATATTTGACCGACTTAAGCTATCGGCCATGCCGGTAGAGGCTAGCAGCGGGGCGATGGGCGGAAATAGCAGCGTCGAGTTTATGGTTCCGTGTGATGCCGGTGAGGATGACGTCGCTCGTTGTGATTCTTGTGGGTATTCGGCCAACGTCGAGAAAGCGACGTCAGCACTGCCCGCTATTGAGGATAAGCCTGGGCCAGATCAGGTGGAACGCTTTGCCACCCCCGACATTCGAACGATTGAACAGCTGACCACGTTTGAGGGCGGTGCTGAAGCATCCCGACAGATCAAGACCCTCGTCATGGTGATCGATGACGAGCTCACACTCGTTATTTTGCGCGGTGACCACCAACTTAACGAACAAAAACTACTTGACGCCACCGGCGCTGTGGCCATACGTCAGGCTGGTGCAGACGAAATCCTTTCCGCCTTGGGAGCTAGACCAGGCAGTCTGGGTCCGGTCGGGGTTGAGGGTCTAAAGATCATCGCCGACGAAGCTTTGCGCGGCCGTTCCAACATGACAACGGGAGCCAACGAAGATGACTGGCACGTGCGGGGAGTTTCGATAGAGCGAGATGTCACCGTTTCGAGCTGGGCGGACCTCCGCCAAGTTACTTCCGGTGAACAGTGCCCGCTTTGTGAAGCACCGTTACGCCTCGTTCGATGCGTCGAGGCGGGCCACATTTTCAAGCTGGGTACAACCTACGCAGAGAAGTTCGATTTGTCGGTAGCGAACGCCGAAGGCGCACAAACCCCAATCGTGATGGGCAGCTACGGCATCGGTATCGGTAGAAATATGGCTACGGTGGCCGAAACCCACAACGACGATAATGGCCTCGTTTGGCCGGTATCGGTAGCGCCATTCGAAGTAGTTATCACTACGGTCAAAAACGATGAAACTTCGATGAATGCCGCCGTCTCGATCTACGAGGAGTTGAAGCGTCGCCGAGTCGATGTTGTTCTCGACGACCGTAATGCCCGAGCTGGGGTGAAGTTTGCCGACGCCGAGTTGGTAGGTATTCCGTACCGCATCACTATCGGCCCACGAGCCTTGAAAGAAAACGAAGTGGAGTTCACCGAGCGACGGTCGGGAGAGACCTCTCGAATAGGCGTTGACCAGGTAGTCGACTTTGTCACGGGAACCGTAAACGACGCACGGTAAATCTGCTGTAGGTTTTTCGCTTTATCATCGGCCGGACCGGCCGATTGATACCTGTGAATTTCCGCCTAAAGTTTCCATCGAGATCTAACCGGTTTGGGGTAGCCGTTGTAGCTGCTTCGTTTCTGGCTGCGTCGTGCAGCGGGTCATCGGCTGAGTCTGTGTCACCGACCGAAGTCGATAGACCAGATGACTTAGCGTTTGTGGACGACACCAACCGGCCCGCGCCGTCTACCACCCTGGCCCCAGTTGCCTTGGGAACACGGGAAAAACCCTTTGCGAATCTTCCCAGTTGGGATGAACCGGCAGCTCTGAGAACTGATAGCGGAGTGATCGTGCCAGTGGTCGGCAAGACCGACGACGGCTATAAGATTCGCACCCCCTGTGACGCTTCGGCGAGCTATAGCGGTGGCGAACCTATCGGCCGTGCTCATGTGGTTCTCGACCCCGGTCACGGAGGCTACGAGTTTGGGGCTGTGGGGCCAGGAGGAGCGGTTGAAAAAGAACTGAACCTTACTGTTGCCCAAAAAACCAAAGAGCTACTTATTGAACAAGGCGCAACCGTTGTTCTCACTCGAGAAAACGACCACGCGGTAACCCTCGCTACCAGAGCCGCCATTTCTAACCAAGTCAAACCTGCGTTATTCGTGTCAATACACCACAACGGAGGTGCACCGGCCGGAGGTGCTAAACCGGGAACAATCGTGTTCACCAAAACCGACAGCCCAGAAGCTACTCGTTTCGGCGGATTGTTTCACGACCAGCTCACCCCATTGTTGAATGCTGCAGCCGCCGAAAAGACGGCCCGCTGGAACGAGTATGAGGCGTTGCGTATTGCCCATGAAGCTGAAGTCGATGCTTACGAACAATCGGTACAAGCACATAACGACGCCGTAGCCAGAAATCAGGAAATCGTTGCCCAAGCCCAGGCCGCTGCCACTACAACAACACCGCCGACGACAGTTCCGGCCGATCCAGCGGTGCCGACAACGGTTCCTCCTACCACCGCTCCCCCTACGACGATCACCCTAGAGCCGGTACCAGAAATATTGCCGGTTCCTGCGCCATTCACGGTCGAACCGGTACAGCCATTTAGTTGGGCAGGTAGTGGAAACGCTGGAGTTCGATCATGGACCAAACCAAACGGAGAAGACTACCTCGGGGTATTACGTCGTGCCGATGAGATACCGTCGGTGCTTACAGAGTTTCTCTACGTCACCAACCCTGCAGAAGAAGAACTCCTACTCGACCCAGCTTTTATTGAGGCTGAAGCGAGGGCATTAGCCGATTCGATCGTCAGATATTTCGGCACAACCGATGAAGGTTCTGGTTTCGTTCAGGACCAGACCGGTGATCAAGATATTGGAGGTGGCGGGGCCGCCGAGGAGTGTATCGAACCCGACCTCGACAACCCAACTAGCTGATCGGGTCGACGGCGCTGTTACCGGCTGTTGCGACATGTTCGGTCCAGTTAACTCCGTCGTGCCAACGGTGGTCGTATCGCTCGGTAGGGTCGGCATACCAGTTAGGTTCCATGACCTGTGCTTCTTCAGATTGTGACGTCGACTCGGCTTGTTGAGGCTGATAGGGCTCGGTTACCGCTTCGATCTGTTCGGTTGAGTGCTCGACCTTCTCAACCGAACCACCAAACGATCCTGGCAAGAACTGGCCAGCTTGTGGATCCTCTACCGGGGCTGGGGGTTGAAACTCCTGAGTCGGTATTGGTTGGATCTCCTGGCCTTGCCCTTGTGGAATAGAAGGGTCTGGCTGCGGGAACTGTGTTTGGGGATCAAACTCCGCCGCGACGTCGGGCGTTGTGGTATCGATCGTGCCAGCTGGCTGAACAAATCCAGGATTCGGCCCAGCGAACTCTCCCGGCGAAGACCCAGGCCCAGGATTCGGCCCAGCGAACTGAGCCGGATTCGGAGCTGTGTTGAAGGGTTGTGCCGGTGGATTAGGCTGGCCCGGCTGGGCGCCGGCTGGCAGAACCGCCTTGTTGGAGGCTAACCCGTTTACCGCTTTGGCGACCCCGGGGAGTAAGGCCCGACCAGCAAAAGCTAGAAGACCCACACCAACTACAATCGTCACGAATCCCGCAAACCTGCTGTCGAAACCATCGTAGAGTTTCGACGCCGATAGCACCAGTCCTGCAGTCCCCGCCCAGGCAACACCACGTCTTCCAACTAAAGATCCGACCCAGACTGCGGCGCCACCAAGCACAAATGCTAACAAGCTGACAAAGAAGTTCGGACCGCTGACGACGGCGGCTCCAGCGGCCGTTATCCCAACGGCAGCAAACGGTAAAGCCAGACCATGAGCGTCGCTACGATCGAGGAACCACACGGCGCCGAGTGCTCCAGCAGCTAAAAAAACCGACAACGCTAGCGCTATATTAGAAACGCCGCCAAGCCGAGGGTCCATCGCTCGGACAAAGGTGCCTCCCGTTTCAACGTCCGACGTCAGCATCACCAGGAAGCGCCAACCCGCATACAAGACGGCACCGAGAAAGTACACGTGCCGGGTTAGAGGCAGCACAAATAGACCTAGGCAGAAGATAGCAAACAAGACAAGGCCAAAACCTGCCTTGGGAGAGTCACCGATTCTGCTGACCGATTCTGCCAAAAACGCAATAGCGGTTGCCGCAGCGGCGAAACCGGCAGGACGTAGCGGAGCGAGTTGCGAAACGAATAGGAGAATGCAAGCAAAAGCGACGGTGAGAACCGCGGCCAGAAAGAACGGGACAGCTCCTGTTACAGGAGGCGTGTTGAGAACTCCCAAGGGTCCACCAGCGAACAATCGAGCCAAACCTAGCGGAACGAGGACGCCACCGGCCCCCATCACGATGGTGTCGAGCGATATCTCGGCCCGACTATTAGGGACTTGTAACCACCCCAACAAACCGCCAATCGGATTGTTTTTCTGAGCTGTAACCATTGTCAGTCTCCACTGGTCCGTCCATAACACCATACCCAAACACGCCACTTTGCGGCTTTAGCGGTACAAAACCGCTGGCCACAAGGCTACGTACACAAGAAGCATTTAGCTGCTGCAAGCGCAGCAACTAGTCTAATGTCGGGATTGGCCGTTCTCTATTGTGGACTATCTTTTATCGATGGTTTTTCGTTCGTATCGCTATATGGAGACCCGTGTCTTGGTTCGACGGTTCGAACTTCTGGCCTGGCGTGGACCGGTGTAGATTCGTCTGAACGTATCCACACTGTTCGCTGTGGGTATGGCATTTCGATTTCGGCTTCATCGAAGGCCTCCTTTATCCGCAGGCGCAGCTCCCGAGCAATAACCCATTGTTCGGCCGGATCGGTCTTGACAACTAAACGGATCGAAACCCCATCGGTGCCCAATCGTTCTATTCCCCACACGTCTGGAGGATCAATAATGTCACCCTCCGTGAACGTTTCGTCCTGCCACAGGTCGTCGGCAACTCGTTGGATAATCCCCTCGGCCCGCCGAAGGTCGGTTTCATAGGCAACATCTATGTCTAGAACTGCACGAGACCATAGTTGTGATTTGTTTGCTACCCGTCGAATTTCCGAATTGGAAACGAACCATAAGGTACCTTCGACATCACGCAGTGTGACCATACGCAGACTGACCCGTTCGACTTCTCCGCTAACCTCACCGACGTCTATTACGTCGCCAACCCCAAACTGATCTTCGACCAGCATAAAAAAGCCGGCTAGAAAGTCAGCGACGATCTTTTGGGCGCCGAAACCGAGGGCTACCCCGAGTACGCTGGCGCCCGCTAGAAGAGGCGCCAATGAGATACCAAATTCGTCTAGAACCATCAGAATGACAACAAACGCCAGCACGAACCGACTAAACGAGGCTAAAACGCTCGCCATAGTGTCGACTCGTAGTTGTGCTCGTTCTTCTGCCGCTGTGTTGGCGTGCCGCTTTGAACGCCCATTGTGTTTTCTGAGGATGCGGCGCCCTTTTCTGATTATGTAGCTCTGGATTAGTCGATCCAGCAAAAAGGCGACAACAAGTATCACGAAGACGCGAAACGGCCACGTACCGACGATCTTTGAGACGTTTGTGATGCTCTCAGAACCGGTGACGTCAAACACGGTGGCGCAAAGACTGTCTCCATCGTCGCAGGGAGACTCTACGGAAAATCTGTTTATCACTGGTTCGTTAGGATACTAATTTCCTGGTGAAAGAATTTCTTCACACGAAATATCTTCTCTTGGGATTTCTTCGAGATCCGAGAATGGAACCGATTTCTTGCTCGCACCCAGCGACTGCAGACTATCAGCACACGATTCGGGGATAAACGACTTAGATGAAACTTCACTGTCGACCCACCAGTAGAAGCCTTGACTTTCGAGGATCTCTCCTTCGGGAGCGTCCTCGCCGGAGAAAACGTACATCGCTGAAAGACCCATAATTGACAGGCCGACCAATCCAACTACAATCGTGGCCGCTTTAGAACGCAGAAAATCGACACCCGGGAACCGTCCACCTTCATCTGGATCTTCGTAGTCGTCATAGTTTCCCTCGTCATAGCCGTCGTCGTAGTTGTCGTATTGACGTTCGTTGGCTGGCCGTCTTCGCTGTGGTGGGCGTTCTTGACGACCTCGTGGTGTACGTGCAGGCCGAGCTGATGGGCGTGGTTGACGCCCGTCTGCTAGATAATCGTCTTCGTATTCGTCCGCCTCGTCTTGATTGCCACGCCGTTGGATCGGGGCACGACGAGGTGGTGTTGGTTGCACCCGTCTGGAACTTCCTGAAGGCTGGACCCGACTTGATGAGCCTGAACCAACATCATAAGCCGAACCGTTTGATAGCGGACCCTGTCTGGAAGGCCTATTGTCCTGTGGGGCTCTAAGCTGTCTGGTTACACCCGAAGCAGCTGGGCCTGGACGACGTACATCTACTGCGTCGATCTCTTCACTGGGGTCGAAGAAACCGAGTGGGTCATCAAGATACTCATCAAACGGATCGATTTCCTCATTCGGGTCGACGCCCAACGACCGATTCTGTGGTGTTTCGAATCGAGGCGACTCTGGTTGACGTGGTTCGAACTGAGGCGGAGCTGGAAATGGCGCTCCCCGTCGACTATCAGACACTGCTGGCTGAGATCCGTTTGACCGAGACCCTCTTGGCTGGGTGGCGTCGGGGTTGACGGACTCTCTTGGTGCTGGCGCAGGCGGGAAGTCTACCGGAGCGTCCATTCGAGTTGGCCCAAAGTTCGGGCGGTCGACTATCCGTGGTGGGGCTGGATCATGGTTGTTGTTGAGGTTTGGAGGCGGCGGTGCCGGTTTGTAGCCGTTTGTTAACTTCGGTGGAGGCGGGTTTGGTAATGACCTTGGTTCTTCCGCTGCTTCTGCTCGGCTAGCCAAATTTGCGATATCTGGCAGATCGATCGGACCAGTATTCTCGCCAACCGATGCGACTCCTGGTCCTGCCAAGCCACGTGCTCCCAGATCTGAAATCGCGCGCACGTCTATCTCACCGGTGTGTTCGACATGACCGGGTTCTGGTTTAACTTCAGGAGTTTGTGGACGAAACTTCGGAGGTGGGATATCGAGGTGTCCTGAACCGTTTCGAAGCGGCGGATCGATAGGCGAAGACGGCGGTGTTCCGTTGTTCTCAGGTTGTGAACCGTTAGCCCGATGATTCGGCGCAGCTACTGCCTGGTCTCGCACAAAAAAAGCTGGACGACGTTGCGAGGATCGCGAATCGGCTTTAAATCGGTACGCGCCAGGGCTGACTTCATTCCCGTCGACTTCAATCGCTTCGTAAACCCGGTCTGGCACCTCAATTCGCTCACTCGAACGTTCGGAACCGGCGTCAGCGGGAACTGACCGGCCATCCTCATCTGGGTTGATAACGTCACCTTCGCCTGTGTGAGCGTTGACTTCGATTATCGTCTCATCGCGATGTTCGGGATCTAATTTTCTGACCGGCGCCTTCTGACGAGGTTCCGGGAACGGACGCTGTGGGGGCGGCGGTCGATCTGGAATCGAGGTGCGTTGGCCGTTCTCCGGCGGGCCTGCAGCCTCCATCGACTCGTCGAGCATCTGTTGGGCCACCTCAGTCGAAGAAGACTCCTCCAACAATGACGGCAACGAATCATATTGTGACGTGTGGATTCGTTCGACGCGAACGGTCTCAGAGCGTTCGATTCGAACCGCGTCTGACTGTTCATCGTAAACCGTCTCGGTTCGTTCGATCTTTACGGTTTCAGACTGTCCACCACCGTCGATACCGGCACGCTCAACCGTCACTTTTTCGGACCGCTCTACCCGAACACCATCTACCCGTTCGACAGGAATTAGTCGGTGACGTGGCGGTTCGAGCCTCGACAACGAGGCCTCAAGATCAAACGCCGGATTTGGAGGATCGGCAGAGCCAACAGGTCGGCTGCCATGCACCGGCCCGATATCTACGTTTTCATTCTCTGAAGTTTCACTACTCATGCCGGTAGATCTCTCCAGTGCCGTCACTTCGCACGCACCGCGTTCCTAACTTAGAACTGTAACAGTTGCCGGTACAAACATAGACCTCCTGCTACAAATCCACTAGATCCGAACTACTCATTTTCGCTGACAAACTTCACACAACAACCAATCGTTCCAACCAGTGACCTACCATAGAAGAAGTCTCACAGGCAATAAGAACTGGACAAATCGACGCATGGACGAAAGCAAGTAACGGCAGTGGAAGCGATAGATCTCCTCCTGAATCGACGCTCAGCGGTAGTCCGATCCATGGTAGAACCCGGGCCAACTTCAGAAGAGTTAGAGAAAATTCTCACCGCCGGGATACGGGTTCCCGACCATGGGAAGCTATTTCCGTGGCGGATACAGGTCCTATCATCGTCTGCCCAAGCAGCCTTAGGGGACTATTGCGCCAAGTTATATCGATCCGACAACCCTGACGCATCAGAACAGCAGCTCCTGACCGAACAGCGCCGACCGGGCCAAGCCCCTCTTTTACTGGTAGTCTCGAATCGAATTACCAGAGGTCACAAAATCCCAGAATCGGAGCAGTACCTTTCTGGTGGAGCCGTCTGCCAGAACTTACTCAATGCCGCTCATGCCCTAGGGTATGTCGGCCAGTGGTTGACCGAATGGCCCAGCCGAGACAACCGAGTACGCTCTCACCTTGGACATCCAGCAGACTCAGAGATGATCGGATGGATCTACATAGGTTCGTGTGAAACCCCACCCTCAGAACGTGTTCGAGCGTCACTTGACGATGTCGTCACCCACTGGGAGAGTCCTGGAACCGAAATATCCGCATAAAATGTGGGAATACAACCTACTAGATCTAACGTATTCGCAGGAGAGCGACATTGAGGAATAACCGGGAGGTTCGGTCTGCGTTAGCTCTTTTTCCAGGTGTTGCTGGTCGGAGTTGGCACAATTTCGAAAATCCAGTTGACCAAATCATCGCGTGGGAACTGTCTGATGTGATTCCTGCGCTGAACAGGGCTGAGGAAGCGACCAACGACGGATACTGGGTTGTCGGGATGGTTGCCTACGACGCTGCGCCCGCGTTTGATCAGGCTCTCCACAGCCATCGAAACCCTACTGTCCCCCTCATCTCATTTGGGGTCTTTGAACAGCCTTCGCTAGTCAAAGTACCGACGGGCGGCCTGTATCAAATAACCGCTTGGGAAGCCAGCCAGTCCCAAGCCGATTTCGAACGATCGGTGATGCGGATCAAGGCTCCGATCGAGCGGGGCGACACGTATCAGGTCAACCACACGATGCGGCTGCGAGCCGGTTTTAGTGGCGACCCGCGCGGCCTGTTCGCTCGCATGGTCAGGGCCCAACAAGCGAACCACTCGGTCTATGTTGATCTCGGTGATGCCGCTATTTGTTCAGCATCGCCCGAACTTCTCTTCTACCGAAACGGCGACAGTATCACGACGCGACCCATGAAGGGTACCCGTCCCCGCGACCCGGAACGTTCAGCAGATATTGCCCGTTCGAACGAACTCACCACCAGTGAAAAAGATCGGGCCGAAAACACGATGATCGTCGATATGGCCCGGAACGATTTGGGCCGAATCGCCATCGTGGGCAGCGTCGATGTTCCGTTACTACATCAGGTTGAGACATACCCGACACTTCATCAGATGACGTCGACGGTGACCGCACGAACCAAAGCCGGCCTCGCAGACACGTTCAGGGCACTATTTCCAGCAGCATCAATTACCGGAGCCCCGAAGTTCTCGACGTCTCGACTGATCAAAACTTTCGAACCTTCCCCTCGGGGCATCTACACCGGGGCGGTTGGGGTAATAAGCCCTCACGGCCGCACCGAATTTAACGTGGCGATACGGACAGCTTGGGTTGACCGATCCACATCAACCGCAGAGTACGGGGTTGGATGCGGTATCGTCTGGGACTCCGACCCCACCGCTGAGTGGCATGAAGCTCAGCAAAAAACAGCTGTGCTGCAACGCTGCCAAACCAACTTTCGTCTCCTTGAGACTATGCGTTGGACACCCGAGAATGGGATAACCCGGCTCTCTTCACATATCAGTAGGCTGCAAACCACCGCCGATCATTTCGGTTTCGAATGCGACAGCCAAGAAATGCTCAGCAAACTAGAGAGCATCACGGGGACATCGGACCTTCGGGTACGGCTCACCGTCGATGAGTTTGGGTCTCCCCAAATCGAACTTTCCCCTCTGGAGCCACTAGATAGCCTAAACACCAGCGACCACATTCCTGAGGCTAGTTCTACTCCCCTTCCCGTCGTTGGCTTGGATTCGCTTCCCGTCGACCGGGCCAACGAATTTCTTTACCACAAAACCACTGACCGGGCCCGCTATGCCGACGCTCGTGCCCGCCAACGTGAACGTTTAGGCCTGGCCGAGGACTCAAACCTTGACGTACTTTTGTGGAACGATCGGGGCGAGTTAACAGAATCCACGATCGGCAACCTCGTGTTCGAAATTGACGGCCAACTCTACACCCCACCAATTCGATCAGGCCTGCTTCCCGGAACATTTCGACGTGACCTTTTGGACCGTAATTTACTTACCGAGTCACCGATAACGATCAACCTTGCTAAACGGGCAAACCGAGTCTTTGTTATAAACAGTGTTAGAGGCTGGACCGAGGTATCCATCGATTTTTCGTTTGTACCCGACGATCTTGTTCGCCAGCACCCCCATGAGAGCTAAATCGATCAGACGCAGTTGTGGAGTAGCCTGATCGGAGACCTTGAAAGAGATGTACGTAAGATGGCAACCAATTTCCCACTAGAGCTACCCGAGTTCGAACCAACTAAACGGATCGGATCAGGTGGTTTTGGCGAGGTTTGGTTGGCCCGCCAACCTAATCTTGATCGAGATGTTGCCATAAAAATTGGACATGCCCCCCTCAACAACAATGCTGTTAAGCGCAGGTTCGAACGAGAATGTATCGCTCTTGGCCGACTCAGCAGCAACAACGGGATCGTCGACGTGTACTCGAGTGGCATCTCTGACGATGGCCTCCCCTACCTGATTATGGAATACATCGAGGGCGGTTCCCTGGCCGACCGGTTAGGCCAACTTGACGAGAATACGCTTCGGAAAGTGGGCATTCAGCTCTGCTCGGCACTTTCAGCCGCCCACTCACTCGATATTTTTCATCGTGATCTCAAACCCGCCAACGTCTTTATGCGATCCGACGGAGATGCCGTAGTCGGCGACTTCGGGATTGCCCGGCTCGGAGATGGAAACAACACAACAACAAATCAGGTGGTGGCCAGCGTCGCCTACGCGGCACCAGAGATCCTAGACGGATCGCAGCCGTCTACGGCCGCTGATATCTACGGCATTGGCGTGACCTTGGCCAGCGTGCTGATCGGCCGTTCACCCTTTTCTAGTGGCGAGAACGACACGGTCTCTAGCATCATTCAACGAGTGGTTTCGGGCCGTCATGAAAATCTGGGGGTCCAGGGCGTTTCTCCCAGTTTCAGCGCAATATTGGAACGCACGTTATCGGTCGACCCGGCACAACGGCCATCAAGCGCTGCCGAGTTAGGCGAGATGCTCGTTTCTGATCCGGCAACCACGCCAGCATCCACCCGCTCGAAAAACTGGAGCACGGCCGACGCCGAAACAAGATTTACTCCTGAAGCGACGTCAACGCCGACGGTTCCGGCGCGGACTCCTCCTCATCCAAACAGCCAGCGGGTACCGGTTCCGTCGTCTCCGAATGTTGCCCACACCCCTAGAGCCTTTCGCTCTACCCCAAATTATGTGGAGCCATCTTCTAACAAGACACTGATCGGAATACTGGTGGGCGCAGGTTTGATCGTAGTCGGCGTCGGCTTGTTCTTTATGTTGAGAAACGGCGACACGACTCAGCCATCTTCTATTTCCCCGGCTGGTGAAACAACTCTCGCCACGAGCGCTGTTCCGTCGACCACCTCACCAGCATCGGTGACCTCGACTACAACAGAAGAAGCAACGGAACGGGCGCCGGTCGAACAAACAACAGTATCAACTGCCACCAACCGGGTCGATGCCACCGAGGTCACCTCTGATGTCGAAATCAGGGTGTCTCAACGGGTTCGTTTTGCCCCAGGTACAAGTTCGGCTTCGATAGAAGGCGGCGTTATTCTGGCCGAGCGTGATGTTTACACGCTTGAAGCCCAAGCCGGACAAGAAATGTTGGTCGAGTTGAGTTCTATCGAGAACAATGCCACATTCACGCTTGTTGCACCGGACAACACGATCCTGACCACCGAGGCATTGACCGAACGGGTCACGCTGCCGTTAGACGGCGACTACCGGGTAGTGATTGCACCGTCTCGAGGGAACGCCACCTATAGTGTGAATTTCGCCATCGAATAGCGGGGCTTTAAGGTGGCGGGAATAGATGCGAGGCACTAGTGGGTTTCGTTTCAGCAAGACCTGACTCAGGCCACGCTTCCGCCGACATCGTTCGCTTGATATTACGGTTGGCAATGGTTTAAAAATCGTCTATTCTGACCCCCGAGGGTAATTCCCGACTAATTTGATCGGATTTGTAGATATATGCCAGATACAGAGCTGTTGATACAACCAAGTGAGCTTAAAAGAGCTAATCAAGAGCTACGTGCAGCTTCTACTGCGTCGATCATCGAATGGGCCGCCGACCGGTACGGTGACCAGCTTTGTGTCGCTACGTCGTTCACCGACACTGTCCTCGTCCATGCGGTGACACAAGTCATGCCTGACATTCCGGTCGTTTTTCTACACACCGGACTGCACTTTCCAGAAACCCTGGAAACCATGAAAAAGGCTCAGGCAGCGTACGCCCTTAATCTCAAGGTCATCCATCCCGAACCTAACGTTGCCGATTTGTGGACCTCTGGGGTTGAGTCTTGTTGCGAAGCTCGCAAAGTTCTTCCTCTCGAGCGAGGCCTACGAGAAGCCGGTTTCAAAGCATGGTTTAGCGGCGTTCGCTGGGACGACTCCCCCGAACGGGCCAACTCCCCCGTTGTAGGGCTCGACTCACGAGACATGGTCAAAGTCAATCCAATCGTGAGCTGGACCAACGACGAAGTCGACACCTACATCGAAAAGCACGATCTGGTAAGCAACCCGCTTCTCGAGCAGGGTTATACCTCTATCGGCTGCTGGCCATGTACCATGCCAGCATTGACCGACGACGATGCCCGATCGGGACGTTGGGTCGGAGCATCACACACAGAATGTGGACTACACCGGTGATCGAAACCACCTACCCGGTCAACCTAATCGTGTCCGGTAGATCCTGCCTAGTAGTCGGCGGCGGCAACGTGGCTATTCAAAAAGTCTCTGGTCTCGTCAAAGCTGACGCACAAGTTACCGTTGTTGCACCCGAAATCCGCGACGAGATTCGTGAGATGCCGGTCAAAATCTTTGAGCGCCCATACCGTCGAGGCGAAGTCGCCTCGTATCGACTCGCCATAACGTGCACTGACGACAGCGCCGTCAACAAACAAGTATTCGAAGATGCCGAAGCTTCCGGTATTTGGGCAAACTCGGCTGACGATGTAGAGAACTGTGCCTGGATTTTGCCTTCGGTTACCAGAAGCGGCGGCTTGACCCTAGCGGTTTCCACCGGAGGTAAAAGCCCAGCGATGGCCCAATGGCTACGTCGCCGGTTCACCGCCGAGTTTGATCAACGCTACGACGAACTACTCGAACTGCTCGCCAAAGTACGGTCCGAGGCGAAACAAGAACTGGGCACTTCGGAAATAACTGGATGGCAGGCAGCCCTCGATGACGGTTTGTTTGACCTGGTAGCTGCCGGAGACAACAAGACGGCCTATCGTAGACTCCGCAAACATCTAGGCCTTTCGGAGACAGACCAATGACCGTATATCTTGTGGGCGCAGGACCAGGCAACCCTGACCTACTGACGGTGAAGGCAGCTCGGCTTCTCACCGAAGCTGAAGTAGTCGTGCATGATCGACTTATCAGCCAACAAATTCTGGATCAGATCGCGCCGTGGGCTGAACTGATCGATGTGGGCAAAGATCCAAACGGTAAACGCTGTAGCCAGAAAAAGATCAACCAGATACTCATCGAAAAAGGCACGCTTCACCGAGTGGTCGTTCGCCTCAAGGGCGGAGACCCGTTTGTTTTCGGACGAGGAGGCGAAGAAGCCGACGCGGTTGGGCGGGCCGGTATCAACGTTGAAATCGTTCCCGGTATCACGTCGGCTATCGCCGGGCCAGCGGCCGCAGGCATTCCGGTCACTCACCGGGGTGTGTCCAGCGCCTTTACCGTCGTAACCGCCCATCAGGACCCGACCGGCCCAAACAGCCTCAACTGGGATGCTTTGGCCACGTTAGGCACCACATTGGTTGTTCTGATGGGAGCTAGTCGAGCCCACCTCATACGTGATCGACTCCTATCAGCTGATATGCCAGCCGAAACCCCGGTCGCCATCATCACATCAGCAACCACCAGCTCGCAGAAAGTCAGACGACTACAACTCGCCGATCTCGGAACCGAACGAGTCGAAAATCCGTCAATTATCGTCATTGGCGCTGTCGCCGATGACGCTGAACTTACCCAACTCACACGCTCGAAACTAACCCTCGAAGGAATACCAACATGGCTGTAGTGGACCAACCCATAGTCACCGACCCTGAAATCGCTAACGACATCGCCAAGTTCCGATCGATGCTGGACGGCTACTTAGCTGGCACCATCGACGAAGACGTCTTTCGCGTATTCCGTCTCACTAACGGCATTTACGGTCAACGCCAGGGCGGCGAGAATCAGATGATTCGAGTCCGTATGCCTTACGGGTCGATTTCTCCAGCACAGCTCAACGCGTTGGCCGATGTCGCCGACGAATATTCTCGAGGCTGGGGCCACATAACTACCCGCCAAAACATTCAGATGCACTTCATCCAGCTACGACAGGTGCCTGATGTTCTCGAGAAGTTGGGTGCGGTTGGGCTCACCAGCCGAGAAGCCTGTGGCGACACAGTTCGAAACGTTCAAGGCTGCCACCTTGCTGGCGCATGCCCATTCGAAGTACTCGATATTACACCTTGGGCTGATGCCGCTGACAAGCATTTCTTGCGAAACCCTCTGGGCCAGCGACTCCCCCGCAAATTCAAAATTAACTTCTCGGGTTGCGACACCGACTGTGGCCAAGCCATGTTCAACGATGCTGGCGTGATCGCCGTCAACCGAACACTTGAAGATGGAAGCATCGAATCTGGGTTCCGGGTATTTGTTGCTGGAGGGTTGGGAGCAAATCCACATCCCGCTCTTGCGGTTGAAGAGTTCACATCCCGCAAAGATTTGATGCCTACGCTTGAAGCTATCTTGCGGGTCTTCGAACAGACCGGTAACCGAAAGAACAAGCTACGAGCCCGAATGAAGTGGGTTATCGATGAGCTGGGTTGGGAAGAAACCCAAGAGCGCATCCTCAATATTCGCAAGTTCCTCCCAGCATCGTCTTCATGGCCAGGTGGTATCCCGTCGATAGTTGACGAAAACGGCGATACCCCAGCTGGCCTAGCTGACGGTGTAACCCCTACCGCCATCGGTCAGGGAATCCCAGTAAGTCTGGGCGAAACCGACGGCTACGCTCGTTGGGCCAACGCCAATGTCGTTCGAGGAGCCGCAAACGGAACCGTTTCTGCCTACGCATGGTGCAAACTGGGCGATGTAACCTCTGCCCAGTTCCGAGGTATCGCTACCATCATTGACGAATTCGGGATTAATGCTCGTGCTACGAACCGTCAGAACTTTATCTTGCGTGACCTTTCAGAAGAGCAGCTTCCGGGACTGTATCAGCGACTTGTTGAACTAGAGATGGCCCAACCTGGTGCCGAACTCGTTCGCGATGTTGTGTCTTGCCCCGGCGCTGATACCTGCAACTTGGCTGTTACCCAGTCGAGAGGGCTTGCTGATGCCATCGGTGAACGGCTCGAAGAAGAAGGCCTAGCCGAAATCGGCGGCGTCCGAATCAACATTTCGGGATGCACAAACTCTTGTGGACAGCATCACACCTCAGATATCGGGTTCTTTGGCGCACAGCGCCGAGCGAACAAGAAAGCGCTACCTGGCTATCAGATGCTTCTCGGCGGATACGTCGGCCAAGAGAAGATCCATTTCGGTGAGAAGTCTCTCCGAGTTCCGGCTAAAAATGCTCCAGAAGCCACTGTTCGAGTTCTTCGACGGTTTGTTGACGAACGAGAAGCAGGAGAATCGTTCCGTGCGTGGATGGATCGTGTCGGTGGCGCTTCCGCTATCGGTGACCAGCTCAAGGACTTGGACGAGATTCCAACTCCCGAAGATGGTCCTGAGTTCTACGTCGACTATGATGAGACCGGCCCATACGAGGTCGAAGTCGGCGAATCGGAGTGCGCTACATGACAGATCGGCTTGATGCCGCTCTTACCCTAATCGATCAAGCTAACGAGGACGATCCCAACAACTATCGTGGGACTCCTTTGGCGTTGACTCAAGGGCGGAGAGCTTCTTCTTGGTTGGCAAAGTTGACGCCTAATCCAAGTGAGGAGTTACAAATAGCGGCGAGGGCTCACCATTTGAAGCGGTGGGAGCTGGAACGCTCGGCCTTCCCAGAAGGTCGGGCCGGTTACCTCAACTGGCGACGAACGAACAAGAAACATCAGGCTGCGTCCGCTACCAAGATAATGGGTGAAGTTGGATACGACGAGAATGCTTGTGCTGTCGTTACGCAACTTCTCCTCCGCCGGAATTTGGGAAAAGACGCCGATACACAGCTGCTTGAAGATGTGGCTTGCCTTGTCTTTGTCGAAACCCAGTTCGACGATGTTGCCGACCGGTTAGATACTGACAAGATGATCGATGTGGTAGCCAAGACGCTGAAGAAGATGTCGCCAACGGCGATCGCGGCGGCGGCCGATATTCCAATCAGTGAACATAGCCAGCACGTGTTAGCAGCAGCGGTCAAACAGGCCGAGATCTAGATCGTTTGAGTTTAGGCAAAACGCGTAAACGGGCACCCCGTGGGGTGCCCGTTTAACCTAAACCAGCAGATGTTAGGCGATTGCTGAGCCTACTTCGCTGAACTTGTCTTCAGCTGATTCGCCGAGGAACTGGATAGCGACGATACATACGACTGCGATAAGTGCTACGAGCAGAGCGTACTCTACAAGGCTGGCGCCTCGCTCTGAGTCGGTTTTAGCGGTAAGCCAAGCTTTGATGAATTCGTACTGAACCATGAGGTGATCTCCGTGTGTTTGTTATTCCATCCCGTGTGGGCTGCTTCTTCAAACATCGACGATCGTTAAACGATTCTTCATAGGCCGGACGGCCCATTCAGCTAAGCACATCACCTCGATGAGCTGGGCTGTTACGAACCTAACGGGTGATTTTATTCGATCCGAAGGCCGTCTTCTCCAAATAGGTGAACGGGGCCGTTAAACCCGACGTTGACGGTTGAACCTCGACTTACGGTTGCGTCACCATCGGTTCGCACAACCAGTATTTGGTCTCGGTCTTCGTGTTGGACCTGGACGTGAATGTAGGATTCTGACCCAAGCTCTTCGAGCAACTTGACTTCGCCCGGAATGCCAGATGTGACAAGCTGTAGGTGTTCTGGGCGAATCCCGACAGTAAATGCCACACCGGGCTGGCTAGCTAACGCTTTTTCCGTTTGGGCGTCCAGGGGAACCTGGAACGACCCAAAGGTGACTTTGCCGTCAATTCTGTCTGTCGGGATCAGATTCATCGCTGGAGATCCAATGAATCCGGCGACAAATCGGTTTGCCGGACGATGGTAGAGCTCTTTGGGAGCGTCTACTTGCTGCAAGAAGCCATCTTTAAGAACCGCTACCCGATGCCCCATTGTCATAGCTTCAACCTGATCGTGTGTTACATAAACTGTGGTGACACCCAACCGAGCTTGAAGGTCCGCAAGTTCAGCACGGGTTTGTACACGGAGTTTTGCGTCAAGGTTCGATAGTGGTTCGTCCATCAAGAACACTTTTGGTTCTCGCACGATGGCCCGTCCCATAGCAACCCGCTGGCGTTGACCGCCGGAAAGGTTCTTGGGTTTTCGGTCTAGGTACGGTTCGAGGTCGAGAATACGAGCCGCTTCTAATACTTTTGCTTCACGTTCCGCTTTCGGAACTTTACGCTGCTTAAGGGCGAAGCCCATGTTGCCCGCCACCGTCATCTGCGGGTACAACGCGTAGTTCTGGAATACCATCGCGATATCTCGCTGCTGAGGTTCAAAGTCGGTTACGTCGGCTCCGTCGATATGAATGCTGCCTTCGTTGGCCGGTTCCAGGCCTGCGAGCATACGCAACGCTGTGGATTTACCTGACCCAGATGGCCCAACCAGTACCAATAGTTCGCCTGAGGCCACTGTCAAGTTGAGCGTATTGACGGCCGGGATTTCTGACCCCGGGTATATACGACTTACATCTTTATATTCGACTACTGCCATTCCTGCCTTCTCCTAAATCTTATTTGCGCCGTTTAAAGTTCTATGGTGGTTCGTCGAGTAGCTACTTGATTGCTCCCATAGCCAAACCTCGGATCATCCGCTTCTGTGCTACCCAACCAGCTACGATCACCGGTAGCGTCGCCAGCGTGGAAGCAGCCGAGAGTTTCGCCAGGAATTGGCCGCGCTCGTCAACTACACTCGACGCCCAAATCGGAACGGTCTCACCGCCTGTCGTGTTCAACTGAACGGCGAGGAAATACTCGTTCCAGGCGAATATGAAACAAAGTAGTGCGGTTGCCGCTAAGCCAGGAGCCACGATTGGGAGAATGACCGAAACCATCTGAGATCGCAGGTTTGCCCCGTCGATCTCGGCAGCCTCAATCAGTTCACGTGGTACTTCCTGGAAAAACGATCTGAGCATCCAGATAGCGAGCGGCAGGTTCATCGACATGTACAGGATGATCAGTAGTCGACGGCTGCTTAGCAGATCGAAATGCTTCGCCAGAATATAGATCGGCAGGATGCTGGCCACAATTGGTAAGAACTTAGTTGAGATGAAGAAGAACAGATACTCCATCCACTTCCCGACCGGTCGAATCGTCAGAGCATATGCGGTGGGCACAGCAAGCATCATCACAATCAGGGTCGAGACGATCACGATGATGAACGAGTTAGTGGTCGCTTCCCAGAACCCCAACTGCCCTGGAGGAGTTTCGGTCACGATCCGGTACTGCTCCAGTGTTGGCTCGAAGAAGAGCTTCGGAGCACCATTGGCGTCAAGCTCAGATTTGAATCCGCTGATGAACATCCAGAAGATTGGGAAGAAAAATATGCCAGCTAGCAGCCAGGTCAAAGATGTAAATGCCAGGCTGGTGAAACGGCCTTTTCCTTTAGGTTTTGCAAAGTCCGCCATGGGTTATGCTCCTTCGTCTGTTAGAAGGCCCGAGAGTACCCTGAGGCCGAAGTTCGCGATAATAAAAGAGAAGATAACTACGACAATGCTGTAAGCCGATGCCGCTCCGAACTGCCAGCCGCCACCTATCGATCGCAGGTACACGAAGTATGGAAGGTTGGCCGAGCCGGTTCCTCGGGTGATGACTCGAATGTGGTCATATACCTGGGAAAGATAGATAACTCCTAGAAGTGCGCCAAGTTCTAAATATGACCGCAAGTGGGGCAATGTGATCTGAAAGAAGGTAGAGACTCCATTAGCGCCATCTACCTTTGCGGCTTCTAGCACCGACGACGATTGGCCTTGTAGCCCAGCCAAAATGATCAACATCATGAATGGCGTCCACTGCCAAACCAGGACGACCACGATAGTCCATAACGGGTACCGGGAAGCGAACGAAATGGGCTCCATTCCCAAGCCTTCGATGAACCAGTTAATGACACCAAAACTGGAGTTCAACATCTGGTTTTTCCACACCAGGCCCGCTACTACTGGCATAACCAGGAACGGGGTGATTATAAGTGTTCTGGCAAACCCTTGACCGAAAAATTTCCGGTCAAGGAGCAATGCCAAACCTGTACCGAACAGTAACGACAGACCGACTGAAACGACTGTCATCAAAATACTGTTCCAAGCGGCGGACCAAAAGAAGCTGTTCGAGACGAGATCGATGTAGTTGTCTACACCTATGAATTCTCTCGGCTCAGCTGTATTGGCCCGCCACCTGGTCAGGCTGAAATAAATACTCATCAAGAACGGGACTTGGGTTAGAACAACAACTATCAAGAAAGCCGGAAGTAACGGTAGTCTTCGCTTCCAAGCTTCGCTAAGGAAACTTGACTTTCGCGCCCGACCACCTCCTTTGCCGGAAGTGCCGTTATCGGCAGGTTCGATACGTTGCTGTTCCACCATCGTTTATGTCCTTCGTCCCGTTCTTGACTACTAACTAGCTACTTGCGGCTGATGCGATTTCCTGGCAAGAGTTAAGTGCGTCTTCGACGCTTCCTGATCCACCGATGACTCCAGAAATTTCGGTAGAACACTGGGTTCCAACATCCTGGAATTCAGGGACACCGACGAACTGAACGCCACCAAGACCTGGTCGAGGTGTGGTTCCTGGGTTCGTTGGATCGGCGCCAAGCATCGAGTCAAGCGTCTTGTCAGCAAATGCTGCAGCTGCTTCTTGGTAGTTAGGGTTGTCGTATGTTGACTGACGGGTACCAGGAGGTACTGCCGCCCAGCCACCAGGCAGGTTCTCGCCTGCTGTTTCGATGTATTCCTTGCTAGTTGCCCAGCTGATGTAGTCCCAAGCAGCGTCTTTGTTCTCGGTAGATTCTGGAATAGCCAGAGACCAAGACCATAGCCAACCTGAAGAGTCAGTTACTTTAACCGGAGCTTGCGCATAGCCGTTCTTGCCCTTAACTGGGCTGTCGTCACCTTCGAGGATTCCGGCGGCAACGGTAGCGTCGTACCACATGGCTACGGAGTCTTCTTGGTAAAGGCCTAGACATTCGTTGAAGCTTGCGGTAGCTGCGTCGTCTTGACCAGCGTCGGCGATGAGGTCAACGTAGAAGTTAACCGCTTCTGTTGTCTCAGGAGACGTCAACTTAGCTTCACCGATTGAGCCATCTTCGTTGGCTTCCCACCAGGTTCCACCAAAGGTGTTGATGACCGTGGTCAATGATGCTCCGAGGTCTCCCCAGCCAGCCTTGCCTCGTAGGCAGATACCGGCTCGTTCGTCGGTGTCAAGCTCGCGAGCGATTGCGGCTACTTCGTCCCAGGTTGGTGCTGCTGGCATTTCAAGCCCAGCTTCGTCAACCAAGTCCTGTCGGTACATAAGGAATGAAGACTCAGCGTAGAACGGTGAAGCGTAGAGCTTTCCGTCGTTCGATAGGCCATCGCGAACCGCAGGAATGAGGTCATCGAAGTCGTAGTCTTCGTCTTCGGTTGCAAACGTTGTGAGGTCAGCCAGGGTGCCGTTGCTTCCAAACTGAGGAGCCTCGTACATTCCGACCATTACGACATCAAATTCATTACCACCTTGGGTAACTTCTCGAGTCGTAATTTCACGCAAAGCTTGTTCTTCCAAAACCGTGTACTCGACGGTGACACCAGAATCCGCGGTGTAAAACTCTTCTGTTAAGGAGACGATGTCTTGCATCGTTCCGTTGTTAACGATCGCCACGTTGAGGACGTCATCCCCATCGCCGCCACCGTCAGAAGACGTATCGGGAGTGCCGTCGGCATTGGTTGTTGCTGTCTCGCTATCGCTGCCAGAACTACACGATGCAGCTACCAGCCCGAAAACACTCAAGATCGTGAGTGTTAGTAGAAGAGGCCGTTGCAGACCTCGCCTGTGTTTACTCATATTTCTCTCCTTGATCCCTTTATGCACATGAGAGGACTCACGTGTCATCCGTAACATCCATTTGACTTGGTTATAGTTGGTTTTACAACCCATAAACCCCATTTTGCAATATAAAACCAAGCCAAATAGGGAATAAATGTTGATATTAGTTGATTTCCTGTAAGGTGTGTCATATGGACGCTCAATCCGAGACAAGAAAACCTTCCGACCTGGATCGCTATTTTCGGGGAGAACAAGGCGTCTCCTATGACCGAAATGCCATACGAAAGAGCATTACTCACATTGGTGTCGGCGGCTTCCATCGATCGCATTTCGCGTCGTATATTGACCAACTGTGCCACATAGGCGAGACCGAGTGGGCGATAGTCGGCAGCGGGATTCTTCCTGGCGACCATAAGATGGCTGAGGCCTTACATTCGCAGAACTATCTCTACACACTCGTGGCCAAAGACGACCAAAGCACCGATATCAGGGTCATCGGCAGCATCGTCGACTACATCCATGCTTATCCAGACACCCAACCGCTGGTGGACCAAATAGCGAAATCGGACACACAAATCGTCTCACTCACCTTGACAGAGGGCGGCTACCCAATAGATTCGACCAGTGGTTCTTACGTTCCACATGCAGACCGGAATGGCAAGAAACACGCATTCGACATCATCGCTGCGGGTTTACAACAACGACGCAACACCAACGTCGGCCCACTAACCATAATGAGCTTCGACAACATCGTGGCGAACGGTGACGTCACCCGCACTGCAACCCTCGGTGCCGCCGAAGAACTCGACCCCACCCTGGCCGGGTGGATAAGGGACAACGTTACGTTTCCCAATAGCATGGTCGACCGTATTACCGTGCAAACCAGCGACGCCGACATCACCTGGCTGACCGAGGAAACCGGCCTAATCGACGCTTGGCCAGTTAAAACCGAGCCTTTCATTCAATGGGCGGTCGAGGACAACTTTGCCGCCGATCGGCTACCGCTAGAACAAATGGACGTGATCGTAACCGACGATGTTGATCCGTTCGAAGTTATGAAGCTCCGTCTGCTTAACGCGAGCCATTCCTGCCTCGCCTATGTAGCGGCGCTCGCATCGATCGAGCACGTGCACACAGCGCTAGAACAACCGTGGATTCACGCCTATGTGATGGACTTCCTAGACAAAGAGGCCAGGCCGTCAATATCGGGTACCGGTTCACTCGACCTCGAGGACTACTGCAACACTATTGTTCGCCGTTTTGAGAACCCCGAGATAGCTGACCAGATTGCGCGTCTGTGCATCGACGGGTCATCAAAGTTTCACACGTTCCTGTATGACACAATCAAATTCAACCTTCGCAACGACGGCCCAATTGAACTTTCGACCTTTGCGCTCGCTGCTTGGTGCGAGTATCTCGGCCAAGCTGCTCGAGGTAATGACAATGAGACGGCGTCGACACTGCTGGCGCACGACTCTAATATGACCCATATTCTCGACAAGGTAAGAGATTCGTTCGATAGCCCCGTGAGGTTTTTGGTCGATAACGAAGCGTTCGACAGCGAGCTTGTGGGCGACTCTCGATTCAATACTACTTTTGATACGATGGTCGGGTTAATCCGGCGTGATGGCATTCGCAGTGCAACCGAGCAAATAACAAAGGCCCATCACACTCAATCCTAGATACCGAGAGCTCCATGCAGGTCGAACCAGATACAACTCAACGAAAAACGTTCCAGGCTGACCGCCAACGAGAGATGGCGGCCGAGCTCAAAGCCGTTGGGAAGCTAAACGTTCAGGACCTTGCCAAGTCATATGGCGTAACCACCGAGACTATACGGCGGGATCTTTCCGACCTCGAGCACATGAAGCTGGCCCGTCGGGTACATGGAGGGGCCGTTCCGTGGGAAAAGCAGACATTAGAGCGAAAGGTTCATGTCCGCAACTCGCTCAACAGAAAATCCAAACGGGAAATTGGACGGCTCGCAGTTAAACAGATTACCGAGCAGAGCACCATTGCCATTGATTCTGGCAGCACGCTGACCCAGTTTGCCGAACTCATCCCACAAGATCTCGAAATCCAAGTGGTCACCAACTCAATCCAGACGGCTCAAGTACTCATGAGCCACTCAGGATCAGAACTGATCTTGTTGGGCGGCAAAGTTCGGAAGGACACGCTGGCGATGGTCGATGCCGAAGCTATTCGGGCGGTAAAAACCATGTCGTTTGATGTGTCATTCATCAGTTGTGATGGCTTCTCTCTCGAGCGTGGCCTTTCAACTCCGAGTACAACCGAGGCGACTCTTAAACAGGCATTCGTTTCTGCGGGCAACTTGGTGATCGCTCTCGTTGATAGCAGCAAACAAGACCAAGAATTCTTCAGAGCATTTGCCACCTGGGACGAAATCGACATCTTTATCACCGACGAAATGAGTGATGAACTAGCGGCAGAGATTGAACGTAGAGGGCCTTCGGTCATCCGCTGCTCACGCGCAGACTAGACAAATCTGTACTGCGCGACATTACTGGCTAAGCAACATAGGCGGAAAACGTGCAGGACAACCCAATACCGGCCGAGACCACAACTTTTTGGCGTGGTCTTGTCGGAATCCTTGTCATAGTGGCATTGGCGGTCACTGGACTGAATCTCTTCCGATACGGTCTTACACCGTTTGACAGCGCCGGTTTAGAAGACCAGACTAACCCGGTCTCCGGTCCCGAGGCCACCGTGGCCGGTGATGATACGTCAACGACCCTGCCAATTCCAAATACCGATGAACTTTCCGCCCTAGTCTCAGGGCAGAACAACCAGTGGGTTGTCGGCCTTCAACAAAACCACCGTTTTACGCTGTCAGGGCAAATAGGTGATCAGCAAACCAAAGATCTGTTGGAAGAGTCGATGCGTGAAACCTACGGAGACTTGGCTACGAGTGAGCTTATCGTCAATCCACGTATCGAAGTAGCTCCATGGACGTTGTCGGCCTCCAACTTGTTTAAGGAAGTGGCGGCGCACATGATTGACGGCGGGTTCGCCATTGGTAACGGAGACGCCCACTTCGTTGGTACCACCCCAAATCAAGCGAGCCGGACGACTCTAAAAGATGCACTGTCTGGAATCGAGCTAACACTGTTTGATCAACTCGAACTAGCGAACCTCAACAGCCCTACCCTGTTGGCAACCCATAAGGACGGTCGGCTGTTCATGTCTGGACGGGTCCCCAATCAAGACACACTCGACGAACTCACCCAATCGGCGACTGATCTCTATGGCGCGGACAACGTAACCAGCAACCTTCTAGTCGACAAAACCACCTTTGCCCCAATCGCCTTGGCCCGATGGCAAGAGAACCTTGTTTTGTTTTTTCCTTTTGGCGATTATCGAATCCAAATTATGGATGGGACGTTCACGGGAGAGCTTCGAGGAGGACTGGTATTTGAACGGGGTTCTGCTGATTTAACCGAAGAAGGACGAGAATTCTTAGATATATTTCCAACGATCATTAACCGGTCAAATGGTCAGGTTACCGTTCTGGGACACACTGACAATTCCGGCTCTCAGGCCCTCAACCAGAGCCTTAGTCAGCGACGGGCTGAAGCCGTAACGAACTATCTGATTTCTAAAGAAATCCCTGATGAGCGTATAACGGCAGAAGGAAAAGGCGATAGTGATCCGACGGCCTCTAACAACTCAGAAGAAGGGCGTCAACAAAACCGGCGCGTTGAGATTGTTGTCTCGCCGTAGCCGTATCAGCGGTTACTCAACCGTACCGACGCATGTTGCACCCGTTTGAAACAAATTTCACCAGATAAAATGGGCTGGTCGGCCCCGGCGTGGAGGCTGATGAGGGCCCGATAACTGCTTGGTTGTTCCCACAGACAGGATTGGGCCTGCTGGCTTCAACCAGGGGGCGGTTATTGTCATGCAGGACACAAAGACCGAGAACAACACTTCGAAACAATCAGTGATTAGTAAGAAGACTTGGTTATCGATTATTGTGGCGTTAACTATCGGTGCTGTTGGTGTCCTAACTCTAAATCTGAATCGGTACAATCTCCCACCGTTCTCCGATCAGGTAGCGGCCCAAGCGAGCCCGGCGGCTCCTGAGTCAACGACCTCAACGACTACCCAGGCGATTGACCCAACCCAGTTTCCGTCTACCGATGACTTGGAAGAGCTGGTTTCGTTGGACAACAATTCTTGGCTAGCAGCGCGTCAAGAAAACTTCCGATTTACCCTGTCAGGTGAAGTTCCCGACCAGGAAACTAAAGCACTCATCGAGACTGCGATGCGCGAAACATACGGTAATTTCTCTCTGACCAACATTACCGTGAACCCTTCGGTTCTGGGAGGAAGTTGGTTCGAGTCGTCGCCGTCGCTGATCAAAACATTCGCCTCTCAAATCATCGATGGTGGCTTCGCTTTGCGAAATGGTCGTCTACATTTCGAAGGTCAGGTAGCAAACGATGCCAATGTCAGCACGCTTCAAGGCATGTCGACTCTGCCTGGTATGCCTCAAAGCATCGAGGCGACGTTGGAGGTGACGGGCCTACGAAACCCGGCGATCACGGCAACTCGGCGGAGTGACAAATTGTTCCTGCTAGGTTTTGTCCCCTCCCAAGAAATCGCCGACGAAATCGCTACTGCGAGTGAAGACCTGTACGGAGCCGAGAATGTCTCCAACAATCTTTCGGTCGATGACACGACTTTTGCCCCGTTTGCTATTGCTCGTTGGCAAGAAAATCTGACTGCGTTTTTCCCGTTTGGAGAGTACAAAATCGAGATAAAGGGCGGCAGTTTCTCGGGAGAGCTACGAGGTGGGCTGGCCTTTAGTCCTTCGTCATCCGATCTCACTCCTCAGGGCGAAGCGTTTCTCGAGGTCTTTCCGAGCTTAGTTAATCGCTCGAACGGCCAAATCTCGGTAGTCGGCCACACCGACAACTCTGGCACGTTTGACACCAATCTGGAGCTGAGCCAACAGCGGGCCGAAGCAGTCGGCGCCTTCTTAACCGAAAACGGTATCTCAGAGGACAGAATAGTGGCTGTAGGCAAAGGCGATACTGAGCCGACCGCTTCGAACGCCACCGAAGAAGGCCGGCAGCTTAACCGCCGAGTCGAAGTTAAGTGGGTTATCTAGTACACGTTTGCTAGTCGGTCGGTGTCATAGGCTGGCTCTATTATTGGCGTGTGTATGTTTTTAGAACCGTGCGCTTCGCAGCTTGGGCTGCCTGTAGACCCTAGTTCTCAGGAGTGTCATGAAGACCTCAGCCCTGCCCACTTCAGTATCAACGTTTCGCGAAGCTCTTGGCCTCGCGTTTGAACTTGACGATCTTTCCCCAGACCAGACATTTTCTTTGCACCTCTCCCCGACTGGGGCAGTTGAAAACGTGGTGGCGATATCCGAGATATATTCACCGCAAACGATAGAGCGGCTCTTGTCCCGACCCGCCAGCCGCTGGCTACTTATCACTAGCCTTGACGTTCCTCTCGGACCTGTTCTTCGTTCAGATACGTTGTGGTTCTCGTTCCTCAGTTCTATCGCCCAGGTGAGATTCCAAACGTTGGTGGATTGGATTGTCGTCGATGGGGAGGACGCCAGGTCGTTCGCTTATCTGACGTCGCCTGAGACAGCCTGGGTCGACGACCCTGCTGAGGTTCGTCGCCACGACTACATCAACATGGCGGCCAGCTGAGCGGCACCCAAGATATTACTCTACTGAGGCGTCCATCGGCGTGGTTTGTGTCAGCGAAGCTGCCTCTTTACGTACCCGAAGCTCAGAGAACACGATTGCGAGCAGAAGCAGAATTCCGATCACGATCAACGATGACCAAGGGCTCCATGGCAGGTGCCAGTCGAGCCACAGGGCAGCCATTTTTAGGCCGACGAATATGAGTATGAACCCGAGCGCATGATTTAGGTAATGGAACCGGTCACGGGCGTCAGCGAGGAGAAAGTACATTGCCCGCAGACCAAGGATGGCAAATGCGTTCGACGACAACACTAAGAATGGATCTTGAGCGATCGCTAGAATTGCGGGAACCGAGTCAAGCGCAAAGACAACATCGGTTGCCTCCACTACTACCAACGCCGCTAGTAGCGGGGTCGCAGCCCGTTTACCGTTCTGCATTGTGAAGAACTTCTGCCCATCCAACGCATCACTTACCGGCATTATCCGGCTGAGGAGACCAAGGCCCGTTGTCGCAGACTTTTCGCTTTCGTCTTCGGTGTGGCGAATCATGCGTATACCGGTGAATACGAGAAAGCCGCCAAATATCACAAACAGCCAATTGAACTGTTGGAGAAGCTCCGTTGCGCCAAAGATAAAAATCGCCCGCAAGGCTAACGCTCCGAAGATGCCCCAGAACAGTACCCGATGCTGGTACTTCACCGGTATCGACATGCTTGAGAACAACATGGACCAAACAAAAACGTTGTCGACGCTCAGAGATTTCTCGACCAGATACCCGGCTATGTACTCGCCGAACGCTTCAGAACCGTAGGCAACCCATACAAAACCAGCGAAAGTTAAACCACACGCAACCCAGAACAGTGATTCTTTAGCCGACTCGGAGAAGGTGGGAACATGAGCCTTACGGTGTCTGTACAAATCGATCGCAAGTAGGGCTACGATTACGACCCCTAAACCTATCCATGCCGTCGACCCTGCGGGGACGTCAACAAAGTTCTTTTCAGCCTCACTGGCGGCCAGAATACCCATCAATTTAGCACCTCTCGCAGCAGAGTGTAACAAGAACTTATCGGCAAGAGCGATACCGCCTAACGGTAAATAGGATAATTCGACAAGACCCTGTCCGATCACTCCGGAAGTATCTCGTGAAGATTAACGACGACACCGCATTCTCCAGTCCGACAACCCATATTTGCCGAACTTCAAATGACCATGAAATCTACTTTTACGACTACGGAGGCTCAGGACCTACGATCTTGTTCGCCCATGCAGCTAGTTTTAGTGGGCGTATCTGGGACCAGGTAATCTCGCATCTCCGCCCGGATTATCGATGTGTTTCGTTTGACTTTCGGGGCCATGGTCAAAGCTCCGGCTCCTTCACTAACCCGGCAGAGGTTTCCCAAGTTTGGGCCTCAATGTTTGCCGATATAGCAGATGTCACAGATCAGCTTGCGGTCGAAGGTCCCATTTTCGGTGTCGGCCACTCGTTAGGCGGAGCGGGCTTGGTGTCAGCCCAGCTGGCTAACCCGACACTTCTACGCTCACTCTGGGTGTACGAGCCGATCGTTTTTGAGCTAAATCCGTTTTTTAGTGCAATTTGTGAAGATATGGCTCGAGCGGCCGAGGAGCGTAAACCAAGTTTCCTGTCAGCTCAGGAAGCTGTCGACAATTTCGCCCCTCGCCCACCATTCAACGCCGTAGATCCTCAAGTTCTTCAGGATTACATCGAGTATGGGTTTGTTGCCGACAACGGCATGCTTCGTCTGCGTTGCCCGGCTGAAGTCGAGGCGGCGACATACCGGGGGGCCGCTGACCTGGACGTTTTCGATCAAACATCCGAGATTGAGATCGGGGTCTGCGTCGCTACCGGTTCAACCGATCCTCAGGCTATTCACTTGGGGCATGAACTATCGAAAAAGATCCCTGCGGGGGTGTCTATGACCCTAGACGGGCTGGGACACCTTGGGCCTTTGGAAAATCCTTCCAAAATTGCTGTGTCAATTTCCGGTTTTTTTGGTTCGTATTGACCATCTTTTTGTGATGGCTACCCCATGAGAGCGTTCATGGTCATCTTGAGCGTACAATGATGGTTATGCATCACTGTTGATGCATCTGGCCTACCTTTAACAAGGGAGATCAGGGAAGCTGGTAGCCCCCTACCGGCTTGTGCATTCGAAACGAAGGAAATTCCATGATCGACTCAGCGGACCTGGTCGGTATTGAAATTGGTCAAAAATCAGTAAGAGCGATCGTTTTGAGTAGCGACGCAAGTTCTATTGTCCGTTTTGCCGACACCGCTATTCCTGCCACCCCCGGTTTGCCCGATATTTCGGAATCTATTCAGGCTCTCTGGCGTGAACTCGGGCTCGACCTTTCAACTCATGTACGAGCAGCTGTTGCCGTCAGCCACATTCATGCCGGCATAGGTAGCGGCCCTTCTATCGAATCTTGGATCGATAGTTTAGGCGGCGACCTAGAAATCTCGCTGATCCGGGTGGGTGAACGTTTTGAAGGCGTTTCTTACTTCCCCAAAGAGTTCTTGGACGCCATTGGTTCCGGTTTTGAGCCTCTTGGAGTTGAACCCGACCGAATTGAACTTGCCCCGATCGCGGCGGCACGTTGTTTCGCCCCTAAATCTACATGTTCGTTCACCGTCGAGTCAGGGGTCAGCTGGCAAGCTCGTGTCCATTCAGGTCTTATTCTCGAGGCGATGGTCGCCGAGACACCGTCGGCCCACTCTGGAGTCGCCATCGCTAAAGGTCCTGACACCGGGCACATTTCGTCGATTCACGGACTTGAACTAACCGATGAGTTGTTAGCAAGTTTGCGAATCACAGTTAGCGATATCGCGGTCGCTGCTGGCGCGGCTCGCGGCTTGGTGGAACGTCCAGCCGGAAACCTGCTTGAGGGAACGGTCGGACAACCATCTGAACGGAAACAGACACCCGCTCCAAGCAACACGCCACCTCAACCGGTAACGCCGATCAAACCAGCATCGTCGATCACTCAGTTACCCCATCAGGCGGCTCAGACTCCACGTCCGGCATCACCGACCCCGGCAGCAGACAGCGAACAATTCAAGCCCCTCCCCCCTCAGCACATAACTACAATCGGCGGTTCAACCATACCGATACCGGAGGGAACAAACCCAGCAGCTCAAGCGACTCCAAGCCCGCTTGAGCCAGGCAAGCAGCGTGCCGGCTTCGAGCCGACTGAGGAAGAAACCGCCAACTCCACTACTGAAAGCCCGGCGGTTACACCTGCATTTCTCCCTCCTTCTGGGACGATAACAAACAAGACACCCGATATCGAACCGTCGGCTGAACCTCGAGCGGCGGCTACAATCAGTCCCGCTGGACGTAAACGTGGCCGACGTTCCAAGGAACGACCGTCAACTATCGAGGCTCAACGACCTCGGATAGATCGCCATGAAGACGAATTCCCATCAGAACCTTTCGCAGGTAAAACCCAGGCCGCATCGACTTACAATCTGAAGTTGCTTGCGGGTGCGTTAACCGTTCTGATCATTATCGGACTGATTATCTTCTTCGTAGGCCCTTCCTAGAATTTGGCCACCTACCTATCCTCAATGTTTAACGCCGCCACAACTGCTACAAAGGTCTAATGGCATTTCTTGTTTTATCTCTTTCTTGTCCTGACCGACGAGGGATTGTCGCCTTAGTATCTCAGAAGCTGGCCGATCTTGATGTCAACATCGCCCGCAACTCTCAATTCAGCGACACCGGCACCGGCATGTTCTGCATGAGGACACGGCTGGAGCTTCAGGGAACCCCTTTTTCGCCTGAGCGGCTACAGGTCGAACTTGAGCCAGTAGCTAAACAGTTGGACGCCTCGCTAAGTATTCGAGCCGAAGAGGACCACGCTCGTGCTCTCGTTTTGGTATCCAAGTACGATCATTGTCTGGTAGACCTGATCTATCGCCGACAAACTGGCGAGATCCCAATCGAGATTCCGATCGTGGTTTCGAACCATGAGGTGTTGGAAGACATCGCAACCGCGGCATCAATCGAGTTTGAACATGTTCCCGCTGATAACAAAGAACGTTCTGAGCAACGTATCCGGAGCCTGATTAGCCAACACGATATTGACCTGATCGTCCTCGCTCGCTACATGCAAATTCTGAGCCCTGAGTTCTGCCGTGATTTCAAAGGGCAAATCATCAACATACATCATTCGTTCCTACCCGGTTTCAAAGGAGCCAACCCGTATGGTCGAGCATGGGAACGAGGAGTAAAACTAATAGGGGCGACCGCTCACTACGTGACTGCAGATCTCGACGAAGGTCCGATCATCGCTCAGGCGACCGAACCGGTTTCGCATCGAGATAGTTCTCAATCAATGATGGTGAAGGGTCGCGATATCGAGCGTCGAGTGTTGGCCTCTGCCGTCCTCGCCCACTGTGAAGACCGCATTTTCCTGCTCGGGCAGGAAGGTAACTTTCGAACTGTTGTATTCGAATAGCGTCAGCACGGAATAGTACATCGACGACCAGGGTTTGAGCTGATGATGGATACAGAGCAAGCAACGTTGAAGACCCAAACAGAATCGGAAGTACAAGACCTGTATGACGCGGTAGTCATTGGAGCAGGTTCAGGAGGTTTGACCGTAGCGGTTGGGCTTTCTACGCTTGGCAAGTCGGTTGCCTTAATCGAAGCCAACGACATCGGGGGCGATTGCACCAACGTTGGTTGCATCCCGTCAAAGTCTCTTTTGCATCATTCGGCGAAACATCTCGAAACCGGTTCGTCAAGCAGAGAAGTGCTCTCAACTGTTCGAGATAAGCGCAACCAGCTCAGAGACACTGAACAACACGAATTCGGTGAGATGGATGGGATTGACCTTATCTTTGGGCGGGCTAAGCTCAGCTCTGCAACCACAGTTGAGATTACTGCGAACAACGATTCACAGCTAACCAAAACCATTTCGGCCAGCAACATCATCATCGCTACTGGCGCTCGGCCGAGACCGATTCCAATCGATGGTTTACCGGCTGAACGTTATGTCACCAACGAAACGTTCTTTGAACAAACCGAGCTACCAAAGAACCTGGCCATTTTGGGTGGCGGCCCCATCGGACTTGAGATGGCGGTCGCGTCTCGAGCCCTTGGCACATCGGTCACTGTCTTGGAAGCCGCTTCGGACCTACTTCCGATGTTGCCTGATAAGGCCGGGGTCGCTGTTCGAAACTCGCTAGAAGCCCAAGGCATCACCATTCGTACTGGAGTGACCGCTAAACGTTACGACGACGCTAGTCGGACTCTCTATGTTGGGCCCATTGATGGTCAAGAATCCGGTTCTGTCCAAGACGTTGACGCTGTGCTAGTAGCAGTCGGCCGTATACCCAACTCTGCTGGGTTAGGTCTCGAAACTGCTGGGGTAGAAACCGAGCGAGGGTTCATCACAACTGACCGTAAAGGTCGCACTAATGTGTCCAGTGTGTGGGCGATCGGCGATGTGACCCCTCGTTCACAAACCACTCATGGGGCTAACGCGTGGGGGCGACGGGTAATTAAGGCGATTGCTTTTCCGTATATGCCGACGAGTTCTGACCCGATTGTTCCGTCAGCTATCTTTACTCGACCTGAGGTTGCCACGATCGGTGAGCATCCGGAAGAGATAACAGATGACATTAATCGACTCACGCTAGATCTTTCCACGATCGACCGTGCGTATACCGACGAGGTAGCCCACGGGGTACTTATTGTCGATGTCCGTAGGTTGTCTGGCAAGGTGTTGGCGGTGACCATTGTTGGGCCTCGCGCTGGGGAACTAATTGGGGTTGCCTCACTAGCAATGACCAACGATATTCCGCTCCATAAGTGGTATCCCGTCGTGTGGGCGTACCCGACCTATAGTGGCGCCTTCGGCAAGATTGTAGACATGCACATGTCAGAAACGCTTACGAACCTGAAACGGGAATCACGACGCTGGGTAGGTGGCGTGACTCGTCGTTGGCGGTCATAGTTAGAAACCGCCGTCCCAACGACAACAGACTAGGCCTCTACTGAGATAAGTTCATGTGGGCTGTTGTTACATCGTTGGGGTCCGTCGGCGTTAACAACGACGATGTCTTCTAGGCGCATACCCCATTTGCCGTCGATATAGATGCCCGGTTCGACACTGAAGGTGTGACCGGGCTCGATCGTTACCGAGGTTTGGCCGGTGACATATGGTTCTTCGTGTACTTGCACGCCGATTCCGTGGCCGGTTCGGTGAACGAAGTAGTCGCCATATCCTGCTTCGGTTAACACTCCCCGACTGGCGTGATCGACTTCGGCCAACGGTGATCCTGGCTGTGCCGCTGAAACCCCTGCAGCTTGGGCACGGTGTAGCGCCTCGTACGCTTCGGCGATTTCGTCCGGGATCGGTCCGGTAAAGACGCATCTTGTTGTGTCGCTGCAGTACCCCATGTATTTGCCCCCGAAGTCACATAGCACCATTTCGTTGGCTTGGATTATTCGATCACCTGGGTGATGGTGGGGGCTCGCTGAGTTTGGGCCGGAAGCAACGATGACGAACTCAACTCGTTCGTGTCCGGCGGCGAGAAGCCGTGACGCAATGTCTTCGGCCACCTGTGCTTCGGATCGACCGACGAGAGGTATTTCACCTTGTTGTAGCTGTGTGGCTACGACGTCGGCGAGTGAGCCGACCTTGACCATGAGGTTGCGCTCTTCGACAGATTTGATCGACCTGAGCCCTCCAAATGCCTCGCTGATGGTTGTTATCGAAGACGTTGGATCTTTTTGGGTCAGTAACGCCTGCAAGCCTAATACGTGAATGGACCACATGTCGTTGCTGACGGCTACTCGACGAGATTTATCTAACCGAGCGGCGACTAGTTCGACCGGGTTGACACTGTCATCCCATCCTTCGAGGTCGAAGATTTCGGGGTTGTCGGCGACTCGGGCTCGTTCCAGTTCCGGCACGTAAAGTGTAGGTTTTGGAGGCTCTGGGTTGTCCGCATCGGGGGCAAGAGCAACTAAAGCGGTGATTCGCTCTAACGGCATCGCCTTATATCCGGTTAGGTACTCCATGTCTGAGCCCCCAGTAATTACTAAACCGTCGATGTTTTCTACCGCTAGCCTTGCGTTTAGCTGATTCCAACGGCGGCGTAACAGCTGGGTTGTGTCGTGTGAAGTATCCATTGTGTTCTAGGTTAGTCCTAGCACAATTTAAAAGAGGAACCTTTCAAGATGGACTACGTTGACAAGATTGAGAACGCCCAGGTGTACGACGATGCGAAGATCACTCCGCTCGTCGAAGCTCATAAGTTATCGTCCCAGCTTAGAAATACGGTCTTATTAAAACGAGAAGACCTTCAACCCACATACACCTTTAAGGTGCGTGGGGCGGCCAACAAAATCGCTTCGTTGTCTAAGGATCAGCTAGCGGCTGGTGTGGTGTGTAGTTCTGCTGGAAACCACGCTCAAGGGGTTGCGCTTGCGGCGTCACGTAAGGGCGTCCGGGCAGAGATTGTTATGCCTGCTGCTACTCCGGCCATAAAGGTAGAAGCGGTTCAGGCGTTGGGTGGTAACGTCACGCTGCATGGCGATGACTACGATGCGGCGCAGTCCCGGGCGTATGAACTTGCCGAGGAGGAAGGCCTTCAACTAATCCACCCGTTCGACGACCCTGAGGTTATTGCCGGGCAAGGCACAATCGGTAAGGAGCTGCTCGATCAGCACGGTGCGTTTGACGCGGTTTTTGTGGCTGTGGGCGGTGGGGGTTTGGCGGCTGGTGTGGCCGCTTATATAAAGGCTAAACGGCCAGAGGTTAGTGTGATCGGGGTCGAACCGTTTGATAATGCGTCTATGCACGCGGCGTTTGCTGCAGGTGCGCCGGTGGAGCTCGACCGGGTTGGGATCTTTGCCGAGAGTGTCGCCACTCGCAGGGTGGGAACTGAGACGTTTCGGCTGTGTAGCGAACTTTTGGACGAGGTTATTACCGTTTCGACTGATCAAATTTGTGCCGCTATCAAAGATGTTTTTGAGGCTACTCGTGGCCTTGTCGAACCTGCTGGGGCGTTGGCGCTTGCGGGTCTAAAGCAGCATGTTTCTGACCTTGGGTGGGAAGGTAAGACTCTGGTTGCCATTAACTGTGGCGCCAACATGAACTTCGAACGACTTCGCTATATCAGTGAACGAGCGGCGATCGGTGAACGCACCGAAGCGTTACTTGCAGTTGAGATACCTGAGCGGAAGGGCAGTTTCTTAGCGTTTTGTACCGCTATCGGGAATCGCCACGTCACAGAGTTCAACTATCGTTTCCAGTCAAACGCTTCGGCTCATATTTTTGTTGGCCTGGAGCTAACAAAAGGCCATGCAGAGCTTCCTGAACTCATTTCTCAGCTGGAACGGCTCAAGTATGATGTCACGGATCTCACCGACAATGAGTTAGCTAAAACCCATGTTCGACATTTAGTTGGTGGAGCTAGGCAACCTGAGGGTGAGAAACTCTTCCGGTTTGAGTTTCCTGAACGCCGAGGGGCGCTTCTACAGTTCTTAAAAGCTATCGGGCAGGATTGGAACATTTCGTTGTTTCACTACCGAAACTATGGGTCCGACTATGGTCGAGTCCTTGTTGGTATCGGAGTTGGCGAACGTGAAGAGGCGGTACTTATCAAGCACTTCGATGAGCTTGGCTACCCGTATTGGGACGAGACCGACAACGCGGCGTATCGGCTCTTTCTGCGGTCGTAGTTAGGCCCGACCGTTCGTTGAAGTGTTGTTGGTTTAGTGGGCTGAGACTTGATCTCGACCGGTTCGGAAGTACCAGGCGACGGTGAACGCTAGGACTGCCATCGCTATTCCGAGTGGTATGAGGTTTAAGATCCCGTCGCCGAAGAAACTGAAACCTACTGAGACGAGTGAGATAACGCCAGCGTGCATGGCTCCAGAAACTCGGTGCTTTGGAATCAGCATCATGAGGGCTGATCCGATTTGGTAGATGCCGGCTGGAATGAAAAGCCAACTCGGTACGCCGAGATAGATTTCGGTCATCGAGGTTCGAACTGCGGGCGAAATGGTTTGCGCGATTCCGAGAAGGAGCAAAACAATGGCAAGTGCTGCGACTGTGCCCGTAATTATCGAACGCGACACCGAGGTATGCCGATTGGGGTTATGAAGGATGGGACTGCTAGTAGTCATGCCTGCTACTTTCAAAAGGACGTTCCAATACCGGCGGGTATTTGAACACTCGCAGGGCAAACTCAGTTCAAGCCCTGTTCGTACATTAATATTCGCCTATATCTCGCCGTCAAGAAAGACCCAAAGAGAAGAGGTAATGAAATCGTCTTGGGTCTGTCTCTAAAGACATTTCGTGACGAAGGGATGTCATCATTACCGCAGGTCAGGAATGATGACATCCTCGTGACTTACTTGGCCCTTTTACTTCTCATAGCTTTGAGTTGCTGCAGATCTTTATCCTCCAAATACCGTCGATATTCGTCGGACTCTACAGCACAAAGCGATGTTTTACCGTTGTTGTCAAAAGCTATCCCCCACCCGTAGGTCTTTGCCAGTGGCGATGTTCTGAGACAAGGTTGTGGCTTTTCGAAGAACTGGAATCGTTGCAACTCCAGCTCTCCATCGGTCGGTTCGTCATGTTGACGATTTCGCCATATGGCGAAAAGAACATCCTCTTGTGTGTATCTATTTGGATGTTGATGCATCATTTCGAACTGGACTTCAGCGGCCGTTTTTGACGTCCCTCTAGGTTTTGGGACTCTTGCTTCTGTGGCTTTGCTGTCATCGGCGACGGCTATAAACGTGGAGTAGTAGTTGGAATCTTTCATGGTCTGACCCCCATTGACGTATTCGTTAGCAACAATTCTAGTTGTCAGCCTCGATCACCCTTTGACCCATTCCGGGTCTCGACCCAGCCATGCCGCTATTTTCTCCGGCGTTGGGGCATCTGGTGTAGTTTCTTGTGGTGGGTCGAATGGCATGTCTTCGCTTTGCCTGCCTTCGGCGGGAACCATCCGTGCAGCCATGAGCGCGCCCTCCAGGTCGATGTGGTCGGTCTTTAATTCGCGGCCAGTTGCCTTTGATAGATCCCAGGCGTGGGCGGCGAGCTCACCTGTGTAGGTGAAAAGCGCGGCGAAACCCTCGATGCTTCCCCATGGGACTTCGAACGTTGCCGACAGTTTTGTGTCGTCGGCCCAGGCTTCCATAGCTTTGCCCGAAAGGCTGTTCCATTGTTTCGACCAGTCTTGGGGTAGCTGTTCTTGCTGCTCTGTGGAGAAGTGGAGGCCGTTGCCGATCGCTATGACCCGTTTCAGCACAAATACGATGTGGTCTTGGAGGGCCGAGACATCGAATTCTGGGCAGGGGGTCTCGTTCTTTAAGTCGTTTGGTTCTGTTGTAGCGAGTAGGTCTGCGATCACATCTAGGAGTTGTTGCAGGCTTGGCCGTGGATCAGCGATGGTGGTCATTGAACTTCTTTCGTTTATTGGTGTACTTGGACACTAGTTCCGTAAAGTGGCCACCTTTTGACCGGTTTAAAAGATATTCTTAGCTTCATGACAAATAGGCCACCGCAATGAGAGCAGATCGGCTGCTGTCCCTTTTGATGCTTCTGCAAACCAAGGGCAAAGTCACCGCGTCGTTTGTAGCCTCTGAACTCGAAATTTCGGAGCGGACGGCCAGACGCGACTTAGAGGCGTTGATGATGAGCGGGGTCCCTATCTATTCCCAACCTGGCAGGGGCGGCGGGTGGCAACTAATCGGCGACGCAACCACAGATCTGACCGGCCTGTCATCGAACGAAGCGACCGCCATGTTTTTGGCGGTTGGCCCTCTTCTCGGCGATGACCCGTCCTTGCGTTCGGGGCTACTTAAACTGCTGTCGGCGTTACCTGAGCCCTTCCGAGTCGAAGCCCAAGCGGCTACCGATGCGATCAAGGTCGATGACGCAGGTTGGGGCAGGCTAGGGCCAAGCAAGAAACCTGCTTTCCTCGACGAGCTCACCACAGCGGTCGTCGGCGGCAAACAGGTTGACCTGACCTATACCGATCGTGAGGGGAACCAGAGTCAACGTGTGGTGCACCCGCTCGGCCTTGTGACTAAACGAGGCGTGTGGTACTTGGTTTCCAACACCCCAAAAGGAATACGAACGTTCCGACTTTCACGCGTGTCAGGAATCAAAGAGTTGGACGCGCCCGTCGAAAGACCTTCCGATTTTGATTTGGAAGCTGAATGGGAACGAATCGTTTCTGAGATGGAAACGCGGCGCATGCCGGTTCGGGTTACCGCCACGATCCGACCCGACCTTGTGGGTCCAATGCGTTGGATCTTTGGACGACATGTTCGTAGCCTCGATGACGGTGATGACTCTCGACTGCTCGTCGAAGTACGTAGTCAGAGTGCACTCACTATGGCGGCCCAGATCGCAGGGTTTGGGAACGGCATCGAACTTGTTGACGCTCCCGACGCGGTGGTTAAACAGCTCCGTCGAATCACTACCGAGCTTCACCGCATGTATGGCATCGACCCTGACGAGCCTACGAATACCTAGTTCGAAACTTCGTCTTCAAGCCGATATGAGAGATGTACGCCCTCCAGCACCATAAGTGACTACTATGTGGTCATGCGTCGTTTAGGTATCGACCTTCGGGTTCTTCAGATAGGTCACCAATTCCGTGGGATCGGTGAGCACACAAAGCACCTGATTTCCCATTTTCCTGACGCCACGGCTTTCGACAATACCGAGTTTGTGTTCTACACCTACTCAGATCAAAACGATCCAACCCAGTTCGTAAAAGAAGCGCTTCGCAAGTATCCGTCCTTCGAGGTCGAGACGATTGGCCCCGCTCCCCGACCTTTAGCGAGCACAGTTTTCAACTATGCGTCTCGGATGCGCTACGACTATGACCATGCTGGTGAAGATCGTCTGGCAGACGCCGACGTTGACTCGATGCTGTTCATCGATTTCCAGTTAGGTGTTCCAGCTGAGGCACCGTATAAGAAAACTCTGATGATGTACGATCTGATTCCGTACCTTTTCCCAGACGAGTATCATCCGACGTTCCGCAATGGACGGTCTCAGGGGGCTGGCATTCGGGCGGCTGGAACCGATGCGTACCGAAATTGGCAGTACACCAGGTTGTTGGAACGAGCTACCTCTCATGCCGACAAGATCCTTTCGATATCTCATCACACAAAGTCTGATCTTATTAAGGAGTTAGCGATACCTTCGACGAAGGTCGAAACTATTCCTTTGGGTGTTGAGCCAGCCACGCCCTTAAGCCACCGGGATTTTCTGTTGGAAGGAACGACTGCGACCAACGAAGCGATCTCGTTCTCTCCGTGTTCTGATTGGTTCGTGTTTTATATCGGCGGCTCAGATTTCCGACGGCGGATACCTCATTTGTTTGAGTCATACGAAACGATTCGCGCTAGTGGCCGGGAAATGAAGCTCGTGTTAGCTGGCGCCGATTTCGCGTCGATTGATGCTGTCCCAGAGAAAGCTCTACGCGAAGCGATTTTGAACTCGAAGTACGCTGACGACGTGTACTTCTTCGGGTATGTGAGCGAAGCCGAACGGACGCTGCTTTATCAGGAAGCGTTGGCGTTTGTGTACCCAACTCTTTACGAGGGTTTTGGTTTACCGATCCTGGAGGCGATGTCGTATGGCTGTCCTGTCATCACCTATGCCAATAGTTCTACGACCGAGGTCGGCGGGGACGCTGCACTTTACGCCGACGATGTCGAACACATCACGACGCTGATCGATCAGCTGTTGACCGATGACGATCTTTCGTCAACGTTGAAAGCTAAAGGGCTCGAACGGGTTCAGAAGTTTACGTGGCCGGAAACCGCTAGCCGAACGTTGGCTGCGTTAGTCGAGTAGTCGCTAGCAGCGAACGTTAGTCGAGGGTGTTGATTGCGGTGACTACGTGTTCGAATGCGTCGTCCCAGGTAGCCGGTTTATAGTTGGCTTTTATTTCTGCTTCTCGTTTTTTGATCAGGTCGCGATCCGACGAGAATCGATAGATTTTTTCTAAGATTTCGCCGGTGTCGTCGGGAGAGAAATAGTCGACGAGGTCACCTCCGATCTCGGGGATCGAGGTCGCTGACGATGCTAGACACAGCTTGCCGTATTGGAGTGATTCGGCTACCGGTAAGCCCCAGCCTTCGTAGAGTGACGGGTAGATGGTGAATAGCGCGTTCGAATAGAGCCACGCAAATTCGGAGTCGTTACAGGATGTGAGTATCGTGATCGAGTCCCGCACTGTCGGGTCGTGTTTTATCTGGTGGACGACGTCTCCTGAGAGCCATCCTTGTTTACCGGCCAGAATGAGGTGTGGGAGTTCCAGACCTCGTTCGGCTGCTAGTCGGTAGCTGTGGTAGAGGCTTTGATGGTTTTTGCGTACTTCGAGTGTCCCTGGACAGAAGATGAACTCTTCACGACTTCCGTTGGTTCGTGCCGTTTCGGCGTTGGCTTTGGTGAGCGCTTTCGGCTTTTTGGGTTTAGGGGCATCTATCTGGTCACCGAGTCTGAAGGTGTGGATCGGTGGTGGGGTTATTCCGAGCTCGTTGGCGTAGTCAATTGCGTCGGTTCGGGTGTGTTCTGAAATTGCGAAACAGATTTGTGCGTCTTCGAGGACGAGTTTGGTGTAGTCACGAAATTCGTCGACGAGTAGTTCAGGGAAGAAACCGGGCTGGATGGCGGGGATCAGGTCGTAGATGACGTGACCGAATGTGATGCCGTTGGTTCGGCGGATTTTTCGGCCTAGCTGCTGCATGTATTGGTGAATATGCCAGTTGCCGCCTAGTACGAGTACCAGGTCGCCGGTGTCAAATTCTGTTTCCTCTATGGCGTGCGGGGAGATCGCGTCGGAGCGGCTGCTTCTTGGGCGGCGGGTTTTGTTTTGAGCGGCATTGACGACGCCTTTCGCTTCATGAGCGATGGTGTCATAGGTTTTAACTGCCGTTTCGATCGAGACGAACGGGGTCGCCCGCACGGCCTGACCTAGGGTGCGTTTGACCCATCGACGAGGCCCGGACCGTTGAGGAACAACATCAGGCGTTTCGGTTTCGACAGGTGTCGCTGATTTGGTTTGGGATTCGATGGTTTGTCGAAGAGAATCGAAATCGACGTGTACTAAGGCGTCACCGTCGAGAGCAAAGAACTTGACATTGTCGAACTGTTGGAACCGGGTTGCCAGGTTGTATTCGACCCGTTGGATTCCGGTGAAGTAACCAGACCACGCCATAAGATCGGTGCTGTCGATCCAGATGGTTTTATAGTCGTTTAACATGGAGTCCTTTGTGGCAATGTCGGGCCGGCGGATTTAAGCCATCGTGTGTATTGACCTTGATTCTAGTATGTCTTCAGGCGTCGGATTGGAACGCTCGAGTCTATATTTGGATTCGTTAGCTGTTTCACATGATTTGTACATCGTTGTGACGGCTAGCATATGGAGACGATTTCTAGCCAGATTTAGGTTACAGTCCTTCTATGACCTGGGCTTTAGACCTCGACGGAGTAATGTGGCGAGGAGCCGAACCTATCGATGGCTCGTCGGCGGCGGTTAATAAACTGCTCGACGCTGACCAAAACATCGTGTTTGTGACTAACAATTCGTATCACACTCGTGAGGCACAGGCTGGCAAGCTTAAACGATTTGGGATTGACGCTGAAGATCGGATCGTGTCATCGGCGATGGCTGCTGCGACTCTGGTCTCCGAAGGCGAACGTGTCGCCGTGCTCGGAGGCCCTGGCGTGGTTGAGGCGATAGAGCAGCGGGGAGCTATCCCGGCGACTGAAGGCCCAGCTGACGCCGTCATTGTCGGTTTAGATAAAGAACTCAGCTACGCTCGTTTGGCTATTGCGGTCACAGCAATTCTCAACGGTGCCCGGTTTATTGCCAGCAATACTGACGCTACGTATCCCACCGAGTCAGGGTTGTTGCCTGGTGCTGGGCCGACGGTGGCTGCGGTCACGGCGGCAACCGGTGTCGAGCCGCTAATTGCTGGGAAACCGCATCAGCCGCAAGCTGATTTGGTTAAGAAGATGTTTGGTACTCCGGGAATTATGGTTGGGGATCGGCCGGAGACTGACGGGCTGTTTGCGCAGCGGCTTGGCTACGAATTTGGTTTGGTGCTTACCGGCGTTACGAAGGCTCACGATCTTCCCGTCCAGCCCGAGCCGTCGTACATAGCGAAGTCGTTGGCCGAGTTGGTTGATACGTACTTAGACGACTAGCTCGTAATCTCGCTTTGACTGATGCGTAGTGGGGCTTCCGCACTTGTCTGAGTGTTGTATCACTTGAAGGTTATGACGCTTGCTTCGGGCTGGCCGTCGGTGTTTGTGGACTGGAAGGCTATTCGCTCGCCGGATGGGTCGAACACGATGCGGTTGTCGGCGACCGTTACGTCGATAGTTTTTTGGTCTCCGGTAACACAGTTCCACAGAACGAGGCTGTCGGCGGTTATCAGCCCAACGGTGGTGTTGTCGGGGGCCCAGACTGCGCCGGTTACCGCGTCGGGGGAATCGAGTTTGGGTGCAGCGTGGGCGCAAACCTCTTTTCCTTCTGCTTCGACTACAGCCACGTTCGGCGGGGCGTTTATAGCCCGGTGCCGGTCGGCGGATTCGGCCAACACCCACTCGCCGAACGTGGACTGGATCTCTCCGAAGACCGGGTCGTCTGCACCGCCGATGGTAAAGGTGCCTAGTCGGACGAGTTCGTCGATTTTTGATGCGTCAGCCGATAGTTCCGCCGTCCAGGTCGCTCGGCGTTCGCCGTTGCAGTAGTCGGTCCAACTTAACGTTTCTGAGCCGTCCCATTGCTCGAGGTTGACCTCTACCCGTTCGGCTTTGACTACGACGTCGTCGGGCAGCAGTTGGGTTCGTTCAGGTGAGTCGAACGCCTGTGAGTAGATGGTTAAGAGTTCACTTTCTCCGCATCCGGTTTTGTATCCCGGGGCGTCGTCGACGAGTAACACTGTTGTGCCGTCGGCGTTGATCGCTCGGGGTGAACCGCTGCCGAGAACCGAGATTGTGTGTTCGCCAGCAATGTCAAAGGCGGCTATTTCGTTGTTGGTGGTTTGGCTTTCGTTGTCGGAGTTGGCTTCGATCGAGTCGCCGTTTGGGCCTTGACTGTTGACGATGAAAAGACCGGCGATTACCACTAGAGTCGCGGCGGCTATCGAGACGAACGACACGATCGGTTTTGTCCGATTTTGTCGACGGGTTGCGCGGCGTTTTTGGAGGAGGATTGGTTCATCAAGTTCTGTGGCGCTGTGGGCAGAGCTTTTGGTTTCTAGTTCTGGTTGGGGGTCGACTCCGGCTTTGACGTTGTCCCAAAAGTCTGCAGAGTGTGGGGGTACCCAGGCAGCGTCGAACACATCTGCGAGGCTGTTGTCGTCTGGGTTGGAGGGGTTCGGGTGTTTCATTGTGCGTCCTGCGAAGGTGACGTTAGGTGTTGGCGAAGAGTTTCTCTCGCCCGATGGAGCCTGCTGGCCACGGTACCGCTGGCGATCTCTAGAAACTCGGCCGTTTCGTCGTATGACAGACCTTGGCTATCTACCAGTATTAGCACGACACGCTGGTCGAAAGGCAACGTCTGAAGGGCTTTTTGGAGCCGATCACGTTCTAGTAGTTGTTCTTCGAACGATCGTTCCTGAGCCATGTTGTCGATCCTGTCTAACGGTATTTCGTTGACTCTTGCGGCTTTGGCCCGCATGTCGTAGCAAACGTTGTAGACGATCCGGTGTAGCCATGTTCCGAAGTTTGCTTCTCGCCGGAAACTTGAAAGGTTTTTGAAGCAGCGAATATAGGCGACCTGGAGGGCATCATCCATCAATTCTCGGTTTCCTAAACATCGATAGGCCAGCGCCCGCATCCGGTCGTCGTACATTTTGACGAGGTCGCTGAAGGCTTGAAAATCGCCTTGTTGGGCGCGCGTCAACAGGTTTTGGTCTGCGGTGATCGTCGCTGGCCTATTTGAGGTCACTGCGCGTCTAAACCGCCGACCCGGCGGGACTATTCCCGCCGGGCCATGTTGCGTGGGGAGGACTGACAATCAGTGCTCTAACCTTCTTCGACCACAATGTCGAACAAGAGAATTACTGCATCTTCTTCTGCTTGGTTGGTTGACCAGTGTTCTGTTTCAGCTACTTCAGACCAGCTTTCTCCTTCGCTGAATACCAAGGCGCCATCGGTTCTGACGTCTGTGTATTCACCTTCGAGTACGTAGCCGAGTCCTGGCCGGTCGGTGTGGGAGTGTTCTGGGAATATGGCTCCTGGGGCGAAGGTGGCCTTGCGGAGTCGGTAGGTGATTCCTTTGGCCGATGGGATTTGTTCGCCGAGGTCGAGAAGTCCGAGTTCTTCAAGTTCGATTCCGCTCGGCTCGGCTGTGGGTTCTTGGTCTACTTGGACTTCGGTTCCGACTGCTGGAGGTGCTTCAACTTCTTCATCGGTTAGTTCCCGAATGTCGGCTGTGAGTATTACTGCTTCAGCGTCGGTGTGGTTTTCGACCCAATGGTCAGCGTCTACACCTTCGACCCAGCTATCACCGGCTTCGTAGATGGTGGAGGTGTCGCCTCGGTGTTCGGTGAGGGATCCTTCGAGCACGTAAACCATGCCTGGGCGATCTGTGTGGTCATGGGCGTTGGTGGCACCGCCAGGTTCGAAGGTCACGATTCTCGCCCGAATTTCGTTGCCTGCAAGTTCGGGAATTTGGGCTTCCAGATCGTACTGTTGGAGTAGTTCTGGGGTGATTCCAAATGTCTCGTCTGGCGGGGTTGGAGTTTTTTCTTCTTTGTCCGTTTCGGTTTCGGCGGAGGCTGTTGTGTTGTCGGTAGCGCCGGTTGTGTCCGTGTCGGACGCTGCGGTGTCGGTTCCACCCGACGAGCAGCTCGCGGCCACGAGTGCGACGACTGTTGCCATCGCGTAGAGTCGTTTCTTGATTGACATTTTTCTCCTGGGTATTTGTTTCTCTCTCAGCTCCTTTGACTTGGAAGGGTTCGGTTTCCTTCCAAAGATTTTCTAATTATTTTTTGAGGCGTTCTAGAAGTGGTCGTTTTGTGGTCGGGTCGTTTACTGTGGCGGGTGTCAGTGACTTTCTCGGGGTACGTGGGACCCGCTTGATCCGACAAGAAAGTCCATGTCGGCGCCGGTGTCGGCTTGGGTGACGTGGTCGGCGTATAGTTTTGACCATCCTCGTTCTGATCTGGGTTGTGGTTTTTTCCAGGTTGCCGATCGCAGCGCTAGTTCTTCTTTGGTGACATCCATGTGGAGTGTCCGGTTGGGGACGTCGAGGGTGACTATGTCTCCGGTTTTTACTAGTGCGAGCGGTCCGCCTGCGGCCGATTCTGGGGCTACGTGTAGTACTACTGTGCCGTATGCGGTTCCGCTCATTCGGGCGTCGCTTATACGTACCATGTCTTTGACTCCTTGTTGTAGGAGTTTGCCTGGGAGCGCCATGTTCCCCACTTCGGGCATTCCGGGGTAGCCGCGGGGCCCGCAGCCTCGTAGCACCAAGACGCTTTCGACGGTGACGTCTAGTTCTGGGTCGTCGATTTGGGCTTTGTAGTCTTCGATTGAGTCGAAGACGAGGGCCGGACCTGTGTGTACGAGAAGGTGTTCTGATGCGGCTGCGGGTTTTATCACTGCGCCGTTTGGGGCAAGGTTGCCTCGTAGTACGGCGATGCCGGCGTTGGCTGCGAATGGCGATTTCGTTGGTGCTATTACCGCACGGTTCCATGTTTTGTTGTCGCGCCAATATTCGCTGATGGGGCCGCCTGTTACTGTGGGTGCGTCCCGGTGGAGAAGGTCGTCAAGTTCGGCAAGTACCGCTGGTACTCCCCCAGCTTCGAAGAAGTCTTCCATTAGGAATTCGCCTGCCGGTTTGATGTTGGCGAGGAGTGGCACGTTTGAACCGAGCCGGTCGAAGTCGTCGAGGGTCAGTTCGATTCCGATGCGGCCGGCTATGGCTAGTAGGTGTACGACGGCGTTGGTGGAGCCACCGAGGGCGGCCAGCATGACTATGGCGTTTTCGAGGGATTCTCGGAGCACGAGTTGGGATAGTTTGACGTCTTTTTGGACGAGGTCGACGATTTGTCGGCCGCTGAGTTGGGCGAGTCGTCTGCGGCGGTGGTCTGAGGCTGGTATCGCTCCGTTTCCTGGGAGGGCGATGCCCATTGATTCGACCATTGCCGCCATGGTTGAGGCGGTTCCCATCGTGTTGCAGGTTCCGGCGCTGCGTGTCATCACCGATTCGAGTTCGCCGAGTTCTTCCCAGGTGGTTTCGTTGGCTTTTACTTGTTCGTCCATTTGCCATAGGTCGGTGCCTGAGCCGAGGGTTCGGCCTTCGTGTCGGCCGGTTAGCATCGGTCCGGCGGAGACGACGATGGTTGGCAGGTCGACTGAGGCGGCTCCCATAACCATTGCTGGTGTGGTTTTGTCGCATCCGGCTAGTAGGACGACTCCGTCGATTGGGTTGCAGCGGATCGATTCTTCGACGTCCATTGCCATTAGGTTTCGTAGCAGCATTGCGGTGGGTCGTAGCTGGGTTTCGCCTAGTGATGTTACGGGGAATTCCATTGGGACGCCGCCGGCTTGCCAGATGCCTCGTTTGACGTAGTCGGCTACGTCGTCGAGGTGTTGGTTGCAGGGTGTGAGTTCGGAGGCCGAGTTGCAGATGCCAATTATTGGTCGTCCGTGGAAGGTGTCGTCTGGGTGTCCGCGTTTCATCCAGCTTCGGTGGATGAATGCGTCTTTGTTGAGGGGGCCGTACCACTCTGAGGTTCGTAGGTAGACCGCTGTTTCGTCAGGTGTTGTCATTGTGGTGGCTCCCTGTTGTCTGTTGCGTATTTCTGCTGGCTAGTGACGGTGGCGGTCTGCACCCCCAACGCATGATGGTATTACCGGTATTACCAGTAGGGTAATGGGTGTTGGCCTTCCCCCCAACTCGTAGGGCAACCGGCCTAGGTCGACTATCCAGTCGTACCTAGCAGGCAGCCGGTTTATGCGACGGTGGGACTGGATCGACCGTACGCAATACTGGTATCAGCCAGGGGTTGGATAAACAGTGGAGGATGCGAATGTCGAACACATCGAGCAACACCAAACTCAGCGTCGCCGACTTGGTCCAACTTATTGAAACCGGCATCATCTCCGGAGACTTCCCGTTGGGTGAGGCGTTGCCGGGTGAACGTTCGTTTGCCACGACGTATTCGGTCGGGCGTCCCCTTGTTCGGGAGGCGATTCAAAGCCTCGCAGCTCGAGGGCTGGTGGAGATTTCTCCTGGCCGAGGCACGTTTGTCAAGCAGGTGACCAGTTTCGGGCAATTCGATGCTGTCGGGTTAGCTATGCACTCGACGCCTCGGCAAGTTGTTGAGGCGCGAGTAACGATCGAAAGCCAGACGACTCGCCTGGCAGCGGCCCGGGCCACCGACGTGCAGCTCGGACTGATGGAAGCCGCCCTTGACCGCATGGAGCATGCCTCCGACCAGGTCGAGCGGGTCAGCTTAGATATGGCGTTTCATTTGACGATTGCTCGGGCTAGTAACAATCCTGTTTTGGCTGCGATGCTGGCTTCGATCGCTCCCCTGATGGCGCAGCTTATTATGCGATCTATAGCGGATGGGCATACGGCGGGTCGAGCAAATCCGCTGCATAGAAAGTGTTTAGAGGCAATACGGGCAGGTGACGCCGATTTGGCGGAAGAGGTGATGGTGTCGCATCTGCGTGTTGCGGATTCAACTTTTGGTTCCGATTATGACGAGCAGCTCGATACGACCACTAGTTTGCATGCCCGTCAGCTTGTCGCTTCGTATGGTTCTCTTGACGCGCTGGTTGCCGCTGTCCTTGGTTCGCCACCGGCTTAGCTGACGGCTACCTAAACGATCGGGCTGAACGGTTGGCGTAGAGCCGTCGTTCGTTGGCTTCAAATTCGTCTAGCGGGACGGGTAACCCTAACGCGTAGCCTTGGCCTACGAGAATGCCCAGTTCGCGACATACCGCCAGCTGTCGTTCGTTTTCGAGCCCTTCAGCTAGTGCCGCTATTTCGAGGCCTGACATGGCTACGAGCAGACCTCGGATTATTGATCGAGCGGCGTCGCCTTCTGATGTTCCGGCGAGGGCGGCCGCCCGTATTAGTGCCGGAGCGATCTTTAAGCCTCGAACTGGAATGGTTTGTAGGTATTCGAGTGCGTTGTAGCCGACACCGAAATAGTCTAGGGCTACTGGCACGCCAGCGTCGGCGAGTACACCTAGCGCTTCGGTTACTCCTACCCCTTTTTGGAATTCCCAGTCTTGGACTTCAAGTATGATGTCGGATCGCTGCAGGTGGTTGTTGGCGAGCGCGTCCGTGTGGAGGTCGAGGTATCCGGCTAGCAGCAGCTGGTTTGGGTCGATGTTTATCGATACTGACTTGTCGAAGAAGTATGGCCATCTGGCCCTGAGGCTTGCCCATTCTGCTGTGACGGTTGCGAGGGTCCATTCGGTAAACCCTTTGACGTGTGCAGCGTTGTTAGCGACGGACAGAATTTCGCGTGGCCGGATTGGGCCAAGCTCTTCGTGGTCCCATCGCAGGAAGGCTTCTGCTCCTAAAATTTCGAGGTCTTCTAGGCGTCTGACGGGCTGGTAGACGAAGCGAATGTCGCCGGCACGCCATGCTGGTTCGAAGTCTCGTTCGATGCAGAGCCGGCGGGAAAACCGTTCGCGGCTGGTTTGTGACGCCACTGCTATGTCGCTTTGAGAAAGGTGTTTGGTGGCTTTGGCTTCGTACATCGCTTGGTCGGCTTCGCCGATGAGCTGTTCGGCGGTCAAACCAACAGCGGTATCGAATGCGACTCCGATGCTTACTTGTGGCGAAAGTTCTAGCTGGCCGGTTCGCACCGGTCTGGTGACGACTGCTTTGAACCGTCGGGCTAACGCTAGGGCGGTTCGCCCGTAGGGTCCGGCGTCTGCGATTACTAGGAACTCGTCTCCGCCGAGTCGGGCTACTACGTCGTCGTCTCGTACACAGTTTTCGAGGCGCTGTGCGACGGCTCGGAGAATGCCGTCACCGGCTTCGTGCCCGTAGGTGTCGTTTACTTCTTTAAAGTCGTTTAGGTCGAGAAACATTACGGCGAGGGGTTTTGCGGATGTGTCAGCGAGTCTTTTGTTGAGTTCTTTGATGGCGCATTCCCGCATCATGAGACCGGTGAGCGGGTCGTTTGTTTGGTTTTCGGTTCTGCTTTCGTCGAGGTCGACGATTACTCCACGAACTTCTGGACCGTCTTTGGAGGGTTCGATGGTGGCGACTACCCAGAAGCTACGTCCAGTTCTAGCGGGGGTGTCTTTGAGGGTTACGACGCAGGTGCCGCTTTGGGTTTCGGTGGTTGATACCCGGATGAGGTCTCGGAGTGTTTGCCTGCTGTTTGAGGTGAGGCTTCGCCATACCCATTCGCCTACTTGTAGGCCCATACTGTCGGCGAAACTGTCGTTTGTGTAGGTTAGGCGGCCTGAAGCGGTGCAGGCAAAGACACCGACGGTGGAAGAGTTTAGCTGTCGGGCAATGTCGAATGTCGAGGGTTCGTCAAGACAGTCGTGTCCTTGAAATGAGGTCACTTTATGGTATCGACGTCTAATTCTTGAACTTAAAGGGTTCGGGGTTGCGCTTTGAAAGCCGTTTTGTGGAGTGGCGACGCCTTTACTGTCCGCCAAAACGTTAAACGCCCTGGCCAGAAGAATCTGATCAGGGCGTTTCGTAGTGGCGGGGGCAGGATTTGAACCTGCGACCTTCGGGTTATGAGCCCGACGAGCTACCTGGCTGCTCCACCCCGCGTCGAGTGGATAGACAATGTTAGCGCAGCTGAAGTCAAAGACAACAGCTTTACACAAAAGACTTGCGTTATTTAGGGAAAAACATTACTACGGCCAGCGGGGGCTGGCCGTAGTAAATAAATGGCTCGAAGTAGCCGGATCAATGCTAGGTCTACTTTGTCCGGGTACTTCGAGCCGAGTATGGAGACACGAAGCATCTCTCATACACGTCCTCGAGAAGTTCCCCCCCACGACTACGGCGGATAATCGCAGAGCTTCGAGGATCGATCTAATTGGTGTCTATCCCCAACCTGCCATCCCACCGATAACACCTGCAGGTCCGAGTAACGTGACAGCTGCAGTACAGGTGGAAATAACGATGAGCTTTATATGTGTGCGAGACATAGTGAAACTTCTTTCCGGTTGGTGATGAACTTATGATTGTCCATGCGTGTCTCGCCAGTGTCTCAGATTCGTAATTCTGAAGGCCCAGACTTCGGGGACACAGGACAGAAACCACCGCTGACCTGGTAAAACATCCAATTTTTCTAGTCAGATAATTCTGGATATTTTCTTTATTTAATTACGTTCGAGGCCCGAAGACTCACCAGATCTCGCTTGATTGTCCGCTCGCTCACCCCTAAATATTGAGCCAAATCACTTATCCGAGGCGAGGCACCTTGCAGAGAGGCTTCCGACCAAATCCGAACTAGACGACATTGGCGCCTATCGTTCTCAAGATCGATCTCCCAATCCGAGGGTTCAGACAACGTGAGGTCCACTTCGACATCAAGCTCGTCTGATGATTCAGACCCTGCACGTGGCAGGAAAATCCGCTCCACGATGGGAACCAACCGCTGGTAAGCCTCCCGAATCGCCACATGAGTTGGAACTTTCTCCCAAGCCATAGCTCTACGGGAAGCATCCAAGCCCTCCAGGTTGTCAGACAACCACTTAAACGCGAGTTTGGTCTGGGTGTGTCGACCTTGCTCGTCGCCCAAACACTCATAAACCTCAGCCGCTCTCCAGGCGCTGTAATGAGAATAACAATGATCCGAAGAAGTAGTCTGGGCCTGTTCGACTATCTCCTTGGCCTCATCCATTCGACCCAACTTGGCTAGCGCCAACGACTTTATGCCTAGAACTATGGGCGCCATTCCAAGCATATTTATTCCTTTAGAACAGGCAAGAGCACGCTCGGAATAAGCCAACGCTTTGTTGTAGTCAGCAAGTTGAAGGTGGACTTCGCATAGCGCAATCAGCACTTGCACTTCCGACCAAGGTTCATCGATGACTTCTTTGCGATTTACCGCGTCGGTTAACATTTTCTTGGCTTTCGATTTCCTTCCGCTACGCATGTCAATCCCAGCCAAGGTATCGAGACACAAGACTTCAAGACGTGTGTCCTCAACACTGCGGAAGAAGACAGCAGCCTTTGTCGCTAGTTTTTTAGCTCGCTCATCATCTCCGATCAACCGGTGGCTGATACCAGCAATATTCAATTCTGCTATTGCTTGACCCCGATCCTCAGACAAGACCGGAATGAGGACAAGGGCCGCCTCAAAGAACTTGAGAGATAACGCCCCCTTACCAACCAGCCCGTGAGCCATCCCCAAATTGACCAAGCTGACGGCTTCTCCTCTTAGGTAACCAATTTGTTTCGATAACCTGTAGGACTCCTCATATAGCTCAACCCCTCTATCACCAGTCCCCTCGTACATGTACGTAGAAGCTTCAGCAGCCAAGGCGTCAACCCGAAACCTTAGGTTCTCATTCGGTTGAGCGAGCACCGCAGCCTTTTCCAAGACCCCTTTAGCCTCGTCAAACCGTTGACGGTCGATCAACGCCTTCGCCAACCAGATAGAAGGCTCAGAAGACGAAATACCAGCCTCGCTCAGCTCCTCGACCGCCTTCGTCAACACGTCAATAGCTTCAGAAGGATTACCACTCCAGAAAAGAGACGCCCCAGCGTAAGCCCGAATCTCCCCACACTGTTGCCCCAACTGCTCAGCCCGAGCAATAGCCGCCTTCGAAACCTCAGCCGACTCCTCATAGCGCGAAGTGTGAGCCAACAACCGAACCCGCCTCAGCTCCACCTCGATACGCTGCTGATCGTCCAAATCCAGCGGCTCAAGCCGTTCAAGCAACTTCGACTGATCGTCCCTCTGAGCCAGAACGTCCAACGCGTCCTCGTACTTCATCAAATCGTCGAACCAGTCCAACAACGTTAAACCCAGTTTGGTCGCCGCCTGATCAGCAAAATCGAAATGGGTACGCGCCGTCTTATATGCGTGAAGTTTAAGGTCAGCCAACGCCGCCCGACGATGAAGATCAAACGCCTCCTCCCACCTACCCGCCTGCCAAGCGTGAGTACCGAGCAACTGATCGGTTTCGCCCCCAGCCGAACTCAACGAATCAAACACCTGGCCATGTAACTGACGGCGACGCTCAGGCTCAATCTGCTCATAAACCAGCCGCCGAATTTCTTTATTAACAAAACGACAGCCGTCAATCGACTCAGCCAAAAACCTTGACCTGACCGCTTCATACATGTCGGCCATCGCCAAATCACGCGGCACATCCAAAAGCCGGGCCACCAATTTCGAACCCGTAGGCTCGTTCAAAACCGCTAGAAGTTCAAGAATGCTGCCAACACCAGAACCCGCCAGTTCGATGCGTTGACGAACCACCTCAGTCATAACGTCGGCCGCCACCAACTCCATCTCGGAATCACTAACCAACTGGCGACTCAACAACTCCGGATGTTCCAAAACCTGAATAGCGAACATAGGGTTGCCGTGAACGACGTCGAGCAGCTTCTCCGAAGCCGACGAAGATAAACTCACCGGACCAGTATGAGAAGCGATCAGACGCCGCATATTTTCGTCCGACAACGGTTCAAGCTCATAACGCGCCACCCCACTCAACCGGGCAAGTTCAGTAATAGTTTTACGAATCGGCTCAGAATTCTGGGCCTCCGACCGTCGGTACGTCAAACAAAGCAGAATCCCGCTGTCTGCTAAATCCTTACTCAGAACCTTAAGCGCCCCCATAAGCTCGTCATCAGCCCACTGCAAATCCTCCAGAACCACAACCGTAGGTTTGAGCCTCCCAAGCGCAAGAACAACCCGAGCCAACGCCTCAGCGGCCCGCCAGCCCTCCTCATCGCCTTTCAACACCGTCGGACTAGGCCGGTTCCGCTCATCAAGCTCAGCCCCGAACCTAGGGATGAACTTCTGAACCTGCGTCACCCACAACGGGTCTAACAACTCGGCGACATGTTCACCCCTCAAACCGTCACACGACGGCGCAATCGCCTCACACAACGACCCGTACGGCATCCAACGGCTTCGCTCGTTATGGTTCGCTGAAATAACGTCAGCGCCCCTCCAGCGGGCGCCTTCGGAAAGCTCATCGATCAGACGAGACTTGCCCATACCGATCTCGCCCTCAAGAAGCACCAGGCCCCCACGCCCGGCGATCAGCTCCTCGACCCTGGTCAACAAATCAGCTAAAACCTGGGCCCGACCAAGCAACGGTTCAGACGAAACCGCAGTGTCCGGCAAACCGCCAACCGAGGTTTCACGTTCAACCCGTCTAAGCAGCTCTTTCGTTTCCGTCGACGGTTCAACATCCAACCCTTTACGAAGCGCTTCACGGCACAACTCGTACTGCCGCTTCGCCCCGCTCACATGGCTCGTCAAACCACACAACCGCATCACCTCACGATGCGACTCCTCCCGCAACGGGTCGGCGGCAACCAGCTGACGGGCGTGCCGAAGCGCCGCGTCATAGTCACCATAGTTCTTGAAATTCTTGACCAACATTTCCAACGCGTCAAGATGCCGGGCCGCCAGACGAGTTCGTTCGAAATCAATCCAGTCGCCGTAATAGCCAGCCAAAAAATCGTCGTACTCGGTAACAACTTCCGCCAACTTGGCGACCGCCGTAGGCTCACGCAACCCCGAATCCTGGTTACGTAAACGGTCCTCAAAGTCATCCAAGCGACTGTCAAACAGCTCGCTATCAACAATGACAACAATGTCAGGACGCAGCGAAACAGTTTCTTTCTGCCGAATCAAAACCGATTCCGAACCCGCCTTATTACAGGCCGAACCGATCTGCCACAGTGCGTTACTCAACCGCCTCCGGGCCTTAGCTTCATCAAGATCCGGCCAGAACTGACCAATAAGCAAATCACGGGTATGTTGACGATCCCGGTGGCAAATCAAATACGCCAAAAGAGAGATCGCCTGCCGGCCAGGAATCGTCCCAACCATGTTCTGCCCGATAGACAGCGTGAAACCACCAAACATCTTCACGATGATGGTTTCTCCCAAAGAGCTAGCGGCGGATTTCGTATCTACTTGGTGGACTCCGCCGAGTTCCGAAGTTGAGTCCCCCATATGTCCAATTATCCCTGACTATAGGCCACCTGGCAAAACCCATGATTGCAATACCCATTTGGGTTCTTAGCCAAATACTGCTGGTGGTACTCCTCGGCATAGTAGAACTCGCCTGCCAACCCCACCTCGGTCTCAATAGAACCGAAACCGGCATCAGCCAACATCGACTGGTACTTGTCAACCGACGAACGAATCAACTCAAGCTGCGACTCAGACGACGCAAACAACGCCGACCGGTACTGACTACCGATGTCATTACCTTGGCGATCTTTCTGAGTCGGATCGTGATTCTCCCAAAATATTTTCAACAAATCATCCAACGCCACCCGATCAGGGTCGAACACAACCAGCACCACTTCGGTGTGGCCAGTACGACCAGTGCACGTCTCCTCATACGTCGGATTCGGAGTCGTACCCCCGGCGTATCCGGCCGCCGTCGTGTACACGCCCGGCACCGTCCAAAACAAACGTTCCACACCCCAAAAGCAGCCCATTCCGACAATCAGCTGGTCGGAATTCTCTGGAAACGGTTCGACCATCGACGACGAAAGAACCAAATGTTGACCACTGATCTCCAGCGGTGTCGACCGGCCCGGCAACGTAGCCGCCTGGTCGCCTGAAGATTGTTTACGAGACAGAAACCGTGAAACCATGACTCAAGCCTACTTCACGACAACCAAACTCACCCGTGGCCCAAAAGACAAAAAGCTCGAACGACGCCTGAGCCAACCTTCCGCCGTAGAGGGGGCCCAGACGTCGATCGAGCCCATCGCTCAACCGACGTGTACAGGTATCAGTGTGTTTTATTGATCGGGCTGCCAGTCCGAATATTTAGAAAAATCTTGGAGAAATCGCGACAAAGCGTCCCCAACAAATTCTCTAACCAAAAAGCTTCACAACAAACGCCCAAAACTGGCCGCTTTAACAGCCACACCCAACCCGAAATTTTAGCCCATAAACGAGGAACGAAACCTACTGGCCTTGCAGAAGCCTGCTCGCCTCAGAAATAGCGGCCTTCGACTCTTGCCTACGACGGGCAGCCAAATCCGCATCGCCGGCCGCCTCGGCTGCGTCAGCCTCAACGAGCAACCGGTCGGCGTCGGCCAGCAACTCAACGATCGACTTGCCCGATGGGTCATAGGAACCAGGATCAGCCGGTTCAACCGGTGTAGAAGGTTCAGCCGGCTGATCCGGTTGTTCCTCTGGTTCCACCGGTTCGTCTGGTTCAGGCTCATCTGCCTCTTCCGGCGACGCCTGAGAGTCATCAAGCTCGACATCCTCAACAGTTGCGGGCGCCCCGGTCGCCACCGCCGTTAACGCAGCGTCAAGCGTGGGTCGCATCGCTATACGATCGCCATTCACCGCGATCACGTTGCGCAGCTCTGGTAAAGATTGCTGACCATCACCGAGCACGTAGACCGGACGAACAAACACAAAAGTGTCGTCAACCATCACGATACTCATCGGCCCCCACTTGACGTCGGAACCTTGAATCGACCTCAACGAAACGTAATCCGAGATCCCGTCAACCTTCTGAATATCAGAATGAACCAACTCGGGAGCATTAGGCTGATTACCGGTCACCTCATACGAAATCAGTTTGCCGTAGTTCTCCGGGTCGGATTGGGCGACCATCAACCCCTGCATCTTGGGACGAGCGCTAGTCGTGCCCTCACCTTGACGAGGAACAAACCCCCGCTGCAAGACAAACTCTGGGGCATCACTTCCGGGGAGCTTAGCCATCAGATATTGAGCCTGCATCGCTCCCGCCTGAGTAGCCACATCCTCAGTATCTGTACTAGCCGCTCGGGCAGGTTGACGGGCCACCGACCACGTAATTACGTCCTGAATAAACGCTTCAACTTCCGAAACGTGATAGCGAGCCCACATGTCGCTTTGAACGGTGAAACTTTCTCTCGGGTAACGCAAATGGTCCTGAAGAGAACCAGGCATCGCCGAAGAATCGGTGAAAAGATCCGGGTAGGTATCGGCCCAAGTTTGAATAATTGGGTCCTCATCATCCATCAAATACAACGTCGTTTCACCGGTATAGGCGTTGATAACCGCCTTGACTGAACTACGCACATAGTTCAAATTTCCGGCCAACTCCGAATTCGTCAACGTCGTATTCACCTGCTGAGAATACGGGAACCGGTTTGACGTCGTGTAGCCATCGATCATCCAATAAATCTCACCATCGGCGAGAACCGGATGAGGGTCAGAATCCCAGCGAAGAAACGGAGCTAACTCCCGAACCCGAGTCCCGATATCCCGGTTCAAGATAACCCGAGACCCATCCTCAACATTCTGCGAAATCAACGGGTCGATCTCGTTGAACCGAATCGCGAACGCCGCTTGACGGGCAAACGAACTCACATCCACGCCGCCCGTACCGTCATACCGGTTCGTTTCGCTATCGTTCTGAGACTTAAAATCGATCTCGTCGGCCTTCGCACCAACAATCGAATACCCGCCAAAATCCTCACCGAAATAGATACGGGGCTGGTCGAACGTTTCATCCAGACGGTCATCGACCGGGACCTGTTCGGCTAAGTCATCAATCAACAAGACCGGACGATCGTTCTCAACTTCAAAACCCGAAGCAATCGCCATGCCATAACCGTGAGTGAAACTAATCCGCTGACGTTCCCAATTAGGGTCAACCTGACTGAGTTCAAGCCCACGGGCAGAAAGAACAACCGGCCTCGCCTCACCGTCAATCATGTAACGGTCAACATCCAACGATTCAGAAAACTTGTAGAACGCGCCCTCGCCCTGCAACACCGAGAAAGAATCGGACGCCAACTGAGGGTCAAGAATCGGAACGTTGTCTAAAACATCGCTATAACCGGCAATATCTTCAGCCGTCAACCCGTCGGCATGGTCAAAGGTTTCGGTACTAAGACGCGACTCATCCAACCCATACGCAAACCTCGTCGCCGAAATATTACGGTCGACGAACTCGCTTTCCTGCTGAATTTCCTGCGGGTCAACCCGGAAACTCTGATAGAAGGCAGGTAGAAGCCCGACAATCAAAATATGGCTCAACAGCCACAACCCGAGAACGATGAGAGGAAGACCCCAGCCTTCGCGTCGAATGTTCCACAGCAGAAGCGCCGCACCCAAAATAGAAATCAGCGTCAACAAATAGAAGCCGGGAATCAACAGATTTACATCAGTTGCCAATGCCCCGGTAAACCGTCTTCGATCCAAATGAAGCAGCTCATAGCGGTCGACCCAATACTTCGCAGACCTAGTCAACGCCACAACAGCCAACAGAACCGAAATATGCAGCTTGGCTTCCGGCGACGTACTAGCCGAACGAGAAAGCCGAATCTGACCGTTCAGGTAGTACAGCAGAACAACAAGAACCAAAACAAACAACAAGATGGCAAACAGCCAACCGATAACAAACGACAAAAACGGCAGCCTAAACACATAGAAACCAGCGTCGTTTCCAAACACTGGATCAACCCGATCAAACGAACCACCACGACGGAACAACAACCAGTTCTGCCACTGCCTGGTAGCTCGCGTCCCGGCGATAACGGCGAACGCAAACGAAAAAGCCAACCTCAACATCGGCCTAAACGGCCCCATCAGCTCCTGATATCGTTCGACTATCTCCTCTTCGGGTCTAAGAGCAGACAGGTCAATTGTGCGACGCTCAGCCAAGAACATGTTGCCCCACACCAAACCAAGAACAACAAGCCCAAACCCAAACGCCAAACCAAGTTTGGTCCACAACGTGGTTGTCCAAACCGAACGTTGCCCTATCTCCTCATACCAAAGCCAATCGGTGTATGCGTTAGCTAAACCCCGCGAAGACCACAAGAGCACAACTAACAAGACGGCTATAACAACCAGCACCTTCCGGGAGGTGCGCATCGGTAAAGGAAATGAAGCAGCCACTACACGAGACACTAGCAGTTCTCACCGGCAGCCGATATGTCACACGTCATTTGAAATAGCTTCGAATCGTTCAAAGCCCAAACCACCAGGAATTAGGCAGAACCAACAGGCAGAACGAGGCAACGACAGCCCGGCATCGCCAGCGGACGAGTATGGCCGCTAGGGAACGTCTCGCCCTTCTCAATGCCCGGTGTGGCGGCGTTGATTTCACACAACGGTGAAGGTTCCCAACGAGGATCAGAAGTCCACACCAACTGCGAGTTAGCTCTAATCGACGCAAACAAACCAAGCGAAAACGCCTCGTTGATCGCGTCTTCGATAACGGCATCCAAAACGTTCGACCGAACCGACCGGTAAAGGTCACGAATCGGGTCATGTAACGCCTCCCGATCACCATCGGTTGAACCTTCGACCAGCGCCACGCTCGGCGTACGCAGATTCTGAACCATATGTTTCGCCACCTGAAGAGCAAGATGGTGAAGAGCGTCAGTCGGCATCACAGTGCCGTTACCGGCTGCCAAACCGGCCTGAGCCAGGTCGGCCAGCCCTTCCTCAAGAGGCTCGACATAAACGGTTAGCTGCTCCCCCAGTGACGGCAAGTCATTTGGGGTAACCGTCGACTTTCGACCCTGGCCACCGCCGCGAAGCCGGTTTAGAACGTCGCTTTGGTCATCGTTCAACGCTCGACGCAGCCGCCGACGCAAAGCCGGACCAAAACGGGTGATCGCAACATCTCGGGCGATGAACTCACCAGCAAGCTGGCCCTTGTAATCACCCTCGCGGGCTTTGTCCGCCTGCACCGGTTCAGCTATCCCGTCGGTGTACAACTTCAACGGAATCTCTTTAGAGAGATCTTCGTCAACTTCGATTTCAGCCGAAAACGGTGAATCCTCCGTCAACTCGGCCGTCGCGTTGTCAAGCGACAAGTCCTGCTTCGCCGAATTCGTTTTCTTTCGGCGAGAACCCCCATCAGAGACGGCCTTGACTGCGTCTTTCTTCTTTGTTGCTGTTGAAGACGTCGAACTATCTCCGCCATCAGTCGACGGCGTTGGGTCATCGTCGGCCACCTTGCTGGTGGAACTATCCGAGATATCACCCGGTTCATCATCGTCGGTGTCGTCGATAGCGGCCGCTTCTTCAATGTCGACCAAATCGATGGTAACCGTATCGGTATCGGGGTCGTTGCTGTCAAACGTCGACAACCGAGAGAGATCTTCAAGCTGAAGTTCAACCAGATCGGTGTCATCCGCCAAATCGAAATCATCACCGTCGGTCAGCTCAAAGCCGGTGACAGACTCGGATTTAGCCGTATAGTCAGACTTTTCTGCCGTATAGTCTGTCGCCGTTCGACGCTTTGGCCGATCACCATCTAACTCGGCGACCAACACGTCGACCTCATCGAGTTTCGACTCAACCGTTTTCACATACGACGTCGACGGAGTCAGCTCGATTTTTTCACTTAAAGCCGCCAGAAGCGTACTCAACTCAGAATTCGTAGTCGACAACGAACGGACCAACGCACTTCGCGCCGACGCCAACTGGTTGAGCTGATGATGCCCCTCCCGCCGACGCTCGACTAGATCAGTCAAAATGTCTTCTCGCCGCTTACTGGCCTCTTTCAAAATTTCGTTCGCCTCAGATTCGGAACTCGCCCGCTCGAAATCGGCCCTGTCTTGTGCCTCAGCGAGGATCCGTTTAGATTCAGCCACCGACCTCTTGTGCTTATTTTCGCCGTCAGCGATCAAACGAGAAGCCTGACGGGACGCGTCATCGGTAATCTTGCTGACCAAACCACTCGCTTCAGCCTGTTTCGCCGCGAGAAGCTGCTGCGCTTCCTGCCGGGTCGCTCGAGCTTCGGATTCGGAGTTCGCTTGAAGCGTCGCCGCCCGATCCTCAGCCCGTTTCACAATATCCTCGGCGGCTGAACGGGCGGTCTCAAGAATCCGAGCCGTCTCGTTACCCAACAACTCAAAACCTGCAGCATCATCCGGTGGAGAACCATCGGCACTTAGCTGGCGCTCCAGCCGTTGAACTTTCTGTTTCAACGACTTATTTTCCGCTACTACGTCGGCGTTTAACGTCTCTTCGTCATCAGACGACTTCGAACCAGTCTTTTGTTGCTCAAGGAAAAACGAAAGCCGTCGCAAATAGTCCCGGACAAGATCCTGGTCGTAGCCGCGAAAGCTTGTGGGAAAGTCCTTTTTTGCAATGTCGCCTGGAGCGAAACCGCTATCTCCATCAGATGCCATATAACGATGGTAGAACGCAAAGAGGCAAGAATGTGTGAGTGTAGCGACTAAAGATCAGCAGAATCGAAATTACGGACCGCGTCAACGTCGCCGCCATAGTCTTCTAAAGCGGCCAAAGCCTCTTCAATATTGTTTACAGGAACAATCTTGAAATCCGAATTTGACTGCCGTTCTAACTCCTGCAGCTCAGCTTCGGGCAAACTAGCGGGAACGATAAACAGCCCGATGCCTAAATCTCGAACCGCAGCAGATTTCTGTAGAACCCCACCGATTGGACCCACCGAGCCGTCGGCGGCGATCGTGCCGGTCACAGCGACATCGTCTCCACCGGTTAGATCACCTTCGGTCAAATAGTCCAACGTGGCCAACGCGAACGCCAACCCGGCCGAAGGGCCACCAACTTCGGCCGAATCAATATCGATATCGAAGTCGAAATCAACGAATTCGAGCTGGTCGATAGGTTGAATGCCGATAAAGGGGCGAGTGACGTCGTCGGGGTTAGCCCCCAACTCGAGCGTGACTTCTTCCACCACTTCGGAACCGTTCAAGCTGCGAGCATACGACAAATCAATTTCGGTGTTGGGTTTCACGTCGCTGAGAATCATAAACAGATCTTCAGAACTCGTAATTTGCTGGCCGTCGATAGCGACCAGCCGGTCACCGACCTCAAGAACCCCGTCAGCCGCCGTCCCATCAATGGTTGCCGCCACAAACATCGCCCCGACATTGATGGCGTCATACCCCAGCTGTTCTAAGGCAACCGCCACCGCAACATCTTTCGACTGTGTCATCAGATCAGCGTTGAGCTGATCGTTTTCCTCCGTAGTGCGTTCCCCCAAAACGTTTTCGATGTCATCAATTTCGACATCGTCGTCGGCCCGCAACCACAGATACTCCCAGAAACTAGGCTTTTGCCGAACCGAGACTGTTGTGAAGAAAATCTCGCCGTCACTCGGAAACGTGTCGAGACAGGCTTCTCCCGCACACTCGATCGCCATACGACTCTCAGTTTCGAAGGCGTCACCAGGCAAAAACGCCACATACGGCATTCGAACAACCATGCCGGTCACCGAGATTGCAAACAAGACGAACGCACAAACAACCCAAATCCAACGCCGAAGAGGGATATGATCCCGCTGGCGAAGAGTTTCACTCGTTACAGTGTTCTCATCAAGTGTCATAGTTGTTCCTATCGACATGAACATCTATGAACCTACACCCATTCCAAAGAAAGACATAAGTACAGGTGAACGAACCGGCCAAATCCGATCAGCTTGACGTTCTCGAATCTCCCATCGGTACGTGGTGGCGCAAAGTTACCGCCGTTTTGAGTTTGAGTACCGTGATCATAATAAGCGGCGTACTTTTTGCTGCCGCTATAGGCGCGTTCACGCTACTTGTGCTGTTCATCATCGAACGAGCCCTAGTTTAGACGCGACAAAACGCCCTCGTGAACCCAGCCGAACTACGAGGACGTAATCACCCAACAAATTTTTTGGATTTACCGGCCGAACAGCCCTCGATGGCTACCGTTGACGGCACCCTCAAGCTCCTCGTCGACACTATCGACATCGAGCAGTTCGCTGTCGCCGTCAGACTCAGATGAGATTTCCAGTTCGGCGGAATCACTTTCCAAAGCCGATTCAGAAAGCTGAACCCGGAAGTACGGCTGGTATTCAAATACCACCTCTTCCAATCGGAATATTCGTGCGTGCTCAACGCCCTCTTGGTTTCGTATCCGCTCTACATAACCAACCGCGTCATGAATTTCATCAGTTTGGTGGTAGCCCGGCTTGCCGTCTGCTCCACGATAGATAACCATATGTGCCACGAGATACTTCTTTCCGAGCCTCAATGCGCCCGTATACTTATGTAGTTACAACTTCAAAGGTCCGCCCCTCCGGAACCTATCATCCCAGATCTGCACAGAAGAAACAAAGACTCTTGGCAACTAACCACTCGACGAGCATTATCCTGGCCGGCTTCGACGGCGATATTAGCGCTGTTCAACAGGCGTTACGGGCATCCGAACCGGAGAGCCGATGTGCAGCATTAGGTGCAGCTCATCGCATCGGATTTCTAGACTCAGCGACCTTACGACCATTTCTGGCTGACGAATCAACCGACGTGAAATATCGTGCAGTTGAACTCGCTGCCCGCATCCAGGCCGGTTCAGACCTCGCCCCCGACATTTGTGAACTGCTCCAACAACCAGACGTAGCGGAGGTCGCCGCTTTCACCCTCGGAGAACTCGGAGTCACCCAACCCCCAATCGTCGAAGCACTATCGAACCAAGCCTTGACCCACGACGACCCGCTATGCCGAGAATCAGCAGTAGCCGCTCTCGGAGCATTAGAAACAGGCCGAGAAACGGTTCTACAAGCCACATCAGACATAGCGACCGTTCGACGAAGAGCCGTTATCTGCCTCGCCGCATTCGAAGGCCCCGAAGTCGACGCTGCGCTACAACGGGCACTACAAGACCGCGATTGGCAAGTGCGCCAAGCGGCCGAAGACCTACTGGCGATCGAAGAAGAAGAATAGTTAGCCGTGACCGTTATCGGCCGGTTTTACGCTGGTAAGGTCGTTGGCTTCTAATCCCCAACTCTCACCGTCGGCCCACGTTTCGCGCTTCCAAATCGGAACCGTTGACTTCAATGTGTCTATCGCAAACCGTGCACCTTCGAACGCTTCGGAACGATGAGGAGACGAAACCGCCACCACCACAGCCGACTCGGTGAGAGGAACCTCACCAACCCGATGCACCAAAGCCACCCGCTCAACGTCGGGCCACCGCACAAAAACTTCGTCCGCAACGTCACGAAGCCGAGCCTTGGCTGGCTCGGTATAGGCCTCGTACTCAAGTTTTGACACGTCGGCCCGGCCAACAGAATGGTCGCGGGCCGTTCCATAGAACACGACAACTGCGCCACAAGCCGGAACGGTCGCCCACGCTCGAAGAGAGTCACCATCGATTGGTGAATCAACCAAATCGACAAGAATTTTGTTATCTACCTGCTTATTGGGTACATGTTCCATGGGTACGCATCATCATACCGCGACGGAACTAGGTGGTAGCTCATGTAATCTGAGGGACGTGGACTTATACGACGACGATGACGCCGAGTTCTTCGATGTCCCAGATCTGAATAGTCGTACGTGGCGCCATCCCTCTGAGGTGGCCGCCGGGCTGGCTGCTACCGCTCCCGATCCACCCCCAGCCGAACCCGACGAACCAACCAGCCGCCAGCCCCATCTGGTAGGCGCAGTGGTAGCCGCCGCTATGTGCACGATGGGCCTCGTTTTTGGCGGAGTTCTCCAACCGGGAACCATGCTCAAAACCCAAGCAAAACAGGTACAGATAGACCCTTCGCTGGGCTTAGCGGCCGACGAAACCTACAACGCCGCCCAAACCACACTGCGACCCTCCTCAATTACCGATAGCAACGGTTCAGGTCTGTTCTCTGGTTCCGGCAACGAGCGCACCTTCGTCGCCCGATACATCATTCTCGACGGTGTGGTCCTGACCAGCGCATCCGCCATAGAAGGCCGCGAGAACCTAGTCTTTCGTATACAAGACGAATCCGAAGCGATAGGAGAACAACGGATCGAGGACATACCAGTCCAAGTGATCCGAACTTCACCAGAAAACGATGTGGCCGTACTCGACCTACCAGATAATGTGCGAGAATCGCTCCCCTCATGGTCGTCACAACCATCAACAGACACAACAAACGACCCCGAAGGTATCGTCACGGTCGCCGACTGCACCTACCAACCCGTAGACGGAACAATCAGGTTCACCGACGTCACCTCAGCATCGGCTAACGGCGTCTGGCTAGACGGGCTCGTCGAAACTTCCATACCCGCCATCGACTGTGCCCCAGGGGGACCGGTAACCAACAGCGACGGTGAGCTAGTAGGCATGGCTGCAAACACTGCCGGGCCACAAACACTGTTCATCCCGCAAACAGACCTATCAACTGAGCTAACCGAAGCCAGCGCCACCCCGGGCTAACGCAGCGCCCGAACCACAAACCGCCACACCACAGCAGCCAGAGCTAACACCGAGACAGTAGCGGCACCCATCGCCACCTCTTGGCGACGACTAGGAGGCACAGACTGCCAGAGAGGGGCCGGAGTTCCAGCAACGTAGGCTTCCTCCGACGAAAACGTAGGACGCCAGCCCGCACTGCGCAACTTGTCGTTAGCGACCACCCACGGGTACGTAGCGTAGGTGGCAAGCCCAGACGTACCCTCAGCGCCAATGGCTCCAAGAAACTCCCGATACTTCAACGCGGCGGAGTCACCGATACCGAGTTTCGTTTCGCCGCTCAGATCTCTAAACACCGACGCCGACATCCAGCCATCGGGAGCGACGTTAAATATTCCTTTTAGCTTTCTCGTGGCAGCAATCGTGGCCGCTGACGCTAGATCATCGTGATGAAGGAACTGCACCGAAGGATCAACTTTGCCCGAACGAATCGCGGTGGCTTTCCGCAGCTCAGCCGCTATCCAACTAACGTTACTTTCCGACAGCGTTGCGGTGGGACGCAACACACCAACCGTGTTCATAGGATTCTCGGCCTGCCACCGCTCGGCCCGTTCTTCCAACGCCGACTTCACGACCGCATAGTTGACATCAGGTATCGGCCGTCGAGGCTGATCCTCAGTAATCGGAACAGGGTTATCGCTTCGCGCCCCGTATACAAGCGCCGAAGAAAGCAACACGATATGGCTGCAACCAACATCGGACGCCGCCGACACAACACGGTCCAAGGCATCCACGGCAACCGTATGATCGGCACCCGGGCGGTACTGGTCGGCGAGATGAATAATCGAATCGCACGCTTCCAACGGTTTGGTAAGTTCGTCTGTCAACAAGTCAACGCGAACAGCCTGTACCTTGGAACTCCTAGAATTAATAGACTTGCGATCTAAAGCAACGATGGATTCGACCCCGGGGTCGGCAATAAGAAGCGGAAGTACCTTTTTTCCTAACGATCCGGCTGCCCCGGTTACCGCAATCCTGTTCATTGCTCTACGATTTCCTTTGTGACTGGTGAAAATTTGCCCGAAGACAACTTTCCGTTTTTTGATCTTAACGCCCTTCTAGCACAAGCTGGTAGCGGCGATCCTTGGGCTATGGCAGCCCAGATAGCAGCCTCAATTGCGTCTGAGGGGGGCCAAGAAGCCAACCTTGATCCCAGTGTAAGATTTGAGTTCGAGGATCTGGTGCGCGTCGCCGAATTGAATCTTGGTCAAGTACCAGGACTTCAACTTCCTACCTCCATCAAAATCGTGCCCACCAACCGGACCGACTGGGTCCAGAAAAGCCTGAAATCGTATCGGCCTTTCCTCGAACGGTTTGGCGAAGCAGTAGCCGCAGACACCCCCGGCGCAGAACCGACTAGCGGCGACCCAATGTCAGCCATGATCGGCCAAGCATTCAGCTCGCTCGGCCCGATGCTGGTGACGATCAGTACCGGCACGATGCTCGGGCATCTTGCGCAACAAAGCCTGGGACAATACGACCTCCCAGTCCCCCGAGACTCTAACGAAATTCTTGTTATCCCTACAGCTATCGACGCTGCAGCCGCCAAATGGGATGTACAGCGCGACGACCTGCGTCTCTGGATACTTATTCAAGAAATGGCGACCCACACCGTTTTGTCGATCCCGCACGTGCGGAAACGGCTAGAAACACTACTTCTAGATTTTGCTTCTGCATTCCGACCAAACAACGAAATGATTCAAGACGAGTTCGGTTCGATGTCTGACCTAAGTCAACTCGAACAGATCGGCGAAAAGTTTAACAACCCCGAGATTGTCCTGTCGATGATGCGATCCCCCGGCCACGACCTGATTGTGCCACAACTCGATGCACTCGTCGCCGCCATACTCGGTTACGTGAGCCACGTAGTCAAGACTGCGTGTGATCCACTGCTACCAAGCCACCCCGCCATCCAAGACCATTTCCGGCAACGATGGCTCGACTCGGCACCCGCCGATCGATTCACCGAACGACTTCTCGGGCTTGAGATCGATGAAAACACGCTTCAGAGAGGCGATAGTTTCATCTCGGGAATATCCGAACGGGCTGGCCAAGTTGGACTCGACCGTCTATGGGCTGACGAACTTGACCTGCCGACGGCAGCCGAAATTGACGCCCCCGGTCTGTGGCTCGAACGCATCGGTCTGACCAGCGACGCCAAAACGTACACGTTTGACATCCCTGACGATTTGTCCGGTCTCGAAATCGAGTCCGAAACACCAGACTCTGACGACGATGCCACCCCTACTGACGAATCAGAATGACCGGACTTCACTGACCATTCTGTCGTAACGATCTGGGAACACTGACCGTTCGACCAACCCAATACAGCGCCGCTATGACCCCACCAGACGCCGCCAGCAGTAGGTACCCTACTCTGGCAGGTATTGGGAGCATGGCGGGCCCCAGAGCGCCTATAACCCAAACCAGCTGGAACCTGCTCTCAAACCGGCCAAAGACTCGACCAAGATTCGATCTCGGCGCATCGCGTTGAACAATCGCGTCAAAAGCTTGTTTACCCGTCTGAGCGGCGACACCGACAGCGGCGGCAACAATAAACACAGCGACAAGCCCGCCAACCCCAAACGCAACACCAGCCATGCCAGCGACAAGAACTAAGGCAAACGCCAAAATCCGTTCCTCTTTAAGATACTTACGAACCATAGGCGAAACGGCCGAACCGAATAGACCCCCAACACCAGCGCCAAGTAACGCAATTCCGAAATGCCAAGGAGGGGCACCCCCCGTCGCCAAATCAAGCGGACCCAAACCTAACGCGGCTCGCACGCTGTGCCCTAATTCGACTGCCTCGCCTGTCGGCCCTGGATCGATGCCTCCACGTAGCTCAAAAGCCAAAAGGATCGTTATGAACCCTACGGCTCCACGCAGAAACGACATGGCGCCGACCGCCAACCGAATGCTCGACGCCTTCATCTCCGCTTTTTCTTCTGCAGCAGCTTTTTCAGAAGCGACGGTGGTGGCTCGAATCTTAAACCCGAAGAACACGGCGACAGCAAAAACAACCACCCCGAACCCGAGCACCCATTCAGAGCCCCCAAATTGTAGAAGTAAGACGCCTGGTAGACCTACCAAGCCACCAGAAATAGCAGACGAAATAGCTAGCGTAGAATTCGACTTAACTAGCTGTTCTTCAGTTTCTACCGTCGTCGGAACGAGAGAACTTTTGGCGATCGAATACGTTTTGCCCATCACCAACATCGAAAACGCCAACGGATATAACACAAACGTCGATACGTATCGGACCAACGCTATCATCAACAGACCACGAACGGCAGCCGAACCGATGATCATGAACCGATGACCCCCGTTGATGCGGTCCATCAACGGTCCAAGCAGCGGGGCGACCACGGCAAACGGTGCGATGGTAAGCACCAAATAGAGGGCAACCCTCCATCGTGCTTGGGTGGGGTCCACATCAAAAAAGATGGAATCGGCAAGCGCTATCGTTAGCAGCGCATCACCACCCACCGAAAAACAATGAGTCCGAACTAGCCGGTAAAAATTAGACTCGCCCCGCAGAATCCCTGAGATCATCACTACTTGAAATCGTAGCCCCCGAAGCGATACTTGCGCTTCGACGAACCTGGATTACCTACGGTCATCCGAGCCGACCCGCCATCACCATCTTTGTCTTAAGAGGCTTTTGGCGCCTCATATTTGTATCCGAGACCTCGGATAGTGACAATTCGTCGTGGTTCCGACGGAATATCTTCGACCTTGTTGCGCAAACGTTTGATGTGAACATCAAGGGTTTTTGTGTCGCCCACATAGTCGTAACCCCAGACCCGTTCAATCAGAACGTCCCGGGTTAGAACACGGCCCGCGTTTTCCAGGAGAAGAGTCAGGAGTTCGAACTCGCGTAACGGCAGCTTGACCGACTGGCCTCGAATCTCGACCTCGTGGCGTTCAACGTCTACCGAAACGTCACCGACCGAAATTGGTATCGCCTCGTTGGTTACTGGGGTGGCCGCCGAGACGGTATCTGGCCCGTACTGCGCCCGACGTAACAGCGAACGCATACGAGCGACCAGTTCCCGCATCCGATACGGCTTCGAAATGTAGTCATCGGCCCCAACTTCAAGCCCTACTACGGTATCGACCTCCGCTGAGCGGGCGGTAACCATAATGATTGGAACTTTGGACTTTGCACGAATCTGTCTACAAACATCGACGCCGCTCATCACAGGTAACATCACGTCGAGCAGGACAAGGTCCGGCTTCGATGTGTCAAACATATCGAGCGCCTCGGCACCGTCTCGGGCCACATCGATAGTGAAACCTTCGCGTTGTAAGCTCACGGTCAACGCGTCAACAAACGCCTCTTCGTCTTCGACAATTAAGATCTTTGTAGCCATATCTTCTTCCCTCAGCTCAGGTCGCTTGGCTGTGTAAGCGGCTGTTTTGCATCAAGGTCCTGTGACAACAGCGGAAGTTGAGCAACAAAAGTCGACCCCCGGCCCTCGACAGATCGCACCGCAATCGTTCCGTTATGTATCTTCATAGCGTTCCGGACGATCGCTAGTCCGAGTCCGTTTCCGCCTGTCTCCCGACTGCGGGCACTATCGACTCGATAAAACCGTTCGAAAATCCGGTCGATCTCTGAGTCAGGGATCCCGACGCCAGTGTCTTTCACCGTGATGAATGCAGAAAACTCGTCCTTGTCGACGCTAAGAACGACACGAGATCCATCGGGAGAGTATTTGATTGCGTTGTCACACAAATTAGAAACCACCGAGAACAGCTGACGGCGATCCCCCTCCACGACAACCGGGACTTTTGCGTGATTTAGCGCGATGAGCGAAACACCCCGTTCCTCAGCCACCGCACCGGACAGCTCCAAGACCTTCCCGACAACGTCACTCAAATCGACGGGACCAAACCCTGAGGTGTCCGATGATTCGATTTGAGAGAGAACGAGTAGGTCGTCAACAATTTCGCTCAACCGTATCGCTTGAGCTTTTACTCGACCGATCATTCTTGCCTGAACATCGGAATCTTCGGCGTGTTCAAGCGTTTCGCTTAACGCCACCATCGCCCCAACTGGGGTACGTAACTCGTGACTTACATTAGCCACCAGATCGGTGCGGAGGCGAGATATCTGATGTTCGACCGTTGTATCTTCGATCGTGATAGTCGCACCGACACAAGCTCCGTGTTCCATAGTTGGCGTGCCGGTGAGATCAAACGACTTCGGAGGCGGGCCCCACAATTCAACTTCTTTATAGGCCGATTCGCCGGTGATCGCCACCTCAACCACTTCTCGTATCGCGGCCTCAACTAGCGCTTCCCCATGCCGGGCTGTTCGAAACTCGGCTGCCACCTCATTGCGGAAAATGTCTTCGCCTATTGCGTCGACGATCACAACTCCAAGCGGCAACGAAGTTAATCCCCGTTCGATTCGAAGACTGTTGTCGATCTCACGAGGACCATCCGGTTCCGTCGACTCGCCATCGCTTATTCGGTCGTCACCGGCTACGCGCCAACGACCAACCGTCCACCCCAATAGTACTAAACCCACCGCAGCTACTAAGACAGCTACCGTCTCCATGGTTAGTCGCTACTATCTGTCGTGTCATTCGGAGATGAGGTATCTAGCGTCGAGGCCGGCACGTCGGGAAACTCGATGTCAACCGAGGTTTTCCGCACCGTGGCATCGTAGTCTTCGTTAAGCTCAGCCAAGGTTCCGGTGACCATATAGATAACGCGTTCGCCCACGTTGACTGCGTGGTCGCCGATCCGTTCGTAGTAGCGGGCGATAAGCGCAAGTTGAACGGCAGCCGCAAGCGTAATCGAGTCGTCGTTAGCGCCAGCAAAGATTGCTTCGACCATGTCACGGTTCAGCTCGTCGAGTTCATCGTCAATATCAGCCAACGCCGCTGCCAGATCGGCGTCTTGATCAGCGAACGAATCGATGGCCAGCTTCATCATCTTCTGTGCTTCTTTGCTCATCGAGCCGATAATTCCACGGATTCTCGGTGTGAGCGTAGAGCCATACATACGTCTGGTCGCTTTGCAGACGTTAACCATCAAATCGGCTGAACGTTCAATTTCGCCGGTGAGCTTGATAATGGCGACGATCCGTCGCAGCTCGCTCGCCATCGGGGCTTGCAGCGCCAGAATCGAGTAGCACTGTTCTTCGATCTCAAGCGCCAACGCGTTTACAGCTTCATCTGACCGAATGACCTGTTCAGCATCTTTAAGGTTACCTTTGAGCACTACCTCGGTTCCTTGCGGAATCATCTCGGTAGTCATCGCCCCAAGACGAAGGATTTTGCTGCGCAGCTCTTCTAAATCTTGATGGTACGCAAGCCTGTGCTCTACTGGTTTTGCAGGACTATTTTCTGGGTTACTCAACGGATACTGCTCCTACCTCTACAACGACGGCACCAACCAATTTGTATTTGCCTAGCCGAAACGGCCGGTTACGTAGTTTTCGGTTCGTTCATCGGATGGATTAGAGAAGATTTTGTCAGTGGGCGCATACTCGACAAGCGAACCGGTTCGACGCTCGCTCTGATCGTCGAGCTGCGTGGTGAAGAAACCACATCGGTCGCTAGAACGCGCCGCCTGCTGCATGTTGTGGGTGACGATAACAATCGAATACTCGTCTTTGAGTTCCTGCATTAGATCTTCTATTCGACCGGTAGCGATCGGGTCCAACGCAGAACACGGTTCATCCATCAACAAGACATCGGGTTTGGTCGCAATAGCTCGAGCGATACATAGTCGCTGCTGCTGCCCACCCGATAGACCAAACGCTGAATCGTCAAGACGATCTTTAACTTCGTCCCAGATTGCCGCTGAAGTCAGCGATTCTTCAACCAGCTGATCCCATTCACTTTTAGGGGTTTTAGCTATCTTCGGACCGTAGAGAATGTTCTCCCGAATCGATTTAGGGAACGGGTTCGGTTTCTGGAAAACCATGCCTATTCGGCGGCGTACCTCGACCGGATCGACCCGAGGACCATACAGGTCGATTCCCATATATTTGACGCTGCCCTCGACCCTTGCACCGTCGATGAGATCATTCATCCGGTTAAGCGTCCGAAGAACAGTCGATTTGCCGCAGCCCGATGGGCCGATCATCGCCGTGATCTCGTTGCGTCTAATCGGCATAGTCACGCCGCCGACCGCTCGAAAGTCTCCGTAGAAGACAGAAACATCTTCGAGGTCCATAATCAGTTCTTGATCGTCGGGCAACTCGCCGCTCGACTGATCTTGGACCTGAGGGTCCAGGTTGTCGGTGTCCACTATTTTGTTGTCCTCAACTACTTCTATGTCAGGGTTCGACGTTACCATTTTTTCATCTCTAACCTTCACGCTTAGCCTCAAATCTGTTTCGAAGAAGAACAGCGGCGACATTAAACCCAAGCACAACTAATAACAAAATCACGATGGCGGCACTCGCCAACGGACGCCATTGTTCACCGGGCTGTCCGACAAAGGCGGTAATAACCATCGGCATGGCGGTAAAACGCTCCCCCAACTGGGAAGGGTCGAACAGACCTGTGGTTGGTCCGAGTCGACCTGAAACTGCGCCAACCACGATCAGTGGGGCGGCTTCGCCCAACGCCCGGGCCAGCGACAGTAGCGAACCGGTGAAAATTCCGGGAGCAGCATGGGGAAGGATATGCGATCGAATGACCTGAGACTTGGTCGCCCCGACGCCAAAGGCCGCTTGACGAAGCGGCGTCGGTACCGCACGAATTGCTTCACTGGCGGTGATGATAACCACCGGCAAAGACAACACCGCTAGGGTTAGCCCGCCCGCAATAGTGGTACGACCAAGCGTTTTGGTCGGCACACCGACAACACCGTCAAACAATTCGACAAATACGGCTAAACCAAGCAGACCGTACACGACTGAGGGAACACCGGCAAGGTTTCGAATATTGATGTTTATTAGCCGGTTGAACCAGTTATCGGTGGCGTATTCTTCGAGATAGATTGCTGCGGCGATCCCAACCGGGAACGCGAAACAGATAACGCAGATTCCAATCCAGAATGTGCCGCGAAGCCCTTGGAAGACACCTCGGGTCGCCGATTTAGTTGTGAAACCGTTGGAAAGAAACGACCCGATCCGTTCGGAGAACAATGGATAGCTTCCAGTGATTACTGTCGCCAACAGAATCATCAACACCAGCAAGCTGAAGACGAGTGTCAGAAACAGCATCCACTTGAAAATGGAGTTGGCCCAATCTTTCGAATTGCTTTCGAGCTGGTCTTGAACTCGTTGTCGTGTACGTTCACGAGTCTTGTCACTGACAATGGGGCTAACAAAGGCCATAGTTAGTACTTCTCCCGGTAACGGCGCACAATTCGATCTGCAAGAATGTTGAGTAGGAACGTGGTAACAAACAGCACCGCACCGACGAAATAAAGTGAACCTGCTGCGATTTCGGTGATGATGTTGTCCGAACCACTAGCTTGACTAGCCATCGCCGCTGTCATAGTCGACCCTTTTTCGAGCGGATTAGCCGTGAACTGGGCGCTGTTTCCTCCACCACCGGCGACGAGGAATACAACCATGGTCTCGCCGATCGCTCTAGAAACACCAACGATTCCGGCAGCTACCAGGCCGGACACAGCAGCTGGGGTTACCACCGAAAGTGTGGTGCGCATTTTCCGTGCACCCATACCCGCCGAGGCCTCCCGGAGCGAATTCGGGACAGATCGAAGGGCGTCTTCTGAAATCGAGGCCACCAGAGGAATGGTAAGCAAACCAACACCAAGCCCCGCTGCGAGAAGATTCTGTGATGCAGTATCAAACAAACGTTGAACGATCTGCGGCGAGATGAAACGTAACGCAAAGAAAGCGATCACGATCGAAGGGATACCGGCTAGGACTTCAAGAATCGGTTTGAGGAAACGTCGTGCCCTGCTAGACGCATATTCCGATAGGTAGATAGCGGCACCCAGACCGAGAGGGCCGGCGACCATCATGGCGATAGCGGTGACGATCAGTGAGCCTACGACCAGAGTCTTAATGTCGAACCTGGTAAACCGCGGCGCCCATTGACCGTTACTCCAAAGCAGATCGAGGCTGAGGGGCACGCCAGCGTTCTCGACGTCGGCTTCGGACGGGTTAGCGAGCGTGGCAACAAAGTCAATCGCCCGGTAGAACAACGTGCCAATAATTGCGATGGTGACCAAGAGCGACAACGCCGCCGCTATTTGTGTCACCAGCTTTATCGCTACTTCTTTGGCTCGGCGGGAGCTTGTACCTTCGAGAATTCTGGCGTCTGGATCGACCAGCATGTAGCATCTTTCTTCAGAGCTGTTACGAGAACAAAGTTCGGAAATCCTATAGTCTCCCCAACCATCCAACTTGTGGTGGCTGGGGAGACATATAAGAAGTAGCTTCAGTCTAGGAGCTATCTGCTATTTAGCAGCTTCCCACTGAGAGCGGGTTTCTTCGATTTCGGCCAGCTCGATGTAGCCCTGACCTTCGTCGAATGCGTTGACGACAGAGTCGCTGTAGGCATCGTTGAGGTAGTAGTCAACAAATGAACCGAGGAGCGGGTTATCGGCCATCTTTGCCTTGTCGACGTAGATGTAGAGCGCCCGGCTCACTGGGTACGAGTTGTCATTAATGGTCTCTGGGGTAGGAGAAACACAGTCGCCGCCTGGCTCAGCAGAAACTTCAAGAATCTTGACTGCGTCAGCGTTAGCTTGGGCGAAGGCGAAACCTACCCAGCCGAGGCTTGATTCAGATCCGGTGATTCCTTCGATAATCAGATTGTCGTCAGCTTGACCTGAGTAGTCGGTTCGGATCGGAGAATCTTCGTTTCCGCCTGCTTCCTCAACAACCTCTTCCAGAACGATTTCGATCATGCTGGCGTAGGTACCAGATTCGGTTCCGGGTGCGCTGATTTCGAGGTCAGCGTCTGGATATGGGGCGAGGTCAGAACCGAGCTCGGCGCCAAGCGCATCAGCATCGCTCCACTTTTCAAAGTTTTCGGACTGATCGCCAAGCAGCGCATAGAGGTCAACGAATGCGACACATTCGATCTCGTTGGCCGGGTTGGTCATAACCGCGATGCCGTCGAGAGCAATCTTTAGCTCCAGAACGTCGACGCCAGCGTCAGCACATTCGGCAGCTTCTTCTTCTTTGATAGCCCGAGAAGCGTCGTTGATGTCAATCTGGCCTTGACAGAACAGGTCGAAACCGTCTGAGGTTCCGGGACCGTCGACAGTAATCTCAGCACCGTCACCACAAGCCGCTACGTATTTGTCGGCGACACTGGCGGTAACTGGCTCTACGGTAGAAGACCCTGAGATAGTAAGGGTGCCTTCTTGGCAGTCCTCAACGTCTCCAGCAGCAGCTTCGGAACTCTCGCCACCAGATGAACTCTCCGAGGAATCATCCGATGTTTCCTCTGGGGTTTCTTCGCTCGTGCATGCTGATGCAACGAGCATCAATGCCACAAGCAAACTTACTACACTTGCTAAACGCTTCATTATTGAAGTGCCTCTCCTTGTTAGAACAGCCGGGTCCAACCCGGTGCTTACCCACACAACGGTAAAGAGAGTTAGTAACAGGCAACAGGTCACGACATGAACGGAAGGTTAACGGATAGCCAACTCTTGAGGCGTCAGTTAAAGCTCTGTTCCAGTTCGGCGAAATCGATACCTAGCAGTAAATCTTGATCTCGCTGATATGTCAAAAGTTCTCCAGCTTTACTGGGAGATACCCATTGGATCGAATCGACTTCCTCATTGGGTTCGAAGGTTCCCCCGGTCATTTCCATCAGCCACCATCGGACTATCTTGGGAACCCGTTTATCGCCCTTCTTCGACTTCTTTGGCCGAACCGAGTATTCCGAAGAAGGCAGTTCCTCGCCTACTACGCCGGTAAAACCCGTCTCTTCGAAAACTTCCCGCTTTGCACATTCGAGATCGGTCTCGCCCTCGTCTCGTTTACCTTTGGGAAGAGTCCAATCGTCGTACCGATCCCGATGGATAATGAGCAGCTCCACGCCGGAACCCGACCGTCGATATATGACACATCCAGCCGCAAAAATAGTCAAAATAGTCCCATACCTTTACTCATCGTCCGAAGCCTGCTCGACTCTGGCGACCGCCAGCTCAACAAATTGTTTGTGGGCGTCGATCGCGCCACCTATCCTGCGATAGCTGCCTTCGTCATCAAGATCCCACGAAAGTGCAGTATCGGCCAGGTTAACGTCAAGAATTTCCTTAAGACGCCGTTTCACTTCTTCGTTCTCGGCCACCAAAAGCGCTTCTACGCGGCGATCTAGGTTACGAGGCATTAGGTCAGCTGAGCCGAACATGAACAATTCTTCACCTGGTGCGACACCGTTGGCAAAGTAGAAGATACGAGAGTGCTCGAGATATCGCCCCACGAGGCTGCGAACCGAAATGTTCTCCGACAACCCAACGATTCCCGGGCGCAGGCAGCAGATACCTCGAACGATCAGTTCAACCCGAACCCCAGCCGCGCTCGCCTCATATAGCTTTTCAATAAGTCGAGGGTCGACCAGACTGTTCATTTTAAATACTATTCGACCGTCTGAACCGGCATCGATCTCGTTATCGATCAGTTCAATCATCCGAGGACGGAGCGCCGTTGGGGCCACCACCAAGCGTTGATAGTCAGCGTGTACGCCGTACCCAGTCAAAAAGTTGAACAGTTGGCTAAGGTCGGCCCCGATCTGAGGGTCGGCGGTCAACAAACCAACGTCTTCGTAAAGTCGGGCCGTTTTCGGGTTGTAGTTCCCGGTGCCGATATGACAGTACCGACGAAGACCACTGGGCTCTTGACGGATCACCATAGAAACTTTGCTGTGGGTTTTAAGCCCAACCAAGCCGTATACAACGTGGGCGCCCGCATCTTCCAAGCGTTTCGCCCACCGAATATTGGCTCGTTCGTCGAAACGAGCTTTGAGTTCGACCAACGCAACAACCTGTTTCCCGCGGTCTGCTGCATCGATCAGGGCGTTGACGATGGGACTGTCGCCTGAAGTCCGGTAAAGCGTCACCTTGATCGCCTGGACTGCCGGGTCTTCACTCGCATTTCGAATGAAACTCGTTACCGACGCGTTAAACGACTCGTATGGATGGTGCAGAAAGACATCTTCAGCTGCGATACGACTGAACATGTCGGCCGGACTCACGATATTTTGTAGACGTTGAGGCGGAACCCTAATCGCTGGCGACGACTTCAGATCAGGCCGAGCAATGTTATAGAGTTCACCGAGTCCAGTCAGATCGAGCATTACGGGACTCGCCACAATGTCGGATCGCGCCAGTTCTAGTTCTGCGACTAAAAGGTCAACCACTTCACTCGGCATCTTGTCGGTGATTTCCAACCTGACAGTTTGCCCAAACCGACGGCGCCTCAGTTCATGTTCGACCGCTTCTAGCAGATCATCGGCATCTTCGTCATTAAGCGCCATATCAGAGTTACGAGTCACTCTGAACGCCCAGCCGCCTTTGACCTTGATTCCAGGAAAGAGCGAACTGAGATGATGAACAATCACATCTTCGATAGGTAGAAACCTGTTACCACGCAATGCCACAAAACGAGGAAGCGTCGGCGGGACCTTAACACGAGCGAACCAGTCATCTTCGCCTTCGGGGTGTTCAAGTAACACAGCCAGGTTCAGCGACAAGTTCGAAATGTACGGGAACGGGTGCCCTGGATCGACCGCTAACGGGGTAAGAACCGGAAAGATTCGTTTGTCAAACGCTGAACTAGCTAGACCTTTTTCTTTTTCGGACAGCTCGTCCCAGTCGACAATTTCGATTCCGTTCTCGACTAGGGCGGGCAGTAACCGCTCAAGGAATAGGTGCGACACGGTATCGAGCTGGGCGGCAACTAGTCTTCCGATCGCCTCTATCTGTTCGTTTGGGGTTAGACCATCCGGCGACGGCTTCTCAACCCCGGCGGCGACTTGATCTTTAAGACCAGCCACGCGAACCATGTAAAACTCATCGAGGTTAGACGCGTAAATCGCGCAGAACTGCAAGCGTTCCAGCAGCGGCATCGATTCATCCTCGGCTTGGGCCAAGACACGAGCATTAAACTGCAGCCAAGAGAGCTCCCGATTGATCAGACGTGAAACGACCTGTACCTCTTCGAGGGAATCACTACGTTGTCTGGTGGAAGAGGGAGCGGAATTCATTTGGTTCGGGCCTTGTTGAGCTAGCTGTTGGCGCGCTGCGTTGACGCTAACGTATTGCAACCACCAACATGCAATTGCATCGTACAGTCGGCAATGTTACACCACACGATGCTGGTCCAAATATCGACCAGGCCCTATCGGATGAATATTCTTGGGGTTGAGCCAAGCGTTTTACTCTTCCTCGTCCGATCCGGCTGAATCCTCTGGGAGATCTCCCGCAGCTTCTACATTTAGTTCGTCAACACCTTCGACTGCATCAAGCGATTCGCTGTCGCCTTCTTCAACGACATCGTCTTCGACTACGTCAGCCGG
>JAHDCC010000005.1:172033-183983 GCA_020630065.1 Acidimicrobiales bacterium
CAAGCGATTCGCTGTCGCCTTCTTCAACGACATCGTCTTCGACTACGTCAGCCGGGTTTTGCACAACTGTCTTTGTAGTCTCAGCATCGCCTTCGCCAAGGTTCCAATCGCAGACGATGCCTTCACGCTCGGCGTCTCGGTTGACCCGCTCGCGATTCCGGCGAAACTGCGGATCGTGCTTAGGCAACAGCAACAGCCTTGCGTACACCCGAGTCCAGAACGCATCAATGAGCTTTTGGTCGCCAAAATGGGACTGTAATTCCCAGTGAGGTGCGGTAGGACCCTGGTACACCATGGTCACGTGGGCGGTGGGTGGAAGATTTTCGACACGTTCTATTGCTGTCATAACCCACGAGGATAGCTTTCCGAGCGCCCTTCAACGGTAAGAGCCAAGATCTTTTTCTAATTCTTTTGACTCATAGGAACTAAATCGGCTCCTAATCCGTCTAAGTAAGTATGGAAAGTTCATGGATGAGCACAGGAAAGTGCCGAGAATACTCACCCGCAGTCTTTTTTCCGAGTGACGGCGTAGGAGTCGAAATTGCAAAGAAGATCTGCAATCGATGCGAACTACAAAGTCAGTGCCTGGAATATGCATTAACCAACCGGATCAATCACGGCGTTTGGGGCGGCACCTCAGAACGACAACGAAGAAGAATCCTTAAAGAGCGCCGACAAAGTGCGGCTCAACCAGTAGCCCTATAAGAAACGTCCCCCCCCTGACAACACTAAAGACGTTGGCACCCGCGGATACCCACGGAGTGTCAACGTCTTTAGTCAAAAATCCCTTTGTTCTAAGGCACGCGTGTGCCGATGTTCGTGCGTGCTAGATCACTCTGCAGCGTCTTTGACGGTGTCTTCCTCAGACTCACCCTCAGCCAGGCCGCTCTTAAACTCTTTTTGAGCTTGACCTATGCTTTTGGCCAGCTTTGGAAGCTGCGAGCTACCAAACAGCAGCACGATGATTACTAACACGATTATTATTTCTGGACCACCAAGTGAAGGCATAACGCCAATAGTACCAGTCTTTTACCTAGCTCCAGACAACTCACGCAGTATCTTCATGAGCCTCAACAAGCTGACGGTCGAGCGCCCGCTGACGTCGAATCCTTCGCCGCTCACGTTCACTCATCCCTCCCCAAATACCGAACTTCTCGCTATTGACCAGTGCGAATTCCAAGCAATCAAGACGCACAACACAGCCTTGACATACTTGCTTCGCTTCTTTAGTGGAAGCACCCCTCTCGGGAAAAAAGAGATCGGCATCGACCCCGAGACAATTCGAATATTCTTGCCATGACGTTTCTAAAGTAATATTTTTACGACGCAACCGCTCGCATCCTCCTCCCGCCGATTGTTCTGATTGTTTACGTACTTCTTTTCCCCACCCATTCGGACGGCGATGCTTGGATTTGCTAGTCGTAGCAGCGCCGGTCGAGTCGACCAGGCAGTTCACGCCTGGAGACCCCGAACGAAGAGTTCTTGTTAATTACAACGCTGTCATCTTGCCCTGTAATTCAAAGGAAGGCAAGAAGAAAAAACCCAAATTAATAGACGTTTATTCTTATATAAAGTAGTTTAAGGAGGCTGATTCTTCGCGGTCCTTGAGTGACCAGCTAGCCAACCAGCACAAACCGCCGAATCGAGGCCGCAATGCCGACGAATACGTCAAGCAATGTCTGCCGATAATGTCAGTTAAGCAGATCTGCCCAACCATTACGACTAGACAAAACTCGAAGGCACCCCAGCACCCATCGACCGCCGACAACACAAAACGACGCCTACACTAGATTCTTGTGAAACTCGACGGAACTTGGAGAGCGTCCGAGCTAACAAACGCTCTACTCGCCTCAGCCCCAGATCCTGATCTAGACGACTCGGACTGGAAACAAGTCGAGATCCCAGGACAGTGGGCCTCAGAATCAGAACTACAGGACTGCGAAGGCCCGGTCGTGTACCGGAGGCGGTTCGAGCGGCCAGAATACGGCGATGACGAACGAGTTTGGCTTCGCCTTGACGGGATAATCGGTGACTCCGAGATTTGGCTAGACGGCAACTATCTAGGCGAATCCCAAGAGTATTTCAAGCCAACCCAATTCGACATCACATCAAACCTTCACTGCGACGGTCAACCACCAGCAGAGCATTTGCTTGCCATTGAAGTAAACAACGCTACGAAACCCAACGACCGAGCCAAACGCTCACTGACCGGCTCTCTGCGCGACAGCCATCTTTCGTCACCCGGGTCACCGGCAGGTATTTGGAAAAGTGTCCTGATCGAAAAAACAGGGCCAGTCGCCATCAAACACTCCAGACTACTCTGCACTCGAGCCACTCCCGAATCAGCCGACTTGAGTTTCCGACTAGTCCTCGACTCAACCCAAGCCGGAAGAATCCGAATCGATACGTCGATCACAAGTCCAGCGGGTCAAGCAACCGGCGGCGGAACGCAAGACTTCACGGTTGCCTCCGGTGAGAACCAAATCGAATGGACAACCATCGTTGACAACCCAGAGCTTTGGTGGCCTGCCGAGTTAGGCGAACAGCCTCTATATGAGGTCGCGTTAGCTATCCGAATGGCGCCACTAGAAGACCCAGCAATCGATGAAGTACCAGAACACCAGCTAGACGAGATCTTTGCTGCGGCAGACGTGAGCGACCGACAACAGTGGAGAACAGGAATCCGCACCGTCGAAGTCGAAAAGTTCATCTGGAAAATAAACGGTGAACGCATCTTCATTAAAGGCATCGTGCTGGGCCCCACAGACCCCCAAGAGGCATCTGGGGCAGCCGCCAAACTAGCTCAAGACGTTTCAACCACTCTCGCTGCCGGGCTGAATCTAATCCGGGTCCAAGGCCACATCAGCTACCCAGAGCTCTACCAACGAGCTGACGCCGAAGGCCTTCTCATTTGGCAAGACTTGCCGCTCGTTGGCGGTTATGCCGCATCGGCCCGCAAGCCAGCCGAATCAATGGCCAGAGCAGCCGTCGACGTCGTTGGCCACCACCCGTCGGTGACGGTTTGGTGTGTTCACGACGAACCAAACGGGGCTCCGCTGCCAGAACCCAAAGGCGAACTCGACCCCCTAGCCTTAATAGGCCGACACCTTGGCCGCCACCTGCTCCCCAGCTGGAGTCGGTCCATCCTGGATCCCCTCGTACGACGGCAGCTACGACATACTGATTCCTCACGCCCGGTTATCACCCGTTCAGGCAGTCTGCCCGGATTAGCCGACCTCGATCATTCAGACCCGCATCTTTGGCTCGGCTGGCACTCGGGCAAAGCCAGCGACCTGGCTAACGTTCTCCGCAAGTGGCCAAGAATGGGATCATTCCTCGGCGGCTTTGGCACCCAGTCGGTAACGGTAAGAGACTGGGATCTCCAGCAACCAAACTGGCCGGGGGCCCAACAGGGCGCGTTTAAACGCTATATGCCTAGGCGAGCTTATTCTGACGGTGCGTCGTGGGCCCAAGCCGGACGCTTGTATCAGGCGCAAACGCTTCGGCAACATATCGAGACCATCAGACGACTTAAGTATCGTCCGGCTGGCGGTTTTTGTTTGACCTCCCTAGTAGACGCCCACCCCTCCGGCGGGTTCGGCATTCTTGACTACCAGCGACAACCCAAGCCAGCGTTCGAAGCCGTCGTCGATTCATGTCGGCCCGTTGTTATTATCGCTGACCGGCCGCCATCAGTTGTTGTTCCGGGTGAGGAGCTTTCGCTTCAAGTCCACGTGGTGAACGATCGACGAGACGTGTTGGACGGAGTTGTAATACGGACCAATGTTTCCATCGGGGACTGGACGCATTCAAAGAACTGGAAAGGCTCCATCCCGGAGGACACCTGTGCATACGTTGGTTCAATAACGTTCACGGTTCCGGCCATTTACGGGCCACTCATTATCGACATTGACCTCAGTGAATCGTCAAACGTCGCAACTAACCGCTATCAAAGCGCCGTTATCCCAGAGGCCGAATCGAAAACCGGGCGATAGCCGGTGAACAGCCAAAACGATCGTTGGCATCACTTATTCCGATTAGACCCTCTTTAAGACATCGATCTTTGAGATCATATAAATACTGTGCGTAAATCCGCAGGTCGGTTCGCTCCTTTTTACGGTGCCCCGCTAAAGTCCCAAGGTACGCTCGGAATAACTCTCAACCTGCGGAGGATAGCCCGGTGGCCTCACCGACCTTAGCTAAGAAAAGTTCTTTGAACCCGATTCGAAGAAGATCCAAACCACTCCCCTTCCCTCTAAATCTGTATCAAACAGCAGTCGGGAAAAAATGGGTTATGGCCATCACCGGCCTGATGCTCCTTGGGTTCGTGATCGGGCACATGGTCGGAAACCTCAAGATGTTTATCGGCGTCGTCGAACACAACGACGAACGCATCTACGATCTAGACGTCTACGCCGAGTTCCTTCAAGAACTCCTCGTACCAATCTTTCCTCCCACCGTCTTTCTGTGGATTCTCCGAGGCGGTTTACTAGCAGCGGTGACCCTGCACATCCACTCGATGTATTCATTGACGAGGATGAACCTAACCTCGAGCATCAAGTACAAAGAAAAGCGAACCTGGATTGCTGCGAATTTCGCATCTCGCTCAATGCGCTACTCCGGCATGATCGTTTTCTTCTACATAATATTTCATCTCGCCGACCTCACCTTTGGTGTCCTGCCATGGTACGAATTCGAACGACACCAAGTTCAGTGGAACGTCACTGAAAGCTTGTCGAACCCAGTCGTCGCAGCGTTCTACATCATCGCAAACATCTTGTTGTCGATTCATATCTTCCACGGGGCGTATTCAATGTTTCAGAGCCTGGGGATTAACAACCCTCGTTACAATTCGCTGCGTCGAGGATTCGCAACCGGTGTCGCCATTCTTATCTGCGTCGGCAACTCAGCGTTCCCCGTCGCCATTCTTACCGGCGTCGTTGATTACGACCCCGATTTAGTTGATCATCCAGCCGAAGCAAGCCTCGTCGAAAGCGAATAGGAGCCTTACATGTTGCCAGATTCTAAGGTCCCTGAAGGCCCAGTTGCCGAAAAGTGGGACAAACACAAATTCGATATCAAGCTGGTTAACCCGGCGAACAAACGCAAATTCAAAGTCATCGTGGTCGGCACGGGCCTTGCTGGTGCATCAGCTTGCGCCACATTGGGCGAGCTCGGTTACGAGGTAGAAGCGTTCACCTTCCACGACTCACCACGTAGAGCACACTCGATAGCGGCTCAAGGTGGTATCAACGCTGCCAAGAACTACCAGAACGACGGTGACAGCGTTTGGCGTCTGTTCTACGACACCGTCAAAGGCGGCGACTACCGTTCACGCGAAGCTAACGTTCATCGCCTAGCGCAGGTTTCAGTCGACATCATCGACCAAGCCACCGCTCAAGGTGTACCGTTCGCCCGAGAATACGGCGGCCTCCTCGACAACCGTTCGTTTGGTGGCGCACAGGTCTCCCGTACCTTCTATGCCCGAGGCCAAACCGGTCAACAACTTCTACTCGGCGCCTATCAGCAAATGATGCGCCAGGTACATGAAGGCAAGGTCAAGCTCCACACTCGAACCGAGATGCTCGACCTGGTCACCAAAGACGGCGAAGCGGTCGGAATCGTGACCCGGAACCTCGTAACCGGCGAGATCGAATCGCACAGTGCCCACGCGGTAGTACTCGCTACCGGTGGCTACGGCAACGTGTTTTACCTCAGCACAAACGCTATGGCCTGCAACACCACAGCCATTTGGCGTTCGCATCGCAAAGGTGCGTACTTCGCTAACCCAAGCTTCACGCAGATTCACCCAACGTGTATCCCGGCGTCGGACGAGTTCCAGTCGAAACTGACACTCATGTCAGAATCGCTTCGCAACGACGGACGGATCTGGGTTCCACGCGATGTCGACGAAACCCGGGCGGCTGGCGACATTCCAGAAGAGGAACGCTACTACTATCTCGAAGAGAAGTACCCTGCGTTTGGAAACTTGGTTCCACGTGACGTAGCCTCTCGCAACGCTAAGACAGTCGTCGATCAAGGCCACGGAGTCGGACCATTAAAGAACGGCGTTTATCTCGACTTCGCTGATGCGATCACTCGAGATGGCCAAAAGGCAATCGAAGAACGCTACGGCAACCTGTTCGAGATGTACGAACGGATCACGGGTGAAGACCCGTACTCGGTTCCAATGCGTATCTATCCAGCCACCCACTACACGATGGGTGGGCTGTGGGTCGACTACAACCTGATGACCACGGTTCCCGGGCTTTACGCCACCGGCGAAGCAAACTTCTCGGACCACGGCGCTAACCGGCTCGGGGCTTCGGCCCTCATGCAGGGACTCGCCGACGGTTATTTCGTACTGCCGTACACCATCGGCGACTACCTAGCGCCGAAGTTAGGCGAAGATCCGGTACCGACGTCTGACCCCGCTTTCCAAGAGGTCGAAGATGAGGTTCGAAGCCGAACCGCTGCGTTCCTGGCTATCGGGGGAACCCGTTCCCCAGAACACTTCCATCGTGAACTCGGAAAAATCATTTGGGAACACATCGGCATGGCCCGAAACCAGGTCGGCCTCGAAAAAGCGATAGAAGAGATCCAAGCCCTTAGAGCCGAATTCTGGAGCGATCTGCGAGTCCTCGGCAACGGAGACACCCTAAACAGCTCATTAGAAAAGGCCGGCCGAGTCGCCGACTTCTTCGAACTGGGTGAACTGATGGCCAGAGATGCCCTCGACCGTAACGAATCGTGCGGCGGGCATTTCCGAGAAGAATCACAAACACCAGAAGGTGAAGCCCTCCGTAAGGACGACGAATTTTCACACGTCTCAGCATGGGCATGGAACGGTATAGATACCCCACAAACCAAACACAAAGAAGAGTTGGACTTCGTTGATGTGCCACTCACCCAAAGGAGCTACAAGTGAGCCGCACACTAAATCTAGAACTAAAGATCTGGCGCCAAGACGGACCGGACGCTGATGGACGATTCGAGGTCTACCCAGCACTCGGCATTCCCGACGATGCGTCGTTTCTCGAGATGTTGGACATCGTCAACGAAGAACTAATCGAAGAAGGTCGAGCCCCGATCGAATTTCCTCATGACTGCCGCGAAGGAATCTGCGGCACCTGCGGAATGATGATTAACGGCAAAGCTCATGGCCCGGAAAAGGGAACGGCTGTTTGCCAACTTCATATGCGGAAGTTCAATGACGGCGATGCGATCGTCATCGAACCGTGGCGGGCGCGAGCATTCCCGGTCCTACGAGACTTGGTTGTTGACCGTTCTCCACTCGACTCGATCATCGAGGCGGGCGGGTATGTTACGGCCCCAACTGGCACCGCAGCAGACGCCAACGATACCCCAATACCTAAAGAGGTAGCGGACTCGGCGATGGACGCAGCTGCATGTATCGGATGTGGCGCCTGTGTCGCAGCGTGCCCTAACTCGGCCGGTCAGCTATTTACTGCAGCTAAGGTATGGCATCTCAACTCTCTACCTCAGGGGCAGGCAGAGCGGTACCGTAGGGCAGAGAATATGGTTGAAACGATGGAACAGTTCTTTGGTTCTTGCACCAATCATGGTGAGTGTTCCGAAGCCTGCCCTAAAGAAATCAGCCAAGATTTCATTGCGTACCTAAACCGGGACTACATGAAATCCAAGATCAAGAATCGACGCCTTGCGGGGCAAAGCTAACCCGAATACATAGTGAACTATCGACTGGCCGCCCTATTTAGGGCGGCCAGTTCTGGTTTTGGTTCTAGGCCGAGAACCGACATGTGTAGTCGACGAAACGGCCTCAATCTACCAGCTAAGATCCAGCTACAAGGCCGGGCTCATATTGCCAACAAACCGAGGTGGCCTGGACATCCAGCCACCAGGTGCCACCGTCAATCGGCATCGCTATTCTCGCCGGCTCTCTGGTCTGCGAAGGTGCTGCGGGTAACAGAACTTCGACGGGTGCAGGTCTAGACCACCAGTGTTGTCTTAGCGCTGTCGCCTCGAACTCGACCTCTCGGCTTTTGAATAACAAAACTCCGTGGCAAACCCCAGTCTGGCTGTAGCCGAATTCGTTGGCTGATGAACCCTGGATTTGCGGTTCGGCATCGCGTTCAAATTCGAGTTCCCAGCCTAAGGGAACACGATCTCCATATCCTTTACCGAGAAGCTCCGCAGGATCGTCTAGTTGGAGCGCAAAGGCTTCAAGCCCATAGCTCCAATGTTCGAACGGGTCTTCGCAGATATGGTCTGCCCATAACCCCTCGCCTCGCAACTCCCACGAAGTCATAGGTGCCGCAATCTCAGTCTCGGCAATAACAACGGGCGACGCTGCCGGTTCGTACACCACGGCAGCGAAACTGGCCGACGATGCAACCCTGTTAGCACTCACTTGAAACGCAACGATAGTTGAATCTTGCTTCGATACTGCGGTCAAGCGATGGTGCTGAATGTCGTTGCGAACCTGGCGTTCGGCAGATGGGTCCATATCCGCCGCATCGTATCTCGTTGTTCCAACTATGACAGGTAAAAGAGCGGGCCGATAGGGGATTCGGGCGACTGAAAGCCCTACCGGCCCACGAAATGTGACGCCCTTAACAAGGGAAACCGGAGAGAATGCTTGTTGATGCCTGTGACACCGCAACTGCTTCGCCGATTGCGTCTGCAACTCATGGTATCGCAAATCCGACGATTTGTAGAGTCAGGCACACCCATTACTACTCATTTTTTTGTTCAGACCACGACTACCACGCAAGTGGGAGCCATTAAAAGTCGTGGCACACTCAACAATGTGCGATACCTAAGCAGTGAATGGATCAGCGAAGCGGACAAGCGGGTAAAGGGTCTAACCCCTCTCTCTACTGGCCTCGTCGTTAAATATCAGGTTGTCGACGGCCCAGACGGTGACCGTTCGTATAACGTCGTTTTTGGACCTGATGAGATGGCCGTGTTAGCAGAGCACCCAGACCCAAACGTCGTTCTATCCTTACCGTGGGATTGCGCCACTTCGATCGCTACCGGAACTATTTCTGCACAGCGGGCATTCCTAGACGGAACCATTAACCTCTCCGGCGATGCAGTGACACTAATCGGCCATCAAGAAGTTTTTAGCGACGTGATGGATGTGTTGTCAGATCTACGAGACCGAACCGAGTACGCCTAACGAACAAGAACGGCCGACCTATGCCAGAAGCACCTGAAGTCCAAGCACATGCGGAACGAATGACTACCGCGCTAAAAGGTAAGACTCTTACCAAGTTCGAGCTTCTTAGTTTCGCCAGCCTTAAAACGTTTAGCCCAGGAGCTGACGAAGCGACAGGTAGCAGGCTTACTACAGTCGACCGGCGGGGCAAGTGCCTGATCTTAAACTTTGACAACAGCCAGTCCCACATAGTCCACCTCATGCAGGGAGGGCGACTACGCCCCGATCCGAAGCGGTCTCGTAAGCCCCGCTTTGGACTGGCTCGCTGGGTCTTTGACGACGACACCGCTTGGCTCTTGACCGAAGCTGGCACCGAACGCAAAGCAGGTGTTTGGGCCGTAGCCGGCGACCCTCTCTCGCACGAACCGATCAGCCATCTCGGACCTGAAGCCAGCACATTGACCCAAAAACAAGTTGACGAAATCTTAGAAAGCAATTCGAAGCGGCTCCACGGGGTTCTACGAAATCAACGGGTCATGGCAGGTCTGGGCCGAATGTTAGCCAACGAGATTTGTTTCGCAGCTGAGCTTTCACCGTTTGCGAATACCTCAAAGCTGACGACTCAACAGGCCAAACGGTTACACGCCGCGATTCAATCCGTTACCCAGCTTGCCACCGACCACGAACGCACCCTTGAAGATATTGGGAAAAGCGTCGATCGACCGTCGAAGGTTCACAACCGTGAAGGTGAGCCTTGTGTTGAGTGTGACGACGTGATCCGCACCGTCAGTTACCGCAAGTACACGGTTTATTACTGTGCTAGCCACCAGACTGACGGCAAGATACTGGCTGACAATACAACCAGTAAGTTTCTCAAGTAGGCGCTTGCCTGAGATCGGCAAGCGCCTACCTAAGCACTGCTATGAAATAAGGCCGAGCCCTTTGACGGTGTCTCGTTCTGTTGCTAGCTCGTCGGCAGAAGCCTGCAGACGACCTTGGCTAAACTCGTCCAGTTCGAGATCAGAGACGATTGTGTATTCACCGTCTGATGTCGTACAAGGGAAACTGTAGATGAGACCCTCAGGAATGCCGTAGGAGCCGTCTGAAGGGACTGACATCGATACCCAGTCACCGTCTGGGGTACCTAGAGCCCAGTCGTGCATATGGTCGATCGCAGCGTTAGCGGCGGAAGCGGCCGATGACGCTCCTCTGGCTTCGATAATGGCGGCACCGCGTTTAGCCACTGTCGGGATGAAGTCGTTTTCGAGCCAAGCTTGGTCGTTGACCAACTCGGCTGCGCTTTTGCCATCGACCTCGCAGCGGAACAGGTCTGGATATTGGGTGCTGGAGTGATTACCCCAAACCGTCATCTTCTTGATGTCCGAAACCGATCGCCCAATTTTGTGGCTCAGTTGACCTAATGCTCGGTTATGGTCTAGCCGGGTCATCGCGTTGAACTGGCGAGGGTCAATGTCGGGAGCGGCAGCTGAAGCGATCAACGCGTTTGTATTGGCAGGGTTACCGACAACGAGAACTTTGATGTCCTTGCTAGCCGAGTCGTTGATGGCTTTTCCTTGAGGACCGAAGATTCCACCGTTGGCCTCAAGCAGATCTGCCCGTTCCATCCCCTGTTTGCGGGGCATCGCTCCGACGAGGAGGGCGTAGTCGCTATCTCCGAAGGCAACGTTGGCGTCGTCGGTTTTTACGATGCTGTCGACGAGAGGAAAGGCGCAGTCGTCAAGCTCCATCGCTACCCCATCAAGAGCTCCTAGAGCCGGCGTGATCTCAAGCAACTGAAGGATTACAGGCTGGTCTTTACCTAGCATTTCCCCTGCAGCGATTCGGAATAGTAAGCTATACCCAATCTGGCCTGCAGCTCCAGTCACTGTTACTCGGACAGGCGACTTAGTCATAATCGTTAGCATCTCCTCGAAATTTGTTCTACCTACACACCTTGTGAAATGAGACGCCCATTTTTCACCAGTTGTGATGAAAGGCGTCGGTAGATACCGACTAGATCCTACTAGAACGCCAACAGGTTCGAATACCCGGGCGGCTAGTCGATTGGCGGGTATCCCGGCAACTTGTCAGCTGGGTTTGCAGATGTCGAGAGTTTTGCGTCTAGCAACGAGGGTGGTCGACCGTCACTGGACGGTTCGGGTTCGTCAATTCCCGTCTTTTCGGACGCGTCTGGGGGTGATAACAGACTTGGGGGAACATCATTTTTTCCGGTCGGTGTGCCAACGGATTGGATGACTTCTGTTATCTCCATATCGCGCCCGCCTATTGGGTTAGCGGGCACGACCTCGATCGGCGAACTCACTGCTGTGAGGTCTGTGACCGTTGGACGGTCTTTTTCCTCGGTTCCGTTCGTCTTTTTTGACGGGGGTACTACCGGTGGTGGCGGTTTCGTCGGGGGTTTAGATGAGACGACCGGGACTCGTTCCTGGGCCACGGAAAATCTCAGCGGAACCGGAGGTGCCGAAAGTCTCGTTGTGACGTCCCAGAATTCTCTACCTGGGATGGGTTCCATTGTCTTTTGAAACGACGGGTCAATCGCCCCATTGTCGGATTCGACGTCGACAGGGCCGGTTTCTTTGGCGTGAGTTTCAATATCTAGGTCGACGACTCCAGAGATTTTTTGGGGTGTGGAATCTACCGGTATTTCGTCTTGGTCCACTAGGTCAACATCGCCGCTTATGGTCAGTTGGTCCCCGAAAGGCGACGATTTTGGAGCCTCAGCATCGTCTGAGGTATCTGGGATAGCTGCTAGCGACGGCGGGACCAACGATGGGTCGAACGTTCCCG
>JAHDCC010000005.1:184083-193631 GCA_020630065.1 Acidimicrobiales bacterium
TTCGGACCAGACGAAGACCCAACCAACGACGGCGGCACCAACGACGGATCAACCACCCCCGGACCAGAAACCACAGACGGATCAACCGTATTCGGACCAGACGAAGACCCAACCAACGACGGCGGCACCAACGACGGATCAACCAAACCAAGCCCAGGCGCTGCGATGGTCGCGTCATCGTCCGGTAAAGGCATCGGCGCTGGTTTAGTCGGAAATGGTGTCCTATTCGTGGCCTGCGGGTGAGAGTCTGGAGTTAAACCAGCCTGCCCATCTTCTGGTTTTTGAGTCGTGTTGAAACCAGCCGCTGATCCGGGCTCTGGCGAAGAAGGCGTATCGATGGGAGCCGCCAACTCGATTTGCAGAACCTCAACCAACTTTCTAGCTGTTTGAACCAACGGCGCTTGGGCTAGTCGGGAGACACTCGAACCTTGCTCCAACGACAACGCTGTTTGGGAGTCATCAGCGAGAACGGCCATAACAGGAAAACCGTACGCTATCTCCACCTCTTTAGCACTGTACGGGGCGTCTCCTATCAGAACCCAACTTACCTGTTCAACAGAATCTTGAAGCTCACGCATACGCTCAGCGCCGAGCCGTAATTGGTCAGACACCGGTCTAGCGACCATCAGAACACTTGACGCTGATGAGACGAGACGTTGCGCAGGAGAGGCGATATCAAGACAGCCAACATCGGCAAAAACGTCTATTTCGTCCAATTGGTTTAACCATTGACCCAGCTTTGGGCCACCGGTCTCAAGGACCCGGTAGACATCATCCGATTTTGGTGGACTTACAACCGCCTCGGTCGAACCAGGGAGCAGCTGTGTGTGTCTCCAAAGCCGTTTCGGCGCAATTCCAGAATCTACGGCCTCGGCCAAGGTCGCCAGATCGGGATTAAGGCTCAGATGGTAAGTGGCAGCAAGGCTACCCCCGTTTGGATCAGCCTCTAAATAGACTTTTCTCTTTTGGGACTTGGGCCACAACCCAGTGAGCAGCAACGAAGTTGTAGTCGCGCCCGGAGATCCTTCTTGCGAAGCAATACATACCAAACTCATGCAGACCGCCTTTGCCCCACCTGAACCATGACAACCAACTAACTAACGAGTACAACCGCGATCATATACATAAGCCACAAAGGTAACCTACGTCCTGGTCTAAAAGAATCTACCTCTTTGAAACCCGGCTACGACCTGAATTCACTTTTGGTTAACCTAGCAGCTTTCTTAATCGGCTGCTTTAGCCACCTGCGCCTGGGGTGTCGCCTGGTTGTGGAACCTGAATAGCAGGCGTGGTGGCTTCGAGGATATCGACTACGAAGATCAGCGTATCATTGGCACCGATCGCCGGAGATGGCGGCGCTTCGCCGTAGGCCTTTTCTCCAGGAATTGTGAGCTGAATTCGACTGCCAACTTTTTGCCCCAGCATGCCTTCTTGCCAGCCCTCAATAACCTGACCGAGACCTAGCGACGCGGGCTCACCTCGAGCCCAGCTCGAATCAAATTCTTCACCCGTCGACTGGGCAACGCCAACATAGTTGACGAGGAGCTGAGCGCCTTCCTCAACCTCGTCGCCGTCACCTTCAATTAGGACTTCGATACCAAGTTCGGTGGCCGGTTCGTCAATGTTTTCGATCTGTGGCTCTTCAAACACTCGGGTGAGTTCAACCAAGAACACCAAGTCGGAGTCGCTAGGGATACCTTGGCGTTCGACTTCGCCGTAGGCTTCTGCGGCAGGAACAACTATCTGTCGTTGACCACCGACCTTCATCCCAGCAAGGCCTTCTTCGAGCCCGGGCAAAGCAACGTTTGTTCCAGTCACGAATCTGAAGGCTTCGTCGTCCCAGCGAGAGCTAAACTCCTCACCTGAGTCGAAGAGGACACCCACGTATTTCAACTCTACGTACGCGCCTTCGGCAATCTCGGCGCCATCACCTTCGGCTAAATCTTCGACCGTCACCTCTTCAGGTGCGGCACCGTCCGGCACGACAACCTCAGGTTTGGTCGACTCAACCGTTGTGGTTGTTGCGTCGTCGGCCGACTCCGAAGAGCTGCAACCAGCGATAATCAACGCTATGACTGATACGAAAAGGACTAGACGAACACGCATCTGGATAACCTAGCCCAGATCGTCTACATTTTGTGGACCAGACGGGCAGCGTAAAGCAATCACAACAACGCGCTCGCGCATCTAGGACCACACAAACACGCACCCCCAAAGGCCCCCAAAGGCGAGTATCTTCCTAGCTTCTGGCTCGGAGCTCAGCCGCAGCGACAGTATTGGCGAGAAGCATCGCTACCGTTGTTGGACCTACTCCCCCAAGACGAGGGGTGATCCAGCCAGCAACGTCACCGACAGTTTCATCCACGTCAGGCAGAAGCTTTTTGCCTTCCCACGTGATTCCACCGCTGATCACGACAGCACCAGGCTTTACCATCTCTGGCGTAACGATGTTAGGCACACCAACAGCCCCGACGACAATATCGGCGGCTAACGTGTAGTCCGAAATATTTTCGACCCGCGAGTGCACGACCGTCACAGCCGCATCGGTTCCCCGTTGTGAAAGCAACAAACCAAGGGGGCGCCCGAGAGTAGGACCGCGCCCAATTACACAAACATTTTTCCCTGAAGTGGCTATCTCATAGTGTTCGAGTAGAGCTACGATCCCCGCTGGGGTACAAGGAACCGGGCCCGGCTGTTGCAATACGAGCTTGCCAAGGTTGACCGGATGAAGACCATCGGCATCCTTAGCCGGATCCATACGGCCCAAAGCCTCGTTGAAATCGAAACCGTCAGGCAAAGGGTGCTGTATCAGGTAGGCGTCCACCTCTTCGGAAGCATTAAATTCGTCGACCACGGCCAGAAGATCGTCTTGGCCAGCGTCTGCGGGAATGTCTCGATGGATCGAACGGATACCAACTTCGGCACAGGTCTGATGCTTCTTGTTTACATAGCTAGCGCTCGGGCCGTCATCGCCAACCAGAATAGTGCCCAAACCTGGCACGACTCCCTGCCCGCTCAACTCCCGGACGCGCAGGCTAACCTGTTCGAGAACTTGGTCTGCGACCGGCTTTCCGGCCAGAAACTTTGCTGCCATTTTTACCTACCTAGTAGAAACCAAACAACTAATCTAGTGACGGAACTGTCGCTCACCAGTGAAGATCATCGCAATGCCGTGTTCGTTTGCTGCGGCAATAGTCTTGTCGTCGTTAACCGACCCACCGGGTTGGATAATCACTGCCGCACCAGCTTCAGCTGCGGCGTCGATTCCATCTGGAAACGGATAGAAGGCGTCGGAGGCGCATGCGCCACCAACAGCTCGACCATCAGCTTTTTGGGCCGCTATTTGGCCAGCCTGAACCCGGTTCTGTTGACCAGCTCCGATACCCCAAGCGGCGCCGTCTTTAGCCAAAACAATAGAGTTCGACGTGACGTTCGCACATACTTGCCAAGCCAACAACGCGTCGTCGCGTTCAGCGTCGGTGGGAACTCGTTCAGTTACAACTTCCCAGTCTTCGCTACCGGCAGCAAGACGATACGCGTCCTGGACCAGGTAGCCGTCACTTAGTTGACGCACGTGGAGTTTCGGCACAACAGGGTTTGGCGCTTCCAACAATCGAGTATTCTTGCGCTTCTTGATTAGCGCCTGCACAACCCCGTCTTCGTAACCGGGGGCGATAACGACGTCCGCTTGAGCAGCATTTACCATCGCTTCAACGGTGGCGGTGTCGATCGGACGGTTGACGGCAACAACGCCACCAAAGGCCGACATCTCGTCGCACGCAAACGCTCGGGCATACGCCTCGGCCAGCGTGTCGGCGACAGCCACTCCACAAGGGTTGGCGTGTTTGATGATGGCACAGGCCGGACGGTCACCCAGACCTGTCGCCAGTTGCCACGCAGCATCAGCGTCGAACAGATTCAAATAACTCAGGGGCACACCACTGTGCTGCTCAACTGAATCCCACCAGCTAGAACCGCCAGCTGTCCGATACCGGGCGCCAGACTGATGCGGGTTTTCTCCATACCGAAGATCCTGGGCTCGTTCGATCGAAATATGCATCGTCTCAGGTAGAGGACTCTCAGCGGTGCCGGCGTCACGGTCGAACCACGACACGATCGCGCTGTCATAGGCTGCGGTATGAGCGAATGCTTTTCGAGCAAGCCGCTTTCTAGTAGCCGCCGAGGTGTTGCCCAGCTTCTCGATTTCGTCCAGAACTACTTCGTAGTCGGATGGGTCGACTAGAACGGTTACGTATTCGTTGTTTTTGGCGGCCGCCCGCAACAAGGTAGGTCCACCGATATCGATAAGGTCGATCGATGGTTTAGACGTGAATGGGTAGAGGTTACCCACCACCATGTCGATGAGGTCAAGACCGTGCACTTCCAAATCTCGGAGATGGTCAGAATCTCGACGGTCGGCCAGGATTCCGCCATGGATTTTCGGGTGAAGTGTCACAACCCTATGCCCCAGCATCGCAGGGAACCCGGTGACGGTAGAAACATCCGTCACTGGAATACCTTCGGCTGAAATAACCTCGGCTGTTCCACCCGAAGAAAGAAGTTCGACCCCAGCAGCATGAAGCTTCGCTGCTAGTTCCGCTATACCGGACTTGTCATATACAGAAAGTAAAGCTCGCACACCGCGAAACTACCCGAAATCGTGAGCACAAGCACCACCTAGAAGTAAAGTCAGAACAACTGCAACGTCACCTATGTGTCACACCAGTTCAGGGTCTTCACAGTTCTGTGAGCCACCGGTGGAATTGTCGACCGGGAACTCTCGTTCATCGCTCGAAAGTTCGGTACCTTCGGCGTCAGGTTCGGTCAAAAAGTTGATGATGGCATCCGCCATCGCTTCCGATACCGCCAGCTGGTACTCCTCAGTCCCGATCAGTTCGGCTTCTGACGGGTTTGACAGATACGCCAACTCGGCTAAAACCCCAGGTGAAGAGGGCCCGCGAACGATCCCGTAGGCGTCTTCACCATCCTCGTTCACCACCGACAGAACCCCGGCATTGCGAGCCGAAATCCATGTCACACCTTCGAATGAGGACAAAACCTGAACGACCCGATCATGTATGAGTCCGCCAAGCCGGGCCGACTCCGCCGAAGAACGTTGAACATATACTTCTGACCCAGGTTCGTCCGACGGGTCTACCGGCGAAGAATTGTGATGTATCGACACATAGGCTTGGGGGCGTAACGCTTCGATGACGGCGACTCGAGACGTCACAGGGATCCGATAGTCGCTCGTTCGAGTCAACGCGACCGAAATTCCTTTAGCGGTCAATAACGACGCCGTGAGTTGAGCCACTTCGAAGTTGACCGTAGCTTCGGTCAACGAGCCGCCGATTGCGCCGTCTTCGGAACCACCATGCCCTGGGTCGAGAACTACCTGAATATCTCGCAGAGGCTGTCCCCATACCAAGGTCGTGTCCCGGCCACAAGGTGTGCTCACCACATAGGATGACCCGTTAGCCGACAACACCGGGACTACGACACCAGTCGGCGTAGTCACCGCACGCGGCGGATCGACTAAAGCAAGCTCGGAATCTTCAACAGGGGCTGGTTCAACCGTCGTCGCTGCAGGTTCACTATTCGAACACCCAGCAATCGCCATACTTAGAACGGCCGCCAAAAGGCCACGACCTACAGATACTGGGCGAATGGACAACGTGATCCTCAACGTAGAATGCAGCAACGGCGGCCCAGCTGCCGCCGGTCCACCGTCTCGAAAGTCTATTAGGGTTTGACGGGTAGGTGAAATCCTGACCCGCCAAACCCTTACGTTTGTAATAGATTAACTTCCGCAGAATCGGCTAGAGGCTGCTTACAACCTTGGCCATAAGGTCACCGGCTTCGGTTGGGTTCTCGCCCACCAAAACACCAGCGTCACGCAACGCTTCCATCTTGGCTGCAGCGGTACCTTTGCCGCCAGAAACGATGGCACCAGCGTGGCCCATCTTCTTTCCTGGAGGTGCTGTTACACCAGCAACGTATGCGGTTACCGGCTTCGACATGCTGTTCTTGATGAACTCGGCCGCTTCTTCTTCAGCCGATCCACCAATTTCGCCGATCATCATGACCGCTTTGGTGTCAGGGTCGGCTTCGAAGGCTTCTAGGCAGTCAATAAAGCTGGTGCCTGGAACCGGGTCGCCACCGATACCAACACAGGTGGTAACACCGATGTCTTTTTGCTTTAGCTCGTAGAGGGCCTGGTAGGTGAGGGTTCCCGAACGGCTGACGATCCCAACAGGACCGCCTTCCTTAGCGATGTGACCTGCGGTGATACCGATATTGGCTTTTCCGGGGCTGATCAGGCCGGGACAGTTCGGTCCAAGCAGTCGTGTGTTCGGAAAGTCTCGACGCAGGGTGTTGAACAGCTTTGCTTCGTCGTGTGCTGGAACACCTTCGGTGATCGCAACAACGAGTTCGATTCCAGCTTCAGCTGCTTCAAGGACTGCGCTAGCGACGCCAGGAGCTGGGATGAAGATACAGCTTGCGGTGACGCCTGTGGCTTCTTTAGCTTCGGCAACGGTTGCGAAGATCGGGATACCTTCGACGTCGGTTCCCGCCTTCTTAGGGTTTGTTCCGGCCACAACTTGGGTGCCGTATTCTTTGTTGAGAAGACCGTAGTAACGCCCTTGTGAGCCGGTAAGGCCTTGGTAAACAACTTTTGTTGTCTCATCAATAAATATGCTCATGGTTTCCTCAGCCTTCTGTCTTAGCTAGCTCGACTGCTTTGGTAGCAGCTCCGAGCATGGTTTCTTCCATACGTAGCGAATCGGTTAGCGCTGGGCGCAGGATGGCCCGGCCCTCTTCGGCGTTTGTTCCATCGAGGCGTACGACGATAGGTGCATCGATGTCGACTCGGTTGAGTGCTTCGATGATGCCGTTAGCGACTTCTTCGCCTCGGGTGATTCCACCAAAGATATTGATGAAGATAGATTTGACCGCTGGGTCGTTGTTGATTACTTCCAACGCTCCGGCCATGACGTCTGCGTTTGCGCCGCCACCGATATCGAGGAAGTTGGCTGGCGATCCGCCAACCTGATTCACAACATCCACGGTGCTCATCGCAAGACCGGCACCGTTGGCGATTACGCCAACAGATCCATCAAGACCTACATATTGGAGGCCTTTAGCGTGGGCAGCCAATTCTCGTTCGTCCCGTGGTTGGGTTTCGTCGTACTTGGCGTATTCGGGGTGCCGGTACGAAGAGTTAGCATCGAGTGAGACCTTCGCATCGAGTGCATGGACTTCGCCCGTTGGCTTGAGAATCAGCGGGTTGATCTCAGCCAGGTCAGCGTCACCTTCAACATATGCGGTGAACAATTTGAGGAGGATGTCGACGGCACCGTCGGTGGCGTCCGGGTTTAGGTTCGCTGCTTCGACCCACTGACGGCATGTGTCGCGATCCAGGCCTTCGGCTGGGTCGATATGAATCTTGGCGATAGCTTCCGGATTCGTTTCGGCCACTGCTTCGATTTCTACACCGCCCTCGGCGCTGAGCATTCCGAGATACTTCTTAGCCGAACGATCCAGCGTAAAACTGACGTAATACTCTTCGGCAATATCTGAAGCTTTTTCGACCCAGATGATCTCGACGATGTGCCCTTTGATATCGAGACCCAAAATGTTTGATGCGTGGGTGCGACACTCGTCGCCATCAGCTGCAAGCTTTACACCGCCAGCTTTACCACGGCCACCAGTGTGAACCTGAGCCTTGACTACTACCGGGTATCCAATGCGTTCTGCAATGGCGACCGCTTCTTCTACATCCGTTGCTGCCGCACCGTCCGAGACCGGAATACCGTACGACGCAAAGAATTCTTTGCCTTGAAATTCGAGGAGATCCACTGAAAGACCACCGCCCCTTATGTTGAGTTGGGAAGACCGTTGAATACGGTTTATTAAATGTTCTACCGATACTAGGCCAAGAAATGCAGCAATCGCTCAAATCTATATAGCCTGTTTACATGCCAGTCGCAGAATCAGGGTCAGGGGCCGGAAGACAAGCTGTTTTAGTGGCTTTAGCTGGGTTTGCCAGCGTCATCGGGCTTGTGCTTTTGGTCACTCAGATCAGTCGAGCGACGACAAGCACCGACGTTGGCTTCGGAGCTGGAGCGTTCTTCCAAGCTGGAAACGCAGCCGATCTAGCTGAAGCAATCCGACAAGACGGCCCGCTCCCCCTCTCAGACGTTGCTGGCGGCACCCGAGACATTATTCTTCAACACGTAGGCGACAACGATGAAACCGGTTGGCGGGCCTTCGCAGCTAGACCCGATGATGCTGGACGCCACTGCGTCGCCACCTGGAACAACGACGACGAAGTCTTCGAGTTGTTGTCCCAAGATTCAAGCATCGATGAGCCGTGCCCAGAAAAAACGTACCCGGCTGACGGCGAAGGACTTGACCAACTGCCTGTAACCGTCAACGATGGAATTGTGACCGTTGACATCAACGCCGCCGAACGGGCTTCGACGACGACTACCGAAGGGAGCTAAATGATAGTTATCGCTCAGATAAGCGATACCCATATCCTCGGGCCAGAGGAGTCCCTTCCATGCGGCGTCGACCACAACCGACAACTCGACCTCGCCGTCCAAGATATCAACGCCGAAACGGTCCAGCCAGCAGCCGTCCTCGCCACCGGAGATATGACCAACACAGGTCAGCCCGATCAGATGTCTGAGCTTACCTCGCGTCTAGATCGACTCGACGCTCCGGTTCTTGCATTGCCGGGCAATCACGACAATCAATCACTCTTTCGTGAAGCGTTCGACATGACCTGGAGCAGTCCAGACCATCTCAGTTGGTCTACCCAAGTTGATGAACTAAGAATCGTCGGTCTTGACGTGACAGTCCCCGGTTCCAACCATGCGTTGTTCGACGAAAGCCGACAACAGTGGCTGCGTGACGAACTTTCGACCAACCCCAACCAGCCAACGGCGATAGCTATGCATCAGCCGCCTTTTCTTACCGGCATCGACTGGATGGACGCAACCGCCATCACGAACCGCGACGAGTTCGCAGCGGTCATTGCCGACTTTCCATGTGTGTCCAGAATTTTCTGTGGACATCTACATCGACCGGTCCAGTCGACGGTGGCCCAAGCTTCGGCCACGGTCGGATTATCAACTATCTACCATGTTGGCCTCGACCTCGAACCCGGCTCGTCGGTTCAGCTGATCAGAGACCCAGCGGGATATCAACTCCACTGTTGGATTGAAGGCCGTTGGGTTAGCCACACCCGCTACATTGGCCGGTCAGAAAAAGCTTTTGAGCCGGAGCGGCGCTAAATACTCGACACGGCAGCCGTCTTCGGCTTCTTATGACCAGCCATGACCGAACGAACTGACTTCTGGGCGTAACACCAGCTGACCTCCTTCTCGAGATTGGCCGAACTACACTTAGCCAGACATCGACCGGCTGAGGAGCGAGGGTGACAGGATCATTTGACCAGCACGGGGCTCAGGCTCCTGGACCACAACAATACAACCCACAGTTCGGGGCACCCGGTCAACAGGGTTTTCCTGGACAGCAGG
>JAHDCC010000005.1:193731-198620 GCA_020630065.1 Acidimicrobiales bacterium
GTTTTCCCGGTCAACAGGGTTTTCCCGGTCAACAGGGTTTTCCCGGTCAACAGGGTTTTCCCGGTCAACAGGGATTTAGCCCAGTTAAGAAACGCAAGAAGTGGCCTTGGGTTCTCCTCGGCATATTTGTTCTGTTCATTCTCCTTATCGGAAGCTGCAGTTTCTTTGTCTATCGATTAGCTAGCGGCCCGATCGATGCCACCAACGCGTACGTAGGCGCCATCGATGAAGGCAACTACGCCGAGGCATACGACTTGTTATGCCAGCGGGAACAAACCGCTACCCCGTTTCCAGAATGGCAGGCGCAAGCCGACGATGAGAACATCACCGGCTATAGCTTTACCTCAGTCCAAAATACAAACGGCCGCACCACTGTCTCCGGCAATGTAGAAATCGACGGTGTACCTGAATTTGTCGAATTCAGTTTGGTGAAGGAAAACGACGAGTGGAAAGTATGCGGAGTGAACTAGACCATCACCGTTGTCTATCGACTGGGCGGTCGTGGTCAAGTGCCACTTGGTGATAGTTACCCGAGCTACGACTCATCAAATCTGAAATACTGGGGGCAGTGCTTGAATTCCCTCTTGTAGCTACCGAACCAATCACGCCCGACGTTTCAATGTCGGAATGGATAGTCGTGGCGCTGATCGCCACGGTAGTTATGGTCGCGATCTTGATAGTCCACTATGGGCTCAAAATGCTCGGCAAACGGTTTGGGCTCGAATCGTATGTAATCGTGCTAACCCGCCGGTTGCTGATCTCGATCATCGTGACCATCGCCGGCATATACCTGCTCGAGGTACTAGAAGTCCAAATAACCCCGCTGCTCGGTGGCCTTGGTATCTCAAGTATTATCGTCGCTCTAGCTCTCCAGCCGGTCCTCGGGAACTTAGTTGGATCGGTTCTATTAAACGGCAGTCGAACCTTCCGCCCGGGAGACCAGATCGAAACCAATGACGTTGCTGGCACCGTAGTCGACATCAACAGTCGTTCAGTCGAGATCATCGATTTCGACGGCGTAAGCAATTTCGTTCCGAACCTACTAGTGCTCGAAAACCCGATACGCAATAGGACAGCCGAGAACATTCGACGAACCGTGCTCGATTTTCAGGTCGGTTTCGATACCGATCTGCGGCTCGCCCAAAAACTTGTTCAACACGCTATTCGCCAAGTCGACGGAATCACCGATATCCCAACCGCTGAAGTACTGGTGAAAGGGTTCGGAGAAAGCGGTGTTGACCTAAAGGCACTCTTCTGGCACCCTTCGGAAGAACTCACCGCTCAGTGGGTTATCAGCGAAGTAGTCATCACCATCCGAGAAACGCTGGCAGCTAACGACATCGACATTCCGTACCCACACGTCGTTCTTCAACGATCTCGGAACTAGCCGACTTACAGCTTCTTCAACGGCGCCCACGCCAGCAATAACGTTTTTTCGCCCACATCAGGGAAGCGTATGACAACCTCGGTCTTGTCGCCGTTCCCACGAAGGTCAAGTACCACGCCTTCGCCCCATTTTTTGTGGTTCACGTCATCACCAACCTTTATCTCTGGACTCGGTGACGAACCTTTTGGCCGCATCGGTTTCGCAGCTCCAGCCACAATCCGGTTACGGCCAGCGAACGAAGACTTCCCCATCAGCGAACCGCTCGAACGGGTATCAGATCTACGACCAAATACTGGTTCGGTTGTGACCTTACTGTCGCGCGAACCTGGAGAATGTTCGAGTAATTCAGACGGAATTTCCTTCAAGAACCGGCTCGGCGGGTTGTACTGGGTTTGGCCGAACAGCATCCGTGACCACGCGTTCGTCAGATACAGCCTGTCGCGTGCCCGAGTGATTCCTACATAGGCAAGCCGGCGCTCCTCAGACATTTCTTCGGGATCTGTCATCGACCTCATATGCGGAAACACTCCGTCTTCGAGGCCGAGAATCACGACAACGGGAAATTCGAGACCTTTTGCTGCGTGCATCGTCATCAACAAAACAGCGGACTCGTCGTTGTCTATGTTGTCAGCGTCGGCCACAAGGCTGACTTGTTCAAGAAACTCTTCGACCGTCTCAAAATCTCGCGCCACACCCAAAAGTTCTTGCAGGTTCTCAAGCCGACCTTCCGCTTCGATCGATCGTTGGTCTTCAAGTTCAGCGATATAGCCGGTATCTTGCAGAATAGCTTCGAGCACGGTAGCCGGGCCTTTCTCCACCAACTCGGCAAACCCAGAAACCAGCTCTAAGAAGCTAGCGATCCCTTTGATTGCTTTGCCGGAAACGCCAGCGTCGCTCGCATGGTTTAACGCTTCAAAGAACGTGACCGCGTTAGCACGCGAGTAGTTGTCGATTTTCCCAACAGAGGTATCTCCCACCCCCCTCTTAGGCGAGTTGAGGACCCGCTTCGCTGAGACTTCGTCAGCCGGGTTCGCCACCACCTTGAGGTAGGCCATTGCGTCTTTGACTTCTTTTCGGTCGTAGAACCTAGTACCGCCGATGACTTTGTACGGGATACCCACCCGCATGAAGTACTCTTCTATCACTCGCGACTGGGCGTTCGTACGGTAGAAAACCGCCATGTCACCCCACCGGTAGTCAGCACTGTCATGAAGCCGAGCTAGCTCGCCTGCGATATAGCGGCTCTCATCGGTTTGATCCTCAGCGTGATACCGGAAGATCTTCTCTCCCCCACCAGCGTCAGTCCACAGATTCTTAGGCTTACGGTCGAAGTTGTTTGCAATGACAGCGTTCGCGGCGTCAAGAATTGTCTGAGTCGAACGATAGTTCTGTTCCAACAGAACAACTGTCGTGTCATCAAAAGCCTCTTCGAACTGAATAATGTTGCGAATATCAGCCCCGCGAAATCGATAGACAGACTGGTCAGAGTCGCCGACCACAGTCACGTTTCCATCGCTGGCCGCCAGCGAAAGCACCAGCTCGTTTTGGACACCGTTCGTATCTTGGTATTCGTCTACCAAAATATGTTTAAACCGGTTCTGGTATTGGCCTAAAACTTCTGGACTTTCCCGGAACACTTCCAAGGTGTTCAACAACAAGTCGTCGAAGTCCATAGCACCGGCTTGTTGCATACGCTGCTGGTATTCGTAATAAATCTCAGAAGCCTTTTTAACCATTCCGGGACCTTCAGAGGCTTGTTCTGCATATGCGTCGGGACGCATGCCATCATTTTTTGCGGCACTTATCAGGCCGTGCACGGCTCGAGGCTGGTACCGCTTCGGATCAAGACCGAGATCTCTGATGACATATCCGGTTAACCGCACAGCGTCTGCCTGATCGTAGATCCCGAAGTTCGATTCGAACCCGATCACATTCGCTTCTCGGCGAAGAATCCGCACGCAGGCCGAGTGAAACGTCGACACCCACATTCGTTGAGCAACCGGGCCGACAAGATCTTGTACACGGTGCTTCATTTCGTTGGCGGCTTTGTTAGTAAACGTGATCGCCAGAATGTCGTATGGGGACACGCCACGTTCAATCATCCACGCGATACGTCTGGTCAGCACTCGGGTCTTACCCGAGCCTGCCCCGGCGACGACCAGCAAAGGCCCGCCTTGATGAGTCACTGCATCCAACTGAGCAGGATTCAGCCCCTCGGTGACCGGGCTGTCATAGATTGCTGGGGCAGGGCGTTCTTCAGAAACCATTACGTTCCACACTAGCCAACATCGATGCGTCTAGCAGTAGAAAGTCTCCTAAGACGAGCAAGTTTACTAGACCCCGCAAACTTGATTCTCTATTCGTCTAGGATTCTGAAGTATGAGCAAAATCGCACTAACCGTGCTTCGTGGGTTCACCATGGGCGCCGCCGATATCGTCCCAGGAGTATCCGGCGGGACAATAGCCCTGATTTTTGGGATCTACGCCCAGCTGCTAAATAACGTCCGGATGGGGGCGAGAGCCCTCGGATCGTTTGCTAAATTCAACATAGCGGATGGACTAGACAGACTAAAAAAGATCGAATGGGTCTTTATCATTCCTCTGGCTGTCGGGCTGCTGGCCGCTATCGGGCTATTGTCGTCACTGATCGAACGGCTCCTTCAGGATCGGCCTGAGGAGATGGCTGGCCTGTTCTTTGGGCTGGTCGTAGCGTCTCTCGTGATCGCCTGGCAGATGATTCGACAACAAGACAACACCCATCTTGTGACTGCGGCCGTTGTTGGAATTGTTGCGTTCTTCCTTCTTGGGTTTCAGTCAGGCCCACAAACCAACCCCCCGGTTTGGGCGTATTTTCTTGCCGGTTCAATCGCTATCTGCGCCACGATCCTTCCCGGAATCAGCGGCTCGTTTATTTTGCTGATGATGGGCATGTACGCGGCGGTTCTCAAAGACGTTCATGACCTGCAGGTCGTCAACCTTTTAGCCCTCGTCGTCGGTATGGGTGTAGGCCTGTCGATTTTCTCTACTGGCCTCGGCTGGATGCTAGACAACTATCACGACCTTCTACTGGCAGCGCTGGTCGGACTGATGCTCGGCTCACTACGCGTGTTATGGCCATGGCCTAACGGTGTGGGGCTCCTCGGAGACGACGAAACCCCTCCCGTTTCTGGCACGGGGCTTGAACTCCCAACTACTGAAAACTTCTTGTTGCCAACGTTGCTGGCCGTTGGCTCGTGTGTGATAGTTCTCGGGATCAATGCAGCCGCCACCAAATACACTGCTACCGAAGACATGGAAGCAGCTCACGCCTAACGGCTCAGAGGGCGAGCCGACCCAACAACGCTAACAGGCCGAAGCAGGTCAGAATTCACCCACCAGCGAGGCCTCTTAGGCTATTCCCACTCGATCGTGCCGGGAGGTTTCGACGTAATGTCGTAGGCCACCCGGTTCACGCCATCGACCTCGTTGATTATACGATTCGACATTTTGGCTAATAAGTCGC
>JAHDCC010000060.1 GCA_020630065.1 Acidimicrobiales bacterium
ATGCCTTGGCAGTAAGAGGCGATGAAAGACGTGATACTCTGCGATAAGCCATGGGGAGCTGAGAATAAGCTTTGATCCATGGATTTCTGAATGGGGGAACCCACTTGATACTTTGTTATTGTTAGCGCTTCGGCGTCTTCAATAATGAGGTAAACCAAGTATTTTTAACCTGAATACATAGGGTTAAAAAAGCAAACCCGGGGAACTGAAACATCTAAGTACCCGGAGGAAAGGAAATCAACAGATACTCCCCTAGTAGCGGCGAGCGAACGGGGACCAGCCGAGCCATGAGTGTGAATAGAATGTGTTGGGAAGCACAGCCATAGTGGGTGACAGCCCCGTATATGAAGCATGATTGGACGTATTAAGTAGGGCGGGACACGTGAAATCCTGTCTGAACATCGGAGGACCACCTTCGAAGGCTAAGTACTCCTTACTGACCGATAGCGAACCAGTACCGTGAGGGAAAGGTGAAAAGCACCCCGACGAGGGGAGTGAAACAGTACCTGAAACCGAACGCCTACAATCAGTTGGAGGGCCCTTGAGGCCTGACAGCGTACCTTTTGTATAATGGGTCATCGACTTGGTCTATCTAGCAAGCTTAAGCCGTTAGGTGTAGGCGCAGCGAAAGCGAGTCTTAATAGGGCGAATGAGTTAGATGGATCAGACCCGAAACCGAGTGATCTAGGCATGTCCAGGATGAAGGTAAGGTAACACTTACTGGAGGTCCGAACCCACACCTGTTGAAAAAGGTCGGGATGAGGTGTGCCTAGGGGTGAAAGGCCAATCAAACTCGGAGATAGCTGGTTCTCCGCGAAATCTATTTAGGTAGAGCGTTAAATGAATACTCTTGGGGGTAGAGCACTGGATGGGCTATGGGGACTCACCGTCTTACTGATCCTAACCAAACTCCGAATACCAATAAGTACTATTTAGCAGACACACGGCGGGTGCTAAGGTCCGTCGTGGAAAGGGAAACAGCCCTGACCACCGTCTAAGGTCCCTAAGTAACAGTTAAGTGGTAAAGCATGTGAGAGTGCTTAGACAACCAGGAGGTTGGCTTAGAAGCAGCCATCCTTTAAAGATAGCGTAACAGCTCACTGGTCTAAATAAGTTGTCCTGCGGCGAAGATGTAACGGGGCTCAAGCCATGAGCCGAAGCTTAGGATGCACATAGTGCATGGTAGCAGAGCGTAGTGTGAAATAATTCCATGCCTCCTTAGTACCTTCGGGTACATTGGAGGCGAGGAATTTTCGATGAAGCCGGCCTGTGAGGGATCCGGTGGAGAGATCACTAGTGAGAATGATGACATGAGTAGCGACAAACAGGGTGAGAGACCCTGTCGCCGAAAGTCCAAGGGTTCCTGCTTAAAGTTAATCTGAGCAGGGTAAGCCGACCCCTAAGGCGAGGCCGAAAGGCGTAGTCGATGGGAACCAGGTTAATATTCCTGGGCCAGCCAGTAGTGACGGATCGTGAAGGTAGTTCATCCTTATCGGATTGAATGGGCTGCTAATCGGTTCCTGGAAATAGCTCTGGCATTAGATCGTACCCTAAACCGACACAGGTGGACTGGTAGAGAATACCAAGGCGCTTGAGAGAACGATGTTGAAGGAACTCGGCAAAATACCTCCGTAAGTTCGCGAGAAGGAGGCCCGTTCAGAACGCAAGTTTTGGGCGGGGGCACAAACCAGGGGGTGGCGACTGTTTACTAAAAACATAGGGCTCTGCGAAGTCGCAAGACGACGTATAGGGTCTGACGCCTGCCCGGTGCTGGAAGGTTAAAAGGAGGGGTGCAAGCTCCGAATTGAAGCCCCAGTAAACGGCGGCCGTAACTATAACGGTCCTAAGGTAGCGAA
>JAHDCC010000006.1 GCA_020630065.1 Acidimicrobiales bacterium
TTTTTATGTACGTAAAAGTGTATGACGCACTTGCGTGAAGGACCTCCGCTCGGGTAAAGACGGTCAGTTCGTTTGGGCCAGCGACTCCCTCAACGAACCAAGATATAAACGAATTTCCTCCGTATCATCCATACCTCCGTAGAGCCGAATCGCACGAGCATACAAACCACCCGGACTCGAAGCGTGCATCGCCGGAACAGAGCGATCCTGACGTTCGTTACCTTCAACGTTGTACTCAAACAAACCGCCTCGATAGACATCGAACACGTTTCGACGCAACCCAAGACCCGACTGATCAACCGGACAGTTCCCATCGATCGTCAGCCCAAGGCCAGAAATCGTCTTCACATGATGCGACGTAATATACGGAATATCCGACCCGGAAACCGACTCACACGACGGCGGCTCATCCCCGACCCAATCAAACAAACTTCCAATAAACGCGGTACGAGTATCTACCAAACACCCCAACACCAAACCACACGCCCAGCGACCATTCGGCAACGGCATACCAAAAAAGTCACCCGGCTCCAAAAACCTATTCGACTTCGGCACAAACGGAAACACACGAGACTTTGCCATACCAACTCCTAACAAATTTTTTGATACGCCCGAGCAAAGGCTCGACGTGTTTCTAGGACATTCGTTCGTCGAGACGCCATAGGCCGTTGCCGATTCAACGAACCCTGGTTCTTAGCGTCAGCAATCTCAACATCTCCCCACGCATCATTATAAAAGTTCTGCTCCAACCCGCGTCTAACATCGTGGTCAGTCTGGGGAAGTTGATTGCCGTATACGAAGTCGATATCGAGAAAACGGCCGCTTTCTCGATGTTCACGGATCCGCCGATCGAAATTATTTGTCTCTCCGACATAGATGACGTCTCCGGTTGCGACATCAACCAACTCATACGCACCTCCCGCTGCCGGGGCACACAGCGTTTCGAGAGCCCGTAAACCTTTCTCCTTAAGAAGCACTGCGGCGTCATCACCACCCTTCGAAATAAACTCGTTAAACCGGTTTACGTCAAACGGTACACCAGCGTCGTCGGCCTGCTTCTTAACGTTACGAACCGCCTGATCCAGATTTTGAACCGAACGACGGCCAGGATTAGCGGTAGCAAAATCGTCAACCGTTTTCGCCAACTCCGGTAGTTCATCACTAAACTCGTCGACCAAACGGCCCGCCGGCCCGCCGTGTTTCCGGGCGATATCACAAGCCGCTGGCATGTTATGAACCAACACCTGTTCGTCGCCGACCACCACAAAGAACGATTCAGACTCGGCAACCGCCAAATCGAAAACTTCAACCAAACCATCGCCGGACGCCGACAAACCTTCGAACACAACAGTGTTACCGTCAGCCGTCAATAACCAGTCCCCGACGTCGAACTCGTCTATAGCCTGCCAGTCGTCATCAGTTTCGTTCCACACCACATGATCGGCGGTGATCGCCAGCGTCGAACCGTCGACGGTCGCCTCCGTCAACTCTTCAAGATGAGACCACTGAGACGTTACGTCTGACGCCACAACCCTGTTGCCGTCGTCGTCCCACGACAACACCCGGTCACCGGACTCAACCATAGAGATCGGAACCGTCGAACCGTCCGCCAAGCGACTCCCGTCGACACCTTTAATAGCGCCGACAACATCGTCACCCCTACGAGCCGCAAACTGAACATTGTCAGCCGTTTTCAACGCGGCAATAGCGGTGCCACCACCCACCAAATCGGCGGTACACCCGGCAGCGTTCCACCCGTCAACCCCATTAACGGCAGCGTCGTAACAGTCGTAGCCCGGAGTGAACTCTGCAACGAGTTGAGCGCCACCTACACCCACCTCAGCTATTGTTGTGAAAATCCCTAGATCGGGTGCCAACTCGATAAACATGTTCTGGAAAACCAGGCAAGGTTCGTCGACATACGGAGCCGGATCGTTCTCATCTTTCGGCACAGCTTTCACAACAAGGTCGTACTGGTATTGAGACGTGATCAGAGCACGAACACCTACGGGCACGTACCTACCCTCGTCCGATTTTGAAACCGGCAGGCCGCCGAAAATAGTCAGGATGTCACCACCCCGACCGATGTCATCATACGAGAGGCTGTGATAGTACCAGGGTTCGAAAAACTGCGGCCCGGAGTGTTCAATACCGGTTGTCACCAACAGTTGCATCTTCACTGGCAGGTTGTTCCACTCCTCGACATTGGTCGGCCACGGAACCGGCGTGATAGTACCTTTTGTGTTGATTTCCCAACCTTCTGGAACCCACAGGTAACTCTCGTAAAAAAGCCCGGTACTTTTCGGCCAGAAACCGGTTAACTTCACCTGCTTTCGATTGATACGGAGACGAGGGTCGAGGACGGCGCAACGCTCCTCAAACTCAGAAAAATCGGTAGCACCAATTATCGAACCCTCCTCATCCAACAAAACCTGACCGTTCTCGTCGGTCGGAAACGGTTCATACTCTCGGAACGGGTCGTCCTTGTCGTTTACCGTGTCAATGAGTTCGTCGGCCGGGACAGGTAGCGGAAACAGGTCGTCGTAGCGGGCAACCGGTTCGCCACTAACCCCGTGGAAGAGTTCCAAATCGGCTTCGATACCATAGTCAAAGTCGGCAGACGCGAAATCGTCTCCCGTAACCACAACCGGTCGAGCTTCGGGGGTTTCGACATCAAACGACCGTTCACCTTGGGTGAACCGCAATTTGTAGTTGTCGACGCCGTCGAACGCGGTGAGGTCAAACTCCCACGCAGGAAAGTCCTCACCCTCGGTCACCACAAAAGGTGAAACAGCGAAATACTCGTCGACGGGAGCGGTGGTCTGTTCTGGGCTGACCTGACTGCTGGTGGCCGAAGGACCATCCGGCGTATCATCCCCACCGGGTGTGCACCCGGCAACCAACAACGCGATTGTCAACCCGACAACCCGAATTTTCATACCCGCCATCAAAGCCTTCACCCCACTCGTTCCGATAAAACACTAGCAACAACCGTATACAAGTACAAAAATTCGCTAGCTTCGGAAGCCCGACCTGAAACCGACCAACCGACCGTAGCTACAAATCGCCGCTGCACCTCTGCCGTGGACTACCCAAGGCCAACCGCCACGAACCTCGGGTCAGCAAGCTGAACTCTTATGTTGAGATTTGTTCAGCCAGATAAAGATTGCCTTAGAGATTAAGTCCTCCAGGTCACATCGACCGGTCGATATGACTAGGTGATTATTTGGCCGTTCCAGAGTTCGGTGAGGAATTGCCGATATGGGTAGATTTCGATGCCGTCTTCGGTGTTTCGACGGGTCGGTTCTCGGCAGAGAAGAATTTTTCTTCGCGGTTGATAATCCTTGGCCAACTCGCGCAGAGATTTCAAATGGTGGCTGGCGATTTGTTCGTTCGATTTGACTTCGACTGCCAACTCCATATCGCCGAGGATGAAGTCGACTTCGGTTCCCGTTGATAGCTGCCAGTAGCTGATGTCGTAGTGCAGGTGGCTGTAGCTTGCGTGGGCTTGTACTTCGTGGCTGATGAAGTTTTCGAAGGCGTCACCGTAGCCTTGCGAACCTGGTTCGAGTTGGCGGCGTCGGGCGAGGTAGTTGACGACACCGACGTCAGCGAAGTAGAACTTCGGCGATTTTTTGGCTCGACGTTTAGGCCGTTTCGTGTAGGAGGGGACCCACCGGCCGAGGAGTGTGTCGACGAGTATTGAGAAGTATTCGTTGACAGTGTTGCTGGACACTCCGCATTCTCGGGCAATGTTGCTGGCGTTTACGTTGCCGCCGTCACTAAATGATGCAGCTTCTAGAAAACCTGAGAAGGTGGCCAGGTTTCGGACTAGCCCTTCTGCGGCGATTTCTTCTTTGAGGTAGTCGCCGACGTAGGAGCGAAGGTATTCCTGCGGTTTCGGGTCGGTGTAGTGTTGCGGTAGGTATCCGACGTTTAAGAGTCGGTCTAGGTCGGCGTCTTCACCTAGTTCGGGTTGGACAAGTCCGAACATTTCGGCTTTGAGTGCCCGCCCGCCGAGAAGGTTGGCTTGGCCTCGTTTTAGTTTGCGGGCGCTTGAACCGCAGAGGCAGAATTTGGTTTGCGTGTTTTCGATGAGCCAGTGGATTTCGTCGAGCAGTTGTGGGACTTTCTGGATTTCGTCGATGATCACTCGGCTGTTGGTGGGGGTGGCTGCTAGTTCTTGACGCAACAGTTCGGGGTTAGTTGAGTAGCGTCTGAAGTTGTCGGATAGCAGCAGGTCGATGTAGAGGTCGGACTCTCGACTGTAGAACGTTTTGAGCAGCGTGCTCTTGCCCGACTTTCTAGGGCCCCAGAGGAAGAAGTTGTGACCTTCATAGTATTCGAGATCTATTTGCCGACTATACACGTACACAAACCTAGCAAATTTTAAGTAGTGATTCAAATTTACATGTATTTTTGAAGTGGTGGTTCAAATTCGCATGCACTAGAGCGACGTAAATAGAGGCACCCGTTTGCGAAGCCCTGGAATATAGGGTGATCGATTCCTCCCGCGCGCATTGAAAGCGATCGAACGTGACACGCCTCTCAACGCCCAGCGGGCGATATTGGCCGGTACGTCTTTCAGCAGACAAGAAGCCCGAATCCGGGCCATCGCTGCGGCCCTAGCGATAAAACCAAACATCCCCGGCATACAGGAACAGTTAACGCTCATAGAACAAGTAGATACCGACAAATGGTGGGAACAAGCAGACCAAGCTGCTGTTGAAAACATGCGAATACGCTTGTGCGGGCTAGTCATTCACGTCGACAAAAATCAACGAGATCCAATTTTCACCAACTTCGAAGACGAACTCGGCGACAGCATCGAAGTAGACATCATCGGTGGACCAAGCGCCTACGGCGACGCCCACTTTTCCCGCTTTCGCCAGAAAGCAGCCGCTTTCTTGAGAGAAAACTCGGCCGAAGCGGTAGTCGCTAAATTTCGCAGCGGCGAACCTATCACCGACGCCGACATCGCCGACCTCAAACGCGTTCTCGTGGCAGAAGAAATCGGAACCATCGACAATTTCGAAACCGCCAGCAAACGCGTTGGTAACTTCAGCCGGTTTATCCGATCCCTCGTCGGATTAGACCAAGCGGCCGCCCAAAAAGCGTTCGGTAAATTCCTGGACAACAAACGATACGGCAAAAACCAGATCGTTTTCGTCAAAATGATCATCGAAGCATTAACCACCACCGGGCAAGTCGAAGCCGAACAAATTTATGGTCAACCTTACGTTGCGGTCGCCCCAACCGGCCCCGAAGCCATTTTCGCCCAAGGCGAAGTCGACGAAATTTTCGTTCTCATCAACGACTTAAGCAGCGTTGGATTAGATCAAGCCAACTAATACCTAGTCTTAGCGAAGTTCACGCCGCTCACTGTCACCGCATGAATGTAACTTCTTGGGCATGGAACTTGTTCGCACCGCCCAATTCGAAAAATCGTTCCGACTTGTCCGGGATACTAACGCTGCCCTGTTCGAAGAGCTTGCCGCCAACCTCCGTTACCTCCTTCGAGAGAAACGACATGCCGAAATGCCACAAGTTCGGTTCGGCATCCGTGACTCTTCCTATTCAGAGATGGGTGAAGTCCGCACCCACATTCCGGGAAAGCTCCCGTTCTTGCGCACACTGTTTGCGATGCCAACTGACGAATCAGTATGTGCGTTTCTAGTCTTGGGCGACAAAAATAGTCAACTACCAACCGCTCCGACCGGTAACGCCTGGTACGACCAAGCGATACCGGTTGCCGACAAGCTCTGGGCCGAAATTCGCACCGATCGACAACAGGGGCGCAGTCCCCCTTGTTAACTACCTCAACTAAAGTTAATCTATAGATAAACCGACTATGACGAGAGGAGAACCTCAACGAATGACCAGCAACACATACAACTATGTCGATGACCTACTAGAAGGCATGGACATACCGGCCGACCAAGAAGCACGGATTAACGCCCGGGTCGCAGAAATGGTCGAAGCAGACCACGCCCTCAAAAACCTTCGCAAACAGTTAGGCATTTCCCAAAACGTTGTCGCCGACGCTATGGGCGTCTCAAAATCGTCGGTAAACCAGCTCGAAGCCCGGAACCTACGCAACGCCAAACTCGACACGCTCGTCCGCTACTTTGAGGGCTGCGGTTACAACCTCGAACTAACCCTCACACCCATCGACTAAGACGGCCAGACTTATTGTTCGATGTGAAGGCCGCATTCTCGGGTGATACCGAAGAATCGTGTGTCTTGTTCGCTCATGCCCTCTTCGAGCTTGCGGGTGGTGTGAGTATCACCGACACTGACATAACCCTCTTCCCACAACGGATGATAAGGAAGGTCGTACTCTTTCAAGTAGTTATGAATGTCGCGGTTGGTCCAGTCAACGATGGGATGAAATTTCACTCGACCGTGCTGGAATTCAAGAATTCGACGTTCGGCCCGACTGTCGGCCTGAACTCGACGCAAGCCGCTGTACCAGGTACCGGCCCCGACCTGACTCATGGCCCGCTGCATCGGTTCGACCTTATTCAGCGCGTTGTATTTCTTGAGACCCTCTTCGCCTTGTTCCCACAGCTGACCGAAGCGGGCTTCTTGCCAGGCCGGACTCATCTCGGCACGGAACACTTGCAAGTTGAGTTTGAGGCGTTCGGTTAATTCGTCGGCGAACCGGTACGTTTCTGGGAAAAGGTATCCGGTGTCAAAAAACAGTACCGGCACGTCGGGGACCTGCTTGGTCATCATGTGCAGCATCACCGCCGACTGGATACCAAAACTGGACGACACTACATGGTCTCGAGGCAGGTTTTCTAGCGCCCAGGCAATGCGGGTTTCGGCGTCGACTTCGTCGAGCCATTTGTTGGCGGCGGAGAAAACCTTCGGACCGTTCGACACTCGTTCGATGTCAGGCATACGACCGGTGTCGTTAATGTCGCCAGACCGGGCATCAAGTTGCTTTGCTTCAGGGCTCATAAGTAAAAAAATCCTGCTTCCGGTACGAAGATGCTGGCCGCTACACCGCGGCAACGAACGCTACGGCCCGTGTACCGTTGGAGTCGAAACCGCCAACAGTAAAAGGGTACCTTCCACAAATCTAAACCCGACTTGTCTAGTCGGGTTTTAAGGTCATGAACACAACCTGCGTCGATTTATGAGTTTTAAACTACTCACAAAACCTACATAAAGCTTAAATAAGCTGCTAAATCTAATCGGGATGTGACAAATTTGATCACAGTCGACGAATCGCAGAAGCCGCATCGGCCAGACAACCCAAATTCGGGCACCCGTTCCGCTGTTCTCGACTAGCATTCGCACATGAAGCAGCAGTGGCCCGTATTCAATCTTCGAATAACGACTCCCCGATTGGTGCTCCGTGTAGCAAACGAGGAAGAAACCTGGGAGCTAACCGAACTCATCGACGAATCGGTCGTAGCCGACAGCACCGACTTTCCGTTCGCGTCCGCCTGGCCGCTACTGCCAAGCCCCGACCGGGAACGCAGCGCATACCAGTTCTACACGTCGACTCGCGCCCAATGGCAACCTCAAAACTGGATACTTCTCCTGACGGCGTTTGTCGACGGCAAACCAATCGGACTTCAATCGATCGCTGCCACCAACTTCGGGAAACTCCGGTCAGTGTCGACCGGTTCTTGGCTCGGAGCGGAATGGCAAAACAACGGCTACGGAACCGAAATGCGAGCCGGCACCCTCGAACTAGCTTTTGGCGGCCTTGACGCTTTAGAAGCCCATTCGGCTTACCGGGACGGCAACGAACGCTCTCGCGGGGTTTCACGCAAACTTGGTTACGTCCCGAACGGACATGAACGGGTCATGTTCGGCAGCGAAGCGGCAACCAATTTTCGTGTGATCGTCACCCCCGACCGCTGGCTCGAACACCAAACCCCCGGAATCACGGTCGAAGGCCTCGACGACTGTGTCGACTTCTTCGGCGGCAACGGTGAAACCTGGCAGCGTGTGTAGGTCTCGTTGGCCGTGTCGGCTTCATCGGAAACTGGCGGTTCGATGGGCCAAGTCGGGTTTGAGGTGATGAACACAACCTACGTCGATTTCTGGGGTTTTGCAGGCAAACGGTGGATCGATGTTCGGATATGGGTTTGGCAACCTCGACATAGGTCATTTGTGACCCGTGGACATGCAACCATTCTTAGATATTCTTGTCGCAGCCAGAAACACCCTCTGTCTACTTTCTCCAAAATGGATGTGAGATGTTAACCGACGCCGCTCTGATCGAGCCCGGAGAATTCGAGACCGACCATCACTTCTACCCCCGCGTTTTGAACGCCCATATCCATCCTCTAATTCAAAATCTGATGGATATGGGCAATGATCGAATCGCATCACGGTACTGTCATCTCCATCCAGAAGTCGACGCTGATGCTGTACATCGTTTACTTTCTCACGTCCCCCGCTTTTTCCGATGGGGAGGATGCGATCTTTTCCACGTAACCAGTGAAGAAGGGCGCCGACAAGTCGTTGTGATTGAAACCAACTCGAGTCCTTCTGGGCAAAAATCTATGCCTCGGATCAACGAGTCGATGGAAAAAGCTGGCTACGAGCGGCTACTTAGCGAATCATTTATGACGCAAGTGCAGCGACGCAAAGGCGGACCCAAAGGCGGCCTGGCAGTCTTATACGACAAAAACCACATGGAGAATTCTGGTTACGCTGCAACCTTGGCCGATCTGACTGGCGAAGATGTCTGGCTCGTGCCATTTCATGCCACCGACATCAACCGAACGGCTTCGTTTGACGATAAGGGTCTCCTATACGTCCACAAAAACGGGGAAAAGATCCCGATCCGAGCCGCATTCCGCTATGTGACGCAACAGCCCTGGAACCGAATTCCTTCTCATCTGACCAGAACCCTGATTTATAATCCTGTGCTGGTGTGCCTGTCTGGGGGGAGAAACAAACTAGTCGCATCAAAGGCCTACGACATCTATAACGCCTCTCAGATAACGTCCGGCCTCCGTATTAACACACCTGAGACGATATGGGACGTTTCCAAAGAAGAGGTTCCTATCTGGGTTCAGCGGATGGGAGGAGTCGCTGTTGTCAAAGTCCCGTACTCAAATGCGGGTCAGGGTGTTTACACCATCACCTCAGATGAGGAACTGGCCAACTTCATGGAAATCGACCATGTGTACGATCATTACATTGTCCAATCACTGATCGGTAACTCTCGATGGAGTTCCCAAAGCCAATTTGGCCGACTATTCCACGTTGGCACGATGCCTGACCGCAAAATGAATTTCTACGCCGCTGATTTGCGGTTTATGGTCGCTGTCTCACCTAACGGATTCTTCCCTGTTGCGATTTATGCTCGTCGCGCCCGTAAACCTCTCACTACCGACCTGCCTGCTGGAGAACGTTCATGGGATATGCTCGGGACGAATCTGTCCATCAAGAACAGCGACGGGTCGTTCACTACACAACCTGAACGCCTATTGTTGGTCGATAGTCGTGACTTTAATCGACTCGGATTTGGGCTTGACGACCTGATCGAGAGTTACCTACAGACAGTGATGTGTATCGCAGCGATCGACGAAATGGCTACTAGTTTGATCAATACTAAAGGTAGGGTGCGTAAGCGTCTTTTCAAGTCAATTAACTCTGATCAACGCCTCAGCGATGAGATAATTTTTTAGTCCAACTCATTCAGGGCGACGATTGTCTAGGTCAGGCACCAACAGCTGATCGTGTCGGTTTTATCCGAAACTGACGGTTCAATAGGTAGTGATGGTTGAACGCACACCCGCAAGCATCATTATTATTACGTAGAACACGTGGCCCATTCCACGTGTTCTTTACAGCCGCCCCGTGGGCGGCTTTTTAGATTCTCATCGAAAGATCCCCCACATGCGTCAAGTCGAAATCTTCGACACAACCCTGCGCGACGGCCTTCAACTCGAAGGGGTTTCGGCCACCGTAAACGACAAACTCATCATCGCCGAACAGCTCGACCACCTCGGCGTTCATTTCATCGAAGGTGGATGGCCCGGCGCTAACCCGAAAGACATCGAGTTCTTCCAACGCTGCCAAACCGAACTGTCTCTTTCGACCTCCACGCTGGTGGCGTTCGGTTCTACCCGCCGACCCCGAGGCAAAATCGACGACGACCAAACCCTCAAAAACCTGATCGAAGCCAACACCAGCGCAGTCTGCATCGTAGCTAAAAGCTCCGAATACCAGATCACCGAAGCGCTGCGGGCAACCATCGACGAAGGTATCGCCATGATCGGCGACTCAGTCAAGTTTCTCACCAGCGAAGGCCGCCAAGTCCTAGTAGATCTTGAACATTTCTTCGACGGGTATAAACAAAACCCGGAAGTTTCGCTTCGAGCTATCGAGTCGGCTGTCATCAACGGCGCCACCCACCTTGTTCTCTGCGACACCAACGGCGGCACCTTGCCCGACGAGATTGGTCGCATCGTCAGCGAAGTAAACCGGGACGTCGGCGACGACGCCATCATCGGGATTCACTGCCACGACGACACCGGCTGTGCGGTCGCTAACTCGATGGCCGCCGTCAACGCCGGTGCCCGTCACGTTCAGGGAACGTTAAACGGCATTGGGGAACGAACCGGCAACACCAACCTCACAACCGTTATGCCGAACCTCATGTTGAAACAAGGCTACGACTGTCTGCCGGAAGGTCGACTCGAACGGCTCACCGTCGTTAGCCATCGTGTCGCCGAAGTTTTGAACCGGGCGGTCAACCCTCAAGCGCCCTATGTTGGTTCGTCGGCGTTCGCCCACAAGGCAGGCCTTCACGTTTCGGCCATTAACCGGGCACGCGACGCCTATGAACATATTGACCCTGACACCGTCGGCAATAACACCAAGTTTGTGGTGTCGGAAATGGCGGGCCGGTCGACGATCGCGATCAAAGCTGATGAGCTTGGGCTGGAACTCGACGGGGCCGCAATCAACTCAGTTATCGACGATCTGAAACGGCTCGAACATGAGGGCTACCATTTCGAAGCCGCCGACGCGTCGCTTGAACTTCTTCTCCGAAGAACAATCGGAGGTGTGCCCGAATTTTTTGATGTGGAGTCGTTACGGGTCATCACAGACGAACACACCGGCCGCGAGTTTTCGACCGAAGCGACCGTCAAAGTTTGGGTCCCAAGTCTAAACGCTGAACCGACTCGTCACGTTTCTATCGCAGAGGGCAACGGGCCAATAAACGCGATCGATACCGCCCTGCGAGGAGCGATCGAACAGTCGTTGCCTCAACTGGCCGACATTTCACTCACCGACTATAAGGTCCGCATTCTTGACGGAACGAACGCTACTGGGGCGACCACCCGAGTACTGCTTTCGGCGTCGAACGGGCAGCGGGACTGGACGACAATCGGCGTTTCAGCCAACATTATTGAAGCGTCGTGGCGGGCGTTAGAAGACAGCATCACCTACGGACTACTTCTCGCACAGAACGACTGACTATGACGTATCATGTCGCCACGTTTTATCGGTTCACATCTCTGCCTGACGTCGACACGTTAGTCAAAAACTTGAAGATGCGATGCACTGAACATCGCATCAAAGGAACGATCCTTTTAGCTGAAGAAGGATTAAACGCCACGATCGCCGGCGAACGCGGCGACGTTGAACAGATCCTTGCGTTTTTGGCTGACGATGAACGGTTTGACAATATGGAAGTCAAATGGTCTGAATACGAACGTCGACCGTTCCAACGGATGAAAGTTCGACGCAAGAAAGAGATCGTGACGATCGGGCGAACCGACGTGGACCCGACAACGACCGTCGGCGAATACGTTAAACCCGCTGATTGGAACACCCTTCTCGACGACCCTGCGGTGACCGTCATCGATACCCGCAACAGTTTCGAAGTCGAGATGGGCACGTTCGACTCGGCCATCAACCCGAACACGTCGTCGTTTCGCGAATTCACTACCTTCGTCGAAACCGAACTTTCACCCGACGAGAACCCGAATGTCGCGCTGTTTTGTACCGGCGGTATCCGCTGCGAGAAGGCGACGTCGTACATGCTTAATCAGGGATTCAAAAACGTGTACCATCTCGAAGGTGGCATCCTGAAATATCTCACGTCGGTCGATGAACCCGACAGCCGTTGGAACGGTGAATGTTTCGTATTCGATGAACGGGTAACTGTCGTTCACGGCGCTAAACCGGGAACCCTTCAGAGTTGCCAAAAATGCAGCCAGCCGCTGCAACCTGAAGATTCTAAGATACGAGATTTCGAAGCCGGGCTTTGCTGCGATAACTGTCTAGCCGATTAGACGCTGAGACCGGTTTGAGGGCTACGCTCTCGATGGTACTCCTTGTCAACAAATCCGAGAGTTTCTCTGAAAGCAACGATGTCTCCTCAGTCTTTGACCCTAACCAACGAGCTTCACCAGTACATCGTCGACACTGGTATTCGAGAACCGCAAGTGTTGGCCGAACTGCGGGCACGCACGGCGCAACATCCTCAGCAGCGGATGCTCCTGTCCCCCGAACAAGGGCAGCTGATGTCGATGCTAGTGAAACTTCTGGGTGCTCGCCGCACGCTCGACGTCGGCACGTTCACCGGTTACTCTTCGACGGTGGTCGCGCTCGCTCTACCCGACGACGGTGAAGTGATCAGTTGTGATGTCAACGAACAAGACACCACGGTCGCCCAAGAATTTTGGCGTCGGGCCGGTGTCGAATCGAAGGTCGATCTCCGTCTCGCTCCCGCGCTGGGGACCTTGGACGGGTTGATTGAAGACGGCGAATCGTCAACGTTTGATTTCTCCTTTATCGACGCCGACAAAGGGAACTACATCAACTATTTTCAACGTTCACTTGAGCTGGTTCGAGTCGGCGGGGTCATAGCGGTTGACAATACCCTGTGGTCCGGTCGGGTTTTGGAAGCCGACCCGGAACATGGCACCACTGTTTCAATCAAAGCTTTTAACGACTACGCCCACGCTGAGCAACGAGTGGAGCTAGTAATGGTTCCTGTTGGGGATGGGCTCACGTTAGCTCGAAAGATTCGGTAGAGCGTTCTTAAGTTTTTGTTACCGAACCGTCTTCGGAACGAAGCTGTACCGGACCGAACTGATCTGGTTTCAACCCATGGGCGTCGGCATAGAACGCCCGAATTATGTCCATGTCGGCTTTGACGTCACCACTCGGATCAAAGCCCGGCTTGATGCCGACTTCTTTGAGTTTCGAGTTGATGGTGCCAAAAACAACGGGGACGTCGGCTTCGGTAGCTATCCGGTAAAACCCGGACTTCCAGTATTCGACCCGTTTACGGGTCGCTTCGGGGGTGATAACTACCGCCATCGGGTCACCCGATTCGAATGCGGTAACCATTTGGGATACGACCCCTCCGGCAGCGCCACGATTAATAGGGATACCGCCCATGCGTTTAAACAGCCATCTAACTGGAAGTGGGAACATTTCTTTTTTGCCCATCCAGCGGACCGGGGCTTTTAACGACCAGGCAGCCAAAATAAAGTAAATAAAGTCCCAGTTGCTGGTGTGAGGGGCGGCGACGATCACAGCCCTCATAGTTGGGCTTTCTTCACCCACAACCGTCCAGCCTAAAAGGCGAAGTATTCCACGTCCTACAAACGACAACATAGGGTTCTACCGTACCGACTCGACGCCGTTGTTGACGCGCTGATTGTTCTCGGTAACGCTGCTGTGAGCCGTTATCCGATCAGGTTCGACCCCTGGAACCGAACGTTTGACAGGTATCGACGAAACGTTTTGCCGGTTCGGGATGGTCGCCTAGATGTTGATGAAGATAGGTCGCTAGCAGCGTCGGGGTGGCGAAACCTTCTTGTCTGCTGGCAAACCGTGATGTTAACGTCAGCGCGTCCCCGGTCGGTGTCGTTGTTGAATAGTGAAATTCGTGTCCCCGTAATGTTGCCCCGGCTGGGGCTAACGGGTTGCCGGTTTGTACGGTCGCTTCGCGGTAGCCAAGCGTCAGTTTTGAAGTCATTGCCGCAGTTGTTTTAACAGCATCGACCATTTGGTTTCCGTCCACGCCGTTCGACAACCAAAGCAACCCCCCGCATTCGACCCAGGCCACCAACCCATCGTTCAGCCGTCTCCGCACGTCGGCTAAAAGTTCAACGTTGCCTGATAACCGGTCAGCGTACACTTCGGGAAAACCTCCACCAACGACTAGACCGGCACAGTCCGACGGGAGCTGTTCGTCGACTAGCGGATCAAAAGATACCAGGTTGGCTCCGGCTGCCGATAACGCTTCGATGTTGTCGTGATACATGAATGTGAATGCCGGGCCTGCTGCCACTGCAACGTTAACCGACGGGTCGGCCGGATTTGACAGTCGAACAGGGCGATGATGTCGGGAGGCTACGTCGGCGGCAATCTTTTGAATCTTCGTCAGGTCACAGTGTTGTTCGATGACGTCGGCGAGTCGTTGTATTGATTCGGTTACCTCGCCACGATTTTCGGCGACAGGCACCAAACCCAGGTGACGGTCTCGCCAAACCAGATCCGAGCGGCGAGGCAGACACCCCAATACATCAACCCCGATTTCGTGTAACGCTTCGGTTAGAAGCTGTTGATGAACCGGTGAACCGACCCGATTCAAAACGACACCCGCCAGGTGTAGCGAGGGTCGATGGTCTCTGAAACCTCGAACTAGAGCCGCTACCGACGCGCTCATCGAAGACCCGTCTACCACCAAAATAATTGGGGCGTTTAGCATCTCAGCCACATCTGCGGTCGACGACAGCGAACCGTCGACGGCCCCGTCAAACAAACCCATGACGCCTTCGACCACCAGCATGTCAACGCCTTCAGCGGCACGCCCCGCCAACGGTCCGATACTGTCGGCACCGCTGATCCACGGATCGAGATTTCGGCCCGGCCTGCCGGTCGCGACCTGATGAAAGCTGGGGTCGATAAAGTCGGGCCCGACTTTGGCCGAACCTACCTGAACCCCCCGGTTAGAAAACGCCGCCATTAGACCGGTCGCCACCGTAGTTTTCCCGACACCCGAATGGGTTCCGGCCACGATCAGCCGGTCGGTTAACAACGACATCGAAACCCGATCAGTATTCGATGCCTTTGATAGCTTTGATGCCTTGGTCGTAGGCGTGTTTGACTTTGACCATTTCGGTTACGGTGTCGGCTATTTCGATTAGCTCAGGTGGGGCACCGCGGCCGGTGACCACAACATTGGTTTTGGGGTGACGGTTCGTTAACCCGTCGACTACTTCAGCGACCTCAACCCAGCCGTATTTGACGGCGTACGTTAACTCATCCAATATCAACAGGTTGTAGTCTCCGCTGGCGAGTTTTTCTTTAGCCACTGTCCAGGCGTGTCGACCTTTGGCGACGGTTTCGTCCATGTCGGTCGATTCCCACGTGAACCCGTCGCCGAGAACGTGCCATTCGATTTCGAGGTGGTCGGCGAGTTTACGTTCCCCAACTTTCCACTTGCCGCCTTTGACGAACTGTACAACACCTACGGTCCATCCACGGGCCCACCCGCGGCTCATCACACCGAACGCAGCAGACGATTTTCCTTTACCTTCACCGGTGTTTATGAGGAGCACAGATTTTCTAGCCACACGTCATTCTGCCAGGTTCGAAATGACTTCTGCGCCGCTTTCTTCGACTTTCAGCTAAATAACGACCTGGTCGAGGCCGATCAATCACTGTCCACTAGTTTCTTTTAAAAGGCAGACACAGATGGCTACAAGTAGCATTGATACGAAAGCTCAGAGGATACGGAGCATCTTTTCGCTCCTTTTCTTGGCTGGGGTTATCGGTATCGCCGGAATTTCCGTTTTTTACCGCACCCCGGTAGACGCTAATCTCGGTTCGGCGGGCGACATTCTTTCCCGCACCGACGAGCTGTGGGTACTATTCGCCGCATCGCTCGTGTTCTTTATGCAGGCCGGTTTCCTGTGTTATGAGGTAGGGCTCGCTCGTCCCGCTCACACCACTGCGGTGGCGATTAAGAACCTTGTCGACTGGGGGGTCAGTACCGTTGGTTTCGTAACCATAGGTTTTGCGGTCATGTTTGGCGCTTCCGGCAACGGCCTTTTCGGACAAGAGTTCTTTCTTCTCGAAGGTCTCTTTGCCACCAACGTCACCGTCAGTGGACCTACCTTCTTTCTTTTCCAGCTCGCCTTTGCTGGTACCGCTATTACTCTGGTTTCTGGTTCTCTAGTAGAACGAACTTCGCTCCTCGCTTACAGCATCATTGCCGTAGCGCTCGCCACCGTCATCTACCCGCTGTACGGTCACTGGGTTTGGGGCAACCTTCTCGTCGAAGATAACAGTCCTTGGTTAGCGTCTCTCGGGTTTCACGACTTCGCCGGTGGAACCGTCATCCACCTTCTCGGAGCGACCGTAGCCCTCGTTGGTATTATCATGATCGGGCCTCGAATTGGACGCTTCGGCCCAGACGGAACCCCGAAAGAAATGCAGCCATCTAGTATCGGTCTGTCGATGCTCGGTGTGATCATTCTTTGGTTCGGCTGGTGGGGTTTCAACGGTGGTAGTTTCCTCGAATTCAATCGTGACGCCATCACCGCCATCATCTTGACTAACTTGGCTGCCGTTTCCGGTCTTATCGGTGCGGGCGCCTTCGCAGCGTTCTTCCAAAACCGATACATGACTACGATGAAACTCGTCGGCGGAGCGGTGACCGGCCTGGTCGCTATCACACCAGGCGCCGACGTTGTCACCCCTATCGGTGCTGTCGCTCTAGGCCTCATCGGCGGAATCGTGTTCAGCTGGGGTAACGACTTCATGCTCAAACACAAAGTCGACGACGCGTTGGGTGTTATTCCCGCCCACGGAGGTGGCGCAATTGTCGGCACCCTAGGGTTGGCGTTCTTCGCCGAAGAAGGCACCTTTGCCGACGGCATGGTCAATCAGTTCTTGGTTCAACTCGCTGGTGTTGTCGTATGTATCTTGTGGGCGGGCGGCGCATCCTACCCCGTCTACTGGTTCATTAAGAAACGAGTTGGTCTACGTGTTTCTCCTGTTGAGGAAATGGCCGGAATCTCGTTGGACAATCCAGACTGGCCCTATCAAGAAGATGTCGAAGAAGACGAAGATGACAAACTTGACTGGTCAAGCGCTGCCGAGCTTCTAGGGGCTAACAATGAAGCCGATTGATCAAATAATGGTTCGAAAGCTCGGCGGCTGGAACCTTATCTATCCAGCCGACTGGGTCAAAATGTCGCTGACTGAACGCGACGCATTGCTGGCTGATGACGCCGTCCAATTCTTCGGCGACGGCGCTCAAATCGACACGATGGAAGCCATCGCATCGTTGAGCCCCGATATGGGTGCCGAGCCACAACCTGAAGAAAAGAAACCTGAGCCGACGGTCCCCGAAAATCAGATCGTTGAACTCACACCCGCCGACTTGGTAACCGCAACCTATTCACGTCAAGTAATCTCTGGACCGGCATGGCAAATACAACGATCCAACGTCGACGATATCAGCGTGCCGTTTAGCAAGTTCCGCGGACATCCCAGCGATGACGTCTACGACTTGTTAACAAAAGAAGGAACGTTGACACTTATCGCCGACTTGATGACCGACGTTTTTGGCCACACCGGCGACTCGCGGGAGCTGATTCCGTTGGAGGCAGCCCAGTTCTTCGACGACAACTTCTTCTCTACCTCCCTAGGGGACCGGTTCTGGGAAGTAACCGCAAAAGACGTTCGAGCACAGGTAGCTAAGAACCCGTACATAAAGCTGCTCAATAACGCCTAGCGTTTTTGCTGCAACCAACCTAGCTTCTACATAACAATCCGAATGGGGTATGAGCCGACTACGGTTCTGCCCCATTTGACGTTTAGTGGATCTCACTCTGATTCTATTTGCAGTTCTGGCCACTGTATGCAGTAGACTCTGGAAGGTCTCTGTTGGGGAATGCGGTGCAATTCCGCAGCTGTCCAGCAACTGTGAAGCGTCACCAGATCGGTGCCGCACAGCCAGATTGCCAGCGAGATGTAGAACACCACTAGGATGGAGAACCAGATGTCAACCCCAAACGCTGCTGAAGTCACAGCCGTTGACCAACCGATCGAAGCGATTCACGTACCTATCGAAGCTTGGATAGCCGCTTTTGTCGCCATGTTTATCGGGTATCTGCTTTTCTCCGAGAATGGGTTTCTTCTCACCGAGAATTGGGAGATGGCTCACGAATTTTTCCACGATGGTCGGCACTCCTTCGGGGTACCCTGCCACTAACAAGCGGCCCAACATCTAGCAGAGGCGTTTTATGCACACGAACCCAGTGTCGATAATTACCCGCGCCGCGTTGGCCGGGGCGGCGGCAGGTCTTTTAGCCGCACTGTTTTTCCTCACCGTTTCTCAGTCGACTCTCGACGAAGCTATCGCGTTCGAAGAGCAGGCATCTAGACAACAAGATTCCGAAACAGTCGGCGACTCGTCGGTGGACACTGAAGAGGAACCGCTTGTTTCCCGCGAAACCCAAACCATAGGAGCCGTTGTAGCGTCGCTGCTCTACGGCGCGTTAACCGGCGTCGTGTTTGGCACCGTGTTCGCCGCGGTGCGGCACCGCCTACCGTCGGAAACCGATTTCGGTCGAGCGAGCCAGTTAGCGTTGATGGGGTTTTTCGCCACTGCCGTTATTCCCGCAATCAAATACCCTGCTAACCCTCCTGGGGTAGGCAACCCCGACGATGTCAACCAACGGACCATCGTTTTTGTTACCTTGCTCGGAGCGTCGATAGCGGTCGTAACCGGTTTAGTTGTTCTCTACCGGTGGCTGAAAACCCGTTTCGACCGTCCGACCGCTCAGGTGCTCGTCGCCGCCGCGTCCGTCATTTCGTTCGTTGCGGTGCTTGTCCTTTGGCCCGCCGACACCACGGTCGTACCCGAGGATTTCCCCGCCGATCTTCTCTGGCAGTTCCGCATCCAAGCGTTAACCACTCTTTTGATCACCTGGGGTGGGCTTGGACTGTTCACCGGGTGGCTTCTAAGTCGAGGCGGGAAACTTCTCGACCTACGACAATGACTCGTCCACCATGGCTCGATCAATCCGTGCAGGGAAAGCTGATGGTGTGCGGCACCACGTCCAACGCGGGCAAAACAACACTCGTCGCCGGATTGTGCCGGTTGTTGTCCCGGCACGGTGTTCGAGTCGCTCCGTTTAAAGCCCAAAACATGGCCCTCAATTCGGCGGTCACCGTTAACGGTGACGAGATCGGTCGGGCACAATATTTGCAAGCCTATGCGGCTGGTTTAGATGCAGACGTGACGATGAACCCGGTATTGTTAAAACCAACTGGGGAACGCAGCAGCCAAGTCGTCGTGATGGGCAAACCCATCGGGGTCATGTCGGCGGTGGAGTATCATAACCACAAACCCGAACTGTTCGACGTTGTCATCGAAGCGCTAGAAACGTTGTCTTCTGACCATGACGTGATCCTGTTGGAAGGGGCGGGCAGCCCGGCTGAGCTTAACCTGCTACAACACGACATCGTCAATCTGCGGGTCGCTAACCGAGCTGAATGTAACGCTGTGGTAGTTGGCGATATCGATCCGGGTGGAGTTTTTGCTTCGCTGTACGGGACGGTTAAAGTCCTACCTGACGAGCTGGCTCAAATCATCAAAGGCTTTGTCATCAATAAGCTGCGGGGAGATCCCGCGTTGTTACTTGACGGCACCGACCAGCTCGAAGCGTTATGCGGGGTGCCGACGCTTGGTGTTGTCCCAATGTTGGCCGGGCTGGAACTCGATGCCGAAGACTCTCTAAACCTCGTTTCATCTACTGGCCTTAACCGATCTCTAGACATTGCCGTTATCCACCTGCCACGGCTGTCGAACTTCACCGACGTTGACCCGTTGCGGGCTGAGCCGGACGTCTCGGTGCGGTTTATCTCGTCGGCTTCAGAACTTCAATCACCGGACCTCATCATCATCCCAGGAACTAAATCGACGGTAGAAGACTTAGACTGGATCAGAAAATCCGGGTTAGCCGAATGCGTCGAACACGCCGCCCAGCGTGGCACACCAATTCTCGGTATCTGTGGCGGCTATCAAATGCTCGGTTCCACGATCGACGACACGGTTGAAACCAAAACCGGTCGGGCCGAAGGCCTTGGCCTCTTGGACTGCTCAACCGTTTTTAGCGCCGATAAAGTTTTAGCTCAGACAACTGGCATCGCATTCGATGCGCCTATCACGGGCTTTCAAATTCATCATGGCCGGGTTCGTTCCACCGATGATTCGTCCGGATGGATTGATCTTGGGTCGGGGCGTCTGGAAGGAACCCGCAAGGACAACGTTTTCGGAACAACTATCCATGGCCTGTTCGAAGCCGACGAGTTTCGACGACGATTTCTCACCTACATCGCGGAGCAGGCCCAAAAACCGTTCACGGCAGGAACCGTGCCGTTCAGCAGCCGCCGAGACAGCCAACTCGACCGGTTAGCCGACCATCTCGAAGAACATATCGACATGGCGAAAATCGTCGACCTAATCATCTAGCACACCCGACAACAAACCTTTGCAGGTACCACCATGATTCTCTTCATCTCCAACGCCGACACCGAACTGGTAACGATCCGCGCATCGATAGACGATCTGCCCGAATCGTTTAGCGGCGTCAGAAGGTACAACCCGCAACGTTTGACCGAGCCACCTAATCTCGACGGCGTCAGTTTAGTAGTCGTGCGACTTCTCGGCGGTGTTACCGCATGGGAGGAAGGGCTCGCCGACCTAACTAGTCGCTGCGCTACGCTATCTATCCCAGTGGTTGCGGTTGGTGGGGAAGCAACCCCTGACGCTGAACTAGCGGGACGGTCAACGGTTCCGGCCGGGATCGTCGCTGAAACTCATCGATACCTCGTAGCGGGCGGCCCGACGAACATGAGCCAACTTCTGCGGTTTCTGTCCGACACGGTATTGTTGACCGGATTTGGGTTCGAGGCCCCCCAAGAACTACCAATGTACGGAATATGGGAAGGAGCCGGTTTAGGGCGACCGGGAACAGAGCGATCTAACGGTCGTCCCCTCATCGCTGTCGTGTTTTACCGGGCTCATCTCATCGCCGGAAATACCACCTATGTGACGGCTCTCTGTGACGAGATCACCCATGCTGGCGGTGACCCTCTGCCCGTTTACACGTACTCGCTTCGCGCCGATGCCGAAGGGAACGTTCCCGCCCTCGACCTGTGTGCCGATGCCGGAGTCGACTGCATCATCACATCCACGTTTGCGGCTGGCAGCACCGCAGGCGAAGACGACGACCAGTGGGAAGTGCCGAACTTGGCTGAGCTCGACGTCCCAATTTTTCAGGCACCTTCGTCGTCGCGCAGCGCAGAAGAATGGTACGCCGACGACGCTGGCCTGTCACCAATCGACATCGGAATGGGGGTTGCCATCTGCGAGTTCGACGGCCGACTCATCGCCCCTACCTACGCGTTTAAAGAAACGATCAGCTCAGATGACGGAGACCTCGTAGTAACTCGGGTCGATCAGGAGCGGACCACCAAAGTCGCCCGCATGGCGGTTCGTCATGGCCGTCTCCGTCACCTCCCCCCTTCGAATAAACGCGTCGCCATCGTGTTGTCGGCGTACCCGACGAAACGAAGCCGTCTCGGCAACGCGGTCGGGTTAGACACCCCGGCGTCTGCCATCGAACTGCTACACGCCTTGGCTGCTTCGGGGTATCAGGTCGATCGGATACCCGCCGACGGTGATGCGTTGATGGCCGAACTGGCCGACACCTTAACGTACGACCTGCCGACCCTATCCCAAACCCAAATCGATCAAGCCGCCGGGGGTCTGGATTCGAAGCGGTATGTCGAATGGTTCGAAAGCCTCAGCAATCAGGCTCGTTCCGAGGTAGAAGAGTTGTGGGGCGAGGCTCCAGGCGAGGTTTACCACCACAACGATCAGCTTGTTTTCCCCGGCATCGACCTTGGCGGTGTGCTGGTCACAATCCAACCGCCACGAGGGTTCGGACCCGACCCGATCGGCACCTACCATGCCCCCGACATGCCGCCACCTCACCACTACTTAGCGTTTTATCGGTGGCTGGCCAGTTCAACCGCCGAAGGTGGATGGGGAGCCGACGCCGCTATCCACCTTGGAAAACATGGGACACTTGAATGGTTACCGGGCAAAGCAAACGCCTTATCGGCCGACTGTTTCCCCGATGTCGCGCTCGACGACCTGCCGTTCATTTACCCGTTTGTCGTAAACGACCCCGGCGAAGGCACCCAAGCAAAACGGCGAACCCATGCCACCATTATCGACCATCTTCCTCCTCCGCTGACCCGAGCAGACACCTACGATGAGATCGCCCGACTTGAACAGCTTCTAGACGCGTACGCTCAAGCTGAAGCGATGGACCCGGCGAAGCTTCCCGCTATCCGACAACAGGTTTGGGACCTCTTGGTCGAAGCTGAAATTCATCGAGATCTTGACTTGGGAGACGAGGCACCCACAGGCGACGAGTTCGATGACATGGTCGTACACGTCGACGGCTACATCTGTGCGTTAAAAGACGCCCAAATTCGGGGCGGGCTTCATCTCCTCGGCCAGGGCCCAGACGGCGACCAGCTAGTTGAAACCGTGCTGGCGGTAACTCGGCTTCCACAAGGTTCGGTTCCGTCTCTTCGTCAAACCGCCGCCGACAATCTCAACATCGATATTCGTACTGAGAAACGGGCCGACGTCGACCGGCTGGAACAACAGTGCCGCAGCCAGGTCGAAACCTTGGCTAGAAACGAATGGAACCCCGACGGGCTAGTCGACCCGACCTTGCGTTGGGTCGGCGAAAACTTGGTCCCAAATTTGGCTAAGACCACCAACGAAATAACTAACACTCTTCGATGTCTCGACGGACGCTACGTGCCGGCTGGTCCGAGCGGCGCACCGAGCCGCGGCGGCGCCCACGTGTTACCGACCGGAAAGAACTTTTATTCGGTCGACCCGAAAGCGATTCCGTCTCGGCTGGCGTGGGACGTCGGTGTCAAACTAGCGGACGCGTTGATCCAAAAACATGTCGACGAAACCGGAGCGGCTCCCAAAACGGTTGGTTTGGTTCTGTGGGGAACCGCCGCTATGCGCACGACGGGCGACGACGCCGCCGAAGCGCTAGCCCTACTCGGAGTTCGACCGGTATGGAACGACGAGAACCAGCGGGTCACCGGACTATCCGTTATTCCCCTAGACGAGCTGGGGCGAGCCCGAGTCGACATTACGTTACGAATCTCCGGGTTCTTTCGTGACGCGTTCCCTCACGTCATCGACCTGCTAGACGACGCCGTCAGTTTGGTGGCAAACCTCGACGAACCGGCCGACATGAACCCTCTGGTCGAAACCACAGACACCGATGCCCGCATTTTCGGTCCGCCTCCAGGCGGATACGGTTCGGGTATTCTCCCGGTGCTTGAATCTAAGAACTGGCGGAGCGACGCTGACTTGGCGGAAGTGTATTTAGCGTGGTCTGGGTTTGCGTACCGTCGAGGCAACTACGGGGAGGCTCAACCCGATGCGATGCGTCGGAGATTTAGCGCCATCGAAGTAGCGGTCAAAAACCAGGACAACCGAGAACACGACATTTTCGACTCGGACGACTATCTCCAAGATCACGGAGGCATGGTTGCCGCCGTTCGCCTCCTGAGGGGTGAAGAACCCAAAGCCTGGTTTGGGGACACATCCGACCCTGCGAACCCGAAAGTTAGAACGCTAGCGGCCGAGGCGGCCCGGGTTGTTCGTAGCCGAGTCCTGAACCCTAAATGGATCGAAGCGATGAAACAACACGGATACAAAGGGGCGTTTGAACTGGCCGCAACCGTCGACTATCTGTTTGGATACGACGCCACCGCCCATGTAGTTGAAGACTGGATGTACGAGCGGGTAACTGAAGCTTACGTACGAGACAAACGAACACGAGAGTTTTTCGAAAGCTCTAACCCATGGGCGCTACGCTCAATAGCGGAGCGCCTTCTAGAGGCAGATCAGCGAGGAATGTGGGATGCCTCCGAGCAAGCGCGAACAACGCTAAAGAACGCTATTTTAGAGTCTGAAGGCTGGGAAGAGACCCGATGAACACGCCCGAAATTGATGTCACTGTGGGGGAACTCCCCTCCGATTTTGTTGATGAACGATCTGAAATAGATTTCGTGGAAACAAGCGGTACTTTTCCTTTCTCCGAAGTCGTTGGTCTTGAAGACGCCAAGCTTGCCCTTCTGTTAACTACCATCGAACCGGCGATTGGTGGCGTGCTGCTACGGGGAGAAAAGGGTTCCGGTAAAACCACGTTGGCTCGAGGCCTTGCAGATCTTTTGGGGGCGGCCACCCCGTTTGTGAACCTGCCGCTCGGATCCGGCGAAGACCGTCTTATCGGAACGCTAGATCTCGGCGCAGCCCTAACCGACAACAACATTCAGTTCTCTCCTGGTTTGTTCGCTCAAGCCCATGGCGGCGTGCTCTACGTCGACGAGGTGAACCTGCTTGCTGACCATCTAGTCGACACGTTGCTCGACGTTGCGGTGTCCGGGATAAACCGAGTCGAACGTGAAGGAATTTCTCACGCCCACCTCGCCGAGTTCGTGCTGGTAGGTTCGATGAACCCTGAGGAAGGCGAACTTCGACCTCAGCTATTAGATCGCTTCGGTTTATGTGTCGACGTTGCCGCCAGTCGCGAAATTGACGAACGGGTCGAAGCGGTGACGAGACGGCTGCGTTTCAGTTCAGCACCAACCGAGATGATCTCAACGGCCGGAGACGACGATCTACGTCAACGCCTTGTCCATGCGGCGCCGGCTTCGCTTGACGCCGATGTGATCAAGCTCTGCTGCGAACTGGCGATCCATTTCGACGTCGAAGGGTTACGAACCGATCTGGTCTTAGCCCATGCGGCAGCAGCATTTGCCGGATTCGAAGGTCGTGCTGCGACGGCTGTTTCCGATGTTCAACGTGTTGCATCACTTGTACTCGCTCACCGTGGACGAAAAACGATGTTCGATTCGGCTTATCGCCCGGCCGACCAGATAGACCAAATCGTTGATGATTTACTTGGAGACCTAGACAGCGAGCAGCCCGAAGAGGCCCTGACTGGCGAGTTTCCACTCGTCGAAGACACACCTCAACCGGCCGGGCAGGGGGCGAACCATTCCCCTGAACGATACGAACGTGACCAAGAGGACGACTTTTACCCGGAGACTTCGGAGCATTCGACCGAAACCTACGACGACTCTGGTGGATGGTCTGATGACGACGTTGCCGACAGCTACGACTCGTCGTTAGACACCGACGAGATCGACCTGAACGCAACCGAAACCGAAATCGAAGACCCGTCTGAACGTGAAGGTCTCGCGCCAGAACGCGCCATGCGGGCACCGTCGATGCTCGACGAAACTATGGCCGAAACACCGCCGCTTCCTCCTAGCAACTATCGCCGAGACTCCAAAACTAATTTGGCTGGCACTGCTGTTCAGGGCCGCAATATTGGTGACTTGCCGTTCGACCCGACCACAACAAATCCGATAGCGGTTGCGGCAACGGTCCGAAATCTGGCGACTCGACGATCTGTCGACCCCGAAGCGAAACTGTCTACCTCTGACCTTCGCCAGACAATGCGCGAGAACACTAAAACCAAATTGTTAATTTTCGCGGTCGACACGAGCGGGTCTATGGGGGCAGAAAGTCGTACCGACGCTGCGATTGGGGCTATTCGCTCGTTGTTGACAAACGCCTACCAGAACCGTAGCCAGATAGCTCTCGTCACGTTTAAAGGCGAAGAGGCTAACGTTATTTTGTCGCCAACCAGCAGTGTCGAAGTCGCCAACCTGCGTCTGGGCAACATCAGCACTGGGGGAACAACCCCGTTAGGGGCTGGCATAGAAAAAGCGTTTTCGTTGGCTCAAGATCGTCGGTATGCCGATCGTGAACGGTCCATAATTTTGTTGACTGACGGCCGCGCTACCGGATCTGAAGATGCTATGACCCAAGCTCAAGCGGCGGCTGAAGCGGTGAAAGTTTCGGGAATCCCAGCCGTCGTGCTGGATTGCGAAAATACGTTTCCTCGGCTCGGGCTGGCCAAAGAACTAGCCACTACGATGAATGCCGCCTATGTCGAACTCGACGATGTAACGTCTGACTCGGTAACATCGGCTGTTACCTCTGCCCGACAAACCGAGAAGGTGCTGTAGTAATGATCGTTGAGCGTTGGAATGGCCTATCTATAACGTCGTCGTCAGTAAAGGACGACCCGTTAGGTCGAGTCCAAACGTTAGGGCCAGAACAACCGGTCGACGGTCTTCTACTTGTCGGACACGGATCTCGCTGCCTAATCAGCGCCGACCAAATGTATCAAATTCGGGATCATACCCAAGCCTGCATGCCCGAAACGTTGGTCGAAGTTGGGTTTCTTGAAATGACGGACCCGCCAGCTGGTGTAGTTCTGGACCATATGGTTAGCCGTGGTTGTCAGCGAATCGTGATTCTTCCTTTGATGCTGTTGGCGGCCAGCCATTCGAAGAGTGACGTGCCCGCCATCGTGTTAAACGGACGGAAACGACATCCGGGTGTGGAACTAACATTCGGGTCACCTCTGGGCGTAAGCCCGGAACTGATCGAAATCGGGGCGGCCAACATTGCCGACGTCGGTGCCGAAGGTTTACCGTTGCTTGTTATTGCCCGCGGCACGTCCGAACCCGACGCCAACGGCGACGCGGTGAAAGCTTCGCGTCTGCTTGCCGAGTGGACTGACACCGACTTCCTTTTTAACGGGTTTACGGGAATGACCTGGCCGCGGGTTCCGGAAGCGCTTCGAACCGTCCAAAAACTCGGTGCACCAAAGTTTGCTGTGTTCTTCTGGTTCCTGTGTAACGGCAAGTTGATTGAACGAGCCCGCGACGAGATCGCTGAGTTCGTAAAGGAAACCGGTATCGAAGTGGTCGATGCTGGATATTTCGGACCCGACGCACGCCTGGCTCAACTTATTGAGCGGCGCTACACCGAAGCGTTAGCTGACAGCCCAACAATAAACTGCGACACATGCACCTACCGGGCTCCGTTCCCTGGGTATGAAGAGAAAGCGGGTCAACCAGTTGGGGTGGGCCATTCTCATTTGGCTGCTTCCCATGCCGCTGGGGGACATGACCATCACCACGACCACGGAACCCATCACACTCATTGATCAAAATGTGGTAGTTCGGAGGCCGGAATCGCTTAGCCCATGAGAAGGGACTGAGCGTTGCGTGTGGAGGAAACCGGCCCCCGAATCTACCGAGTGCCCGATGAAGGGTGACTGATCATCGGTTGTATGTACGATCGTCAACAGGCGGCAGATACTTAAGTGTTTAGGTTGCAATTCTTCGGAGTCGCTGAAACCATCAACTGTATGATCCTTCAAGTTTTTTTGGGTGAGAACCTTCTTCCGTATCTGGTTCTCGCTATAGGTGGCGCCATGATTGTCGGCCCGGCGGCCGCTATTTTGAAGCCCCGAAATGAAACTCAGGAAGGTGATTTGGAGAAGCCGCCGCTGCTCCGATCCATTGTTTTTATGGTGATGGGTGCTGTTGCCGCACTATGGGCTTTCGTGTCGCTCATCACCTGAGTGTGTTGGGTTCTATTGGGTTTCTTCAACGATTTGTCGACGTATACGGTTGATGTCGACCGGAGAGGAACGGGCTCGTTCAAACCCTCCGCAACTCGGTGTTCGCGGACACGTCGAGCTGCGCTGACAGGTTAGCACTGTCGGGGCTTCGATTCCGGTGTCAATCCAGCCGATATTCAAGATTTTGGCGACGCTTCGAAGGGGGCGTTTCAGGCCGACGGGTACCGGCGCTACGCCTCCATTGCGGGCGCAGACGTCGGCTAGTGTGCCTGCGATTTCTGCCGAGTCGAGCCCTTGATTGTCGAGCGCTGGATTAAGGTCCACACCAGCGCAAAGAATATGGCGATTGCCTGCGAGGTCTTTGACACCAACCGATTCGCTGGCATAAATATGATGACGGTTCCCGACTCGCATCACCGATATCTGGGCGCGGGGGCCGTTCGCCCCGGTAGTCAGCAGCCGGAAAATTCCCCAGTGTTGACATGCGTCTTCGGTTAGACGCATACTTCCGAGCGGCAGCGGGATGCCGTTTCCTCGGTAGATGGCTTTGAGTTTGCCTGGCGGGTAGGCGTCAAAATAGTGCCAATCTGGATATCTGGCAACTGACGTCATTCGTCTCATCATGATCGACCGGGATACGCCAATATCTCCGGCGCTGCTGCACGAGTATGCTTGCCGGTCGAGATGCTGACGGAATGGCACTTTGGGGCACAGTAAGGCGCCGGCAAAGAAACTACATTCGAAGTTCTGCCATGCTCGTAGGATTTCTTGGGAATCAATCGACATTGATCGGGCTGAATCGTAGGTGTCTTCTCGCACGTCTTCTAACAAGCCATGGCCTGCGGCGTTGAGGGTTACCGATCCGGTTGGACTATGCAGGACTCGGTTTCCGATGTGAGTTGCCAGATCGTATTTGAGACGATCGGGGTGGTTCCGCATAATCGAGTTCACGTAGATCACGTTTGGTTCTTCGAAGAACGATCTCACCGCAGTTTTGACTTGCATTCCGGTTTCGTCCACGACGTCATCGGTTGGACGATCGAACCATTTGATAACAAGACCTAGTCGTTTACAAATGTCGATTACGTCTTCGAGTGAAATCGGGAACCGTTTTTTTCCGACTTCTTCTGCTGCTCGTTCCAGGTCAGGGAACCGGTTTCGGTTGTGTTCTTGATGGGCCCTGATGAGTAGGTGAGCGAACTGTCTTCCGGTTGTTCCGGTTTGTAGCAGCAGTTCGGGCAGCGCGATCTGCAGGTGTTCTTTGGAGAAAAGAAAACCGGGCTCTAACGCAATTCCGCTGATGCCACCTGATTCTTTCTTTGCTGGGGCCGGGGCTTCAGGCTGATTGGCGTGGTCGAAGAACCATGAAACCTCTTTTTGGAATACTTCGGCCAGTACGTGAAGGGTGGCTTCGCTAGGGCTTCGTTTGCCGTTTTCGATCATCGAAATGTATGAAACGGAGGGCGCTGCTTCGGAATCGATTTGGACGCAGCGAACTGAGAGATCTTTCATCGTCAGGTGATGGCGTTTTCTGAGATTTCTGATCTTTGTGCCCAAAAGATGGGTCTTTCGACTGAGCGACGGTATCTCATCCATCGCTGACCAGCCCTTTACTCGACTTCGATGTGAAGTTAACTGAGTGAACTTTTCGCTGTGACATTCGACTCCAATTCTGGCTTACGATGTTACCACACAGAAGCAGCCCTGACGACAGACGACACCTACCGATGGAGGTCGGCGCTAACAATGACTCCAACCAACCAAGATCAAACCTTTGTTATCGACCCCCTTCTGGTGAACTTCATTTCGAACGAAGTGATGCCCCACCTCGACCTCGACGAACCAACATTCTGGCGTGGCGTCCAAACCCTCCTAACCGAACTTTGCGACGCCAACCAAACACTGCTCGACACCCGTCACGACCTGCAAACCAAAATCAATCGATGGCACGAGACCAACAACTACACCGAAACGAATTACGACGACTACCGACAGTTCCTCACCGACATCGGCTACATCACACCTGAACCAGAACCGTTCACGATCTCGACCAGCAACGTCGACCCAGAAGTCGCCACCATCGCCGGACCACAACTGGTAGTCCCGGTCCAAAACGCTCGTTTCGCCCTCAACGCAGCCAACGCACGATGGGGCAGCCTCTACGATGCCCTCTACGGCACCAACGCCCTATCGGCTCCGAACCCGCAAGACTTTGAACAACACAACTCCGACCGTGCAACCGAAGTTGTCAGCTACGTCCGTCAATTCCTAGACGCCACGTTCCCGCTCAGCCAATACTCACATGCCGAGGTTAAGAGCTACGAAATAACGGGCCAAAGTCTCATCGCCACCGACATCAACGGCAAACGATCGTTACTTGGATACAGCAGCCAGTTCGTTGGCTTCGACGGAACTAAAGAACAACCCACATCTATCCTTCTGCGCAACAACGGGCTTCACGTCGAGCTACGGATAGACCGTCAAGGCAATATTGGGCGAACCGACCTCGCAGGAATCGACGACGTCATCATCGAATCTGCCGTCACAACTATCGCCGACTGCGAAGATTCTGTCGCCGCCGTCGACACCGAAGACAAAGTTGACGTCTACCGAAATTGGCTCGGATTGATGACCGGGGATTTGACGGCCACGTTCACCAAAAACGGCGATTCAATCACCCGCTCGCTTAACGCCGATCGCGAGTTCGTATCCAAATCCGGCGGAGCCTACATTGTTCCTGGACGAAGCCTTCTGTTCATCCGCAACGTCGGCCCGTCCATGTACACCGACATGGTCACGACCTCAGCCGGTGATAGCGTCCCCGAAGGCATCATCGATGGCATCGCCACTTCGCTTATAGCGTCGATCGACATACACAACAAAGGGACATTCCGCAACAGCCGCACCGGCAGCATCTACATCGTCAAACCAAAACTGCACGGCCCCAAAGAGGTCGAGTTCACCAACACGATGTTCAGTCGGATTGAATCGATACTCGACCTCGAACCCAACACAATCAAACTTGGGATCATGGACGAAGAGCGGCGTACCACCGTCAACTTGGCGAGCTGCATCCATGAGGCTCGAACCCGGGTCGCTTTTATTAACACCGGGTTTCTTGACCGGACCGGAGATGAAATCCACACCAGCATGTTGGCTGGCCCGTTCGTCCGCAAGAACGCCATGAAGTCCGAACCTTGGATCGCTGCCTATGAGCGACGCAACGTCGATATCGGGTTGGCGACTGGTTTCCATGGTCGAGCACAAATCGGCAAAGGCATGTGGGCGAAACCTGACGAGATGGGTGAAATGCTCCAAACCAAAGGTGGGCATCCACGGTCTGGAGCGACGACCGCCTGGGTTCCTTCACCAACCGCTGCGGTCCTACACGCGTTGCACTATCACGAAGTCGATGTTCAAGCACTCCACTTCGAGCTAACCAACCGGAGCCAAGCCGACCTGGAAGATATTCTGACCATTCCTTTACTTAAACCCGGCCTCGAACTTAGCCCCCCTGAGATACAAGACGAACTCGAGAACAACATTCAAGGCATTCTCGGCTATGTCGTCCGGTGGGTCCAGTCCGGCATCGGATGTTCCAAAGTGCCCGACATCGACAACATCGGTTTGATGGAAGACCGAGCCACGCTTCGCATCTCAAGCCAGCATGTCGCCAACTGGTTAACCCACGAAATCTGTTCACCCAAACAAGTTCAAACCGTGCTCGAGGAGATGGCCGTCATCGTCGACGAACAAAACCGAACCGAACCCGGGTATCGGCCAATGGCTGACGATTTCAGCCGAAGTCTGGCCTTCAACGCAGCCCGCGACCTTATCTTTTATGGGGCCAGTCAACCCAATGGCTACACCGAAACGATCTTGCACCGCTATCGGGCAATAACCAAATCAATGTTCAATCCCAGTTCAGACCATCCATCAACTCTCACGCGACAGTAGGAGAAAGCAATGAGTATCTACGAATCCGAAATTAAGGCTATCGAGGCTTCGCTCCCAGACCAGGCGTATACCACCTCTGGGATCGATCCAGAAAATGTTGCCCGGATGCGAATCCAAAACCGATTCCAAACGGGGTTGGACATTGCCCGATATACCGCCAAGATCATGCGCGAAGATATGGCGGCCTACGACCAGGACCCAACCCAATACACCCAGTCACTCGGCTGCTGGCATGGCTTCATCGGTCAACAAAAAATGATCTCAATCAAAAAACACTTCGGAACCACAAAGGGGCGTTACCTCTATCTTTCGGGTTGGATGGTGGCAGCGATGCGATCAGAGTTCGGGCCACTACCCGATCAGTCCATGCATGAAAAGACAGCAGTGCCCGCACTAATCGAAGAGCTTTACACCTTCTTACGTCAGGCGGATGCTCGAGAACTTCGAGAACTCTATGGAGCCGTCGACGCAGCAAAAGCCTCCAACAATAAGTCGGCTTACGAGTCGGCCATCAAAGCCGTCGACGAATTCGAAACCCACGTCGTACCGATCATCGCCGACATCGACGCCGGTTTCGGAAACGAAGAAGCCACATATCTGCTAGCGAAGAAGATGATCGAAGCGGGTGCGGCCTGCATTCAAATCGAGAACCAAGTGTCGGACGCTAAACAGTGTGGGCATCAAGACGGCAAAGTAACGGTTCCTCACGAAGATTTTATCGCCAAGCTCAAAGCAGTCCGCCATGCTTTTCTTGAGCTCGGAGTCGAGGATGGCGTTATAGTAGCCCGAACCGATTCGCTCGGAGCCGGCCTAACTCAGAAGATTCCGGTATCAACATCGGAGAACGACCTGGCAAGCCAATACACCGACTTCGTCGACGGTGAACCTGTCACCTCACTCGATCAGACCGACGCCGGAGATTTCCTCCTCAACCAGAACGGCCAAGTAATCAAGGCTGCTCGTTTACCTAACGGCTTGTTCAAATTCAAAGCGTCAAGCAACGAAGATCGGGTAGTTCTCGATTGCATCACATCACTACAAAACGGCGCCGACCTCTTGTGGATCGAAACTGAGAAACCACACGTGCAACAAATTGCTGGCATGGTAAACCGTATACGTGCGGTAGTTCCCGACGCCAAATTGGTTTACAACAACAGTCCTTCGTTCAACTGGACACTCAACTTTCGTCAACAGGTTTATGAGTCGATGGTCAAGGCAGGCAAAGATGTGACCGCCTACGACCAAGACGATCTGATGAGTTCAGCCTATGACCACACCGACTTAGGTTTAGAGGCGGACCGAAGGATACGGTCGTTTCAAGCGAACGGTTCCAAAGAGGCGGGCATTTTCCACCATTTGATTACCCTGCCGACCTACCACACCGCAGCGCTGTCAACCGATGAACTAGCCAAGGACTACTTTGGAGACCAAGCGATGTTGGCCTACGTCGCTGGCGTTCAACGTACCGAAATCCGAGAATCGTTGGCGTCGGTTAAGCATCAGGATATGGCCGGATCGAACATCGGCGACGATCATAAAACCTACTTCTCGGGTGGTAACGCTCTGCGGGCGGCCGGCGAGAACAACACGATGAACCAATTCTAAGCTCTACATATTGCGTCCATCCCAATGCATCAAGACGCAGGCGCCACAACAGTGCAGTTGCAGCGCCTGCGTCTCCGTTCGTCTTCGCTCTTTTACGTCAGGCAACACTGCCCATGCCGCATTACTAAAGATCCGGCATGTCCAGGTCGATTAGTGCTACTAGCGGACGGGAGAGGTGAAGTTTTGGCTATAGAAACAACTACCAAAGAAACAGTCGACGAACTAAAGAGGCCATTACCTGCCGCGGCTCCCACCAAAGCCGACCCTGTTACGCCGGTTTCTTCCACTGTTCGTGTCCCCCCTTCTTCGTCGATGCCCCAGAGCCTCGGGTCATCGTTTCAGGTGGACGGCCTCACAACACCTTCCACCATTGTCTATAATCATTCTGGACCAACAAGGTACAGTACGTTGTTCTTTCGGGTGCTGTTGGTTTCTGCCATCGGATTAACCTTGCTGGGCATGAGTCAGTCACAAAACGAACCTGCACCTGCGCCGTTTGTTCCAGAAATATCTACCGGTGAGTTACAGGTCAACCCGCAAACAAACAGCGGTTCAGTCGATGACCCTCCGCCAGCAATTTTCGTTCAGCCCTCAAACTAGCGTTTCTAACTAGGCCGAAGCTCCCAGGCTTCGACGTTGAATCGCCCATCTTCTCACCAATGTTCAGATGATACAATTTTGAACAGTACGGCGGGAAGGAATTTCTATGTTTTATGGCTGGGGTCGCTCTTCACGAGATTGGCCAATGAGGGACGGGCGCACGGTGGTTGCGGTATCTAGGTATCTCAGCATCATGTTTATACCTTTGATCATCAGCACCAAATGGTCAATCATTGGCGATGTGCGTTCTCAGGACGCTCAGGTCTCACGCGACCAAATCGAGCAAGTTTACGGTGACGACGCACCTTCGATCAATCTGTTTAGCAGGTTTGGTCTGCTGTTCGTCGCCGCTGCCTTTTTCTTATTCGTAGTAGGCGCTTCTGTTATCGGCGCTCTCAGCGGCTAGTCGGCATTCTCTAAAACCAGCAAACGTTTAGGCATCAGGCACGAGAGGAAGAAGCCGTCGCGCTATTTCCAACTCCTCTGGAGTCGTTATATGTATATTGGTTGGCTCGTTTTCAACAACCACTACACGCCCCCCTGCCACTTCGATGGCTTCGAGCTCTTCGGCATAGTCGATGCTCGGGCCTTCGTTGCCGGCGGGGTTTAACGCTTTTCGTAACGCGGCGGCGTTGAACACTGCCGGGAACGGTACCGCCAGCAAACCGGTTCGAGATTGTGTGCGAATCACTGATCCGTCGGCGACTTCTTTGAGAGCGTCTGGCAACGCTGACGCTGGAGCACAGGCCGAAGCGTCCTGTTGTCGAAGCCGTTCTAACAGTTTCTGATAGAGCGCCGCCGAGGCTAACGGGTGACTGGGCAACCCGATTATGATCGTAGAGACGTCGGAGGGGACCGCCGCTAACCCGCATCGGGTTGAACCCATATGGGATGAGCCGCCAACGACGACGTGGTCAACCGCGGGACCGTCCCATTCGAACCCTTCGGGGATGACGACCGTGACACCATCGGATACCGAGGATGCTACGCGGACGGTGCGATCGACGAGCCGTTCATCACCAAGCTGGGCGAACTGTTTTGGTTGCCCGAAGCGTCGACCTGAGCCGCCAGCGAGAATAAGCGCCCAAACTTTTTGGTTCGGTGGCATCTGGTTTAGAAACTACCCATGTCGGCTGGAGGCATTCCGTTAGCGGCTGGCACCGTGCCCGGCGGCGCTGAACTTGTCGGCTGGTCGCCTTCTGGCCCCATACGAGCCATGTTTTCGAATCGGGTGAACTGTCCTCGGAAGGCAAGCTTCACTTTACCTGTTGGGCCGTTACGGTGTTTACCGATTATCACCTCGGCAACACCTTTGTGTGGCGATTGCTCGTCGTAGATCTCGTCTCGATACAAGAAGAGCACGACGTCCGCGTCCTGCTCTAACGAACCCGACTCACGCAGGTCAGATAGCATTGGCCGTTTATCGACCCGTTGTTCCAACGAGCGGTTGAGCTGGGCTAGTGCAACCACTGGGGCTTCGAGTTCACGGGCTAAAATCTTTAAGTTACGGCTGATCTCGGAAACTTCAACTTGGCGACTTTCGGCGTTACTGCGCCCGGTCATAAGCTGAATGTAGTCGACAACTACCAGACCCAAGTCACCGACACGGCTTTTAAGCCGGCGGGCTTTAGCTCGAATGTCCATCACAGATGTATGAGGATTGTCGTCGATATAGATGGGGGCTTCGCCAAGTTTGCCGACTGCCTGAGATATCTTTGCCCAGTCAGAATCTTGCAGGCGTCCAGTTTTCATTCGGCTGGCGTCTACTAAAGCTTGTGAACAGAGAATACGTTGGGTGAGTTCGACTTGACTCATTTCGAGAGAGAACACAAGAACCGGTCTTTTGTCGGCCAACGCTGCGTTAGCTGCCATACCTAAAGCGAATGCGGTTTTACCCATCGCTGGTCGAGCGCCCAGAACATACAAGGCGCCTGGTTGGAGACCAGCGAGCGTGTCATCTAAATCGAGGAAACCCGTGCTCACACCAGTTATCGAATCTCCACGGTCGTAGAGCGATTCCAATCGATCTAATGTGGCGGTAAGTAAATCTTTGATTGGAGCAGTCGTATTGGTGACTCGACGTTGCGCCACTTCGAACATTTTTGCTTCCGCGTCGTCAACGGCCTTAACCACATCTTCGGGAACGCTATAGGCCATTTCGGCGATGTCGTTACTGACCAACACGAGACGTCGAAGAAGTGCCCGTTCTTCAATTATTTTGGCGTAGTGGGCGGCGTTGCCGATGGCGGGAGTCGATGCTTGGAAGTCGAGTAGGACCGCTGGCCCACCGATGTCGTCCAGCAAATTACTTCGCTCAAGTTCTTCTGAGACGGTGACGGCATCAACTGGTTGACCAGTGGCGTACAGTCCGGCGATCGCCTCATAAATATGGCCGTGTGCTGGTTTGTAAAAGTCATCCGCTTTGGCCGATTCGACGACTTCGGCAATGGCTTCTCGACTGAGAAGCATGGCTCCCAATACAGATTCCTCCGCTCGCAGATTATGCGGCGGTACACGTGTTAATGGAAGCCCTTCACTCATATCTCTATTGTCCCCTAGGTTGCCTGTGTATAGCTATACCAACAACCATGTGAATTGTCTGTGTATAACTTTTGGGTTCTGTTGACGGTCTGTGTATTACTACAACCCAAAGAGGGCCTGCCAACAGGCAGGCCGCTCCATAAGTGCCCAAAGTCTCTTAACGGTGACGTGGAAGTATCCACAAGCACCGCCTTGGTTGGGGAAATCTCAGCTCGCAGTTACGTCTACCGACAATGGGAACGCTACGTCTGAGTGTGGCTTAACCATCACTGAGCGGGTTCCTACCGTTCGGATAGCTTCGTCGAGTTCGATCATTTTGCGATCTAGTTCGACGCTGGTCTGTTCTTTAACCGCATCGGTAATGTCGGAGGCAGAAACAGAACCAAACAATTTGCCTTCACCACTAGCGCGAGCGGTGATGACGATGGTTTTAGAAACAAGAACCTTGGCGAGCTCTTCCGCCGATTCGCGTTCCTTCGCGTTGCGTAGCTGCCAAGCCCGTTTCATTGCTTCGGCTTGTGCGGTTACACCCTCGGTCGCTTGCTGAGCTAGACCTTTCGGAATGAGCGAGTTACGTGCGTAACCATCAGAAACCTCGACGATGTCGCCGCGACCACCTAGGCCGTCAATTCGTTCGTGAAGTACAACTTTCATTATGCTTCAACCGCCTCTGTCTCTTCTCCAGTTTCGGGAGGTGCTTCTGCAGCTGGGGTTTCAGTTGCGGTCTCTTCGGCTGGAGTTCGAGATTCGCGTTGTTCTGAACGAGAATCGTTTCCGCGACGATCGTCACGGTTTCGGTTTCCACCTCGACCACGAGTAGTTACTCGACTAGCGTACGGCAACAGTCCCATCTCACGAGCATTTTTGATAGCCCGAGCGATGACTCGTTGTTGCTGAGTGTCGTTTCCGGTGACACGTCGGGTACGGATTTTGGCCCGGTCCGACATGAATTTACCCAGAAGGTCGACGTCTTTGTAATCGACGTATTCAACCTTGTCCATTGACAGTGGGCTGATCTTTTTCTTCGTCTTACGACCATTGTCGTTCGACTTTAACTTCAGTCCTTTATTTCGGCCTCTAGCCATTAGAAGGGCTCCTCATCCGCGTTGTATGCAGGGGCGGCTGCGGCTGCTGGTTGTTGATAGCCTCCACCGCCTTGGTTAGGTCCGCCACCTGGGGCTGACCGTTCGTTCTTAAGTACTTCCGCTGTAGCCCACTTGAGACTTACAGCAATATCATCAGCAACGATCTCTACTTTGGATCGCTTTTCGCCCTCTTGATTCTCCCAGCTTCGCTGGTCGAGTCGACCGGTCACAGTCACCCGCGTACCTTTAGCAATAGACTCAGCCGAGTTTTCGGCGAGTTGAGCCCAGCAGGTAACGTCAAAGAACGAAACTTTTTCTTCCCATTCTTGGGTCTGGCGGTTTTGCCAGCGGCGGTTGACCGCCAAACCGAAGTTAGCTACCGCTTGCCCAGATGGGGTGAACCGTAGTTCTGGTTCTCGGGTTGCGTTTCCGGTGACGGTGACAGAGTTGTCGAGGGCCATCTTTAGGGTCTCCTATGCTGTGGCGCTCGCCAAACCTCGACGATGAGCTTCATCAAGAGGTAGGCGAAGGAATTTGTGGCGGATCACGTTGTCCGCGATTCGCAAGGTCCGATCGATTTCAGCCAGAGCATTAGGGGCCAAGAATTCTAGTACGACGTAAAAGCCTTCATTTGCTTTTTTCATTTCGTAGGCGAATGATTTAACGCCCCACTTGTCGACTTTTTCGAGTGAGCCGCCAGCTTCTTTAGCTATGCCCTCAAGCTTGTTTATGCTGGTCTGAATATCTGACTCTTCAGTCTCAGCGGCAAAAATAACCATGAGCTCGTAAGCTCGCATTAGGATGTCCTCCCTGTGGACCCGTCTCCGGGGCTCTCGACGATCGAGAGCAGGGTATATTTTTCGAGTCGCGGACGACTTAAAAATAGTACTACAGCCGGTAATGTTAGCGGATCGATAGAACAATCCGGCAAATGGTCACTCATGATTGTCACATAGTAACGAACACGAGTGACACCGAAGAGGTTATGGGTTATTCGGCTCTGGTTGCGGGGGTAGCGTTACTCGAGGATTACTCGGCGGTTTCAGGTCGATAACCGGCCCACGCGGATCGTTGCCGTTGTTGTTCCGCTCTTCTTCTTCCTCTTTCTTCTCTTCTTCATCGTTGTCGTTGTCGTTGTCGTTGTCGTTGTCGTTGTCGTTGTCGTTGTCGTCGAACGGGTTACCTGGACCCCCCACATAGTAGGGACTGTTTTCGTTGAACGGGTTATTCGGATCACTAGGGTTGTTCGGATCGTAGGCGATACAACGATTGAACTGACTGGATTGTCTACCGCCTAGAAGAGGGTCTTCCATCTGAGGATCGCCAGACGGAAAACAAGGTACCCGTGGGATCTTTAGCTCTTCACGCAAAACTTCGCCTTGGAAGTCATCGCTGACCGGCCAGTTTTCGCCGTCACACTCGGGGGCATCAGCCAAGTATTGGGTCATGTAGTTTGACCAGATAGTTGCCGGTAAACCACCACCACCAATATCGCTGCCATTCTGATCAACCAAATCGGTATTAGCGTCGTTTCCTAACCAAACCGCGGTCGTGGCGTCACAGGAGAACCCAACAAACCATGCATCCCAGTTATTTTGGGTTGTCCCAGTCTTACCAGCAATACGTCGACCGTCAACTCGTGCCGCGTTACCGGTTCCACGGGTCACCACACCTTCCATGGCGTAGTTAACGTTACGAGCCGTCTGTGGCTGAATTACTTGATCGCCAACACGGTCCGGGGCCTGAGGCGGCTCATAGTCTCGATTCGGCCGATCCTTACAGTCAATCTTTGATCGCTCATCGGCCGAGTCAGGGTACCAGCAAAGAATATCGCCATCGGCGTTCTCAATCCGCTCGATAAGCACTGGCCGTAGGGCAACACCGTCTCGTTCGAATGTCGAATACGCAGACGCCATATCGATTGGCGCTACCTCTTTAGTGCCGAGCGCAATAGAAACCACCGGTTCGATCTCCTTGGTGACGCCCATAATCTGCGATGTTCGTATGACCTCTTCAGGCGTCACATCCAACGCCATCTGAGCGAACACGTGGTTAGACGAATACTCAAGACCCTTCACGCCATCTAGATACGGGGCTCCCCTTGAACGCCCACCACCTACAACCCAGTCTTTACCGTCGTCGGCACCCGGGATCGTCAATTTACCCGAAAGGTCGATTTCGAATAGTGAGTCCGCGGCATTACCCTGTTCAATTAGGGCAGCCAAGGCAAACGGTTTGAACGTCGAGCCGGGCTGACGGCCCAAACCGTTGCCGTTTCGACCGTTAGTTGCAGTGTTAAATTTGTCGCCCTGGTCGAAACTCTTACCACCGACCATGGCCACAACTCGGCCTTGTTCATCAATAGTGACAACTGAAGCTCTAAATGTCGGGTTAGCTTCGTTAAACGACGGATCAAGAATAACTTCGTTGTTGTAAACGGTGTCGTAAGCTTGTTTTTGTTTCGCCTGGTCCAACGTGGTGTACACCCGGTAGCCGCCCTGAGTGGTCTGACCATCATAGATAACTTCAAGTTCTTGGCGAACAGCCTCAATGAAATGCTCGGACCCAGCCTCGAGACCCCTGACCTCTCCAAGGTTTTCGGCCTGAACATATTCTTGTAAACCAGCAACCACGTCTTCTTGACGAGCCGCCGCGATATCCTCTGGACTCACCCAGCCTTCGGCTTCCAAACCGTCGATTACGGCCTCAACCCGTAAACGAGCCAAGTCAGGGTTATCGAGAGGTTTTCTACCCGGGGAACGAATCTGCGTGGCGATCAGCGCCGCCTCACTGAGGGTCAACTCGTTCATCTCTTTGTCGAAATAGACCCGAGAGGCCGCTTGAGCGCCATAGCCGTTTCGTCCATAGAAAATGACGTTCAGGTATCGCTCCAGGATCTCCTCTTTCGAGAGTTCCTTCTCAAGTTGGATCGCCAACGCCGCCTCTTCGGCCTTACGTTGAACGGTGGCGTCATCGTTCTCGGTAGTCAACTTAACCAGCTGTTGAGTGATGGTAGAACCACCCTGAACGTTTCCGCCGGTAGCCGTCCTATATACAGCGCGGGTAAGACCCTTTGGATCCACACCTTTATGGCCGCTGCCATCGGCGGCGCAACCCTCGATGTCGCAGGTAATACCAAAGCTGCGATCCTCAGCCGCCAACGTGGTCAGAATAACAGAAGCCGGAATCTCGTCGAAGGTAACAACTTCACGGTTTTGTTCAGCCGCAAGCTGAGCCGCTGAAGTATCGACATTGCAAGAGCCTGGTTCGGAAATCTCGCTGGTGCAGATAAGTGAAATTTCATCGAGTGATTCGTTCAATTTGGCTATCGACTCTTGGGTATCGGTCTGATTCACCGCGTAGATGCCAAAGCCAACAACCATCAGCCCAACTAGCCCCATGGCAAAGATGAACCTCCGAAAACGCCAAAAAGGGTTACGACGGCGGTTCCGTTTGGGCGACGGACCGGAAACCGGTCCAAACGTTCGAAGAAAAAAAGACATTAACCTCAGCCTTACTGGTGTCCTACAACAAGCTACCTGTTTATACGGCTGCCTCATATGAGACAGCAAACGATTCCTGCAAATGGTTCCACCAGCATTGTTGACAGACTTCAATGCTGTAACACGTCGCCGGAAGACCTCGATCCTGCAATTTCACCAGGTCATCTTCCGACATAACCACACGACCCGACGACGGCAAACCTGCCCCAAAGGCAAACGTCACGATAACCAGTGTGGACTCGCAACAGATGGGACATAGCTCACTCGACGGGCGAGAACAATGATGAGCTACGCGCTGAAGTTCAGCGGTTGCATCACAAATATCCTCAATTAGGTGACGACCGTCACGAAACGCCTCGACCGTGCGGTGGCGCGTTAATCGATAGCTCACCACTCCCACATTCGGGGCGGAGGTGTTGACCGTCCTCACCATCGTGTCATTGTAACGGAATTTACCGAGACGCAATAGTCAGGCCAGATTTGAGCCCAGAGATAAATCCAGTCAATAAGAGGAAACTGAGACTCGCCATCTCACAACCGCCCCAAACACCCGGCCTAATATTACAGATCACGACTCCACGACAATAGGCATTCCCTCGCCGATTCAGCCGAACTCGCACCGGTCTGCACCCAATGATCCCGAAGCATCATCTTGGCCTGACCAATAGCGGGCCCCGCAGGAGCATCGAGCAACTCCATCACTTCATGGCCAGACAACGCAGACTTATAGTGCAACGTCCCAACCACAGCGACAGCTTCATACAACACATCGAAGAACGACCCATCAAACGAAACACCAGGAACGGCCGCCGAAACATTACTAGCCAACTGTCGAAGATCTGACACCAGCTGATTCGGTTCATTTTGTGTTATCGAAATACCGAGACTACTCACCAACCGGCGCACATCTTGTATCGACGCATCAACTATCAGGACTGCTTCAAGTTCTTGAAGCAGTCGTGCAGACCGGTTCTGCACCTCAACCGAATACCGCAGTTGCGCTAGTGCCTGTTGAACCGATTCGAACCGATCTGCCTGTGACAACATATAGAGCAACCCAGCCCGCCGAACGTCTGGGTTTCCCGGCGACGACGCCAACGCCGCCGACACCACAAGATCTTCTTCACTACACCCACGCAATGCGGGAACCGCCCACGGCAAGAGCCCAACCTCCAAAAGAAAGTCGAACCCCAGTCGAGGAGCTGAAACTTCAAAAAGGCGATCCAACTCAGCGCTTATCCGTTCCCGCGAAACAACATCCAACCGATCCTTAAGGCCAGCTGCCGCTTCCTGCAATTTCGGATCAGGCGCCAAACCAAAACGAGGAAGAAACCGTGCTGCTCGCAGCATTCGCAACGGATCATCAGAAAATGAAACCACTGGATCGATCGGGGTAACAAGCAACTTCTGATCGACGTGACTCAACCCACCGTGAGGATCAAAAAATTCTCCGTCTGGAATCGAAATCGCCATAGCGTTGATCGTGAAATCTCGGCGAGACAAATCTACATCAAGAGAGTCCCCGAAATTTACTTCCGGCTTGCGAGTGTCAGATGCATATATCTCGGTTCTATGCGTCGTGATTTCAACTGCCTTACCCTCAATCTGGGCTCCAATAGTCCCAAACCGTTCGCCCTGGGTCCACAGCACAGACGCATGGGGCTCAAGCACCGAGGAAATAAAGTCAGGCCGAGCGTCAGTAGTCAAATCAAGATCCGAAAGATCGCGACTGACTCCAAAAGCTATATCCCGAACGACGCCGCCAACCAAATAAAGGCGATGACCAGCCGCGGTGAAATCCTCCGCAATAGGCGTAAGCAGACGCAAAACTGGTTGTAACGCCGTGGGGATTTCCATCTTTTCAAACCTAAAGCTCGGGATAGCGAATAAAGCCAATCCAATTCTTGGTCAGCCTTACTGCTTCGCTGACATGAAGCAGGGTAGTCTGGTATTTTGTTGAACCACTTATTGTCACGGCAGAACAAAGGTAGCCAAACCCCTACCTTGACGCGCCGCCTCAACCGGCGACTCCGAGTCACCCCATGGCAAAACGACAGCAACACGGTACTACTCACACCAACCCCAAGTTTCAGCCCCCTACGGGCAAAGTCCGTTCGCGACGGTCTGGGCGAACTCCAAGAACAAGGCGTAGTTCGGTGCATGACCCCCGCCATAGCCCATCGAGACGCTCAACCATTCCTGGAAGCCGGTTTCACCCTCAAAGAACGGCTACACCTTTTATCACACACGTTGAGCCCCACCGACAGCTACACCCTAGAAAACAGGCCCTCGACTATCTCTGTTCGACCCGCCAGAAGATGGCACGAAAAAGAAGTCTTGGCCCTCGACAACCAGGCGTTTGACTCGTTCTGGTCGTTCAACCGGCCAGCGCTCCAAGAAGCCTTACGAGCCACCCCCACCACGCGATATCGTGTTGCCGTTCGCGACAGTCAAATCGTCGGATACGCCGTCACTGGCCAAGCGACCAACCGGGGTTATCTACAACGTCTCGCCGTCGACCCGGCCCTCCAAGGACAGCGCATCGGAACCATCCTCATCTACGACGCGCTTCGCTGGCTCCAACAACGCGGAACAAGCCGAGTTTTTGTAAACACTCAAGAAACAAACACCCGCGCTTTTGGACTCTACCGACACCTCGGGTTCAGTCAAGAAAAACATGGCCTCGTGGTATTAAGTTGGGAGCGTCAACCATGACCGTTCCCCGACGTAGGCTCACTACAGTAATCCCAGTACTGTTCGCAGCGCTTGTGGCTATTCTCATGGTCCCTGTTCAACGAGGCGACGCCCAAGAAGCAGGACCAACATCAACTGCCCCTAACGAACCGCCCTTCGAGTTCCTCTCCCAAACCAGCTTTGTTCCCGCCAACGGCGATTACACCATCAGGTTCTCAGGATTCGAAGAAGACTCATCACAAAGCAGCGCCGTAGTCGACGTTACGCTCTACACCGCGTTAGAAGAAGCAGCATCGGTGACAGAAGAACCTCAAGACCTGTTCAACAGACTTCCAGCCCAACCGGTAACAAGTCTGGTAAACGGCTCCGGGGAAATCGAACTCACTATCCCGATTCGAAACTCGTCTGAAGGCGATCAGAATCGGATTCTGCTGCCCGACCCCGGCGTGTACCCGGTCGTTATCGAATTTCGAATCGGTGAAAATACCGTCCAGACTATTCGAACAAACCTAATACGTCTGCCAATCGATGACCCCGACACAAACAGCGATCGACAACCAGTCCCGGCAGATCTTCCATCGGTAGCAATTGGGTTAGACGCAACCGAGACCGGGTTCAGTCTGGCCGAGGTCAACCAACTGATCGCTGGCGACAACAATCTCCCCCTGGTAGTTGTCGTCGACCAATCAACTATTGAACAATTGGAGTCCGATGACTTAGAGTCACGGGCCTTCATCCGCAACACCGATCAACTATCGGTTGTGATCTCCCCTGGACCGGGAGCAAACATGTCGGCGTTGGCGTCGGTTGGCCAGACCAAGTTGTATCGCGAACGAATGGAACGCCTCCAAACAAAAGCCCAAGAACTCGGGCTGAAAACCAGCCCAGAGATTTCTTTAGCCGCTACTCCGGAAACAAACGATGGCGCCGAAGCGCTAGCAAAAGCGAACATCACCACCCTATTGTCGAGCCCACCCCCAAACACCGATCCCAGCGGCTGGCCGACCAACATTGGGGTCACCCAGACCAGCGACTCTGCTGTCAACATCGTCGCCGCCTACCCACTTCCCGCCCGCAACGAATCGGTCGAACTTTGGAGCCACGACCTCGCGGCGGCGTTAACCATTGATCAACGACTATCCGGCGGCCAACCCACGTTCGTGTTCCTGAGTTCTGAAACCGGGCTGGACATCGGCCCAGACCAGCTCCAGGTGTTAGCGGACGGCAACAACCAGGCCTTCATCATTGACCCCATCGAAAATATCAACAGCGACCTCGTCACAGAGCTAGCATCGACGACGTTAGATGTAACTCAGCATCGAGCAGCCATCGAACTGGTGGTGTCACAGATAGCCACCTACGAAACCACCCATGTTGATGGCCAACAAACCCCCGACATGTTCCACGACGACCTGATAGCCACGTTCGACTCGACATTACCAGACCAAGACCGAGCCCAACGCCTAGACCGTCTTCGCCAAGACCTTCGAGACGAGATCCAAACCCTGACATTGCCGTCTGGTCAAGCTGTTACCGTTGCAGCCGAGACTGTCCCCGTACCACTCACCATCGAGAATGATTCCGACGGTTCCCGCCAAGTCCGACTAGTGTCGGACAGCGACAAAGTCGAAATCAAACAGGACGGCGAGATATTGACGATTCCGCCTGGAGGATCTTCTATAGACCTCGATGTCGAGGTCAGATCCCTCGGCGTGTCCCCCGTGCAAATCTCCTTATTTACCCCGGACGGCAAAAATAGGCTCGCAAGCACTAGATTTGAAGTGAGATCTACTGCAATACCAGGACTTGGCCTGCTACTTTGTTTACTCGGGGCCGTTCTGCTGGCCTTTTGGTGGTACGTCCACGCGAAAAGACGTCGGAATAAGAAACATGACACTCAGGGTGGCGACAACGACGATAGGGAAACCAACCGCCGCCAGGCGTCTAAGCCTGCCACCCCAACTTCATCCGACGATCCACCAGTCGAACCCGTTGCTATCTCCGCCGCTGAAACTTCAGGCGGTAACGTGACGTGACAGAACCACCAATTCCGACAAGTCCTCCCATAGTTGCTCGCCCAGGTCTTATGTTGGCTGGCCGTTACAAGCTTGGCAAACCTATCGCCGCCGGTGGAATGGCCCAAGTTTGGCGCGGCTACGACGAAATATTGGACCGCAACGTAGCAGTCAAAATTCTTCACGCTCACCTAGCTCACGACGACAAAGGTTTCGTGACCCGCTTTCGGCGTGAAGCCGTAGCCGCAGCCCGCCTGTCACACGAATCGATTGTCGCCATTTACGACACGATCAGCACCAACAAGTTAGAAGCTATCGTGATGGAGCTGATCGAAGGGAAAACGCTTCGCACTCTTCTCAACGAACAGCCAACACTTCCCTCAGCTGAGATCGCCAGAATCGGCATTCATATCTGTGAAGCGTTAGCGGAAGCACACCGATACGGCATCGTTCACCGCGACATCAAACCCGCTAACATCATTCTCGGCCCTGACCGGGTGATGGTGACCGACTTTGGTATCGCTAAAGCAGGCGACGACATTGATCTGACGGCTACCGGGACGCTGTTAGGAACAGCGAAGTACTTAGCCCCAGAACAGGTACTCGGGGAACGCATAGACCCTCGTTCCGACTTGTATTCGCTCGGAATCGTGCTTTACGAAGCCGCCACCGGAACGGTACCGTTCCTGGCAGACACCGATGCTGCTACTGCGTTAAAGCGCCTTCACCGCGACCCGCCACGGGCCCGGTCGATAAATTCGGAAGTTCCCGGTTCTCTTGAACGAGTCCTGGATCGTTCATTGGCGCGCGATGCTGACGACCGATTCCGGCGAGCCACCGAATTCAAATCTGCGTTGCAACGTCTTATCGACGACGAAGACAAACTTGATATCCGCAGCGGTGAAAATACTGCTGAGTTCAGTCCCTTCACGACGACACAACCCGCACTAAACACCCGTCCCAAACCAACGTCGTCTCGACCAGGATCACAAGCTACATCCGAAGTCCCCTCTCAAACCGCTCGCCGTAAGAAATCGTCCAAGGAAACGTCAAAGAAACGGCCAGTAAATTCTAAACGAACCAACCCACCTAAAAAGGCGACGAAGCGGTATCCCACCTCGGGGACTTCTCGTCGTTCTTCGGACCGCAAACGAGCAAGAAAACAATCACCCCAAGATGCTCCGCTAACATCCCAGGAACATGAGGAACCCACCCGATCATGGTCGCTTCCCGCTATCGCCGGTTTAGCGATTGTGACCGCAATCGTTATAGGTGTCGCCCTAGCTAGCCGTGGTGGCAGCCCAGACTCAGCAGTTGACGAGATCCCGACCCCAGTTGCTATCCAATCGGCTACCGATTTCGATCCGTTCGGGGACGGACGTGAGCGCAACGACCTTAAGGCCAACGCTATCGACAACGAACGCACAAGTTTTTGGGAAACCGAGTCATATAAACGGCCCGATTTCGGTGGTGGCCTAAAAGAAGGTGTCGGCCTGATCCTCGAGGTCGACGACGTTGACATGCGTTCGATCGAGATCGACTCGGAAACATCTAAATGGTCGATGGAAGTATACGTTGGCGACTCCTTCGACAAAAACACAGAAGCGTGGGGCACCCCGGTCGCAACGTTCGAGAACACCACCGGTGCAGCTACCGCCACATTCGACGACAAACAAAGTGGTAAGAGCGTCCTGCTTTGGATCACCGATCACGGCTCAACCAACGGCCGTAACGTATTTCGACTCAATGAAGTGACTGTCTCGTCTTAGGTGGTTGTTTTCTCCTAGATTACTTGGAGTAACAAACCCGCTCAGCAAGGCTAACGTAAACCTATCGATATTTCCGATGTAGATCTGGTAGCGCGAAGCCAAAACGGCGATCGCGGCGCAGTTGACGAGCTTTTGCGACGTCACTACGACTACATCTATGCTGTTTGTCGCCGCGTCGCCGGCAATGATGCCGACGCTAACGATTGCACACAGGAAGCGTTAATCGCCGTCGTCAAAGGGCTCCAACGGTTCAATTCGCAGTCTTCATTCCGGTCCTGGGCGTATCGAGTCGCGACAAACGCCTGCCTTGATGAGCTTCGCCGCAAGAAACGCCGTCCCGTTCCCACAGACCTAGATATCGAGGTCGACGTCCACACGGCTCCGACCGAAGACCGAATTATTGTAGAACAACTCTACGTTGACGGAGCTTTACGTGATTTGGACGAGAATTTCCGTACCGTGATAGTTCTTAGAGACATCGTCGGAATGGAATATAGGGAAATTTCGGAGTGTTTGGACATCCCGATGGGGACCGTGCGATCTCGCATATCCAGAGCTCGGCAACAATTAATGCAAGTATTTGAACAAACGGGGAACAAGACCCCCCCTACGGAACGTCATAGGTAGCGAGATGACTGACGAACTCAACGAACTTGCATCTGCATATGTTGACGGCGAAACGACGCCAGACGAATCAGCCCGGGTCGAAAACGACACCCAGGCTCAGATCACCGTCGACAAGATTCGTCGTCTTTCATCTCGAATCAATTCGGTTGCACCACAACAAGATGAGGTGCGAGAGAACCATATCGCAGCCGCCTTAGCTGCGTTTGATGCAGCTGCTTCTGATAAAACGATCGTGGTTGATAAACCAGATCCAGATGCGACCCAGAAGATAGATTTGCGTTCGAATAACCCGGCACCTCTTCGAGCTGTGCCGAATGAACCGCAAGATCAGGCACCTACCTCCAATGGCGGCTATTCCGACCCAAATATCGCTGGTCTTGTAGGCAATGTTGTTCCGATATCACCCAAACCTTCATATCGATGGTTGGCGCCGTTGGCTGGAGCGGCGGCTTTTGTTTTGGTTCTCGGAGCCGGGTTTACTATCGCCTCTCAAGACACTTTCACCAGTTCGTCTGACGAAGCCTCGTCGGTAGCTGTCGCTACTACCGATTCTGCGGTAGCCGCCGAGGCACGACAGGTTGAACAACAAGCTGGAAGCGCTTCGGCATCGGACGCCGCTGATACGGATGCGGACGATCAAGCAGAATCGGCGGCAGATTTCGCTGATGAGGATGCAGCTGAAGTTGAAGAAGAGTCAGCTCCTGCCGAATCGCCAGCTCCAGCCGATAACGAGTTGTTGTCCTTTGATGTGTTACCTGATGATGCAGAACTCGAAATGATCGGATCCAACACAGAGCTATCTACCGACTTTCAGTTCTCGTCGTGTGCCACTGGGGCGAATGATCCGTCCGGCGGCGAACTACTTGGCTATCTACCGATCATGGTTGGTGGAGAACGTGGCGAATTGCTGGTCTTCTCCTCTGAGACCGGCCGAAGAGGAGTCTCGGTATCGGCGGTAGATAACCAATGCCAGTTACTCCCACAGGGTTAAATCTAGAAGAAATGATGGGCGAGTCGCCGGTATGGTCGTCACGTTGGGCCGGGATCAGATATGTTTGGGTGTAATGTCCGAACTTGATTCAATCGGGTCGACCGATTCGACCGCCGAAAAAGACTGGCCAGCGAAAACCTCGGAGATGGTTGTTCACTACGTAGGTTCAGTCAGAGAGAAAACTACCGGACCGGCGCTTGTCGCTTCCCGGTACGCCGTCTATTTCCTGGCTATCGGCCTGATCGCTTCCGTTCTGTTGATACTGGCACTGATTCTGCTGTTACGTGTCCTGGTTTTAGCTACCGGCTATCTGCCATTCATAGATGCCGGTGAACCGTGGTTGGCGTACGTCATCCTGGGTGTCATTTTCACTCTCGTCGGTGGTTTGCTTTGGAAAAAGCGCGTTGTGCGGGACTGAGTCAGAGTCTCGTTGCGGGTTCGCCCGAAGCTCAACTCCGGTTAATTGGCTATAGCGGAACAGTTTTGGATTCTCACTGGTTGATATATGAAGACCTCGAAAGAATGAAGTGGCAAGGAGCAGTTAGTTGACTGAAGAATTTGATGTGGCGATTGTTGGAAGTGGGCCGGCGGGTTTGACCGCTGCTATCTACACGGCTCGAGCTGCCCTTAACCCGCTTGTACTCGAGGGTGAACCTTCCTCAACGAGTGATCAGCCTGGTGGACAGTTGATGATGACCACTGATGTTGAGAACTATCCTGGTTTCCCTGACGGGATTCTGGGACCCGAGTTGATGGCGAACTTTCGGGCACAAGCTGTCCGTTTCGGCGCTCAGATCGAAACGGTCAAAGTAACTAAGGTCGATTTCTCTGCCCGACCGTTCAAACTGTGGGTGGGCGCAGAAACCGACGGAGATCCTACGTATCTGGCTAATACCGTCATCGTGTCAACCGGAGCGAAGGCGCTAATGCTTGGTTTAGAGAACGAGGAGCGTCTGGTTGGGCATGGGGTATCCACTTGCGCAACCTGTGACGGATTCTTCTTCCGGGACCAAGACATTGCCGTCGTGGGCGGTGGTGATTCTGCCTTGGAAGAGGCCGGTTTCCTCACCAGGTTCGCTAAGTCGGTTACCATTATCGTGCGCCGCGACGAACTAAGAGCTTCGAAAATCATGCAAGAGCGGGCTCGCAACAACGACAAGATCACGTTCTTGTGGAACACTGAAGTGGCCGAAATACTTGGAGATGAGGCTCTGACCGGCGTCAACGTTAAGAACAACGTCACGGGTGAAACCAGCCAGCTCGATATTACCGGCTTGTTCGTCGCCATTGGCCATGTCCCTAACACTCAACTTTTTGAGGGCCAGCTGGCTATGAAGGACAATGGTTATCTGATCACTCAGTCGCCGAGTTCGCGTACTAGCGTTGAGGGTGTCTTTGCTTGTGGCGACGTGCAGGATGATATTTATCGTCAGGCGATTACGGCTTCTGGGTCTGGTTGCACTGCCGCTATCGATGCTGAACGTTGGCTAGAAGCACATCATGATGGGAATAGCGAACACTGATTCGTTGTTTCAGATATAACTACTTACAACCACCGACCGATCTATACATCATCCGAAAATGTATCCCAAACTGAAGGCAGGCTTACATGTCTGAAAATGTCGTTACTCTAACCGATGCTACGTTCGACGAAGTTATCAATGGCGCAACTGGTCCAGTTGTTGTAGATTTTTGGGCTGACTGGTGCGGTCCGTGTAAACAAATCGCTCCGATCTTGGATGAGATTGCTGACGAGAAGGAAGACGTAACTATCGCCAAGTTGGATGTTGATGCCAATTCGGCCAGCAGCTTACGCTTTCAGGTTCGAAGCATCCCTACGTTGATCGTCTTCCGAGATGGTGAAGTGGACAAGAGAGTCCAGGGTGCGATGCCGAAAGATCGTCTTGTAGCAGAACTCGGTATCTAAGTTTGCACCCTGCTAGATAGCTAGCGCAAAGATTATTGGCTGCCCGGATATCGATCCGGGCAGTTTCGTTTTTACGGTTTCGCTATTTGTACCCATTATTACCCAATTTTGACTACTTCGTACCGAAGAGCCACCTGTGATTACCCCGAAAATGTATATTCATAACCACTAGTTCAAGGATCAGCGACTAGATTGGAGACTATGGTGACAATCGATCATTCCGTGGTGGTTGGTATCGGTAAGGGTGGAAGCTGTAAAACCACCCTTGCGACCCAACTAGCAGCCATCTGGTCCAGCGAAGGTAAAAGGGTTCTTCTAGCTGATTTGGACACGCAGGCTTCGGCGACAAAAGTTTGTGGACTTGAACCCAACGATCATGGCGATGGCCGCCATTTGATGGATTCGGTGATGTATGGCGACAAGCTAACTACTGTCAAGGCACGAGATCGACTACACGTCGTGGTCGCGGGCAAACACACAAAGACCCTTTCGCATCATTTGGTAACTGCCGAAGGTGGACCTGAAGCTTTTTCGCAGAGTTTCAACCAGTTACTGGAAGCAAACCAGTTCGATCGCATCGTTTTCGACCTTCCACCATCTGGTTCGTCCCGCCTAGCAGATATGGCCATGCAGACCGGCAAGTACTTGTTAGTGCCGACCAGCGCTGGAGTAGACAATATTGAAGGTTTAAGGGTTCTAGCTGAAGAGTTGGAGCTTCTCGAGTCCAACATTTTGTTGCTAGGAGTTGTGCTTATGCGTATAGGTGCCGGTGCAAGCCGGAAACGAGCAGAAGCCCAAAAAGAAGTTTCCGATATTCTCGACGGTGTGGCTGACCCCTTCAATACGGTGATTCGTGAGGCAAGTACCGCCTATGACGATAGTCGTAAAGCTAAATTGTTCTTACACGAGTACGCCGAATGGGCCAGCACCGTCTCAATCACCAATCAAATCAAGGGCAGAATTCAAATTCCCACAAATTTGACTGATCTGGCCCACGAGTTTTACGAACTTGCCGACGAGGTGGACGATCGAATTGCCTTAGCCGAACGACTGTTGGAGACATCGACATCATGAGCGACAAAACACTAGGTAAAGCACGGGGCCTCAATTCGATAGCCGACCCCTCCGCATTCCGGGGTACTACAGGCCGTCGACGCAAAGAACCCGCCCAGGAAGAGGAAACTGCGCCGGCCTCAACCCCTGCTCCGGTCAAGCGGAGTGAACAAAAGACCGCAGCCAATCAACCGGTCGAAGAGCGAGCAGCTGCGGTGGCTTCTCCAGCCACTAACGACTCTGTCAGCTCCACTCGACCAGATAAGCGACGAAAAAGGCGAGAGTTATCGGTTCCCCATGACATCGCGGCGGCGCTTGAGAATACCGCTATTAACCCTGCCGATATTGTGATGAGTGCATATCGCCGCCACGGTGACGCTATTTATGCGGGCGCAGGTGGTAGACCGGTTAGTCGCGGACGTTCACGGTTACGCCTGTCGTTAACCGATGGCGACTTTGACAAGGTGATTCGTCTAGGCGAAGTTCGGGGCTGGAATCGTTCAGAGACGGTTGCCGTTCTGGTGGCCTTCGAGTTGATGCCTGAAACCATGGAACTCGGCCCCCAAACCTAACCTTTTTATACCCATCTTCACGCTGTTGATACCGACTTACACTCCCATTTGCCCAATATGCATCTTTAGGTACCCTGGCTATAACCTCTTATACCCGTAGCCCGATTCCTGCATCTTCAGGTGGCCGTTTTTGGTGTTTCGTTAGTCCCACCCAGTGGGCGACAACCTAACCCTTCTACCGCTATCCGTTTACCTGTTTTATACGTGATTAGCCCCAAGAGCCACCTAACTAGCCACGTTTACACGTGAATATACCCAAATCTTTCTAGTTGATACCCGTTCATACCCGGATCCGCCACATAGGACCCTCCCAGTGTTCTCCTACGCGAGTGAAGTCCACGCGCCTCTTCGGGCATCATCTTTTTGCCTGAAAGTCTGCAATCACCCACCCGGCAACACCAGAAGGCACGACGCTTGAGACGACCGCTGGAGACGGGGCGGCCCTGTTGGCGGTCGACGTCTTGCGTCCTTCATACCCCCATCAGAACCATTTCATACCCAAATATTATTTATATACACCCAATATGAACCTATAGCTACCTGACTACTACTTGTTCTTGCCCACAATTCAACCAAACATGCACAAGATATACCTTTTCCATCTGAACTTATACCCGAAACCGTTGGCTTGACTTAGAGAACACGAGCCAGCGGGAACCCGACAGCAAAGCCGAGTAGGAAAAGAGCGGCAAAGCTAACCGCCCTCCGCTGCACCACGTCTGGCAATGGCTCAACCATCCGCCACCTATAAATGGTTCGAGTAACCGACGGGGCAACAATCGACCACCGGACCCAATCCAGGGTCATCCCCAGGACGGCTTATCCAGTCATCACCAGGTCACCCTATTTATACCCAATCATCACCATTTAATACGCAATCACCCATCAAACCGTCCCACATAATCACCATCTATGCAGGCAATACCCCCGTTTCACGTGAAACAAGGCCTTTGTTACACACCCTCTACCCACAAGAGATCATCAGTTAATCACAGCATTATCCACAAACTGTGGGGAGTCGTAAACGGGTTCTAGATAAGTTCCTGAAAGATTCGATCAAGGTCTTCGAGGTCAGCGAACTCGATTACAAGACGACCAGGACCTTGCTGGGGCATATTGGCTGAAACCCTGGTCGACAGTCTGTCACCCAATAGATTTTCGACCTCCAACAGACCTGGATCAGTGGATTGTTGGGGTTTAACGGTGCTCTTTTTGCCACGGGGGGCGTCCAAATCGGCGATATAACGCTTTACTACCCGCTCCAACGCCCGAACACTAAGGGCCTCTACAATCGCCCTTTCAGCAAGCAATTGACGGCTGTGAGGGTCTGGTAGGCTGAGCAACGCCCGAGCATGCCCGGCAGAAAGCTCGCCATCGACCAGAAGCCGCTGGATTGAGGTGGGTAGTTGAAATAGACGCAACGCATTGGCTACTGCTGGTCGACTTTTTCCCACCCGTACAGCGACTTCATCTGATGTCAAGCCAAAGTCGTCCACAAGACGCTGATAGGCAGCCGCTTCTTCCATCGGATTCAGATCAGATCGATGCAGATTTTCGACCACGGCCTGTTCTAGCGATTCTCGATCGTCGATTTCGCGTATAACTACTGGCACTTCGTCTAACCCAGCTAACTGAGCGGCCCTCCAGCGTCGTTCCCCCGCAATCAGCTCAAATGAAGTCGAGTTAAGCGGGCGGACCAAGATTGGCTGGAGCACGCCTAATTCGGCGATCGAGTCTGACAATCCCAGTAACGCTTCTTGATCAAAGCGTTTACGGGGCTGAAGTCGGTTGGGAATTATTGAGTCAGCTTGAACGTATTTCAAGCGTTCAGATTACCCGACGACCACAAGTCCACGCATTTTGGGGGTACGAACAGGTTATAGATGAGTATATATAGAATCTATATTGGGTATGAATGGTTATATAAATGACTTATTTAGGTATATTCACGTACATATAGGGCTCACGGGACACGCAGCCCAGCAGCTAGCACATCGGCTTCGGCCCAGAACCCCAACAACACAGCAAAGGCCGAAGAGTAAACGTTGCCTCAATCACTGAGCGGAGCTTTTAGGTCGGGCCAAGAATAGAAATTCACTCGCCAAGATCCAAGCATGAGATATAGCAATAACCCTTCGCCAAGGACCACTTTGATTCGGTACGAGTCTGCACCAGCCGGCACATTGTTCAGCCCGACTGACTTTCATTAGTCAAACCAGTTAGAACGTCCGACATCATTCAGGTGTGGCAGTTAAGGCCACAGACCAAGCCCAGCTTGGTCACAATTGGGTATAAACAGTTACAAAAAGGAAGTACAGGGGTTTGTTAGGGTCATAATCCCTGGCAGATTTGGGTAAAGGTAGGTATGAGGCGGGAACTATCGGGTATCTAGTCGCCCGGTTTACCTGCAACCTCAACCGCTAAATCTCGATAGGCCAACGCTCCCCGAGAAGCAGCGTCAAAGACCGTAATTGGCTGACCGAAACTCGGGGCCTCTGATAAGCGCACCGTACGAGGTATAACGGTGTCGCAGACAAGTTCGCCAAAGTGAGCTCGAACCTCATCTGAAACCTGACTCGCCAGATTCGTTCGAGCATCGAACATAACAAGAACAATGTGAGACAGATGAAGCTCCGAGTTCAAGTTACGTTGTACAAGATCGACATTTCGTAAAAGTTGGCCTAACCCTTCCAGCGCATAATATTCACACTGGATAGGAACGAGAACTTCTTGTGCGGCAGCAAGAGCGTTAACCGTCAGAAGTCCTAACGACGGTGGACAATCGATAAACACAATGTCGTAGTCGTCTCGAACTGTGCCGATCGCATTCTTCAGCCGCATCTCGCGGCTGAACGCTGGCACCAGCTCTATTTCCGCGCCAGCTAAGTCAAGATTTGCTGGAGCGATGAATAGGTTCTTGACCGCCGCCGCTTCAATAGCCTCTTCGAGTGGAACATCTTGAAGCAAAACATCGTATAACGAGGTTTTCAGAGTCCGGGGGTTAAGACCAAGCCCTGTGCTAGCGTTACCTTGCGGATCGAGGTCCACAATTAGAACCCGGTGACCAAGCTCGGCCGCCGCAGCTCCTAGATTTACAGCAGTCGTGGTTTTACCAACGCCACCCTTCTGATTAGCGACAGCGAGGATCCGACAATCTGATTCTTCGCTCTTCGCTTTACTGGGGGCATCCTCTTTCGATTTAGCCAACGATTACTCCTACTTCGGCCACGGCGCTGACTCACGAGTGTCTCGTCAGTAAGCCTCGAGGCCAATGTTAGCTGACAACAACCAACTTTGAGACAATAAAGGGCCGATCCATATTGTGGTTATTGGTTTGCGATGATGCCTACAACTTGCCCATGTTGATACAAGCTAGGCGAATTAAAACAGCGGTTTCTTCGATGCCGCCTTAGGCTTTCGAGGTAACCGGTCGGGAATGTCACCCACCCGTTCGAAGATGGCTATTCGATCGGCTGCGGAATGTTGAACAACCCCATACGACAAAAGGGTGGCATCGTCTGGCCATTGTCGTTCGTTCGGAGGTTCACTCACAACAAAACGGCCCCCTAACGACAACAGTCCAATCGCACATTCGAAGGTCCACGCAGGAGGACCAAACCCTCGAGCGGTCACCGCAGAAAATTTACCTCGATAGTTGTCGTCTTGTCCAAGCTCCTCAGCGCGAGCCCTTTTTACCACAACCCGATCTTGCAAACCAAGTTCACAAACCGCCCACACCAAAAATGAACAGCGACGCTGGGAAGTATCCACCAGCGTCGCGCTCAATTGTTCATTAGCCAGAAGTAGCGGGAGTGCGGGAACCCCACCCCCTGACCCAATGTCAGCCAAGTTGCTATTGTCCTCAGCCAGACCTGCGGCAAACCTCGCCGCGTGATCAATGTGAGTTTCAATATCTCCAGGCCCTAAGAAGCCAACCGATTGTGCTCTGGTTAGAACAGCCAGTAACGAATTATTATTCGGACTCATCCACGTCTTTAGGTACCGCAACTGGGACCACGACAACTCGTCGTCGTGGTTCGTCACCAACAGAACGGGTTTCGACGCCATCGACTTCCATCAAGGCGTTATGGATAACTTTGCGGTCACTTGAGTTCATTGGTTCAAGTTCGACGTCGGCGCTTTCGGTTGCCGCTCGGTCTGCTGCCTTGATAGCAAACACTTCGAGTGCTTCGTTACGACGAAGACGATAGCCGCCTACATCGACTGCGATCCGAACAGAGCTAGGAACAGTGCGCTGGGCAGACATCCGGCTTAGTTCTTGTATAGCGTCAAGTGTTCGCCCTTTAGGTCCAACAAGGAGACCATGTTGGCCTTTGATGGTTGCGACTACGCTGTTGTCTTCTACCTCGTCGACTTCAACGTCGCCGTCGAATCCAAATGCGGTAGAGAGCCCGGATAGGAAACCGGTGAGGTGTTCAGAAACCTCTTCGAGGCTGGACTCTGGAACGTCTCGTTCGGTCCGGTTCTGACGCGGACCGCGCCCCTTGCCTCGGTTACGTTGCGAACGGCCCTTAGATCCTTGACCGTTGCTCTTTGATTCTTCGGGCTTAGCTTTCTGCTGGCGACCTGAAGACGGTTTACGGTTTCGACCGTTCTTGTTTGACGAACTATTTCCTCGTCGTTTGTCATTTCGTCGACGACGTCCGTTGCTTGACTCTTTAGTCTCGTTCTCTAATGGCTTTACTCGAGCCTTTACTCGAGCGGAGCCTCGAACCCGGCCGAAGAGGCCTTGCTTTGGTTCTTCGACGACAACTATTTCGGCTTCAGCTTGGTCTACACCAAGGTTGTCCAGAGCTAAATCAATAGCCTCGGGAACCGACTTTGCGGTTGTGCTTACCCATTCCACGTTTGTATTACCTCTTCCGCTTCTTACGAGCCGCTGGTGACTTTGTGCCTTTGGGTGTTACTCGACCATTTGCCGAGTGTTTGCCATTAGCGCGGCTCTTCTGTGCTTTCGATTTTTGTTGGCGACGATCAGCCCAAGCTTGATTGCGATCTTTTTTGCCAGACGATTCGTCAGAATCGCTTGTTCCGTTTGAACTCTTCGACTTTTCTTTCTTTCCGCTGACCTTTTTCTTAGGCTTTTTCTTAGGCTTTTTGTTAGCGGATTTGTCTTCTTCGGAATCGTCCGTGACCTTTGAATCTTGTATGGCCGACGCTGCTCGTTTACCAATTGACTCTTCCCCTCGGTAGAAGGAGCGAGTTATGTAAGCTTGCTGGCCGATTCGAAATAGACTTGACGTCGCTTGGTACAACATGAGAGCAGCTGGGAATAGGAATCCCCACACGCCTGACATCAGCGGCATGACTTTCATCAGCTGTTGCTGCATTGGGTTTCCGACTAGCGGTGCACCGTCTCGTCGAGCTGAGATCTGGCGCTGTTGATAATAGCTCCCTGCGACTACGACCAGAATTAGAAGAATGTAAGGTATCGCTTCAAACGGGTTGCGTTGGAAGACGTCTCCAGCTCGAACAGCTAAGTCGAACGGGCCGAATGGCATTTCGTCAGAGTTGACCAGCTTTTCGTAGATTTCGGAGTCTTGGGGTACCCATTTAGGGTTGAAGTTGCTGGGCTTTAGTGAATCGCCGCCATTGGCGGAGCGAGCCGCGTCGGCTACACCAAAAAAGGGTGACTCACTGTTACGGGTAGTTAGACCGATAAAGATTCGGTACAAGACCAAGAACACTGGCAATTGAGCGAGAATAGGAAGGCAGCCGCCAACCGGGTTGATGCCTTTCTCGCGGTAGAGAGCCATGGTCTCTTGGTTAAGCATCTGCTTGTCGTCTTTGTATTTCTTTTGCAGTGCCTTGAGTTCAGGTTGAACGAATTGCATAGCAATCGTTGAACGAGTGGCCTTCAATGTAAGCGGCATGAGGACCAGCATTACGGCGAGGGTCAGAAGGACGATCGAAATGCCGTAGGAGCCACCGACCACGGGAAGTTCAAAGAAAAAGGCGAGTAGCCTCGCTATTGCTTCAAAGATCGGGTCAAATATGTCAAACATCTATTTCTCCGGTACGGGGTCAAGACCTGAGGAACCAAACGGGTGGCATCGTAGAAGTCTCTTTATGGACAACCAGGTTCCCTTGGCCGCACCATAGGTTACTATCGCTTCGCTGGCGTAGTGGGAACAGGTCGGAACGTATCGGCATCGTGGCGCTCGAAGTGGTGCCGTGTGGTGATAGGCCGAAAGTAATTTCAGAAGAACTGCTTTACTCAACTGAACGCCCCTTTGGTTTCGAGGGCGGTTAAGCACGAGCGGGTGCAGCTCAGCAGTTCATGGAACGACTGCTGGTTGATAGATGGTTTAGCCATTAGCAGAAAAGCGCTTCCAGCAGGCAGGCCGTTGGAGTCAGAGCAGACTTCGGTAAACGATGCACGCATACGTCTCCGGGCCCGGTTTCGTTGAACAGCGTTACCGAAACGCCTATTCAACGCAAACGCAAGCTGAACAGGGGGCTCGGCCGGTTCTGTATCAACTCGAGTAAAAACCATCTGAAGAGGTCCAGAACGAACACGCACACCCGCCGACCTAAAAGCCGAAAAGGTAGCCTTGCTCTGCACAGGGCCAATCACGCACTTAGGCGTTTGCGCCCTTTAAGTCGACGAGATCGAAGTACTGCTCGACCAGCTCGAGTGGATGACCGTAGGCGGAACCCATGCTTGCGGGCTCGTTTGCGGGTGTTCGGTTGAAATGTGCGCTTCACAGCTTTCTCCTTCGAGCTCTATGCTCGAACCTATCTTCAATGGGCCTGTGGGGTTGACCACGATTTGCCGGGCCCGACCCTATCCAACAGAGATTGGCGGCGGACGGGGGGATCCATCGTGGCTAGCTTCGCAGCGTGGCCGACCTTTAAAGGGTACGGCGTCGTTGTTATAAGAACAACAAACCTTGCTGGGTTGGCGCTATCGTCATCGCCCTGTCAAGGGACATCGTCTTGGCTGCGTTGAGTAGTCTGTCGCGGTTACACAGGGATGACTTGTGGCGATGACGGGTAGTTCATAAGCCGTTAACTCGACGTTGTCCATGAAGTCTCCACAAACTTTTCCACAGCCGCGTGGGGACATTTTGTTAGTCCTGCTAACGTCAAAGTACTGATCCCTCAGTATTGGAGCTGCCAACGGCCCCTAGTTAATGGCTTTTGGCGTATTCTTCTGCTGGGTTCACTACTTAACCGAAGGCCACTTTTCCGGCCCCCAACTGTGGGAAACTCTGTGGAAAGTGGGGAGAAAGTGCATGTGGGGCGTTTATGTTGACAAGTGAGCAGTTGTGGTCAGAGGCCTCGAAGCTGCTACGAAGTCAAGTTTCTGATGGCGTCTGGCAAAGCACTTTTTCACAAGCTGTTCCCGTTGACTTATCCGCAGATCAGTTTGTTCTGGGACTTCCCAACGGAATTGTTCGAGAGAAAGTCGATGGCCGGTATCGTCCGCTAGTCGAGGATGCGGTGGCCGAAGCTGCCGGTCGAAAAGTTGCCGTCACTTTTAAGCTGGCCTTGCCGACACTGTTCGACGATGATGGGCTTGAACCAGCTGCTGTACCAGCACAAACTCCGGTAGAACCCGCCCAAACCGTGCAGCCGGTTACCTCTCAAGAGCACAATCCGTACCAACCACCGACTAGTCCACAGCCTGATCCCCAACCTGGACAGTCCCGGCAGCCAGCTGATCATTCGCGACGGTACACGTTTGAAACCTTTGTGATCGGTCCTTCTAACCGGTTCGCCCACGCCGCAGCGTTGTCGGTTGCTGAACGACCCGGTGGATCATACAACCCCCTCTTTATATATGGCAGCGCCGGGTTGGGGAAAACCCACGTACTTCGAGCTATAGAACACTTTATTAACGACGTATATCCTCGGCTTAAAGTTCTCTACGTTTCAACTGAAACGTTTTTGAACGAATTTGTTGACTCGATCAAGAACTCTTCCGGCAACGATTTTAAACGTCGCTACCGCCAAATCGATGTGCTGTTAGTCGATGACATTCAGTTCATCGCCAACAAAGACTCGCTCCAAGAAGAACTTTTCCACACGTTCAACGATTTATATGGGTCAAATCGTCAGATCGTGCTGTCGTCAGATCGCCCTCCTGATGCGATACCAACCTTAGAAGACCGCTTAAAAAGCCGGTTTATGATGGGATTACTGACCGACATTCAGCCGCCCGATATCGAAACCCGAATGGCGATTCTGAGCAAAAAAGCCGATAACGAGAGCATCAATTTGCCTAACGATGTTTCCGAATTTATCGCCAGCAACATCACCAGCAACATTCGTGAGTTAGAGGGGGCCCTCAATAAGGTCACCGCTTTTGCGAATCTCAACAATGAGCCAATGACAACCCAAACCGCGGAGCGAGTTCTCGGTGACTTCATTGCTGATCGCCAGCCTCGACCTATAACGACCGAAATGATCCTTCTCGCCACAGAGGACCAATTCGGTTTCCCTCGCGAAGAACTCATTGGCAAATCACGACGTAGGCCGTTAGTCATCGCCCGACAAGTAGCTATGTATGTAACTCGTGAGCTAACAGATTTGAGTTTTCCTCTGATCGCTAGAGAATTCGGCGGTCGGGATCACACCACCGTCATGCATGCATGTGACAAGATTGGGGCCCTTATGAAAGAACGTTCCCAAATTTACAACGACGTTATGCGGCTCGAAAAGACTGTTCGCTCCGAAGCTCAGTCCGGCGAACGGTGACTGCCACTAGCCAACATGCAGGGACTCACAGCCCTGAACTCCTAGGAGGGTTAGCAAATATATTTCCCCATTCGCTAGGCTCCTAGTGGACAACTATGTGAACTACCTGTGGGTTCGCTGTTACTGTGATTGTGTACAGGTCTCGATCCACGGTGGATAGAGGCCAAACAATCCCCAAGTGGTCCGTTGGTTCGTTGGTTGGTTGAGGGAAACGCTAAATGCCTATGGAAAGAAATTCGTGCTCTGACCTGGTGTAATTCCATGTCTTCCACATTCCACAGGCCCTACTACTGATACTGCTTTATTTAAGTTAAGACTGATAGAAGATGAACACAGAGGAGATCACGTGAAGTTCCGGTGCGAGCGAGATGTACTGGTCGAAACTTTAGGCACCGCCGGCCGAGCTGTGAGTACACGCAGCGGGCTGCCAGGATTGTCCGGAGTTCAAGTTGAACTAGTTGGTGATCAATTTACTGTCACCGGTAGCGACCTCGATCTAACAATTACAACCACGATCGAAGTTTCAGGCGAGTCTGACGGCAAGGCTGTAATTCCGGCTCGACTTGCCGCCGACATTGTCAAAGCGTTATCCCCTGGCGCAGTCGAATTATCTACCGAAGACGACACGTTGCGTATCAGCGCTGGCCGAAGTGATTTCAGTATTCGGTTAATCACATCAGATGAGTTCCCAAAAATCACTGACATAGATGCGAAACCGGTTGAGCTAGATGCCGAACAGTTAGCTCATGCGTTGAAACAAGTTGTTCTTGCTGCCAGCTCGGACGATTCACGACCGATCTTGACCGGTGTTTTGTTAGCTGCTGAAGGTGACTCGTTGCGGCTGGTCGCGACCGACTCGTATCGATTAGCCATGAAAGATATCGATGGGATCGAGTTACTGTCGGAAGGTGAACAGGTTCTTGTTCCTTCGCGAGCGTTGGGTGAATTACATCGAATTCTGGCTAACGGCAAATCGATCACGCTGCGCTTAGGGGAAAAAGAGGCTTCGTTTACTGTTGAGGGAGTAACTCTCACCACTCGATTGATCGAAGGTGATTTCCCGAACTACAGAGGTTTAGTTCCCGATCACCATCCCAACACCCTTACCGTCAACCGGACTGCTTTGCTCGATGCGCTCCGTCGTGTAAAACTTATGGCTCCGCAAGAGGGAACGCCGGTTCGTATTGAAATGAACGAACACGGTATGGAGTTAGTGGCTGTGACCGCTGATGTTGGTACCGCACGCGAAGTTGTTGAGAGTAGTTATGTCGGAGAAGATCTAGTGGTTGCGTTCAACCCGCGATTTTTGCTTGAAGGTTTGGAAGTGGCACCCGGAGACGATGTCACTCTTCTGACGACAGACGAACTGAAACCAGCACTAATCAAGAGTGTCGGGTTCGATAACTACTTGTACCTTTTGATGCCGGTCCGGGTTTCATAGCTAGTCTGTTCGGATTGGTCGAATCATCCTCCCCACAAAATTGTGGAAAACTTTGTGGATTAGTGGATAACTAGGAGGGTGTACCCATGCGGTGTTTGCTGATGGTTGCTTGTTTATGCAATTAAATCGTCTATGGCTCCATAACTTTCGTAGCTACGAAACACTAGAGCTTCCACTTGAGCCCGGTCTTACTGCGTTGGTTGGCCCAAATGGTATTGGTAAAACCAATGTGGTGGAAGCCGTATCGCTGCTGTCCACACTGAAGTCGTTTCGGGGCGCTCCGACTGAAAGCCTGGTTCGAAAAGGTGCTTCTACCGCCGTCATTCGAGCGGTTGGCGAACGCGACGGCCGGGAAGTTCTTGTCGAACTTCAACTTGGTGGCGGAAAAACCAAAGCACAAGTAAACAAACAAAAACTCAGGCGGGCTCGCGACCTGTTGGGGGCATTGCGGGTCACCGTTTTTGGTCCGGACGATCTGGCATTGGTCAAAGAGGGTCCGTCGGTTCGGCGCACTTATGTTGATGATCTACTTGTTGCGCTCGATCCATCAGCTGATCGGCTTTTGGCTGACATTTCGAAGATATTGAAGCAGCGATCGGCTTTACTACGGTCGGCGCGTGGGGTCTTAGACGATTCGGCTGCCACTACTTTGGATGTGTGGGACGCCAAACTCGGTGATCGGGGTGCTGAGTTGACGAGTCGTCGTCAGCGACTACTCGAGGACTTGTTGAAACCGGCGAACGATTCGTACAGTGTGTTGGCTGATCGGGCTACCCGGATCGGGTTGAGTTACGAGCGGTCTTGGTCGGCTGAGTCGTTGTCGGAAGCGTTAGCGGAAGCTCGTAGTCATGACGTGAAACGGCAGATAACTTCGGTGGGTCCGCATCGTGATGATGTGGCGGTGACCATCGATGGGTTTTCGGCTCGGACACAAGCATCTCAGGGTGAACAGCGAACGGTTGCGCTGGCTTTGCGTCTCGCTGGGCATCAACTTCTCACTAATCGGTTGGGGGAACCACCTTTGTTGTTGCTCGACGATGTGTTGTCCGAACTTGACCCAACGCGTTGTTCACAGCTTCTTCAACATGTTCCTCCAGGTCAGACTCTGCTGACGAGTGCGTCGGAGCTTCCGGTTGAAACCAACCCGGATAGAATCCTAAACTTGGAGCAGATGCTCAGCGACCTTCCAGACAGTTCCATTGAATTCTGATCCGAAGCCGCTGGCTGAGAGTCTTAATCGATTCTTAGCGAATCTGGGTGCCCCGCCCACAAACGTGTTGTCCGAACTGGGAGCGGGATGGTCTGAGGTTGTTGGGCCCGCATTGGCCAAACAGACCAAACCAGTCCAGTTGGTGAACGGTGAGCTGGTTGTTCTTTGTTCTGATAGTGCGTGGGCGTCCCAAATTCAGTGGTGTACTTCCCAAATCAAAGACCGTTTTCAACAACTTTATCCACAGGTTGAGCTGTTGTCGGTTTCGACTCGGGTGAAACCAAATTGACTCTGAATATGACGGGGTGTAGTTGCCTGCTCGTGTGACCCCGGCTATCCCTCTATTTTTGATAGAATTCAACGACAGGCGACCATCACATTTTATATCGGTGGACGTCCGAAAAAAACTGCATGACTACTTCTCAAAACGACAACTCACAAATCCCGCCCGACACACCAGAGGCCGACAAAAGTACTGCTTCGGTGGCCGACACTGATGCTTCGTACAAAGCGTCTGACATCCAGGTTCTTGAAGGACTTGAAGCGGTTCGTAAACGGCCGGGTATGTATATTGGTTCGACTGGTCCCACCGGTCTGCATCACTTGGTGTGGGAGGTGGTGGACAACTCAGTTGACGAAGCGATGGCCGGGCATTGTTCGCGCATCGAAGTGCGGGCACTTAGCGACGGCGGAATCCAAGTTTCGGATAATGGTCGCGGTATCCCCGTTGGTAAACACCCAAACTATGAAGACTTAACCGCGGCTGAGGTCGTGTTAACTGTTCTGCATGCCGGCGGTAAATTCGGCGACGGTGGCTACAAAGTGTCGGGTGGTCTTCACGGCGTTGGAATCTCAGTGGTCAACGCACTGTCCACTAAAGTCGAAGTCGAAATCGACCGGGACGGTTCTCGCCACGCCATGTCCTTTGTTGAGGGTGGTCAACCTAAAGACAAACTGGTCAAAACTGGGGATTCACCTTTGAGTGAAGACGGGGAACCAGTTACGGGTACCACGGTGCGATTTTGGCCGGACCCTACGATCTTCAAAGAAGGCATCGACTACCGAAGCCAGACGCTGATCGACCGATTTCAAATGATGGCGTTTCTCAACGCCGGTTTAGAGTTCAGCTTTGTCGACGAACGAGACGCAGACTCCGAAGAAGTTACCCTTCGATACGAGGGCGGCATCAAAGACTTCGTTCGTCACCTGAACCATTCCAAAGAAGAACTTTTTGACGAAGTCGGCTGGTTTACCGAACAAGGCGAAAACGAAGAAGTCGAAATAGCGTTTAGCTGGAACACCGGCTATCAAACAGACGGTATCCATTCATTCGCAAACGGTATCTCGACGCTCGAAGGTGGAATGCATGAACAAGGCTTCCGTACCGCTCTAACCCGAACCGTTAATTCTTATGCTCGGGCCCAAGGCATTCTGAAAGAAAAAGAAGAGAACTTTCAAGGCGAAGATATTCGCGAAGGTCTAACTTCTATCATTTCAGTACGTGTCGCTGAACCCCAGTTTGAGGGGCAGACCAAATCGAAACTGGGGAACGTTTCAGTTCGTTCATTGGTCGAAAAAGCGACAAACGAACGTCTGCGTGAGTGGTTCGAAGAGCACCCTAAAGAAGCTAAAGCGATGTTGACCAAAGCGTCAAATGCTGCGAAGGCTCGCATTGCGGCAACTAACGCTCGACAGACTATTCGTCGAAAGTCAGCGCTTGACGGTGCAGGACTGCCCGGCAAGTTGGCCGACTGTCAAAGTAAGGACCCTACCGAGTCCGAAATTTACATTGTGGAAGGTAACTCGGCTGGTGGTTCGGCCAAAGAGGCTCGCGACCCGAGGACGATGGCTATTCTGCCGATCCGAGGCAAAATTCTTAACGTGGAACGGGCTCGCCCTGACCGCATGTACAAAAACACCGAAATCATTTCGCTGATTCAGGCGTTGGGTGCCGGTTTCGGCGAAGAAGAATTCGACCTTGAAAAGTGTCGCTATCACAAGATCATTCTGTTGGCTGACGCTGACGTTGACGGCAGCCATATTCGTACGTTGCTGCTGACGTTTTTCTTCCGACAGATGCGACCACTCGTCGATGCCGGCTATATCTATATCGCTCAGCCTCCGCTTTATTCGACCGAGGTGGGTAAGTCGAAACTGTACCTTAAGGACGACCCGGCTCGTGAGACCTATTCGGCCGCTCACCCTAACGCCGAGTTTCAACGCCTAAAAGGACTGGGCGAGATGGACGCATCGGAACTTTGGGAAACCACGATGGACCCCGAAAGCCGGACGCTGCTTCGAGTAACCGTTGACCAGGCTGCTATCGCCGATGAAACGTTCGCCGTTCTGATGGGTGAAGACGTCGAGAGCCGCAAGAAATTTATCCAGACCAACGCTGATGATGTTCGCTTTCTCGACATCTAAATGTGTCTCAACTTCTATCTAGGTTGTAACCATGAGTGACCTTCCTCCGAGTAATACCGACGCTGGTGGCAGCGACGATTCGTCAGGCGAAATTGAGCCGATAGCGATTCAAAACGAGATGGAACAATCGTTCCTTGAATACGCCATGTCGGTTATCGTTTCGCGTGCGTTGCCTGACGCACGCGATGGTTTGAAGCCAGTGCATCGCCGTATTCTCTGGTCTATGTTCGACGCCGGGCATCAACCTAACCGAAGCCACGTAAAGTGCGCGACCGTTGTCGGCGACGTTATTGGACGTTACCACCCTCACGGTGACCAGGCGGTTTATGATTCGATGGTGCGGATGGGGCAGACCTTTTCGCTTCGCCACACGTTGATCGACCCGCACGGAAACTTCGGGTCTCCCGACGATCCGCCTGCCGCGTACCGTTACACCGAGTGTCGGTTGACGAAACTGGCGATGGAGTTGTTGAAAGACATCGACGAAGACACCGTCGACTTTGTTGATAACTTCGACGGTAAACATCAAGAACCGACTGTTCTGCCGAGTCGATTCCCGAACCTGTTAGTCAACGGTTCGCAAGGTATCGCCGTTGGTATGGCCACCAACATCCCGCCCCATAATTTGGGTGAAGTGATCGACGCGTCGATTCATCTAATCGATAATCCCGACGCCACTCCAGACGATTTGATGGAGTTTATTCAAGGCCCTGACTTTCCAACCAAAGCCCAAATATTGGGTCGGGTTGGGGCGCGAGATGCGTATCGTACCGGTCGCGGTTCGGTCCGGATGCGAGCGGTCGCCGAAATCGTCGAAGGTAAAACTAGTGACCAGATCATCGTCACTGAAGTTCCGTATCAAACGTCGGTCGACCAGATCGCCCGTAAAACGGCTGAGTTGGTTGAGCGAGGCGACATCGTCGGGTTGCGTGAAATTAGGAACGAGTCGGCTAAAGGTAACACCCGTTTAGTATTCGAACTTAAACGTGATGCCACGGCGTTGGTTGTTCTAAACAATTTGTACAAGTACACGCCGATGCAGACCACATTCAGCGTGAACATGGTTGCGCTGGTTGACGGCATTCCTCGAACCTTAAACCTTCGCGAAGCCTTAGTGGCCTACGTCGAACACCAAGTTGAGGTCGTTCGCAGACGAAGTGAATATCGCCTTCGTAAGTTAAACGAACGGGCGCACATCCTCGAGGGCCTCATCAAAGCGCTCGACCTGATCGATAAGATCATCGCCGCTATTCGAGCTTCGGAAGATCGCCAAGAAGCGAAATCTCGTCTGATGGGCGAAGGGTTTGAGTTCTCCGAAATTCAGGCCAACCATATTCTCGACATGCCTCTTGGACGGTTGACTCGACTAGCTCGAGCCGATCTCGAAGACGAGTTAGCTGAGAAGAAACTGATGATCGCCGCGTTGGAAGAGATTCTCGGTGACGAAGTCAAACTGCGCGAGGTCATCAAAGATGAAATGACCGAAATCAAAGATGTGTTTGCGACGCCTCGACAAACAATTTTGATGCCGGATCCGGGCGAGCTCGATATTGAAGATTTGATCGACGACGAAGACCTTGTGGTTACGTTGACATCGACAGGTTATATCAAATCGGTTTCGGCTGAAGAGTTCCGAAGTCAGGGTCGCGGGGGCCGCGGTGTTACCGCGGCGAAGTTAAAGGACGACACTGAAGATCTAGTCAGCCATTTACTTCACACCACCGCACACGCCTATCTGCTGTTCTTCTCGACCAGAGGTCGGGTGTATCGGATTAAGGCACACGAGATTCCGATCACGAGTCGTACCTCTCGCGGTATGGCGTTAGTGAATCTTTTACAGCTCCAACCCGAAGAACACATCCAGGCTGTTATCGATACACGCGACTACGAAACAAACCGGTTCCTGTTTTTTGCTACCCGTCAAGGACGAGTCAAGAAAACGTTGTTCAGCGCGTACGATTCGTCACTTAAAGCTGGTTTGATTGCGATCAAACTGAACGACGGCGATGAGCTGGTCGATGTTATTCCTACAAGCGGTGAGAACGACATCTTTATGGCTTCTCGAGCCGGGCAGGGTTTGCGGTTCTCCGAGGATGACGTTCGTCCGATGGGGCGAACGGCGGCCGGTGTTCGTGGCATGAAGTTCCGCGAAGGTGATGAACTAGTTAGCTGCGATGCCCTTCGAGATGACACCGAAGTTTTGGTGGTCACCAGCGAAGGGTTCGGTAAGCGAGTAGATCCGTCGTTATTCTCGGTGAAGAAACGCGGTGGTCTCGGCGTTCGGTGTGTCACCGTTAACGAAAGAAAAGGTCAAGTCGTTGGCGCCATGGTCGTCAAACAGGATGAAGAGATTCTCCTGATTTCTTCCGGCGGTGTAATTATTAGGCTTCCGGTTGGAGATGTGTCACAGCAAGGTCGTGACGCTACCGGAGTTTCAGTCATGTCTCTGGGGTCTGGCGAACAGGTAGCAGCAGTAGCCCGATTGTTGGTGGTTGACACCGACGACGATGGCGACGATGATGATGACACCTTGGAAACAGAGTAAGGCTTAAAGATGAGTCGATCCGAGGAACGCTACCTTGGATCGAAGGTAGGAAGTTATTGTAATGAGCGTCTTGGTGCCCAGGTTGGTCCTCGAAGTAAATTGCGTTGGTAGTAGCCCTCGTTTCTTAACGACGAGTAGGGGAGTCTAGTCATCAGTACTAAAGACGAAGATGTGACAGACAAGATCGGACCGTTGGGGGACTCGTTGAAACCGGGTTCGAAATCTGAAGGTGCCGAGAAAAACGGAAGTAACGGTTCAAAGCCGGCTAAACGTGCCCGAAAGAAGTCGGCTGGGTCATCCAGGCTCGGAAATAACACGTCGACGGGTAAGGCTAAGAAACCTCGCAAAGCTGCCGGGTCGAAATCGACCGCCGGGAAGAAACGCACAACCGCGGCGAAGACTAGTAAAAAAAGGGCGGCTTCCAAGAAGCCTGCGACAAAGACCGCTACAGAAAAGGCGGCTGCGAAGAAAGCGGTTAGTAAAGAACGTCAGCCGACTCCTACCAAGAAACCGCCAACGTCTCCCACTTCGACAACCAAAACCGAATCTGTCGAGTCTGATCCAGACAAAACCTCGGTGGTTAACGTCAAAGAAGAGCTCGGTAAGGCCCGCCCAAGCCTGTTGGACCGGCTTCTCGACACGTCGGTTTCTGATGCTGGTTCCAAAAAGTCGGCCAAGCCGGATGATTCTTCCGACGATGAAAGCTCTCCGGCTGCCTCCGCATCGTCTGACAAAAAAGCCCAGGTTGACGACGATTTGCCGCTTGATGCAGAAAAACCTGACGATCTTTTCTCGAACCTGAATCGTGCTTCGAAGAATAAGAAAAGCTCGTCCGACGATTTCGAAGACCTGCTTTTGGGTGGACTAAGCGGCTCTGAAACATCCAAAGTCGTTAAACCAGCGTCTAAAAGCGAGCATTGGACCAAGCAGGATCACGAACGACCAACCCAGATCCCAGCAAGTAAAGCGGGTTCTGCCAAGAAAATGCCTGCAGGTGCCAGCAGCCGAGTTAACGCCGCCTCAACCTCCGGGTCGAAGAAACCCGCCAAGATCGATGATGACGCCACCGACGAAATCAGAGGCGACGCTAAAAATCCGATAGGTCGTCAAAAGACGAGACCGGCACCTCCGGCTCCGCCAACGGCTAAACCTAAACCGGCGCCCAATACCGCCAAGGATGACGCAGAGTCGACTACTATTCATGACACCCCTACCGGTGAGATAGAAGTTGAACCTACCAAACCTGAAGCGGCGACACCTTCAAAGGCTAAAACCTCTGATACGTCGAACGTTTTGTCGGGTGTAAGCGCAGTTCGTAAACGCGCCCAGATGAAAGCCGAAGCAGCCAAAAAACGTTTGGCCGAAACATCAACGGCAGAAGAAGATAAAGATCAGTCCACGGCGGAACTGTTAAAGGAAAACACCACGTCGACTGTACAAGATAAAGACGAAGAGACGAAAACTTCTGAGGTTTCTAGCGTTTCTGCACGCAAAACCGAAGAAATCGTCGAAGAGCCAGAACTCGAAGACGGTTTCGAATCGTCAGAGTTGTTGGAAGAAACCGAGTTAGAGACAACCGCTGACGTTACCGGTGAGATTGATCGCCGAGGACGGGGCGGGTTTAAAGTTTCGACCGAGTCGGTTAAACAGTCGTTGCGTCCACCGCCACGGGTTCGTGCCCGTAAAGTTCGGCGCGTGATTCGACACGTTGACCCTTGGTCGGTTCTTACGTTCTCTGTTCTGTTTCATTTGACAATTTTTTCTTCGTTGCTGCTCGGCTCGGTTCTGATCTGGCAGGTAGCGGCAGCGTCGGGAACGATCGAAAATATTGAGGACGTAATCAAAGATCTCGGTTCGTTCGAAACGTACGAATTGAACGGTTGGGCGATTTTCCGGGCTGCGGTAGCGGTAGCGGCGATATTTACGCTGGCTTCAACCATTCTGGTCGTTATTATGTCCGTAATATTCAACCTGATTTCGGATCTCGTGGGCGGTATTCGGGTGACAGTCGTTCAAGAAGAGACAGTCCGGGTACAACGAGATAAATAGAGTAGTGGCCCAGCCCTAAACCGGGTAACGTTGATCCGTCCCCGGGCCTATAGCTCAGTTGGTTAGAGCGCACCCCTGATAAGGGTGAGGTCGCTAGTTCAAATCTAGCTAGGCCCACTAACAACCCGGCACCTCTTCGAGTTGCTTCGGGTTGTTAGAAGTTTCGCCTAAAGGCGAAACTTCCGCTGTCTCAGTTCTCTTCGCTAGTTTGGTTTCGCCAACATCTAGAAGGCCAAGCGTTCCACAGTCGGGAACATGCCTTAGCATCACCACTTCACTTGTGTAGTCACTCAAAGCGAGTTCACTTTGTTTGAAAATGGACCGTTTCTTGAACACCGATACGTTCAGACCCGAATCCGCTCGAACATTTATTTTCGAGAAAACCCTAGTCAGACCTTCGAAAAAACCCTAGTCAGACGTTCGAAAAAACCCTAGTATAAACAAATGCGGCTATCACGTGGGATCGAACCCGTCCTCCATAACCTCCTCGATACAACCAAAATAGTTGTACTCGAAGGCGGTCGCGGTGTAGGAAAGACGACGTTGGCCCAAGAAATAGCCGAAAAACGACAATTTCAAACTCTCTTTGACCTCTCAGACCCCGCTGACCGGGCAGTTCTAGAAGCCGACGCCCACCGGGTGCTAGCGGCATCACCCAAACCGGTGCTCATAGACGAAGCACAGCTAGTGGCAGAACTACCTGTAGCAGTCAAACGCGTTGTCGATTCCGACCCAGCCAACGGACAGTTTCTGCTAACCGGATCATCCCGCATCGGACGCGGAGCCCTCGGAGGCGCCGACCCCCTCGCAGGCCGAGCCGTGCGCCTACGCCTACGACCCTTTACCCAAGCTGAGCTCGCCGGAACCCCAGCGAATGTAATCTCCCGATGGTGGTCAAAAGACTTCAGCTCAGAAATCTACCCTGAGCTGCCCATAGACGAACTTCATAGCCGCATCACCAGAGGAGGACTGCCGCCAATAGCCATCGAAGCTGACCCAGCCGACGAGAAGATATCGCCCGATATTCAACGGCGAATCCTCGCAAACTACATCGATGGCGTGCTGACCACAAACATTGCCGGAACACGAACCCGACAAGCCGGTTTGTTGAAAACCTTTAACTACCTGGCTTCAAACCCAAGCCAAATATTGAACCTTAGCCGCGCTGCTTCAGAACTCCAGATGCGAGTAGAAACCGTACAAAACTATCTCGATATATGCCAGACAGCGTTCCTAATCGATACCGTGCCAGCCCATCGTCCAGGACAGCACCAAACCGTTGCCGCCCACCCTCGTCTCTATATCGCCGATACAGCGATCGCCTCCTGGGCGGCAGAAACAACTGTCGAACGTTTACGAAGGGATGTGCGTTTGTCAGGAGCGATGGTTGAAAATTTCGTGGTCAATGAACTAGCTGCCCAAGCCGAATGGGTTCTGTCATCAAGCTCACTACTACATTGGCGCGACACACGCGCCGGTAAAGAAGTCGATGTTGTATTACGCAAACCAACAGGTGAGTTGCTGGCAATCGAAATTAAATCGGCGGCTTCTGTAACAACCAACGATACGAGAGGGCTTGCTGCGTTCGCCGACCGAGTCGGAGACCAACTTGTTGGAAGTTGTGTAATTTATACCGGGCGCGTCACTCAACAACTAGACAGCAACATATGGGCTGTTCCACTCTCTAGTTTCTTCAACCCCACATCCGTACGAGCTTAAACAACAATAGCCAGTCAACATCAACAGGGCTGTGGATAAAGGTGTTGATAGTTTGAAGAAATCTGAGAAAGCCTGTGCGAAACCGCCCAAAAAAGTATCAACGGCAAACAAATAGTAGGTCAACCGACCGCTAAACAGGTACCCAGGTTCCCCACAACGCCTGTGTATAACCAGACCCGTCGGTTTTGAACGACCCGATTGGTGTAGACTAAAAAGCTATGATCAGACTCGCCCGACGTGTCCTAGCCACTCTAAGTTTGGCTGGGCTGGTTGCTGCCCTTATTCGCGTACGAGGAAAAGGCGGCGTGCCGCCCCAATCCGGTGGGTGGCGAGAAATAAGCCCGGCCGAGCTGAAACAATCAGCGCACACCAACCACTAGTGCACGTTGCAGTCTCCGGCCTAGGCACAACTGGAATACAAACAGCCAACCAGCTATCAACCGTTGACGTAATCTCCGGCCTACGACTGTACGACCCCAAACCAGAACGACTAGAAAAAGCGAAACTCACCGTCGACAAATCAGTCGACTCTTACACGGCGCCAGCAACAGAAACACACTCCGGCGCACCGTCCCCGAAAGTAGCGGTACTCGCCGGGCCGGCACGAAGCCAAATCTCCCAAGCCCGCCCCCTCCTGCAAGCAGGATGTCATGTCGTATCGATATCGGACCACATCGACGACGTCAAAGCACTCATTCGACTTGACCAACTAGCCAGAAGAAACAAAACCACCGTCATCGCCGGAGCCGGTTTCTGCCCCGGCCTCAGCGGCCTCCTCGTCGCCTACGGTGTGGCCCATTTAGACGCCGTCGACGCTATTAGCGTTGCCACGACGGGAACCGGCGGACCGGCGTGTGCCCGCCAACACCATCGGGCGCTCAAACAAAGTGGTATCGAATGGAACGACGGGCAATGGATCCCCCGGCGCGGGCGTTCAGGTCGAGATCTCGTATGGTTTCCCGACCCGATAGGAGCCAACGACTGCTACCGGGCTGCTCTTGCCAGCCCGTTACTGATCCAACAAGCTTTTCCTCATGCCACCAGGATCGGCGCCAGAATGTCAGCCACCCGACGCGACAGCCTCACCAGCCGTCTCCCAATGCTGCGGCGCCCGCATCTAGACGGCGGCCCTGGCGCTATACGGGCAGAAATACGAGGCCGAGTGAACTCACAAATCGAAACCAAAATATATGGAGTCGCCGCCAACCCGTCCACGGCAGCAGCCACGATGGCGGCACTCTGCGCCGAACTGCTACTCAACAACACCTTTCCACCCGGCGCATACGGACTAGCTTCGGCGCCAAACCCATCAGAGCTATTAGCAGAACTCCACGGGCGAGGAATCGTCGTTTCATCCTTCGACGGCTACCTCCAATCGTCGGCTAACGGGACCTAGATCCAACACAGCCCATCGGCGACCATGCCAGTTCAAACGTTTCCAGCGACATGAACCAGCACCATGTGACATTTGATGACCAAGAGTGAGATTTTTAGTTAAGTCGGTTCACAAAGTGGCCGATGAAACTAATGCGTAACGTATTTCAACTTTTTTCTAAAGTTCGTCCCGCCCGATGTCGAGACTTCTTTCGCACGGAGGAAACAAAGAAAGAAGTTTGAAATCATGGGTGAATCACTAGAACAACGCAACGCACGAATTGAACAGGCACTACCGCTAGTACGACACGTCGTATTCCAGGTCGCCGTTCACTTCCCACGCCACGTCGACCGAGAAGACCTTGCACGAGCCGGAGCGTTAGGCCTCGTAGAAGCCGCACGGCGCTACGACGAGAGCCGAGGAGTACCATTCGAACGGTTTGCTGCTCAGCGCATCCGTGGAGCGATCCTGGACTCGGTACGGGCCGCTGACTGGGCGCCGCGTTCAGTACGAACCCTGGCCCGTAAACTCGAAGCAACCGAACAGCGTCTAGCGACAGAACTCGGACGAGTCCCTAACAAAGACGAGATGGCTAACTCGTTGGGTGTCTCCCGGGCTGAACTCGCCCGACTACAAGACCGACTGTTCCGATCTGTCGTCCTCGCACTAGACCACGAAACCACCGACGGCTCCGACGAAGATCTGACACTGGTCGACATTCTCAGCGACGAAGGAGCCGTAGAACCTTCGGTAGAGCTCGAAACCCGAGAAATGCACGCCTATTTGCGAGACGCAGTGAAACTACTGCCCGAACGGCAACGAATCGTCGTATCAGGATATTTCCTCGACGGAAAAACTTCCCGAGAGTTAGCCGACTTCCTTGGAGTCACCGAATCACGGGTCTCCCAGATCCGTTCCGAAGCGCTCAAAGCCCTCAAAATAGGGATCGAAGGCCAATACGAAGAAGTGGACGTAGACGCCACCGAACAATGCCGGGTGGCGAAACGACAAGCCGCCTACGTCGAATCTGTCACCACCGCTCGACCTTGGAAAGACCGACTAGACCGTTGGGACACCTCATACGACGTGCCAAGCGACCCGATCCTCCCCGTCGGCACCATATCGAAGTAGTCGAAGCCATAGACGTTGTCAGCTAGATGAACCGTTCGAGAACCCTCGACGAGTTAGATAGCGGCTATTGCCTCTATCTCGACGGTGGCACCCAACGGAAGGGCCGATACAGCAACCGCTGAACGAGCAGGTCGATGATCACCGAACTCGTCGAGATAGATTTCGTTCATCGTCGGGTAGTCGCCCATGTCAGTCAGAAAAACCGTGGTCTTGATAACCGACGCAAGTGAAGCATCAGCATCAGAAAGAACGGTGCGAAGGTTACGAAAAACCTGGCGTAGTTCGTGTTCTAGGCCACCGTCAACGAGTTGACCGTCGACAATGCCGATCTGTCCCGACGTGTATACAACAGCGCCGGACGTCAACTCGACTGATACCGACGGAACGTAAGGTCCTACCGGTTTACTCACCCGAAAAACCTGAACGCTTAGCGTTCTTCTTTAAAGATGACGTGCTTGCGAACAACTGGATCATACTTCTTGAGTTCGATCCGCTCACGAGTGTTGACTTTGTTCTTCTTGGTCACGTACATGTAGCCGGTACCAGCAGTAGAACGAAGCTTAACTAGAGGTCGTTTATCGTTTCGAGCCATTAGATTTTCTCCCCACGGCGACGCATATCAGCAACAACGGTCTCGATGCCGTTCTTATTGATCGTCTTGATTCCTTTAGTGCTGACATTCAACTTGATCCAACGTTTCTCGCTTGGAAGCCAAAAACGTTGTGTCTGAATGTTCGGGTTCCAACGTCGGCTGGAAACCCGGTGTGAATGGGAAATGGTGTTGCCAAAGCTGGGCTTACGGCCTGTTACCTGACAAATCTTGGACATCATATACCTCTAGCGATGCACGAGCCCTCCAGAAATTGAGAACTCGTCTGACCTAGTGATGCTAGCGCGCGTCTATGGTGCCTTGCTACCGAAGCAGATCACCAATTTGTGGTTGTCTAGCTTTCGACATATTTAACGGCCGGAAAGAAGCCTAAAAAGGGTTGGCTACCGTCGGGTCGGGTGAGTAAGCGATGGATTAGCTGAAAGGTCAATCCGTTGACCAGGACGGACACGTTTAGCCGTCTGTCGGTGGCGGCGTATAGTCGGCACGAACAACACTGCCGCCACCGCCACGATCAACGTTATTACCGACACTAGAACCCACCAGTTTTGCTCGGCGAGTGTTTCGCCACCATTTTCGGTTGGTTGGAGATCGACTCCAAGTTTCGCCACCTGTACTCCAATAGCGGCGAACAAGCCAACGACGGCGATACTGATAGCACTCGAAAAGTAGACGTTCTGGTTGACGATCGCGCCGCGACGCTGCGCAAACGACAGGCGCATACTTTCGTTATAAGCCAACACCGATATTCCAGCGATCACCGCCAGATCGGGGCGCGAGCCGGGCTGAGCCGAAGCGACCCCAAGAAGCGCCAGCAAGACCACAAAAGTTGAAGCCCCCCACGAAACGATGTGGTTACCGGTGTTCAACGCCACGAAATGGATAAGTAGCCCGATCATGATGACAAACGCCGCCAACAAGACTCCTGCTTGAGGAAAAAACAAAATAAGATCTCTGAACGTCACGATCACCCAAACCGTCACGATCATCGCTCCGATCAAGGACAACACGACGTTGAACCCGATGATTCGTGAAACGAAACGGTCCTTAGCGTTCATGTTCGCGCCCTCGTCTGAAATCGTCCCAATGACTGCGAAACCTGCGTCATCATTTGTTCAAGTGACGTACCCGGCTGCCAAGGGATAACAATCGAACCTCGTTCGGTGAGCCAACGTTCGTTGAGTTCGTTCCCCAACCGAAAAATTCGTTGCGCCAAATGATTCAAATCAGGGGGGATCAACGGCATACCTGGCTTCAGAACCACAATATTGTGACCTTGGGTTCGCAGCGCCATCAACGTCAAAAGAGTGTGTTCTGAAAGCAGCGGCGAAATGGCGACAATGGTTGACGATCGAGGCAAATCGGCGGGCGGTTCAAGGCGAGCCTCCGACGACGGACGAATAGCTGCAGCTTGAGAGGCTAAAAGCGTGTCGACGACGGTATGAAGATGTTTGCTGCCCAACTTTGGTGGCAACCAACGAACCTGAAGACCAATGTCGAGCAACCCCATCTTGTCTTGGGCCAAAAGATGGCGTTCCGCCAGCGACATCGCCGCAGTCACCGTCCACCGAAGAGTTGTTTCGATGCCGATACCTAAATCTTGGGCCGTGTCGACCAAAAGCACTAAGGTCGATGAACGCTCCGGATGGCGTTCCAAAACCACTGGTTCCCCCCGGCGAGCTGAAAGCCGGGGATGGATCATGCGGATAGGGTCACCAAACCGGTAGAACCGGGCTTGGGCAAGTTCAGAACCAGAACCCAACGATTTACTTCGATGTTCGCCGGTGACCTGACGTTCCTTGTAGAGGGGAACCAGCGATTTGAGTTTCTCAGCAGGCGGGAAAACCCTCACCGTTGAGGTCAAAGGAATCCGCTGAATCTGTTGTGAAATACCGAGCCGGTCTTGGGTGATAAGTACCGCCAACTCGGGGCCGGCCAAACCCCACCGTACTGCCCGGGTTGGCACCGTCCATGATTGCGTCTGGCCGGCTCGTAAACCGGTTAAGAACCGGGCGGAACCTTGAGGTTGCAGAGTCGACGGAAACTGCAACTCAAGCTCTACCCAACCAACACTTCGATCGGAAAACACACCAACTTCGGTGACCACCAGATCGTTCTCGATAACTTGAGCCCGATTCAGCTTTACGTCGGTCAACTGGGCGTGCGGCCACCAGCCGTCGGCGATCGAAAATACCAGAGCCAAAATAAATGGCGACGCTACCCCCAGCCACACCAAACTGTCCGTCATCGGAACTAACGCCAAACAAAACAGGCCGAACAGAACGCACCACCAAAACCTTTGAGTGAGGTGTCTGGTAGTGCCGAACGGTTCGGCAGCAGGTGTTTGAGTAGCTGACAACTGACGGGTTTCTTTCAGTTCGCTGGGGGTTGCTGAGGTCCGCCTTGACCATCCTGAAATCCAGGATTTTGAGGAGGCGTTTGTGGAGCGGTAGGTTCACCAGTCCAGGTGACAGCTTGGCCCGCGATTGCTCCTTGGCTCGCTTGGGGGTTTGGTTGCCATTGCCCAGCCGGTTGAGCGTATTGTTGAGGCGGAGCAGCTTGCGGCTGTGGCCCAACCCCGCCCTGGACGGCGTCACCAGGCTCGATCGACACCGGCGCAGGAACCGACTCAACGATCTGTTGAACGACCTGTTCGTTTTTAACCCCACGAATCCATTGGTCTGGCTGCAGGATTAGTCGATGAGACAACGTCGGAATAGCTACCGCTTTGATGTCGTCGGGTAAGACGTGTGATCGGCCAGCCATCGCTGCTGCCGCTCGCCCAGCTTTTAACAAGGCCAAAGAACCGCGAGGGCTCGCACCGACTTCGGTCATTGGGCTCGAGCGGGTAGTTTCGACAATGTCTACCACATATTTGGCTACCGGATGACTGATGTGAACCTCTTCAACTCGTTGCTGGATCGCCACAAGTTGTTCAGCGCTCATCACCGCGTTGAGGGGTTGACGATCAGTTTTGCGGGTAGCTCGACGTAAGATCAACTCGACTTCGTTCGCACCACCGGGATAACCGATTGAAGTTCGGATCAAAAACCTGTCCAGCTGAGCTTCCGGTAACGGGTATGTGCCTTCTTGCTCGATCGGGTTCTGTGTCCCAACAACAAGAAACGGTTTCGGAAGCGCACGGGTGACACCGTCGGCAGTGACCTGTCGTTCCTCCATCGCTTCGAGTAACGCGGACTGCGTTTTTGGGGGAGCCCGGTTGATTTCGTCCCCTAAGACGAGGTTGGCGAAAACCGGTCCAGGCTGAAATTTGATTTGTGAATCCGGGGTCAGAACCGAAGCGCCAGTTATATCGGCCGGGATCAAGTCGGGAGTGAACTGGACACGCGAAAACCGTAGACCCGCAGCCTCAGCTATCGCTCGGGCGATAGCCGTCTTCGCCACGCCGGGCACATCTTCGAGAAGAATATGTCCGTCAGCTAAGACCGACGTGACAATTAGCGAAAGAACATCGCGTTTGCCGACGATGGCACGCTCTAACTCATCGATAAGTTGGTTCGCTGCTTGTTTAACATCAGCGTGGCTCATAGTCGAGATTCCTTACTGTAAAGCTGACGGGAGGTGGGCTCCCTGGTAGAGAGGGGTAAGCCCTAAATGGTTTTCTAATAACGTGACTGCGACCTGCAGTTGGCTAACGGTTGCGTTCAAAGGTAAGTGGCCGTGGTGGTGAAGTTCGGCGGCATCGAGTAGTCGGTTCATCGTATAGACCATATGGTCGCTCACATGTCCCGTGGGTGATGCAGGTAGTTGGCTAACGATGCTGTGAAGTTCCCAAGGGATCTGTTCTTGACCAGGCGGAGGAGGGAAATTGACAGCGGTCGGTCCGGCCGAAATAGTTGCCTTGCCCAATCTCCGATTTAGACGAATAATCAGAAACGGGCTCACCGCCAAGCCGATCAGGACGGCTACCCCTATCGCTATGCCCACGGAAGGACCGGAAGTTTAGGAACGACGACGACTATGTTGTTGCTGAGATGTTTGAGTTGGCGTAACGCCTGTAAAGCGGTGTCACGGTCATAGGTGGTAGCCGGAGCGCTTCCGAAACGGGACTTGGCGTAGGAGTCACAAAGCTGGTTGAGGGGGGCGGCGAGATGGGGCTGTTCTGTCCCTACACGAAGGCTCCACTCGAACGGGGTTTCTGGGTAAACCCGTTTCGGTAGGTGTTCGATCTTTGTTTCGGCTGCTTCGAAGATGAGGCGGATAGCTCGACTTGGGTCGTCGTCTTGGCCGAGGAGATGGACGAGTTCGTTGAATTCCCGCTCGTACGGGTCGTCTTCTAGTGGGGCGTGATAGTCAGGTCCGAAGCGGGGGCGTCGCCACGTCAGAAACGCCAGAACTAACAAACTGAAAACGACGGTTCCGGCTAGTAAACCGAAGAACCAGGTCCAGTTGATTTCAGGGTTAAGCGGGAACGGTGAGTCGCTTGGTTCCCTGTTGGTTCTCGGTTCGCGTTCGCGTGGTTCCGCAAGGGGAATTACGCCACTACCGGCACCCGAGATTACAAAAAGAATGTAGACGAGGGGAACTAGAACGGCAGCAGCTATCGCTTTGTCTTGATATTTGCTGAGCTGACCCATCGGGACCCATCTACATCGTCGAGCTGTATTTCAGAATACTGGATCAGCTCGAAGATAGTTACGCGACGTCGGCGGTGCCGACACTCTGCAGGATCAGAAGCTCATAGAACACTTCGGGATTCTTGATGAAATGGATAGTTCCGAGGGCCTGGTCCTGACCGGCGGTCTCGATTCGTAGCGTCGCATAACCCAGCAGCTCACCGAGAAACGGCTTTTCGTAGCTAATGTCGGTTGCCCTCGACAGTGGCAATGTGTCGATCTTTGATTGAAGGATGCCGCTAGATCCGATCACACGACGATCGGTAATGTAGAGGCGCTCATAGAATCGCCACTCTAAGAACTCGGCAAATGATCGCCCGAGACTCCACAACATTCCGAACAGGCCAGCGCCTGCCGGTCCCAATAACACGTAACCTACAACAACGGTGACCGCCAACCCTGCGAGGCTGGGTCGAGATTTCTTGTTTCGTGCCATAGCGATAACCCCAGCGAGAGCCATGATGAATGCCAGGCCACCTATCGCTCCGCTGGGCACACGATTTAAGAAGGTCAATAAGAAGGTCAACAAAAAGACCGAAAGGCTTTCAAGGATCTCCGGTGCAGCGATCATCCAATGACGCCGTTGAGCATAGAACGGGATCTCGCGTCGAACCAGAACGTCTGCTTCTTCCAGCGGCCGCAGAAGTTTCCAGAGGCCGTCAAATACGCCCTCTTTGTTAGCGTCGCGGTTTTGGCCTTGGTTCTCGTCAGCCATGTCGGATCCTGTTTTCTTAATTTAATTCCGGATTTGGGTTAAATTGGTCGATCCCGCTTTGGCTACCTGATGTCACCGGCTCTGGTACTGGCTCTGTGCCTGACCCCGGTGTCCCCTCTGGACTAATCAAACCATCAAGAAACTCAAATATGGATACTACTATGTTTCCTATCCAGCCAGCAAACGTCCGGGCTGTTGTACCGGCGCCACCTGGATCTTGCCAGATAAGGAAGACGACAAAAAGTAGCAGGATTACATAAACCCATTTATTTGGTACTGGCATAGTTGCCTCCTAGGGCATCCTTATTTCTAGGGTCACAAAAAGAACGTGGACTCTACCCAGCAAAAGTACTATAGGGCAGATGCAGTCCAATTTAAAAGCCTCGGTACGAATTTTTTCCTAACTCGTGTCATGTACTATTGCGTCAGAACACGAGGAGAAACGTTGATAGGTCAATCCCAAACTACAGACGCCAACACAATAGTTGTAGAGGATTTAGACACAATCTGTAGCAACATGGGCGATCAACTGAACAAGCTAGCTGGTAAACGGCTTTTGTTGACCGGCGGTGCCGGGTTCCTCGGCTACTATCTCGTTCAATCGCTTCTTCGTTGGAACGAATCACGAGCCGCCGACGCACGAGTCGACGTGGTCGTGTACGACAACTTTATTCGAGGTGTTCCCGAATGGCTTTCAGCGATTGATGATCCGTCTTTAACCGTAACCACCCACGACATATGTGACCCGCTCCCGGCAACCAGCGGCGACTTTCACTACATCATCCACGCTGCTTCGATCGCCTCGCCTATCTATTACCGCAAGAACCCGATAGCGACGATGGACGCCAATGTCAACGGTCTGCGCCACTTACTTGACTATGCGGTAGAGAGTCAAGCGTCGGAATCGCCGGTAGAGGGGTTTCTGTTCTTCTCCACTAGCGAAATCTACGGCGACCCACAGCCAGAGTTCATTCCAACCCCAGAAACGTATCGAGGAAACGTGTCGTGCACGGGTCCCCGAGCCTGCTACGACGAATCTAAACGGTATGGCGAAACCTTGTGCGTCAATTTCGCTCAACAATACGAGCTTCCAATTCGTATCGCTCGACCATTTAATAATTACGGTCCCGGTCTGAAGATCACCGACCGAAGGGCCCTCCCCGACTTTGCTCGTGACGTCTTTGATGGGCGAGATATCGTGCTTCTTTCAGACGGAGCGCCTACCCGAACGTTCTGCTATATCACCGATGCCATCACCGGGTATCTCAAAACGTTATTGCTGGGTCGAGACGGCGAAGCGTACAACATTGGGATGGACCAGCCCGAAATATCGATCGCTGAACTGGCTGATCGCACGGTGCTTGTCGCCAAAGAACTATTTGACTACCAGGGGCAGGTAGTGAAGAAGGAAAGTTCCGACGCCGAGTATCTGACCGACAATCCGAATCGGCGATGCCCGGTGATCGACAAAGCGAGAACCGAATTGGGTTATCAACCTAACGTTGGGATCGAACAAGGGTTGCGTCGATCGATGGTTTGGTACTCGGCTAACCGCGACGCGCAGGACGCATAGTGAAAGTCTCGGTAGCGGGCACTGGATATGTTGGTCTGGTTTCCGGTGTCTGCCTCGCAGACAAGGGCCATGATGTGTGTTGTGTCGACACCGACGAAGGAAAAGTCGCACGAATCAATAACGCTGAGGCTCCTATTTACGAGGTCGGGCTCGATCGATTGTTGGCCGACAACGTAGGAACGTCGTTATCGGCGACAACTGATCTCCGATCCGCCGTTGTTAATTCCGACGTAACCCTGATTGCGGTTGGAACGCCATTTGATGGTGCCGAAATTGACGTCTCATATATTGAGGCGGTCTCCCGGCAAATTGGTCAAGCGTTGCGAGAAAAGTCGACGTATCACGTGGTGATTGTAAAAAGTACGGTGGTGCCAGGCACAACGGATTCGGTAGTTGTTCCGATACTTGAAGCCGAATCGGGAAAAGTCGTCGGTGAAGATTTTGGGGTTGGCATGAACCCAGAATTTCTTCGTGAAGGCGAAGCGATTTCGGATTTCATGAACCCGGATCGGATTGTGCTCGGCGGTTTCGACGAACGCACCAGAGACGTTATGGTCGAACTGTATAAGCCGTTCAAAGGCGTCGACGTTGTTAAGACCAACAACAAGACTGCGGAGATGATCAAGTACGCGTCGAACTCGTTGTTGGCGACGCTGATCTCATTCTCAAATGAGATCGCCAACCTATGCACCACGATCGGTGATATCGACGCCGTGGATGTTATGCACGGGGTGCATCTCGATAAACGGTTCTCGCCGATCGTCGAAGATGGGTCCCGGGTTCGGCCAGCGTCTGTCACCTATCTTGAAGCAGGCTGCGGATTTGGTGGTAGTTGCTTCCCGAAAGACGTCAAAGCGCTCATCGCTCACGGAGAAAAACACGGCAGCCCTATGCGGCTGCTCGATTCGGTAATCGAAGTCAACAACCATCAGCCGCAACAGATGCTAAAAATGTTGTCCAAACATTTCGATTCGTTTGATGGCCTTACAGTAGCCATGATGGGCCTGGCCTTTAAACCTGGCACCGACGACATGCGGGAATCTCCGGCCATCCCTATCGTTGAAGCGTTGCGTGCTGCGGGAGCGACGATCCGGGCTTATGATCCGGTGGCACGTTCCGAAGCCGAAAAGCTGTTCGGGTCCGACAACATTGTTTACTGTGACACGATGAAACAGGCTTTGGTTGAGGTTGGCTCGTCAGAAGAGGCCGATGCTGTTCTGTTATTAACTAGCTGGCCCCAGTTTGTTGAACTCCCTACGTTGCTCGAAATGTTGGATACGCCTCCTGTGTTGATCGACGGGCGACGAATGATTAACAAACAAGATGTGGACCGGTATGAGGGAATTGGGCTTTAGATGAAATTTGTTGAGACCCCGCTTGCTGGTGCTTACGTCGTTGAGGTGGAGCGGCGCGGAGATGACCGCGGCTATTTCGCTCGAGCCTGGTGTGAAACCGAGTTTGCAGAACTCGGATTGGCGAATCGTTTTGTGCAAGTCAACATGTCGGGCAGCGTCGAGGCTGGAACGCTGCGGGGTTTTCATTATCAGGTGACACCACATTCAGAAGACAAGTTTGTTCGATGTATCGCGGGATCGGTTTTTGACGTAGCGATCGACATGCGACCCGAATCGGACACCTACAAACAGTGGTTTGGTGTTGAGCTGACAGCCGATAACAAGAAAGCGTTTTTTGTGCCTGCGGGTTTCGCTCACGGGTATCAGACATTGGAGCCAGACACCGAATTGATGTATCAGGTTTCGGCGTTTTATGCTCCAGATGCCGAACGAGGATTACGGTGGGACGATCCCACCTTCGATGTCGAGTGGCCGATCGACGAGCCGATACTTTCCGACAAAGACAAGGTGTGGCCCGACTTCGTCGACTAGACCAAGCGCTGCGTTCAGCAGGAAGCGAAGTAACAGGCGGTCGGATAGCCCGTTGTTCCGTTTGGCCCCTATCTTGGAAGAATGGATCTGTGCCAGGTCGAATCGTTTGTAGTTCTATCTGAGGAGCTTCACTTTGGGCGCGCAGCTGAACGGATGGGCTGCTCTCAGCCGGCGTTTAGCCAAAAGATAAAGCGGTTGGAAGAGTACGTCGGGTTTGATGTTGTCGACCGGTCAAACCGTCAGGTCAAGTTAACCCCGGGTGGGGCGGCGTTTCTGCCTGATGCCCGGAAGCTGTTGAGTGATGTTGATGCGATGATTAGCTCTGCCAGTCGAGTGGCGACCGGAAACGCTGGAGTGTTGCGGGTTGGCTATGTCGAAGCGGCGCTGTTTGTTGTGATTCCGTCGATCACGGCCGCACTGAGAGAAACCAACCCAGACGTTGAGGTGGTGCTTGTTCCGGCTGAGTCGAAAGATCAGCTCCAGGCATTGTTGGATGAGACGCTCGATGTCGGGTTGATTAAAGGGTCGGCCGTTGAGGCTCCCGGCGTCGAGGTGTCGCCAGTTTTGTCCGAGTCGCTAGCGGTTGCAATGTCGGCGAGTAATCCGTTGGCCGATGACGCTGAAGTTCGGCTTCAAGACTTGGCTACCCAACGATTTGTTCTCTTCCCGAGAGAAAAAGAACCAGAACTGTACGACCAGTTGATCAACATGTGTGGTGAGTATGGTTTCGCTCCGAATGTGGTTCAAACCGCTTCTGGTTTTCAAGCATTGTTGAGCCTGGCGGCAGCCGATGTTGGGGTCACGTTCGTGACGGAGTCTATGTCGAAGAACACGACACGAGATGGTGTGGTTTTTAGGCCGTTGGCGGATCCGAAACCGAAGATGGTGCTTTCGTTCATTCGAAGCTCGAAGTCGAAAAACCCTCTCGTCTTGAGTGTTGAGCAGATCTGTGACGGGCTAGATGTAAAGCTCGAAACCAACCGGGCTATTTGAAATTCAAATCTTTTAAGGATTTCTGATAGGTTTTGCAAATGGACGGGTGTACGTTGACTATGTCGAACACGCCCAAAACACGCGCTGTTCGAAACCGTGTACCTTTCGGAGAAAGTAGACCCTGACCCATGTTAAACCGCGCCAAATTTGGCGGCTATTTAGTCGCGCTTGCCCTTATCGCAGCCGCTTGCTCAAGTTCATCTGACGAAGCAATCGACAACGAATCCACCGCAACCACAGCTGCTGTGGAGTCCTCAACTTCAGTTCCCGAAGACTCAGAAACCAAAGAAGCCGACGACTCGTCAGCCGAGACGCTGTCTATCAACCTTCCTGAGGGAGGTGAATACCCAGAAGGTATCGCCATCGATGGTGACACCGTTTACGTCACGAGCTTCACAACCGGAGACATCTTTAGTGGATCGATCGACGACGAAGAACTCAGACTGTTTGTGGAAGGCAGCGAAGGCGACTCGGCAGTCGGCATCGTGGCCGAAGGTGATCGAATTTACGTAGCAGAAGGAGCAAACAAGAACGTTACTGTCTATGACCTAGACGGTGAACGTATCGCAACCGTTTCATCCGAAGCAGCCGCCTTCCTCAACGATCTGACAGTCGTGGATGGGCAGGTCTATGTTACCGACAGCCAGGCGCCAACCATCTGGAGATTCCCGGCCGACATCACAGAAGACGCAACTCTCGAAGCTTGGTCTGACGTGAGTGAGTCGGTCGAATATGTTGAAGGATTCAACCTCAACGGAATCCGACCAGGACCAGAAGGCACGTTGGTGACCACAAACTTCGCAACCGGCGCCCTCTACACGATCAACCTGGAATCGGGAGACGCCACCGAAGTTGAGTTAACCGGCGGCGAACTTATGAACGGTGATGGCTTTGTTGGGGAAGGTGACACCCTGTGGCTTGTTCGAGGAACGTCGCCCGTGGTAACCAAAATCGAATTTGAATCCGCAGAGGCGGCAACCATCACCATTGGTGAACCCGACGAAAGCCTCGGGTTTCCAACAACAGGTGCCTTCGACGAGGCCGGAAACCTTTGGGTGGTCAACTCCCAATTCGATAAAGGCGGGCCAATCGGTGAAGGTACGCCGGACTTGCCGTTTACCATTTCAACTACACCCGCTCCATAGCGACTAAACCCAAACGTTCTTCCCCCCCCATACACATGCAAAAGGCGGACCTTCTATGTGGAGGTCCGCCTTTCGTGGGTATACAGAAAATCTCCGCCCAAACGCTAGCCGATGTAGGCCGTAACTACCGTGTCATCTTCAATCTCGACATTAACCCGAGTTTCGGTAGCATCGTCGGTCACATCAAATGACTCATCGTCTATTCGCAGCACACGAAACTCCAAGTTCTGTTCATCGGCAAGAGCTTCGGCATCGGGGGTCGCCAACCCGATGTACTCGGTTGCCTCCGACCCGATCGAACGGTTAGTCGACCGGCTATCAGGATGGATTTCGAGAGTCCGATCACCGAGTGGCTGCGTCAACGGGATCTCCATCTCATACGACAGCACAACGGCGATGCAGGTTGTAGTTGGGGCTTCGGGGGTCAACCCACTCTGTAGTAAAACCTCGACTACATTTCCTTCTTCGGATACGGTCGCGGCAGCTCCAAAACAAGGTTCGGCACCTCCTTCGAAAGCGATAAACACACTCGAACCATCGGTGGTGTACACATCGTCGATCGTGATTGGCTGGAGCTGAGTCAGATCGTCCCGAGAAACTATCGGTGTCACGTCCGAGGTGTCATTAGGAGGGGATGTCACCGGCGTGTCACCATCGACGGTGGGTTCATCGTCGACGTCTGTGCCTTTGGTGGGATCTTCACCGCCTGGTTCGGCTTGTCCATCAGGGGAACCGGCGACAACGTCGCCTCCGTCGGAAGCACACGACGACAGTGCAAGCAGGGCGACTAACATGCATGACAGGGTTACGTTTCTCATATCTCCCAGACGAACACGAGCGGCGATAAGTTCCCTCGACTCCAAATCGCAACGATTCGTTGACAACAAGTCAAGGCGAAAGTGCCAAGAGGGTAACACACTGGTCGTTGGTTCGAGTGGCATACTTTGTGCATGCCGGTTACCTTTCCCGCTCATCAAGGATTCATCGTCGGAGCGAAACTTCGCTGGCCGAAACGAGTTGATGCAACCGCGCTGTGCATAAGCGCAGCCTCTCCCGACCTTACTTACACGTTGACGACCTGGCTGGCTATACAAAGTCAACGATGGGTAGGAATTTTCGTTTGGGTACTCCCAGTCACCATCATTTCCTGTTCCATAGTTCGATGGCGAGCCGCCAGCGGTATCTTCGCCCAACTGCCCGACTTTGGGTTACTGCGACTACGGTCATTTCGAGTCCTCGGTCATCGTTCGCCTCGCACAATCGACACGATAGTTAGCGCCATGCTGGGCGGTGCCAGTCATATGATTGCCGATGCATTCACCCACGATTTTCGGTGGGGGGCAAACCTGCTAAACCTAAACGACACGTTCATCAACCTGCCAGTCGTAGGCGAGTTTACCGAAGCCCGGGTGCTGCAATATTTGGGTCACTCGCTTGGGTCGATCGGATTTGTTGGCGTGTTGTTGGTAATCGCGTCGAAAGGAAAACTCGCTGAATGGTATGGCGAAACCGCAGTCAACAAAGCCCGCCAAGTCGACGTTTCGCCGGTGTCACGCATCGTGTTCTGGTCGGTGCTTGTTGTCCCCATCATCGTCGCCGGACTTGTGGCCCCACAGTTAGAACGCAGCTCGCTTTTTGCTGTCGTCACCGCATCATTCGTAAGTATTCTGGCCGCCGGATCGATCGTGGGTGAAAGCGGGTCCACCGACCTCACAAACTAGGCGCCTGACCGACGTCACGTGTTATCAACCCCGAAGCTGATCAGGCATTCAGGTTATATCTGTAGGTAGCCAAAACCCGGACAACGGTGCTGGATGACCTTGGGCGTACTGGCCTAAACGGTCGAGCGAAGAATCATCAAACAGGCCGATCACGTCGAAGATCGAAGTTGGCCCGACCGACCGCATAACTTTATGACTGGTGCTACCGGGTTTCGGAACCGACGAGGTGAGAATCAGCAGACGAGAATCCGGAACCTGAGCATTCACAACACTGGCCCGTCCCAAGGTTTTCCACACAATTTCTGAACGATTCAAGCCGGGGCGAACCGCAGTAAACGTCCCTGCTACATCCACATAGAAAGAACGGCCGTCGCTGTCGGTCGCAAGAAAGTCGCACACCAAGCCGGTCTTCGCTATTTTTGGTTTGGTTTCCTTCACGCTAAACCCGGCAGCCGTTAGGGCCTGTTCCCCGATGTCGAGCGCTTTCAAACCCGTATCGGTCGCTGAGCGATATACCTGGTCGTAGTAGCTGACCGAGTTGTCGACAACGGTTTCGGAGAGTCGGGCCTGAGCCGTCGCCACATAGGTTGGGTCGAGATCGTATCCGACACCTCGGCGACCCGCTTGTTCGGCGGCAACTAACGTAGAACCTGACCCCAGAAATGGGTCGAGTACAACATCGCCTTCATAGGTGTATAACTCAATCAGGCGCAACGGAAGGTCGACTGGGAAAGGGGCGGGGTGATTGACCCTTCGAGCACTCTCGGTGTCGATCCGCCAGAGATCTAAAGTCGCTTCCATAAATTCGTCGGTCGTCAACGAAGATCGATGTGGCCTATCAGCAGAGATCCGCTGCTTGGAGGTGCGTGCCCGATTGAAACGACCTTTCGACGCGATAATTACTCGCTCAGTAACGTCACGCAAAACCGGGTTAGTTGCTTTGCGGAACGAACCCCACGCCACGGACCCGGTCGCCCCATCGGCTTTTTGCCAAATAACTTCGCCACGAAGCAGCATCTGCAAGTCGTTCTGCAAAATGTTGATGATGTCGCTCGACAAACTTCGGTACGGTTTGCGCCCCAAGTTGGCGACGTTGACGGCAATACGTCCGCCTGGTTCCAATACTCGATGGCATTCGGAAAAAACGTCACGCAACATCGATAGAAAATCGACGTAGGTTTCGGGAATGTTGTCGCCACCTTCGGCAACCGCCAGTTCGTACTCTTTACCAACGAAATATGGGGGAGAGGTCACAACAAGTGCGACACTATTGTCCGGTAGTTCAGACATCGAACGAGAATCCCCGACGATGCATCGGGGTTCAGGCAGCTCGAAGGCATCGGCTATCTGGTCGTCATCGGAGAGTTTCGGAGCGGGGAACCGGTCATAGAAATCCGACGAATCATGGCTTTCGCGTCGACCTGCCCCAAAGGAACGAGTTTCGGTAGGGCGGCGAGGTGTCGGTTGCTCAGCGGGAGCCATTCAGGAACCCTATCGGACCGGTAGTGGTGACAGCCAAACATTGTCGTAGCATCGGAACGCAAACAACTCGATCTTTGAGAGATCGAGTTGTTTCGTAACCGCTTGTTGTACGCCCGGAGGGATCCGAACCCCCAACCTCCTGATCCGTAATCAGGTGCTCTATCCAGTTGAGCTACGGGCGCATGATGTAAGCGAACTTTGATTGTAGTTGCTAGTTTGCCGACTACCTCATGAATAAATACGGTTGTTACCCAGATTGTCTTGCGGCGAGTCGTCGAACCCTCGAATATATGATCCGGTATCGACGTCGGAACCCAGGCCAAACCCAGAACCAGACGCTAACACCCGCAGCTAGAGACAAACCATGGGTCGGGAGCCGCCACCACCAACTAGGGCCAGCATCTATAGGCGGACGCTCAGGTTGGAACCAGAGCTGGGCAGAAGAAGACCAAATGACAAACAGGTCGCCGAGCGGAAATACCCCACCCACGTACCGTCTACCTCCGGGAAGGTGCAGGGGAACCCCAAACGCTTCTCCGGTTTGACGAATAGCGGCAGCCGTTCGGGCATCTCCATTGACCTGAGCGGCGGAAACGCCCACTACGGTGGCGCTTGCGCTAACCCGCATAAACAACGGACCCGAGTCGACGTCGCCGCCAGCTTCGATCGCGCTGGGATGTTCTTGAACGGCCGGTAAACCCAGTCTGGTAACCACAAACTCTTCCCGGTACCGCTGATAGGCAGCTTCGGCCCGTGCCGGGTCGAGTTCGGCTAGAAAACGGAGAATCAGCGTTTGGGAGGTAGCTCTAGGGTGTTCTTCGAACGGTTCGACTCGATGACCTACCAAACCGTAGGCCGGGTCGGTTAGTTGGTCGACTTCGTCAAGCCAAACATCGATCGACTCTCGGTAAGCAGGGTCGATATATTCTGCGCAGGCCTGAACTGAAACCATCGCTGGGTACATGTCGACTGGCCAAGCCTGGCCCGGATATGACTGCAGAAACGGTGACACATCGTTTCTGGGTAGCGTCGCCCCGCCAGTGCCGAACACTGCGACCAAAATTTCTTCGCAGGCGTCTTCTAACTCGCGGAGTTCACTATCTTCAGGTTCGGGTTGAAGGTGAACGATTCCGGCGCGTAAATAGTTAAGCCACCCCACATAGAACGCACCGTAAGAAGGTTTCAGCGATGCCTCAAACGGGGCACGCCCCTGCGGGCTGTCTAACTGTTCAAGAGCCCAACGCGCTTCGGTGAGCGCCGCCGCCCTACCGTCGGTATTGGCTGGGACACCCAGTCCGGCCTCAACCCGCGCCAAGCCGTACAGGACATACGAGAAGAAATAGCCTTCCGGGAAGAGTTGCTGCATTTCGGGGCCAAGCCCGCCGTTCAGCTCGTTTCGGATGAAATTCAGATGCGTTTCGGTGGAAGCCATCTCGGCAGGCCCGTCGATCGGTGAATACAGGCGAAGGTTAGACACCCCTATAGCAAACGCAACTACCACCACCACGGCTCGACGGGCGAAGGTTGACCCACGCGAAAGAAACCGAACATATAGGTGGTTTCCCGGCATAAACAAAACCTATCACGGCGAACCCTGCGCTTAGGTCTCACCCTTGACCCTGACGACGAGCCCTTAGGGTGTCTCAGGGTTGTAGGGGCACGCTCCGGGTAATACCCGATTGGCCAGCCGCGCCTCGTAGAACAAGATAAAGGTCATGGAGAATCTAACGACCGACCCGCATTTCAATCAACCTCGGCCAGCGTCAACCAACGCTACCGCCACACTAAACCGAAGCGAAGTAGGAGGAGCCTCCGGCGTTTCGAAAATTTACGGTGAAGGCGACAACCAAGTGGTAGCTCTCGACAACGTCGATGTGACCTTCACACAAGGTGAATTCACCGCCATCATGGGCCCATCCGGTTCGGGGAAGTCGACGCTAATGCATTGCCTCGCCGGATTGGATCGCCCAACCGGAGGTCAAGTCCGAATCGGAACGTCGAACCTCGAAACGTTGAATGAGAAACGGCTGACAGAACTACGCCGAGACAAGATCGGATTTGTCTTCCAAGCCTTCAACCTGGTTCCGACCCTAAACGCGGCTGAGAACATTGTGTTACCGATGCGTCTAGCCGGAACAAAACCCGATCCGGTTTGGCTCGAAAAAGTGATAGCGGCTGTAGGTCTCGAGCAGCGGCTAAACCACAAACCCGAACAGCTTTCAGGCGGACAGCAGCAACGGGTCGCCGTCGCCCGAGCGTTAGCTAGCCAACCGGAAATAATCTTTGCCGATGAACCGACCGGTAACTGCGACTCGGTGACCAGCAGCGAAATTCTGGGCTTTATGCGTATGGCCGTCGACGATCTAAACCAAACCATCGTGATGGTGACCCACGACGTATCGGCCGCCTCCTACGCAGACCGGGTGCTATTTCTCGCCGACGGCGCGCTCGTCCAGTCGCTCGAGAACCCGACTCCAGATTCTGTACTCACCTGCTTGCGAACGTTAACCGCGTAACCGGCTTCACGAAAGAGAGGAAATACGACATGTTCTATCTATCTTTGCGAAGCTTGCTCAACAACAAGATGCGATACCTGCTGACCGGGCTAACCGTTACGCTCGGCGTCTGCTTTATCGTCGTTTCATTCAGCTTGTCGGACGGGTTCCGACAAGCATTCTCAACCAGTATCGAACAAGAACTGGCAGCGATCGACGTAGCCGTCATCCCCAACGAAGTATCTGGAATCCCTTCAGATACCGACAACGTTCTGCCGGCTGGTTCGCTAGAAAAAGTCAACAAAACCGCTGGAGTCGCCGACGCTGTAGGGTCGGTGACCGCCGATCTAAGCAGTGTCGAAACAGCTGCGGGCGACAAACTAAACTTTGACAGTTCAAGCGTTGGTCTATGGGCGGAAGATAGTCCGTTCAGAAACGAAAGTATCGTTGACGGAGTGGCCCCAACCGACGGGCAGTTCGTGATCGATTCGGCAATAGCTGAACAGCTTGACATGAAAATCGGTGACAAGTTCACGCTAAAAGCTGGAGATAAGACTGACGATCTTACCCTCGCAGGTTTGACTGAAACTCGCCAAGCTGACGGCACCACAAAACCGGCTGAACAATTTGGTGAGTTGGTGGCAACACTGTGGGTCCCTGAACGAACCGTATATGAACTCGGCCAATTCGACCCCGGAACCTACACCCTGATACTCGTCAAAACAGTAGACGGAACATCGGTTACCGAAGTTCAACAATCGTTGATGTCAAACTTAGGTGATGACGTTGAAGTCCAGAACGTCCAAGAGTTAGCGTCAGAAATCCAGGCTTCAGTCGACAGCCAAATAGCGGTGATGGAACGGGTCCTTCTCGGCTTTGCGTTTGTCTCCATAGCGGTTGCCGCCTTCATTATCTACAACACGTTTGCCATGTTGATCAGTCAACGAATGCGGGAGATCGGTCTGCTCCGAGCGATCGGTGCCGGCACTCGACAAATTCGAACTTCAGTAGTTTCCGAAGCCGCCGCCATCGGACTCATAGCTGCCGTAGTCGGGATAGGTCTCGGACTGCTCGTCAAAATCGGTCTTATCAGTCTGCTCAGCTCTACCCTCGACGCTGACCTTGAGTTACCTACCGTGCTTTCGGTGCGAACAGTTGTAGCAGCGTTGATGGCTGGCGTTGGTGTTACCGTAGTCGCCGCCGCAGTCCCCGCTCTACGCGCAGGCTCGGTGTCGCCCGTCGTCGCAATGTCAGGCATATCGGTGAAACCAGGCAACATTAGCCGCGGTCGTTTGCTGCTCGGCGCTGTGGTGTTTATCGTCGGTATTGTCGGAGGCTGGTTCGGGCTTTTCGCCGCTTCAGGAACCACCCAGACGATTACTTCACTTGCCGTCGGCGCCGTCGGAGTATTCGCAGGCGTCGTAGCTATCAGTCCGCTGTTAGCAATTGGCGTTTCGAAACTGCTCGGCGTCCTGGTCAGCCGAATATTTGGACTAAGTGGCCAAATCGCTGCCGAGAACTCTCGACGCAGCCCTAAACGTACCGCGACAACTTCGGCGGCGTTGATGATCGGTCTAGCGCTCGTAACGACAACGCTCGTCGTTGGCGAGTCCGTAAAGTCGCAGGTATCGGAGACCATCGATACCCGTCTCGTCGCTGACTACGCCATCTTCACCGATGAGGACCCGATCCCGGAATCGGTCGCAACCGAAATCGAAAACCGGCCAGAGATCGGAATATCGATGCGAGGGTCAGACGGCTTCTTTACCACGGCGTCAGGCGACGGGTTCAGTAACGAAGAACACTATGTCGATGGCGTCCAAGTTCAAAACCTTGGAAAACTATTCGACTTGGATTTCTCTGAAGGTCGAGTTCCCTCCAGCGGCACCACCGAAGTAGCAATTCCGAAACGTGACGCCGATAGACGCAACTTATCGGTCGGCGATACCGTCACCATCGACTTTCTAGAGCCAGCAACCTTTACCGTCTCCGGTGTTTATCAAGACGTACTGATCTTTGACTCTTGGCTAACCGATAGCGACGTTATCGGTCCACTTGCCGGTGCCGAGTTCGAAACGAACTGGATGGCGATGAGCGTCGCCGACGGTTTCACTCCTGAACAAGCTAAAGCGGTGACAGAAAGCGCTACCGCCGATATCGAAGGCCTAACTATCGAGGATCGAGCATCGTTCAACGAAGAGGTAAGGTCACAGATCGATACCGTTCTCGGGATCGTAAGTGCACTTTTACTTCTATCGGTGCTCATTGCGTTCATCGGTATCGGCCTCACACTGGCCCTCTCAGTATTTGAACGGACAAGAGAACTCGGATTGTTGCGAGCGGTTGGCATGAGCCGACGGCAAATGAAACGGATGGTGCGAACTGAGGCGATCATCATCGCTCTGTTCGGTGCGCTTCTCGGGATCGGTATCGGATTACTGTTCGGCTCGAGTGCGGTCGCCGCATTACCCGATCAGATCGCATCCGCCACCACCGTTCCGATTGTTCGGCTATCTCTGTTGGCGTTGACCGCATCGGTTGTCGGGTTGGTGGCAGCAGTATTGCCTGCCCGACGGGCAGCTCGGCTCGACGTGCTCGACGCAATATCTGTCGAGTAGTTAAGCTCTGGTCGGAGGCGCCACCCGCCCGGCGTTCTCCGACCAACAGCGGTAGGTCAGCGCCTGCACGACAGCGGCTGCATGTCAGCTGAACATATCCTGTACCAATTCGGTTCGATCGATGTTGCCGATATGGGTGATGTATTCGTCTTGCATCTTGTACAAAAAGATAAAGATGGCGATCGGAATCCGCCACTTGGTGAATACTTCGGGGGCGTCCTCTTTCTTGAAAAAGCGGATCGTGGCATAAATCAGGAATAACGGTTCCAAAAAATTTGGAAAGAAAAAGAAAATCGCCTCGTTGTTGGTAATGAAAAAAAGCAGCTGACCGACAGATCGAAGAACAAAAAATGCGATGATCCATTTCAGGATCGGCCACTTTCCTTTCCAAGCAGAGACGACCATAAAAATGTAGGTGACGTAGTCGGCGGCCTTGTCGATTGGTTGATAGGTCGAATCCTCCAGACCTAAAGGAATCAGCAGGTCACCGTCAACGGTGTCCAGCACAAAGTTGGCCCAGCCCGCCGCAAACGGAAACGGAACGAGCAGCACAGGGACAACGAATTTGGCGGCGACAATCACCGCGATTCCGACCCAACTGGCGATACTCACCTGCAAAAGAGATGGTTTGACCATGAACTCACCTTACATGGTGAGTTGAGTCACAGTAGTCCAAATCGGTTAGAGCCGCGGGCCGAGTGGCGGGTATCCGACTGATAAGGCGTTAGCGTGGATATATCTGGACCACAATCAACAAAGCGCCAGCTGCTTTCGCTAGGATTTTTTACGTATGGTTTATGGATTAGTCGCCGCAGCGGTTGTGGCCCTTGTGGCCCTCGGGCTGTGGGTAAGCACACAACAAAAACTCGCCGCCTCCAATCAGCGGATCAAAGATGTCGAAACCGATTCTGAATCCAAAATTCAGAAACTGAACAGCGAGCTGAGTAGCGCCGAAGCGAGCGCCGCTAGTGCCAGCAAAAAATCTGAGGATCTAAAGTCGGAAAAGCTCCGTCTGTCGAGCGAGTTGGAAACGGCCGAATCTAAACTGGCTGCAACGAAAACCGAGCTTACCTCAGCGACCTCTTCGGTAGATAAGCTCACCTCCGAACTCGATGAAATCCGCATCGAGCGAGACCGACTCGAAACTTCCCTTACCGATCTCAAACAATCGGCAGTGAAGGCCCAAGAGCGAGAGGCGGCAGAAGCCCTCAACGGTTCGGGCCCGATACGGGCAGCCACGCTCTGGGATCTTGAACTCTCTCGGTCAGCTCGAACATGGCGGACCAGTGTCGCCACCAACCCAGATATTCAAAAGACCCCGTTCGACGATGCAGAGAACCCGGTTCGCACCGCGGTAGAAATCGAAGCAGCCGCGTTGCGAGAAGACGTCGGCGCGTCGGTCCGGGTCGATTGGAAAGCCGGAACAATCGACGACCCGGCACGCTGCCATCTAGTATTGCGTTTAGCTCAAGAGATGATGGCGACAGCAGCGCGTGAAGCTTCTCCAACCAAGCTGACTGTCGAAGGCGACGACGAAGTCTCACTTCAGATCGAACCTGACGGTGAAGCAGATGACTCGGTGATAACACTTTCACCGCCGAAGATCACAAGTGACCTGATTACGGCGTCCGATCGTGGCCTGATAGTTACTCTTGGTGTGGAAAACAGCGAAGAAGCGTCGGACCAAACAGAGGCCGTGACCTCCGAAGCCTAGTTCGGGTTGTCGGTCGGTTCAGGCTGCGACGTAGACTCGCACCACAACGGTAGACCCTAATTCCACTGATTGGCCCGCTCCCGGGTTGGTGTTACGAACTAGACCGACAAGACGAGGGTTGCCTGTTGCGAACTCTCTGACGTCGGTTTCTAACCCTAGATTGTTTAACGTCGGGACAGCCAACGCTGCCGGAACGTTTGCCAGTTGCGGTATGAGAACTCGAACGGGAGCGGTTGTTGTTGTCGGCGCAAGCGTTGTCGACGTTGTGGTAGTCGTTGCTGGCGGCGTTGTTGTGGTGGGTGCAACCGTGGTTCTTCTAACCGGGGCAGAGGTGGTGACTTCCGCCTCGGGTTCTTCGGCGACGGCCACGTCGGGAAGAATCAGGGCTGCTGTGGTTGAGGTTGTAGACGACGATGTCGATGCAGTGTTGGCTACACCGGTCGCCGACACTCCGCTCGGGTCTCGCCCAGTGAATACAACCGCTATGACTGCCACAACAAAAAGGAGTGAAGCGGCCGAGACGAGGATCGCTTTGCTCGGATTGAATCGGCTGGATTTTTCTACTGGGGCTACCCGGGGCGGGCGACGTGAGTATCGCACCGGTGAATCTTGCGCAAAGGTGCTGGATTCGTCGACCTTGATGACGTCGAACCGTTCGGTGATGGTCGAGTCGACTTCGGTTGGGAAACGGTCAGAGAGCACTTCATCGATTTCGGGTTTTTTGGTTTCCGGAGCCGAGTCGGGTTGGCTGCTGAACGCAGGCGCCGCCGTTTTTGAGGGAATGTCAGCCGCAGCCTGTTTATTGCCGGGAAAAGCTGAGGACTTGGCGGAAATTACGAGACCATCCTCGGCCAGCTTCGCGATGACTTTGTCTTTGACGTTGGATGGGACGTCAAAGAGTGGGATGGAAGAGTAAAGTTGCTCGGGGGGTTGAAGGCGAAGGCGTCTAGTTTTGCAGTCGCCGCACGAAATGTGGTGGCCTTTGACGGTTCGCACCACGGATGGTTTGTAGGTCTCGGAGCCTTCGATGAGTGCACCGAGTTTTGAGCATCTGGGTTCGCCTTGGTTCCAAAGATAAAAGTTGCGTATCGCCTCTACCAGCTGGTTTCGTTGCTCTCCGATCCGTCGTTGAACTTCTTTGTTGGAGATCTCTAACTCGTTCGCCAACTCGGCGGTGGAAAGCCCGTAACGTAGGCGAAGGTCGATCAGACTGGCTTCTTTTTCGCCGAGTGTTTCAGTGACCGCCCAAAGTAGGTGCTGTTGTGAGATCTGATCAGAAACGAGTTGTTGACCATCTACCGAGTCGACAGAGTGGGACAATGAAATGCCGTCACTGACGATCGGGTCGCGTTTGGAAATATCCCGGGACTTGGTGCGGGCTGTGTTGTCTTCGAGAGCGTCTAACGCTTTTTGGCGGCTGGTAAGCAGAACCCAACCCCCAAACGTTGACGGTGTTTCTAGACGGTGAAGTTGACGCCACGCCTCCAGAAAGGTTGCTTGAGTCAGGCGAGTCGCCGTATCATCGTCGTTAACAATTGAATTAGCAGTGTTCCAAACCTTGTTGAACCAGCGGTCGAATAGCTGGTTGAAAGCCCCTTGGTTTCCACCTTTGGCACCGACTACCAGGTCAGCGTCATTCTTTGTCGCGCCAAATTCAGGGTCATCCATAACTATGAGGCTAGCAGGACCTGGTTGGAGATTAAGCAACAAACGTCCTACAGCCGCTGGTTTGTCGGTCGATATATAGTAAACGTCTATGACCTTCGAGGATGCACCGGCAGAAAATCCCCAAACGCCGTCGCCGGGTGCTGTTCCAGCTGCCGGAGCTATCAACCAGCCGATGGCGTCAGTGCCGCCGGCTGGGCCACCTCCGATGGCGTTCGACACGGTGCCCGCTGGGATGTCTCCAAGTTCACCTGAATCTGAGTTACCTCAAGGTGGTTTGATTGGGTCTCTTCAATTCGACTCTGAACCGCCGTGGAGTAAAGCTATGGGCATCGCCCAGGTTCTCACCGTCGTGGCGGCCGCCGGTTTAGCAAGTGTGGTCGGTTCGATCGCCGGGTTAGCCATCGACCTGTTTTCCGGTGACTCAGGGTTCTTTGAAGAGCTCGCCACTGGGGAAATGGACACCGGCATCGAGAATATGATCGCAACGCTGCCAGCGACGTTAGTGCTGGGCACAATTTTTCAGCAGCTTGGTCAAGGACTATCTCCCTTTCTCATATCCAAACTGTGGAAAGGTTACGGCGTCGCTAAAGATTGGGGATTGCGGTTCAAGTGGGTCGACATCCCGATCGGGGTTGGTCTGGCGGTTGCAGGCCTTTTACTCGCTTGGCTCGTTTCGGTTGGGTTGTCGCCTCTGGTCGGGGTAGAAGATGCGTCTGAGGCTGACAACGGTGTCATCGTTTCCGGGTTTAAAGATTCCATTTGGTTGTACCCGATGCTTTTTGCCGTTGTGATCGGCGCGCCGCTCTCAGAAGAAATAGCGTTCCGAGGAGTTGTGCAGCGCTCGATGTCCCGGTTCGGTGGCCCGCTGGTTGGGATTTTGGGTTCTTCGGTGCTGTTCGCGGTCGTCCACATCGGCGGTACTTCGTTTGGTGGACAGATCGTTCTATGGGCGTCGATATTTATGATCGGTCTCGTGTTCGCTGTCGCATCAGCGTACTTTAAACGCCTCGGGCCCTGTATCGTCGGGCACGTTTTGAACAACTTGATCGCGGCGGTTGCTCTACTAGCTGCAGCGTAGGTTCGTGACGTCTGTCGTGTCTTGACGTCAGGGACGGCGAGCCCATCGCAGCGTGGCCGATCTTGAACTCGAGGCGAAAATGCCGACGAGGACTTGTATGGATAAGTCTGAGGGTGACACAGCCGAGCACGTTCGGCTTAACGTCGATCGGCGTGCTTGGCTTCAATGGGGGCCCTACGTTGCGGAACGAGCGTGGGGAACTGTTCGCGAAGACTACAGCCACGATGGTGAAGTCTGGTCTCATTTTCCGTTCGACCATGCACGATCGAGAGCGTTCCGCTGGAACGAAGACGGCCTGGCCGCTATTTGTGATGAAGACCAACGGCTATGTTTCGGGTTTGCCTTCTGGAACGGACGGGACCCGTTTCTAAAAGAACGCCTCTTCGGCCTCGACGGGTCCGAAGGTAATCATGGTGAAGACGCCAAAGAATGTTGGTGGCATCTTGACGCCACACCAACTGCCTCATACCTCAAATGGGCGTACGCATACCCTCAACAAGAGTTCCCGTACGACGAGTTGCGTCAAGTCAACGAAGACAGGAACCGGCTTCAGCCCGAGTACGAACTTGAGGACACGTCTGCTTTCGACCAGGATCGTTACTGGGACATCGTCGTCGAATACGCCAAAAAATCTCCAACCGAAATTTGTGTCGCCGTCAAGGTCACCAACGCCGGGCCCGACATCGAGACGATTCATATCCTCCCGCATCTTTGGCATCGCAACACTTGGAGCTACGACCCGGTAGCCGCAGCAAAGGTGATCACCGAAGACGACGGCGCCCTGGTCACAACCGACGGACGTAGCCATCAGATGCGTCTCACCGGCGTCGAAGACGGGAGCGAAAAACCGACGCCGCTCTTTTGTGACAACGAAACAAACGTCGAACTGATCTGGGACGATGTCGGAACGTCACCTTTCCCCAAAGACGGAATAAATGACCATGTGGTTGAGGGGGCGGCGACCGTCAACCCGCAACAAACAGGTTCGAAAGCCGCGCTTTGGTATCAGCGGAAAATCGCCCCAGGCGAACACCTAACTCTACGGTTCGTTTTGTCTTCCAACGAACGTCCGATGAACGCTCACGAAGTCGACGATGTGCTGAGAAGTCGCCGGACCGACGCCGACGATTTCTACCAAAACGTTATTCCGTCAAAAACCAGCGACGACGACCGGGCCATAGCGCGACAAGCGTTAGCGGGACTGGTATGGGGAAAGCAATACTACGCCTACGACGTTGAACGCTGGGTTGACGGTGATGACCCAAACCCGCCACCTCCACCCGGTCGAGGTGAAATTCGAAACGGAGAGTGGTGGCATCACGACGCAGCCGACATTATTTCCATGCCGGACTCGTGGGAGTACCCCTGGTACGCCGCGTGGGATTTAGCCTTTCACTGCATTCCGATAGCCCACATCGACCCACAGTTCGCCAAAGACCAGCTAGCTCTAATGTGTGGCCCCCGGTACATGCACCCCAACGGTCAGCTGCCTGCCTATGAATGGTCGTTGGGTGATGTGAACCCACCGGTTCATGCCATGGCGGCCCTCGAAGTCTATGAGATAGACGGGCGTCAAGATCTCGAGTTCTTGGCCCACATCTTCCACAAGCTTCTCCTCAATTTCACGTGGTGGGTGAATCGTAAAGACGCCAACGGGCACAACGTTTTCGAAGGCGGCTTTTTGGGTTTGGACAATATCGGCCCGCTGGACCGGTCTGAAGGGTTACCGCATGGGTACACCCTCGAACAGTCCGACGCTACGGCATGGATGGCCGGGTATGCGCTTCATATGTTGGAAATTGCGTTAGAGCTGACCAGCCAGTCAACGATCTATGAAGACATGGCGATCAAGTTCTTCGACCATTTTGCCTATGTCGCGACCGCGATGCACGACCGCGGTTTGTGGGACGACACCGACGGATTCTACTACGACATGATGCGCGGCAAAGGTCGTGACATACCGTTGAAGGTTCGTTCAATGGTCGGTCTTTTGCCGTTGTCGGCCTGTGGTCTGTTGGAAACGAGACGGTTGTTGGAACCGTCAGCGTTCGCCGACCATGTGCTCGATTTTGTCACCAGTCGCCAACGGTACGCCCAACACATCATGGCGTCAAAGTTAGATATCGAATCGTCGTCGATCCTGTTGTCGCTGGCCAACGTCGATCGGATGAAGCGGGTTCTTTCCGTCATGTTAGACACAGACGAGTTCTTGTCGCCGTTCGGCATTAGGTCACTTTCGGCGGCCCATCGAGAATCTCCGTTTGATCTGTATGTTGCCAATACCCACTTTTCGGTGGGTTACGAACCAGGGGAATCTCAAACCCCGTTGTTTGGTGGTAATTCGAATTGGCGGGGTCCGATCTGGTTCCCCGTGAACTACATGATGGTGACCGCGTTGGGCAGGTACGCCAGGTACGGAGGGTCGGATTTAGTAGTCGACTTTCCGGTCGGGTCAGGTCGGCAGGTTCGACTCGAAGACGTGGCCGGTGAGGTGGCAGATCGGCTCGTGGCTCTGTTTCGGCCCAACGACTCTGGTGTCCGCCCATATATGGCTGGGTCAAACAATCGGTGGCCTGAACGGTTGTTGTTTCATGAGTACTTTGACGGTGACACGGGACGAGGGTTAGGGGCGTCGCATCAAACCGGCTGGACCTCTCTTGTCGCCGACCTCATCATCCGCGGCGTTGCGACAACGAGTCGAACCTGACGTACTCGTTGTCGGTTGGACGGCGAGGCACAAGATGCAGGATTTGTCTGCGGGTGACGTATCCAGGAACGGCACACCCTGTGCCTCACCTGTAAATTTGACGTAGCTCCTCGGGTTATCCATCCAGCTGGCCACCTACCTTAATGGAAATGAAACGGACAATAGACGGGAAGTCTGGGTCTCTATTCGAGTCGGTAATGCCCTCTGAGAGTAACCGTATGGGCGTTAAACGGCCTGAGTGACTCCACCTTCAACCATTACCGAAGCTTTACGAAGATTCGGCGTAGACAGATTTGTCGCGACAAATCAATTTAGTCAGGCGTCAGCAGCTTGTGGCATCGCCAAGGTTCCGCCAGTAGATATATCGGGAGGCTGTTAGTGAAACGTTCCTGGGCCGTAGTGCTCGCCGTGCTCGGAGTAGTAGATCTGATGGGTTGGGCCTATGTCCGGTCAATTCCAAGTATCGAAGCTGACCTAACGAAACGAAGCGAAGCACAGCTAGCGGCGGCCGACATCAACGGTGTTTCGGTGCGATTTGACGGTCGGAACGGAACAGTGAGCGGGGCGAACGCCAACGCAGCTAAAGCCGAGATCAGTTCGGTGCGCGGCGCTCGACAAGTTCGGGCCGATGTGCCAGAACCGGGCAACGCGTCGGTTGTGATGGAACGCGACGGCAGCATCATCCGGTTGACGGGAACGCTCGACAACCAAACCCGAAGCGAAGCGTTGATACGTGAAATAGAGGCGGCCGGGTTCGGAGTCGATGATTCCTTCACCATCGCCGGAAACGCCGATGGTTCACGTGTTGGCAGCCTCGTTCCCCTGATGGGTCCGTTGCTCGACGGAACCGACGACGGCGAACTGACGTTACAGGACGACACAGTCACCTTGACGGGCACCGCTTTTGATCCGGTCGAATACGACGAGATTGTGGCGGCCACTAAAAAAGTCAGGTCGGACACTATTCGGATCAAGAACGAAGTAAGGATCCTCGAATTGTCTGAAGACGAACAGATCGTGGCTCTCGAAGCCGAGATTGAACAGATCTTTGAACTGGCCCGCGCCATCGAAGGCGAAAATCCCAACTTCGATGCAAGCGATGGCGAACTTAGCTCTCAGACGGCGGAAACCCTAGACCGGGTGACAGTCGCAATGCGCCGCTACCCATTACCGGCTGCCGACATTGTCGGACACACCGATTCGCAGGGAGCCGACGACAAAAACCTGGAGCTAAGTCAAACAAGAGCAGACGCGGTGAAGGACTATCTGGTCGAGCGAGAGGTTGACGCAGCCCGGTTGACCGCCATTGGCCGTGGTGAAACCGAACCGATAGCAGACAACGACACAGAACGAGGCCGCGGTGAAAACCGAAGAGTCGACTTTATTGTTAAGAAAAGTGGAGACTAAAAATGTGGTACGTATTAGGCGAGATAGCGCTGTTGCTGGTGTTAGCGCTCCTGCTTGGACTGTTTATCGGATGGCTGCTTTGGGGGCAGCGTCAACAGGTCGAGCAGTCGAACCTCTCCAAATCAAAACAAGTCAACCGACCAGGTAAGCCTGTTCTTGACCTGAACAAAGCCGAACGTCGTTCCATCAACCCTATGCCTCTTCCTGACAGAGTCGAAGCCAGACAACGGGGCAAAGTAGTGAAGTCGGGGTACAACAGCGGCTTGTCGAACTACCGTCGGAGCTGAACAGCCCTTTCGGGGTGTCAGGGCGCTTGTTCGTCCTGATAAAAACCAGTTTCGATGGCGTTTGACAAAGAACTAGCAGGTGATTTGACAAGGTTTCGACAAGTTCTGAACGAAACCGAAAATTGTGTGTTGACAAGAGAAATAAGACAACACCCAGGTCCGGCTGTCGTCCATTGCTGAGGCTCGACTTGGTCTCGAACGGCTCGATCTTTGTAGCTTGCTGTCTGGAACTGCGTGGAATTGAGTGTTATTGTTCAGCTGATGACATAACGTCCCTGCAGGTAGCGGGACGTTCGGGGAAGGCCTAAATATGATCCGAAGACCGCTAATTTTGGGGTTCGCATTTGGTGTTTTTGCAGTCCTTTTGGCTCCACCGCCAGCCGAGGCACAGGCTTCTTTGGGGCTCAAAGCCGGTGTACCTGATCTCTCCGAAACGGTAATCGAAGTAGAAGACGAATCTCCTGTCGGGTTTTTCTGTAGATGGACTCCTTGGTGCGATCCGGAGGGAGAGCTGAACTCCCCGGGGCAACGTGAAATATCTGCCTACGTCGTTCAACCATAGAAAGAGCGTCACCCAAACCCACGGCAAGAACGTAGCCACGCTCGCCGCTTTTTGGGTTGTGGATCTGATCTTCTTCGATCCGACAGTTAGCGGTGGCGCCCTTCCCCGCTTGGTTTGGCCGTTGCTCGGTGCGGCAACTTTTGTTCCACTCTTTTGGCGGCACAAATACCCTTTGTTTGTGTACGCAGCGTCCATAGGCATAACAACGCTTCTGCAAGTTGGCGCAGTCGGTTACCGACCGATGGTTGCCGTGTGGGTGGGCTTGTACACGATTGCGTCGGTAAAAAATTGGCGCACGACCGCAGTCGCTGTCTCTGCGACTTTTGTGCCTGGTGCGTTTTTCGTGGCTGACGAGATTTTGCAAACTAACGAAGACGAGATCGTTACGGCTGTTATAGCCACGGTAGTAGGGCTCGCCGTAGTTGAAGTGTTCGTAGTTTTGGCTGGATGGCTAAAGCGCTCATACCGTCATCGCCTGCGTGACTTGTTGGGCCGCCAAGCCCACGAGCAACGACAAGCCGTAGCTGAGGAGCGTTCGCGGATTGCCCGAGAGTTGCATGACATCGTCGCCCATTCCGTGTCACTAATGTCGTTGCAAGCTGCGGGCGCAGCGCGGGTTCTTCGTTCCGACCCGGAACGTAGCCAAAGATCTCTGGAACAAGTTTCAGAGATCGGTGAGTCCGCTATCAGTGAACTTCATCGAATGCTCGAGTTCCTCGATGCCTCTGAAGAGTCGGTCGATGTAGAAGTGTTAACCGACAACGTTATGGACCGTCTTGACGGGCTCCTTGACGGTTTCAGAAGTGCTGGTCTCCAGGTTGACTTGTTGGTTGACGGCACTCCAGCCGACTTGGACATAAGTATCGGGAACACTGTTTATCGGGTAGTGCAAGAGGCGCTAACCAACGCTCTAAAACATGGATCTCGAAACGGTCGACCTGTAGCCGTTGGTTTGCGGTGGACCGAATCGGAGCTTACGATACAGGTCCGGAACGACCTTGGTGACGGCAAGAGTCGAAAGCCAGGTACCGGACGGGGCCTTAACGGCCTGATCGAACGAGTGCATACGTTGGGCGGATCATTCGATGCCGAAATAGACTCCGGCCAGTTTGTCGTAACTGCCGTGGTGCCCGTCAGAGCGGCGGCAACGTTGCCGACCATCGATCTAACCGATGACGACCAAGACAGCGAGCCGAGTTCCGTTGTCTGAGCTGATCCGTGTGGTGGTTGTGGATGATGAGGCGCTCATCCGTGAGGGTATTTGTATGTTGTTATCCGATGAGGCTGACATCGAGGTGGTCGGTTCTGCCGGCGACGGTGCCTCTGCCATCTCGTTGGTTCGAGCAGAACAACCCGCAGTGGTTGTCATGGACATACGTATGCCTGAAATTGATGGCATGGAAACCACCCGACGGCTGCTGGCAGAAGAGTCGAACGACGTTGTGGTTCGGGTGCTTATGTTGACAAGTTTTCATGAAAAGCGAGCCATTCACACTGCGCTGCGCAACGGCGCCTCGGGGTTCTTACTCAAGAGCGGAGCGCCGCGAAACCTAGCCGAAGCTATTCGCCACGTTGCGCAAGGAAACGCCTGGCTGGACCCGATCGTGACCCGCCAGCTGCTAGCCGACTTTGTTGACCGTTCCGACCCCGACCTGCCGACGCCTGACGAGTTCGCTCGCCTAACGGCTCGCGAAAAAGAAGTGTTGCTGCTACTTGCACAAGGCTTAGGAACATCAGAAATTGTGCAGCATCTGACTATCAGCGAAGCAACAGTCAAAACCCACATATCGAGGACTCTCCTCAAATTAGGTTTACGAGATCGGGCTCAAGCGGTCGCTGCTGCGTACCGAAGCGGTTTCGCCCAACCCGACACACCGCCCCTTCGGTAAAAAGTACATCAAACGAGGTACCCAGGTGTCTGCGGTACCGCTTTTGACGTTGCACATAAACCAGTCGTAGGGCTGACGACTCCGCCGCCTCGGTGTTCGATAATCGTATTTGACGGCGTACTTCTAGGCCGGTCGATTGAAGAGAGCTCATATGAAAGGTAACCAGCGATGCAATCTGCGAAGAAATATCTACATCTCCGAGACGGCGGCGACCTGCTTCGAATTGCGATGGTGTTGGCTCTCGTGCTCGGTGTTATTGCGACTCACGTCGTGATGCGTTCGAGCGCCGATCTTTCTCCTTGGAAAGGTGGCGGCTTTGGAATGTTCTCGACGATCGACTCCCCCGGAGATCGAATCTTGAAAATCCAGCTACACACCGATGCTGGTGTCGTCAACGTCGCTGCGCCTTCGCAGTTAGGCGACGAGGTTTCGTCTGTTCTGGCGGCGCCGTCGAAACAACGTCTAACCAATTTCGCCGGTCAGGTGGCGAACCAGATTTGGGTGACCTCGCAGTTTGATATGGATGCTCTCGTCGCTGAAACCGATCCGGATTCGGCGGAGGCCATAACCGACGCGTTAGTCCTAATCGCCGAGTCGGCCTCGGTGCAAGCAGTTGACGAGGAGCTGTTCGATCCTGAAGAACAACGCAAACTCGAAATTAGCAGGGTCGACGTGACCGTATATCGACTGGATGCGGTTGATGCGACAGACCTTCGACCCGTCGTGCTCGCCCAAACAACTATTTCGAACAACAGCAGAGAGGAATAACATGACCACGTCACTAGTTACAACGCGGGTCTCGTCGGAGGCTTCTAGCCAACGAATAGACGGTTCGTCGACGCCCCGAACGGCGACAATCGGCTTAAAACAAGTCATCTCTCGGTTGAACGAGTCAGACGTGCCGTTGATCCTTACCTTGTTCATTGCGGTGCTGGCGACAAGCTCGGCGTGGTATATCAATGTCCCAATCGTTGCCGCAGCAATCGTTGGGCTTATTATCCCCGACCTGTTACAAAGGGCAGGTTTTTGGTACTCGATCGCCGCGGTTCTAGGGGCCGACGTGGCCGCTCACCAATGGAGTGTCGACAACCACCAGTACCTCATCGTCTATTGGTGTCTTGGGCTGGCTGTGGCAGCAGCCAGTAATGATCCCGAGAGGGTGCGGGCCGTGTTGGCCCGAAGCCTCATTGGGATCGTTTTTCTGTTCGCCACGTTCTGGAAGATCGTCTCGCCTGACTTTATGGACGGAACGTTCCTGACCTACACCATATTGACTGACCCAAGGTTCGATGAGATTGCTGCGGGACTTGGCGGCGTCCCATTGAGTGACTTGGCTGCAAACCGGGCTGCTCTTGGCGAGCTTAACGACCCAAACGGCTCGATCCAAGCGCTTGAACTTCGGTCCACTCCACGGGTCGAACAAGTCGGACTGTTTCTGACTTGGGCAACAATCATGATCGAGGGGAGCATCGCACTGATGTTCTTGCTGCCAGACCGTTTGTTGTCTCGTTGGCCAGTTCTGACTCGCCTACGCGATCCGCTGCTCATGCTGTTTGCCGCAGCTACCTACGCGGTCGCGCCGGTAGTCGGTTTCGGTTGGGTGTTGCTGGCAATGGGTCTCACCCAACGTAGTAAGGGCGGCTCTGCGATTGCCGCTATCTACGTCGGATTGTTCTTGGCGATTCTTGGCTTCACGGCTCCGTGGGCTGACATCGTCAGGATTACATAACCAACCAATACGAAAGAAAGGTATTGCACAATGACATCAACATCTAACACCAGTGACGTCGATGATCGCGAGCCACCAAGAAAGAAGAGTACTGTGCAGCGGTTAGCAGGGCTAGTTGCATTAACCGCTGTGTTCGGCAGCGTTTTTGTTGCTGCTACATCGGCACCCTCGGCGGCTGATTGGAGAGAAGAATGTGTCTTCGAGCGCTGCTCGGGCGGGGAAAAACAAGAACTATTCGAAGATTTCGACAATGAGTGCGTCGACGAGGGCTGCTGGGCCGAAGAGGTCGCCGAAATAGCTGGCGTAGGGTTGACTCGCTCCGGGAACTATACCGACCGCTCTCTGGTGAACAGCATGATGCGTGATTTTCAGAGACGTAGCAGCTACAACGTCTACGCGATCGAGATTAATCCCGGGCGGACCGGCTCATAGCACCAAGTTTGGCGAGCGATTCGGGAAGTAATCGACGAATCTAGCTCACTTTGCCATATGGCGGCATTCCATCCACTCGCAACTCGAGTGGTGGAGTGCTGTCAGAGACGTCCAACGACACTACCGCGGCTCATGCTGTTCGCCGCAACCACCTACGCAGTCGTTCCGGTAGTCGGTTTCGGTTGCATAACCAACCAACAACAAGTGAAAGGTATTACGCAATGACATCAAAACCATTGACATCAACACGTACGCCCAACATCGGTGACATCGACGACGGTGGCGAGCCGCCAAACAAGGCCGGTGTCCTGAAGCGGTTAGTGGGGCTAGTCGCACTAACCGCTATGTTCGCCAGCGTTTTCCTTGCTGCGACGACGGGTCCCTCAGCTGCTGATTGGAGAGAAGAATGTGTTGGCGAAGGCTGCTCGGGTGAGGAGAAAAAAGAGTTGTACCGGAGTTTCCGGAATGAGTGTGTGTATGAGAAGTGTTGGGCTGAGGAGGTCGGCGAACTTGCTGGGACAGGAGTAAATTCCAGCGGACGGTATAACAACCCTTCTCTGGTTTTAGAGATGATGAACGATTTCCAGTCTCGTAGTGGATACGACGCCTGGCAGGTCGAGGTTCGACCTGGTAAAACCAACACCTTCTTTGACAGAGCTTGGCGAGAAATCCTAGCGTTCTTCGATGGGCGAGTAGTCGGGTTTAGCTGCGACTTTGATGCAGGTACCGGCTACGTCGGCAACTGCGGTCTTTGAAAGCAATCTGAATAACTCGGGTATTTGACGGCATTCCACTTACTCACTCGTTCCGAGCTGCGTTCCTTCAGACTGGAAGTAACCCGAAACTTGGGTGGTGGAATGCCGTCAACGCGGTCAGTTAAAACGATTGCCACACCCACCTGATCGGGTCAGCGGAGATGACCTGGGAAGCCTAACCGCTTCTATCAGCCTGATCGAGTCTGTGACGCTGCCGCCAGGGTACGCCAATAACAATAGCCAGAACGAGCGTGGCGGTAAAACCGCTGACATAGACCGGAAAATTTGTTGGTGTGCTGTGGGGCAAGACGAAAAAGGGTGCGGCTAGCACCACAAACGGGGCAGTGAGTACGGCTGCTGCGAATACATAGCGGAGTTGTCGCCGTAGAACGACTGCCAGTGCCGCCATGGGCCAAACGACAAAAAGGAGGCCCGGGTTGATCATCGCCATATCAGAGGCAATATCCCATTGGGCATCGTAAACCCACGGTGAATCAGCGTCTTGAAATACTTCGTTCATGCTGGCGGAAATAAACGCGCCATGTGCCAAACCCAAAAGAACGCCAGCTAAAACTGCAACTGACCGAACCAGCCGGCGAGTTGGACGACTAAAAGCAGACAGAACGAGAAACACGGCGGCTGGAATGAGTATGGATCTGCGTAGGCCCATCATCGAAGGTCCAGCCGCGACCATTATTAGTGTGAGAGTAGATGCGGACGCTAAGCGATATGTCGAAGTCGCCCAGGCGCCGAAGAAACCCACCGCTGCAACTGCCAGCCATGCAATCAGCGGAACGAGGCCAATCTCGATAGGTCGTTGAGCAGCTAAGACGACGGCCATCGTCGCTGCGGCGAACGTGGCAGTCAGGGCTGCTACGCCAGCGATTCGAAGACCAGGATTCAATTCTGAACTGTCTTGAACACGGCAGGCAAGCCCAGCTATGACGATGGCGACCGCTTCTCGGAATCGAGGCCGTCGCTGCCCATCGGTAGCGACGTCGAGTAATGTGAAGACTATTTCGTCTTCGTGCCGGGCCCGGTGGTTTGATGGGTACGCCCGCATCAACCATCGATATTGGAGTTCGAGCTTACTCATGCGAGTCCTCCAACAATACCGTTTATCGAACCCGGGTCAGAGGCCCGTTTACGGAGCCTCCGTTTTGCCAGTCTGGCGGTGGATGCTCGGGCAGCTGCTTCCTCAGATAACAATGAAATGCCTGATTCGGTCAGTCGGTATGTCCGTCGGAACCGGCCGTCGACTATCTCGGTGCTGTCCTCTTCTACGAGCCCTTCGGCAGCCAGTCGATCCAAGGTCCGGTACAGCGTGGCGACGGCTGGCTTGGATCGGCCTGAGGTTATGGCATCGATTTCCTGGAGGATGCCATAGCCGTGGAGTGGCTTAGCGGCTAGAGCCGTCAAGGTCGAGAAATGCAATTCGGATATATTCACAAAACGAGAGTATAGGTCGGGTTGCATGTTAGGCGCAAGTCGTCAACGGGGCATCGCCAAGCAGGGGAGAGCGCAGAGGTTGTGGCGAAGTCCGATATACATGTGCTCCGAATCGCTCTTCTCGACGAGTTCGGAGCTGATGAGGGCGCCACAGTTCCAAGCATCTGACCAAGGTGTCAATGTTGATCCGGTTTTGGACGCAATCTTCACCCGACCACGTTACTTACCTGTTCTTAAGTCATCGATCGGACTATCCGTTAAATCACCTAAGGTACTTTAAAGTCTTTAAGCGATTCGAAGGAGAAGCTGTGGCTAGACGAAAAGGGTTTTTGGCGGAATACAACCGGCAGATAAAGCTCGCCGAGAAGCGCTCGAGAGAAAAACGGCGAGCCCAGGCAAAGGCCCAACGGGATCAGCTAGCTGCACAGAAACGGGCGGCCAGGCAATATCAACAGATGGTCAATGCGACGATCGCAGAGCAGAAAGCGGCGGAGAAAGAACAGAAGCGACTGTATGTCGAAGCCCGGCAACTCGAGGTAGAACACCTCAACTCGGACCTTGAAGAGGTGTACGAGGAGATTGACTCGTTACTTCGAGCGACTCTGGAAGTCGATGACTTCGTCGAGCTTGAAACTCTAAGGCAGGTGGCAGTTCATCCACCGTTCCCGAGGCCCGACCTCCAGGAGCCGGTGCCAATTCCGCAGATGCCAGGCATGCCATCAGAACCCACATGGACGCCCCCAGGTCCGTCAACCGGTCTTACATCGCGTTTCGATAATCCGCAGAAGCAACAAGACCGTCTTCAACGAGCTCAAGTTAAGTTCCACTCCAAACACACAAAGTGGCGCAACAAGGTCGAGGAAATTCACCGGAAATACGAAAACGAGGCCCGACCATTTCATCAAGCAGAAAAACGACGCCTTATAGCGTTGGAAGAGGCGCAAGCAAAATACGCAGCTGAGTGTCAGGAGCGGAGCAGAGAAGTGGAGGAAAACAATGAGGACCTCGACGCTCTGATCATCGGCCTTAAACAAGAGGCCCCGAGTGCTATCGAGGCGTACGTCGACATCGTGCTATCAAACTCGGTATACCCGAGTAGCTTCCCAGTCACGCATTCGCACAGCTTCGATGCCGAAACAGGCGAGCTTATTGTCGATGTGCTGGTTCCCGAGCCCGACTCGATACCGACCACCAAAGAATACAAGTACGTCAAGGCAAGCGACGAAATTAGAGCAACAAACCTTCCAAAGGCACGTCAGAAGGAGCGATACTCAGAGGCGATCGCTCAGGTTGCGGTGAGAACGATGCACGAGATTTACGAAGCTGACCGGTACGAGCATATTCAGACGATCGCTCTAACGGTGGGCGTCGAATGCATCGACCCCGGAACCGGCCTGCCTGGCAAAGTCGATCTGGTCGGAGTTGCAAGTGAGAGAGTCGTCTTTTGCCAGTTCGACCTCAAAAGTGTGGTGGCAGCGGCGACACTCAAACATCTTGGAGCGGAAGTATCTTCAAATATGTTTGGCCTGAAGGCGATCTCTAACATGGGCGGGGTGCGTGTACGGTGAACCATCAGATATTCAACCCGGCGCCCGGATGGCAAGTACCGCCCGGCTGGGTGCCGCCCCCCGGATGGCAGCCTGACCCAAGCTGGCCGCCAGCTCCGCAGGGCTGGAACTTCTGGATCTCTGTCCCAGAAGGGCGAACAGTGCCGACTCCCCCTCTGCCGCCAACTTCTCCAGGCCGAAGGGCCGAAGACGTTCCGCCGCCGACGCCAGAGCAACGCGGAGCGAGTCCGGTCAACCTTTCTCAGCAACTAGAACTACGCAACCAGCAAGTAGATCAGCTAACCCAACAAAATAGAGCGCTTAAGGATGAACTTGCCAGACTTAAGAACGACTCCGCGGACCTTGTGGAACTAGACGACCAAAAAGTTCTGCAGGAAGTCGGTATCTACGAATATCACCATCCGCTCAAAGATGCCGCCGCCTACCAGGAGAGGCTGAAAGAGATCAAAGCACGTATCAAAGAGATCGTAAAAGATAAAGAAGCTGTCCTAGCATCTGATTTGTTCACATTTAACAATTCACTGGCAAAAGGCCGCAAGATGACTGGCGACCTATCGAAGATAATGTTGCGGGCCTACAACGCCGAGGCAGACATTTGTCTGCGTACGTTGAGAGCCGGGAATCTGAAGACGGCAGAAACTCGCCTCGCCAAGTCCGCAAGTCACGTCGAGAAGCTCGGTTCCATGATGGATATGCGAGTTAATCCGGACTACCACGCTACTCGGGTTGCCGAGCTGGAGTTAACTGCCGACTACCTTATGAAAGTTCAAGAGGAGCGGCTGGCTGCCCGGGAGGAAAAGGCAAGACTAAGAGAGGAAAAAAAGGTCCAGGCGGAACTCGATGCACAACGAGAGGAGCTGGATAAAGAACTTCAGCACTATCGCAATCTCTTGGAAACAGCAGACGCAGCCGAACAAGATGAGATCAACGACAAGATTGCGTCAGTCGAAGACGCGATCGAAAAAAATGACTATCGCGCCGCGAATATAAGGGCTGGATATGTATACGTAATCAGCAACCGAGGGGCTTTTGGGCCGAATATTGTCAAGATCGGACTTACGCGAAGACTTGAACCGATGGATCGGGTCCGGGAACTAGGGTCGGCTTCGGTGCCGTTCCCCTACGATGTGCACGCGCTGTTTTTCTCCGATGATGCTGTCAGTCTCGAAAAAGATCTGCACACTACTTTCGCTGACAGGAGAGTCAATCACATCAACCTCCGTCGTGAGTTCTTCTTTGCGACACCGAGCGAAGTCAAGGACGTGCTTCTCCAAAAGGTCGGAAACTTGCTCGAATTCACTGAAGGCTCCGAAGCGGCAGAGTTTTCCCAAAGTACGAAATACTGGCCTGCTCAACCTTAAACCGGATAGGGCGGGCAGGGAACGTTCCGTCGGAGAGTCAGGGCTTGGTCTGGCGATCGCTGCGGGCGGCAACTTGATTCGAGAGTCGACCCTTCTGATCACGAAGCCTGTCGCCATTACCTGCTTGCGACACATGCTTGCGACACGCCCAAGGCATGCAGTTACCTACTGTCGGTAAAAACTAAACCCCAGGCCGACTCTATCGAAAGTGCCTGACCTGGGGTTTAACTGAGCGGAGAGGGTGGGATTTGAACCCACGGTACCCGGAGGCACACCTCCTTAGCAGGGAGGCACATTCGGCCGCTCTGTCACCTCTCCTTGAACACGAGGTCCAGAAAAATCGAGTGTAGCAATGAACCGGTGAAGTATTGCTGAATAATCGTGGTTCTTCTCACGAAAACTACGCTTCGTCAACCCGCTGACCGTCAGCCCTAGTTCGAGATGCTACAGGCCTTACCGATATTGGTGTCGGTTTCGAGTTGGGCCAGCATGAAATGGGCGACGTCGGCCCGGGAAATCTCAAGGTCTAATCCGGTAGCGTCCGGGCCGAAGTTCTGCGAATACGACCCGGTGACCGGCCCGTCGGTGAACGCAGATGGTCTCACGATTGTCCAATTGGTGTCACTCGCCCGGACATAGTCTTCTTGTTTGACATGGTCGTTGTAGGGGAACCTCAACAGTCCGCCAAACATGATGTATTTCCATTTGAAGTTCAGGTTGTCTCGGCTGTCGCCCACCCCGAGCGTGGTTTGACAGATTAGTCGTTTGGTGCCGGTCTTGGCCATGGCGTCGATGATGGTTTGGGTGCCTTGAGATCTGGGGGAGCCGGTGAGGCCGCCTCCGAGTGATATGAGTACGGCGTCGACGTCGGTGACGTTTTTGGGCAGGGTGGCGGGGTTTGTTGGATCGCCTTCGACGATTGTGAGTCGCCCGTGTGGGGTGAGTTGGTCTGGGTTTGGGTTTCTCGTTAACGCGTGGACGGTGTGTCCGTGGTCGAGGGCTTGAGAAACGAGATGGGTGCCGACGCTTCCGGTCGCGCCGACGACTAAGAGTTTCATGGGGAATCCTTCCAACATCAATTACTTTACACCGTGTAAAGTTGACATGCTGTAAAGTTAGAACGATACTTGACACTGTGTCAAGTAAAAGATCTGAAACCCGCCAAAAACTGCTTCAAACCACAGTCAACCTGTTAGAAAAAGGTCAAGGCAAGGGTGTTCGGATGGCCGACATAGCCGTGGCCGCAGGCGTTTCACGCCAAACCCTTTACCTGCATTTCGGGTCACGCACCGAACTGCTCATCGCCGCTACCCGATACCACGACGACCAACTCGATGTAGAAAAGCGCTATCAGAAAGTCGCAGAAACAACGAACGCCTCAGACCACCTCAACGCGTTCATAGTTTTTTGGGGCGAACACGTTCCGCTCGTGTACAACATGGCGCAGGCTCTCTGGGAAGACGCCGACAAAGACGGAGCCGCTTTAGCAGCATGGAACGATCGGATGAACGCAACCAAAACAGTCTGCCAGTTGGCGGTCGCGACTATAGAAAGTGAGGGTCTGCTAAGCCCATCGTGGACAGTTGAAACCGGTACAGATTTCCTGTTTGCGTTGCTGTCTATCCGAAACTGGGCTCTTCTTACCCGAACCTGTGGATGGTCAGAAGTTGAGTACATCAACCGCCAACAGCTTGTCGCCCGAAACGCTTTGTTCCTATAACTTGTTTTGCCGTTGGACGTCAAAATCGCCCTGTTGATGAATAACGTCGGGAATTAGGTTTCGATACGCCAAGTTTGGGCTAGTCTCGTATGCGGAGAGATGGCAGAGTGGACGATTGCACCGGTCTTGAAAACCGACGGGCCTTCGCGGGTCCCGGGGGTTCGAATCCCCCTCTCTCCGCCAAGTAGAACACGTTCAAACCCCGAGATGTAGATCTCGGGGTTTGTCGTTAGTGGCTAGTCATAGGGTTCTGCCGTTGACTAGGTATGAATTGAAGCGGTCCTGTTTTTTCAAAGTTTGTCGCCGGTTCGGACTTGTTTTATCGGCCAGCTAGTTCCACTAGATCCGCTGTAGGAATATGCCATAGGCCAACACGGTTGCGGTCGCTGCCGAGAAAGACAATCTCATCGTTGTATTCGATGGCGTTCCAGATAGTTGTGCCATTCGAGAATTCATCCGGCTCAAACCCTGTGGGGCCGGTGTCGTTCGTCAGCGGCTTCCACTCGCCGCCGTCGGCAAACCAAATATGTCCCACTTCCTTGCCGGTTACGTCGTCAACGACGAAACCCAACGCCATACGGACATCTGCGAGTTCAACAACTTCATACACTCCATCGTCTTTCCCTCCGATATCCGTGATCGACCAATCAACCAGGTCGGTCGACGAAGCAACTAGCGACGTGCCATCCGCAGCGCTGCCCCACATCGTTACCGAATCACCAGTTGTCCGGCAGTCATTTATAGAGCTGAAACGGTCGAACGTGTCGCTGCTAGGTAGCGCTTGCCACGACTTGCCGTCGTTCGACGTAGCGAGCTGAATGCTGTCAAGCTCATCTTCGATGAACGTGATGTACTGTTCGTTGATAGACGCGAGGCACTGTGCATACTGTCTGTCGCCGGACAACGTTAACCCCTCGATTGGTGCATCCTCCAAGGGTCCGTTAGCTGGAGCAAAGTAGAACCTCACGAGGTGTTCAGTCGTACTAGCGGGTAAATCTTCTCCGGCGAGAATCACTGAACCATCTCCGAGGCTTAAGGTCGCCGAAAACAAGATGCGGTTGATTGTTCCCCGATTTGGAGTTTTTTGACGTCTTGATTCCTCTGCGGTTGGCGTGAGAAGTGTCGCCGCCCAGCCACCGCTTTCCTCGGCGTTAGTTGTGACAGCTAGTTGATTTCCCTTAGCGCTCGAGTCCTCTGTACTGAAGCCGGGTTCGCCAATCGAAGAGCTTTCCCAGTCGGACTCTTTCGTTCCCGTCCACGTATAGGCGGTCGGAATCGCCTCAGTCTCAGAACGGGCATAGGTGTAGTTAGTTCCTGTAACTACCAACTCATCGTCAATAACGTGAATATCGTTTTGGGCCGACGAGTTAACGAAGACCGGCAGTTCCGGGTGTTGTACCAGGCTCCATCGATTGTCTGCTCGTATCGCCAGCTTTGAACCTCCCCCGATAAGCAGTGAGTTTCCAGCGGCGCTAAATACGGCGTTGTCGATTCCCTTTGGAGCGACGGCAGAATCGATAAGTCCAGTCGGTTCCCATGACGATCCGAAGTTGTTGGACACGACGGGTTCCTGAACAAAAGAGTCACTAAGAGCGATGTAGATATCGTCACCAGACCCAGCGGTAGACGAAAACCCGAACCCACCGGTCAAGAAACGTCCTCCAGTTTGCAGTTCTCCGGCATCCGCTATCTGCCATGTTGAATTCTGAGGCGTTTTGACGAGCATCAACGGGGAATCGAACTCCTGACGGCGGCTGGCGCCAACCGCTCGCAAGGTTCCGTCAGACTGCACGGTTACGTCAGAAAGATAACCTTCGTCGACACCTTGAACGTTAAGGTACTCGGCAGTCAGCGTTCCCGAATTGTCGGTCCATGTCAGAGGCTTCGTGACAGAGTCTTTACTTTCCCAACCAACCCCGAGCAACGTTCCGTCTTCGAGAGTTACTAGTGAACCCAACGACGTATCGGTTCTGGTGCGGTCACCGATACTGATGTCGACGGGTTTCCACGTGTCCCCGTCGCGCCGCCATACAACAGGAACGTTGTATTCGTCGACCTTATTCGACCCGTAAATCATCGAACCATCTGGGGAGATTCCGTTGGCTGACGAGTCTGTACCGGGAACCTCGAGTCGATCGACCTTCCAACCCGATGCGTCCTTTCGCCAAACAGTGGCGGTCGAACCGGTGTCGGTGGTGACGCTACCAGCTACTACGATCTCCGAATCGTCGACATAGATTTCGTTCACGCTTCCCTGAATCGCCTCATCCAGTGGAAGTTCTTCGCGTTGGCCGTCGTTGCCGTTAGGGGAGTGAAGAACAAACGGAATCCACCGACGTTCAGCAACGTTATTCATCGAACCGGCCACGTACCACCCGCCCTCATTAGCGGGGTCGAATATGCCAGCACCAATACTTACATAGTCGTCGGCGACGGTAGCCAAAACATGCGGCCACGGCTGCACAAGCGGCTCCGACTGTGTGGGTCCCTGCGCCACTGATGTGTCATCGCTAGGACTCGGTTCGCTTGAAAGAAACGAACAGCTCGTGGCAATAAGTGCACAACAAAAAACAACGACAGATATTCTCATGATTATCCTCACTACCCCGACTTGAGGTGATCGCAAATTGCGACAGCCGATTTCGATAAATGATGATAATAACAGTTATCTATCGCATTCTGTGTCCAGGGATCAACAATGTTGTTTATCTTTATTATGTAAGCACTGTTTGGTCAGGGTTGTAGGATCCGTTTGGTCAGGTCCATAAACATGTCGATCGCTTGTGTCAGCGTCGATCCGTCAAGGCCGGGATGGTCCTCAACGCTGCTAGGTGGAGTTTGGGAAAGTACCCAACGGTCGACTGAAGCTCCGACCCCCATAACAATCGTGGTGAGAAGCGTGATGGGAAGATCAGTTCTAACTTGTCCCTGTGATTGGCCCTCTTCCAGAATCGACTGGGCGATCGACGAATACTGTTCGTTCCAGCTTTCGAGTCGTTCAACGCCACTGGCTTTAGGGACGAAGTCTGCCGAAGCTTGCGCCAACGCCACCGACTGAGGGTGGGTTGTTGCGAACCGTAAGTATCGCGTCAATAACGCTTCGACGTGGCCCCAAAACGGCTCGTTGGTAACTAGCGGTTCCAACGCGACGAAAAGTTTGTCAAGTTCTCGTTCAGCCACGGTCAAAAACAAATCTTCTTTGTCGTCGAAATAGTAGTAAGACGCCCCCTTTGAAACGTTGGCTTCCGCCAAAATTTTGTTGTACGACACATCGTGGTAGCTGCCACGAGCGAACGCGTTGGCCGCTATGTCGAGTAGTTCTGTTTGGCGTTGTGGGGAGAGTTTATGGAATCGGGGTCGAGGCACTGGGGTGAGGGTGTGGTTGGATGAAACGTTTTTCGGGAACGCCTGCCTGTTTGAGGGCACGTTGTCTCAGGCTAACGTACCGGGCGGCACCCGCATCGGCTGCTATGAAGGTTGACGATCCGGGTTGGGCTGTTGTCGGGGTCATCGGTTCGAGTACTGGAATGTCCTGTCTGTATTGGATGTAGCCGAACTCGGTTTTGAGGGCGAGTTTACTGGCGAGCTTCTTTCCGAATGGGAGGTTTGGTTTAAGAAGTTCGAGTCGGGCCCACGTCCAGGTGGTTGTGTCGTCGATGGGGGTGGCGATGGTGACGATGTGGAATCGTTGGTCGATGGTGAGTACTTGCACGTTGGGTAGCTTGAGGTTGGAATCGAACCGAAAACCCTTCTGGTCGTCTTTTTCGCCGAGATAGGCGGTTGACGTTATCCAGTCTTCGCCATGGTTGACTTCGATGTTTGTAACTTCGGTAGGTAGGTTGCCGGCGATGTTGCTGTGCACAAAAGGGAAGTGGTGTAGGTCGAAGTTGCTTTCAACCATTCGGCTGTAGTGAATGGGGTATACCAGTTCCGAAGCTTGGGCCGTTGGCGAGTCGGCTGAGGGGGCGTTGTTGAGCCACGGCACATTTGGGCTGGGTTCTTGGTCGCCCCACCACATCCAAATAAGGCCGTGGTCTTCTTGGACTGGAATGGTGGCGAGTTTCATTTGGGATGGAATTTGAGAGTTTGGTGACGCAGGTATGTGGACGCATGTGCCGTCGGTTTCGAATCTGAATCCGTGGTACGGGCAGGTAAGACAGCCATCTTCGATCGATCCTGCGCTGAGCTTGGTTCCGCGGTGTGGGCACCGGTCGACCGATAGTCGGGCGGTGCCCACGACGTCACGCCATGCGACGAGGTCTTGGTTGAGGCGCCGCATTGCGACTGGTTTCTTGGCGGTCAGTTTTGTTGCGTCGTAGATGGCGTACCAGTGGTTGGGTAGCACTAGGGTCTCCTTCCGTCCCGTTTTAGACTACCGGTCATACCAACGGTCTAAAAGCTGCTATCTTGACCAATCCTCAGGAATTTGTTGTATCCATTACTCTCTCGACCAGAACTCTCGCACGGTCACTCCGTCGACACCCCAGCTGTCAACATCGACCTCGTCAATAACAACATGGGTCGTCGCCGGGTCTGAATCGAGAACGTCCTGCAGGAGTTTGGTGGTTTGCTCGATGAGCGCCTTCTTTTGGCTCTTGTCCACGATTTCGTCGATAACTCGAATACTTACATATGGCATTACTGCTCTCTTTCGTTGGGTTCGTAGTGGAAGATTTTCGACATTATTTGCCAACGGCCATCGACCCTGATGAGGGTCAGCAGGTCGGTGAAGAAACGATCCGCAATAGCGCAATGCACCCGGGCGGCCGCCGCATTTGGCCCGGCCATCTCAATGCGGACAATCCGATCTTTTCGTTGCTGGCCTTCTGACGCTGGTGAACGACGCTCATCGACCATCGTGAAATAGTCGCTCATCGTTAGTTGCACTAGCGTCGAATCGGTGGCGCAGACGTAGGACGCATCAGGATGAAAGACCGTACGCAACAACAACGAATCGGCCCGATAGAGGCCATCGAAATAGTCGTGTAGGATCTGGCGGATGTCGCCGTCCTGGGTTGGTGAAGGCTTGCTGGTCATGGCGTAGTTGGGACCGCGTTTAGATGGTTCTGGACGGCGTCCCAACCCGACGCGGCTCGGGCAACACGTAACCCAAGATGGGTGGCGGTCAGCTGGTCACTTTTGGTCGGAGCTGTTTCCGGGCCTTCGTCTGCATTCGACTGAGCCATCGCTCCAATGAAACTAGACAGCCGATTAAGATCGTCGGGAGACCCCGTCGACGTGTGATTCCCGGGCGGCAGGCCAAGTCCTACCCAGACCATGGCGTGTTGAAAAGCGAACAATGATAAATGTTGAAGGGTTGCAAGTTTGTCGCCGCTTGCTCCGGCTGAATTAGTAAACCCGGCAGCGAGTTTGTTGGCCCAACCCTGGTCGAGCCAACGGCTTGACGTCGCGTCCATGAATGTCTTGAACTGGGCGGACGGTCCAGCGAAATATGTGGGTGAGCCGAAAATGATGGCGTCCGCGTTGTCTAAAACTGTCCAGTTATCCTCAACATTATCCACAGGTATGAGGTTGGAGTGGGCGGTAGGTACCTGGTCAACACCTGCCAGTACAGCTTCGGCTTGTACCTTGGTGTGGCCGAAACCGCTGTGGTAGACGATGGCAATCGATGGCATTAGTACTGTTCCTGACATTCAGTGGGTGGTAGATATTCGTATCCTGACCGACCACGCCCTATAAGTCCAAGACAAGTAATTGATCACTGCTATAATTACAGCTTATGGAAACGACTCTTCGAGACTTAGAACTCATCGAAGCGCTCGTGGCGCACGGAACAATGACGGCCGCCGCCGACCACCTATTTGTCAGCCAACCAGCACTCAGTCAACGGCTGGCCAACCTCGAACGTAAACTCAACAGCCAACTATTCATTCGAAACACCCAAGGTCTGGAACCGACCAACGACGGGCTCAAACTTCTCGACTCGGCAAGAACGGCGCTTGAAGCGGTTCGGGAAGCCGAATACCAAATACGATCCCAATCCGCCGGTGAGCGGCGCATCAGAATCATGTCTCAATGCGCCAATAACTATTCATGGCTACCGGACGCGTTGGCGTCGATCCGAACCCAGTTCCCATCGTTGGTGGTCGAAGTCGCGGCGGTGCAAAGCGATCAGATTGTCGAGCAAGTAAACGCGGGAAAACTCGACATCGCCATCATCACAAAACTTCAACAAGACATGGACCAGCTGAAACTCGAAGCCGTTTTCGATAACGAACTGGTAGCGGTGACTGCCGAATCTCACCCGTGGGCGGATAAACACTTCGTTGACGTCAACGATTTCTCCAACGAGCATTTAGCCGTCAGCGGAAGAAGCGACGAAACATGTCAACTGGCATTGCCAATACCGGTCGGCGCAGTGCCTGGCAAACTGACTACGTTGCCTGTAACCAACGAAATGCTTGTCCAGATGGTCTCATTCGGCGACGCCATAACCGTATTGCCGCTCTGGATGGCAAAACCGTTCGTAGAAACAGCGGGCGTGGTAGCTCGCCCAATCGGGCCAAAACCTGGATTCGTGCGAACCTGGTATGCCGCCACCAGGCACGGATCCTCAGACGAGCTGATCCGCCAGCTGATCGATTCGATCCGGGCAGCGGCGCCACGGGCCGAGGTGAAATAAGCCGCTCAAAGCCGAGCAGCCACAATTCGGCAACAATCAGTACCATGGGGTAGGTGCCCGACAATGCCGCTCTACTATCGCCCGAAGAGCGTCGCGAGGTTGTACTCCATCGATTCGAGCGAGCCGAATCGATGTCGCAACGGATTGTCTTCGCCGTGATCGGTTCGCTGTTCCTCTGCGTAGGAATAGCCGGATACATAGTTCCCGGACTGCCAGGAACAGTGTTTCTTCTCATGGCTCTCTGGTTTTTCGGGCAATCGAACGAACGAATGTATCGATGGATGCTTTCTAACCGTTTCTTCGGTCGCCAGCTAGTCGACTACAAAGCCGGACTTGGCATTCCCCGCAGTATCAAAGTCATTGCGATCGGCTGCATAGTGATCTTCACAGCGCTTTCCATGTTTCGACTGGGCGCGTGGTGGCAACAAATCGCTTTAGGTCTCCTAGCTATGTACGGCATTGGGTTTATAGCAACCCGACCCACCCGGGAGAAGGTACTCGCCCGTGTCAACTCACAGCCCTAGCGGCGAGCGCTTGGCTAGGGTCGCTGTGGCAAATCCGTCATATCGACTCATCACACAGTAACTACACTTGACCCTGGAACGCCTTTCACGGCGTGTTCAGCGAACGGAGACGCATTGGAGAACAACCAGGTCAGTGGTGAAGGCTACGACGTAATCGGCGACATTCACGGATACGGCACCCACCTTGAAGGTCTGTTGTTGTCGATGGGGTACTCGGAGGGTGCAAACGGCTACTCCCACCCGAACCGAAGAGCTGTGTTTGTTGGAGATCTAGTAGATCGCGGCCCGAACCAACGCAGAACTATCGAAGTCGTACGAGCGATGGTGATGTCTGGTGCCGCCAAAATGGTCCTCGGCAATCACGAACTGAACGCAATCGGGTACACGTTGCCAAACCCGGTCATCGCGGGCGAATATGTTCGAATCCACAGTGACCGAAATAGGCGAACACATAAAGCATTTCTGGATCAGTTGGTCGAAGGTTCCGCTGACCATCAGGAGGCGATCGATTGGTTCAAATCGCTTCCTATTTGGCTTGACCTAGGGGGAATTCGTGTCGCTCACGCTTGTTGGCATGAAGCATCGATAAACGTTTTGAGCGACCTTGTCGGCCCCGATAACGCTATTTCGCATCAGATTCTTGTCTCCGCCCCAGGATCTCCCGAGCGGGAAGCGCTATCAATCCTCACTCGGGGGCCCGAGGTCAATATCGCTCAACCTTACAAAAACCGGGCGGGTGGTCTTAGCGGGAAAGCACGGTTCAAATGGTGGTCTCATGACGCAACCACTATCGATAAGGCGGTCATGTTGCCCGATGGGGTAACGGCTGCGGACGGTTCGACCTACCCGGAATTCAACGCAGACCCGGTCGATGCCCCCGTCGAAATCTATAGCGACCGTGTCCCCGTGTTATTTGGTCATTACTGGTGGAAGGGGACACCGGCGAAAATAACACCTTACGTGGCGTGTCTCGACTACAGCGTGGCCGGGGCAGGACCGCTGGTCGCCTACCGCTGGCAAGGTGAACGCGAGTTAAATGATGACCACTTCGTACAATTTGGTCCGATTACGGAGACCGGCCCATAGCGTCAGGTCAGTACAAGGGTTGGCAGCTGATTCGTTATGCTGCGGCTTGGATTGTCCGTAGACGCAAATGGGTTGAAACAGCCCGACGTCCAAGGCAGAGCGACCCGAGGACAAGCTGGACGCCTAGAATAACCGTTGGGTTCAAAATGACCGCAGGTATAGCGATGAGCCAAAAGATCACTAGTCGAGTGCGAGTCAACGGCTCTTCAATAAACGTTTTCTCCGGATGCCAGCGGTAAACGGCATAAGGGAACCACCGGTAAATTACTTGGGCTACCAGAAGCCCAACTCCGACTAAGCTGATCGCTGATATAACAGCGAACCCACCGTATTTTCCTATTTGAAGCAAGAGGTGGGGGATGACTCGCATCGGTTTCGATAGTCGGTTGAACACAAAGAACACGGTTCGGACAGATGCTAGAGTGATAAGCCACCCGAGGGCGAGAATTGGTGCAGTTGTCAATGATCGGCTCAAACCGATTGTGAGGAAGACACTAGCGACCGCCGTTAGTCCACCGGCCCAGACCCAGGGTAGGACTGTAGGCACGGTGCCTTTGACCTCGGCGAAGTTGGACGGCAAGACGGGGTCGGCTTCTCGAGCCTCTCCCAGCACATCGTTTTCGTGGTATCCGGCTTCATAGGTGATCCACAAAGCTAACGAGGCGAGCACAACACCAATTGCGTGAAGTGGAAACAGGGCGGCGGTTGTAACGCTGCAGGCTAGGAGAACGACATAGAGATCGTCTTTGAGCCACGCGTATTCAATGAATTTCCGTCGCGGGTTCTTCGTGAGATGAATGTATCGCAGCGGCACATACGCGTTATTTGGTTGGATCGTGTTCGAGATAGTTCGCGGTTTACTGACGACCGGGGTTTGGCACGAGTCGAGCAGTGGTTCTTCTTGAGAGTCGGAGATGATGATGGAGCTGCTGACGAGTTTGCTGAAAGGTGAACCGAGAACAAGTTCGTCAGTTGAGATGTGTTGTTGGCCTCGCCAGCTAAGTGGTCGGGCAGAAATATGGTTGGAGAAGCCGAGCGCTTCGATCAGAGGGGCCGCTATCGGGGTGAAGTCGGTTGAAAAGACCACTACTTTACCGTCGCGTCGTTTGAGAATGTCGACTAGTGGCTGGTTGCTGTGGTCTTTGGCTAGTTCGTCAGCTCGTTTGCGCCACAGAATCCAGTTCCATGGGAAGAGCATCAAGATGATGAGGACGCGTATCCAGTCCCGGTTTTTCTCTGCGCCGGGTAGAAGTCGCCATGGTTGTAGACCGTCGAGGAGGCTTAACGTTGTTGCCGTTGCCGTTGCAGGTTGGGCGGTGGACAAAAATAGTTCGGTTGGATTGGAAATGTCTAACACGCTTTGGGCGTCGACAAATACGGGGACACGAGGTTTGCTTTCCACAAAACCCGTCAGCTGGGTTTGCCCATAACTAGACGACGCGGTCATGGGTCTGGATGACTTTGCGGTTTCCTCCCTCAGAGGAAACGAGTCGTCTTTGGTCTGTTGTAGTTCCAATTATCCAACACCTGCGTTGGTGGGCTATTGCTGGGTCTAACGCTGGGCGGCGACAGCAGCAGAATCCTAGGGGCGATATATTCTGCAAGTTCTATATTGCCTGTTCGAATTATAGAGCAAGTTTGTTGGCGATGGTACGCAGGTCGACATGATTGTGGTGAACGCTGCAGTGGATATGAGTACGGTACAGGCGGGAACGTTGCCTTAGATACTCGGTATGCATATACTCGGTATCGTGATCAAGAATGCACTGTTGGCGCTACTCGGCAACGAACAAAAGTATGGATACCAGCTCAAGAACGACTTTGAAGCAGCGACAGGCACTGCCTGGGTTCTAAACATTGGGCAGGTATACACAACCCTTCAACGCCTCGAACGAGACGGGGCAATCGTTGCGCTTGGTCAAGACGACGATGGTCGTTCGCTCTATGAACTGTCAGCCACCGGACGAGAGATACTGTCTGAGTGGCTTAGTTCGGCGGTAATCCGTTCGGTTTCAACCCGAGACGAAGTCACTATGAAGGTGCTCGTGGCCAGCGCCACGGGAGTAATCGACCCCGCAACGCCAATATCGATTCAACGGCAAACAGCGATGAGAGTTCTTCAGGAAGCGACCCTTGCTCGAAACGTCGCCGAGAGTCTGGCTGACCAGCTTCATCTCGAACGATTGATCGTCCTTACCAACGCCGAAATTCGATGGCTCGACATCGCCGAAGATCGCCTGGCCGAGGCAGCCAAGGCACGCCTATCTGACAACTCGTCAACGCAGGAAGTCGTTGACAACAACAATACGTCCATCACAAACCTGGGGAGCAATTCATGAGTGGGAACCCTACAGACGGAGGAGATCCAATACACGAACCCGTCGTGCGAATCGATAGCGCAGTTAAAGAACACAGAGACGGCCGGTCGATTATCCGAGCGCTAAACGCCGTATCTCTTGATGTGCCCGCCGGCGAAATGGTAGCCGTTACCGGCAAGAGTGGCTCAGGAAAGTCCACTCTGCTCAACGTCGTCGGCGGGCTAGAGCCGCTCACCGCAGGCTCTATCTCGGTTCTAGGTGAGCCGCTCGTAGCGCTAAACCGAACCGAGCTATCCCGTCTGCGTCGGCGCACAATCGGGTTCGTCTTCCAGAACCTTAATCTGGTTCCGTCGCTGACGGCTGAAGAAAACGTAGCGCTACCACTCGAATTTGACGGCGCTAAACCGGTTGAGGCTTCCAGGGCGGCCAAAGTCGCCCTCGACAAAATACGAATAGGCGAACTGGCGACAAGGTTCCCAAGCGAACTTTCGGGTGGAGAAAAACAGCGAGTAGCCATCGCCCGGGCAATAGTTGGTGAACGCAAAGTCATCTTGGCCGACGAACCAACCGCAGCACTAGACGACCTGACCAGCCGCATCGTTATGAACTTGCTAGCGGAACTATCCGACGACGGGCTAACAGTTCTTGTCGCCACACATGATTCAGAATTCGCCGCCTACGCTGACCGGGTAGTGCGGCTGAAAGATGGCTCGATCGAACACGTGTCATCTCGCCCAGTCACACCGTCGTCTCCGGCGGAACTGTTGACGTGAGAGCCGCCATCAGGCTAATTCGACGGAACTTGCGACGAGCGATACGCACCAACCTTCTGGTCGTAGGGTTGATAGCACTGTCGGTTGCGCTAGGGGTCTACGCCTCCGTCGCCGTCCGATCTCAGACCGGGTCGGCGATCGACTACTACCGTGACGAGGTAGGCAACTCGGAATTAAGGGTCGCTATCACCAACGCTGAAGATCCAGATCGAGTTGTAGAGGCCCTTGAACAGCGAGGGCTATCTGTACTCCAAGTCGAGGACCTATACATTCCTGCTGTTCTACCAGATATCAAACACACATATGCCCACACGGTTGACACCAGCGTTGAACAGTTACGTAGTAACGAGGTCATCTTAGATCTCGAGGGTCGTCAACCACAGGTAGCTGGCGAAGTGGCGTTGACTAGGCGACTCGCAGCCGCCGGAGGCCTCAAGGTCGGCGATACGACAAAAACGATATCTGGAAGCACGGTCACAGTCGTTGGGCTCATTCAAGTCCGTGGCACCTCTAACCAACAGGTTGTCTATCTTCCGCCAGGTCTCCTTGACGAAGAACGTGCCCGTCAACCAACCGGTGGTGAGCGGACCTTTGTAGTAGGGATCAGCGGAGTCAGTCGAACAGAACTCTCCGAAATTCTAAGGGATGAGGTTGGCGGCGAAGAGTTTGTAGATGTCGGGAGCGAACCGCAAATCGGAGAACCCTTCTACCGGATCGATACTCGTCAATCCGCCATCGCATACGGCTTTGACGAAGGCGGGGCCTCCACTATCGGAGCCATCGTCTCTTCAGTCATGTTGTTCCAAACCGGTTTGATCTCGGCGGTAGCCTTTATCGTTAGTTTGCGTCGCCGAACCCTCGACATGGGACGTCTACGCGCCATCGGGGCTGAACCAGCGCAGCTCCGTCGGATGCTCACGATCGAAGCCGCAATGCTCGGGTTCGTGGCTGCGATCGTGGGAACCGCAGGAGGACTTGCGGCCCTTTACCTCCAGGCGAAACTCGTCGAACCATGGATAGTCGGCGATCTTCAATATCGGCCGTTCGATGTTCGCTGGACAATCGGAGATTTATTCTGGCCGGCAGCGTTAGCGATTATCGCTGCGATGGCGGCTATGTGGTTTCCCGCCCGCTGGGCAGCCAACCTTTCGCCTGAACAGGCTCGGAACGGAGGCTATAAGCAACGACAGGTCCCGCGGCTGCTTATCCCCGGAAGCGTAGCTGTGTTACTACTGGGCTTGTTCCTACTTCTGGTCGCCAGCTATCTCGCGTCAAGCTCGGGCTTTCCTGAGGTGGGTCTTTTGTACGACCTTCTCATCCCGCTGTCCGGGGTACCGATTATTTTGGGTGCAGGAGGTCTCGTCTATGCCGTGATGGGATTGCTCTATAACGGATCGTTCCGGTTGTTCTTGCCGTTGCGGCTCGGAGCCCGAGACGCATTGCGAAACCCTATTCGCTCGGTGGGCGCGGTCGCCGCCTATATGGTTCTGCTGACTTTTACCGTCGCGGCATTCTCCGTCGAGACTAGCGGCTATCAGCAGGCGAATAGCGACGTGGAAAGAAGCCTTCGTAGCGCCGCTGAAGGCAGGACCTCGTCCTTAGCGTTGTTTGATGTTGGATCAACAGAACAATCAGACCTCGGGTGGATAGATCTGGCTAACCCCGTCAAGCGGGTGACGTGGACTGAACCCTCCACACTGAGAGACAGCGATGTCGTCGCTAACGTTCTTCGCACAACCGAGCTTGGTTTAACAATACCGCCGAGCGGTACGGCAGCTGTCGAGTACCTCAACGTCTACTCTCTCGAAATTATGGTTCTCGGTACACCCCAATTATTGCAAAAGTTAGAAGTTTCGGAGCAAACAAAAGAGGCGATGGAATCTGGCTCTCAACTAGTCTTGCTGTCACCAATGGTCGACGACAAAGTGCGATACGACATACAAGTCGAAAGTTATAGCGGTCCGGCACTCGGCGGAAACGACTCCGTATTTGCCGTCGAAATCGAACCGTCGGATCCGTTCAACGGAATGCCGGTACTGCTCATTCCTCCCACGTTGGCAGAACGCAACGGTTGGGAGATGTCAGCTTCGACGATCATTTACCGTGAACGTGGTTTTACCAACAGCGAGCTGCGATCGCTTCAACAAGCCGGCTACACGACACCAGGATGGCTAGGAGGGGAGGCGCCGGTCAGCCCAGAACTCATATACATCGTCGTAGTGTCGATCCTCATATTGATTCTCAGCCGGATCTTGGCGGGTCTTGCCAGCGTTGACACAGCAGACGAGCTTGCTTCAGTAATGGCGGTAGGCGCTCCAGCTAGGTTCCGGCGCACCCAGCTGGCGTGGCAAACCGGATACGGCGTCGCATTAGCGGTAGCCGCAGCGATCCCCCTCGGATTGGTAGTGCCAATGGTTTATGCCGCAGGTTCCAACAACGAAACCTCTCTAACAGGTCCTTCATGGACGGTGCTAGGCGGGCTTTTTCTGCTGCCGCTACTCTCCGCTGGGTTTATTTTCTTAACTACTCGAAGCGCTCAGCCCAGCGTTTCGCACCGGCTGGTCTAAACACGCCGCTTGCTGGCTGGCCGCAACCTAAAGGATTCACCAGGTTGAGTCGATATACCCAATGGTCGGAGTGGGCCTAAGGAGCGAACGTGAAGTCGGGGGAAGAGTCGTATAGCGAAAGAGAACGAGGCGCCGCCATCGTCGAATTCGCGCTCGTAGCACCTCTTCTACTCTTGTTTATTTTTGGTATCGTCGAGTCGGGAATACTTCTTAACCAAAAACAAGGACTTCACGCCGCAGCACGAGAAGGTGGGCGGGCAGCATCGCTTCCAACAGCGACCAGCGACTCTATACAAACCAATGTGAGCCAAGCACTTCAAGGCGTAGCGCTAGACTCGCCGCACACGGTTACGATCACACCATCGAACGACAACCCTTGCCTAGGGCGGGCAGGTCAATCGGTAACCGTCGTAGTTGAATCCACATCGTCGTTAGAAATGCCGTTTTTCGCAGGTCAGCAAATAGACGTCTCCGGCTCGGCTGTATTCCGATGCGAACAATAACGTCAGCAGTAAGATCTTGGTGCCTTCCAAAGAACAGCGCTGTCGAACATGGGGCGTCGATGGTATTAGTAGCTCTAACCATGGCTACATTGTGTGCAGTTACCGGACTGTCGGTTGATCTCGGAATGGCGTGGACAGAACGGCGTTCGTTAATAACAGCCTCTGATGCTGGGGCGCTAGCTGCAGCAAACGAACTCAACGTAGGCGGTGACGGCTGCGCCGAGGCCGATATCTATATCGCCGCCAACAGTAAGTCAACGGCGTCGGCCAGCTGCCAAGTTTCATACGAGACATCGAGTAGCGGCACCGTGACCGTTACCACCAATAGCGAGGTCGACTATTTCTTTGCCCCAATTGTCGGATTCGAAACCCAACAGGTCCAATCAATCACGACCGCACGTTGGGGCGTGGAAGGTACGACAGGTTTGCGGCCGACCGGGATCTGTGAACAAGCCAACGATGCGATGATCGACTGGCTTGGCGATCCGTCCGACACAGCTACGATACGCATCGACTTCAACCCCGATGGAAACGCTGCCGCCTGCGCGGCTAACGGATCGCTTCCAGGAAACTGGGGATTCATCGACTTTAACGGAGGCGCCAACTCCAATAGTGACATCACCAACTGGTTGGCCAACGGCTACAGCGGAGAAGTGTACACGACGTCGACTTCCGGCTTCTGCTCGGTAGATCCTGCTGGATGCTATGAAGCAAATCCGGGAGCGCTGTCGGGAAGCCACAAGTCTCAATTGGAGACATTGGTTTCGACGAACGAAGTTTTCCCCGTAGCCCTTTTCGCTACTGCAGAAGGAAATGGTGCTGGTGCTCAAGTAAAGATCACGAAAATCGCCGCGGTTCGACTTGTAGACTTTCGTGTCACAGGTAAGGTAAGTAAACGATACTTAGAGTTCGAATTCCAGTCGGGTTTGCTGCAAGACGGAAACCCTGTGCGGGTCGCCGCAATCTGTTCGGTCACTGACGGAAATTGCTGAGAAACTACAACCCCGAGTTGATCACCCTCACAGCGACCGGACCAAGAAGAGTCACAAAAAGAGCTGGCAACATGCACAGAACCATCGGGAAGACTAGTTTCACGGGAAGTCGCATCGCTTTTTCCTCGGCCTGTAAACCCGTCAGCTCGCGCAAATGTGAACTTTGAGTTCGCAGAATATGGGCAAGGGGAACACCTAGCTGGTCAGCCTGTTTGACCGCCGACACAAACTGTTGAACTTCTCGAACACCGGTTCGTTCACTTAGGCTAGTAAGAGCTTCGGCCCTCGTTTGGCCGAGCCTGATACTACGCAACGCTCGAGCGAACTCATCAATCAACGGTCCCCTCGTACTTTGAACCACACGACCCAACGCACTATCAAAGCCTAAACCAGCTTCGACTATCACCATTAGCTGGTCCAACACTTCCGGTAGCTCCGAACGGATCCTCGCTTGACGTCGTTCTGCTATTCGTCCGATCTGTATGTCGGGTAGTTGGAACCCAATGCCCAAACTAAGCACAGCGAGACCGATCCTTAGTCCCCATGAGTCGACGGGAATGAACGTTATGGTCAGCAAGAATCCAGCGAGACCCATCACGAACTTGACGCCGACCACCAACTCGAGTGGAAACTTTGCGACAAGATCGGCTACCACGAGTCGTCGAGCTGTCGAATCGATAAGGCCCGTCGGAGTCACTTTACGAACCAACTCTGTAAGCATCCGTTCAAGTAGAGGCTGTACGAGACGTTCAAGAGATGACGAACTCAGCTCAGACCGCCGGTACTCCGACAGCTCGCCTTTTGGTCGACTGATCGTCGACCGCTGATTGAAAGGCAAAACAGCCATCAAGAAAAGTGGAATCGCTGACACCGTCGCAACGCTTGCGACTACGACGACCACCAACCCCACATTCATGGTGCCACCGACTTGATCATCCGTTGAATCCACACGGTTCCACCGACCAACAAGCCCACCGCCAGACCAGACAAGATGTACCCGATGAAGCTCGTGAAGAAGCCTTCGAAGAATTCGGGATTAGAAAGAAAGATAAAGGCGGCGAGACCCGGAGGTAACGCTGCCAACACGTAGGCCGACATTCTGGCCTCAGCGGTCAAGGCTCCGACTTGCGCTTTTAACTGGACTCGAGATCGGATAGTCGTACCTACTCGGTCCAGCACATCCGCTAGGTTTCCGCCGACGGTCGAGTTGATCTCAACGGCGTCGACGACCCAGTTCAGATCGGTTGAGCCGGTACGAAGCGAAGCAGCCCGCAATGAGTCGACCATGGTCCGGCCCAGCCGGACTTCAAGTAAGGCCCGTTCTAGTTCTGTTCGAGCCGGTTCTTCGGATTCGGCTGCGGTTGAGGAGATCGCCTGAGGAAGCGAGTAGCCGACTTTCAACGCGTTAGATAGTGATGCCAAAAGGTCGGGTAACTGACTAGCGAACGCTCTGCTCCGTTTCCGTGAGCGGTAACTCACCGCAAGATACGGCAACCCTAACCCTGCGAGGCCCATAACGAACGCCGGAATCAGTCCAAAAAAGAGCGAGCCGATACTGAACCCTCCGATCATTGAAAATACGATGATGATGAGAAACTCCCCGGTTCGAATCTTCAACCCAGAACGTTCGAGCCTGGTCGACAACCCGGCCTTGTCCGACTCGACCAGCGCATCCTCTATCGCCAGCGATGCGTTCGAACGCAATTCGTTAAATACACTGATGTGGTCACCGGTCTGGGGAGTTCGTGGTCGCAGTCCGTGGGTGGCTGACCGGCCAGATCGTAACACGAGCCCTACAAGCCCAACAATACAAAGGCATATCATCACGAGACCAAACCAGAAAAGATGAGGGCTGCTGACGAGAGACGTTTGTTCTGCCTGAATCAGGTTCGGGACTGGTTGCTCGCTTGTTTCGTCGATACGGCTTAGACCAGCCGTGACAGTCTGAGACCAACCATATTGATCACCAGAATCTGGGTCGGTGAACAACAGGGCGACCTGTGTTGGTCCGGCATCGTTGAACGGGACCTCGATCTCGTATTCTTTAGCAAGGCTCTGGGCCAAATCTTCGTATATTTTGGCCAGCCCATCCGAGTTATCTACCGTAATGTCGCGATGTTCAGGTCCGCTCGTTAGCTGTCCTAACGCGGCTGAGTCTGACTCTGCGCTCTCCAAGGCAATAGAGACTGTTCGGATCTGAGAATCTTCGATTGCCGTTCGGGCCTGCTCGGCCGACGCGACACTAGCCGTATCTCCACCGTCGCTCAAGATCACCAATAATTGTCGATCCGAGTTTGGCTGGGAGGCCACCGCAGTGAGCACCCCATCATAGAGAGCAGTCTCACCTTGGGGCTGAAGTTGTTGAATAGCCTCGATCGCTGCGGTTCTGTCTGTCGTAGCTGTCTGATCGATTCGGGCGGCGCTGTCAAAACTTGAAACCACAACTTGTGACCCGTCGGGAAGTGAGTTGATGAAGTCTGTGGCCGCAGATTTTGCTGACTGGATAGGGTCTCCAGTCATCGACTGGGATGTATCGATTAGCAACGTAACGCTTAGCGATTCGACCTCGACCGGCTTTACGACGAAAGGTGTGGTAGCTCCATCGAGTGTGACTCGAAGGTGCTGATCGGTTATAGATGAGGTGGTCTGAGTGGGTGCAGCTGCCCGAATGACCACGACCTGGTCTTGGGCATCGATAGAGAGAACTTCTAGCGGGTTCATATTCGCCGTCGATTCGACGGCCGATCGATTCGGTCATCCTGATTGACGAACATTGAAGGGTTTAACGTGACGCCGTTCTTTGCGAGTTTGTCGGCGTTTTGAGGAGTTACGCCGGTAGCGAGTAGGAGCGGGGTGGAACTCATATCGGTGCCGAAATCTAATTTGTAGATTTCGTTTAACGTGATCTGGCTACCTTCGAGCCCGACCACCTCGGCGATGCTGGTGACGACCCGGGCGCCGGTCCGTAGCCGTTCCAACTGTACGAGAAGATCTACGGCCGAACCGATCTGTTCCCTAATCGCTTTGGTAGGAAGATCGAAGCCGGCCATAAGGACCATCGTTTCGATTCGGGATAATGCGTCTCGCGGGCTGTTGGCGTGAAGGGTGGTTAACGAACCATCATGTCCGGTATTCATCGCCTGGAGCATGTCTAGAGCTTCGCCGCCTCGGCACTCGCCTACGATTATTCTGTCAGGTCTCATCCTGAGACTATTTCGCAGTAGCTCTCGACTGCCGATGCTGCCTTTGCCTTCGATGTTCGGTGGTCGGCATTCGAGGCGAATCACATGTCGCTGCCGGAGACGTAATTCGACAGCGTCTTCAATGGTGACGATTCGGTCGGTTGAGGGAATATAGCTTGAGAGAACATTTAGGAACGTAGTTTTGCCGGTGCCGGTTCCGCCAGAAACAATGATGTTTAATTGGCCTTCGATCGCAGCTTGGAGAAATTCCAACGACTGTACTGTGAGGGACTTATTGGCAATGAGGTCTGAAGCTTGTAAACCATCTTTGGCGAACTTACGGATCGTCAGCGAAGGCCCATCCACGGCTAGAGGCGAAATGATTGCGTTAACTCGTGACCCGTCAGCTAGTCGAGCGTCGACCATCGGTGACGTTTCGTCGATACGGCGGCCGATCGAAGACACGATTTTCTCGATGACTCGCCTTAGATGTGCTTCGCTGCGAAAGTTGCTGGATGTTAAAACCAGCTGTCCCGCTCGTTCGACATAGATCGAGTCGGTTCCGTTGACCATGACTTCGGTGATCGAGGGATCTTGAAGCAGTGTTTCGATCGGGCCATATCCTAAAACGTCGTTCGTGACATCTTGAACGACTTGCTGCCGCTCATCTTCCGACAACGGCAAATTCTCGACGTCGATTAGACGCTGCAGTTCTTCAACGACTCGGTTCCGTAGTTCGTTTTGATCGATGGCGGATTCACCAAACGATGCCCCGATACTCTCAACTAAACTGATGCGAGCCCTCTCCCCAAATGACTGAATCGGATCGATGCGTTGAGGTGGCGGCGGCTCATGTCGCTCTGTTGAGGGCTGGCTTGCACGAACATTTGTGTGAGAGCCAGCCAAATATTTACCAAGACCGGCCATGTCAGCGGAACCATTTCTTTGATGTATTTGGGGCGGGTTCCCCGGTGAGTTGTCGAGTGATCGCATCTAAGACTGACGTAACCGGACCTTTTCGGTATGCGTCTATAAAGGCGACGCCTTGATTGGCAGCAAGTTGAACCTGTCGGTCTGTAGGAATGAAAAAATCGACTGGGCGTGATAAGAGTTCTCCCACCTGTGTCCCGGTTACCCCGGACTTATCGTCCGTCTTGTTTAGGATCAGGTTTTGAGCGACATCTTCCAAACCCAACTCGTTGAATGCGGCCATATAGCGTTGTAGAACGCGTAAGCCGCTGATCTCGGGGGTGGTGACGATCAGGAATTCACTTGCAGTCTGTAATGTCGTGACCAGGGACTCGGTTGAGCCAGGTCCGGTGTCGATAACCACATATTTGAACAGGTTTGACAGCAATTTAAGAAGTTTCATCAATGACGGCTGCTCGATGCCTTCTGCCGCTACGAGCGAAGCTGGTGCTGGTAGAACAAGCAGGCCGCTCGGGTGGGTCTCCAACCGTAATTTCACGGCGGTTGGGTCGAGTTCGCTCATGCTGGCGATTTGGGCTACGTCGGTTGTGGGTTCGATTTGTAGCAGGTTCGCTACCTCACCAGCTGCGGTATCGAGATCGACCAGAACGACATCGTTAGGGCACCGCCGGGCTAGTCCAACAGCGGTGTTGACTGCGACGGTGCTTTTGCCCACGCCACCTTTAGGGCCAAGGACAGCAATAGTTCGCTGGTTAGCTCGTTGGGGCACTACGTGTTGTGGGCCTGACTTTCGCAGTTCGGCTTCTCGGTGTAGAGACTGGATGATGTCGACCATGTCGTCGAAGTCATCTGAGTGATGGTCCATAACGTCTCGCAGGCCACTCCGAATAGCCTTGGTGAAGAATGAAGGTCCTCTTCTTCCGAGTGCAACACACTCGGTGCCCGGACAGGTCGACCTCATGATTTTTGCGAGTTCTAAAACAGCATCGATTTCTAAGTCAGGTGCAAGGATGGCGACATCTGATTCAAAGGCCGCAACTTCTCGGGCCATTTCAAGAGGTGAAATCTGGGTGTCAACAACACACATCTCGGCGGCGAACACCTCAGCCAATTCTTGTAGACGGCCCGTTGGTTGATCGGTGTGGGTGACGATCACAGTCTTAGCCATCGTCACTCGCGTCTGGCTCGTCGATTACTAGCGGAGGATCGTTGTTTGTTCGCTGCGAGAAAATGCTACCTGCCGATGAACCTGCGGTTGAGTCTTCGGGGGTTAGTTCCGTTTCTTTAGCTAGCCAAACCGAGCCTTGTTCGCTGACATACACCAATCGTTCAACATCGCTTGCTTCGATGGCGACGGTAACTAGCAGGTCGAACGACGGGGCCGACTGATTCTCATCAGCATCGGGGTCAGGTTCGAACTGGATCGGGGTACTGGCCTGAATGTTGGTGACGAGCGCCTTGCGGACTAGGAATTTGCTAACCAAGTCCTCGGACAGCGGCGCAATGTCGGTGGTTTCGTTATTGACGGATTGTGTCGTCGTTGAGGTGTCGACGGTTGCGATGACGCTTACTAAATCACCGGGTCGCACCTGTCCGCCGACCGATCGTTCGGCGGTGGTTTGTATGGTCACCTCCAGCAGATTGTCGGGCACCCCAATTTCGCTTCCTGCTACCGTCCGTGTTTCGGCGGACGCAAACCGGGTCCGAAGTAGTTGTTCTCCAGGGAGAATGTCCACTGTCGTTACCGAATCGCCGAGAGCTTCAATGCTGGTGACAGCTTCTGAGGATCGCAAATTTGCTGGGATCTTCGTTAGCTTGACCGATTCGTTTATCTGGGACGCGGGTGAACCAGTGGTGACCTTTTCCTGAACTATGAAGACTTCCACGAGTTCTTGGCCAGCCAACGCGCGTTGTTCACTGGTACGAACGTATTGCACGAGCGTGAGAACTCCGCCGATACCTAAAAGAAGTGAAAAGAGGCCGAGGGTCAACTTTCGGCGTCCACTCATGAACGCCACCCACTCGTATATAGTTCGTTCCACCGCTGAATTGACATTCTCTTCCGGTCGGCGAACCGGCGCCAAAAATGAGAGTGTGGGCCGGTTATCTGAGTGTATTTTAGTTAGCTGGTTGGTCGAGGGCGGGTTGACGGGTGCTGCGACTATGTTGTGGTAGGCTCTGAGCCATACGTGGTACAGCAGTAGGGCAGCGGATTGCCTTGTGTTAGGAGGTCCAGTTATGGCGATAGTTCGGAGTGGAATTTATTTGGAGGACAACCCTCCTAGAAGAAGTCAATTCCGTACAGGTAGGCGCCGCGCGGTGAAGCCGGTAATCGTCGTCCATACCGCTGAAAGTGGCACTGATCGTCAAGGCGCTGACCCTAAAGCCGAAAACGTAGCAAGCTTCATTCGAGGGCGTAGCACTGCCGGTTCATATCATTTGGTTGGCGACGCCGATTCAATCGTTCAACTAGTCGACTTCAAAAACGAAGCGTTTCAGGACGGCACCGGCAGTAACCAATGGGCGATCGGCATTTCGCTCGCCATGAATGCTGGTGACTGGCCGAGCCTGACCTCGCAACGCCGCACCGAGCTGGCAACAACGGCCGCCCAGATGGCGGCGATGGCGGCAACTTGGCTAAAAGAACGCGGTTTGTCTGCTCCCGCAGCACGGTTGTTAACTAAAGCCCAGAGTGACCGGTCTGATGCGTCGGGGTTTATATCCCACGCTCGGCGAGACCCGGCTAGACGTTCAGATCCAGGAGCCGCATTTCCATGGACCGAGTTTTTCCAGATCTATCAAGGTTTCCTAGCTGACGGCAATATCCCAGTAGCGCGCGAAAGCGCTGTAAGTCAGCTGCAGCGGGTCGTTGGCGCCACCGCAGATGGCATTGTCGGGCCACAGACTATGGCGGCGCTTAACCGTAACTGGCTTGGTCGTGATGAGTCCTACGACGCGTCGGTGGTCGACACATTTACGAACAACCCTCGGGTGGTCGAATGGGCACAGGCTCGACTCAATTTGAAGAACGGCATCTCGGTCGCCGTTGACGGTGATTTCGGCCCGGCGACTGAAGCCGCCGTGGTCACTATCTTGAACAAGGGCGGCATTGTGGCGGCTGAGTCTTTTCTAGCTTTGGCGGAAGGTTAGGCGTGGAAATAACAAAACCGGTATCGGGTTCGACTCTCCGTGGACAAATAGAAGTATTCGAATGGGACTTAGATGAGCTGCCCGTTTCGAGCACCATAGTTTACGTCGGTTCGTCGCCTGGCGGGTCGCAGTATTCGGCCACTTCCGTCGGCGCTGACTCGACCACCTCGGTCGACAATCTTCCAACCGACGGGTCAGAGGTGTATGTCAGGGTTTGGTACCGTTTCAACAATGCGTGGTCTTCTATAGACAGCACATTTACTGCGGCATCGGCCACGAATACGCCAGCTATCGTCAGTCCCGAAGCCGGGTCGGTCCTCGATGGCGAAACCCAAGAGTTCACGTGGGATCCTAAGGGGTTGCCGATCGAGAACTCATGGATCTATGCCGGTACTACAACAGGCGGGTCCGAACTTTCAGCCACGTTGACGGGAACCACTACAACGGTTTCGGTGGGCGGTTTCCCAACCGATAGCAGCGAAATTCAAACCCGACTCTATTTCAAGACGGCGGGTTCCTGGTATTTCACCGACCAAACTTTCGAAGCCGCAGTTCCCGCTCCACCACCATCACCGGTCGTTCCTGTCCCCAGCAAGGACCAGTTGGTCCGTGAGCTGCAAGGTTTAGTTGGGACCACGGTCGATGGAGACGTGGGGCCAAAAACGAAGGCGGCGTTCAACAAAAATTGGTTGGGTCGAACAGCTAGTTTCGACCCGTCATTCGCAGCTCGGTTTAAGAATGATGAGAAACTGGTTTCGTGGGTTCAACGCCGCCTCAACACCCGTAGTAATCTTGGGTTAACTATCGACGGCGACTACGGTCCGGCAACCGAAGCGGCAGTTGTGTCACAGCTCGGCAAGGGCGGGGTAGTGGCGTCGGAGTCATATCAGCTGCTTCTCAACGCTAACTAGGCGAAACCCTCGAATACTGGGTTGGCTGGCTCTTAGCCAAATATCACGTCGACCTTCACATGGCAGCGAACATCTGTTCGATTGGCTACACTTACGGGTGTGACGTTACTTGAGGCGCCGTCGTTGCCTACCGCCAGTTTTACAGATCTGCTTCGACCTGGCCTTGAAGCTACCTTTGTCGCGGTTGAACCGGCACGAGAATCCTGGTTTGCGTTATGGGACCCTGACGAACTTGGCGGTCTATTCGAAGACGAACAACCGCAGTCCGATATAGAAACAGTCACTGTCCAACTGCAACGTCCTCGAACCCACGGCACCTCATCGGTCCCGGTAACCGCCACTAAGTTATCGATAGAGCATGCTGTTGCGTTGTTGGCCCGGCTGCCCGCAAACGCGACGGTCGCGACGTCGGTCAAAGCCTGGTCTCGGGTGATCCGGTTCGGGTTGGATGCTGTTGCTCGGGCCCGAATTCTTCCGTGGGTGAGCCCACAAGGGTGGGACACCTGGCGGCTTGACCCGCTTGACGCCGAAGATATCGCCATGGTCGACGCTCTGGCTGCCTCGTTACCGGCCACCGGGTTTTGTGTGCCTTCGGCGGCCGGTTCAGGCAGGATTAGCGACCCCAAACATGCGGTACGCAGTTGTTTGGACTCGGTGGCCGACCATACGGTTCGGGTCGCAGCTGAACAGGCCGGAATCTCTGTGCCGGTCTTCGGTGAACATGACCGACTTCGAGTTCGGCATCTTAGCCCGTGGGTTACAGACCTAGCTGCGGTGCATTGTGCGGCATCGTCGTTGCTGCTGCGTATCCACCCTCCCGTCGAGAAACCATCTGCGGCGAAAAAGTCGTCGGTCGAAAGCGTTTTTGGTGACGCACCTGTCGACGAGGCCGACGAACTATACGACGGGCGGTGGACCGTTGTAGTTGAACTGCGCAGTCAAGAAGACCCATCCCTAGTGGTTCCTGTCGGTGATCTCAGAGATTTGGCCCCCGAAGTTCGAAATCGGCTAGGCGACCGAGTCGACATCGATGTGTTGGTTGGTTTGCGTGCAGCGGTGGAGGCGTGCCCAGTTTTGTTGCCCCTGCTCGAACAGGTCAGACCGTCTGTTCTGAAGCTTGAAGAGGATGAACTTGATGACCTTCTCAGCTGCCTAGATGCGCTAACTGCGGCAGGGGTTGATCTGCATTGGCCGTCGACGTTGCTAACGCCGACGTTGAAACGAAGACTGGTTGTTCATTCAGAATTTGGACCTCAGTCTGCCATGAAGTCAACGATGGGGATAGACAATCTCATCGATGTCGACTGGGAATTTCTGTTAGACGGCGTTGCCCTCAATGAATCCGAACTTCAACTTCTATCCGACGCCAAACGCTCCGTTGTTTCTTTGCGGGGCCGTTGGGTTCGCGTCGACTCGACAACATCAACGTGGCTGCGAGCTAAACCTCCAAAGATGACGGTGATCGACGGCCTAGCCGCCGCGTTGGGGTCTCCGCTTGGTGATGCCGACGGCGACAACCCGGCTCCCGAGGTCGTGGTCGACGGTCCGCTGGCAGAAATGGTTACCCGTCTTCAAACGTTTGATCGTTCAACAGAACAAACCGAACCGGCCAAGTTGCAGGCCACTCTGCGTGGATATCAACGCCAGGGTCTGGCGTGGCTGGCTGAGCTGACCGAGCTGGGACTCGGCGCATGTTTGGCCGACGACATGGGGCTCGGTAAAACCATTCAGGTTTTAGCTTTACATGAACACATGTCCCAAATCGATTCTGATGTAGATGCAGCTTTCGGGCCGACCTTGATTGTGTGCCCAACGTCGTTAATGAACAATTGGGAACGTGAAGCCGCCAAGTTCCTTCCCGACCTGACCGTTCATCGATTCCACGGCCCTAAACGATGCCTCGATGATGTAGGTCGCTCCGATTTGGTGATAACAACATACGGGGTGGTCCGGACCGATCATGAAACGTTGTCGACAGTCGACTGGGGTCTTGCTGTCGCCGACGAAGCACAACACGCTAAGAATCCGCAATCGAGCACTGCTAAGTCGTTGCGTAAGGTTCCAGCCAGAACCCGTATCGCGATGACGGGTACCCCAGTAGAGAACCACTTGACTGAACTGTGGTCAATTATCGATTGGATACTGCCGGGTCTGCTGGGCAACGTCGAACGGTTCCGGCGGGTCTTAGCGGTACCCATCGAACGTGACGGCGACACAAAAGCCACCGAAAAACTACACCAGCTAGTCGAACCGTTCCTGCTGCGTCGACGCAAAACCGATCCTGGTATCGCCCCTGACCTTCCACCTAAAACCGAACGCGACGTCGTCGTTCCGTTAACGCCGGAACAGATAACCCTGTATCGAGCCGCCGTTGAAGAAGCGTTGGACGAGCTAGCAAAAGCTAAAGGCATCAAGCGGCACGGGCGGATACTGTCGCTGTTGACGTCTCTGAAACAGATTACGAATCACCCGGCCCAGTACTTGGGTGAGTCGGGTCCTCTCGGTAAACGTTCCGGTAAACTCGACGCGGTTGAACGGCTGGTCGACTCGGCGGTCGACAACGCTGAATCTACCCTCGTGTTCTCGCAGTATGTAACCATGGGCAACATGTTGGTTGAGCATTTCACGAGACGCGGCATTCGAGCGTCATTGTTGCATGGCGGCCTATCAGTCAACCAGCGGCAAACCCTGGTAGACGACTTCCAAGCAAACAAACTCGACGTACTGGTACTTTCCTTGAAAGCCGGCGGCACCGGCCTGAACCTTACCCAAGCGTCCAATGTGATCCACTACGACCGATGGTGGAACCCAGCCGTCGAAGATCAAGCCACCGATCGGGCATACCGAATCGGGCAAGGTAAACCAGTCACCGTACATCGACTGATTACTGAGGGGACGGTGGAGGACAGGGTGGCTGAACTGTTGCGCAACAAACGAGAGCTATCAGACCGTGTTCTCAATAGCGGTGCGTCTTGGATAGGTAATTTAGACGACAACGACTTGGCTGCATTAGTCACGCTCGATAGTAACTGTGACGGGGATGCCTGATGGGGGCAGCAAACGGCGTCGTGTGGGCCAACGAATGGATCGAAGCTATCGAAGATTCTGGCTCGTTTGGTGAAGACGTTCTGAAGGCGGGTGCCAGGCTCGCTAGAAACCAGTCGTTTGTCGACGTTGAAGTTGCACCTGGTTTATTGTCGGGTCGTATCACACATCGGGGCTCCACCTACACGGCCCAGCTGGGAGTTCAGGTACTAGCTGATGATCAATGGTCAGCGTTTTGTGAACAACTACTCGAACAGCCTGCCAAAGCGGTCGCACTGATACTGGGTGAATTGCCGGACGGCTGTGTGGATGTGCCCCTGGTCCCGTCGGCAGGCGAGCTTTACCCCGACTGTAACTGTGGTGACTGGAACGGGGTTTGTGTACACGCCACGGCGTTGTTGTATGAGGCGGCGCGTCTAATTGAGTCCGACCCGTTTGTGTTGACAACCTTACGGGGTCGCGGTCGGTATGAACTCAAATCGGCTATCGAAAGCGCTCGGACTGAAAGCGACGGGCAGCGGGCCGGTGGCAGGGTTTCTGGCCATCCTCGCGGTGAAGATCCTGGTATGCCAGCGGCGGCAGCGTATCGACGGCAGCCAGAAGAACTGCCGACGGCGAGACGGCTTCCGCTCGATATTGGTGAACCGGTAGCTCTAAGTGTTCCACCGCCCGTCGACTCGGGTGTCAGCGTCGATGATGTGCATGCGTTAGTTGTCGCGGCGTCTAAACACGCTAAGAACTTGTTGTATCTCGAGAGCTAGATATACGACGGATCGTCCGGGTAGCGTCAAACCCAACCAACGATGTTAGCATATACTAACATCGTTGGTTGGGTTTGGTTCCTTGCTTGGGCGCTCGATCCGACGCCGATGTTCGAATCTCGACAGAACGGATCGAAATGCGACTGCCAACCCTTGCCGGAACAATCGAACGTCGACTTCTAATCAACTACCGTGCCGACCCAGACGTAGTCGCCACCCATCTGCCAACCGGCTTTTCGCCCCATGTCGTCGACGGCCAAGCGGTCGTCGGAATCTGCTTGATTCAACTTCGGTCCCGCCTTCGAGGCTTCCCTAGTCGCTTCAGTGTCCGGTCGATAAACGGCGCCCACCGTTACGCCACCATCGATCGAAACCAGAACCCAACGGTCTACATTCCGCGTCGAGACACCAACTCGGCTCTGGTATCGCTCGCCGGTAAAACTATGTTTCCTGACCAGCATCGGGCCGAAATTCATGCATCAGAAAACGATGCAGCGCTCACCATGACACTCGACAGCCGCGACAACGACGAACATGTTTCGGTCATTGCCCGTCCCGCCGAAAATCTGCCGGACGGCAGCGTCTTTGCGACTGTCAATGCAGCGTCGACGTTTTTCGAGAACGCCCAAACCGGTTACTCGGCCACGGGACAACCCAACCAGCTTGACGTCGTCACCCTCAACACCGAGAACTGGTCGGTTACCCCGGTCGCAGTCGACCACGTCAAATCAAGCTACTTCGATAACCCTGATCGCTTCCCGCCTGGCTCGATCGAGTTCGATCACGGACTACTGATGCGCAACATCGACCATACCTGGAGGTTCAGTCCGCAACTGCGCCTTGCGTAGAGCGTCCCAACGGCTATGTCATAGACGGCTACGCTGACTAGCACTCAACGGATCGATAGCGGCCCGCGTTGGTGTTGTCGACACAGGTCCTAATAATGAAATACAGCAAGTCGATCATGTCGCGGTGAACACGAAGCGGGTCACGGCACTGCATGTTGAGGGCTTTCAACAGTTCGGCGTACGCGGCGCTTGTTTGCGGACCCCAATCGCCGTCAACGGCAACCGATCGGGGAAGTAGTAGATCACATGCTCGTTGAATCAACGCAGTGTCGGATCGCTTCGATTTAGAAATAACGGTCACGGGAAGACGATTGTCGAAGTGAATATGATCCCGGTGCGCAGCGTTGTAGTCGGCGGTTAACACGGTTCCGAAGAAGCGTCTTAAACTGGCCCACAACGCCAGATAGAGCCGCCGGTCTTTAATACCAGCGGTTGGTGAATAGTTGCAGTCGATCACGAACCCGTTGGTGAACGTCACCGCGCAAAGGTCAAACCCGCGGGCCCGGTTGTGGGCCCACGTGTAGCGGTGGCATGCTTTGGTGCCGACATCGACCCAGTCTTTGACCACCATCTTTTCCGAACCGATATTGAACAGGTAAGACGCAGAATTTCCCCACCGATCACAGGTGGCGTAGAAATCTTTGTCGAACGTTAAGGCTCGATAGTTCGAACTGAACTGGGTTTTAGAACCTCTACCTGGTCGCGCTGTGCGTCCCCGGAACCGGCGGACGGTGGTAGTCCCGTTGCCCATCGTGTCTCGAACAACTGGTGAAGGTATTCGGCCTGAACAGTAATTAGATGCCATGATTCTTATCCTGGTTCAACTTCGATAGCTTTGACGGCGCCGTTTGAATTGGTAGTTAACCAGCCAGTCCCATTTCGGACCGGAATGGCACCAGCAGTAGCGTCTTGACGTTGGTCTTTGCTGCCAGCTATCCATTTCTGGTCTCGTAAAACTACCGGTTCGAGGATCGAGCCGTTGTTGCGCCACGCAACTAGCTCGCCGTCTTTGCTTAATCGTGCACTGTTTGGTTCAGCATCGGTAAGGGTTTCGACCGAGGTCCAACCGTCGTTACCGGCCTGCCAAATGAGCAGTTCTTGGTCTTCGGTGTCGGCCACAACAAAGGGTCGTTCGTTCCCTCGGGCATAGACCGATGCTGTCCCGAGTAGGCGAGCTGACGTTTCCAATGTCCACACATAGTTGTCGACTACGACATCGATTTGGCTTAGATGGTCGGCTTCTTCGCTGAATGGGCGAAGGACGACTTCTAGTGTTATCGTTCCGAGTTTTGCCCGTCCAGCGAGAATCCCGAACCCTTCGCTCGTTTCGATCTCGGCGGTCGTTAACCCCTTGGTTGACGCAGGCAGATCGGTTTCCACTTCGTTAACCGTCGGTATGCCGTACGGGTGGAACGGTTCATCCTCGATCTGTTTTTGTTGCTCAGCGGTGAGGGTTTCGAAATCGTTCGTGTTCTCTGCCTCGACCGTCTTAGTGACGGTGCCGATTATCGCTGATGCTTGCGTCTGGTTAGAGCTTAAATCGAGGGCCGTAAACTCGGTGTCTAATTCGGCGTCTACTCGCCGACCTACTTCGGTCGAACCGTCACTCGATATGTCAGCGGTGCGAAGATGGGAGTTTCCGTTCTCGGTCTGGGTTAAGACCACGATTTCGTTAGTACGTCCAGTTGTTTCAGCGGCATAGATAGTTTGGCCTTCGAGACCAACGTCGCCGTACCCGATCTTTGGGCGAATCAAAAGAAGGCCAGCGCCAATGCCAGCGACAGTGATTACCTTACGACGAGAAACAGTTGCAGGAACTTCCATAGGTTTTCTCCCGGCCTGCAAGACCTAAATAGAACCAAGTACTTGATAGGGGCGACCATCGCCTACAATCAGGCTAACATCTGTAATTACAATAATGTAACTTTAAGAAATGAGCATGAATCAAGAAGCCATCTTAGTCATGGTGACGTTGTCGGTTGGTGGACTCTAGGCTAAGCAATGTGACTCCTCTAGAAGAATCAGTTCCAGTGACCGGCCGCATAGGATACTTAGGGCCTTCGGGGACGTTTACCGAACAAGCTTTGCTTAGTCAGTCCGATCTGAAATCATGTGAACTTGTCCCATCATCTCGTTTCGTGGACGTGCTGCAAGCGACATCGGACGGCGACGTCGACTTCGGGTTTGTGGCTATCGAGAACGCAATAGAAGGCACCGTTAACGTCACACTCGATGCGTTGGCGTTTGACCATTCACTTCTCATTCAACGCGAAGTCGAACTGGATATCCATCTTCAACTGATGGCTCAAGCCGGGACCGACATGGCAGACATCGAGACCGTCATGTCGCATCCAGTGGCGAACGCACAATGTCGAAAGTTTGTAGAAGAACACCTTCCAAACGTCGTTATCAAACCAGCGAACTCGACTTCAGACGCCGCCGGCTACGCAGCCGCCGACCCGTCTATCGCCGCGATCGGTCCCGAACTGGCCGCCGAGTTAAACAACCTCGAAATCTTGGCGAAGAACGTGGCCGACCACCAAGGGAACCGCACCCGATTTGTCCTAGTTTCTGGTTCGGGCGTTCCGGCACCGACAGGACACGACAAAACAACGGTTGTGTTGACTGAGCATCAAGACAAACCGGGAACACTCGTTGCCATGTTGCACGAGTTCGCCGCCCGCAACATCAACCTGACCAGGTTGTCTTCGCGTCCAGTCAAAAGCCAGTTGGGCAAATATTGTTTCATCGTCGACTTCGAAGGTCACATCGCAGATGATGTGGTCGCTGATTGTCTGCGGTCGGTTATGGCTAAACATGCAGAGGTCAAATTCTTAGGCAGCTACGCAACGAGCGGTATCGGGTCGGAGAAAAACCATCGGGAGGCCTCGTCAAGCTGGCTGAAGGCCACCGAATGGGTCGACGGAATACGGTCCCAAATCGACGGCTTAGGTTGATTGTCACTCTGAAGTAAAAATTTCGGCGCTACTCCTAAACGTCGCCCTGCGAACGCCGATGGTGCGTGCAACACTATCGAGGAGTAGCATCGTGGGCCAAACTAAGAGCTCTGAAATCCGGGATCTTGACAACGAAATTCTGTCGTTGTCAAATGTGCGAGACGCGTTAGAGTCCGAAATTTCGGTGTTAGAAGAACGCATCGAACAGCAGCGGCAAACGCTAAACAAAAAGCCCTCTAATAAGAGGGACGACAAGGACGGCGGAATCTACGTTTTTGATGATGGCGATCAAACCGCAGAGGCCTTTGACGATTTCTTTTCCAAAACTGACCCCGAGGTTGACAGAATTCGAGACGATCTGTTGAATGATTCACCTCCCAGACGCCGCTTTTCTGTGTTGTCTGCAAGACTAGGTGGGTGAGTTCTACAAGGACACTTCCAACAACACTTCCAACAACACTTCCAACAACACAATCTGATCGGTTTACCGCCTCTATTTTGGCGGTGACGAAATTCGTCAGCGTGGCGTTGCTGGCCTTGACTCTTCTGGCTGCGCCGGTTTCAGCTCAGGAGGAAGCCGACGATTCACAGGAACCGCTTCTTTCAGATGAAACGCCGACACTGCTCGCAGAGAAACTCGAAGATGGCGGCGTCTACATCGGTCCTGGCCGTTCTGATCTTGACGCTGCGACGTTACAGGAAGCTGTTTCCAGTGCCCGGCAAGAAGGATTAGAGATAGTTATCTTGGTTCCCGATCAGCCTGAACCGAATGCTTCAGCGTTCGCTCGACGGATTCAAGAAAAAACCGAGACTGACGCTGCGATCGTTTACCCACCAGATGGCGCTGAGCTTCAGGCTTATGCCTCTGAAGAGTTTGTGTCAAACCGTACCAGAGCGTTAAATCGTGCTCAGGAAGAGGCGGATCCGTCGGCTGCTATTGGCGTATATGTTGAAGAACTGCAAAGCGACGGTTCTCGCAACGTTCCAGTGTTTGTTCTGATTTTGGTTGTTGTCGTGTTGGTGCTGCTATATACGGCCTACGGTGCGTCGTCGTTGTTAGAACGCGAACGCAAAAAGCTAATTTCTCAGTAGCTCAGCTGGCTACGTGTTGAGTGATCCACGTATGCATGGCGATTCCGGCGGCGACTCCAGCGTTGATTGAACGGGTTGAACCGAACTGGGGGATTGATCGGCATTGGGTGACGACGTCACGCATGCCGTCTGAGAGGCCGGGTCCTTCTTGGCCAAAGACGAGGACACACGATTCAGGTAAAGGCGAGTCGTGAAGATCGGTTGAACCTGGCAGGTTGTCGATGCCGACGATGGTGATGGTATTCTCGGCTGCCCATTCTGCGAGCGCTTCCGGTGTTGGATGGTGTCGAACATGTTGATAGCGGTCAGTTACCATTGCGCCGCGCCGATTCCAGCGACGTTTGCCAACGATATGTACCTCGGCGGCCAGGAACGCGTTAGCGGTGCGGACGATGGTGCCGATGTTTAAGTCATGCTGCCAGTTTTCGATCGCCACATGGAACTTATGTCGTTTGCGGTCGAGGTCGGTTTTGATGGCGTCGACCGTCCAGTACCGGTATTGGTCGACGACGTTTCGCCGGTCGCCGTCAGCTAAAAGTTCTGGGTCGTAGATTTCGTCGGTGGGCCACGGCTTTGGGTGTGGTCCGACGCCAACTTTGGGTTTGTCGGATTCGGGTGGCTGGTAACCGTTTTCTGGTTCTGGGTTTGTCATCGCTGGATACAGCCTATCCGCTGGGTGTGCCGGCGTTTCTTAGTTGCACTATTTACTAGGCGTAGTACTTAAACCTCGGCGTGTAGGTCCGATAGATCATATGTGATTCGTATTTTCGGGGTAGTTAGTATCTTTGCGCTTAGCATCTTTTCGTTTGTTCTTTTTGACCGCACCGTCCAACCTCCAGAGTCTGATAGCGTCGATGAGGCGCAGGCTGAAGATGGGGGCGAGGCCGAGTCTGATCAGGTTGTTCCCGAATTCTTGTCCTTTGCGCCTGAATGGGATTCCGTCGAGTATCGCGTTGGTGAAGTTGTGGAGCCTGGCGAACGCCCGGTTGATCGGGATGTTAAACAGCGCCGGAGCGACATTAAGAAATCGAACCGGACTCCTCTTGCGGATCTTCCAGAGATCCCGCCTGGTGTGTACACAACAGCATTCGGTATCGAGGACTGTAGCTACGAGTTGTCGGCGGTTCACAAAGATCGAGTTGAGCGAAGTATCGGCACTGACGTTTTGCCCGAAGGCCGTCTGATTGTCACCATCGACGAGATTGAGCCGGACCGGTTTGCGGCCGATCCGAATTGTGGGGCGTGGTCTGAGTGGTCTCCCCTCGAGGAGCAGCTAACGTCGGTTTCGAACGGCGACTATTGGCGTGGCGATTTGTCTCCCGGAATGTGGCAGGTTCCTAAGGGGTGTTTCTGGGAAAAGGTTGCGGCTTTTAGGGGTAGCCGCCTGTCGGATGTTGAAGAGAGTGGGATCGGGCCGACTCCGCTTGAAATTGATAGCTCGACGGCTGGTGTTCGGATTCGTGGTTGTAGTAAGCCGGTAACGTTTTCCAGCAGCTCATAGGTCTAGGTTTAGTTCACACGCTATTCCGTCTCGGTCTCGGTCGAGTCGGAGGCTGTAGCCCGGTTCGTCCTCGGCGATAGGGGCGACTCCAGCATCGTAGGCCTCGGCGCAGGTTCTGAACTCAAGCTCGCCGTCAATCAGTGTTGGGTCTTCGACAGCTCCTATCCCCAAACCATCGCCTGTGCCTGTGCCTGTGCCTGTGCCTGTGCCTGAGCCATCGCCTGTGTCTGATCTGGAACCGTCACCGGTTCTTGAACCTTGACCGTCGCCGGCAGTTGGATTGTCGCCAGAACCGTCGCCCAGTCCTGGTCCCGATCCCTCACTTGTATTGTCGGCGACGTCCGATCGGTTGAGAGAACCGGAACCCTGACTATTGCGTGACCCTGGATCTGAGTCGCCATCTTGGTCGCCGACATCCGGTTGGTTGGGAACTGGCTTACTAGGTGTGTCTACGGCGTCGATGGTAGAAGCGGTAGGAGTTGGCGATTGGTCAGACAGCTTATTCTGTGTAGACGTTGACCGGCTTGAGGTGGGTGTTGGGGATGTCTGTAGGTCATTTCTGCTGACGGTTGGTTCGGGTGGTGCCGGTCGAGTGAGATCGTCTTTAGATAGTTTTGTCGTAGGCCCCGAAGCCGTGCCGGGTTTCGTTGGCACGGTCGTTGATGGGCTGGTGGTAGACATAGAGCTGGGTTTCGTTGGCACGGTCGTTGATGGGCTAGTGGTAGACATCGAGCTGGATGATTCGTTTTCGGGTGGAGTCTTGTCGGGGGTTTGAGGTGGATGAAACGGAGGGCGTATCTCCTTCATCTTCATGTGGGCAGAATCGGTATCGATCGGGCTGTCGGTCGACTCGCCAGAGCTAAACCCGGTCAAGAGAACGCCTCCCATAACCACACAAAACACCCCGAGGATCGACCGGTAAATCGAACCAGTATGACGCGAAACAGAGCGTAGTTGGACAGAGGCTATGCGGGGCCAACCCATCAAATCAGGCATCCCGCTAGCCTAGGGTTGAATATAGTTAATTACTATAAAATACCTTAAAAGTTATTTAACAATATTCTATTCACGGGTTGTGGATTGTCGGGCCTGCCTGTTCTTATTCGTGTTGGCGCAGTTAGGGGCTCACAAATCTGAAAGACTAATTAACTGACACCGGCACGCTTCTGGGGTGTCCCCAAACTGTGGTTAAGTGAATGAGTCGACAAAACCCGAATTTGAGCTAGCGAGACTGGATTGCAGCAACTGGGTTGCGCTAGCAGGGAACTATGTAGCCGTTGCGGATCGGCGACATAGTGGAGGTAGGGGCTACTGCGGCCCCTGCCTCCGTCTTTTGTTTCTAGGCGAAGATGTCTCGGCCAACCACAACGTCACCGATTCTTATCGGTCCACCCTCCAGGACTTCGCAGATTATGCCTGCTCGTTTGCGAAGCGCCCGGTTGGCGCCGGGTCCGAAGCTATCTTCGAGAAGTTTGCATGGTGCGGCGTCGCGCACTACGCGTAGTGTGGTTGTCCCAACCGTTAGGACGGAGTTTGGCTTTCGAGTAAATCGACCGGTCGACAAGGTGATGTTTCGTCGAGTCTGAACCGGGTCGAGGGGGCGTCCCAGTTCGGCTTCAGCTTCGGCGATCTCTTCCAGCGACTGGATCGATATGTGGCGTCGGCGACTGTTTTCGTAACGGTCGCCGACGATTCCGTGTCCTGTTGTGGTTTCGACCCGTTCGACAACTTGCATCGAAAGACGGCTGGCTGGCGCGATCTGCAAAGCAACGACGGAGACGGTCATGGCTGTAATCCTAGTGGTTGTAGATCTACCCGGACTGTGGTGCCGGCTTCAAGGTTGGGTGCCAGATAGAACCGGAACGTTGTTGTCGCCTCGGAGCAGCAAGGCTAGGGAAGCGGCATGGGTTAAGAAGAAGATGGGCACTGCATAAAGCGGGATCAGGTTGAAACCAAGATCCAGTGAGACATCGGGGACAACAAAGGCCATGCCGGACGACAATACAAGAGCGAAGTCTGCTAAACCGACCGTGTTGCCCATGATTATCCCTCGGGTTTCGTTCTGAGGGTTTCTCTGGAGGTATCTCAGGGCCGCTGCAGCCCCTAGACCGGCTGCGATATCGCCGATTCCGCCGAGCAGTTGGAACCAGAGTGGCAGGTCAGCGGTGAAGAAAAAGAACACGCCAAATGGGCTTCGCCAGAGTTGGATTTGCAGGAAGTCGACCGTGGTCATTGTCGAGATTGCTGAGCGAAGCTGGTCGGACCGGCTGTAGGCGACTAGACCGGCGATAAAGGGCCCGACCACGACTATGCCGAACAGCGGGATTGTGTAGTTTCCGGCGTTTAGCAGACCTTGAGATAGAAGTAGTATTGTCGCGACCATCCAGCTGGCAAAGGCGACTCCGATGGTGGCGACGACCCTTGTCGCTCCGCTGGCCCGGTGGATTGTTCGCAGGACTACCAGTGAGAATACGGTCATTGTTCCGAGTAGGAGGGTGGTGAAGAGTTGAGCGTTCATGTTTGGTTACCGCCGTTGTGTAGATGGTCTTGGATGAGGTTTTTGGTTGCGTTGATAGTTGATTCACGTCGATCGGGGTCATCGAATAGTCGGGCCAGTACAACAGCACCGACCATGGAGCTAAGCATCGCCAGGGCGGCGTCTTCGTCGGTGTGATTCGTGGTTGTTGGTTGGTTTAGACTCGAGGTGATTTGCTCTAGGAGTCGGTCTATTCCGTTGGTCATTTGTTGTTGGTGGGTCTGTGAAGGGCGGCTTGTTTCCTGTCCGACCGACGTTAAAGGGCAACCTTTCTCTGGCTGTTCGATGTGGGTGTCGGATAAGTAGCTGTTGATAAATTCGTCGAGGGCGAAGTTGTCGGGTTGGTTTGGGTCGTCACCTATATAAGGGCTCAACAGTTGGCTAAACGCTCGTTCGAGGGCGGTGTCAACTAACTCCTCTTTTGATTCGAAGTGTCGGTAGAAACCTCCGTGGGTTAGGTTCGCCGCCTTCATGACTGATCCGACGCTCGTTTGGTCGATGCCGTTAGCTCGTATCTGTTCGGCTGTTTGGTCGATGATGAGTTGGTGTCGTTGTTCTTTGACTTGCTTGGATACTCGCATTGAACCTCCGCGTTAGCGTTTAGATGATAACCATCATCTAAACGAGCTTATTCCCAGAATTTAAGAAACAGCGGGAACTTTTGTCGAGGGCTTGGGATCAGAGCTAGGTGAATAGAAATAGATCAGATAGACCCCACTCCCAAATTTCGGGCGTCGGGGCTTGAACACGGAAAGCGACATGAATAGATCACAGAAGGAAATTTGGGCTACTAGGGTCAGACGCCGGTGGCGTGCCTGGGAGGACAAGAATGAGAAGATCTGGTGGAGTTCTACGTTTAGTCACAGCCGTGACTCTTTTGGCTGGGTTGTTGCTGTCGGCACAGCCTGCGCCCGCAAATCAGATTGAAGAACCGGCAGTAGCGGTACCCCCGGTTGTAGATATTGACGACCCAGCTGTGCAGCACCTGATCGAAGAGTACGGCATCTCAGCTGAGCAGGCAGTCAGACAAGCCACGAATCAGATTCTGGCCGAAAAAGCCAACGCCGAGATGCCAGCCACTCTCAGGCGGCGTTATTCAGGAGTGAAGATCGAGCACGCCGATGGCGGCAAGGTCGAAGTCGGTGTTTCTGGCAAAGCAGACGACGTTGAGGCGTATTTCGCTAATCTGGGCGTGGCCAATATCGAAATCACCTCGCACGAATTCAACGAGTCAGAACCTGCTGAAGGTCAGGAAGTTGGACGTGGCCAAACCTTCTCCGTTGCTACAACCAATTCGCAGCTTGGGGTGAACGTAATACAGTCCATTCTCAACTCCCTGCTCGTATGAACACAAATGAAGATCCCGTATCCTCCGGGGTAGTAGCGTTGCTGACTATTCTCCGCCGGAATATGTGGGTGACGCAGAATGTATCGAGTGGATATAAGCTGACGGGGGTGTGTTTGTTGTGGGCCAGTTAGTTTGGGAGTAACTGGTTTGTCTGGTGTTTAAGAACCGGTCGGGCGCTACGCAAACCACGAGTACGCACCCGCCGCAAAGCGTGGCATCACGTCACATCAGAAACACTGCTCACTCGATGACCTACCGAAGCCGAAGACCGGGTCGTGGCGGGGCGCTGGGAAGGCGATCTGATCATCGGGTTAGAACGCTCAGCGATTGGTACGCTAGTCGAGCGAACAACCAGGTTCACCTGCCACGCGGGCCCGGCTACCGGTACAAACACAGAACCAAGAACAGCCCTGCCCTCGGCGGCTATGAGCCACAACGATGAAAAAGCTTGGTGAAATCCATGACTGATCTGCTAGTCAGCACGCCTGTATTCTTCGTAGGCGCTCAGAGTCCTCGGCAGCGAAGAACAAATGAGAACATCAGCGGCCTGCTCCACTGCTACTTCCCCAAGGGCACCGACCTATCACGCTGGACCGCCGACGAACTCTTGGTCGTTGCGGACACTATCAACAACCGGCCCAGAAAGGTCCTCAATTGGAGAGCACCATCAGAGGTCTTCAACGAGCAGATAGACTCACTTCAACAAGCCAATGATGCGTCGACTATTTGAATCTAGAACAATACATGTCCGACCGGTTTGCTAAACAAATCCAGAAATACCGGATGAAACAATCCGTCGGACGGACCGGGGTGTGTTGGGACAACTCGGTAGCCGAATCGTTCTTCTTATCGTTGAAACGAGAACTCGTTCACCGTTACCGGTTCGCCGACCGGGCCGGAGCCAAACAAAAAATATTTGCTTGGACTAACCGGTACGACAACCAACGGCTCCACTCTACTCTTGGCTAACGGACACCGGTAGCGTACGAACAAAATCAACAACACGCAGCGATAAAAGCTGCTTAACCGAGTAACCGGAAAACGGGGAACTTCAGGCTGCATAGCGAAGAGGCAATTGTCGCCTCTATCCATTGTTTACGAACTTCCGTAATGCTGAACCCGCCAAAAGCGACGTAGCTATCTGGATGTGTCCGCCTCTACTACCTCTCGGATTATCCCGGCTTGTTTATGGAGTGCCCGGTTCGCTCCCGGGCTTAAACTGTCTTCGAGTAGTTTGCGCGGCGGCGTCCCGAATGGCCTTCGATCTCACCTCTGCAATGGTGAGGGTGGTGCCATTTTTTCTTGTGAATCGGCCGGACGAAAGGATAATGTTTCGTCGGGTCTCGATTGGGTCGAGGAGCCGTCCTAACTCGTCTTGAGCGTGGTCGATCTCTTCCAGCGACTGCACAAATATGACGTCGGCGAGTGTTCTAATGCCGGTCGCCGGTGACGAAAAAGAAGACACCAAACGGGCATTGGAGTGGTAGCCGGTGATGAATTGGTCTGGGCGTAGTTATCAGGTTGGGTGGGATCGGCGCTAATATGGGGATCTAGTAGCTGGCTGAAGGCACTCTCGAAAGCGATGTCGATTCAGTTCTTCTTTCGAATCGAAGTGTCACTATAACCCCCTCCATGGGTCAGGTTCGCTGCGTTCATTACCGAGGCAACACTCGTTTGGCCGATGTCGTTCGCTCGTATTTGTTGAGCTGCCTGGTCGATGATGAGTTGATGCCGTTGTTCTTGACCTGGTTGGATACTCGCATGAAACCTCCGAGTCCGTTTTGGTGACAACCATCATCTAAACGGTTCTTTTCCAGAGAACCTAAAACCCTCTGATAAACCAGTTTGATGTCATCAGAGGGTTTGATTGGTGTATCCGAAGTGCCCCTTGTTGGTCAACACGGGTGTTCGGCTGTGTGTTCTAGGCCACCCATTCGTTCGGATGAGTGGAAACCCGAGTATTTCGATCTATTCGGTTATCTATAGCCTGCGGCCGGTCGTTGAACTAAACATATGGATGTGGCCTGGGTCCACAGTAAAGCTGACGGCTTCGCCTTCCGATGGGATTGGCGTATCACCGTAGGACTTGACGAGAACTCGGTCTTGGTCAGATCTATCTGGTCGGTGTTCAACTTTGTGTAGATGGATTCCGTCGACCTCAAGATGAACGAGGCTTTCCGAACCGAGCATTTCGACCAAACGCACCATAGCTGGAGTGCCGTCACCTGGCTTCGCTATCTTAAGGTGCTCAGGGCGGACCCCGATGATCACCTCTCCGGGTTTGGCTTTGCCGCCGCTGATCATCGTTCCATGATGATCTAGTATCTCATGCATGCCAGAGTCGGAAACGATTTCGAGGGCACCAGAATGGCCGATCAATCCGCTAAACAAGTTCATAGGTGGAGAGCCGATGAATCCCGCAACAAACACATTTGATGGCGTTGAATACAATTCACCTGGGGTTGAGATTTGTTGCAGTTCACCTTCGTTCATCACCGCAACTCGATGTCCCATGGTCATCGCTTCGACCTGATCGTGGGTGACGTAGAACATCGTGGTGCCGAGGTTCTGTTGCAGCTCCTTTATCTCGCTACGCATCGCTACTCGTAGTTTCGCGTCAAGATTCGAGAGTGGCTCGTCCATAAGAAAGACCTTAGGTTGACGCACCATCGCCCGACCCATGGCCACCCGTTGTCGCTGGCCACCTGAGAGTTGCCGAGGTTTTCGGTCGATTAATTCGCCTAGTTGGAGTTGGGAAGCAACGGTAAGCACACGTTCGCGGATTTTAGCTTTAGGCATCTTTGCAAGTCTTAAGGGGTAGCTCAGGTTTTGCCCAACAGACATGTGGGGGTAGAGCGCATAGTTCTGGAAAACCATCGCAATCCCTCGGTCCTTGGCACTCAGCTCATTGATTACCTGATCTCCGACTCGAAGTTCACCTTCGGTGATATCTTCCAAACCAGCAAGCATCCGAAGTGTAGTTGACTTGCCACAACCAGACGGCCCGACAACAACAAGGAGTTCGCCGTGGGCCACCTCCAAGTTGAGTTCCTTTACGGCGGTAGTCTCCGCCGAGAAACGTTTTGTGACGTCCTTAAACGTGATGGTATTCATGTCATGCGCTTTCTGGGTTGGGAAGAAAGATAGGTTCTACGGGCCAAGTGTTTAGTGGGCCTCCAGTCATGTCAGCAGCGGGAATAGAGATCTCGTTCGAGGAGATAACGGAGGAGAACCAATCGGCGCTGAGTTTCGGTATTCTCTCCAAGGTTTCAAAGTTGACTTCGACCAACCCGAAGCGACCGGTATAGCCCCAGGCCCATTCGAAGTTGTCGAATAGCGACCAGGCAAGGTAACCAACGATAGGCACTCCGTTGTCGATGGCTGAATGGACCTGGGCGATATGACGACGGAGGTAGTCGATTCGGTCTTGGTCGTTGATCTGGTTTCCGATTCGCTTCTGGTCGGGCATTGCTGCACCGTTTTCGGTGATCATGAGGGCGGGGAAGTTGTAGTCGTCATTGAGTCTCCGTAGGAGTTTTCCGAATGATGGAGGGTGAATTTCCCAATCCATATCTGTAGTGCCAAATTCTTTTGTTTGTGGGGAATCGTCGGCTGATACGACATTCCGAGTGTAAAAGTTAATTCCCAACAAGTCCACTGGGTCGGAGATGATTTGGAGATCACCTTCGAGCACTTCGGATTGGTCCCATCCTAGCTGTTGTGCCGTCTCGGCTGGGTAGCCCATTCCACTAATGGGCTCTACATACCAGCGGTTTTCGAGGTCGTCTTGTGTCTGGGCTTGTGCTTGGTCTTGGGGAGAGTTGGTTGCTGGTTCAATCGAGGTGAAGTTGAGGACGATCGCGACTTTGGCCTTTGGGGCTAGGCTACGAATGCGCTGGCTCGCTAGTCCGTGGGCAAGGAGCAGATAGTGGGAAGCCGTCAAGTAATCGTCCATCGATTGTTTACCAGGAGCGTGTTCCCCGGAAAGGTAGCCGTGGTTGGCTGAGACGAACGGTTCGTTCAGGGTCGTCCAAGTTTCTACACGGTCCCCTAACCGTTCAACAGTGGCTTCGGCATAGTCTGCAAAAGCGTAGGCTGTTTGTCGATTTGTCCACCCCCCTTGGTCTTCGAGCGCTTGTGGGAGGTCCCAATGGTAAAGTGTCGGGAACGGAGTAATTCCTGCTTCGAGGAGTTCGTCGACTAAGCGATCGTAGAAACCGATCCCCGCTTCGTTTACTTCGCCGCCGATAGTTGGCAGGACCCGGGTCCAGGCAATCGAGAAACGATATGCGGAAAGGCCTAAGTCTTTCATCAGGGCGACGTCGTTGCGGTAGAGTTCGTAATGGCCGCATGCTTTGTCGCCGTTGGATCCGTCGACGATATTTCCTGGTACCGAGCAAAACCGGTCCCAGATGCTTTCGGATTTTCCGTCAGCGTCGTGTGCGCCTTCGATTTGGAACGACGATGTTGCTGAGCCCCAGATGAAGTGTTCGGGGAATTTTCGAACTTCAATGTCGTCATCCAGCTCGACATTGGTGCCAGTAGCAAAACTGGATACGTTTCCATAAATAGGTTTTGGGGTCAATTTTTATCGCTTTCCGCTACGAATTAATCTAAATGGTTTCGCCAGGTCGCTGGAAATATTGCCTGTTTTTAACGCATTTTATGTAATTTTACTACAATACTTGTGGTTGTGGCAAATATTTCCCTTGACCATGTGACGCCCTTCATGTAATCATGGAAACGGTTCCAATGCAAGGGGGTATTGGAACCGTCGAGCTTTGTGAAGCTCGAAGGATGAAATGTTCAATCATGAATCAACCTGAAAGAAACACGTTAAACACACCGGTGACACTCGGAGAAGTTGCGCAGCTAAGTGGCGTCTCTAGAGCGACAGCCTCTCGGGCTCTCAACGGTCGAGAAGGTGTGAAACAAGATGTCAGAGAGCGAGTGCAGCTCGTCGCTAAATCACTTGGATACAGGCCTAACAAAGCAGCTAAGAACCTGTCGAGCGGACGTTCATCAATTATCGGCCTCGTCATGCCATCCGAAGAGCTGATCGTCGACCCCTACGCCATTTCGCTTCTACAGGCCGTTGCCAAGAAAGCGGAGGAGCGAGACGAAGGTCTGATGTTGATGTTGAGTCACGACGAGCCGACCCTTGCAGTCCGCAATACGTTAATGGACGGTCTTATCGATGGCGTGATCTTGAGTTCGGTCGCTGTCGGATCAGAGTGGGTAGAAGACATGCTAGATGCTCAGATACCCAAGGTCCTCATCGGGGCGCACCCGTTTCGTGACGACATTCATTGTGTAAACGTTGAGAACTTTGAGGCCACCGTCTCGATTGTGGATCACCTTTTCGACCAAGGCCTACGACGGATAGCGAACATCACGGGTTGTCCGTCTCGAGTCGACGCTATCGAACGAGCGAAAGGCTTCCGGGTAGCGCACGAACGACGTGGCGTCCCCATCGACGAATCACTCATTCGTGAGGGAGACTTTACCCAGGCTGTAGCATGTCGCCTGACCGAGGAACTGCTAAAACTTGAACCGGAAGCGATCGTCGCCGCCAACGACGAGAGCGCTATCGGGGCAATACGAGCCGTGGAACGCATCGGGCAACGGGTCCCCGATGACATTGCCGTTGTTGGGTTTGATGGAATCACATTTGATCAAGGGTTTGACCAGGACCTCACTACGGTGTGTCAACCCTTTGAAGAGTTAGCCGGACTAGCAGTCTCGACCCTTGTCTCGATTCTGTCCGGAGAGAGCCCCCCTTTGGAGCAGATGATAGCTCCGCAATTGCGGATAGGTGGAACATCAATTTGAGGACCTGTCCCCCAATAAGTTTATCGGTTAGCCATCTGAACGAAGGTTGCCGATTGTTCGAATTTACTGTCAATAGATAATGAGGAGAGAACATGAAATTATTAAAACGAAGACGGCTTGGTCGTCTTAAGACTAGTTTGGCGTTGCTGCTAACGCTTGGGCTGCTGGCAGCCGCCTGCGGCGGTAGTAGTGAAAACGCTGATTCTTCCGAGAGTAGTTCCGATCGGAGCGATTCTAATGAGGGTGAAAGCTCTTCGGGGGATCGAGTAGAGATTCGCTGGTTCGTAGGTTTAGGCACAGGCTCACAAGAAGAGCAGATCGATGGACAAGAAAAGATTATCGAGGAATTTAACGACAGTCAGGACCAAATTGAGCTGGTAGTCGAATTCGTCGACAACGGCACAGCCAGCAGTGTTCTGGCTACACAAATCGCTGCAGGGAATGCCCCGGACATCATAGGCCCTGTTGGCCTCGGAGGTTCGAACGCCTTCGCCGGTCAGTACCTCGACCTATCCGGGCTGATTGAGTCGACGGGATACGACATCGAACGCTTTGACGAGACCAGTGAGATCTACCGGGATGACGATGGATTGACCGGCATACCGTTCGCGGTTTTTCCATCCGCCATGTACTACAACAAAGATCTCTTTGACGAAGCCGGACTTCCGTACCCTCCTGCGGCATATGGTGACGGAGGAATTACGACCTACGGCGAAGGTACAGAATGGGAAGGCGAGTGGAACTACGATAAGGTCGAAGAAATTTCAAAAATCCTCTCCGTCGATGTTAATGGCAACGATGCCAACAGTCCAGAATACGACAAGACCGCAATCGAACAGTTCGGCTACGTGAACCAGTTTACGGAAGACCCAGCTGCAATGGGTAGCCACTTTGGGGCAGGTTCTGTTGTGTCTCCCGACGACACCGCAAAGATTCCAGATCAGTGGGTTGCTCAATGGAAGTGGTATCAGAACATGATCCACAATCTTGGTGCGGCGCCTAGCTTTGAGTACCAGGAAAGCGAAGTCATGGCCGGCAATGCATTTAATAGCGGTCGTGTAGCGATGGCCAATACACACCTCTGGTACACTTGCTGTCTTGCCGACGAAGACGGGAACTTTCGAGACAACTGGGATCTCGCTGCGTTACCAAACTACGAAGGTACTGTCGTGTCCAAGTTTCACGGAGACACCTTCCGTATCCATGAAGAGAGCGAACACCCGGAAGAAGCTTTCGAGGTGCTGGTTTATCTACAGGACACAGCGGGGCTTGAACTTCTGTCCATCTACGGAGCTATGCCTGCAGACTCCGGTGGCGCAGGCAACTTCTTCGTTGAGCTTGATCAACAGTTTACCCAAGATGTGAACTGGGACGTGATCATCGATGGTCTGGACTACCCCGATGTGCCAAACCACGAAGCCAATATGCCTAACTTCCTTGAGGCAGACGCTCGAATCAAGGAGCTGAAAGACCCGATCCTGTCAGATCCCGATTTTGATATCGATGCGGCTGTTAAAGAGCTCGAATCCGACTTGGACGAAATCTGGTCTGAGGGATAAGACATTATGGTAGTCCCAGAAGGCTAAGTTCTTCTGGGACTACCGCCAACGACGTTTGCTAAGTAAGGAAGCCCAATGGATATTTCGATTTTCTCCGGACAAGCGGATGACAACACACCGACAGCCAAATTGAATAGCGGTTCTGAAGTCTTTGAAGGAGCACAAGCTAGGCGTGAACGAATTCGGGGAATGCTATTTGTGTCCCCTTGGCTAGTAGGTCTAGGCCTCTTCTACGTTTTCCCGATACTCGCCTCTTTATTAATGAGTTTCACCAACTACCAACTGGTCAGCGACAGCGGCGTTTCAACTGAATGGGTCGGAGTCGACAATTGGCGTCGAATGTTCCAAGACGCCCGAGTTTGGAACGGACTTTGGGTAACAATCAAGTTCGCTGTCATGTTCATCCCTATGTCAACGCTTTTTCCGCTTGGCCTGGCTTATCTCCTAACTTCAGAGCGGCTGTGGGGACGCAGGTTTTTTCGTGTCATGTTCTATCTGCCCTCGATGATTCCGTTTGTAGCGAGCGTGATGGTTTGGCGGTTCTACCTAAACGACCAGACAGGATGGATCTCAAAGATCTTGGGATCAGTTGGGTTCGAGGCACCGAACTTACTAAGTAGCAAAGAGCTGATACTCCCAACGCTCGTATTTATAGCCATGTGGGGAGTGGGTAACAGCATTATTATTTTCATTGCCGCTCTTAATGGAGTGCCGACGCAACTCTACGAGGCTGCTCGAATAGATGGTGCAAACAAATGGCGCTTGTTCCGCGACGTGACATGGCCGATGATCAGCCCAATCACGCTATACAACATCACGATGAGCTTGGTTGCCTTAGGGCAGTACTTCTTGGTCCCATTCGTGTTGCAAGGTCCTAGCGGCAAGCCTGAGGGGGCGAGTCAATTTTTCACGATGGTGTTTTTCCAAGAGACATTCTCGTTCTTTAACGGAGGATACGGGGCGACGCTGGCGTGGGGAATGTTCATTGTGGTTTTTTCCTTAAGTGTCGTGATCTTTAAGACAGCAAAGTACTGGGTACACTATGAATACGAAGAGCGGTAAATGACAACTAATACATCAAAACCGCCGGTCGCTAACTATGTCTTAGCACCGGAGCCTAAAACAAGTTTTAGCGGCCTGAGTCGCTCTAGTAAGAAATTTCTTGGTAAGGCAGGGCTCACTTTATTTGCTGTCACGATGCTAACGACTTTCTTATTGCCGATGTTGTTCATGACCCTTTCTTCGCTAAAGACCGAAGATCAAATGTCGAACGGGGCGATTCTTCCGAAGAGTCATGTCGTGACGACTGTCGACGGTGAAGAGCTAGACCTCTACGTCGTGCCTTTGCCGGATGGGTCGATGGAGCCACTTGGGCTCGTAACACCCGGCAGGCAATCGAGTGTATTTTTCGACCCTGCTACTGGCAAAGAAATCGTTTGGGAAGGGCGATGGCGAACACTTCAACCTCTTCTTGAAACAGACCCGTCCGTGGGAAATTTCGAAGAGGCATGGTCACGCCTCGACTTCTTGCGGTTGCTTCGGAATACCGGCGTAATTGCTGGGTTGGGTATGGCTGGAACGATCATTTCTTCGACACTTGTTGCCTACGGGTTGTCACGATTTCGAATGCCTTTTAAGGGTCTGATTCTGGCATCGCTGGTGGCCACCATAATCTTGCCGAGATTTGTTACGCTGGTGCCAACATATGCCATCTTTTCTGAGATCGGGTGGGTTGGGACTTGGCTACCTCTCATAGTTCCACACTTTTTTGCCAACGCTTACAACGTATTTCTCCTCCGTCAATTCTTTCTAACGATTCCGAGAGACATCGATGAAGCGGCCGAAATCGACGGCGCTGGCCCTTTCAGGATACTGGTCACTATAATTCTGCCCCAAGCGAAGGGGGCGATCCTCGCCGTTTCGCTATTCCACCTCTTGTACGCGTGGAACGACTTTCTCGAACCGCTTGTATACCTCTCGGGAAATCGGGGGCTGCAACCAATTTCAGTGGGATTATACGAGTTTCTGGGTTTGTACGATACCGCCATTCCTTTGGTTCAAGCGGGAGCGATTCTGTCAATGCTTGTTCCCGTTGGGATCTTTCTAGCATTACAGAAGGTGTTTCTTGGAGGAATCGACCTTTCTGGGTCGGTCAAGTAAAAGCATCTGAGTAAACAGATCCCCTTCAGACGTAGTAACCTGCCTCCTGGCGAGGTGGGTTTCTACGTTTTGTCCACGGTATGAGGCGGTTAGATTGCGGTTTAGGTGTGCTTCCGTCATAGACCAGCTAATAGAGCGGGCAGCGGCGTTATCTTTGAATACCGGCGAAGAGTTAACTTCTTCAAGTCCCGCTGGCAAAACCCAGCACTGTCTGCACAGATGTGTACTCCACTGCCGATCCGACACGAAACGCTTGCAAAGGTGTTCGTCCTAGCTGGCTGATACGCCAGATGCTTTGGAGTAAAACAACATGAATAGTTCTTTTTCTGAATTAGGCCTGCGCGCCGATCTGGTGCAAGCGGTCGAAAAACTTGGATTCACCGAACCGACCCCAATCCAAGCAGGCGTTATCCCCCTTCTCTGCGAAGGCCACGACGTTATCGGTCAAGCCCAAACCGGCACCGGCAAGACGGCAGCGTTCGCCCTGCCGATCCTCAACAAGATCGTTAACCACACCGGCAACGTTCAAGCACTTGTTGTCACCCCGACCCGCGAACTCGCCAATCAGGTCACCCGCTCCTTCCGAGAGTTCGCGGCCTTCAGCGACATTAAAGTTCTCTCGGTATACGGCGGTCAGCCATACCCACCTCAGCGTCGAGCGTTACGTCAAGGTGTTGATGTCGTTGTCGGCACGCCAGGTCGCCTACTCGATCTGATTCGTCGCAACGATCTAGATCTTTCGCACGCCGAAACGATTGCGTTGGATGAAGCCGACGAAATGCTCAGCATGGGGTTCATCGAAGACATCGAGATTATTCTCAAGTCATTCCCGAACGAACACCAAACTCTTCTGTTCTCGGCCACAATGCCAAGCCAGATCCGACGGCTCGCCGACAACTACATGACCAACGCCGAAGCGGTCACGATCAAACGCAAAGAATTAACTGCTGAAAACATTGATCAACGCCATTACCTGGTCAACGAACGAGACCGAACCGCAGCCACTATCCGACTACTCGAATCCGAAGATATCACTCGGGTAATCATCTTTGGGCAAACCAGAATCCGCACCGCTGAACTTGCGGCCAAACTAAGTAATCATGGTTTCTCGGCCGAGGTTCTAAATGGCGACTTGTCGCAAGAAGCCCGTGAACGAGTCATGGGTCGGTTCCGTAGCGAACGAACTCAGATTCTTGTGGCGACTGACGTCGCTGCTCGTGGTCTCGACGTCGACGGCGTTTCTCACGTCATTAACTTTGACATTCCACGAGAAATTGAAAGTTATGTTCACCGGATTGGTCGAACGGCTCGGGCTGGTGAGAGCGGTGTCGCTATAGCGTTACTCACTCCGGGTGAGCGTGGCCGATTGCGACGTATCGAGCAGCACATCAAACTAAAGATTCCGCGTGCGGCGCTTCCAACAGTTGAAGAGATTCAGGCACGTCGCGATGAACGTCTCGAAGAGAAGATGGCGGTTAAACTTCGCCGCGGTCGATTCAGTGCTGAAAAGAAAATTGTTGAACAGCTCGTAGAAGAGGGCCACGATCCGCTCGATATTGCGTCGGCGGCGTTGCGTCTTAACCGGGCCTTGGATCAAGAGCGAGAAATTCCACACGTCTCAGAGGTTGATGATCGACCACGTAAATCCGGCGGCAAACGCGGCGGCGGTTACAAAGGTAAGCGTGGTGGCGGTTACAAAGGTAAGCGTGGTGGCGGTTACAAAGGTAAGCGTGGCGGCGGTTACAAGGGCAAATCTAGTGGCGGCTATCAAGGTAAACGCTCAGCTAGCTGACCCAGAGCGGTTCGGTTAGTAAACATCGAGGCTTGTGGTGGTCGGCTATGTCGTAGTTGGTCGACGCCAGAGCACGATTTTTCGGGCGAACGTCGATAGCCCAACTTCGACGAAAAGAATAAATAGCCCTACACCGAGTCCGGCGAATAGCCCTAGTCCGTTTGCGATCAGGTCACTGATTTCCATGCTGCGCCCGTTGGTCCATCGTTGCTGCGCTACTTCAATAAATGCCGATAGGCCAACGAGTAGGAACCATAAAACCGGTATGTGGTAGAAGCGGCGGACAAGCCCTGCAGCCAATACGCCGACCCCAAACCAGAGCGTGAAGTGGGTCAGAGTATCCCAGCCAAACGGTAGGTCGGGTACCGAGAATGGTAGGTCGATGCGGTCAGACGCCGAGGTCGAAGCATCTGATGTCGCGGTCGAAAACGTTCGGCTTGCTTTAGGGACGTAGTAGTCAGACAAGCTGATAGAGCCGACGATGAACAGCGCTCCGAGGGTTAATACGACGTGTATTCGGCGGAGAAAACGCATGTGGCTACTGTAGATGACTCGCCCTGATAGTGGTAGTCGGTAAGGTGGTGCTATGGAGCAACCGCTCGAAGCGCTGACCGCCACACCGAACAAAAATATTGTGTTGGTTGGCGGCGGTCACGCACATGCATTAGTCCTGCGTTCATGGAGGACAGAACCCGCCGCCGGAGCCCACCTAACCGTAATAAATCCGTCGACGACGGCCCCATATACGGGCATGCTTCCGGGATACATCGCCGGTCATTATCGTCGCGACGAGCTGGATTATGACCTTCAAAAACTGGCACAGTTCGCTGAGGGCAATCTCATCGTCGACAAAGCAATAGGCATCGACCGCCAAACCCAAACGATCACGTTGGAGAAAGGGCCTCCAGTCCCATACGACATCTGTTCGATTAACATCGGTGTCACTTCAGTCAGTAATCAACTGCCGGGATTCTCCGACCATGCGGTTCCCGCCAAACCTTTAGGGCCTCTGGCGACCCGCTGGACAGAGTTCGTGCACAAGTGGGCGACCCGGTCAGATCAACCAAGTGTTGCAATAATCGGAGGCGGTGTAGCGGGATGCGAACTGGCGATGGCGATGAGCTACCGCCTACGTCGAGACGGCCACAACCCAAAGGTGTCAGTCTTCGACACATCCAGCATTTTAAACGAAGTAGGGCAGGCGGCTCGACGGAAACTCCGCATCGAACTGACCAATCTCGATATCGACATCCGAGAGCACACAAACGTAGACGCTATCACTCACGACCACCTGAGTTTCAGCCACAACGGAAGCAACGGCCAGCTACAAACCGACTTTATAGTCGGCGCTGCGGGCGCTCACCCATTCCAATGGATTTCCGAACTCGGACTCGCGACGACCAACGGGTTTATCGACGTCGGAGAAACACTTCAAACAACGACGGACCCCAACATATTCGCAGTAGGCGACTGCGCCCACCTGACCCACGCTCCTCGGCCCAAGGCCGGCGTGTTCGCCGTTCGTCAAGCCCCGTACCTGCTCAAAAATATCAAAGCGACCCTTCAAGGAGCCAAACTTGAAACGTTCGACCCGCAGACCGACTATCTTAAGTTGGTTTCGCTAGGCAAGAAATCGGCTGGCGCTGACAAGTTCGGACGATTCACCAAAGGCGGGATCGTCTGGCAGCTAAAAGACCGGATCGACCGAAAGTTCATGTCCAGACTTGAAGATCTACCAACGATAGAGCCGTCCGGCCCCTGACGTTTCACCGTCACCAAAGTTGGGTTGCCAACACTAATTTTGTCGTTACGAAGCGATCGGGATCGCATAGTGAATAACAGAATCGTCCGAACCGGGAATGTACCCTTCGCCGTAAATCTCCAGATCGGCGCCGTTGGAATGCGAGTAGCCAGACTGAGCTAGCCACGTCGAATACACATAGTTAACTGTCCGATCAAGGCCAAGCGGATCACCTCGGTGAACAAACCGGGCATAACGAGCCTCCGGCAAAACAACCTTGCACATGTCAATCGGCAACGGCGCCTCGTCAGAGACTTCCACTCCGGCATGGTAGAGAAGCAACTCGGCGTCATCGTCGGAGACTTGGCTAACAACGCCATAGAAATCACCGTCAACCGCGTTCATGACTTCATCTGCCCTATCTACAAAGTCATCCCACAATCCCGGGAGTTTGTCTCCAATGTTGTTCTTGTCAGACTCAGACCCGTAAAACGGTGTTTGCAGTCCGACGATCGTCATCTCGGGTTGTATAACGAGTTCAGCCTCCAGCGACACGTTCTTGTTGATGTGTTGAAGGTACTCAGCGTCGAACTTAACTTTCTTAAGAAATAGACTTCGACTCCCAAGCTTGCGATATTCGTTCGGCGTCATCTGGTACGCCTTCTTAAACGCACGGGTAAAACTCTCTTGCGTTTCGAACCCGGCACAGATCGCAATGTCAAGTATGCGTTCGTCGGTTCGGAGCAGCTTGTCTAACGAATTCGCCAGTCGACGAGATCGAATATACGTCTTCACAGTTTCGTTGGTTAATGCCTTAAAAACTCGCTGAAAGTGCCACTGACTAAAACCCGCCTCCCAGGCCACATCGCCGATTTCGATGTCGTAATCAAGACGGGTTTCTATATAGTCGATACCTTTTTGGACCTGGTCAAGATAGTTCATTTGGTTAGCTAGCCGGAACCTCGAAGAAACCGGCCATCAACGTAAGATGGCCGTCGTCGTCAAAAGTACAGTAGCTCATACCGTCGCCGACCACGGTCTCATCGCCGTCTCGCATCTCCCACTTCGCTATCCCAGTTGCCTGATTGGTCAGGAACTGGGTGGTTACGAAATGGCCACCAGGGAGCTGTTCTTGAAACCCTTCCATGTGTTCGGCTAGTTCGTCCCAGCCCTGTGTGTCACCGGCGGGAGATTTATAGTGGCAGCTCTCGGCTAGCGAGCTAGCAAAAAGCTTGCGTCGGTCACTATCTGGCATAGGTTTCCAGGACGATGCATACCGGTCCCATGTTGCCTCATATTCTTCGTGCTGTGATTCTGTCATCGTCGACTCCTTGTTCAGACTGTGGTTACTAGTTCCACATAGTAAGGAGAATCGAACACACGGTTTTGATATTTTGTGCGATCACGATGGGGAAGAGCTGAGGTATCCCGGCTCTTCCCCATAAACGAAGCTATAGCTCTTCGATAACGAACGAGTAGGTCCCCGTAGACTTGTATTGAATGTCTCGCACAGTCAGAATGGCTTGCCCGGTTTCTTTAGCGGTGAAACTTTCCGAATCGAGACAGTTCGTTCCGAACGCTTTGAAACTTCCTGAACCCGTCGCCGCTTCGCTTATCCGGTATTGAAAAGAGACTCCGTCGGAAACGGTACAACCTCCGAGGCCGCGCACTGCATACGTTTTGCCAGCCTCTACGGGAAACGAATACGTGTCCTGTTCGGCAGGGCTGTCGAGCCTGCCAGCCCCCTCGCTAGGGGAATCAACCCGAACCTCGGTTCCGATATTTAGCGGGATAGTCGCAGGCTGTTCGATGAATAACACCCGGAACGAGTAGGTGCCTGTCGTCCCGGTACTGTCGCCAGAGACAGTCATGGTTACCGTCGAGTCAACTGGGATACTGACTTCGCGACCGTCGAAACAATCTCCCGACTCCTTGTCAATTTCGAATTCCCTATCAACCTCTGAACTGCCGAACGCCAACGTGTACGGAAGTTCGCCTGGTGCGGCGAAGTCGCATCCGCCAGTATGTTGCACGACCAGTTTCTGACCTTTTCGCCCTTGAAATGTGTACTGGTCTTTCTGGGACGGAGATGTTATCTCACCTTCGACGATTCCCTCGTCACCGCTGACAACTTGCCCGTTAGATGAAACATCGAGATAAAAAAATGATGCCTCACTCGAGCCCTCTGGCTGAGGAGGAGTTTCGACCACCGTTGTCTCCGGCGGCTGCGTCTCGGTTGGGGCGGATTCTTCGACGAGACCCGGTGCGGGTTGATCGGCAGCTTCTGCGTTCGCGTTGACAACTTTGCCTTCATCGTTGTTAGCTCCCAGCGGCACCGAACACGCCGTTGTTAAAACCGTGAGGCTGATAGCGAGTACCGCAGCTTTGGCGATAGTGATTGACATGATTTCTCCCAATTTTGGTTGCTTACTAACTGCTTAGGTGCAGCTAGTAAACGAAAAGTTTGCGGGATTCGAAAAAAGTTTCCTTATTCCCCATTTTCTTGGGCTATCACCTCGAATGGGTAAACGACCACTACCTGTTCTTCCGATGGGAAGGTCACCTCGACCTCAACCCGAAGGCGACCCGGTTCAGCGCCGCGAAGTTCAGCAACACCGGTTCGTGACATCACTACGCCGTCGGATGTGCGCCACACAAACTCAGAACCTTCCGGGGCAGCCGCCACAAACCGGCCGGTGCGGTCGACGGGTATACGTTCTGGTCCGGTAACCGTGACCTGGGAGCCGTTCTCGACCTGAACGATTCTTCCCAGATTCTCTCCAACAGATTCCGGTTGAGTATCCTGTTCTCGCAGCGTCACAAACCCAACCACAATCGCCACCACGACAACAGCAGACAACAACATCGGCAGCCACCGCTTGATGGCCGAAGAGTCCGATGGTTGCTTGACCAGCTGTGTTTCAGTTGGAGGCGGTGGGGTAGAGGAAGACCACTTAACCTGCGGTGGTTGTGGCGGGGGATGAACACCAGTCGACGGTTGGGGTGATTGAGATGACGACATGGCAAGCAGGTCATTGATCGACACCTGAACCACGTTGAGCGAATCTGGTCGTTGATTTGGGTCGGTTGCAAGCGCCGGTTGAAGACCGGCCAAAATGCGAGACTTCCAGGGGCTCTGATCGCTGGCAAACCCGAGCAGCCATTCGACGATCTTAGCGCCAGCGTACACGTCGACCTTTTTTGTGACCTTGCCGTGTCGTAGCTGCTCGGGGGCAGAAAATCCGGGAGTGCCAGCCAAAATAGACAACTCAGTTCCGGCGCCGACGTTCTTTGCTAACCCCAGATCGGCGACTAGTAGTCGTTCGTTTGGTTCGACAAGCCGCCGCTGTTCAGAGTTCACCTCGACGGTCGACAGTTCATCCGACGACTTGATCAACAAGTTGCCGGGAGTCAGGTCGCGATGAACGACCTTTTTTCGGTGTAGCGCACCGACAGCATCGCTCAATGTTGCCAATACGTTCAGTACGTCGTCGACAGAAGGTTCCCAGCCGGTTTGCGATAATGAATGTACTCGGCTGTGAAGGTCACCTTTGTTTGCCAGCTCCAGAACCAGATACGGCTGGCCCGTATCGGTCGTCCCGACGTCATGAACTTGAATCACATTTCGGCTATCAACCTGTCGAAGCACACGACCTTCGCTAAGAAATCGGCTACGCACTTCAGCGTCAAACGCATGATTGTCAGCTAGCAACTTGACCGCCACGTTCGCGTCTAACCGGTCGTCAACACATTCGAAGACACTCGCGAATCCGCCCTGTCCAATCCGCCGCACTACTCGGTAACTGCCAATTGTTGTCGGAAGAGTTCCGGTCATAGTAGGTCGGTTGACGGTGACTGCTGTTCAAGATAGTCAGCCAACAGGGCGCGACCTTTCGCAATACGTCCGCGGGTGGTGTTGATGTTGGTGTCGGTCGCGTCGGCGACTTCTTGGTACGACAGGCCTTTGATTTCCCGGAGCTCCACCACCTGACGGTATGGTTCGGGAAGAGCCTCAATAGCGTCACGGACCGTTGATTGATTAGCCGTGATCGACGTAAACCGAACATGTGGCGCAGCTAAATCGGCCTTATTCGACTGGCTTAATTCCTTACGGCGGCGAAGAAGCATCAGTGATGAGTTAGTCGCAAGCCGATGCAGCCAGGTCAAAATATTTGACTCGGCTCGGAACTGTTGTATCGACCGTGCAACCTGCATCATCGCGTCTTGTTCCGCATCTTGCTGATCGGTTGGTTCGAATAACTGTCGACGAATAGCGGGCTTAAGGATTTCAAGCCGATCGATGTTCTCTAGCAGAGTTTCTAACGCTTCAGAGTCGCCGGCGGCCGCTAACTTTGCGCAGATCTGTAGAGGAACCCGAGCCTCGGCGTGGGTAGTTGCCTGTGTCAGCTGACGTTGAACAAGTTTGAGATCGCCCGCTTTCATACAGTTCATAGGATAGTTCAGTCGTCGGCGAGCGCAACGACATGTCACCGGCAACATCCAATCTCTCTATTATCAGTTGATCCCGTTTGGACATAATCCAAACGGGATCAACGACAACCTATAGGGTTGGTCAAGGCTCTATGCCGCCTCGGACTCTCTTCTGCGGGCAGCGAACAGAAGTACACCACCTGCGGTGATGGCAGCTAACGCCAACGACCCGAGTAGCGCTGAGCTGGCTCCAGTGAACGGCAACGACTTGGCAACGTTTGCTTTCTTAGCTTGGAGACGATCAGGGATTCCGTCCCCGTTAGCGTCGCCTCTCAACTCGTTGGCGTCAAGAATGCCGTCTCCATCAGAGTCCAGGTCCAAGTAGTCCGGGATGCCGTCGCCGTCGGTGTCAATATCGGATTCCTCCGAGTCGGGTAGGCCATCTCCGTCCGAATCGTTGTCAACAACTGCGACTTCGTCATCGGTTGGCGGCTCAACACCTAGCTTTGGGTTACCTTCTGGGTCAGAAGGAGTACCCGTCGTCTTAGCGTTATTTTCGTATATGCCGGAAAGGGTGCTGACCGAAATTTCGACCGTGCAGGTTACGGTGTCGCCTGGTGAAACTGGTCCAGCCAAATCTGAACACGTCCCGCTGTCGGCGGTTACGTCATCGGAAGCGTCAGCTGGGGTTCCATTGTCATCGTCGACGACAATGTCGGTCAGGTGGGTTCCGCCCGTGTTAGTGATGGTGTACGTGAACGGAATGAGCCCCTCTACACCCACATAGGTCTCGCCGTCAGCGGCGTCACCAGCCGTCTTGACAATCTCAATGCCTGGGTAGAGACTTACGGCGTCGTCCCCATCCGTTGGGTTTTCGAACAGCGGTTCGCCTTCTTCGAACATTGGGTTGCCGTTTTCATCGAGTACGGGGTGGCCGTCTTCGTCGAGGATCGGGTCGCCGTCGGTGTATGGCGTACCACTCGAGTTCGTTGGTGTTCCCGTCGTTGAAGCATTGTTCACGTGGGTGGCATCGTCGACTTGAATCTCGACGGTACAGGTGACGCTGTCTCCGGGAGCGATCGGTCCTGCTAAGGCCGCACACTCTGCCGAGGTCAACGCTACATCGTCAGATGGGTCCGCTGTGGCGGCGTCATCGGTGATCGTCACATCGGTGAGATATGTTCCGCCCGTATTGGTGACGGTGTAGTTGAACGGTACGAGACCAGGACCGTCGATGACATAGTCTTCGCCGTCGGCTGCGTCGCCAGCTGTCTTGATGATCTCGATTCCCGGTGGCAGTATCACGGTTGCAGGGTCTTCGTCGGTCGGGTCTTCCAGATCTAACGGTTCACCAGGTTCATACGTCGGATTGCCTTCGTCATCTAGAACCGGGTTGCCTTCATCATCCAAAATCGGTTCGCCCTGGGCCAGATATTCGTCACCGTTTTCGTCGGTTGGTGAAGCTGTTGTGCCCGCGTTGTTGGTGTACGGGCTAGTCGCCAGCTCGACTGGAAGTTCGAGGGTGCAGGTCACGCTGTCGCCGGGGGCGATCGGTCCTGCTAGGTCGGCGCATTCGGTCGACGTTAGGGTTACGTCGTCGGATGGGTCAGCTGGTGTGCCCGCGTCATCGGCGATCGTGGCTTCGGTTAGGTACGTGCCGCCCGTGTTGGTCACTGCGTAGGTGAAGGTCACCATGCCAGGTGTTTCACTAACGAAGAGTTCGTTGTTCTCGGCGTCACCTGCAGACTTGACGATCTCTATGCCCGGAATCAACGTAACCGCGTCGTCGTCGTCGGTTGGGTCCTCGAACAGTGGGTCGCCTTCCTCGAAGGTTGGGTTGCCGTTCTCGTCGAGGATCGGGTCACCGTTGGAGTCCAGGATCGGGTCGCCGTCGGTGTACGGTGTCCCGCTCGAATCGGTCGGTGTTCCCGTTGTTGTAGCAGTATTTGTGTGGTTGGTTTCGTCGACTTGGATCTCGACGGTACATGTGACGCTGTCGCCGGGGGCGATCGGTCCGGCTAGGTCGGCGCATTCGGTCGACGTTAGGGTTACGTCGTCGGATGGGTCGGCTGGTGTGGCGGCGTCATCGGTGATCGTGGCTTCGGTTAGGTAGGTGCCGCCCGTGTTGGTGACGGTGTAGGTGAACGGTACAAGCCCGGCCTCGTTGATCACGTAGTCGTCGCCGTCGGCTGCGGTGCCCGCAGTTTTGATGATCCCGATCGCCGGTGGAAGAATGACCGTCGATGGATCTTCATCGGTCGGATTCTCAATACCGGGATACGGTTCACCAGCTGGGTCCGACGGGGTACCCGTGGTCCCAGCGTTGTTGGTGTACGGGCTGGTGGCCAGCTCGACTGGAAGTTCGACGCTACACACGACGGAGGTTCCGGGAGCGATCGGTCCGGCTAGGTCGGCGCATTCGGTCGACGTTAGGGTTACGTCGTCGGATGGGTCGGCTGGTGTGCCCGCGTCGTCAGTGATCGTCGCATCGATCAGGTGCGTTCCGCCCGTGTTGGTCACCGTGTAGTGGAAGGTCACCATACCGGGGGTTGGGCTCACATAAAGTTCGTCATCGTCGGCGTCGCCCGCCGTCTTGGTGATCCCAATGCCGGGGTAGAGCGTCGTTGCGTCGTCGTCATCGGTTGGGTCCTCAAATAGCGGTTCGCCGTCTTCGTCGGTGTATTCATTTCCATCTGCGTCGGTTGGTGTTCCGCTTGCGCTTGCAGTGTTTACATACGTCGGAGAGTCAACCTCAACGTCTAACGTGCAGCTAATAGCGTCGCCTGGGGCCAACGGTCCTTCGAGGTCAGCACAGTCAGCTGACGTCAACGTTACATCGTCGGACGGGTCGGCAGGTGTGCCTGCATTGTCGACGATTTCAATGTCGCTCAAGTACGTACCGCCATCGTTAATGATCGCAAAGGTGAAGGTGACGGTTCCGTCAGAGTTCATCACAAACGTTTCACCGTCGGCGGCAGTAGCCGCCGTTTTCACAATGTCGATTGAAGGTGGGACGAGAACTTCAGCGTCGTCGTCATCGGTTGGGTTCTCTATACCCTCTATCGGGTCGCCGCCGTCGTTGGTTGGTACACCTTCGGTGCTCGCCGAGTTTAGATACGGACTGTTGTCGGTCGTCACCGGTAAGTCAAGGGTGCAGGTGAGGTCGTCGTCTGGAGCTAACGGTCCAGCGAGAGCGGGACAGTCGGTGGCCGTCAACGTCACATCATCGGTTGGGTCGCCGGGAGTTCCGGCGTCGTCGGTGATGGTGATGTCGCTTAAGTCGGTACCGCCATCGTTTTCGACGAGGAACGTAAAGGTGACGGTTCCTTCAGGGTCGTTGACATATATTTCGCCGTCGGCTGCCGTGCCCGCAGTTTTGGTGAGCTTGATTGACGGAGATGGTGAAAGCGATAGTGGTACGCCTGCTTCGTCGTCGTGGGTGTCGGTTCCAGAGTCCAAAGATGGGTCAGCCTCTTCATCATCCGGTCCGTCACCTTCGGTGTTGTCGTCTGGGTGCGAGTCAATATCTGAACCGGAATCACCAGCACCGTCGTCGGTCACCTCAGCGAAGTTAAACACCGGGTCAGTCAGCGAGTCAGCCGAAATTGTGTAGGTGAGCTGGATGGTTTCGGTTTGTGCAGGCAAAAGTTGGCCGACGTCCCAAACCGGGTCGGTGTAGGTTCCGGCGCTAGGGTTCGCCGATGCGGCCACGTAGGTCAAACCGGCTGGGGTGTCGGTGACTTCCACGTCTGGGGCATCGTCGGGTCCGTTGTTTACCACCGTGATCTCAAACGTGACTTCTTGACCGAGTACATACGGTCCGGGTGTTACGAGTTGTTTGTCTAGTTCGACATCGAATACTCGTAAGCGATACCCAAAGTCGACGTCTAGTTGGTCTTCTACACCCGTGATGTTGCCGGTCACCGGATCGGTTTCAGAATCTAATGTGAAGGTCGCTGAATTGTCTAGTGCCCCCAGACCGTCATCCAGGTCATAGGTTTGAATACCAGGAGGGTCAGCAACCTCAATGGTGTATTCGCCAGGAGGGAGGTTCTCGAAAAGGTACGTTCCGTCCGGCTCGGTCTGGATAGTGTATTCCTCTAACGTCACGCCAGTTGCTGCTTCGTACGCTGCCTTGTCGGCGGCCGTGATGACCGCGCCGGTAGCAGGGTCAACATAGAGTGGGTCGCCGTTTGCGTCGAAAATTTGAAGCGTAATGTCCTCGATTGGGATGTCGGTGCCAGCTACGTTTCCATCATCGTCGTAGTCCCACCAGACAAGTCCTCCAGCAGAACCGGATACGGGAGTAACGGACACGTCGTTCGAGATAACGTTCAACGAGATTTCTGGTATCCGGCCACCAAAGCTATTGGTGTAGACATCACCAATATTAGGAGAGTTGGCCCAGTCGACAACTTGAACGCCATTAGCGTCGGTCGTGTAGACAGGGTCACCGCCGAGGTTGCCGGTCGGGTCGAGTGTGAGAGAAACCGTTTTGCCGCCGGTGTTCGGCACGGCGGGTGCCTCGAAGCGGATAGCCGTGATGTCTTCAGGAGCGATCGGACAATCAGAGGCGACCGTCAGCGGTGAACCAACAACCGCGCACGCCTGCCAGCTCGCGCTATAGGTGCCAGCGGCAACACCGTCAGGTAGAAGGTTGCCATTATTGATGTAGTCCTGATGGCAGAGATCACCAGCGACAGGTGTATACCCGAGAGGCTTATTCGAGCTGGCGCACGGGTCGAGGTTAAGCGTTGACGGGTTCACGTTCGTGACCCAAAAAGTTTCGTTATTAGCAAACTCGATATCGGTGACAGCGTAGTATCCGTTGAAGTCCGAAGCCGGGTCACGTTCTGATTGCTGCCCACCGATATTGGTGGCGGCGTCACCGTTGAACGGCAGAATATCGATGAACTCGCCACCAGTGTAGGCTTCGCCGCCAAGGTTCTTGTATGTCAGGTCGAACTGGAATGGTTCGTCGACGTTATACACCTCTTGGGAAACCTGCTTCAATAGGTCAAACCCGAATTTCGGCAGAATCGTGAGTTTGTAGGCGGCTGACACGTCGTCGCCGACGCCGTCACCGGCATCATCAATGCCGTCACCGTCAGTATCCTCACTGAACACATCCGCAGCGATATTCGGCGACGAGAACGTAGCCGTGTTAGTGAAACTACCCGAAGTCAATGATGGGTCGACCTGAACTTTGTAGCGGATCAGCGGCATCTGGTCGCCGGAGTCGATCGATGAGAACGACCAGACTATCGGGTCTTGGGCGTTTGGGGTCGATGAACTGTCTAACACGACATCGGGTGAAGACGCTACATAATCTGCGTGGGATAGCCAGGTTGTTCCGCCGTCGGGGCTAAACTCTTCGGTGCCAGCAATGTAGGTAGTGCCGGGAGGTAGGTTGTCGTTAATGGTGCCGGTCTCAGATCCGGTCCATAGGCCAAAGACGGTTGGCTCAATTTCGAACTGAACGATGTCGCCACCGCGGACCACTTTGATACCTTCAGGCACGGTTGCTTTAGCCACCGAAATACCGGATGGAACGAGGATATTCCGGTCGGCGGAGTAGATGTTGTAGCTGAACGATACGTTGTTCGGGTCTTGGACAGCGTCGGTGGCGTTATCCTGCCACGCCAGCCACGTATCGTTGTCGCTAGAGTCGCTGCGGCGAGCATCGGCGTAGTTCGGAAGATAGTTTTTAGGGCCGTAGCCGGTAGCGTCAGCGCGAACCTTTAACTCATAGAGTTGGCCGACTTGAACGTTCTGATAGTCGGGGGCTCCGGACAATGCGGCTAGACCTGGATCGTCGTGGATGTATTGTAGGCGAACTTTGGTTACGCCACCCGACCCGTCGGCAGCCGCGGGAACGGCGGCGAAGTCTTCATACCAGTCAACGGGACCAGCCGTCGGGTTGCCGTCACCGTCGACAAGCGTGCCGTCGGCTAGCTGAATTACTGCAGCTCCGTCGCCATTGGCATCGTCTTCGCAAACCGTGGTGTCGAGGTCGGCTAACGAACCAGTTCCGTTAGGCACCCCGGAATACAACGACTGTGTGTACGGCTCGGAGTCGAAGAAGTACCGCTCACCGGCCCCACCACCCCAAATCATGCCCGAAGGGTTGTTCTTGGTTCCGCCGTTAACGTAGGTGGCGTCTACGGCTCGGTCCCAGAAAAGGATGTCGATCACACCAGCGGGGTCCGAATAGGTTGGGTACTTATCCCAGGCGGGGACGCCAACAAACTCGTATTGCGTGGTATCGATCTTGTCGCATATCTGTGACTGGCCTCCGTCGATCCGTCGGTAGTCGTAGAGTTTCAACGAGACCGGTAAGAGTTCGCCTTTGGCTCTGAGCTGTTCAGCGATCTTTGGGTAGTACGACGTGCCGTCCGATGTTCGTTGGAACGTTTTGCGATACGTCCAGACACCAGGGCTCGAAACTTGCAGCAGTCCGTTGGTGACGTTGTCGCTATTGGCGGTGTGAACGTCAGGGCTGTTAACGCCACCAGGCTCTGATCCGGCGCCATAGTTATCAAGGTTGTTGCCAGCCGCGTCTTCGGTCGACTGTGGAGCGAAATCACCTGGCTCGTTAGTAGTAGTGTCGAGGGCCTGTGCTTCGTTGATATGGAAATACTGGCACGTGCCGCCAGAACAAGTCGGGTGATTATCGACATCGGCCTTGGGAATCCAAATGCCGATGCGGACATTAAACAAGGTGCCATTGCCATCGGGGTCGCGGGTGTCGATATTGTCGAGGTCGATATGGAAGTTCGGGTCGTTCACGCCGTCGGGAGTAAACGATGGGCCAGACCAGTCGAACGGATGGTTGGGCTGGGTACAGGTGGCGGACGCCCCGGCGCCGTTGTCGCCGTTAAACGAACAGGCCGAATAGGTGGGGTCCCAATCGTAGAGTAACGCGCCGGCCGACAATGCGCCATCATTGTTGGTGTTATCGTCGGTGAAGATGTCGACCAAATCAAAGTCGGCGTCGAAGAAGAACCCGTCGCCGTCGTTGTCAACCAGTTCGTCCGGTGAGTCGGCGATCATCGAACCTTTTTGATACGTCGCCAAAATATCGTACTCGGCTAAATACCCCTCTTCACCCGACGGGCCGGGTTTGGCATCAAGCTTCGGCCAAATAGGGTTACCGTCGCCATCAATGGCAAAGCCAACCATTTCCTTGGTCAAATTGACCGCAAAGTCAGCGGTCACAAGCGCTTCGGCCGGGCCATCGGTGGCGGTAGCCGACGTTCCGTTGTTGCCCGTCGCCGCCGAGTTAGAAATACCCTCAGCAGTAACACTGGCGCTGACGATCGAGTCGTTAATCGTGGCGGTCGAGCCGTCGGTAGCGGAGCCAAGAACTTTGGCTGCGGGGAAGAAAACTTTGTTGGTACCTTCGCGCGCAAACCCAAGATTACAGAAGAGGGTTTCGTTGTATCCGTCGCCATCAAGATCCTGTAAAGCCGATGGGGGAATAGCGAACAGCGGATCTGTTTCACAACCTGAAGGCAGCTCGATCCATTCTTGATGAACGGTGCCCGCCGGGTCGGGTAACTGGGTGATCTGATTGACCGGGTCGAACGTGACAGTGGCGGTCAAGTAGTCAACGTCGGAGTCGTTGTTCGAGACTTCGACCTTATAGGTGACTGAGTCTCCCAGACGAACCACGTCATTGTCAGAACAGGTGTCGTTGCCGTCATGTCCCGCTCCGTCGTTACCGTCGTCGATTACGACTCCATCGCTGAAGGTGCGGTTCGTGTCGTAGGTATTGCCGTCGAGACAGTCGTCGTCGCCGTCAGAGGTGTCAAACGGTTCCGAACCGGTCTTTTCCAGCTCGATAGTTACATCGGTTACCGGAACTGCCGCCGCGGTAGGGCTTTGGACCACTAGCAGTGACGCAATCAAAACTAGAGGGTAGAACAGAACAAGTTTTCGCCGAGGAGATACACGCACGCCGTAATCCTTAAGATATGGGATACCTACCTGTTCGTCTCTAAGGGCGAGTTTGTTTAGCAATACCCACGTAGAAGACTCATAATTGGTCCATTTGGGGGTCGGAAGGGGGTGGTTCGGCCCACTGGGCGCCTAATAAGCAGCATGACTAACGGCTCAGTGGTCATAGCGGAGACCTAAGATTGATTCAGTCTGTCGATGATAAGAATGGCGCATCGCCGGATAGCGTGGTTTGCTCAGAGCGCGCCGATGTGTGCATGCTGAGTTCCCTGTTGCTACCTATGCTTCAGGTCCGTCGTCGAAGCCAAGGTGGACAAATGTCTGGTGACCATATTCGTGTTGTCTCATGGAACATCAAGTTTGGGATTGAAATCGACACTGCGATTCGAGAGTTACGTCAGATCGACGAGGTAACCGCCCCGGACATCCTCTTACTGCAAGAAATGGATGAGAAAGGCACCGCCCGTATCGCCGAAGCCCTCGACGCCGACTATGTTTTTACAACTCTCGGGCCGCACCAACAAAGTGGCCGAGACTTCGGCAACGCTATTGTCTCTTCTTGGCCGATCGGAGGCTTAGCGGAGGTCCATCTTCCACACCAGGCACGTTTCAGCGGCCATCCACGTATGGCGACCCGGGCAAGCGTTTCGGTACGCTCTAACGAAATATTGACCTACAGCGCCCACACAGAGATACCATTTCTGCCGTTACGTCTTCGACGCGAGCAGTTCAATCGGCTGGCCGAAGACGTTTCTCAGGTTGGGGGCAGCCATTCGATAATTGGCGGAGACTTCAACACTCTGACCCGCAGAATCGGGCTGTCTGCAGTTCGGTCTTCTTTAGGTGAGGCTGGACTGTCGCACGTTTCAGCGGAATCTGGCCCGACGTTGCCGTTCTGGCGGCTCAAACTGCCTTTGGACCACATCTTTGCGTCGGGGTTTTCTGTGGTCGAGACCGGTGTTGCGTGGACGGCTTCAGCGAGCGACCATAAACCAATTTGGGTGGATCTAGTAGCGAACTAGAAAGTTGTTAGGTCCCAAATCTGATGGTCTCGCTTGAACTGTTAGGTTGACTGATGGCTGGTGATAGCTCGATTTTGGTCCCCTATCTGTCTGCAGGCTGTCTGTGCTGCTTCTGGGTCGGTAGGCCCAGGTCGTTCTGACCACTTGATATAGATTGATCGATTGTTTCTAAATAGTCTTTCCAACCATGCCGTACTAGGACTGAGCGCAATCGCGCGGGTAATTGTGCCCAAGATTTTTTTAGGAGCTGAGATGGGTTCGTGGCTAAACGTTCGATCTGGAAAGATCAAGTGGACGTCAGAAATGATGACTAGGACGCTGGTGTCAAGTCTAGTTCTAGCTATGATCGCTAGTTTCTTGACGATCGTTGATACGACGCCTGCATTTGCTGCTGGAGGTGACAACATTTCTGGTGTTGTTTTCCGCGATGAAGGATGGGATGGGTCAAAGTCTGGTGATGTCGGTGAGGGCGGAGTTGAGGTCACCGTGGTGGATGACAACGGTGAAACCGCTGGTCCATTTCTTTCAGGTAGCGACGGCTCGTGGTCGACATCGGTTGGTGCACTCGACTCGTTGACCGGACCATACTCAGTCCAGTTCACGATCCCTGCAGGTAAAGCTCCGCTTCAACCCGGACCGCTAGGCGACGACAATCAGTCGGACGTCAGAATTGTTGCGTCGGGGGTAGTTACCAACGCAGACTTTGGGGTGGTCTATCCGTACCACTACTGCCAAGACAACCCGAACGTTGCCACGAACTGCTACATCGAAGGCGACCAGACCGGTGGCGGTGACGTAATGGTCATGACCGAATATCTCGCAACAGGCGACGGTACACCGGGTGGAGGCGGGACCGCCGAATTCCCGATAGCCGACTCGACCGACATCGGGTCAACTTGGGGTCTCGCCACTCAGACCTTTAACGACTATGACACCTCGAACGACCGAATTTGGGCCGCCGCTTTTGAAAAGCGCTTCGCCGGATACGGGCCTTCCGGCCCAGACGCAATCTACTTGGTCAACCCGGCAACCGGAAATGTAGAACAAACCATTACTTCTGTCGATGCAGGTACCGATCAGCACGACTTCACCCTCGTAGCTCCAGGCAACGAGATCGTTGATGCCGCCAGCTATGGCCTTGTCGGCAAACAAAGCTGGGGCGACCTTGACATCAACGATACACAAGACCGTCTCTACGCCGTAAACCTCCTGGACCGCAAGCTCTACGAATTCGACATTGACCCTACAAGCGGCGGGTACCTTAGTACCACCGGTAATTGGGATCTGACTGGGCTTCCTGGTCAGACCTGTTCAGGCGTCATTCGCCCATGGGCTGCCGGGTTTAACGAAGGTCTGATCTATGTTGGGACCACATGCGACGACGGCACCGTAGCCTACGTTCACACGCTCGATCCATCCGGATCTAGTTTTACGAACGTTCTTACTATTCCGCTGACATATGGTCGTGAACCAATCGGTAACCACACCGGACTCACCGCGGAATGGAACGCGTGGGCCGGCGATTCCGAATGGCAAGCTGAAGCCACAGGTTGGGGGCCATCTGAACAGGCTTACCCTCAGCCAGTTCTCTCCGATATCGAGTTCGACCGAGACGCTTTGGTGCTCGGTGTTCGTGATCGCTATGGTGATCAGTCAGGCTACGACAGTCCAAGTATTAATTACCCAACCGACCCAAACCTATACCGCGCCGATTCGGCAGGTGATGTCTTGCGAGCTTGTGCCGGAGTTGGGACCGGATTCATTCTTGAGGGCGATACTGGTTGTGAGTTCTCTGCTCGAGGTGAAAACCCGGCAGGCCCTGGGGGGGAAGAGTTCTACATTGGTGACGAGTACATCACTACCTTTGGTGGTGTTCACACCGGACACGACGAAATTAGCTTGGGTGGTCTAGCGACCGCTCGTCCTCGTGGTGACGTCATGATGACCGCCTACGACGCGCTCGACGACAACTACGGCGGAGGCAACAACGACTACTCATTCTCCAACGGTCTAGCTCGTCTAGACAACGAAACTGGAGAGAAGATTGGCCAGTACCGGGTAGTTGCTGGAAACTTTGGTAAGGCCGCCGGTCTCGGTGACATCGAAGCTTTCTGTGAAGGTGCCCCGATTGAAGTAGGGGACCGAGTCTGGTTCGACCGTAATGGCAACGGTCGTCAAGATCCATCCGAGCCCGCCTTGCCCAATGTCGCAGTAAGTCTTTTCGACGAGAACGATGTTGAGATTGCTGCGACGGTTACGAACGGGTCCGGCATCTACTCGTTCAGTTCTCTAAACATTCCTGAATTGATTCCTAACGCTGACTACTCGATTGTCTTTGACGAAAGCTCAGCAGACGTTTCTGGAATCGATGGGATAGCTGACGTCACGATTCTGACCGCAACCACACAGAACGCAGCGGGAGTAAACGCAGACACAGACAGCAATATTGATGTTGATGGTTTGCTTGAATTCACTACCGGTAACGCTGGCGCCAACGACCATTCTCTAGATGCCGGGTTCCGTGGCGGCCTTCAGATCGGCAACCTCGTTTGGTTCGACCTAAACAACAACGGTGATGCCGACGACGGTGAGTCAGTTATTTCTGGCCTCACCCTCAACTTGTTCCGTGAAGATGGTGCTGCAGGATTCGACGGAACGGAAGCTCTTGTCGAATCTCAGACCACCGACTCCGAAGGTTTCTACTCGTTCCGAAACCTCGTCGACGGCGAAACCTACTACGTAGCCGTACCGGAAGATCAGGGTGGCGGCATCATCCAAATTGACGGGCAGACACTAGACGCAATTACACTGCTGTCGTCTACTGGCACCGCCACGAATCCGATTGACAACAACGATGACGGTACCCCGTTTACCGGCTTCCTAGCTGTGACCGAAGCGATTGTCGTATCCGACGATCCTGCCAGCGAACCGACCAATGAGACAGACACTCCTCCAGATCCAGATACCGATTCTGAAGAAGCGATCTTCATCAAAACCGACCATCAGGTCGACGACGATGACTCGAACCTTACCTTCGATCTTGGTTTCATTCAGAAAAGCAGAATCGGTAACTTGGTTTGGCTTGACGGAAAATCGGGGGAGGCTGGCTTTAATAACGGCATCGCTGACCCCGCCGAGTCAGACTACGGTCTGGGTGGCGTCACGGTAGAGCTGTATTCCAGCAATGAAGGTGTCAACACCTTTGTTGCCGATACTACAACCGATGATGACGGCCGATATTGGTTCTTTGGTTTAGCTCCAGGCACCTATGTCGTAGCGATTCCTAATGGGCAAACGGGTCAGACGCTCGAAGGTGAAACAATCGACATTGACGATCTGTTCGTATCTTCTCCTGCGGCTAGTGACGCCGATGAAGGTTTCGATGACCTCAACGACGGTACCGTCGATACCGGTAACGGTTTCGCATCGGTATCTAGTCCGTTTGAGATCGACGTCGCCGACAGCCCATCAGATGAACAAGGCGACTTTGAAGACACCACCGAAGACGCCGCAGAAGTCTCAGCCAACACAGCAACCAGCTTTGTGGTCGACGAGTTCTCCGACCTTACGGTCGACTTCTCGTTCGTAGAACAGCCAACATTTAGCATCGGTAACCTTGTCTGGATAGACGACGATGACGGCATCGCCGAAGATGGTGAACCGGGCATCGAAAACGTTGCCGTCGAGCTTTGGGCTGATGGAGGCAGTGAAGCATACGATACGACCACCACTGACGACGAAGGACATTTCCTCTTCGACGGCCTTCCTGCAGGCGACTTCTTTGTAGTCGTTCCAGGTGGACAGACCGGTCAACTCGTTGACGGCAACCCTATCGACCTCACCGACCTGCCGGTCGGATCGGATACAGACCTCAACCCGAACAACGATGAGGACAACGACAACAATGGTGCGGTCGGGGTAGCGGCTTCACATCTCGAAGATGTCGCTACAGAGTTGATCTCGGTCGGAGAGCCCGACCCGTTCGAACCTAGCGAACCAACGGATGAGACACTGCGGTCGGACGACCCAACCGACGACGACAACTCATCTGTTGACGACACATCGAACTTGTCGGTTGACATCGCATTCGTGATGCCGCTCCGAGTCGGCAACATAGTTTGGTTGGATAACGGTGGCGGAGCGCCAGGCGATGCGACCTACAATCCGGCTGACGAAAACGACGGTGAAGCTGACGCCACCGAACGAGGCATTCCAGGTGTGCTCGTTCAGTTGATGGACGATGACGATGTTGTTGTCGCCGAAGCTGTAACCGACGAAGGTGGCCGCTACGTATTCGACGAACTGCTGACCGGAACGTTCCGAGTCGGTATACCGACGAATCAAACTCCAATCATCGACCTCGACTTAACTCCCGACCCTGCTGCTTTGTTCGAACTGCTTAGTTCTCAAGGTCAGTCGGCGACGCCGGAAGCCAGCGACGATGACGACGATGGCGAACCATATCCGGGCTTTGCCTCGCTATCAGCGCAGTTTGAGTTGGACTTCGGTGCTGAAGCCGAAGACGAGCAAGGAAACTTCAACTCAACAATCGACGACGAAGCAGAAGCAGACGTCAACGATGATTTCCCATGGCTGCCAGACGGCAACTCTAACCTTGAGATCGACTTTGGGTTTGCGCCGACACCGATGTTCGTGATCGGCAACCTTCTATGGGAAGATTTTGACAACGACGGAATAGCCGACAACGGCGAACCGGGAATTTCCGGAGCGCTCGTTCAACTACTCGATAGTGACGGTGTTGTCATTGCTGAAACCACCACCGACGAAGACGGTCACTACCGGTTCGTGAATATCGAAGAAGGAACATACTCGGTTAGTGTTCCAGCCGATCAGCAGCCAACGCTTGGACCGGTTGTTGGTCTTGACCCGGATGCACTTGACGGGCTCGAAATTTCAGACACGGTAGTCGCCGACCCGGACGATCCGGCGTCAATCGACAACGACCATAATGGTGTCGATTCGAACGGCGACGCTACGTCCGGTCCGATCAGTGTGGGTGAAGGTGATAGCCATTCTGAACCAACTGGTGAGTCTCTGCGATCTGACGACCCTGCCTCAGATGAACTCAACACCGACCGGGCGGACCGCACCGACTTGACCGTTGACTTCGGGTTCTGGCGGGGCTTGCGTCTCGGTAACCAAGTATGGCTCGATGGCGTTCAAGGCGAAGACGGCTACGACAACGGAATTATGGAGTCGACCGAAGCCGGAATCGGTGGAGTCACCGTAGAACTTTGGATTGACAACGACGACGACGGTGACGCTGAACCTGATGGCGACGACGGCGTCAACCCAGAGATGGAAACCATCACTGATGACGAAGGCAACTACTGGTTCGAGCATCTCGACGAAGATGTCGCCTACTTTGTTGTTATCCCATCTGTGCCTGACGGTTTCTCGTCGACCGGACAATCCGGCGACCCGGTTACCTCCGACAATGACGACGACGGCGCACCTAACGGTGGGAACGCTGCAGTGTCAGATGTTGTTACGCTGACGGCGGGTGGAACCTCAACCGACGAAGCTGACAGCAATCCGGCTGAAGACGCCGAAGCTGAAGCGAACACGGTTCTGGTCGAAACGGTGCCAGACGCCAACTCAGAACTGCTAGTCGACTTCGGATTTATCGAAGTTCCCGTCTTTCGTCTAGGCAACCAAGTTTGGAATGACCTCGACGCTGACGGGCTGGCCGATAGTGACGAATCAGGAATTGCTGGTGTGTTGGTTCAACTCACCGCCAACGACGGAACCGTTATCGCTGAAACTGCCACTGACGAAAATGGAATGTACAGCTTCGATAATCTCGCAGCAGGCCAATACATGGTCGTCATCCCAGCTTCGCAGACCCCGGCTCTAGGAGCCGTAGAGGGACTTGTCGCCGCTGCGCTGGACGGATTCGTTTCTTCAGTTACTGAGGAAGCCGACCCGAACGACGATGTCGACAACAACGACAACGGCGTCCTGGTTGACGACGTCTGGAAGACGGCCAATATTTTGCTTGGCCCAGATCCGGTTGCTCCTCCGTTTGGGGTGGAGCCTACCAACGAAGTCAACCCGTTTACCGCAGTTGACGACGACCCTGACCAAGGTGAAGAAGGGTCGTATCCAGATGACTTCTCGAACTTCACGGTCGACTTTGGTTTCACCAAGCTAACCCTTGGTAACCAGATTTGGTCTGACGTAGATGCCGATGGCGTAGTCGATCCCGACGAGCCAGGTATCAACGGTGTCGTGGTTCAACTGTTCAAGGTTGATCCCGGTACAGGTGAACTCAGCTTTGTCGAGTCGACAGTGACTGTGCCTACCGCTGACGGTGACGGGTTCTATGTCTTTGATGGACTAGAAGAGGGAGCTGAATATGTTGTACAAGTTCCCGCATCCGAGTTTGCCGAGGGCGGACCGCTAGACGGACTGTTCTCAAGCCCGGACCCTGATCCAGTAGTCGATCCTAACACTGGAGGCGACGACGATAACGGTATCGATAATGATGACAACGGAATCGATCCCGAGAATTTCGGTGACTCGGTCCAAACCGCTGGAGTTGTGGTTAGCGCCAGCGACGAACCAATCAACGAAAACCCTGACGGCGACCTGACCGTTCACGATCCGAACACAAACTTGACGGTAGATCTTGGATTTGCTGGCTTGGCGGTTGGTGACACGGTTTGGGCCGACGATGACGGTGACGGCACCATCAATGGTGACGAATCCGGCATAGCGGATGTTGTTGTCGAGTTGTGGTTAGTGGATGAAGACGGAGAACCGGTCGGGGAATCCCCGTTTGCGACGACCACCACCGCACCAGACGGAACGTTCCTATTCGGTTCGCTAGTTCCTGGAACGTTCAAGATTGTGTTGCCTCAAGAGAACTTTGTTGAAGGCGGGCCGCTTGAAGGTATGACGTCGACTATCGGTAATGGTGTAGTGGCACCGGCCGTCGATGATGACGCTACTGACAGCGACGACAACGGCAACGTCGATCCCGACGGTCTGACGATTTCTACTGCTCCGTTTACGCTGGCGTTCGGCGACGAACCAACCGGTGAGGCCGGAGAGCCTGGAAGCGTACATTCAACGAACACTAACTTGACGGTCGATCTCGGCTTGGTTGAAGTGCCGCCGATGAGTATCGGTAACCAAGTATGGATGGATGTCGATAACTCTGGCGTCCTCGACGGGGACGAAGTTGGTGTCGCCGATGTGGTGGTTGAACTTTGGGCCGTCGACGCTGACGGAAACCCCGTAGGCGACGACCCAGCCCAGACCGTGACCACCGACGAAGAAGGTAACTACCTGTTCGTCGATGTTGCTCCCGGACAGTTCATTGTTGTGATTCCTTCGGTCAACTTCGATGCCGACGAGCCGCTAGAGGGAATGTTCTCTTCAGCAGCCGTCGTAGCTTCAGACCCCGATGATGATGTCGACGGGGACGATCAAGGTTTCGACCCTGCCGAGGTTGGAGCTGACGTCGTGAGCGAACCTGTGACGTTGATACCTTCGTTGGAGCCGCTAGACGAGTCGACCGGCGCTGAGGGTCATGGCCAGGTTGATGGCGTTGAAATCGCAGATGCGAACTCGAACCTGACACTAGACTTCGGGTTCTTCCCGTTGGGTGTCGGCAACCGGGTATTCTTCGATGCCGATAACTCGGGCACCTTCGATGAAGGGGAAACCGGCTTTGCTGGCGTTGAAGTAACTCTACAAACCGAGGATGGCGAACTTGTTGCGACCACGGTTACCGACGAAGACGGATACTACCTGTTTGGTGGGTTCAATGAAGGTGACTATGTGGTTGTGCTCGGATCTTCGAACTTTGAAGATGGTGGGCCATTAGACGGCTATCACTCTTCGACTGGAAACGGTGTCGCCCCTGACCCTGACGAGTTGGTGCTTGACAACGACGACAATGGAGATCCCGTTGACGGTGCTGGAAGCGCCATCGTTACTCCTCCGATCACGCTCAATGTTCAAACCGAGCCAACAGCCGAGGTTGAACTTGACGTGAACGAGGACCACGATATTCCGGTTGACGCCAACAGCGATTCAACGGTTGACTTTGGTCTATACACCGCTGATATTGTGACGACTCTGTGGACTGACACCAACAATAATGGTGAGGTCGACGAAGGCGAAACACCTCTTGCCGGTGTCATTGTTGAACTTCTCAACGAGGCCGGAGAGGTTATTGCGACAACTGTTTCAGACGAGAACGGGCTAGTCACGTTCACTGGGCTGGAAGAAGGAACCTATCGTTTGAAGATCCCAGCCGAGAACTTCGAACCGGGCGGTGCGTTGGAAGGCTTGACATCGACAACCGGTTTGAACGGCGTCGATGCCGGTATTGATCCTAATGGTGATGACCGGTCTGTGATCAGTGGCCTGTTTGAAGTGACAGCTGGCGACAACCCAGAACTAAACGTGTTCGGCGCTGACAGCGACGCTGCGTTTGGTTTCACTCCGACCGGTTCTGTTGGCGACTTTGTCTGGGATGACCTCGACGGTGATGGCTTGCAAGATCCGAACGAACCAGGTCTTCCAGATGTCGAGATCAACGTCTTCCGAGTCGACCCTGAGACAGGCGAACCGTCGCAGGAACCCGTACACACGGTTACCACGGATTCTGACGGGGCGTTCGAGGTGGACGATTTGCCGCCTGGTGAATTTATTGTTGATGTGGAAACTCCGGCCGGTACCGATCCTTCACCGAAGGATCAAGGCGGAGATGACACGTTGGATTCTGACATCAAACCTGATGGACGAACCGACGTTATCCAGATATTGGCTGGCGAGAAACGCGCCGACATCGACGCCGGGTTTGTTACCCCAAGTTCTGGATCGGACGCCGCGAGCGACTCGGGCACCCCACCTAATGAACTTGCATTCACCGGTTCAAACCTGAAGACCCTGATGGGTGTGTCGACGATGTTGATACTTGCTGGTGTGGTTCTCGGGCTGCTCACGTACCGTCGTCGTACTGCGTAGCTTGTAGCCAGTTTGATGCTGTAGCCCAGCCCCGGTCGGAAAACTTTGTTCCGACTGGGGCTGGGTTCGTTTTGTCTTACCTTCCGTTGGCTAACAGATAGTGTCTGGTCTGCCGAAGGTTTGGTGTGTCGTTACTATCAAAGACGGGGCGGTGTGTAGGTCGGTGGCTGTTGCCGTTGGCCTTGATCGCTGTGGCGCCGTTTTGGTTGGTTGACGCGTCGGCTGAGGCGGCTTCAACTCCGACCGTCTTTGTTTCCGACGAAGTGTTTGCCCCGAACAGCTCGTCGTCGTGTAGCGGTCAATCGGCTTCGAGTGCTACCGGTATAGCGCTGCGGACGGCGGTCGAAGCTCAAGACGATTCATGGCGGGCGGCGGCGTTGAGCGATGGGATAACCGGGTTTTCTACGCTCGAATTTCCTGTACCGGTGAATCCGAATGAGGTTGATTCGCAGCCAACCGTGATGGTGGTTCCGGGTGCGAATCTGTCGGTGGGTGCCTCAAAGCGAGATGTTTCGCCTGCGGTGCGTGACTCCCTTGTTCCAAATAGTTTCGGAATCGCCGACGTTACCAATTATCGAGATCCGTACACCCCGGCGCGGGGTACCTCGGCGTCGGCTTCGACGTTGCAGGAATGTGCGCCCCGCCCCCAGTGGCTCTACGACGGTGTGGGGTTGCCGCAACCTCGAATGTGGAATACTTTAGGCGGCGACGGCGGAACCCTTGACGCCAGCTTGTTCGAATTTTCGCGGCCGGTTGATTCGTTTGGGGCCTGGTTTGGTGATGTGGAGACCCGCACCGATGGTGAGGGTGTTCCTGCCGTGTTGAAGTTGTTCGATGTTGACGGCAACGTTTTGTATGTTGGTCCGATTGATACCTCGACGGCTAACCAGGCTGCCACATGTGGAGGTACCGGAACGTTAGGCTGCGGCAACAAAGCTACCCGGTGGATTGGTTTCCACGGACTCGACTCGGAAGTTTCGTCGATGCTGGTAGTTGTTGGCGACGACGATTCTTGCCTGTCGGTTTCGGCTTGTGAGGGTTTGACTGAACATTTGAGTTGGATAGGGGCAACCGTTGGTCTCAAGCTGGCTGAATTGGTGGTCGACAAATCTGCTCCGGAAGGTCCCCACGTTGTCGGCTCCCAGTACTCGTATACGATCGCGGTCGAAAATATTGGGGACGAGGCTGCTTCGTCGGTGGTTATGGACGATGCGGTTCCCGATGGTTTAACTGTGGTGTCGGCGTCTGGTGTCGGCGTCTGGTGTCGGATGGACCTGTAGTGTGGCTGGTCAGAATGTCGGCTGTAGTCACGATGCGGCTCTTGATGCTGCGACGTCGGCTGGCGATATCACGATCGTTGTTGAGGTTACTCAGGACTCTGAACTGACGGTTTCTAACGAGTCGGAGGTCGGATATGTGAGTAGCCAAGGTGCACACACAGTCTCGGACAGTGTTTTGACGTTTCGCGAACCGCTAGCCGACTTGCTTGTCAGTAAGTCTCATACGGTTCGCTCTGATGATTCAATTGAGTGGACGGTTACGGTTTCGAATGATGGTCCTGACTCGGCCGATGATGTGACGGTGACCGATACGTTGCCGTCAGGTCTGTCGGTCGTTTCGGTTTCGGCGCCAGGATGGACATGCGTAGTGTCGTTTCCTGCCGTCACTTGCGAGCTGGTTGCCTCACTGCCAGCTGGTAGTGAGGCATCATTGTCGGTAGTGACGTCTTCGATGGTTGGTAGCGCCACGTTTGACAACGATGTTTCGGTCGACTCGTCGACGACCGATCTCGATGAGGGTAACAATGAGGCGCAAGAGTCCGTGGTTTTTGTGGAGTCATCTCTGCCGACGACTACTACGACGAGTCCCGTCACAACAACTACGCTGGGTTCTGATGAAGGGGCATCAGAGTCTTCGGGTAGCTCGAATTCTTCGACGGGTGCGACTCAGGAAGTTCCGGGTAAGTTGGCGCTTACGGGGTCTTCGTCGTTAGTGACGTTGTCTTTTTCTCTGTTGGTTGTCGGAGCTGGACTGTTCCTGTTGGGGGCGGTTTCTCAATACCGGCGAACCGGAGTGTGAAACCGTCGGCTGTCTAGGTCAACGCCCTGAATTTATCAGACTTCATCAAATAATTGACAAAGTCCAGAATTCGTGGTGGAATGACTTTCATG
>JAHDCC010000023.1 GCA_020630065.1 Acidimicrobiales bacterium
TAAACCAGGCTGCTCTACGGAGCGGCCTGGTTTAAACGCAATCAGACCGGTGTCCTGGTTGATGCCGAAAGATTTATAAATTTAGAGCGCTCTAACAACGGGTTCGATGTCCCACGGGTCCACAAATAGACAATTATCGTTAAGTTTTCTGGGTATTTATGCCCTAATTTTGGGTCTTATTGACGTCGGCATTGACAAATCCACCCTCGGTACTTCTATACTCGTAAACATAACTAGAGCGCTCCAATTCGAGGTTGGCACCATGCCTAGCTGGGTTCGGTCGGTGGCGTACTATGCGATATAGGTCGAGTAGACGGAGAAATTGGATGACAGGGCAATCTATAGCAGGTCGAGTTGCGGCAGCTCCGATTTCGTGGGGAATCTGTGAAGTCCCTGGCTGGGGCTTTCAAATGAGTCCCGATCGTGTCCTCGGCGAAATGAAACAACTCGGCTTTACCCAAACCGAACTAGGTTCGGCTGGCTGGTTGCCAAGCGAAGCCGGCCCAATTCGAGAACAACTCGAACGTCACGACATGAACCTCCTGGGTGCGTTCGTTCCGCTAGTTCTTCACGACCCGGCGCAAGCAGAACAAGCGCTTGTTGACGTGCAGCGATCCGCCGCCCTCCTCCAAGAATGTAACGCCGACTACTTTATCGACGCACCGGTAATGACATCCGATTGGGGTCCACGACGACCCCTCAGCGATGAAGAATGGGCTCATATGGTGACGATGCTCGAATCAGTCAATCAGATCTGTGAAGAGCACTCCCTGCACCACGTCATTCATGAACACCACGGTGTAGTGATCGAAACCAAAGCCGATATCGAACGCCTACTCGCAACCAGCTCGGTCGACTTTGTACTCGATACAGGGCACATGGCTATTGGCGGATTGGATCCGCTTGACTTCGCGAAATCCTTCGCCGACCGCGTGGGTCTCGTCCACTTGAAAGACGCTAAATATGACGTCATCGACCAGCTGAACAACGCTGAAATCACGCTGATGGAAGCTGTTGAACAAGGCATATTCCAGCCACTCGGCCAGGGGGACCTCCCAATCGCCGACGTCATCAACCACCTCGAACAGGTCGGTTACACCGGGACCTACGTCCTCGAACAAGACTGTGTAGTACGTGGCGGTGAACCAGCCCCTGGCGAAGGCGCAATACAAGAAGTGGTGAAAAGCCTGGACTATCTGGCTCAAATCTAATTGTAAATCGGCTGGTTCTACACCAGCTCTTCCTCCAATAATTCAAGATCTTGCTGGGGCCGGGGGTCAGTGCCCGGCCCCAGCGCCTTACTCACAACAAACGCCTGAACAAGTCGTAAGAAAAGGATGTGTAATGAATAAGCCGCTTGTTCTGACCCCCTCGGGTGGGGTCGGGAAACAGATGGACTTAACCCCAGCCCAAGCTGGTTGGAAGTACCTCAGCTTTAGTGTCATAACGCTAAAGGGAGGCAAGCACGAACACATCCTGTACGACGAAGAAACGGCAGTAGTTCCACTTTCGGGTTCGGCCACCATGACGCTGGGCCAAGAAACCCACGCCGTATCTCGGTCATCGGTTTTCGAGCAGCTCGCCCCCGTCGGGTACGCGCCACCCGGCACCCAGATCTTGATTGAAGCCGAACACGAGTTCACCTTCGCTATCGGTTCTGCTCCGGCCGAAGGCCGCTACCCGGCTCGTCTCATCCAGCCGTCAAAGATGCGGTCCGAACTTCGAGGAGGAGGCGCCTCATATCGGCACGTCAACCACACTCTCGCCCCACCAATCGAAGCCGAACGGCTCATCCTCTACGAGGTCTACGTGCCCCGAGGGACGTGGGCCGGATGGACACCACACTGCCATGACGGCGAAGAAGGCTCACCATACCTAGAAGAAACCTACTACTTCCGGCTCGATCGGCCCGAAGGGTATTGGATGCACCGCAACTGGCGAGACTCAGAAGATACATCGTTAGATTTCGAAGATTTGCTTAGTGGCGGCGACGGCGACTGTGCCCTCGTGCCACGGGGATACCACACAACAGTCGCATGCCCTGGGTCGAACATGTACTTCCTCAACTATCTCGCCGGAGACCTGATCGGGGAAGAGCGAAGCACCCCACCATGTTTCCACAGCGACCACGAATGGATCGAACAAGATTGGGAAAACAATGACGCAGGTCGCTGGCGGCTACCGATCGTCGAAAACGTTGACATAAACCCGTCCGACACAACTGGAGCTCAAACATGAAAGAACTAGGCATCGCGGTAATCGGATTTGGCTGGATGGGTAAAGCCCACACCCGGTCGTATCTTCGCATCCCAACCCTGTTTCCGGATCGATCGGCCAACGCCCGGTTGGTTTACTGTGTCGACCCGATGGAAAGTCGACGAACTGAAGCGGTACGTGACTTTGGTTTCGCTCACGCCACCGCTGACCCTCAAGAAGCGATCGACCATCCAGATGTAGACGCCGTCATTGTCTGCGCCCCTAACATGCTGCACGAAGAATTATGTGTCGCCGCCGCCCAAGCGGGTAAACACGTATTCTGTGAAAAACCGGTGGGAGGAACCCCGGAACAAACCGCACGCGTCGAGCTAGCGGCACGATCTGCAGGTGTGATCTCCGGTGTCGGCTATAACTATCGTTGGGCTCCGTTGGTTCAATATGCGAAACAGCTCATCGACGATGGTGTGCTGGGCGAAATCACGAACTACCGCGGCCGGTTCTTTTCGATGTATGGGTCCGACCCGTTAGGTCTACTCTCATGGCGATTTGAGTTTGACGGCGCCGGTTACGGCGTGAGTTCAGACATCTTAAGCCATTCGATGGATCTGGCGATGATGCTCAACGGGCCGATCACCGAAGTCGTCGGTCAGAAAGAAACGTTTATTCCTCAACGTCCCCTTCCAAAGCCAGACGCCGGTAGCCACTACAGTCGCGGTGAAGTCGGAGACCCGACCGGGCCGGTGACTAACGAGGACTACACGGGTGCACTAACCCGGTTCGCTAACGGTTCGGTGGGAACGTTCGAGGCTTCCCGAAACATTGTCGGACCACAAAGCCAGATGGCGTTCGACATTCATGGCACCAAAGGTGCGCTGCGTTGGAACCTTGAAACAATGAATGAGCTACAGGTCTTCCTCATCGATGACAACAACACCCACGACGGTTATACCACCGTCTACGCCGGTGACCGTTTCCCGTTTCACGGGGCGTTTGTTCCCGGCGACGCCAACGCGATCGGTTACGAGGACCTCAAGGTCATCGAGTGTCTCCAATTCCTCAACGCCATCGCTACCGGTGAGCAGCACGAACCCGGGTTCAAAGAGGCATTGAACTATGTCAGTGTGCAACAAGCGCTGGTCTCTTCGTGGGAGTCCAACTCGTGGCAGAAGGTAGTCGACGTTGGCTTGCAGTAACCAGATTTTCCACCCGAGTTCCACCAAAGGTATGTCATGAAAACTACTCGACTAACCGTCGCTCAGGCCGTAGTCAAATGGATGATGGCTCAATCGACCATCCTTCCCGACGGCACCCAAGCCCCTATGTTCCCAGGGATTTACGGAATCTTTGGGCACGGTAATGTGACCAGTCTGGGTCACGCCCTCGAAGAAGTCAAAGAAGAATTCCCGACCTGGCGTGGTCAAAACGAACAAGGCATGGCGCTCGCTGGAGTGGCGTACGCCAAAGCGGTGAAGGCTCGTCAGATCATGGCGGTAACCTCGTCGGTTGGTCCTGGTGCCACCAATATGGTGACCGCCGCCGGTGTCGCTATGGCCGACCGGCTCCCCCTATTAATCATCAGCGGCGACGGGTTCAATTCGAGAATCCCTGGCCCGGTATTACAGCAGGTCGAACATTTCCACGACCCGTCGATGACGGTCAACGATGCGTTCCGATCGGTGACGACCTATTGGGATCGTATTGTTCATCCGGCCCAGATCGTGCAGAGCCTCCCAGCAGCATTACAACGCATGTGGGACCCGGCATCTCGTGGTCCGGCGTTTCTCGGTCTTCCACAAGATGTTCAAGCGATGGCCTTTGACTACGCCGACCGGTTCTTCGAACCAACACTGCATAAACCGATACGTGCTCGAGCTGATTCCGACGAAATGCATGCAGCCACGGCTGCGTTGACCTCGGCAACAAAGCCGGTGATCATCTCCGGTGGAGGCGTCCACTATTCCAACGCCGAAGCGACGATGTCGGCGTTCGCTGCCCAACACAACATCCCAGTAGTTGAAACAGTTGCTGGCAAGTCATCTCTTCTAGGAGACGACCCATACTACGCCGGCACGTTAGGTGTCACCGGTAGCGACGCCGCCAATAACCTCATCGCCGAAGCCGACGTGGTTCTCTCGGTCGGTTGTCGACTACAGGACTTCGCCACCGGTTCGTGGACAGTGTTTAAAAACCCTGACATGAAACTGATTGGGTTAAACACAACCCGCCACGACGCAGGCAAACACAAGTCGATGCCGCTCGTCGGGGATGCGGCGGTGACGCTTGAAGACCTGTCATCAGAACTCGACGGATGGAAAGGTCCACAGTCTTGGGTCGACCGCGCCCAAGCCGAGAAACAAGGTTTCAGAAACTACCTCGACTCCATCGGGCTGGTTACCCCAGGTGATACTTCGGTTGCCTCCTACGCTCAGGTCGTCCGCACCGTAAACGACATCGCTAAACCAACCGATATCTGTCTAGCGGCAGCAGGCGGTTTCCCCGGCGAAGTCAACAACGGCTGGTGGAGCAAAGGCGTCTCGACGTTCGACTGCGAATACGGCTTCTCCTGTATGGGCTACGAGATCGGCGGAGGCTGGGGTGCCGCCATGGCCTACGGGCCGGGCGGAGGCGCAGAAAACGACGGCGACGTCTTTGTCTTTGTCGGCGACGGCTCCTACCTAATGGCGAACTCCGAACTTTACTCTTCGGTTCTGTCAGGCCACAAAATGATAGTGATCGTTTGTGATAACGCCGGATTCGCCGTCATCAACCGACTACAAGTTGGCCAAGGCGGGCGGCCATTCAACAACTTACTAGCCGACTGCAAAGTGGACGGAGAACTAGCGCAAGTCGACTTCGCAGCCCACGCCCGATCGATGGGATGTGAAGCTGAAACGATCGACGGCGTCGATGAACTGGCGGCAGCCGTCGAACGAGCAAGACAGAACACCAAGACATCGATTATCTCGATGAAAGTCGACGCCTACACATGGACCGAAGGCGGCAGCTTCTGGGAAGTCGGTGTGCCCGAAGTGTCAAACCTCGAATCGGTCAACGAAGCGCGGGCTTTGATGGACCAACACAAAGCCGACCAACGAGTCGGCTGGTAACAGCCAAGGAAACGAGTAACGTTGCTATCTAATCTGAACGATCTGTTGCCAGCTGCATCCAGTGGTTCATACGCGGTGCCGTGTTTTAATATCTTCGGTTATGAGAGTGGAGTTGCTGTAGTTGAAGCAGCCGAACAACTCAACACCGGAGTGATTCTGGCATGTAACAAAGACATGGCCGAATACATGGGTATCAATGGGGTAGCGGCGATGTTTCGGGAATTGGCTGAACAAAGCTCGGTTCCCGTCGTCGCCCACCTCGACCACACCTACGAGGAGTCGATCATCTATCGGGCGATTGGTGCTGGATTTACTTCCGTTATGTTTGATGGGTCCCAGCTGCCGTTGGAGGAGAACATTTCTCGCACCGCAGCCGTAGTCGATGTCGCCCACAAACATGGGGTCACAGTCGAAGGTGAAATTGGGTCCATTCCGTACACGACCGGTCGAGACCATATCAAGGCTGAGTTGACGATCCCGGAAGAGGCCGAACGGTTCGTCCTCGAAAGCGGATTGGACGCCGTTGCCATCTCAATCGGCAACATTCATAGGCTAACGACGCCTAGCTGTACCATCGACTATGACCTGCTCAAAAAGATCTCAAACGTCGTCTCGATCCCAATCGTTATTCATGGAACGACCGGGATCCCCAAAGCGGACATCCAGCGACTCGCCATGACACGCGTAGCGAAATTCAACATCGGCACCGCGTTGCGAATGGCGCATGGGGTCAACCTTCGTCAACTGTTTGCCGATAACCCAGACGAGTTCGACCAGTTGTTCTATATGGAACAGCTCAAACCGTTTCTTCGCGACGAAGTACTTCGACAATTCGACTTGGTAGGAACAACACATGAACGATGAAACCATTCGAGTCGGCCTAATCGGCTCAGGCTATATGGGTAAAAGTTTCTCGTTGGCCGTCGGTGCTGCCGAAACACTGTTCGGTCTGCCGGTTGCCTTGGTTAAAGAAATGGTTGCCACGTCGAACGAGACTAGCGCTAGCAACGCAGCAGCGGAGTTGGGGTTTGTTAGATGGACCGCCGACTGGCGAGAACTTGTAGCCGATCCAAACGTTGACGTCATCATCAACTGCACCCCGAATCATCTGCATCGAGACATCGCTCTTGCCGCGTTGGCCGCCCCGAAACCGATCTTGTCTGAAAAGCCGTTGGGGCGAACTAAAGCAGAAGCCTTAGACATGGTGCAGGCTGCCGACAAGGCCGGCGTCGCCAATATGGCGGGCTACACCTACATGAAGAACCCGGCGACAAGGCTAGCCAAAGAGATTCTCGACTCGGGCGAAATCGGTCGTGTCTTTCATTTCCGTGGCTTGCACATCGAAGACTATCTGAGCGACCCTTCCTTGCCGATTACTTGGCGTTTACAGAAAGCCCAAGCAGGTTCTGGTGCTGTTGGCGATCTGTGCCACATCATCAATATGGCACACTACTTGTGCGGCGAGATCACAGACGTCGTAGCCGATTCGAGCATCGTAATACCAGAGCGTCCAGACGGGACCCCGACGGGAACTTCGACGGTTGATACCGACGACCAAACCCATATTCTGTGTCGATTCGAAAGTGGTGCACTGGGCTATCTTGAACTCAGTCGCGTTGCCAGTGGCCGCAAGATGGGGTTGGGGTACGAGATCAACGGCAGCGACGGAACTATCGTGTTCGACCAGGCTCGTATGTCCGAACTAAAACTGTTCACCACTAAAGATTCACCGGACCGCCAAGGGTTCAGAACGATTCTGCTGGGCCCGGAGCACAGCGACTACGGATACTTCAACAGTGGCCCCGGCCATGGCTTGGGATACAACGACATGGTGGCTATCGAGGTGCGAGATTTCATTCTCAGCGTGCTCGATGGTCGTCCGGTTTGGCCCAACTTTGCCGATGCCTATCACACTGAAGAAGTGCTAGATGCGGCCATTCAGTCGACCGAGACTGGCAAGTGGGCTAGGGTCGGCTCGTAGATCCCCCCTAGAACGGATGGTGGAGGCCTCCCTACGTTTTGGCCTCCACCATTCTCACTCACATAAGTTCGATCGCCAAGGCGGTTCCTTCGCCGCCTCCGATGCAGAGTGAGGCAACTCCTCGTCTTCCCCCGGACTGCTGTAACGCATGAAGTAGGGTCACGACAATTCTGGCTCCCGAGGTTCCTAACGGGTGGCCTAACGCTATTGCGCCACCGTTTACGTTTATCTTGTCGAGCCCTATTCCGAGTTCTTTGCTGGCGGCGAGTGGTACCGATGCAAAGGCTTCGTTGATCTCAAAGAGGTCGACGTCGCTGGTCGTCCACCCGGCGTGGTCCATCACTTTTTGCATGGCCCCGATCGGGGCTAACGTAAAGTCGGCTGGTTGTCGGGCGTGAACGGCGTGAGAGACTATCCGAGCCAACGGTTTCTGTCCGGCGTTGTTGGCTGCAGTCTGCGAGGCAAGAACGATGGCGGCTGCACCATCTGAGATGGGGCTCGCGCTAGCTGCGGTTATGGTTCCGTCCTCGGCGAAGACGGGTCGAAGCTTCGGTATCTTTTCAACCCGAGCATTGCCGGGAGCTTCGTCGGCATCGACTGTCGTCACCACCTTCTTACGTGAGATAGTTTCGACCGCCACGATTTCCTCAGTGAACAAGCCGTTGGCGATCGCATGCTGAGCCCGCTCAATCGATTGGATAGTGAAGTTATCCATCTCTTCCCGCGTGATCCCGTTTTGGTCGGCGACTCGTTGAGCCAGGCAACCCATTAGCTCGCTGTCACTCGAGTTCTGAAGTCCGTCAAAGAACATGTGGTCGAGAAGTTCGCTGTTGCCCATTCGATACCCGGCTCGAGCTTTCGGCAACATGTACGGAGCTTTACTCATGTTTTCCATGCCACCAGCCACGGCAACATCGATGCTTCCCGCTTTGATTTGATCATGTGAAATCATGGCGGCGTACATTCCCGAGCCGCAAACCTTGTTGATGGCGGTGGCAGGAATGCTGGCGTCGAGTTGGGCGTTGCTTGCGGCCCGGCGTGCGGGGGCTTGGCCGAGGCCAGCGGTCAACACACAACCCATAAGAACGTTGTCGATCAACGCTGGATCTAGACCCGACTTGTTAATCGCCGATGCGATGGCGGTTCCGCCGAGTCGAGTAGCGTCGATGTCGGACAAAGCCCCAAGCATCGAACCCATGGGTGTTCGGCTCGCGCTGAGTATCACAACAGAATCTGATGTCATTTTACGATCCTCCATTTTGGCTATTGAACGACATCTCCGGGATATCTCCGTCGACGACGAGTTCGCCGTCTGTTAGGTTGATGATTTCTTCGACGGTCACTCCCGGAGCTCGTTCGAGAAGATGAAACGCGCCGTCCCGAATCTCCATATAGGCAAGGTCGGTGATGACCTTCTTAACACAGGCCACTCCGGTGAGGGGGAGTGTGCATTCTGGTAGAATCTTCGATTCGCCTCGCTTATTAGCGTGGGTCATCGTGACGATGATGTTCTGAGCGCCAGCGACAAGATCCATGGCTCCGCCCATTCCTTTGATGAGTTTGCCCGGGATCATCCACGACGCGATACTTCCGGTTTGGTCGACCTCGAATGCGCCGAGGACCGTCAGATCGACGTGGCCGCCGCGGATCATAGCGAAGCTGTCGGCCGACGAAAAGAACGCTGCTCCGTCAACTGCGGTGACGGTTTGTTTGCCGGCATTGATGAGGTCGGCGTCTAGGTCGGCTTCTTCTGGGAAACCGCCCATACCCAAAAGTCCGTTCTCGGATTGGAGCATGATTTCGATATCGGAGGGAATGTAGTTCGCCACCAAGGTGGGGATACCAATGCCGAGGTTTACGTAGAAGCCATCTTTGATTTCTTGTGCGACTCGTTGTGCGATTTGTTCTCTGGACAAACTCATTTGGTTCCACCTTTGCTCGCAACGGTAGGTTGTTCGATTCGTTTTTCGAAAGAGCCGACGATCAGTCGGTCGACATAGATTCCGGGGGTGTGAATAGCGTTGGGGTCGAGTTCACCCGCTGGCACGATTTCTTCAACCTCGGCGACGGTGACCGTTCCCGCAGTGGCCATCATCGGGTTGAAGTTTCTGGCAGTATGCCGGTAGATGAGGTTGCCGAAGGTGTCGGCTTTCCACGCCTTTATCAAAGAGAAGTCAGCGGTGAACGAAGGTTCGAGTACGTAATTTCGTCCATCTATTTCTCGGGTTTCTTTCCCTTCAGCGACTTGGGTGCCGAACCCGGTGGCGGTGAAGAACGCAGGGATGCCAGCTCCGCCAGCCCGAATCTTTTCGGCTAGTGTTCCTTGGGGAGTGAGGATGACCTCCATTTCCCCTGAGAGTGTTAGCTCTTCGAAAAGGGCGTTCTCTCCTACATAGGACCCGATCATGGTTTTGATTTGGCGTTGTTCGAGCCATTTGCCTAGGCCAAATCCGTCAACGCCTGCATTGTTAGAAATGCAGGTAAGTCCGGTTGGGCCTAAGAGTTGTACTTGGTCGATGAGACCTTCGGGGATTCCACACAACCCGAACCCTCCGACCATAACGGTCATATTGTCGGCTATGCCTTCAAGTGCTTCGGCGTAGTTGCTGACAACTTTGTTTAGTCCACTCATGAATAACCACCTACGATTAGAGCGCTACGAACAGTACGACCAGTAGGTCGGCGTAGTCGATTCCAAGCCATTCATCAGTGTTGCGTATCGTCGAGAAACGACGAGACGTAAGGTGGTTATCCGAGGAATTTTGCTGCCTTCTGGACTCTTCTAATTCTAGCATTCATAGCGACACATGGCACTAGGGCTTTGGGCTAATAGTCGTGACCGTTCGGAGCCCCCGGCGTGGTCGCAGCGATAGTTCGGCTACGCCTTGCGACGTTCGGCTTGTTGGTCGAGCAGCGTGGCCACTTCTTCTGGAGGGCGTTGCTGGCCGAGTGAATGCACGATCAACTCATATTGGGTTTGTGGAGCTAAACCACCGACGGGCGGGTCTGTGTCGAGGTTGGTGGGGAAGGCGTATCCCCCGGCCGCGCACGCCAAGGCGCGTCGCGCTTCGACGTTGGTCAACGCTCCAGCGTTTACTTCAGCCAACAATCCGGCATAGAGACGTTTACACATCGCGAGACGGTTGACGGTTTCCATCGGGTGCCCAAACGCCGACGAGACTTGGAGTAAGTTGACCATCCGTTGCACGTCGGACGTCGTGTTCGATCCGGCAGCATGGTAAAGCGCCGGATTAAAGAACAACGTGTCGCCTTTCTCGAGGGGTAACGACACGAACCGGTCTTCGAAGACTTGTTGAAAATCTTCACGACGATAGGTCAGATATCCGGGTTCGAAATTCTGGGAGAATGGCAGTAGCCGAGTTGGGCCACTTTCGACCGGGATGTCACAGTGAGCGACTCCGCCTTGGAGCGTGAGTGCCATCGTCAGTTGGTGGACATGGCGAGGGTATTTCTCGGCCTGTTCAACCGTCCCAAACCCGAGGTGGTAGTCGCGGTGCGCTTGTTGGGCGCTTCCCCCGGGGCGGACGACGTTGACCTGTGACGTCATCTGATAATTCGGGCCTAGCCAGGCTTCGCTGACCAGGGCGATCATATCGTTGCTGTAGTAACGGGTGAAGACCTCAGGAGCGTTGAGACAAAGCTTCTCAAGCGCATTCCAAATTCGGTCGTTTTCTCCTGCCTTAGCGAAGTGGTCTCCCGTTTCTTTCTGTTGACGTTCCTCGGCGATGATTGACCTAAAGACGTTGGTTGCTTCGTCGATGATCGCGGTGTCTTCGAACGACTTCTTGATGATCAAGACTCCGGCACCGTTCTTGAGGACATCAATCCATTCGTCTAGCAGGGTCCGCCAGCCTCCTCGTTCTGAAAATTTGTTTCGTAGTTCTGGGGCGTCATAGACGGGAACCCCTCGTTGAATCGTTTGAGCGTTTCGAGGGGGAGGCATTGTGCTGAATTGGGTGAGGCACTGTTCGAATTCGTCAACTGATCCGTATGGATGGGTAAACCAATGAGATGTCGATCGCTCGGTGGTTTCGCGGCCCATGGTCTTCCTTTCTTAGCTCGGTGTTGTAGAGGTCAAAGGTGGAAGTCGGTCATCGGCGTGTTCTTCAAATTCCACTTCAAGCTCGAAGCTCTTGGTTGTCAAACTAAACAGGTAGTACTGGGAAATAAGTTGAAGAGCGTCGATAAGGTCTGGCGGTTCAAGTAGAGGTGTCTCCATGATTGTCTTGCGGATCTGGGCGTTCGATATCACGTCGTCGACGAGCTGAAGTAGCGCGTCGAGTCTAGTTTCGAGCGGTTGATGAGTTAACGAGGTAACTCGTTCTCGATGCCAAGGCTCAGCCCCGGCCAGCCGTAATGGTTCGATGTGGTGGGCCCAGACGTATGGGGCCTGAATCAAGTAAGCCATCCGCAGGATGATCATCTCTTGTTCGAGCGCCGATAGAACCGACGTTGACTTGAAGCTCGACCAGTAGTCGATGAAACCATCGATCGATGATCCGTACTGGAGGGTTCCGAGAACCTGAAGTGGAGCATGTTCACCATTCAAACCAGGGAGTTGCTCTAAGACTTCGTGGATGTTCGGCGGCGCCGGGGTGTGGGTGTTAGGCGTTGTTGTCATCTTCTAGTCCGTGGTGGGGAAACCGAGGTTGACACCTCGTTCGTGGGGGTCGGGCCAGCGTTCGGTCACGACCTTATTGCGGGTGTAGAACTGCACACCTTCGGAGCCGTGAACATGGGTATCGCCGAAGAGTGAGTCTTTCCAACCGCCGAACGAGTGGTATGCCATCGGCACCGGGATCGGAACGTTTACGCCAACCATTCCGGCTTGGACGTTGCGTCGGAAGTGTCGTGCCGCGCCGCCGTCGTTAGTGAAGATAGCGGTGCCGTTGCCATAAGGTGATGCGTTGAGAAGCTCTAGAGCCTCGTCGTATGAGTTCGCTCGGACGACACAGAGAACAGGTCCGAAGATTTCGTCGGTGTAGATCAACATGTTGGGCTTAACGTGGTCGAACAGGGTGGCGGCTAGCCAGAAACCGTTTGGGTGTCCGTCAACTTCTAGACCTCTACCGTCCGCTACGAGTGTTGCCCCTTCGGTGACGCCTGCGTCGATGTAGCCTGCGACACGATCTCGGTGTTCACCGGTGACGAGGGCTCCCATATCCATTGGTTCTTCGCTGAGCCCGGGCCCGATTTTAAGGTCTTCGATCCGAGACATGATTTCTGGGATGAGCCGGTCGCCTACATCGCCGACGGCTACGACAACCGATATCGCCATACAGCGTTCACCAGCTGAACCGTAGCCAGCAGACACAGCTGCATCGGCGGCTTGACCCATATCGGCGTCAGGTAGCACAACCATATGGTTTTTCGCTCCGCCTAGTGCTTGCACTCGTTTACCGTTTTGTGTTCCGGTTGTATAGATGTGTTTCGCTATCGGCGTAGATCCGACAAAGCTGACCGCATCCACATCTGGATGTTCGAGCAGCCCGTTTACTGAAACGGCGTCGCCGTGTAGAACGTTGAGTACGCCGTCTGGTAGTCCGGCTTCGGTGAACAGTTCGGCCATTCGGTTGCTGACGGTCGGGTCTTTCTCCGACGGTTTGAGGATGAAGGTGTTGCCACAGGCGATGGCGATTGGGAACATCCACATCGGGACCATGACCGGAAAGTTGAATGGTGTTATGCCTGCGACCACGCCGACGGCTTGGCGGACCGTGTAGCTGTCGACGGCGGTCGAGACGTCTTCTGAACGTGGGGATTGGAGCAGCTGTCCAATGCCGCAGGCGTAGTCGACTACTTCGATACCTCGGCCTACTTCGCCTAAGGCATCGGCTCGAACCTTACCATGTTCGGCTGAGATCATTTCGGCCAGTTCAAGCCGGTTCTGGTTGAGCAGTTCGCGGTAGTTGAACATGATGGCGGTTCGTTTCGACATCGATAGCTGTGACCAGGAAACAAAAGCGGTCTTGGCGACAGCCACGACGGTATTCACATCGTCGAGTTCAGCGAGGAGAACTTCGCTGCTCGCTTCGCCCTTCGCCGGGTTATAGACGATGCCCGTCCGTGTAGACGTCAGGGGAGTGAGCTTGCCGTCGATCCAGTGCTGTAGTGTCTTCATTGTGACCTTTCGTCGTCGGAGCGCACCTCAACGTGAGGTTTGCTGCAAGGTCCGGCCAGTCGGACATTGTGGTTATGGAGTTGTGTTGTATGTTCTGCCGGTGTTGTATCGGCCGAACTTAGTCTTTTGCTTTACTTGTCGAGGCCCGCGTTACAAGGTGGGGTTCTACGAGCTCGTGGCGAGCTTCGTCGCGTCCATCGATTCGCTCTGATAAGAGTTCCATCGCTCGACGGCCTAGTTGTTGTCGGGGTTGGTGAATTGTGGTGAGGCTTACCGTGCCGATTGCCGCCAGTATTGTGTCGTCGTAACCGACGATAGAGACATCGCCTGGTACATCGATGCCTTCTTCGTTGAGATAGGTCATCACGCCGATAGCTGAGAGGTCGTTGCCCGCGAATACTGCGGTTGGGGGTTCGGCCAGGTTGAATAGGAGTTTCGCCGCTTCGTAGCCGGAGGTTTCGTTGAAGTCCCCATCGGCGATGATGGGGGCCAGCCCTCGCTGCATCATCGAGGCGCTAAACGCGCTGCGACGTTCGGGGGCGCCAGCACCGACACCGGCGTTGATGTGAGCGATCCGTTTGTGTCCTAGCGAGGCTAGGTGTTCGATCGCTAGTTCGGCTCCGTGTTTTTCGTCGTTGCGTACCGTGTCGAAGGTTTCTGGTTCGGCGAAGGTGTTTACCGCCACCATTGGCGCTTGGGAGCTGAAGTCTTTCAGCACATCGAGGGCAAGTCGAGCGCCTCCTAGGACGATGCCGTCGGTTCTGAGGTTGAGTAATGATTCGATCGCCGCTTTTTCTCCGGCTGATCGCTGCCATCCTGAGGTGATTAGGATTTCAAGGTTGCTTTCGATTGCGGCTTCGGCGACGCCTTCGGCCATTTCGGTAAAGAAAGGGTTGTGGAGGTCATTGAGCATGACGCCGACGGTCATGGTGCGGCCGCTTGCGAGGCTTCGGGCCCAGAGGTTGGGTCGGTAGCCGAGTTTTTGGGCGGCTTCCATTACTTTGGCTCGGCTTTGTTCGCTGACTCGTGGAGAGTCGCTCATCACTAAGGACACGAGTGAACGTGAAACTCCAGCTTGAGCTGCGACATCGTCCATCGTTGGTTGACTCATAGGTACAAGCGTACAGTGGAGCGCTTGAATTTGGGCATCTTAACGTAAACGAAATGCGGTCGATCTGTCGCCTTGGTTGGCCGAATTTCAGCAAAGAACGGCCTTTTGGCTCATGTTTTGTGGTTGCGTAATCAGCCTGCTGAGTTTACTATGATGTTGGTCACGCAAGTAGAGCGCTCTACATCTAAGTTGCAGGGTGTCTTATGCCCACCGAATGGGAAATTTTATGACGGAATTTATTTCAAGGATAGCAACCGCTCCAATTTCGTGGGGTATTTGTGAAGTTCCCGGTTGGGGCCTGCAGCTGCCGGTCGATCGAGTCTTGTCCGAAATGTCGTCGCTTGGTTTTTCTGTCACCGAACTCGGCTCCGATGGGTACCTGCCGTCAGAACCCGCAGAGCTACGGAAACTCTTAGCTGACTACGACATGTCACTCCTGTCCGCATTTGTCCCCCTAGTCGTTCATGACGCGGCCGAACCACGAGAAACCCTGCACCGAGTCAAAGACACCGCGTCCAAGTTGGCCGAAATGGGGGCAACCTACTTTGCCTCCGCTCCCGTAACATCATGGGACTGGCAGCCCCGTCAACAACTAACCGTCGGGCAATGGCAGCACGCCCTCGATGTTCTCACCGAAATCGATCGAATCGTCGCAGACCAAGGTCTGACCCAAGTCATCCACAGCCATGTCGACACCATCGTCGAAACCGACGACGAGGTGCAACGAATCCTCGACGGAACGGAAGTCAAGTTCGTCCTAGACACCGCACACCTCGCCGTCGGTGGCTTCAACCCAGTCGACTTCGCTACTCGTTACGCCGACCGAGTAGGCCTAGTACACATCAAAGACGTAGACACATCGATCGCCACCCGCCTCAACAACAAAGAACTCACCCTCATGGAAGCTGTCCAACAAGACATCTTTCCCCCGGTCGGCAACGGTGACCTCGATATCGAACAAGTAGTCGTACGTCTCGAAGACGCAGACTACAACGGTTGGTACGTCATCGAGCAAGACGTCGCAATCACAGGCGCCGAACCACTACCCGGAGAGGGACCCATCGTGGGGGTTCGAGAAAGCCTGGAATATCTCAAAGGTGTCAATCGGCGATTGGAGGGTATGTAAGACCACTGCATCACCGATTACCCAATGGGAAAGAAGTACTGTTTTGTCAAATCGAGAGGGGAACAATATGAAACTAAAAAGACTATTAGCGATGCTATTTACTTTGGCGTTTGTCGCCGCTGCATGTAGCTCAGGTTCGAGTGCCGGAAGTGGTGACGATTCATCGTCCGATTCAGGTTCAGAATCAAGTTCAGGTGAAGAGGGGACCAGCGAAGAATCCGACAACGAAGAAGCGTCCGGTTCAGCGACATACCACTTAATCACCCACGCCAACCCTGGTGACGGGTTCTGGGACATCGTCAAAAAAGGTGGCGCTGACGCAGAAACCGACTTGGGCGTAACCGTCAAGTACTCCAACGACGCTGACGTTCAAAACCAGGCCGCGTTGATCGCGACCGCGGTTGGTGAACAATCGGACGGAATCATCGTTTCGACCGCAGACCTCGATGGTCTACGTGAAGAAATCGGCAACGCAATCGCTGTCGGTATCCCAGTGATCACCATCAATGGTGCATCAGACATCGAAGGTACCGGAGTAATCACCCACGTTGGTCAAAGCGAAACCGTAGCCGGTGAAGGCGCTGGTCTTCAAATGGCAAACGCTGGAGCCACCAAGGTGCTTTGTATCATCCACGAAGAAGGAAACACTTCGCTGGAAGATCGTTGTGCCGGTGCAGAGAAAAACGTTGAAATCGAACGTCTGCAGGTAGCGGGTACTGAAGACATCGTCGGATCTCAGAACGAAATCCAGGCAAAACTTCAGGCCGACGACAGCATCGACGGTGTTCTTTCATTGAACCCTCAGATCGCTATCGCAGCAGTTGACGCAAAAGCGGGAGCAGGGTCAAGCGCAGTTGTTGGAACGTTCGACAACAGCGGTGACGTTGCCGAAGCTATCATCAGCGGAGACCTTCTGTTCGGAATCGACCAGCAGCCATACGTACAGGGCTACCTGCCAGTCGTATTGCTTCACCTCAACAACACGAACTTGAATGAAGTAGGCGGCGGTAAAGCAATCAACACCGGTCCAGCCTTCATCACTAAGGACAACATTGATGCGATTTCCGACAAAGCACAACTCGGAACTCGGTAAGTAAGTATTCGTTAGGGGCCGAGCCGGTGGGCTCGGCCCCTAATTCGTAAAGAGGGACAAAATTGTGACAACAGCAAACATGAATGAAGTTGAGCCCGAGAGTGTCGATGAACGGCTCGTCTCGGTCTCGTTCTGGCGGCGTTTGTTTACCCGACCCGAACTGGGAGCGATCGTAGGTGCGGTAGGCATCTTCTTTTTCTTCGGATTGATCGACACCCAGTTTTGGAAACTCGCGACCGCAGCACGATATTTAGATTTCGCAGCGCCTCTCGCCATTATGGCGGTCGCTGTAGCGTTACTCATGATCGGCGGAGAATTCGATCTTTCATCCGGAGCCCTCGTAGGTAGCTCCTCACTTTTAACCGGAATATTCGCGACCGAAGCCGACCTTCACCTGGCGGTCGCAATGCTGCTCAGTCTGGTGTTTGCCCTGCTCATTGGGTTTACGAACGCCCAGCTGGTGCTTCGCACCAAGTTGCCGAGTTTCATCATCACGCTCGGCACAATGTTCCTACTATTAGGGGCGAACGTAGGTCTCACCAGTGCAATCGTCGGAACGATCCGTATCGAGGACCTTGAAGAGGCCGCTGGTTACGGTGTCATCCAGCCGATATTGGCGAAGAGCTTCGGCACGCCGCCTGAAGATTTCCGCATCGTCATTCTGTGGGCTCTGGTTATCACTGCGTTAGCATCTTGGGTGCTTCTGCGTACCCGAGTTGGTAACTGGATCTTTGCCGTTGGTGGCGACCAGAACGCTGCTCGAAGCGTAGGTGTTCCAGTCAACAAAACCAAGACCGGCTTGTTCATGTACGTGTCGGCCAGCGCATGGTTCGTAGGAAATACAAGTATTGTTCGACTCACCTCAACCCAGTCATCTCTGGGTCGAGGCGAAGAGTTCCAATACATCATCGCCGCTGTTGTCGGTGGCTGTCTGCTAACCGGCGGGTTCGGATCAGCCGCAGGCGCCGCTATCGGCGCCCTTATTATGGCGATGGTCTTTATCGGTATTCCAACCGTTGGTTGGGAACCAGACTGGCGTCTAAGTTTCTTCGGTGGGCTTCTCTTGCTCGCTGTTCTATTGAACAACTGGGTACGTAACAAGGCGCAGGAGGCTTCACGATGAGCGCACTTATCGAAGTCCGAGACATTGGCAAAAGCTACGGAAATATTCTGGCGTTACGAGGCGTCAACGCCACGGTAAACGCCGGTGAAGTTACATGTGTGCTTGGCGACAACGGTGCCGGAAAATCCACGTTCATCAAGATCCTGGCCGGTTTCCACCAGCAAACCAGCGGCCAGTACCTAGTTGAAGGCCAACCGGTCAAGTTCGTGTCGCCTCGTGATGCGTTGGACAAAGGTATCGCCACCGTCTATCAAGACTTGGCGATGATTCCGCTGATGTCTATTTGGCGTAACTTCTTTATGGGGGCCGAGCTGACCAAAGGTTCGAAACCGTTTCGTCGACTTGATGTTTCTCAAGCGAAGAAAACCGTGGTTGAAGAAATGTCCAAAATGGGGATCGATATCCGAGACCCAGAACAACCGGTCGGAACGCTTTCCGGTGGTGAACGGCAATCGGTCGCTATCGCTAGGGCCGTTTACTTCGGTGCGAAGGTACTTATCTTGGACGAACCAACCTCGGCGTTGGGGGTGAAACAATCAGGTGTCGTGTTGAAGTACATCGTTGAAGCCCGCAACCGGGGCCTCGGCGTCATCTTTATCACTCACAACCCGCAACACGCCTACCCGGTTGGTGACCGGTTTGTCATTTTGAATCGTGGTCAAGGCCTAGGTAACTTCGCAAAGGGCGAAATCACGATAGATGAACTTTCACAACTGATGGCTGGCGGAGCCGAACTGAAAGAGCTACAAGCGGAACTTGAGCAGGCGATAGCGGCGACCGGAGTGAATGATCGAGCGGCACCGTGACCGACCTTGACTTACTGACCGTCGGTAGGGTCAGCGTCGACCTCTATGCCGAACAGGTTGGGACTCCCATGCAGGAGGTCACCACGTTTCGTAAATCGGTGGGCGGTACAGCAACAAATGTTGCCGTTGCCGCTGCCCGGTTGGGTCGAAGAGCGGCGGTGGCCACCAAAGTGGGCGACGATGCCTTCGGTAGGTATGTAGCCCACGCCTTGAACGAACAGTTTCAGGTCGACACTCGATTTGTCGGTGTCGACCCAGAACTGCAGACACCATTGGCGTTCGCCGAACTCGACCCTCCGACCGAACCCAACATCATTTTTTACCGAGAGCCTCGGGCCCCGGACCAGAATCTGGTTCCCGGCGACGTCGACCCAACGGTTGTTACTGAAGTCCCTATTCTGTGGATGCCAGCGTCGAGGTTCTCAGACGAAATGTCAGCCCGAACCGTCACCGAGCTACTAAAGCTTCGTCAACGTAAATCCCACACGGTCTTGGACCTTGATTGGCGACCAATGTTCTGGTCATCGCCACAAGAGGCAAGCGAAGCGATCCGCCCGATGCTTTCACACTTTACAATCGCAATCGGTAACCGCGACGAATGCGAAATCGCTGTCGGCACCAGAAACCCGGAAGAAGCAGCGGACCGACTTCTCGAAGCCGGGCTAGAAATCGCGGTTATCAAACTCGGAGCGGCCGGTGTAATGGTTGCAACCAGCGATGGTGTCCGAGTTTCGGCCGAACCATTTTGGGTCGAAGCTGTTTGTGGGCTTGGAGCAGGAGACGCATTTGGTGGAGCGTTCTGTCACGGTCTTTTAGAGGGCTGGGACCCAGAGGAAATAATCAAATGGGGCAACGCTGCAGGTGCCATCGTCACCAGTCGGTTGATGTGCGCCGAAGACATGCCAACCAAAAACGATATTGAGACGATGCTAAAAGAACGAGACGCAGCTTGATTACTGACCAACAGCTGGCGAAACTGCTATCGGTACGAGTGCAGGCGCCGCAAACTATAGCTTCCCGTTGGGAGGCCCGTAGCCGACGCCCTCTAGTCGGCGACGACAACACTATGTTTCTTGTAGCCGCCGACCATCCAGCGAGGGGAGCGTTAGCGGTTGGCTCCGACCCGATGGCGATGGCCAACCGGGTAGATCTGCTGCAACGCCTAACTACAGCGCTTACTCATCCGGGCGTCGACGGTGTTCTCGCATCAGCTGAGATTCTCGACGACCTTCTTCTTCTTGGATACTTGGAGAATAAACTCGCTATCGGCACAATGAACCGCGGTGGGTTAGCGGGTTCGGTGTGGGAACTCGACGACCCGATGACCGGTTACACGGTTGCCGGGGTGAAACGGTTCGGGCTTGACGGAGCCAAGATGTTGCTACGCATCGACGACACCGACGCTGGGAGCCTACGCACGATCGAGGTTTGTGCCGAAGCGGTCGAAGAACTTGGCGCCAATCAGCTGATGGCGATGGTTGAACCGTTGCCTTATGAGAACGGTGGGTTAGACCCCGACGACGAGAAACAGATTCGGGCGGTCGCTATTGCATCGGGACTAGGTTCTACGTCGGCCTATACCTGGCTCAAGCTGCCAGCGACCGGCGACGTCGAACGAATGATGAGCGCAACAACACTACCGGCTTTACTATTAGGCGGCGTGCCAGGACCCGACCCAGAAACAGCGTTTGATGGTTGGCAACGTTCACTCGCGGTGCCGCACGTGCATGGGTTAGTGATAGGCCGTTCGTTGCTATATCCGGCTGACGGAAATGTGGCTGCGGCGATCGACCGGGCCGCTCGAATCGTTCACCCCGCAATATAGAAAGTTTTCCGAACTATGAGTAAGAAGATTGCTGTCCTAGGCGTTGGCCGTATCGGTAAGATGCACGCCGAAATAATCAGCAAACAAATTCAGGGCCTTGAAGTTGCTGCCATATTTGACGCCTATTCACCCAATGCTGAAAAGGTTGGAGCCGAACTGAATATTCCGGTCGCCCCAAACCTTGAAGCTGTGCTGGCGAGCGACATAGACGCCGTGGCTATATGCACGTCTACGGATACCCACGTCGACCTAACAATCGCGGCAGCCGAGGCGGGTAAAGCGATCTTTTTGGAAAAGCCGGTTTCGCTTAACCTCAACGAGGTCGACCGGGCGCTGGCGGCGGTTGAGTCCGCTGGCGTCCCGTTGCAAATCGGATTTAATCGCCGATTCGATCCGTCACACAATGCGGTTCGAGACGCCGTCGCCGACGGTCAGATCGGTGAGACCCAGCTGGTTCGTATCACCAGCCGAGACCCAGCCCCGCCGCCGATCGACTATATAAAAGTGTCGGGAGGACTGTTTCTCGACATGACCATCCACGATTTTGATATGGCCCGGTTCGTGACCGGAAGCGAAGTGGTCGAGGTATACGCAAAAGCTGCGGTGCGAGTTGACCCCGCTATTGGTGAAGCTGGCGATGTTGACACCGCGGTGATCGTTCTGACCCACGCCGACGGCACAATCACCACGATCGATAACAGTCGACAAGCGGCGTACGGCTATGACCAGCGCGTTGAAGTGTTTGGATCTGAAGGCATGGTCAAATCGGAAAACCCCCGCCGGAACACTACCGAAGTGCATCGAGTCGACGGCACCGCACTCAGCCTAATCCCTCACTTCTTCCTGGACCGCTATGTGCCGAGTTTCGTTGCCGAATGGGACTCGTTTGTCGCCGGTTTGGACTCGGGTGAGATGCCGGTGACCGGCGTCGACGGTCGTCAACCGCTCATCATTGGGTTAGCAGCGTGGGAGTCGGTAAAAACTGGACGACCGGTCTTGACCAGTTCGATCACTACTGTTTGAACACTTCGACATGGTCGAGGTGGCCTTTGAAAAGATCGTCTCCTAGAGGGCTGCCATCACAGAACGGTTTGTTTCCGGCCGTGTAGACGTAGCCGATCCCTTTGTTGAAGTCGGCGGCCAGCGGGATGCCGTTGGCGCACTGGTTTGTGCTCGACGGGTTGATGAATTCGCCGACCCCTTCAGGGAAGATTTTCCGATCACTAGCGTTGCCGTTGACGACTGCCTGCAGGCTGTCGCCTCGCATGCCGTTGGCGTCTTGAGCGTTACCCGAGTCGTCCGAAAAACATGTGGCCGTAATCCATTGGGTGAAACCGTTGGTGATCGGCAACGCCCCGATGTCGACGGGTGATACCTGTGATTGCCTGTCGATGCCGCCCGGCCTGCCGTCTTGAGTCACGCATTGAACCAGTATCTTTCCGCCCGTCTTAAGTAGACTCATTTTCCACTGACCACCAGGGTCACTGGCTAGACCTCGTTGCATAATGTTCCACGAAACGCTGCCATCAGGGCTGGCGTAAAGTGCCTGCACATCAGCCTCCGCTAGCCTGAATCTGGCCCGCCATGCCATCTGCTTCCCATTAGGTGCAAGACCGGCTCGGTTAGCTACGTCTACAACAACCACGTCATCGTGTTGACCTTCAAAGACACGATACGGTCCGCTAACCGGGGTGGTTCCGTTTCCGTCTAGTCCGACAGCTACGTGGGCGTTTGAGCTTCGGAAATCGATGAGATTTTCCACCGAAACGCTAGAGATCTTTCGGTAGCTGTCGCAACGTAACCAGTCGCTAGATTCGGCTGCGTTTCGCGACCGAACCCAGTGAGCCACGCTTTCCACCTTTGTGTTCAAAGCAGTGTTGAGCGCAAAGGTTTCGACCAGGGTAAAGGTGTCGTCGGCTGGGTTGTAGCCGGTGGCCACGTCGTAGTGAGTGGCGTTGTCCGGCCTCGCTGGAACCAGGGTGAGCGTTCGGTCCTCGTTTCCTTGGTTCATGAAACAAAGTAACGGTTGGTCGGGTTGCGGATTGTCTTGAGCGGTAGCCGGCCTGGCCGTCGTGCCGAGTAGTAGTAATGTAACTGCCAGGATTGTTACTGTCGTCAACATATGAGTGCGCCGGTTCAAAGTCGCCATGTGGCGGATGCCTCCAAATAGGGGGTTGGTCAGAATATTCGGCCGGGTTGGCGATCAGAACTCGAACCGAACGACGACAGTAGCTTCTCGATCTGAGCGAGTAGCGGATTTCGTTCAGATCAGACGCTAGAGGTACCTACTTGTACTGTTTGGGCCGTATGGTTTTGATGTGACCAACCGAATGGTCACAAGTTGTCTCCCGCTCTAGGTATTGCACTAGTTTGGTGGGGCGACCCGAAAGCGGTGTAGGAAACGCTTCGGGTTTGGAGCCGAACGGTATTGGAGAACAACAAGTGAGAAACGTGTATGCCCGACTTGTTATTGGGATGGTTTTAGCGGTGGGAACGGCTGCCTGTTCGAACAGTGACGCCTCGCCAGCTGCCGAATCATCGGTAGCAGGTGATTCAGCTGATTCGTTGGTTGATATGTCGCCGGTTGCTGCGGATCTTGGGGGAGCGGTTAGTGAAGCTATCTCGCGTCAGTCTGAGGAGAACGTGGTGGTGTTGGATGTTCGGACGGATGAGGAGTGGAACGAGTCGCACGCTAAGGATGCTGTTCATTGGGGTCTTGAAGAACATATCTCTCAGGGTGAGTTGCCGGAGTTGGACAAAGACGCCGAGATTTATGTGTATTGTCAGGGTGGTGTTCGAGCTGCTGAAGCAATCAAAATTATGCAGGATGCCGGTTTCACTAATTTGACTAATATTCGTGGTTTGGAAGATTGGGTTGCCGGAGGCGGCGAGACAGTTGCAGGTGTTGACGGCGACAGTCAGTAGGGTTCGTGACCCTGGCTCTCATCAAACCATCGAGAGTGTCAAGCTAACCCTTCAACATGGAGTGATTCAACGATGCCCGTAAACACACTTATGATCGTCGCCTTTGTGGTGTTCGTCTGCCTAGCTGTTCTTATGCAGAGACGCCTCAAAGGCAAGATGCAAGGAGTGAAGTTTTATGGCGAGGAATCTTTAGCTATCGCCCGGAACGTTATCGCCGACTCGGCCCCAATAACGTTCATTAGTTGTGGCACAAACAAAGACACCGAGAAGGCGGCCTTCGCCAAAGGGGCCGCCCGAGCTAGTAGAACCGGGTCGACAACACAGGCCTATAAAGACTACGACTACAGCATCGTGGTAAAGACTGATCGAAAGATCTATTTCATCCCGGTCAAGATTAAGGGCACAATGACGTTGACATTGGAACAAAACCCGAGGCTCCGGGTCCGCGAGTATGACATCGCTACCGTCCGGACTGAAGTTCTGAAACGTACCAAGAGTAACTACATGCCTACCATCGACGTCAGGTTCATCACCCCAGTCGACGATCCGCATCACGTCATGTTTACAGATTCGTTCGAAGAGTTCGAGGGTTTGTAGTCGAGTGTCGGGCAGTCCGGAGAGCTAGATAAAGAATCGTTACCCGCCCTGCAGGCAGGCGTTGACGGTGCTTACATCGATTCGGAGAATGCTTGACCCATCGTCGTTGGAGTGGGTTATGTAGATGACATTGTCTACGATCGTGAAGTTGATAAAGTCGGCGACCGCACGTAGACGAAATGCACACCTCGTTCGAACGCATGCGACGAGATTAGGTCTTCGTCCGGGTATGTCAAGACACAAAGTGCGTGCTCATCCGCCGTTAAGAACCGGTCGCCGGATTGGTTAAAGGCCGCTGCGTACTGAAAATGGTCGCCCAGAAATTCGTGCCGGATAGTGTCGCCTTCCAGGGTGGCAAGTTTGTTCCAATAGCCGTCTTGGCCTTGGCTGAACGTCAAGACCACGCTGTTGTCGAAACTGGTGCGCACATCAACGACGGCGTCAAAGAAGCTGTCGTCTTTGATCTGGGTGGAGGCGACTAGTTCGAGGGTTGCCAGGTTGAGTACAGATATTTCGGCGTAGTCGTCACCTTCCATGAATGCGGTCCAGACGTAACCGTTTTGGATATGAACGCTGCCCCGGGGTCCTGTTTCAGCTACTTCAGCTCCGTCGAATCTGACGTTTTTCATAACGTCAGGTTTTGTGCAGATCAGGCTCTCTGTGTCTGGTACAAGGTCGATACTGGTGAACGAGTCGATGCCGGTGACATTGATTTCGTTCAAATCTGAATCCATGAGTCCGAAGTCGGACTGGTCATTAAAAACAAGTACGTGGGTTGTCGTGCACCGAATGTTTTGGATGGGGTAGCTGAAACTTTTCGTGCTGTAGTTCGCCTGCGGTAGTAGTGCCATGGTTCAGCTTTCGTTGCGGAAGGGTACTGAGCGTACAGCAACAGTCCAGCGAATTGGCCTAGGCCTGTTGTGGCTAAATAATTGACACGGATGCGCTACCTCTCTTCTCTCCATCAACGATGCTTGTGGTCTTGCCGTGATAGATCTGCGTCTTTAAAATTGGCGTTGCTCGAAAACGTTAAACCGAGATTCGCGCTACTCATCCCAACCTGGATCGATCTTGCCCGAATACGTAGACTTGGCGCAGCAGGACCAAGTGACGTTCCAATCGGTGTTCGACTGGTCCCCTGGTCTAATGTTAGAACTCGGGGTGCATTCATTACTGGCGCCCTTGCCCCGTTAGAACACCTATGTACAAATAGGACTGACTTCAAACAGTGCGTTAGTGTTTCGAGGTCTGGTCGCCGTGTGAACCGTTGCCGCACGGGGCTCACTCTCAGACGAGTCGACCATTAGTTGACAACTGCGCTGGGCATAAGTCCAAGTGTGCTTGAGATGAATCGATTGCATAGGTTACGGACGATCCAGAATCCGCTTTACAATTGTTGCTTCACCGCTGTAGTCGTACCAAATGGCGTAGTTCCCCTCAATGTTCACAGACGAATTTTGTCCCGATGTGCCGGAGGGCCAGCCAAGGACAGGATCATGTCTAGTGTCATTTGCGAGTTCATATAGCTCGATCCGGCGGTCGCTTCCTTCAACTGGGATAACCGCTAGACCATCGAGGACCGGGAAATCGAGTGGTTTATGGTAAGGGTTTCCTGGTAGCACGGCACCCTCTTCTGGCTGGAAGTCCCAACGGACATTACCGTCTAACTGATCTAAGACTATAGCGCGATCATGAGTTGCGAGCACCAGAACACCGTTGACAGAGGAGAAGTATTGTAATCCAGTGATCGGGCCGAGTTCCCCGAGCGCAAGATCATCTGCTGAAGGGGTTTCTGGCCAAGTGTATTGCCAGACTCGGTTTCCGGTCCCGATCTCGAAGGCGGTGATTTCCAGTGGCTTGTTTCCTGCCGGTCGTGTTTCTGTGTAAATATTCTGGTCGTCGATTGCGAGAAGTGTCCTGAATCCAAGCACAGCTGACCAAATCTCTGTTCCGTTTAGGGTATCGAAACAGATGACGTCATTGGATGAATTGGTCGCTGTGCATCCAATGCCTCTATGGAAGACTGTTTCCGAAAGCCGACGGTTCCCGGTCCTGCTAGGCCTTATCCAGTCAGGTCCGGTATCGACGCTCCAGCCACTTTCACTCGCTTGGGCACTCCATGTGAGGTGGCCGGTGTCTTTCTCGACGCCGTAGACAACGTTTGCGTGGCCTTCTGACTGATACGTAGCTATGATCAGCGGGTCGGAAACGGAGATTTCGATTACCCCATTAAAGCTGACGGTATTGCTAGGTGGCGGCAATGCCCATGCGATGTTCCCAGTGGTATTGTCAATTTGAGACAATGTGCCTGAGCTGTCGCCCACATACGTAACTAGACCATCGTGGTCGTTAGTAAACTGAGTCGCTAGGCCACCCAATTCAGTTGTCCATTTGATCTTACCCGTGTCCGGGGAGACGCCGAGTATTTGCTGAGGTGCGCTTGGACCAATGTCGGTGCCGAGAGTTCTTGCGATAACTAGATCATTCGCTCGATGAGCCCCAATGATTCGGTCGCCAAATTGGGTCTCCCATCTTTCTTCACCAGTCTTGAGATTGAGTCCACGCAGAACGCCCTCCGAGAGAAAAGCAATAACTCCTGCGTCTTCAAAAGCAAATGGGCCATCACCAAATTCGAACACACGAGTCTCAACCGACCAATCAAAAGGAGTCGAGATTTCCTCAATGACACTTGTCTTCGGGACGGTCTCGGTGAATTCGGTCGATGGCTCTGCTTTTCGGGTTTCAAAAGGTGCAAGGAAAAGGACCCCAAGCCCGAGACTCAAACTGGCTGCGAGCACGAAGAGGACTGGGTTGAGCAGTTTAGAGCCCATATGAAGCCATTCCCTCGTACGCCTCGACCAATCCGTCTAGCCCAGGGTGTTCGATATAAAAGTCGCCGCCGGTCTTACCGTTTTGGCGAATCGATCGGATCTTGACCAACTGGTCTTCAGCACAGGCCCGAACTTCTTCGATAGGAACTCCTTTGTCTACTTCGTGCTGAGCTAGTTCCAAAAGCGATTCTCTGTTTAGACCTAGCGAAATTTCTGCGCCAACGCCGTCGGCCCAATGTGCAAGTCGCTGATCCTTGGATTCTCCGAATACGGAGAATCTCCAGAGTTCAATGAACAAGCCTTGGACGCCGTCAGGACCGATCGTTATCGAAAATTGGTCAGCGTCGCGAGGTTCTACCTCGAACTCTCGATCACTGCTATCGGCCCAAGGGAGGTCTTCGAATCTGAAATCGTGCAGTAGCGGAGTCGAGAAGGTCCCGCCGACTCCCTCTTCACATGGCGACAACATGACCGAATATTCAACTTCAACACGCACCGCCGTTAAAACAGCAGAGTTGTCCGTATTGTTTCGGAGGGTCACCTCGATCGGAAGTACCATTTCGGGCCGTGAGTCTGTCTCGTCCAACTCGAAATATTCTTCGGGGGCCTCCGGGTCGGCCTCAACCTCGATTGGCACGTCAGCATATTCAACTTCTATTAGCTCCAAGGCCTCGTCAGCAGAAGCCGCCGGGGTCACGGTTCTGAGAGCCGAAACGATCATCGCCAGGACGGCACCACCAGTTAGGAGGCCTCCCATCAACAGTGTGATTCGCCGGAAAGCATTTTCCCACGGACTTCGCTGATCTTCTGGAGCCGTAAGCGCCTCGGCCCCCTTCGTCGCGGCATCCCTAAATCCAGAAACCCTCATTAACAATCCTCAGACTAGTTGGGCGAAGGATCAGCAGTTATAAGCTTGACCCGAATATTGGAAAATTTAGTACGTTCTATAGAGCGAAACGTGAATGAAGAGAAAATAAGACCGTTCAGGGTGGGAGTTTAGGTGAGGCAACAACATCGTCTGTGAGTGCGTTGGCGGCCATTTCGTCACCTTGAAGGGCGCCCACATATACAGACAACTAACGTTTCGACAGTATGGCCCACATATCTAGCGACTTTGCCGAGTGGTACACCTTTAGCTAACCAAGTTGTGGCGGCTGCATGTCGGCAATCGTAGACCCTCAGTCGCGGATGGCCTTGCGACTTTGTTGCTCGATGCAACGTCCGTCACCAGTTTACTCAACACAACTAGATGGAAGCCTGATCTGAACGTTTCCCCTGTCAGGGCCCGTTTTGCTGGTGCCCCCGGCAAGAATCGAACTTGCGCTCACGGTTCCGGAAACCGATGCTCTATCCACTGAGCTACGGGGGCCAAGCGAGAAACTTAGGGTATCGGTTTTCGTCTCGTTCTGGTCATGGTTTGGTTGCGATTTGGCCAGGTCGCTGCGCATGGCGAGACAAGGGGTTATCTTCAATGACGTGAAGTGTGATGAATGGCTTTTAGGGCCCGGCGGCTGAGCTGGCCGGTAATAACCACACCCCTGATCCGTCGATGAACTAAGTTTGCTTATGAGGTTTGTATGATTTCTGAACTCTTGTCTTCCGCTGTAGCAGGAGCACTACGCTCATTGGGGGTTGATGATGTTCCCGCGGGCGTCACGATGGAACGCCCAGCAAACCCCGACCACGGCGACTGGTCAACCAACGCAGCGCTAGTCTGCCAAAAAATTGTGGGTAAAAACCCCCGCCAGTTCGGACAAGAGCTGCTCGACGCCCTCCAAGCCGACACCCCACAATATGTAGTCAAAATGGAGATAGCGGGCCCTGGCTTCGTCAACTTCTTCCTCGACAACAGTTACCTGCAAAGCATTCTGAAACAGGTCGTCGACGCCGGCCAAGACGGATTCGGCCAACTCAACATCGGGGAAGGAAAACGAGTCAACGTCGAGTTCGTATCAGCCAACCCGACCGGACCGATTCACGCCGGTGGAGGACGATGGGGCGCCTACGGCGACTCGCTCGCCCGGATCATGACCCGCTGCGGATACGAAACCCACCGCGAGTACTACATCAACGACCGAGGCGTACAAACCCAAATATTTGGTCAATCATTAACGGCCCGCAAAACCGGTGAAGAAATCCCCGAAAACGGCTACGCCGGACAGTACATCGTCGACTGGGCCGCCGAAATGCCCGACGACGTCGACCCGATCGAATGGGGCATCGAACGCTCGCTGGAAGACGCCCGTGAAACCCTCGAATCGATGCAAGTCCACTTCGACACGTGGTCCAGCGAAAAAGCGCTCGTCGAAGCAGGCCTGATGGAACAAACCATGGTCGACCTGCGCGAATCAGGCTACGTCTACGACGAAGACGAAGCGACCTGGCTGCGAACCAGCGACTTCGGCGACGATCAAGACCGGGTACTCATCAAAAGCGACGGCGAACCGACCTATTTCCTCCCCGACATTGCCTACCACCGCGACAAATACGATCGAGGCGACCTGCTGATCGATGTGCTCGGAGCCGACCATCACGGCTACGTGCCCCGCATGCGGGCGGCGCTTCAAATTTTGGGCTACAAGCCCGAACAGTACGAAGCCGTCATCGGTCAAAACGTTAAACTGATGCGCGACGGGGCAGAAGTAAAGCTGTCGAAACGAACCGGCACGATGATCGAAATTCGTGAACTTGTCGACGAAGTCGGTCCCGACGTCGCCCGGCTGGCGTATCTGCTCCAATCGGTCGACACCCCTCAAACAATTGACATCGATGTTCTTAAAGCAAACGCCGCCGAAAATCCGGTGTTTTATGTGCAGTACGCCAACGCCCGAATCCACTCGCTGAACCGCACTGCCATGGAACGGGAACTCACCCGTGTCCCGTTGGGCGAAGTCGACGTGTCAGTCCTCAACGACGAACGCGAGCTTGCTGTTCTCAAAGAACTGTCAAGGTTCGACGAGGTAGTAGCCGCCGCCTGCGCTAACCGGGCGCCCCATCAAGTCACCACGTGGGCTCGTGAGCTGGCCCGAGTGTTCCACGGGTTTTACCATCACAACAAGATTTTGGCCGAAGACGTCGACCCGGCCGTCGCCCAAGCCCGATGGTGGCTGGCTGAAGCCACCGGCGTTGGGTTAGCGGTCGCCTTGGACCTACTTGGGGTTCGTGCCCCAGAAAGAATGTAAATGAGCGCGATACCTTCGTACCTGCTGCCCGACACTTCGTCGGTTGGCCCCGATGGGCATCTCATCGTCGGCGGCTGCGACACCGTAGCGTTAGCCGCCGAGTTCGGAACCCCGCTGTTCGTGTACGACGAAGAACACCTGCGGGCACGTTGTCGAGAAGCGGTCGCCGCGTTCGGTTCGTACGCCACCTACGCCACAAAAGCGTTCCTTTGTACCGCTATGGCCCGCCTGGCCTACGAAGAGGGGATGGCGCTCGACGTCGCTACCGGCGGTGAACTACATATTTGTCTCTCCGCCGGTGTCCCAGCCGATCGACTAGTTTTCCACGGAAACAACAAGTCGTCGGCCGAGCTTCGCCAAGCGTTAACCGCAGGCGTTGGACGCATCATGGTGGACTCGTTTGAAGAGTTCGACCGGATCGAAAACCTTGTCGCCGAAGGCCTCAACCCGCCGTCGGTGCTTCTGCGAGTCACCCCAGGGGTTGAAGCCCACACCCACGAATATATAGCAACAGGCCAAGACGACTCGAAATTTGGGTTTACGGTCTCAACCGGTCTAGCTCACCAGGCAGTCGAACGGGCAGAGAAGTCCGACTCGATGAACCTCATCGGCATCCACGCCCACATCGGTTCTCAAGTGTTTCGGGCCGAATCGTTCGCGCAGGCGGTCAAAGTTCTCGGCGAATTTACCAGTCCGCTCGGTTTGCGTGAACTCGTCGTTGGAGGGGGGTTAGGGGTCGCCTACGTTGAAGGAGAACACGCTCCGACCATCACTGAATGGGCGAACGTCCTGCACAATGCGGTAGACGAAGCCGGAATCACGGCGTCGATTGGTATCGAACCCGGACGTTCCATCACGGGAGCCGCTGCGGTGACCGTCTACACCGTCGGCACTATTAAACATCTTGAAGGTATTCGCACCTATGTGGCGGTCGATGGGGGAATGAGCGACAACCCTCGCCCGGTATTATACGGCTCAGGCTACGAAGCGTTCCTACCGGCCCGAGCCTCAGCGGAGCGTGACCTGACGGCTCGGATCGTCGGCAAACACTGCGAGTCAGGCGACCTTTTAGTGCGTGAAGCTTCGTTGCCGTCCGATGTCGCTGTCGGCGACCTTTTAGCAACACCAGTCACCGGGGCCTATGGCCACTCCATGGGGTCAAACTACAACAAGGTTCTCCGTCCGCCGGTCGTGTTTTGCCGTGATGGCGACGCTCGACTTGTAGTTCGGCGCGAAACCTACGACGATCTGCTCGGCACCGACCTCGGGTAAGCGTTATCCCATAGTCCGAGGTGTCAGGCGTTCAGGCTTGTTCGACGCTGCGAACAAGCCGTAAAAGTCCGTCGGCGTGGCTGGCCACATGGTCCAGATGTCGCAGCTGCGATGACGTGATAGCTAACCCAGGTAAACCGGCGATGGCTACGACAGCTTCGCCGTCGAGAATTCGTCGACTGGCACAGTCAAACTGGGCCGACGTGTCCTCAGCCCGCATGATTGTCGCCGTTGGGTTGGCCGCTATAGCCTCAGCCAACAACTCGGATTCTCGGCTCGTTCCCGCCGTCGACGTCAACCCGTTCTCGTCCACGATGAGGGCAGCCGCAGACCGAACAGTTGTCAGCGTCGTTTCCGTCAGATAGTCGAGCACGGTCGCCCGGTTAAGTGAGGTAAGTCGAAGAGCTACTAGTTGTTGAAGCGCAGCAACTTCATCGCCGTTTTCGATCGCGACACTAGCGGTCGCTTCCAGCTCCCCCTGTTGGCGTGCCATACGGGCAAGCATCTGTACCGAGGCCGTGAACCGGTCAATCTCGGTCTTGGCTATGCCACCGACCACAATCGACCATTGGCCGATTAGAGGCACACGAGTGTGGGCGTGGCGCATCGACCCGACAAGTTCGTCACCGGCGTGGACGTCGCTGCTCGGAATCTCAACTATCGTCCCGTCGTCGTGAAGTAACCACGCGTTGCCGCTCGGATACGCCCAAACATCAACCAACGTCAGTATCTGATCCTCAAACCGGCGAAGTGAACTAGGCCACATCGTCTTGGCTGTTTGTGGTTGTGGTCGATCTGATTTGCGTCTGTCATTCTTGAATGACAAGCGCCTACCGTGCTTTCTTCGGGGACAAAAATGTGAGGCATCCACCTGGCCTGCCAGGGTAGATACCGGCAGCCGAAGTAATAAATTGCATAGATCTCCTGAGCCCGCGACGCTGTACATATCTGTATCGACCATGATCCCGTCATGGTTAAGCCATTCACAGAAGTCACACTCAACAATGTCGACTGGTCCATCAGTAATGCGACGTTACGACTTCTACTAACCCACTCAGCCCGCCAGGTTGGTATCGTCAAAGATGTGTCTAGAACAGTTCGAATCGGTGTACTTGGATGTGGAACAGTGGGCAGTGGCCTGCTTGAACTTCTCGAGAGCCGACGCAGTCATATTTCGAAAACCTCAGGGGTTGACCTCGAGGTTGCAGGTGTAGCGGTGAGGAGCGCTAGCAAAGACCGGAATTACCCGGTTGCTAGTGAACTCCTGACTACTAAAGCCGAAGAGCTTGTCACCTCAGACGACGTCGACATCGTAGTCGAGCTCATCGGTGGGATCGAACCGGCACGAAGCCTATGTGTAGCAGCGCTCGAAGCAGGAAAGCCTGTTATCACAGCCAACAAAGAGCTTCTCGCCAACGTCGGTTTCGAACTCTACGAACTCGCCGACGCCCATGGCGTAGATTTTCTTTACGAGGCATCAGCGGCTGCCGCGATTCCGATCGTTCGGTCGTTACGAGAGTCGCTGGTAGGCGAAGACATTACCCGCATTATGGGAATCGTCAACGGCACAACCAACTATATTCTGACCCGCATGGACGAAGAGGGCGCCGACTACAGCGCCGTGTTGTCGGACGCGCAACGGTTGGGGTACGCAGAACGAGACCCGACCGCAGACGTCGACGGGTTCGACGCCGGAGCAAAAGCCGCCATTTTGGCGTCGGTCGCGTTCGGTAAGAAAGTGGTCGCCGGGGACGTATACCACGAAGGTATTTCAGCGGTCACGCAGAACGATATCGAGTTCGCAAGAAACCTCGGATACGTTATAAAGCTGCTCGCTGTTGCCGAACTTTTTGAACCCTCAGACGAATCAACCGAAACCGAAATCGGGGTACGCGTTCACCCGACTATGGTTCCAAAAGATCATCCGTTGGCTTCGGTTCGAGGGTCGTTTAACGCAGTGTTCGTCGAAGGTGCCGCCGCCGGAGAGCTGATGTTCTACGGTCGAGGCGCTGGCGGTTTACCGACAGCTTCAGCCGTACTCGGCGACTTGATCGACGCCGCCACGAACCTCAAACGAGGGGCACACGAACCAGTGCCAGCTGGGGACCGCGCCACCATCCGACCGATCGACAGTCTGCACAGCGCCTACTACCTCAACCTTGAAGTAGTCGATTCTTCAGGCGTTCTAGCGGAAGTAGCGGCCGCGTTTGGTCGACATAACGTTTCGATTCTGTCGATGGAACAGACCGCGTTGCCTGCCGATGAGGTCCGCTCCGGTAAAGCCGAAGCACGACTGATATTTATCACCCACGTGGCGCAAGAGTCCGATATGCAGGCCACGGTCGCCGATCTTCGAAAACTTGACGTTGTTGCCGGCATTGTCAACATGATGAGAGTTATCGCCTAAATGATCTCATACCAATCGACCCGAGGCTCAGCCCCGGCCCTACCATTTACTGATGTTCTGTTAGCCGGTCTCGCCCCTGACGGCGGACTGTACTGTCCTTCAGAAATTCCGTCGCTCCCGGACGTTTCGACCGCTACCGATTACGTGTCGTTCGCCCAGAGAATCATGTGGCCGTTCGTTGAAGGCACAATCGGCCAAGACGATTTCGATGCCCTCGTAGCAGACTCATACACCCGGTTTCGTCACGACGAGATCTGCCCGGTCGTCGAGCTGGGCACAGACGAATACCTGCTCGACCTGACCCTCGGCCCGACGTTGGCGTTCAAAGACGTCGCCTTGCAACTCGTCGGGCGACTGCTCGACTTCGAACTCACCAGAAGGGGACAACGGGTAACCGTTCTAGGAGCGACCTCGGGTGATACCGGTTCGGCTGCGATCGAAGCATTAGCGAACCGGAGCGCTATCGACGTAGTGATCCTTCATCCCGAAGGTCGAGTTTCTGACGTTCAACGTAAACAGATGACCACAGTGACGGCTTCGAACGTCCACAATGTGGCGGTGGCTGGCACTTTTGACGACTGCCAAGATCTGGTTAAAGCGGCGTTCGGAGACGTGGCGATTCGTGACCGGTACCGGCTGGCGGCAGTCAACTCGATTAACTGGGCTCGAGTAATGGCCCAAATCGTGTACTACGTTTGGTCGGCGCGAACTGTCGCCCCCGACGGGTCCGCCGTTTCGTTCAGTGTTCCTACCGGTAACTTCGGAAACATTCTCGCCGGTTGGTACGCCAAATCGATGGGTCTCGCCGTCGACCAGTTGATCGTCGCTTCGAACCGCAACGACGTGTTGACCCGCTACTTCGAAACCGGTGCCTTAGACGCTGAAGCGGTCGTGCCGTCATTCAGCCCAAGCATGGACATTCAGGTCTCGTCTAACTTTGAACGACTTTTGTGGGAAGCGAGTGGTCGAGACGGCCAAGCGATTCAAGACCTTATAGCGACGTTCAGATCATCAGGCCACGTTGAAGTGCCCTCCGCCTGGAACGAACGGGTTTTCGGTGAGTTCGTAGCTGGCCGACTTTCTGACGAAGGTACCTTGAACGAAATCGAACGTGTCTATTCAGCCTCGAACGTTCTGATCGACCCACACACCGCGGTCGGTGTCGACGTTGGACGTTCGGTTCATGCCGGTTCAAACTCGCCACTTATTACGCTCGCTACCGCTGCGCCAGCGAAATTTCCAGACGCGGTTGAGAAAGCTGTTGGGTTCAGACCTGAACTGCCCGACCATCTCGCAGACCTGTTTGAGCGGCCAGAAAAGTTTGAGAAGGCGCCGAACGACTTGGCGGCGATCGCTGACTTGCTATCCAAAATTTCGGGCTAGGCGGTGAGCGGGTGGTGACCGTCAGGCTCGCCGATTACGGTGATCTCGACGATGCCCACGCCATCGTCGAACTGTTAGATCGGTACGCGCAGGACCCAATGGGTGGAGGAGAAGCGCTGTCGTTGGAGGTACGCAAAAATCTCGTACCGTCGCTGGCTGAACTTTCGAACGCCTTTACGGTTCTAGCTTTTGTTGAAGGTGAACCGGCCGGTTTAGCCACCTGTTTCGAAGGGTTCTCGACCTTTGCGTGCCGCCCCATTGTGAATATCCATGATTTAGCGGTCGACCCCACGTTCAGAGGTCGAGGCATAGCGACTAAGATGCTCGAAGCGGTCGAACAAGAAGCGACGCGACGAGGGGCAGTGAAACTGACCTTAGAGGTGCTTGAAGGTAACGTTCCCGCTCGTCGAGCCTATGAAATGTTCGGGTTCGGCGCGTACGAACTAGACCCACAAATGGGCCAAGCCGTATTCTGGCAGAAGCCGCTCGGCGGAAGTCAGCGAACTCAGACGTTCTCCTTGGGGAGGGTAATTCAGCCGCAGCAGAGTGGGCGGCTATCGGTTTTTGAGTACATGTTGCCGTTTACGTAGCCGACAGTGAACAGGTGTTATGAGCACAAGCCGTCGGTTAGGCCACGACCACACAGCGTTGTACGTTCAACGTTTTTGAGGTCAAAGAAGTCGCCGGTTTCGTTCTCTTGTCCAAAGATATGCAGCCTATATCCGTAGACGGCGTCGTCACCGAGGCCAATCACGTCGTACATGACTTCGCCCAAATCTCCGACAATAGGGCTCGAAATCTGGGTGATGGTCGAAGGTGGGTCTTCGCTAACTTGGGTAGCTGCTACGAGCTCGCCCATCTCTAGCATTGTTTCGGTCTGAAATACGTCACCGGGTTGGATGATCTCGGCTGTTGCGTCATCCGTTGGGCCAAGGTACGCAAAGAACGAACTCGCGGCCCACCCGGTCTCGTCGCCGACGGTAACCTCATACCAGAACCCATTGTTCTGCCATGCTTGCCCAGTCGCGACGGCTGTTTCGGTCGGTTCTAGCGAAGTTAAGATCTGAAATTCTGTTCCAGGTCCGGACCGTATGTTGAGAACGTCGTCGAACTGAACTCCAACGACCGACAGAACGTCGCCCTCAGTAGCGAAAAGCTCAAACGATTCACCGGGCCATTCGGTCTCGTCGACCGGATCGTCTGCCGTCACGTCGTCTGTTGTTTCAGGTTGGGTTTCATCAGCGGGTGCCTCAGAGGAAGAGGTAGCGGTCTTTAGTTCACGGGTGCTTGTGATGTCACCCGAACTGCATGATGACACGACCAGGACAGTGACGGCAACTAAAAGCAGCAGTCTAAGAGGTGAACGTAAGAAACGTTTAGGTGACGTAACCGCAAACATGTGAACCCCATCAGTCCAAGGTCGAAACGCTACGTTAGCGTGCTGACCTGCCTGTACGTAGCTTATCTCAAATGACTCGACGAGGCCGGGCAGCCTCGGTAATCCGGGAATCGAATAAATATGCAGAATTCTTGAAAGGTTCGACCTCTAACCAGTACGTACTACACATGACCAACCTTTCGGTGCATCACGGAACCGCATGGCAGAGATCTCTCGGGTTGGTTCCTGAGGTATCTTCGGAGTTGATGGCAATCGACCGATTCCGTATTCTCTACGACCAGCTTTACGACGATCTTTGGCGTTACTGCCAACGTCGTTCATCGTCTCATGAACAAGCCACAGATGTTCTCAGCGAAACGATGCTAGTCATGTGGGAACGGATCGACGACATTCCTCCAGGAACGGGAGCCCGGCCATGGCTGTTTGGTGTAGCTCGGAATCAGCTACGCAAACGACACGAGACAACATCTCGTGTCGACCGGCTAGTCGAACGTCTCAAGCTCGAATACTCCTCCCGTCGCACGCCGTCCGACCCGGCTGAAGAAGCGAACGCCCACTCAGTGCTTGAGACGTTGCGTGAGCTTCCCGAAGATGACCAAGAACTTCTACGCCTTCAAGCGTGGGAAGGGTTGACCCACAGCGAGATCGGTCAAATGTTTGGAGTAACCGAAAACGCGGTAGCGATACGTGTTCACAGGGCCCGTCAACGATTCGCTGCTCTACTAGCAGAAGGTGAGGAATAGCTCATGCCAGAACCACAAGAACCCCAGTCGTGGGACGACAAACTGCGTTCCGCCGACCCGTTTCGGGACGCCCACGAAGACATTCAAGTCAGAACTCAGATTTTCCAGGAGATAACAATGAACCAAAAAAATACGCAACACTCATCTGCCCAGCCTGACTTACTTCAACGGGCTGCGAGCTCCCACAAGAAGCCCAACAGGTACACTCGCCCGTTGGTGGCGATGTCGAGTGCGGCTGCCGTAGTCGCTGTCGCCTTGCTCGGATTTTCGCTCGCTAGTGCACCGTCAGCGTCGGCTCAGATGCTGGAGGCGGCACAGAACTCGGTGTCGGAGGATGAGGGCGAAATCGTTGTGACCGCTCAACTCGAAGCTAAACCGGTTGACGGCTCCGACATTGACCCAGAACTTGCCTCCGAACTCGGCGTCGTCGAAGGAACACTCGATTTCGACTTCGACGGTGACAACTACAGTTTCGACGCTTCGATAGACGACGGCGACGAAGGGTTCTCACCACAAGCCCGTCTGGTTGACGGAACCTTGTACGGGTCGGAAAGCGGAGATGCCTGGTTCGCTCTTGACGCCGAAGAAAGTAACAGCTTCGCTCAGCTGGCTGCGAACTATATTCCCGGCGTCCAGAACTTCAACGGCGAAGCGCTTGAACAGCTAGTTATTCTCACCGACGACGTCACCAAAACCGAATCAGATGGAGTTGTCACCTACTCCGGAATGGTGGAAACCTCCGAAGTTCTGGCCTTGGGGGCTGACGAACTTCCTGCTGTGCTTCTCCCATTCCAACTAGCGGAGCAGGAACAAGTACCTTTACCTACGCAGCTAAAAGTTGAAATGGTTATCATTAATGATATAGCAGACGTGATTACCGTCAGCATTGACGAATACGAAGTAGACGGTGTCACAGTTAGTGGTACTGTTACAACAGACTACTCCGGAGTTGGGGAACCACAAGAAATAGTTGCCCCACCTGCCGAAGCGATTCAGACGCCGTAGTTGCCAAAAGGTCGTTCCCTCCCGCAACGCCCGGGGCCATCAGGCCCCGGGCACTACGAATGTAGGAATTGATTTGTCTAGTCTGGTATCAGCCCGTGGAGTGCAGAAGCGATATGGTTCGTTTTCTGTTTTGAACTCGGTTGACTTTGAAATAGAACGAGGAATAACAGGCCTGTTGGGTGCCAACGGCACGGGAAAGACCACCCTTTTGGGGATGATACTGGGTCTGCACCGAACCGACGGCGGCACACTCGAAGTGCTTGGCATCGACCCGTGGCACGCCGGGCACGAAGTGCGGGCCTTGTTAGGGTACGCCCCCGAGCATCATGTCCTGCCACCTGACGTGAAGGCCGCCGATTTTGTTCGCCACGTAGCCGAACTGCATGGCCTTCCACGGGCCGACGCCACCGTACGCGCCAGCGACGCTCTTTGGCTTGTCGGGTTAGGAGAGGAACGGTTCCGCCCGATGGGAACCATGTCAACAGGGCAGCGTCAACGGGTCAAACTCGCCCAAGCGATCGCCCATGACCCACAACTCGTCCTGTTGGATGAGCCGACCGACGGGTTGGACCCGCTGCAACGAGATAACATGCTCGACTTGATCAAGTCGGTTTCATCTGAATACGGAATAGACATTATTTTGTCTTCCCACCTGCTCGACGAAGTCGAACGAGTATGCGACAGCGCCGTAATTATCGGCGACGGTCAGACGATCGCATCGGGGACCCTAGACCAACTCAGAACACAGGTCGGCGGTGGAACTCGTGTCGAACTCGACGCTAATGACGATCAGGTCGAACTGATAGCTAACACCCTTCGAAGCGACTACACGGTTTCGGTCGAACGACGTTGGTTGACAATTGGAGGTGCCCCTGATGAAGTTGGCTCCCGAGTTTTAGAACTTTGTGACCAGGCTCGTATTGGTGTAATCAGATACGGCCCGACGCGTCGCTCATTAGAAGAGGTCTATTTGGGAGAATCGGCATGACCCAACCCCAAATATTTGACCGTGGGTATCGCCGATTTGAAGGCCCCCGCACAGGAAAGTCGGGGGCCTTCAAAAGTCTCGTCATCTATAGTGTGCGAAGCTCACTTGGGTTGGGGAGAGCGGCTCGCCATAAGCTGTTTCCGGCCGCCGTCATAGTGTTCGCTTTTGTGCCGGCGGTTGTATTTATTGGTGTCGCAGCGTTGTTGCCAGACGAATTAGTCACGCAAGAAGAGCTCTTGCCTACCTACTCGGAATACTACAATTTTGTGATCGCCGACATCTTCTTGTTCGCCGGTTTTGTGGCGCCAGAGCTGCTGTGCACCGACCGCCGGACATCGATGTTAGGCGTTTACCTGGCCTCGCCACTCAGTCGAACATCGTATGTTCTCGGTAAAGCCGTCAGCACGTTGCTGATGGTGCTGACGGTGACGCTCGGCCCGCCACTTCTGTTCTTAATCGCACGATCGTTGCAGAACCTTGGGCCAGACGGTTTCGGAGACTGGATAGCAACGTTCGGTCGGATCGTTCTGTCATCGATCATAATCGGAAGTGTGTATTCGGCCATCGCGTTGGTCGCTAGTAGTATGACCGACCGTCGCGCCGTAGCGTCGGCGGCGACGTTGCTGACGATTCCCGGCTCAGCCGTCATTACCGACCTTTTGGTAGTGGACGCCAACTTCACACCTCACTTGCGTCTACTTAACCTGCTGTATTTACCCCGAGCGTTAGTGTTCAGAGTTTTTGGTGAAACCTCCGAAGGTTGGCCTCGGGCGGAGAACCCAACGGCATCGCTTTGGTTGGCATGGATCGCCGTCGTAGGGTTGTCGGCTTTTGTGGTTTGGTTCCGATACCAGCGATTGTTGGTGCGCCGATGACGGTTCCTCCAACCCCAGGCCAACCACAGTCTCCCGACATTTCGATAGAGGTTGACCGGGTGTCGAAATCGTTTGGCACGTTGACGGCAGTGTCGGACCTGTCACTCACGTTTTCGCCTGGTGTCACCGCGCTGCTGGGTCCTAACGGGGCAGGAAAGTCGACCCTCATTCGGTTACTGGTCGGCCTGGAACGCCCGTCTACGGGTCGGGTTCGAATATTCGGAGGAGATCCGAGAACATCTGCTGATACCCGCAGCAAAGTCGGCATCGTCCCGCAACAAGACGGCATGTTTGGACGGTTGACAGCTTTTGAAACCGTTCATGTTTCTGCCGTGTTGTCTAAGCTGGACGATGCCGAAAGGCTGGCCCGAGAAGCGTTGCAAACAGTTGAGCTGGACCCGGACATGACCCGCTCGGTAGACGCATTCTCAAAAGGTATGCGGCAGCGTGTCAAAGTTGCCCAAGCCCTCGTACATGATCCGATGGTGATCATGCTGGACGAACCATTAAACGGTTTGGATCCTCGCCAACGACGTCACATGATTAGTTTGTTTAACCGTCTCGGGTCCGAGGGTAAAACTGTGATCGTTTCCAGTCACGTGCTCGATGAGGTGGAACGCTTCGGGTCGCATGTGGTGGTTTTAGCCCGTGGACGACTGGCCGCAACCGGAGACTACCGGGCAATTCGGAGCCTGATGGACGACCAGCCAGCCCGGATACGCATCGTCTGTGACAACGCCCGAACCGTCGGCGCCGAGCTGATGGCGTCGGGTTTGGTATCCCACGTTGAAGTGGTGGCTGTCGATACTGTCGAAGTTCGGACCGTTGATGTCCGAACCTTTCGTGTCGGGTTAACTTCGATTTGCCACAAGTTACAGGTCGCGCTGTCCGAAATCAGTCCGATTGACGACGATCTTGAAAGTGTCTTTAAGTATCTAGTTGAAGGTCCGGCGCGATGACGGCACTCGGTTCAGCCATGCGTTCCACCCCAGCGCTGGCATTGCTTTGGCTGTTTACACAAAATCTCTTGACCAGAGGCAAGATGGTGTTGGCGGCCGCCCTCACCTTTATTTGCATCATTCTTGGCGTTGCCATTCGACAAAGCACGACCGCTGAGCCTGACGTGACCAGCGTCGGGTTCGTATACTTCTTTGGTTTGGCGTTGATGGTGCCGGTTCTGTCGTTAGTGATTTCAAGTTCAGTGCTCGGCGATTTGGTCGAAGACGAGTCGTTGGTTTACATCTGGATGCGTCCGGTGAGTCGAGCGACGATCGCGGTTACAGCGTGGATAGCGTCGCTGTTTCTGACGTTACCGGCGACGGTGATTCCGCTGACGCTTTCGGTTGTGATTGGTTCATCTAACAATTTCGAGCTGATGTTAGCAACGGCCGGTTCAGTGGCCTTAGCCGTGATTGCCTACTCGGGGTTATTCACCCTGTTGGGTTTGCTCACCAAACGGGCCCTCATAGTCGGTTTGCTGTATCTCTTTATCTGGGAATTTTTTGTCGCCAGGGTAGGGGGTGGAGCGGCGAAACTTTCGATTAGCACGTACCCTTCGGCCGCGCTGGTGCGATGGATACCGGCAGAAACCTTGGAACGGTGGAGAGACGTCGACCCGCTCAGTTTGGAAATCCTGGAGGAGCGTTCGATGGAGGCAGCGATGATAGTACCCCCAGCGGTCGCGCTGATATGTGTAGGTCTGACTGCATTGAGACTGGCTCGATCCAGAATCTCGTAACGACCAGCCTTGACGACAGCGAACGGCCGTACACCCAATGTGACATCTTTGTCGCCGAAGTTTCCTATTAGGTGTTATCGGCGCTGCGAATTTGCTAGCCTCTATCAAAGATCGGGTGACAGTCTTGCTCTCCAGAGCTAGCGTTAGCGTTCGCTACGTAACCGGTCGAACCAGACAATCGATACTAACCTGAGTGGGTTTTGGTTTCCGGGGAACAAAGTGTTGTCCCCCAACAAACAAGGAGCATGATCTTGAGTGATCAACTTATTGCTGAGCGCAGTGGCCTCGCAAAAAAAGATAAAGGCGAGCTTCAAGCCATCGTTTCGGCATTAGGTGGCAAACCTAGCGGCCGGCTACGCAAAGCCGAGTTGATTGACCAAATCATCGAGCTATCGGGTGCTGAGTTTGCTGACGATGACAACAAAGACGAGCAACAGACCTTGGCAGTAGATCAGGCCGAAGAGGGCGCTGAGGACACTAAAGACGACTCAGACAACTCAGACAACGGCGATTCAGACGAAGCAGCCGAAACTGACGACGCCGACGATGAAGAAGAAAGCTCCGACGAACCTGAACAAGAGGTTGAAGAGCCAAAGCAAGAGTCTTCCAACAAAAAAGACCAGAGTTCGTCCCGGCAGAATAAGAACAACAATAAACAAGACGACGAAGATGGTGAACCAAATAAACGCCGTCGCCGTAGCCGCGGACGAGGTCGCAGCCGAGATCGAGAAAACGCCGGAAACGACCCGATCGTCGCTGAGCCATTTGCTGTCGAAGGCTACCTAGAGCTACGTGATGAGGGCTATGGGTTCTTGCGAGTCGACAGTTTCTTGCCCAGCCGAGAAGACGTCTACGTATCGGTCAAACAAGTTCGCCAGTACGGGCTACGAAAAGGTGATCATCTCACCGGTCTGTCTCGTCCCGCTAACCGCAACGAGAAAAACCCTGGGTTCCATCAGATCGACTCCGTCAACGGCCAATCTCCAGAAGACGCTCGCCGTCGGCCTTCCTTTGACAGCATGACAGCCGTTTTTCCTGATCACGAAGTTCAGCTTCAGTCCGGTGAGGGTGATGAAAAGCTGGCTCCACTCCTGGTAGATCTTTTTGCACCGTTAGGTCGAGGGCAGCGAGTGTTGCTTTCCGCATCTCCACAGGCGGGCACAACTACATTCGTTCGAGATCTCGCTCAATCCATTGAACAAAACAATCCAAACATCGAATTGCTTGTTCTGCTGGTCGATCAACGTCCCGAGGAAGTATCTTGGCTCCGGTCAGAGCTTTCTGACGGCGAGGTTATCGCCTCCTCCTACGACCGTCCACCAGAGGAACATTGCGCGGTCGCCGAGATAACTATTGAACGGGCCAAACGCCTCGTCGAGTTTGGTCGAGACGTATGTTTGGTAGTCGACAGTTTCAGCAAACTGGTTCAGGCTTACCAGGCCACTTCAAATCAAAACGGTCGAGGTTCAACCGCTGTAGACGGAAACGCCCTCTACGCAGCTAAGAGACTATTCGGAGCGGCACGAAAACTAGAACAAGGCGGATCATTCACGATGATTGCCACCGCTCAGACCGGTTCTGATGAGGCTGAAGCCGTTGTTCAAGAACTCGCTAGCGCCGCCAACTCCCACGTCGTTTTGGACAAAGAACTAGCCCAAGCAGGAGTTTTCCCAGCTATCGACGTTACAGCGTCGCATACCCGCCGTGAAGATATCCTGTTGGGTGACGAACAAGCGGTCGAATTTAGTCGGTTACGTTCGGCCATTGTCGACCAAGTAGTTTCGGACGAATCAATGTCGGTTGGCACCCAGAAACTCCATCAGCAAATAGAGTCTTCGGATAGCATCGACGACTTTCTTGCAGCAATTATGAAATCACTGTCGTAAAAGTACTCACGTAAGGCACACTAGATCCGTTATGAAGCCAGATATTCACCCCAACTATCGTCCTGTTGTGTTCATGGACACATCAGCCGATTTCAAATTCCTAACCCGGTCTTCGGCTAAAACCACCGAAACAATCGAATGGGAAGATGGAAATACCTATCCGCTCTACAAGGTAGAAATTTCTTCCGAGAGCCATCCATTCTTTACCGGACAGATGAAGATCATCGACACCGCCGGTCGAGTAGAACGCTTCGAGCGTCGCTACGGTTCTCGCCGCAACAAGTCGGCTGATGCAGCGCCGGAAGCTGCGGCCCCAGAAGCTGACGCATCTGAAAGCTAATCTTGCGGCTTTGTCCGCAAGATGCCCGCTGTAGTGGAAGCACAACCAAAGAATCAACTGCCAGTGGCCGCGAAGCTCGCGGCCTTGGCCGCGTTATCACGAACCGTTTCTGGCTTCGAACTTTCAGAGACCGCTGAATCCGTTGGCGCTGGCGTGCAAATCGACAGCTCGTCCGGAAAAGAACTACGCCGGGTGTTCTATTTCGGCGGCGACGACCTGGCCGCACTTGGCGCCGCAGTCCGATGGGCCGCCGTTCAAGACGCCGACGAACTCCACCTACTGTCCGAGGTCGGTGTCGGCAACGAAATAGCCCGCCGGTCAAGCTACATAAACACCGACTTTAAGGTGACGACCTGGGAGACCAGCGACGGCGAATTCGCCGAACTCCAACCATCAGAATTGTCGAACCCGCCTGAACTCCCTGACTCTTATCGGCGATTCACCGACTTGATCATCGCCGCCGGTGCCAAACCGGTAGACGACTATGGTCGTCTCGTCGCTGAAGTTAACGGTTTAGAAGTAGCTAGGGTCACTAAACCTAGCGAATCATTAGGCGAAGAAACATCAGATGGTGAAACAGTTGCCTCTCAAACCGACGAACCTGTTCTCGAGATCGGGGTCGGACAAGCAGATCGAGAACTCCACCAACTGATCCACGGCGTCATTGAACCGTTGAATGACGAATCACCCGAGGCGACCGACAACGAAGCCCTACTTGGTCGACTCACGAAAGTGGTCGAAGATGTTGCCCAGATGCGTACCACCGGCGGTGTCGACCATCCACTAACCCGAGTCGCGCAACAACGGTGGATACGTTCGCTGGTTACCGAAAATCCCGGACTGGTTGACGCAGCCGAATTAGTGCCGGTGCCTCCGCTACGTCCACGCGAAACTGTTTTGGGTGTTGACGCTGCGGCAGCGGTCGGCACGTCTTTGGACGGTGACCCACTTGTCGTGGTCTGTTCCAGCGGGGTGGATCTAGATTTGGCTGCTGAAGCCGGAGACTACCGCCACCGATACGACGATCAAGCCAAACTCGTGGTGTTGGTGCCCGAACGCGACCTTTATCTCGTTGAGCCGACCATCTTGGAATTGCTGTCCAACGTGTCAGTCCGCCCAGCCCCCGACCTGTAGCCATCTCGGTCTGATGCCCCGCACCGGCGTATGGAACATGTCCAACAGCACGGCCCGCAGGTTGAGCCTCGGAGCGCAAGGTTTCGCCGATCCACCGCCGAAATCAACTGTTGACCGCCGCCACCTTCGTCGGGTAATGAAACGACTGCGGGTTATTCAACTCGACTCGGTTCCAGTAATCATCCGCACCCAGTACCTTCCGTTTCATAGCCGACTAGGTCCGTACGACACGACCCTGTTTGATGACGTTGCTTATCGAAGTGGGCACTGGTTTGAGGCTTGGTCCCACGAGGCTAGTTTGTTGCCAGTCGAAACTGAACCGCTGTTTCGTTGGGCTAAGCAACGAGCGAAAGACGGCCAGACGTGGAAAGGTTTAGCCGACCTGGCGGCCAAGAACCCGCGATATGTCGAAGCCGTTCTGCAAGAAGTCAACGAACGCGGAGCGGTTCTAAGTAAAGACCTAAGCGATGTGCCGCAAAACATGTCACCCATCAACAAGGCCGCTTCGACTGAAAAACATGCTGGATGGTGGAATCGGTCTGACGCCAAAAACGCTCTCGACTGGTTGTTTCGTATCGGCGAGTTGGGAGTGCGAAGGGTCGGTAACTTCGAGAAACAATATGTGCCGTTTAGTTCGCTTATCCCGACCGATGTTCTCGTTCAACCGACTCCGGAACCATCAGACGCTATAAGGGAGTTGACCAGGCAGTCCGTTCAAGCTCTGGGTGTCGGAACCGTATCTGACATCTCAGATTACTTCCGTCTACCGGTGACTGCCGTTCGCCGCAGCCTGGATGAACTAGCCGATGGTGGAGATATCGTCGCCGCCGTTGTCGAAGGGTGGGACAAACCAGCGTTCGCTGACCCGGCAGCTCGGGTGCCGCAAAAAATATCGGCGACAACCGTGCTTTCGCCTTTCGACCCGGTGGTGTGGAACCGCGACCGGGCGCAGCGGCTATTCAACTTTGAATACAAGTTGGAGATCTATACTCCGAAAGCGAAACGTCGTTGGGGCTACTATGTTCTGCCGGTTCTGGACGGGGATCGAATCGTGGGGCGAATCGACGCTAAGACGCACCGTGCTGAACGTCGACTGGAAGTTATAGCCATGTACCTCGAATCGGGCGGCGGTCGAGAAGCGGCCGCGAGCGTTCGGGCTGCTATTGCCGATTTAGCCAATCTGGTTGAGGCCGAAAGTGTTTCCTATGTCGAAGCTCACCCGGTGGACGACTAAATAGGTTCGTTTTTCAGCTACACCGTAAAGGTAGTTTCGGCGAGGTCAGAAGTTAGCCCCTCGGGTGAGGTTAGTGTCAGTGTCACGGTGTAGGTTCCTGGGGTGAGAGGAGCGGTGTAATGCCGGGTCGTGAGTAGCGTGTGGTTCACGTCGTAGCATTGTCCCGTTCCAGGGCTGCCGGCCTCAGTTCTAATCGATCCGTCTGGGGATCTGATTGTCCAGCTGGAAGTTGCGCAACGTCCCCGTTGGGTGCATCGATGCGCCAATGGTCAGTTAAGTAAGTTCTGACTCTCAAATTTCCTACGATAGGGCGAGTTGGAGGACTGGCAATACCAAGGTCTGTGTCTTCCTCGGGTTCCGGGGGTGGCGATGTGGCCTTAGCGTCATCGGCTGGTGCGATAGCAGGCTCCGCTTCGCTAACGATGGCTGGTGGATTGCCTTGAACTGGTTCTGGGGAGGGGTTTTGAGAGATGTTGGATTGCGGGTTGGCTGGAACGGCCTGTGGTTGGGCTTGGGGAGCCGAGGTAGTCGACTCAGAAGTATCTGTCTGCTCGTCTATCTGGTTGGTTTCAGAGCTGCTGATTTCTGGGGAAGCGACTTGACTCTCTTTGACTTCCGGATCAGCCGTTGAGCTGTAGGAGACTAAGCCGACCACGACCATGGCCACAATTGCTACTGCAGCTACCGCTCCGCCAGGAATATGAAAGAAGTTGCCCCCTATAGCACTTCCGGTTCCACTACTTTCTACGGTCATCTCTGTATTGTCCTGATTCCGACGGCTCAGAAACCATCCACCTGCTGCTGCAGCAACTGCAACAACAATCCCACTAATAACGATGTTCCAGAACCAATTACTCCAGTCAGTGGGCATCCCAGGATGTTAGCTAAATTCGCATGCCTCAGTCAGTATTTGGGTTGATTTACACTGCCTCACGGTAACCGAAGTGGAAGAGAGGAAATACGAAGTAGTAGAAGACGGATTGCCATATTTAAGGTTTTCTTTAGTCAGGTAAGAGAAGTATGGGATTCGAAACTAGGTATTTAGGAAAATCTAAAAAAGATACTTTGTTTTTAAACTACTTTAATACAGCTCTGCGCTGAGACGCCTAGATTTGAAAGTCAAAACAAGAAGTTGCTTGTATCTTGTTGCATATTCTTCAACCGGGAGATACTTTGGGTATCTCCTATACCGTCGAATATAGAAATCTGTGGCATATAAGATGCAAAAACTCTGGTTTGTCAATGGTTGATACCCGCCCTGCCGCACCGTCGCTAAGCGGAGATCGGTTCTCTAATAGGGATTCTGGGGCGGCGAGTGCCAACTCGTTAGAACCAGGAAACACTCGGCCTAAAAAGTCCCGTAATGTCAGTTGGCTAATTATCGGGTGTTGTCTTCCGTTGGTGCTCTTCTGACAGCTTTAACCTTCACAAGCGACATCCAAGTTGTGATGGCAGCCCGCCCATTAAGTGGTGATCACCTTGTTGAACCGGGTGATCTTAAGGTGGTGACGGTTCCGGCTCGGGTCGGTGAGGTTGGAATTCCAGGTGGTGATCTTGACAAGTATGTCGGCCAACGGACTACCGGGCCGATTGGTGGCAACTCTGTGGTTCATCCCGATCAGTTTTCCGAAGCAGTGGCTGGAAACAGTAACAAAGTAGTGATCGGTATTTCTCTTGAGGCCGGTCAGCTACCTCAGCTTGGGCTGCGTCAAGGGCAGCGTGTTCGTCTGATAAAGCTGTCAGGCGATGATTTCTCTACTGGGATCGAAACCTCTTCCGAAGCTGGCGAAGTCGGTCTGGCCGATGTTGTGCGAGTCGTTGAACTGTCCGGCCAAGACGAATATTTAGCTTCGTTGCGGGTCAACGCTGATGAGGCAAGTTCGATCGTGGACTTGGGTAACAAGAATCGGATCGCTCTGGTCTTAATCGGCGACAGTGAAACGGTCGTCGTCGATGGCAGCGAGCCGCCACCAGAAGAACCTGAAGCCGAAGCCCCTCCAGCGGATGGAGACGAAGATGCCACAGCGGCAGTCGAGGAAGAAGTAGCGGAAGTACCAAACCCTGAAGAGGAAGTGGCTGCAGCCCCTTCCGAGGAAGGCGGCTGATTTCCGATGGTTGGAATGGTTGGAGTTACTTCAGGTCGGGCAAGCCCCGGGGTGTCGTCGCTGACTGTTGGTTTGGCGTGGGCGTTGAGGCAACGGTCGATAAATCCTCTAGTTGTTGAAGCGGATCATAGCGGAGGGGTGTTAGGGCAACGGCTGGGCCTTCCTCCGCAGCCATCATTGTCGTCCATGGTCCGAGATGCTCGGAGAGGGTTTGACCCAAAAATGATCTTCGACAACTCGGTCCAATATGAAGGTGTCTGGTACTTGCAGGCACCGGTTGACCCAGTCGTCGCAGAAGCCGCAGTCGACGGATTCGCTAATCTGCTTGGTTCAGGTAGTCTCGATCTCAATACCCCTAGCTTGGTCGACTTAGGTCGTTCATCCAAAAGCCGGGCCTGGGAAAAAATGGTAGCCGCCGTTGACAATACGTTGGTTGTGACAACGCCCTATCTCGAAGATGTGCAGTCCAGTCGATTTACGTTGAGACGTATCGCCGAGCTGGGAGGGTCAGCCCAACTTGTTGTAGTCGGCGACCAACCCCACTCTCCTCAAGAGGTTGCCGATTCTTTAGGTGTTGGTCTTTTGGGAGGGATAGTTCACGACTCTGAGATTGCATCGGTATTCCGGGGCGGCGGGTTCGATCAATCGAAGTTCAAGAAATCGTTGCTAGGTCGCTCCATAGACGGTCTTGCTTCACGTCTTCTCGGGGGGCCGAGATGACAGTCGAAGAATCGGCTAGAAACGGGTTTGACGCTTTGAGGCAAGTTCCCGACCTTGCATCAGTTCCATCGACTCCACCAGACGCGAATCGACTTCGACCGCCGCTACCCAGCAGGAATACTGCGCTTGCCAAGGCTCCAACAGGTGAGATCCCAATCGTCCAGGTCTCGTCTAACAATGGTTCTTCTGCGACTGGTTCTGCTGCGGCGGGTTCTGAGAAAAGCTCAGACGCTCTACGTCAAGCGGCTCTCGTTGCCGAACACCTCGACCTTATCGCAGAGCTGATAACCGAGATAGCCCAACGTATCTCAGACCGTCGGCGTTCCTCAGAAGGTTCCGAAGAAGCGGACGAAATCCACTACGTCGAGAGTTTAAGCTGGGACTTGCTCACTGCATACGGCACCAAGAGGACTGGAGCCGTTCTTGAGTTGGCAACGGAACAGGCCATCGTTAATCGCATCAAGGCCGAACTCTATGACCTTGGCGGGTTTGAGCTATATCTCAACGATCCGACTATCGAAAACATGTATGTGAACGGTTCGGATCGTGTGTTCTTGGACCGGGCTGGAGCTTCTGCCCCGGAGCGAGTCCCGCCGGTCACCCGCAACGATGACGATCTTGTCGAGTTGATTAATCGTTGGGCAGCTAGAGCTGGGCGGATGGAACGTCGGTTCGATCTTGGCAACCCCCGTCTAGATCTACGGCTTCCGACAGGTCACAGGCTCCATGCCATTATGGAAGTGACACAGAGACCGACCGTCACCATCAGGTTTCCTCACCACAAAACTGTCACGATGAGAGATCAGGTTGAGTTTGGGACCGTGTCTCCAGCGATGGCCGATTTCTTGCGGGCAGCGGTCAAAGCAAGGTGCAATATCATCGTCGCCGGTGGTACCGGAGCGGGGAAGACGACACTTCTCCGGGCATTGTTGCTCGAAGTAGATTCGAACGAGCGAATCATCACGATCGAAGATACCCCAGAACTGAATCTCGCAGCGTTCGAAGACACACATCCCAATGTGGTCGAAATGGAAACGCGTCAGGCCAACAGCGAAGGTTTAGGCGAACTCACGATGATGGAGCTAACCCGCGAGTGTTTAAGAATGTCGCCTGATCGTGTGGTGCTCGGTGAGGTTCGTGGTGCCGAAGCACTCTACATGTTGAAGGCAATGAGCCAAGGTAACGATGGCTCGATGTGTACCATCCACGCTGATTCAGCACGTGGCGTCGCCGGGCGAGTGAGAGCCTATTGTGCCGAGGGGGCCCACGGTTTACCGATGGAAGTTATCGACTCATTCTTTATTAACGCAGTTGATTTGGTCATCCATATTCACCGGCTTCCCGACCGCCGAAGAGTCATTTCTTCAATCTACGAAGTGGAAAAAACCAACAGCGGGCAAATTCTTTACAACGCCGTCTTTGCTGAGACAGCTAACAGTGTTGCCCAATTTGAGACGATGCCGTCTGCTCTTCTGGCAGACCGGTTGCGAGTAGTTGGGCTGAACATATGAGCGTTGGTGGAGCAGTTTTCATCGGGATTCTGACGCTTATTGGCGTGACAGGCCTAGTTTCGGTTGCCTACGGATGGTTAGGTGATTGGTCTAAAGAACCTCCGGTGATCGATGTGGGTTCTAGCTCAAAGGTGGCTGTGCCAAAGCGGTCAACGCTTGACCCGAAAGATTTGGCGAAACGACTCCTGGTTGCTTCCGTCGCAGGGATCGTAGCCTTATGGATTTCTCGCTGGATTGTTTTGGGAGTATTCGCTTTCGGTCTCGGGTTTGCTTGGTTCTCGGTTCGTCAAAGCGCCAAAGAAAAAGAACGGCAGATGCAGCAGATTTTGGCCTTGGCGACCTGGGTCGAAAGCCTGAAAGACACTATGGCCGCATCCGCAGGCATCTCTGAAGCGTTAACTATCTCTGCTGGGATAGCGCCGACAGCTATCAGAGACGAGGTACGTAACTTGGTGATCCGGATGGAACGCCAGCCGACTGCGGTAGCCCTGCAGCAGTTCGCCGTGGAAATAGCGAACCCGGTGGCGGACATGATCGTTGCCTCGTTCTCTCTTGCTTTAACAAAACAGGCTGGCAGCTTACACGAGGTCTTGGGGGCGATCTCGCAGAACGCTCGCGACACAGCCAGCATGCTTCGCGAAGTCGAAGCTGGTCGTTCAGAGGTGCGAACGCAATCAAAGTTAGCGGTTGGCGTCATCAGTGCGGTCTGTCTTTTCATGATTATCGCCCAGCGGGAATCTCTTGAACAATACGACTCCGTCTTTGGTCAGCTTGCTCTCACATTTATCTTGGGGGTCTTTGCGATCGCTGGGTTCATGCTCTACAAGCTTGGTAAAGCCGAACCTATGCAGCGTGTGTTTTCCCGAGTTGCTCTAGTTCAAATAGATGCATCAGCGGAGGTGGCGGCACGATGATTGTTCTACTACCGGCATTGACGGCTTCGATGATGGTTGGAATCGTGGCACTGGCGCGATGGGTTGTGCCGACGAAGCCAGAACTGCGTTCTGAGATTGACTACTTTGCGTCTTCGGCAACAGCGACGAACGAAACACGAAAAGCCACGACTCTCGAGCGATTGCATGGTTGGATGCTGTCGTTCCGAGGTGACGATACTGCCCAGTTCCTGGCCGACTTAGCAGTCGTGGACCGTTCAGAGCGAAAGCACTTGGTTGAGCTACTCAAAGGTATCGGCGGAGTCATCTTCTTGATATATATGAGCTTGTTTTTGTTTGGGCAACGGGGTTTGCCCTCCGTGCTGCTGGCACTCTTGGCAGGAGCGCCGTTGGGGTATTTCCTGGTCGAAAAGGAACTTGCGTCTCAGGCCCGTAAACGGCGCTCTGAGTTTGACGAAGCACTAACCGCAGTGCTGAGTCTTATGGCTGTGAGCATGGCTGGCGGCAGCGGACTTAACACTGCAATCGCTAACACGTTACGTCTCGGCGATGGATGGGTAGTCGCCGCGATCCGTCGGTCTGTTGACGAGGCAAACTTCCGCAACGAGACGCCGTGGGTAGCGCTCGGTCGACTAGGTGAGAGGTTCGATATTCCGACTCTGATCGAGTTGTCAGCCACGCTATCGCTCGTTGGAACATCCGGCGCCCGAGTGGCTGAGACCTTGTTGGTGAGAAGCGCGTCGGCAAGAAGTCAACTTTTGTCTGAGAAGAAATCTATTGCCATAGCGAAGAGCAGTTCGATGGGTCTACCTGTCGGGTTAATGATGTTTGCCTGGGTACTTTTCCTGGCTTTTTCTCCGGTGATGAATCTTTTGAGTTCGTAAAACAAACATGTAATGAGGAGCAAGAAATGAGTATCAAAATATTGTATGCCTATCTTCAAACACGATCTCTGTTTGACGATGTATCAGATCGTTCTAAGAAACGTCTGTCGGAAGACTCTGGTGAAATGGGTTCGTACCTTATCCTCGCCGCCGGTCTTGTGGTAGCCGCCGTTGCCGTTGTCGGCATCTTGGGGGGCTTGAGGGGTCCCTGTTGGTTGGTCCAGGGGTAATGCGGGTTTAGATTTGGTGGGC
>JAHDCC010000061.1 GCA_020630065.1 Acidimicrobiales bacterium
GCCTCAAACGAAAACTTTGCACGAGACGTACCTATCGAACGACCAACCGAGAATGGCACGAGCGTCGAACAAGACCTGACTATCGAACCTCAAACCGAGAATGGCACGAGCGTCGAAACAGGTGTTAGTCAGAACGGCCCGATCTACCGTCCGGTCTTGCCTAACGACCTTGGTTTCACGTTCATCGTGTCGGTTCTCGGGCCTATCAAACTCGACGGGGTCGGTCTTGCGGACTCAGCGAAGACATGGCGATACACAAAAACGGCCGAGCTGCTTGTGCTGTTAGCGACAAGTGACGTTCCCCGAACTGGTGACAGTCTCAAGGAACTGCTTTGGCCCGCACGCGACCCGATCAAATGTGGACCAGCGTTGGCTAACGCAACCAGTGATGCTCGCATCAGGGTTGTTGGTGAACAGCGGTTCCCGAAACTCGCTCCCGGGGCCACCCTGTACAAAGTCGACGGCATCGGTACCGATCTCGACTTGTTTGAAGAAAACCTTGATCGGGCGAACGCGTCGGACTCGGTGGAAATAGCGATGGAGTACCGGCGAGCCGCCCTTCGGTTAGTCGAGGGTTTTCCGTTCGACTCGTTTGCCCATAAGTCTTCTGGTTACGGTTGGGCAGACACCCTAATGATGAGTGCAACTGTTCAGATCGTTAACGTAGCCGTAGAGCTTGCACGATGGGAGATGGACAGAGACGAACCCGATTTCGCTGCGGACGCCGCCGAACGGGGTTTGCGGGCTGCGCCGGAAAACTATGAACTGTTGAACCTATTTGGTGTTGCGAGCCTAGCCGGGTCGAACCAGGAACGATCCAGAGAAGCGTTAGCCAAAATAATGGAATTAGAGAACAGTTTTCTTGAAGGAACTCCCGGTTTAAGCGAACCCGAACTGCCTGATGGCCTACGCACAACCCAAGCCGCCTTACAAAAACTTCTCCGATACGACTCGGCGTAGGTTACCTTCGCTGACCCTTCCCGTATCAGTCACCGGCTGAATTCGGAAAGCGTCAGGCAGGTATTAGGGTGAGGGTATGGCTAACGAGACTCCACAAGATCGCCTGCCCGAACAATCACAGCCTCAAGTCCCCGACACCAACCATGTGAGCCCAACGGGTTCGTTCCCCGCCCGAATCGGTGACGCTGAACGTTCCAAGGCGATACGACAAATACAGCGAGCGATGGCTACAGGCCACCTAGAATTCGATGAGATCGGCGACCGGTTCGAGAAGGTTTATCGAGCCCAAACCAAAAACGAACTCGAGCCTGTAGTAGCAGATCTTCCACCTTTAGCGGCTGCCCCACCTGCCCATCCAGCGCCATCGATGGATTTCAAACTTATCGGCGACACCAAACGGGGTGGTCTTTCCGACGTCGGGGAGGGCTACACCTGTATCAACGTGATAGGCGATATCCGACTGGATCTTACATCTCTCGACTTTTCTAGAGGAGACGTTAACGTCACTTGTTGGTCCGCCATCGGTGATGTCAAAATCATTGTCCCAGACGGGGTGCGGGTCCAACGAGGCGGGGTAACGCTTCTGGGTGACGGCAAAGAGGCTCTAGTTCCCCCAGTGGATGACGCTCCGCTCGTCAAAGTTGAGATCTTTCAACTTATTGGTGACACCAAAATATACTCGCTTTCGCTTGTACCTGAGGGGCGTCTACGGAAATGGTGGCGT
>JAHDCC010000024.1 GCA_020630065.1 Acidimicrobiales bacterium
GTTGAGGAGACTACGACGACTGAGCGTCCTACGACTACGGTTGAGGAGACTACGACGACTGAGCGTCCTACGACGACTTCTGGTCCGACTACGACTGTCGGAGTTACTGATCCGGTGAGCGAACGTGTGGCCAACATCAGCGTCCGAGACTACATTACGTTAGATCTTAACAATGGTTTGGTGCGGCGTTCGATAGCAATTGTCGAGATGGACGATGGCACAGTTACCCGCGACCTCAACAACCTTTACCAGCTAGGGATTGAACAATCACGTATCCAGAATCCAAATGACTGGGGCGTGTTGTCCCGCATAGGTAACACGGAAGATTTCAGAGTGCGTTGGGGAAATGCGGAAACCGTCAATTACCTAGACACGACGGTTGGGCAACCCGGGTCCGTCGACGAGAAGCTGGATGGGTGTTTCAACACGAATAGGGCCTTCAGAGGAGTTGACGATAACGCCGCCGAAAGCCTGGATGGGACTGTATGTTTCAAACCGGGTGGAACTTTCACTGCTTCCAGAGGTCGTGTCGCCGGGAGCTACTCAATCAACAAATTTGTTATCGAACTCGATTTCGAGAACGGTTCTGTAGTCAAAGTCCCGTTCAGTATGAACAAGCAAGGGAATTCAATCGATGGAATAACTGTCGGCAAAGGTGTCTTCGCTAAACAAGACGCCTAAGCGAAAGACATAGGCAGATAGGTACGTGGGGCCTGGGGTAACCCAGGCCCTTTTCGTTAGTCGTTGATGGCGTAGAAGTCGCCGTTGCGTGAACCGACAAAGATTTCTCCACCCCAAACAGCTGGCGTCGACTCGATACAGCCACCTAGCTCGAACTCCCATAGCTCGACGGGAGTAGCGTCTGGCACGATCTCAAAGGCATGCAAAAACCCGTCACAATCGCCCTGTAAAAGTACACCATCGATAACTATCGGAGAAGACCAGAGAGGGCCAGGCAGATCCAAAACCCATCGTTGGTCACCGGTAGCTCGATCCAACCCGAGAACCCGACCGTCGTTGGTGCTGACAATCACTAAATCTTCGTAAAGGGCAGGGGTCGCCCAAACACCCGAGTCGATTCCGTTGTTGGCTTCTCGGCTCCACACCACCGGGTTTTCTTCGTTGGAAGGGTCGAGTTTTATAACTTGCCCCAACTCTCGAGATCGGGCCGTTCCACGTTCGAACTCCGAGCCTATATATAGCATGCCTTCGTCGTCGATCACGATCGAAGCATCAGTGTCGTCGCCCGTCCAGTATCGGAAAACACGTTCCGGTTCGACCCCGGACTCTAAACCTTTGATGCTCCAGCCCTGAACTAAACCGGCCGAGTTGGTGAAATAGACAACGTCGCCGCTGATAGCGATCGAGTTCTCAATCGACATTTCCTCGTCGCCGACATCAGCAAGAATTTGGTCGTCCCACGACGGTGCACTGAAAACGATTTCAGGGTTGACGATGACGTTGTTGTTCGCATCGAAATTTCGGTTCAGTTTGATTATGAAGAAACGAGAGTTCTCACCGCCAACGAACAGAAAGTCCTCCAAAACTAGGGCAGACGAATCCCAATCGTTGTTCCACTTGGTTGGTTGGATAGCGTCGGCAGAGAGTTTCCAAAGGACGGTGGGTTCATCTTGATCCATAGCGACGATGTGAAAGAACCCATCACGACTTCCGGTGTACAACAACGGAAAACCGTCCGGGTCGGCTGAGACAGAACCTTTGATAATGTCACCGGTTTCGTAGCGGTCGTACACGGTTTCACCGGTGCGAGGGTCGTAAAAATTGACCGCCTTGTTGTAACCTCCAACCGCCAGCCACCAACCATTGGTTTGTCCCGGTGGCCGGAAAATGGCGGGTTGGCCCGTCCACCCAGTCCCGCACCAAATTTTAGACTCGGTTCCCACCGCAGACGACGAACAACCTATGTTGGCGGTCCACGATAACTGGGGACTTTCTGGAATCGGGCCTGATCCATAAAACGTTCGAGTCGGGTTACCTCGAAACGTTAGAAGGCCGTCGGATTTATCTTGATCACTCCACGGCGAACCAGAACTCTCCGGAAACACCCACGGCACGTTCGGGTCTTTGGTCGATTCGGTACGTAACGCAGGATCAATCGGCTCAAGCGACGACCCGGAACCATCGACGGTGACAGGTCCGACCGGAAACTCGGTCACATCATCGTCGGTGGGAACAGCGACCTCGGTCGCTGCTTCTGCTTTCGAAGCGATGAGTTCGTCGAACTGGGTTCGGGTCTCTAACGCCCCGACTGCCGCCAACGCGCAAAGCATAGCTCCCGCTGTCCAAGATGGAAAAGCTCGCCGATTTAACTCCACGACTGACTAGTGTGCCCGGAATCTGACACAACCCGGTGCGTGACTGGCATCAAAGATCTTTAGTTAGTTCGTTTGGCCCAGCCAGACCTTCAACTGAGGCCACCCTCAGCGACCATCCGTTTCAGGGTGAGATCAGGATGATCAGCCAGAACACGGTCCATCCAATACGAGCTTTCAAACAGTGCCAACAGTGAGCCGTCTTTGCGGGCCAGTACGGCTACTCCCTGCATGGAGTTAAGTTTAGTTTCGCTCTCTTTATCGGTACTGCGGGCGATCGTGTAGCTTGTTGACGTCAACTCCATCGGAGCGCCGAAATCGTTTTCGAGGCGATGAGAAGCTACCTCGAACTGCATAGGGCCGACGGCAGCCAAAATAGGGGCCTGGTCACCGAGATCGGCATCTCTCAAAACCTGGATGGCACCTTCCTCATCGAGCTGGTCTATCCCTTTGCGGAACTGCTTGAATTTGGAGGTGTCCTTCACCCGGGCACGCATAAAATGTTCGGGCGCAAATGCCGGCAGCGTAGGGAATTTAGCTGGCTCATCTACATAGACGGCGTCGCCAGCCCGTAGATCGTTCGCATTGACCAGACCCAATATGTCGCCCGGAAACGCTTCTTCGACTGTGTCACGGTCTTGGCCAAACAGTGTCTGAGCGTATTTAGTTGAGAACTGTCGACCGGTTCGTTCAGCAATGGCGACGATGCCGCGTTCGAATCGACCAGAACAGACCCGCACAAACGCAATACGGTCACGATGTTTCTTATCCATTCCGGCCTGGATCTTAAACACCAGTCCAGAAAAAGGGGCGTCTAACGCTCTGCGTTCACCGTCGGCGAGGAGGCGAGGAGTGGGCGCCGGGACAAGATCAACCACGCCGTCGAGCAGGAAACGAACCCCAAAGTTTGTTAATGCAGAACCGAAAAAAACTGGGGTAGATTCACCCGCAAGAAAAGTTTCTGTATCAACGGCCCGTCCAAGTTCGTCTAATAAAGCAACCTCTTCTTTGGCTTCGGCCAATAGAGGTTGTTCATCAACTTCAGCCTGCTCGGGGCTTACGACTTGCTCGGGGGCAATCGTGGAGCCTCGAGCGGTGCGTTCGAATCGGGTGTAGTCTCCGGTATCTCGGTGAATGACACCTCGGAAATCGCCTGGAATGCCGACTGGCCACGTAACCGGGGTTGGTTCCACGATAAGGGTTTCTTCGATTTCATCCAGCAAGTCCAACGCCGACTTGCCAGGACGGTCAAACTTGTTGATAAAGGTCATGAACGGGATTTCACGCTCGCGACAAACTTCAAACAGTTTTAGTGTTTGGGCTTCGATACCTTTTGCGGCATCGAGAACCATAACAGCGGCGTCAGCGGCTGCTAAAACCCGGTAGGTGTCTTCGGAGAAATCTCGGTGACCGGGAGTATCCAACAAGTTAACGACACAATCCCGATACTCGAACTGGAGTGCGGCTGAGGTAATCGAAATACCTCGCTGCTGCTCAAGATCCATCCAGTCAGAGGTAACCGATTTACGGCCCTGTCGAGCTTTCACCGTGCCCGCCTCTTTCGCTAACGCGCCACCATAGAGAAGGAACTTCTCAGTGAGGGTGGTCTTGCCAGCGTCGGGATGCGAAATGATGGCGAACGAACGCCGCCTTTTTGCCTCCGCTATAGGGTTGCTCATCGTGTGAACGGTAGCCGACGAAACGATGGAATGTAGCTACAGATCTGTTGCAGCGACCCTTCAGCAATTCAGCGATCGCTTAACTAGTCGAAAACGTGCTTAACCGTCACTACTAACCCAATAGTGACAAAGAACATAATCATCTGGTTGCAACCCTCATGCCCTGGGTAAACGTCGATATCACCGCCAGTTGTCGTTTGGTTCGCTCAAGCCATTTGTTGCATAGGTCGTAATATTTGCTAACGTCGTGTGTTGGGTAGGTTAAATATCCCAAATTCGACGGCGAGTACACTTAGGGTGGGAAATGAAATTAGGTCTAAAAAAGAAGCGCAACGTCGTTTTGGCGCTGTCCTTGTTTGGTGTTCTACTAGTCGTTATACCCCAACGAGTTTTAGCCTCGGACTCTCGTCCGCTCGCGCCATCGGCCTGCACGGCAATTCGGTCCCTCGATGGTTCGTCAATCGACGTCGAGTGGAAACCGGCTAACAAAGACAACGCTGACCGCTACATCGTCGAACGACGACGCAACGAAGGTCGCTGGTATTGGGCTGGTCGAGCCGAAGCGCCTGCCACCAGTTTCACCGACAACACGCTGCGAACGCAGGACGACTACAAAATTCGGGTTTACACCCGTCGAGCCGACGGCGTGAAATCTGGTGTTCGTCCATGTGTCCTAACTACCCAATCGGTGCCGTCGCCTTCCGGTTCACCCGACCGAGGCAAGGTACCTGAGTCGTCTAGTTCTGGCGCAGATGCAGCACCAGTGCCGTCGCCAACTGAACAGGATTCATCGAATGCCGGTTCAGAGGTCGATTCTCCAGAACCGCCGAAAGAAACCAGCCCAGCAGCTACCCCTAAACCAGTACAGGCTTCTGGCCCAGTGCCGGTTCCAGCATGTGGTGCGTACTGGGGAAGTTACGTAAACTCTCGGATACACGGAGGTGGCAATGACGCCTCTGCCCGTTTGCGAGCGATCAACAACGTCGAAGGTCAGATTGGCCGCACGTTTGACATCGACCACCAGTTCTACCGGTGGGACGATTTCGCCACAGATCACAACGTCGAGAACTACATAACCAAGACGATCGAACAAGGTCGTATTCCGTTCCTGTCGTGGAAACCGGTCAACAGGGACAACAGTAACGTTTCATGGAAATCCATATCAAACGGTCAATTCGACAACATGATCAGAAAAAACGCTGCTACCGTCAAATCGCTCGGTGTGCCAGTGATGATGGTATTTGACCACGAAGCTAACGGACGTGTCGGGGGATACTCCGCAGATAAATCTGCTACCTCTCACGTAACAACGAAGTCAGGTTCAGAAGCCGAATTCGTAGCCGCATGGCGACACGTGCATAACGTATTCGCCCAAGAAGGTGTCACTAACGTCAGCTGGGCGTGGGTGATGACCCGAACCCCATTCGCAGGGGACGCAACGTTCGCCGATCGTATGTACCCCGGTGACGCCTATGTTGACTGGGTCGGCTTGGATCCATACAACTTCTTCCACGGTGGAAAAACTTGGCGAGACCTAGATGAGCTCATGGGTGGATTCACTAACTGGGTAGACACCAGAGGAATCGACAAGCCATGGATTCTAGGCGAATGGGGATCGGTAGAAGACCCGAACAACCCGGGACGCAAAGGCCAGTGGTACAACAACGCCGCCAACTACATCAAGTCGGAGCCACGTTTGAAAGCGTTAGTCCACTTCGAATCCTCACCAACCTACAACTGGCGATTCGATTCAAGCTCCAGCTCTAAAGCTGCGTTCATCGCCGCTGGTAACCAGTCATACTTCGAACAATCCTGTTAAGCAGCGGGCCCGTCCCGCTCCAGACGTGACTTAGCTGTGAATAACCTTGTGTCTGCTGCACCCCGGTCGGGTGTAGCAGACCACTGGTTGAATATTACTTTGAGGGCCTGACCCGTTGCTTCGGTTTCTTCGTCGACCGGGTCCGCCATGAGGTGATGTACTGCTCCATTGGGTGCGGTCCGGCTGAGAGGAAACCTTGGACGTAGTCAACTCCGGAATCTTTTAGCCAGCGAAGTTGTTCGACGGTTTCAACTCCTTCTGCGATCACCTTGATATTGTCTGGGCTTTGTTGGAGGGCCCCAACAATACCTTGAACTATCGAAGCAAATCTAGGGTCGCTTTCGACGTGTTCAATTAACTTCCGGTCGATCTTGATGGCATCGACTTCAAGGTCGAACAGTAAACCAAGCGGACTGTGCCCGGCCCCAAAGTTATCGATCGCAACACCCATTCCATAGCTCCGTAGCCTCGAACTCACATCGTTAAAGGTTTTGCTGTTGTCGACTACCGAAGTTTCGTTGATTTCGACGCCCAAACGATGGGGGTCTAGATTGTGCGACCGTATCTTGTCCAGTACCTGCGTCGCTAGTTCGGCTTGTTCAAATTCTTTCGCCGAAACATTGAACCAAATATTGACGTCGGATGGGAACGATGGATGGTGCATGAACCTCGCTATATCTTCGATTACTCGTGACATGAGGTCAGTCGTGAGCCCGAACAACTCGATAATTGGAATGAATTCTGCGGTTGGGATCGATGTTCCGTCGGGTTTTATCCATCGAGCAAGAGCTTCGAGGTGGTGGAGCTGTCCGGTAGCCAGGTCAGAAATCGGTTGGTAAAAACACGTAATCTCCCCGTTTTCTAGTGCCGTCGGTAGCGCTTTTAGCAGCTCGGAGGATCGGGTAGTCGCACGGTCATATGAGTTAGCGGTTCCTCTGGCTGAGCGTTTGCTGAGGATGAGGACCGTGTCAGCTTCTAACAAAAGCTCTTCCGAGGTACTAGACGGGTCGGAGACGGTCACACCAGCGGTCGCCGACACGTTGAACTGTTGTTTACCGACAGCTATCGGTTGACTGATGATATCGATGACGTGTTCACCAAGTTGGATTGCTGACGAAACAGTCGCGTTTTCTTTGTTGCCGAAGAGGATAAATTCGTCGCCTCCGAACCGAATGGCCGAATAGCCTTCCAGGCTCCTGCCTCGTAGACGATCGGAAACGACCTGAAGGATCTGGTCACCCATCGCGTGTCCCCAAATATCGTTGATGGGTTTGAACTGATCTAAGTCGATGTACAGCAGAATCACCGGGCCGTCGGATTCTTGACGGTCGAGACATCGCTGCAGTTCATCGTTGAGCTGTCGGCGGTTCCACATTCCGGTTGCGGGGTCTCTTCTTGCTCGTTCATCTAGGGCGTTGAGGGCGTCGCTGTGGGCTCGTTCGACAGCACGACGATGGCTAATTTCGCTTCGGGAAACGATAAACAAGAGCCCGGCCAGTAAAACCACGACTCCGGACGTGGCGACGATAAGAGTTTGCCGCCTCTTCAAGTCGTTAAGGTGGTCGTTTCGTAGTTCGGCTGACCGTTGGGCAGATTGTCTGATGTCGGTTTGAGATAGGTCTGATCGTTCGACTGCATCTCGGACCCAGCGGTTCATCGGCACATGACCGTCAGGGACGGATGCGGCTAACACCGTGGCTTGGTCGATTCGACTTTCAGCTAAAAGCCGGCTTTCGAGAGGTTGAATGTTTTCTGACGCCAGGATTGAACGAAACGCTTCGGTCCGTTGTAGCTCCTGAAACTGTGATCCTCCGTCTCCGATTTGGCCCAGGTATTCGCGTACGATCGCCTGACGTTCCAGCATCCACGCCTGTTCATATTTTGCGCTGCTCAAATAGAATCGATCGTAGGGGGACCACGGTGTTGTTCCCGCCGACGAGTTCGCAGACACGTTGGCGGCGGACTCCCAAAGCGGTCGAATCGTAGCAGAGAAACTATCGAGTCGGTCAAGTTCAACGGTGTAGTTGATGTCGTCGGTTGAGCCGAGGGCGGATTCTGCGATCTCGAGCCGCTCGTCCAAAAATGCGGCCAGTGTTTCAGGGTCTCGTTGTCCGGAGATTGGGGCCAGTAGCTCGGCGGTGTAGTCAATCTGGGAACGTAATTGCTGGATTGCCTCAAGTGCCTCTCTTCGGTCTGCTTCGGCTTGGGCAGCAAAAATATTGTTCCCAGGTTTGGTGATCTTGGAGGTCGCTACGGCTTGTGAAGTTTTCGACTCAACCTCAAGCAGTTGAGCCGATAAGAGTAGATAGTCGGCCTGGTCGCGGGTGTCATTAATCGATTCGTTAGTGATGGACCAGAAAACCATGGACAGAATCGACATTCCGAGTACCGGAATCAGCCCGAGAACAAGCATCACTCGGGCTCGGTCTAGCCTGCCTAACGGCCGTGTCAGCTTTGCGAACCGTTCCATCCATCTAGTTATCGGCCTATATGGGTCTGTATAAAGCGATTACGAGGGAATATAGGTATTTAGCGGCCGATACTAATCCGGGCGAACTAGCCTCAGGTTGACACCGCGTTTGCCGTTTGGGGTTTGTGGTTCAAGCTGCGCACAAAAAGGGCGAGTTCTCGGTTGAATTCTGTTGTCAGATCGAAGTAAAACGGGTGGGTATTGCTTTCAAAAAGCTTGATTTGGCTGTCCGGAATTTTGGAGGCGAGTAGCTCTGCTTGGCTTGTCGGTATCGCTGGATCGTTGTCGGCCCACATGATGAGCGTTGGGATAGTTGTTTCGGGGGTTAAACCAGCAAACGTGGGTACCCCTTTTGGTGAAATGGCGACATAGCCCGCCAACGTCGGTGGAGGGTCGAGTTCTAACATTGCTAGTGAATGGAATCCTGACAACGATGGCGATACGAGTACCACAGACTCTGGGGAAAGTCCTAATGCTTGTATGGTGTCGGCCAGGAATTGGCCGTTTTCGGATGTTGTAGCAGGTGTATCGCCATATCCGGGGAGGTCGATGGCGATTGCCTTATTGCCGGCGCGAGCCGCTTTGCGGAGTATGCCAGAGTCGATCCAGTCCTGTTTTGTGAATGCTCGTCCGTGGAGGAACAGAAGGGTTTTCCCCTTTGTGTATCGGTCGGAACGGGCACATTGGGATCGTCGCGGCCGGTGGCATCTTGCCCGCTTGATCTTGCCGGTTTCGACGTAGGAGACTGTCGTGTCGGAAACTTCGACACTTCGTTCACAGATTCGGTACCACCGACAGTTTGATTGATTCGGGTATCTGTTCGTAGATCGGTGGTGGTCACCGAAGCTGTTTTGCGATTCTTGAGTAGCGTGGTTGGGTGGGTAACTCCATGCAGTGAGTAGCAGTAATGCCGTGATAGTTACAACAAGTAACGATCGTGCTGACCGGGGTTTTTGTGAGCGTCCCGTAGGTTCGGTTGGCGGGCGATCAGGGGCGAATACGATATGCATGTGGCGAAATGTAGAGAAAATTAGTGTTTCAATGTTGGATGCTGCTGTCTTTAACAGCTGAGAAAGACAGTTGTGTTACATGGTTCGGTGGCGGCGGTTTGATGGTCTAAAGGGTTGACGGTCACGGGTGAAGGGACTGTTCCGGCCTGCTGTAGGGTTAGATCCTCATGAGAATCGACGTCACCGACCCTGAAGATCCACAGATCGAAGTATTTCAGGGGTTGAGAGATCACGTGTTGCGGCAGAAACGCGAACTGCCTAATGGTGATATGGCCGGAGTTTTCATTTGTGAAGGTGACATTGTGGTTGAGCGGGCGCTCGCAGCCGGGTACCGGTTGGAGTCCATGTTGGCGGACGCTCGACGTACGAAACCGTTGCCCGTGAGTGTGCCTGATGAGGTTCCGTTGTTCGCTGCTGGCCCGAAAGTGTTGCAGCGAGTTACCGGATACCACCAGCATCGTGGCGTCTTAGCCTGTTTCCGGCGCCGTGACGTTCCAAGCGTCGACGAAGTGGTGGCTACGTTGTCTGAGGCTGCGACCGTGCTCGTGGTCGAAGGCGTGAATAATCCAACAAACATGGGTGTGATTCTTCGATGCGCCGCTGCGTTAGGGGTTGAAGCTTTCTTTCTCGATCAACGCTGTTGTGATCCCCTATACCGTCGTTCGGCTCGGGTCTCGATGGGGGAAGCTTTTGCGTTGCCGTACGCCCGGTTTGGGCAATGGCCAGAAGGCTTGTCTGGGCTTCACTCGGCCGGATTTGAGACGTGGGCGCTGACTCCCGACAGCGCGGCAGAAGATATTGGTCGGCTGTCGATCGACCCAACTGCACGGGTGGCGTTACTTCTTGGAGCTGAAGGTCCTGGGCTGAGCGACGACGCTCTGAGTGCTGTCACCCGAAAAGTTCGTATTCCTATGTCTGGAACTGTCGATTCAATCAACGTTGGTTCCGCTGGTGCGGTGGCGTTTTATGCCGTCCAACAAGCCCGCCTGCGGACATAACAAAAAGCCCACACGTTGCTGTTGGTTTGTGTTGAGAGTTAGTGGGCGGCTGAAAGTCGGCCCGAAGTTCGGACGTGAAGTCGTTGTGAACTATCGTTCAGTCCAACAAGTTCGGCCGAGATGCCACGCTCTTCAAATTTCTTGACGACAGCGTCCAGCGCTACTACTGCAGACGAGTCCCATATATGAGCGTTGCTTAGGTCGATTTCGACGCGTTTCACTTTGACCGAGTCGTAGTCGAATGAGTGGACAAGATCGTTGGTTGAAGCGAAGAACAGTTCACCACTAACGGCAAAGAGTCGTTCGACGTTGTCTGGGTCGACGACACTGGTGACTTGTACGACGTGTGAGACGTGGCGAACGAAGAACACAGCGGAAAGAACAACTCCGGCAAAGACGCCGTAGGCCAAGTTGTGGGTTAGCACGACGATGGCGACGGTAGCTACCATGACAGCGGTCTCGGTCCGAGGCATGGTCTTGATCGCTTCTGGTTTGATCGAGTTCCAGTCGAATGTGCCGATCGAAACCATGATCATAACTGCTACGAGTACAGCCATTGGGATCTGGGCGACGAGACTACCGAGGGCAAGAATGAGGATTAGTAGAAATACGCCGGACGCCAAGGTTGATAGTCGGGTGCGTCCGCCTGACCGGAAGTTGATCATCGACTGGCCGATCATCGCGCAACCTGCCATTCCACCGAGAAACCCGGTGGCGACGTTGGCGATTCCCTGACCCGTTGACTCTACGTTCTTGTTTGAGTTCGTGTCGGTCAAATCGTCGAGGAGTTGTGCGGTGAGTAGTGACTCAAGCAATCCGACAAAAGCGAGGGTTAAGGCGTAGGGGAAGATAATTCTGAGAGTTTCGAACGTTAGTGGGACTTCAGGCAGAGCGAACCAAGGCAGGGCCGACGGCAAGTCGCCCATGTCGCCGACGGTCGGAATTTCAAAACCCATGCCGATCGTCAGAGCGGATAGTACGACAATGGCGACGAGTGGCGACGGAATCGCTTTAGTGATCCGTGGAAGACCATAGATGATGGCTAGGCCAGCAATGATAAATATGGCATTCATTTGGAGCTGGCTTGCTCGGTTTGCGTTGTCGGAAAGAAGGATGTGCGGCACTTGAGCGAGGAAGATAAGAATGGCGAGAGCGTTTACGAAACCGACCATGACCGTGCGGGGCACGAACCGCATCAGTTCGCCGACCCGTAAATAGCCAAAGGCGATCTGGAACAGGCCAGCCAAGATGGTAGCGGCGAAAAGGTAGCCGAGAGCGAGCGTAGGGTTGTCTTTGTACTCTGCGACTAAGTCGACTACGACAAGTGCCATTGCCCCGGTCGCAGCCGAGATCATTCCTGGCCTTCCACCAGCGATCGAAATGATGATAGCGATTGAGAACGAAGCGTAAAGGCCGACTTGCGGGGCGACGCCTGCGATGATTGAGAATGAAATGGCTTCGGGAATCAGGGCGAGCGCTACCACTAGGCCTGACAGTAAGTTTGCTTTAGGTTCGGAAAGCCAGGCTTCGCGTAAGTCCGCTGGTTGAATACGCGGCATCAGCGTAGATGGGATGAAAGACATTGGCTAGCTCCTAGTACCAGGCGAAACGCGCCCTGAAACGCAGAGCTTAAACCCAAGCATACGCTCGTAGTGGCGATGCCAAGACGTGCAGTGGTCACACCATCGGCTGGAATCCGCTCCGGTGAATAGGTCGTCTGGATCTCTCATTCAGCATTGGTAGGGCGGATGGAATACGTCGCTGCTACCTGTTCTCGTGTGGTGTTAAGTCGACCGAGAATATGCCGATCTAACGGAGACGCCCAATCCTTTTGTTGTTGGTTTTGCCGTGGTATGCGGAGAAAAGAGCGAGCTATGTCGTTGACGTTGGCGGAGGAGCAGGTCCTGGCCGACGATGTTCGGGGGACACCAAAGAGGGCACTTCGGCGACGACTGATGATCGTCTCTGCCGATATCGGTTCGCTTGTGTTAGCGAACGTTGTTCTCCAGCTGACGGCCTCTTGGTTTACGATCGGGGCCGCCTTATCGATTCTGTTCGTCGCGAGTTTCTGGGTATCAATTCTATGGAGTCGGCTCTACAACTCCCGTTTGGTGACCAACAGGATGGAAGAGTTGACGCGTGTGATTCGTTCTGGTGTTCGGGCGGTATTGGTTGTGGCAGCTGCGGTGGCGGTGACAAACGCTGAGACTGATATCCGTTCGTTGGTGGCGCTGCTGAGTGCCTCTATTTTTATGGTGCTTGCTGAACGAGAGTTTTTTCGTATGTGGTTCAAGCGGCGACGTCGAGCGGGTCGAAGTCTTTGGGGTACCGTTTTGGTCGCTGATGTCGAAGGTGGTAAGCAGCTTCGAGAATCGATTCACGCGAACCACACCATTCCATACAATATGGTGGGCCACGTCAGCCCTGATTTAGCGAACCCCGAGGCGCTGCTGACAAAAGTTTTGGCGACAGCGCGAGAAAATAATGCGACTGGTGTGATGGTGGTTGAGTCGTCGCTCGACACTGTCTCGACCAACTTTTTGGTTCGAGGGCTTTTGGAGGCGGGACTCTACGTTGATTTAGCGTCGGCGCTGGCTGGAATCGCTACCGACCGTTTGGCGACTCGGAATCTGGGCCCAAGTATCGCTACTTGGATTGAACCTCGTCCTCGTCACGGTTGGCGGGCTCACGCGAAGCGTGCGTTTGATGTTGTGGTGGCGTCGGTTGGTTTGGTCATGATTTCCCCGGTCTTTGTTGGCGTAGCGTTGGCAGTGAAGTTGACTTCGCCGGGTCCGATCTTTTTCTTACAGGAACGGGTGGGCAGAAACGGCGAGCTGTTCAGGATGAGGAAGTTCCGGTCGATGGTGGTTGACGCTGAAGAGCGGCTAGCCAAATTGGAGGCTCAGAATGAAGGCTCCGGTCCGTTGTTCAAGATGAAAGACGACCCTCGAATAACAAAGGTCGGCAACTTTATCCGGAAGACGTCCCTTGATGAGTTGCCGCAGTTAATAAACGTGTTGTTGAACGAGATGAGTTTAGTGGGTCCTCGTCCTGCTCTTCCGGCTGAGATGGCTCAGTGGGATTCTGATTTGTATGCGCGTCTTCATGTGCAGCCGGGAATTACCGGTATGTGGCAGGTGTCGGGGCGTAGTTCGACGTCGTTTGACGAGTACACCCGTCTCGATTTGTATTACGTGCACAATTGGTCATTGATCGAAGATTTGACGATTTTGGCTAAGACGATCCCGGCGGTAGTTAAGAGTGATGGGGCGTACTGATGCTGTATCGGTTGCCGGTGTTAGCGGGCGGCGTATCCGTAGAGCATAAGGTCGGCGAATCGGTCTATTAACTCGGCGGCCGCTTCGGTGGGTTCGGTGCCGTCTTGGGTAACCATCGGCATGCTCGTGATTAGGAGTGCTAGGCCGTGAACGGATGACCAGGTCATGGCGGCTGCCGCCTCTATGTCGAGGTCTGGGTTGTGGGCGGCGCTGATCACTTCGATTGCTTCGAGGAGTCGGGTGTATGAAGAGCCGCTGGCTTCGGTGAAGTCTGGGTTGTCGGTGTCGAGTAGTTCTTTATTGCACATCACCCCGAAGTGGCCGGGGTTGGACAGGGCAACCGAGACGTAGGCCTTGCCCATTGCTTTCAGTCTGGTTATTGGGTCGTCGATATCGGCCACCGCTTCATCAAAAGCGTTGGATAAAAGTTGGTAGCCTTCGGCTGCTACTGAAGTCAAAAGTCCGGTCGTTGTTCCGAAATGATGGGCGGGCGCGGCGTGGGACACCCCAGCACGACGGGCAACTTCTCGGAGACTGAATCCCGTTGGACCTCGTTCTGCGATGAGCTCGGCAGAGGCTGAACGGAGCGCGGCAGGTAAGTCGCCGTGGTGGTAGCTGCTGCTGGTCGTCATTGTTCCACTGTAGCAAAGGAAAATATGTCTTGACAGTGGAAGGATTTGTTCATATAGTTTGGTCGATAGAAACTTTACAGTGTCAATTTGGGAGAAGGTTTCCTCGACGTGTCAGAAAAACTGTCAGCATGGCTATACAGCAATTTGAAGCTTGTTCTGGCTGGTGTGGCCGTACTAACCGGGTTTCTCCTACTGCCGTTCTTGTTGATGGCCCCAACGGTTTCAGCATCGACAGAACCCGAAGGCGACGTCTTCACTGCGCGAGACCGTATTGACGAAACCTTCGTACCCTCAGTTCATCCGACCTTCTTGATCGCCGAATATGAAGGCGGAAACGTCTTGACCTCAGATGCTCTTACCTCACTGCTTGAGGCAGAAGATCGGCTTCGCTCCGACCCCGATTTGAGTCCAAACCTTGTCCAATACTTCGACCCAGAATCTCAGACCGAGATCAATGGGGTGGTCAGTCTGGCCGATCTGATCGAGACACAACTCGCAAGTCAAGGCATTGAGGTATCCGACGCCTCTGACGGCCAGTTGGCAGACGTTGCCCAACAGATCATCGACCGATTCGGTGAACGTAGCGAACTGCTCGGTCTGTCGGCGGAATCAACCCAGCAACCGGATGGAACCTGGACAGTTCCGGCGCTGACCTTCATCGTGCTGTCAGACAACGAAGTGCTTGGGTTTGGTAACACCTCAGTGAACCTAGGTGGCGATACCGCAGTTGAAGAATACGACCGTGAGATACAAGAGGTCTTCCGCGGGTCCCCCGGTTGGCGAGTGAACGGCGTAGCCATCGACGTAAACCTTACTTCCCAGGAGCAAGGGGCTATCGCTGGGCCCTTCATCGGTTTCACCATTCTGGCCGTCTTGATACTTGTGGGGCTGACCTTTCGTAGCTACTGGGTTCTGGCCACGGTCAGCGTCTTATTTCTCGTGCTGATCGTTTGGCTGAAAGGTATCAGTAACCTCATTGGACTCAAAGACGATCTGGTATTGAGTCTGATTGTTCCAGTGGCCATGATCAGCTTCGGGGTTGACTTCGCATTCCATTCGATAGGCCGTTACCGAGAAGAACGGGCCGCCGGTTGGCACTCGGCTACCGCTGTCGTAAAAGGGTTGGCCGCAGTTTCCGGCGCGCTTATCTTGGCGTTTGTCTCGGACACGATGGCGTTTCTTGCGAACCTGTCATCTGACATCGAATCGATCCAACAATTCGGGATTGGTGCAGCGATTGCGCTCGCATCGGCGTATCTGCTGTTAGGTGTATTGGCGCCGCTGATAGTCGCCAGCATCGAGTCCCAAGTGCCGCAGCGTAAACCCGGTACGAAATGGACGATACTGCGGCTAAGTGGCGGTGTCTTTGCCGCCCTGGCAACAATGGCTTCGGTATTACTCCTAGTTTTTGTGTTGCCATGGTTGGGGGCGGTTCTGGCAGTGGCCACAGTATGTGGTGTCGTGATCATCCCGGTTTTGGTTCAGCGCCGAAAGGTCGGCACAACGGTTGCAAATATTGCGATAGAAGAAGGTGAAACCACGTTCGCCAAACCAATAGGACGAGCGATAGCGGCAGTAGCTGGCCGTCCATTTGTTGTGCTGCCAATCACAACAGCACTAACCGTCGTCTGCGCGTTCTACGCATTGCAAGTGCCGGCAGAGTTCGATGTCGAAGATTTCTTCTCAAGCGACACCGACTTCGTTCAAGGACTTGAACAGCTTGATACTCACGTCGGTGATCGAGGCGGAGAACCAGCCTTGATCTATATCGAAGGCGACGTAAGTAGTCCCGAAAACCTTTCACTCCTCCAAAGTCGAATAGAAGAAATCAAGGAACTTGATACAGAAACACTGGCAAGGGATGCCGATGGGGTAATCGTTCGTGAAGGTATCTTCACTGTCTTAGACGCAATCTGGGAATCGGAACCAATGATGCAACTAGTGCTCGACGAGTCAGGTGTTGCCTTGACCGACGACAACGGCGACGGCATACCGGACACCTCCGAACAAGTTGATGCAGCCTTACTTGTCGCCTCGAACTTTGGTGTGCCGTTCGATGCGAATCGATTAGTGCTGACCCCGGATGATGTCAACACAGTCGTTTCGTTACGCACCGATCCGGATCTACCTGATGTAACCGTCTTTGAAATGAATGTCGTGGACAGCCGATCGCAGACATCGGTCGCCGAATCTCGAGACTTGTTAGAACCCATCGCTGCTTCGATTTCTGACGACCTAGATGGATCATTTGTTCAAGTAACAGGAAGTGCGTTCGTCCGGGACGCATCGCTTGAGGGAACAAACCAAGCACTTTCGGTTTCGCTGCCGATAGCCCTTGTTCTGTGTCTATTAGTCAGTACGTTCTTTCTTCGATCATTGCGCTATGGCTTGGCAAGCGTGGTTCCAATTCTTATGGTCGTCGCCTGGCTATACGCCTTCATGTACGTCGCCGGTTTCGCTATTAACTTAGTGACAGCAACTATTGCGGCGGTGTCTATCGGTATAGGTATTGACTTTGCTATTCACTTTATTGCTAGATATAGAGAAGAGCTTGACCGACACAAAGTCCGGTCCAAGGCGGTTCGTATTACTGGCGAAAGTACTGGATTAGCGCTAGTGGCATCGGCTATCAGTTCCGCAGTTGGTTTTGGAATACTCGCTTTCGCTCCGATGCCGTTATTCGCAGCTTACGGTCTGTTGACCATGTTGATGATCCTGATGGCGCTAGTGGCGACCTTGGCGGTATTGCCAAGTCTGTTGTTCGTTATCACCTCAGACATAGACGCATAAGTTGCTTAGGAGATGATCGGCTCAGCTAGTGCTTCTGGTTCTAAGCTTCCAAGCTTTTGAAGATACCCGGCCATGTGCTGAGTGTCGGTGTAGATGTGAACGGACTGAACTTTGCCCCAAGAAAGCTCGATCACGTTGACACCCGAATTCTTGTATTGTTCCGATAGCGACGTTGTCGAGGAGTCTTCCCAAACGGCGATCGCCGTAGTCCGGGATGGGAGACCCTTCACGATGACGTCGTGAACCACGAACGACAAGTCAGGGAAAAGAGTGAAGAGTCGAGCGTACCAGGCAGCGATATCTTCGGGGTTTGAACGCGTGCCAGATAATGCGTGGTCACCGTCAACCACGTGAACCGCATCGTCGGACATGCCGGAGAGCAATAGCGCACTGTCGCCTTTAGAAAGTTCCTCGAAAACCTGTTGGACTCTTCCTGAAACGATTTTCTTATACATCAAATTTGCTTTCTTCATCAATCAAGGCGAGAGAGCGATTCTTGCCTGCTTGCCGACAAATCTAGTGCATGTCATGGCTTTGAGCTAGACGCGGCGGTAGGTCAGGGGTTACAGGAGGTGTTTGAGAGCTTCTCGTTTGGTGAGGCCCGACAGGTTGTTTTCGTTGGCGGCAACATAGTTTTTCACGGCTTCAGGCTCGACACGAGCGTATTGGCGTAGAGCCCACCCCAACGCTTTGCGGATAAAGAACTCATGGTCGCTGCACCGCAGGTCACAATAGCGGAATAGTCGTTCGCCGTCGGTCTGGTCTTTATACATCAGCTGATGCAAGATGGCCGATCGGGCTAACCAGATGTTGTCGTCGACTACCCATTCGTCCATCAGCGATGTCAGCTCAGGGTTTCGTTTGACGAGTGAGCCGACAATGTGCGGGCCGAGAAAATCGATGGTATCCCACCAAGGTTTTGTCGTGATCCATCGGTGTACGTCAGGCACCGATTGGAGGGTCAACGTTTTGTGGTTCTTGCGAAGCACATCCACCGCGCAGTACTGAAATTCTCGTTGAGCCTGTCCCCAGCATCGGTCAACGAAGGCGGCCAGCCCAGTCTCAGATAGTTGCCGGGATTCGATCAGAACCGGTTTTTGGGCGGCTCGTCGTTGCGGGGAACGAATACCGAAATACTTGAACTGGTTACGTTGGTACGTTTCCATTGCCGGCGCCGCATCAGGGTCGGCGGCCTCTCTCAACGCCTGGTTAAGCTTTGAGAAGAGAAGTTGTTCGGTCATAGGGTTCTACAGTATCAACCGTCATCACATGCTGGGCGAGGCGCTGAGATACAATCCAACCGATGGGTAGCGGTCATACAGAGTGGATGCAGATAGCGTTGGACGAAGCCCGCTCGGCCCAGCAACACGGCGACGTTCCCGTCGGGGCGGTGGTTGTTAAGGACGGCCGGATGGTGGCTGCCCGCCACAACGAACGCGAGTTAACTAACGATCCGACTGCTCACGCCGAAGTTTTGGCGTTGCGTGATGCAGCCGAAGTTTTGGGTTCGTGGAGGCTTGAAGGGTGTTCGCTGTATGTGACGTTGGAGCCGTGTGTCATGTGTGGGGGAGCGTTGGTGAACTCTCGGATACATAAAGTCATCTATGGCGCGGCCGACGAAAAAGCGGGAGCGTGTTTGAGTTTGTATAACGTTGCCGACGACCCTCGTCTAAACCATCAGTTCGAACTTGTTCCAGGGATTTTGGCGGACGAGTGTTCGCAGATCCTTCTCGACTTTTTCCAGTCGGTACGCGCTGACCGGTCAGCTACCTGACAGGGTTATCGCTTTCGCCAAGGTTGAGGAACAAACCTCGGTGTACGTTTGGCGTAGTCGATGTAACCCGGGTAGGTCTTTGCGAGTTGTGCTTCTTCCCATTGCGCTTTTGCGTTGAAGAAACCTATGGCGACGATGGCCACCGTTGCGGTGATGAAGCTGCCTGAACGGATGGTGAGCCCGACGATGGTCGCCAGTACTCCGGTATAAATCGGGTGTCGTACGAACTGATATAGGCCGTTGGTTTGTAACTCGCCTGAGGTCTTCGGTACTGGTGTTGGAGTTAATGATCGGCCAAGCCGAAGCGCAGCGACACCCATGATCACAAACCCGGCGATGATTACTCCAGAACCTACCGCTGTTACCCCGGTTGGGGTAGGCCAGTCATTACGCCCAGGTAGTACGACGAGGGCGATGATGAGAATAGCTTGAACCGCCACGAACCCCCAGCCGGTTACCTGCCTGCTCATGTCGAGGGTGAGCGTGTTGTGTGGGAGGACATGATGTCACCGTAGCCGAAAAGTCTTGCCTTTAGCACACCTCAGAAAACCTGTTAAAGCTCGCTGTCGGTTCTATTTTGCTTACGTCTGGCGAGTGTCAGTGCCACGATAGCGCCGATAGGTCCTGCTAGCAGTCCGACGAAAAGACCTTCCTGTGCACCTCCGATAAATGAAGCAAATGGCTGGCCATCGTCGGAGGGTAAATCGAGCACAGCGCGGCAAGCCCCCGACAGCCAGAACACGGTTGCCGCTATAGCCGTGATGCCGCGACTTCTCGTGAAGTCTTCTCGGCCAGGCCAGTACATGGCGCGTCTTTGTTTAACTGAAGATTCGACGATGATTGACGCTGCCACGGTTGGAACGAAGAACGCCAACGCATAGGGCAACCCAGAAGCTCCACCGATCCACAATATGAGCCCCATCGAAACGAAGTTAGCTACAAGTAGAAACTGAAAAGATATAGCTGATGCTTCGTACCAGACGAACCGGTTTCGTTCATCGTCGTAAAAGGGGTGGTCAAGGTCGCCAACCCACCGAAGAGCGTTTTCTGTTCTGGTAGGTTTGTTGCTGTCAGGGGTTATCGCATGGCTCATTGTGTAGGTTCCTTTTGCGCTGTGAATAACTCTTCGACGGTAGTTTCGAGTGTGGAAGCCAGTTTTAGTGCCAGGTAAACCGAGGGTGCGTAATCGCTGCCTTCGATCGACACGATGGTTTGTCGACTCACGCCGACGGTCTTGGCCAGTTCTGCCTGGGTCAAATCGGCGATGCGACGAAATCGTCGGACATTATTGGAGGGACTCCCATCAATGCTCACACCGGAAATGTAAAACATAATTGACTAAATGTCAACTATGTTTTACATAGGTTGCTGGTTGGGGTTGCGTGGTTATTCAAACGGGATTGCGAGCTTGACGGTGTCGTCGTTATCTATCTCGTCCCAGTTTTGGGTGCAGACAGTGATGGAAGTGCTCTGTCGGCAAAGGCTTTCAAGCGGCTTCGAAGTGCCGGTGGAGCTGTCGCTAAGGCTTACCGAGCCAAAATAGAATCCGATCATTCCCGGTGAAAGGTCGACGGTTTGAACATCTAGACAGGTCACCTTGTTCTTCGTTTTTATTCGGGGCTCGTCCATGTTGTCGATCGGTTTTGCGTCCAACGAGGCAGCCGTAAGCACGTTTTGGAATCGTTGAATATCGTGTCCCCCAAGGCAAGCAAGGTTATTGGGCATCGTGACACGGTCGTGGCGCGCAATCAGGGAGTCGAACGTTGTAACGTCTGCTACCTGTTCAGGCCGTGAATCAAAGTTTGAACGAGCGTTGATTCGATTCTGTTCAACGTCGACGAGTTGAATAAGCGCAATGAGTACGGCGACGCCGATCGCTAGCTCTTTGCGGCTAATGCGGTCTATGGCCACAAACGTAACTATCATCAGGCCATAGCCGATCGCCCAGAAGAGACGTCCTGAAGCCCGAAACTGGCCGGTGAAACTCTGCAACAGGGTGGGCATCCACGTGGCCGAAAATCCGACTGTCACAGCCAATCCTGCAGCGACAGGGATTACGGGCCAACGTCGGATCAACGTCGAACCGGCCTTCAACAAATACAGGCTCGCCCCCAGGGTCGCCAAACCGACAAGCACCATAGATATCGAAATCGGGATTGGCCCCAACCGGTTGTCCAGAAGGCTAAACGAGCTGTTGTTGTACAGATGTACGACCGGTGTGATGGCATAGAAATATAAACAAACCATGCACAATGCCAGCAGCTGATGGTTCTGAACGATCTGCCAGCTTCTAGACCGATTCACCGCAGCAGCCCCGACAACAAAAAGTAGCCCGACGAGTAAGCCGAATCCGAGCCACACGTACGATTCAAGCGAACCGTTGACTGCGATAATGTTCTCGTCGCCCGGGAAAACATCGGATCGCTGAGGAAGTAGCGGTCCGAACGCGACCATACCGAACAGTCCGTAGCCTTCAGCCGAACCCGCCCCACTGGTCAGATAACCGCCCCCGTATGCGATCGCCCCGACTGCAGCCACCAGTCCCGAAAACCAGGCTCCGCCTTGTACATACGACAGGCGAGATGTGCGAACGAGGTCGGCGATGACGGGGATCACAACGACGCCAGTCATAACAATAAAGTACGGGTGGATCAGAAACGAAACGACTATGGCCGCCACGGCCGCGACCTGAAGGCCTAAGCGAGGTTTGTCGGGTGAAATCGTGCGAAGATGGCCGGCGACAGTCCATGCCGCCAAAATAATGAAGTGACCGGTGAGTGCCGGGTGAAATACCCGGTGTATGAAGAACGGCATCGAAACGGCGACGGCGGACCCGGCGAGCAAACTCGATGTATGTTTTACCCCCCACGCTCGCAACGCCTCAACCGCGAACAGTCCTTGAAGTACATAGACGGCGAGAAACCACAGCCCGAACCAGGTAGCCGGTTCGAGCCCTAACGGGCCCATAGTTTTAGCGAACAGTGACCAGATAGGAATACTGTCGGTGAACGCTATCGGCACGCCGTCGGGGGCGTTAAGGTTGCTGACTTGCAAAAACGGCCACTGCCATTCTTCAGCCAAGAAATAGCGCATACCGGTCAAGGTGGTGCTGGAGTCGCCGCCTACATTGCCGACCGATTCGGTGCGGCCAAAAACAACTCCCGTGCCGAGTGTGTGAGCCCCGGCGACGGCCCCTATCAGTCCACCCAACAGTGGTGTGACGAGTCTCTGTGGTTTTGTTCGAAGCACCAAGGTCTCCACTGTTGTCGGGTTTGACCAAGCGTAGAACATAGCGACTTGAAGGAAAGGTCGCTACCGAAAGTTCTCTCCGGCGTCGTGGTGTAAGGGTCACATAGTGGTGACCTAGATCGCCCAAAATCTGAATGTAGACTGTTGTCCGCCCATGTTGAAGAATATGCGAACCCGAACGCGTCTGGTATTGGCGCTCCTATTTGGTGTCGTCGTATGTGGGGTTGGTCGCGTTGTCGGGGTTTGGCAAGCAGCCGAGCCGTCTGCCCTGTCGCTGGCATTTGTGGTAGCTATTCTTCTTATCTCATATGTTATTGCCGTTAAAATGACGGTTCCGGTGGCCGGGTTGCATCTCTCGGCGGGCCTACTTTTCGACCTCTATATTGGGCTGGGCGTCGCCGTTTCGGGAGTCTTGTTATCGACTGTCTTGACGCTCCAGGGGCACAATGTGCCGTGGTTTGCTCGGGCAGTGTCTGATCTGGGTTATCGGTGCCAGTCCCGCCAAGCAGGTATCGTGACCGATAACCGTCTGCTGCATGCCTTGCAGGTTGGGGTTGGCGTTCCCGCTAATCTTCTGGTCCGAGCAGCCGAAGCAAGCAATATGGATCGTCGGCATTACCTTGCTCTTTCTGCCCTAGTTACTTCGCTGGCGCTGCTTCCGCTGGTGGTCATCGGAGTGGGTGTCAAACGGATGAACTCTTCAGGTAGTCCATGGTTATTGATCGGCTCCGTTGGGGCTGTAATGCTTCTCGCCGTCGGAGGTGTCTGGTATCGACGTCGAGTTCTTCTTCGCCGCGACGAGTTGATTCAGGCTGGCCCGCATGACCAACTTTTTTCGACGGGACCAGATGACGGGATCGGGCTATCGGTTGTTATACCGGCCTATAACGAAGCGCTGCGTTTACCGACCTATTTGACTTCAATCGTTGCGTATCTTCGTAAGCGAGGTGAACGATTCGAGGTGGTTGTCGCCGACGATGGCTCTACTGACGACACGGTTGAAGTGGTTAACCGTATGGCACAGACGATGCCCGAGATTCGTACCGTCGCCAATCCAAGAAATTTTGGTAAAGGTTTTGCAGTGCGAACAGGTATTGCCAATAGTTACGGCAAACGGGTTCTTTTTGTTGATGCCGACGGGGCAACACCTATCTCGGAGATCGAACGGTTGGAACATGCCATGCGCGACGGGGCTTCGATTGTGATCGGTTCACGGGCCGTTAGCGGACCGGGGATAGTCCGCTCGACCCAGTCACATCGTAAAGTTATCGGCCGGATATTTAACGGCATCGTGTCGACCCTTTTGTTGCCGGGTTTGAAAGACACACAATGTGGGTTCAAACTGTTTACCCGTGATGCTGCAGGGGCGACGTTTGGACGCCAAAACCTCGACGGGTTTAGTTTCGATGTTGAGCTTCTTTTTATAGGCCGCCGTATGCGGTACCGTCTCGACGAAGTTGCGGTCAGCTGGTCGGACGTGTCAGGTTCGAAAGTGAATCTGGTCCGCGACGCAGCTCGAATGCTGGTCGACATTTTTCGTATAGTGGGTCGAGATATAGCGGGAGGATACGAGACCGACAGCGATGTCAGTTCCGTTACCCGCAACGTTGACGAAGTCGAGCTGTGTAAAGCCTGACATCGGTCTAGGCAGTGAATGTTGCTGTTTCTAGCTGGCAGCTGAAGGGTCTACTATAGAAAGATGACGACTCTTACAGAAATACCTGGAATCGGTCCGGCCTTAGCTGAAAGGTTGGAGTCGGCTGGAGTGGCAACAGTTCCCCAAGTTGCGTCATCGCCACCCGAGGCGTTGGCAGAAGTGCAAGGGGTAAGTTTTGCGTTGGCTGAACGGATCATAGCTTACGCCGCTGAGATCTCTGTTGCGTCGGCAACCGGAAAGGCGACGAACGACAAGGTTGCGTCCGAACAGCTGCAGCCAGACCTCGACAGGGTCGTTTCGCTTGAACGTAAAGTCAAAAAACTCGAAGCGAAGAACGCCAAACTACGGAAGGCGTTAGCGAAGTCGAAGAAGGCGTCCAAATCGTCGTCTTCGAACAAGAGTAAGAAACATAAGAAGTCTAAGAAGCGAAAGAAAAAGTAGGCTTCGCTACGAGAGTTTCTCGACCTCGTTCATTCGGGAAAGGTTCCGACTGCTGAGATACGCAGCGGCTATGAACATCAACAGTTCGACAGCTACGCCGGGTAGCACAATGGCAGTGAACGGGTTGATGGCGAACATTTCGAGTCGAACTGGGTAAATCAGTTCAAGACACAAGCGAGCTGTCCATAAAGCGCACTTAATTATGAGATACGGGACAAGCAGCTCAAGGTGTCTGGCCGGACGGCGGGCAAAGCTCAGGGTTGTCGCTCCGAACGCTATCAGTAGGATTCCGACAGCGTAGGTGACGAGGACAACGAAATCGCTTTCATCGCTGCTCAGATTAGTTAGCCCGGGAGCTTTCCGATAAAACGGCGGCATCAAAAAATGAAGGAAACCAAGTGCAACTTCAACTACGCCAGCAACGATCAGTATCTGTTTGAGTCGAGTTATCGACAGGTGGCCGGTGGATGGGTGATGGGTCATCGCTCGCTCATCAGAGTTGGTGAAGCGTCAAGAATCGCTCTCCAGCAGTACAGCACATCGTCCGGAGCGCCGCTCAGAGTGGATTGCATGAGGTGTTCTGTCTGTTGGAGCGTTCTGATCTCGTCGACCGCTTTTTCGGCTCGTCTGGAATTGGTTGATGATCTGACGTCTATTCGGCCGAGTTCGATAGCCCGGTTGACGCGTCGACGGCAATGGCAGGCGGCGCTTGATGAAACGAGTCCACAGCTATCTTTCATGAATCGTCGAATGTCAGTTCTGGCCCGTTGAAGCCTTTTCCGATAGGCAGCGGCATCTATTTCAAGTATGTCCGCTGCTGTTGGCCCAGGTAGTTGTAGGACGTCGCCCAGTAGGTACGCCACCCGATGTGGTCGATCTAGGCATAGCAGCATTGCCCCGGTGCAGGTCACCATCACGTCTTGTGCCAATAGCTCTAACTCGGGTTGGTACTGCGGATGCGGGTCGGCTAGTCCATCAATTAGATCTGCAGCCAACGCGTCGAAGGTTAGGTTTTCGTACGGACGTCTACGTCGGTCGAGCAGGTGGTTGACTGCGACTCGGTATACCCACGTTTTGAATGAGCTGCGCTCCTCGAACGAGCTAAGCCTCGTTACCACTTTCGTCAGGATCTCCTGAGTAGCGTCTTGGGCATCGTCTCGGTTCCAAACCATACGTACCGCTATTTGGTAGACGTCGTCTATGAGACTGCCGACGAGATCGTCCAGGGCCGCCTTATCGCCTTCGAGTGCTCTGGCTCGTAGTTGTTCCGAGTCATCTTCCAATTTGGGTTCCTTATCTGCTCTGCCTTTAACCTATTAGACGCAGATCGATGAAGGATTGTGACTGAGGTAGACCTTGTGACGTGTTCTAAGAAAATAGTTGGCGGCTCAGTTCACCTCGACCCTGCCATTGGCCTTCTACGAACTCTAACGACAGGTCGGTTCCGCCCCGACGACAGATATGAGCTTTCAATTCGACTATCGAATCGTCCGATTCGAACAGCATCGAAACTTCGTCTGTCGTGTAGGTCAAACCCACGTCAAATTCGGCTGCTGCGGGCACGTACCCTCCGCTGAGCGACGGCGAGATCAGTTTCGTTTTCCGCGAACCGAGCAAGATCGGTAGCGAGTCGTTGTTGAAACGGCGAGCGCCTCGACGCTCAGAAGCAAACGAAAGCCGGGTCGCTCGACCGATGGCCAGCATGATGGTGGCGGCGTTTAAACCGAGGAAAAACATGGCGAGCGCCACCGTTGAGGTGTCGGAGTACGACACCGGCGTGACCCCCAGCAGCGAGGCAAAAAACCAGAACGCTCCGACAAAGGCAACACACACCAAGCTGACGAGAGAAATAGGTAAACGGGTCCGTACACGTTCGGTCCCCGTGCGGCCTTTAGGGGTGACTCGAAATGGGGACGCTTTGGGCCAGACCAACTGTAGAGCGGCCCGTAAACTGGCGGGTACCCGATACCAGTCGAATAACATGCCGGGCAGCGTTCGATGGTATCCCTGAGAGAGCAGTCGCATCGCTGCTTGTTGTGTGGCAAGCGTAGTCAGGAAGAAAGCTGCGAATACCCACACTGGGGCGTGTAGCGGAATAGCTCCGGTGAGAACAACTAGGAACGCGACCATCAGGTATGCAACGGTTCGCCATCCTTCCATCCAGCCAGAAAGTGTGGCAGCGTACGCCAGCTTTTGTCGACCCGTCAGGCCTTTTGATGTGAACGGGTTGTCGCCTCGTAGAACTTGCATTGCACCCGCCGCCCACCGTTTTCGTTGAACTAAATATTCGTCGTAGCTTTGCGGGGCGAGGCCTTGTGCTAGAACTTCGTTGTGGAAGATGGTCGACCAGCCTTGGCGGTGCAATCTCAATGTCGTGTGCAGATCTTCGGTTAACGATTCGGTCGCTACACCGCCGACTGATCGTAGAGCGTCGACTCGCACGACGGCACTGGTGCCGCACCAAAACGCAGCGTTCCACCGGTTTTTACCCGGCTGGATCACACGGTAGAACAGTTCTTCTTCTTGATAGTTCGATCCGACATCTTCAAACGAGTCGTTGTTGTAGAAGGCTTGGGGGGTTTGAACAAGAGCGACGTACGGGTCGTCGAAATAGCCGACAGTGTTTCGGAGCAGGTTTCGTTTAGGCACATGGTCGGCGTCGAGAATCGCAACCAGGTCGGCGTCGATTTGGTTGAGGGCGTGGTTTAAGTTCCCGGCTTTGGCGTGACTGTTGTCGGGACGGATCAGGTAGTGGGCGCCAACTTCGCGTGCCATCTCTTCGACCCACGGGCGTTTGCCGTCGTCGAGAACCCACGTTTCGTGAGGTAGGTCGACTGCGAGCGCGGCTGCCACGGTGGGGAGAAGAATTTCGGGGTCTTCGTTGTAGGTCGGAATCAGAATAGCGACCTTGTTGGCGGTATCGTGTCGGGGTTCGGCGACGCGTAGATGGTCGGTGTCCCACACCGAATAGATAAACAGGCCGAGGCTGAACAGGCCGGTCAGTTCTAATAAGTAGAACGGTACGGAGAGCCACAACGCGTCGGTGTTGATTGTCCAGAGTCTCCAGGTGAGGTAGCTTACCGAGACTGCGAAGGCGAGTAGGCCGAGACCGCGGCGCAGCGTTTCAGATGTGGTCGACCCCATAGTAGTAACGTCGAGCGGTTAGAAGCCATGCCCTATAGGTCGATCGGCCCTTTCAGGCGTGTTGGGCTGGCGAGTTGGCGGATGCTGGGCGACGCCCGTAAAGTCCGGGTCGATACGTCCCGATGGTTTCGTTATGGAGACGTCTCGTTGAGTACCCGCATGTCGATGGTCGCGATGTGCGCCACTTTCATGGTTTTGGCGGCGTGTCTTTTTCTTTTCGCGTCCCGGCAGGCTGAAGGGCCGACGTTGGGGAACATATACGCTTCCGAACCGTCTTCGCCCGTTGGGGACCCGACGTCGGAGGAGTTGTTTCCGTTCTTAACCGAGTTTCCTGGTGATGGACGTATCTACGGTGTGATGACCCAAACGGGGGAGTCAGCCGAACTTGATGCTTTTACTGCCGCGGCGGGTAAGGCCCCGAATTTGGTTGGCGTCAACGTTGACTGGACGACCCCGTATGATCCGTGGCATACCGAACGGTTAGCTGAACGGGGTGCAATGCCGATGATTTCGTGGGAGCCGTGGGACGCCAATCAGATCAGTACTGTCGATCAGCAACGAAGCGAACAACCCGATTATGCGGTCGATGAAATCTTGTCGGGTCGGTACGACGACTACATCGACGAGTGGGCGGCCGACTTGGCCGAATGGGAACATCCAGTGATGTTGCGGTTCGCTCACGAGATGAATGGGGGTATCCGTGGGCCGATAACCGGAACGGGAACGCCGCTGGCAGTTATGTCGAGTTGTGGCGTTACGTCCACGACAGGTTTGATCAGGTCGGCGCCGACAACGTGATTTGGGTGTGGTCGCCGAACGTTTCGTATGGAGGGGTCGACGGCGTTGGCTGGTTTGTATCCGGGCGACGAGTATGTGGATTGGGTTGGCCTGGTCGGGTATTTCGGTCATTTCGAGTCGGGTCCGTCGGCGAGTCCCGGTTTTGATGGCGTGTTCGCTCCGACTCTCGATGAGCTGGCTGCTATCACCGGCAAACCCGTGTTCATTACCGAAACCGGCCCACAACCGTAGCCGTCGTCTAATCGAGCTAAGTCAAGTGTCGACGCTGATATCTCGGTCTTCTGTACATTGGGCTTTTGGCAGTCGCCTAGTCTGGGATTGTCACGGTGAGGTCGCAGAAATAGGTGAGTCTGATGCGGATCGGTGAGAGCGTCCACTAGGGTACGTGGGTATGTCTAGGGCTCTGGACCTCGTTCATGTTCCACGCAAAAGTCGTCGGCCTGGCGTCGACGTCTTCCGGCGCGTTGGCCTGGCTGCTGGCCTAGTTGTGTTCGTTGCCCTCGTCGTTTTTTTGGGTAGGGACGGCTACACGGACTCTACAGACAGTCAAATTTCAGCTCTTGATGCGTTCTACTATGCATCGGTGACGGTCACGACCACTGGTTACGGCGACATTACTGCGGTTAGTGATGGCGCTCGATTAGCGACGGTCTTGCTGATCACTCCGGCTCGTATCATGTTTCTTATATTGGTGGTGTCGACAACGGTCGAAGTGTTGACTGTTCAAGCACGAGAGAATGTTCATAAACGTCGTTGGAGGTCAGGGTTGAAAGATCACATCATTATCTGTGGTTACGGGGCAACCGGACAAAGCGCCGCTGACGATTTGTTGCGGCGAGGTGTTTCGCCCGACAAGATCGTGCTCGTTGACTTATCGGAGCAAGCGGTAAAGTCGGCCACCGAACGGGGGCTGACGGCAATCCGAGGTGACGCAACGAGGAGCGATATTTTGACCACTGCGGCTGTTCGTGAAGCGCAGGCCGTAATTGTTGCGCCAAACCGCGATGACACCGCTGTGTTGATCACGCTGACCGTCCGAGAGCTCAACAGTGACGTGCATATTGTTGCCGGTGGTCGAGAGCAGGAAAACCTTCACCTGTTGAGACAAGGTGGTGCCAACGAGGTAATCGACGCCACAGCCGCCGTCGGGCGAATGCTTGGTTTGGGGACGTACGCTCCGGGTGCTGTTGGTGTAATGGATGAAATCTTGGACGCTGGTCGTGGGCTTGAACTTGTCGAGGTTTCTCCGGTGGAAGTTGATGGTCAGTTCCAGGCGCCTGAAGATTCGAACCTGGTTGCGGTGATTCGCAGCGAGAAGCGTTTGCCCGCAGCCGACGTCGGATCAGTCTCATTGCAGCGCAATGATCGGCTAGTAGTCGTGCGCGACGCTAACTAAGCCGTCATGCTCACAAGGCGACGGCATGTCGAGCAGCGTCGGCTGGGAGGAAGTGTCTCGTGGTCTGGCGATTGCTTGCCAGCCGTTTGGCGGAGGATTGCAGAGTTAAAGAGCCGATTTGGAGCGTGGCTACGATGTTTTGGTGGAGTCGAAACTCGGTTAGGGGCAGCGAAGTCGCCCAGGAGCGGAGGAGGTAGGATTTCGAACCCAGGGAAGGTTGCCCTTCACGCGCTTTCCAAGCTCGTTCACTTCGGCAGCTGGTGTCGGTTGTCCGTTGTCCGTTGAAACCGTGTTGGAGACGGCGACGATCGTCGCTCATTGGTAGAACGTATTGGGTATGAAGGCTTGCTGCATGGGTTTCTTAGGTTGTGGTAGTCATGGCTGAGCTTTTGGAACCCCCTTTGAACCCTTATTCAAGTGGTTTGGCCTTCAAAGGCCAAAGGTCGATACTTTGGCCTGCCTAATTACCTATGGCAAGTTACCGACTGGTCACATAACGTATTTTGAATTATCGAGTTCGAAGTCTTGAGTGTCACACGTAACTGAAGACTTGTGCTCGTTTCATCGAGACTGGAGCACTCCCGCCGTGACAACCGAAATGCAAGCTGCCCGCCTGATCCCTACTACTGGTATTGGTTCTGATACTGAAGCAGAGCAAAGGGCAACATCTGCCTTGTTGGCTGTTGTGTCTATTGTAAGACCGTTCTCCAAAGCGTTGCTCGACGCCTTTGGTGCACCGAGAGCTCAGAAAGCTGAAGTTGAGACCTTTGTTGAAGTCACTTTCAAACTACCCAATGGCAAGAAGGTGCGACCGGACGGTCTGATAAGGGTTAGCTACGGCAAGGCCGTTTTTACTGCTTTGGTAGAAGTCAAAACAGGAAACGCCGCACTTTCTGCTGACCAACTCAATTCGTATTGGGAAATTGCGCGGACCGAAGGGTTTGATTGTGTCCTGTCCATCTCAAACGAAATTCCTCCTTCGCCAGGTGTTCACCCAACCGAAGATCTCAAAGTTCGGTCGAACTCGAAAACAGCGGTTCATCACATCAGCTGGACAGAGATCCTCACCAAATCAATAATGCATAAGGTCCACCGAGGGGTAGAAGATCCTGAACAGGCATGGATCTTAGGGGAACTTATTCGATATTTAGAACACCCGAACTCGGGTGTCGTTAGTTTCGACGATATGGGAACACACTGGGTCGATGTTCGAGAAGGAGCAAAAAACGGCACCCTAAATCTGCGAGACGCTGGGGTTCAAGACATCGCAATGAAATGGGATCAACTGCTTGGATTTGCCGCTCTCAAGCTCGGAGCCGAAATAGGTGACGACGTTACTGAGCTAGTCCCAAGAAAACACCAACTCGATCCTAAACTCCGTACGAAAGATTTTTGCCAATCGCTCGTTCAGGGTGGGTGCCTTGATGCCAAATTTAGAATTCCGAACGCTGCTAGCGACCTTAATTTAGTTGTCGACCTGAAAGCTCGACAAAGTGTCGTCTCGACCACTTTGAAAGCACCTAACAACAAAGGCGCCAAGGGTCGCATCGGCTGGCTGGTCCGACAGCTAGCCGAAGCGCCCGAAGACCTTGTAGTCGAGGCATACCCAAAGAACAGCCGATTACCGATTGTAAGCACACTAGAGATAATCCGGGAAGACCCCACTTCCATTCTTGGTGAAGACAAGAAAGAACCAGTAAAGTTCGTTCTTCTTCTAAGGAGAGACTTAGCCATGAATCGTAGGAACGGAACCCGGCCGGGGTTTGCTGAATCAACGCAAGCAGCTCTGAAAGACTTCTACGGACAAGTTCTGCAGAATTTATCTGAATACCGCCCAAGCGCCCCACGGCTTAAAACGCAGGCCCCCTCAGTCAAAGCACAGCTAGAGGACCAGTCAAGTTTTGGTCAACCAACGCCAGATGACAGAAACGTTGTAAATGCCACAGCACCAATTGGTGCTCAGCCGTCGGTTGGTGCTGGCGAACCGGGTGCATCTGCAATAAACCAGGAATCAGATATTAGTAGTAGTCCGAACCTAGCGGCTCGATAGACGGTTATCCAGAAGATTTGGCGTTGCCTATGACATCATTGGAGTCTTGTGTTTGGCGATGCTGGAACGTTATCTGCTCTAGGGGAGCACGGTTCGCCTAACCTGACTGCACATACGATTGCTTTTATATATGGTCTAATTTATAATCGAGTGGTGTGGGAAGTTGTAGTAACTAATGAGTTTAAGGAATGGTATCAAGCGCTAGATGAAGCAAAGGGAGATGCCGTTTACGGTGCGGTTGAGATGCTCCAGCAAGTCGGCCCTAACTTGGGGCGACCACACGCCGATCGGTTGCATCGATCTGAAATTCACAACCTAAAGGAACTTCGTCCTAGAGGTGAAGCTAAGAATGTGAGGATCCTGTTTGTGTTTGATCCGCTGCGGCAAGCGATTCTTCTTGTCGGTGGAGATAAATCCGGGCAGTGGAACGACTGGTACGAAACGGCTATCCCGCTAGCAGAAAAACTTTACGCACAATATTTGAAGGAGGCCAAACAATGACTAATAAAACGAAATTCCACAAATGGGACGACATTAAAGGCGACGTCACCCCTGAACGTCGAGCACGAATCGACGCTATCAAGGGCGAAATGCAAGCCGAGCAGATCGCCTACTCTTTGGCCGAGATCCGCCGCGCCTGTGAAGTCACGCAAACAGCGCTCGCTGACCGTTTAGGAACAGCGCAACCAAATATCTCGGCTATCGAAAAATCAGCTGACCATAAACTGTCCACAATCAACGAGTTGGCTGCCGCTCTCGGTAGAGAACTCGGTGTTGAAGGTCGGGTCGAAATAACTATGGTGCTAGGCGAAGACCGTTACCCGCTGCGATAGTCTCGACCCTTAACCTTTGTATAACTTGGCGGAGGAGGTGGGATTCGAACCCACGGAAGGTTGCCCTTCACACGCTTTCCAAGCGTGCCGATTCGGCCGCTCTCGCACTCCTCCAGAACTAACAAATATGAAGTTCGGCTACGAACTCTACCCCGAACGGCGTCAATCTCGTCTTCATTTGCTAGGATACGCCAAGTCGTAAAACTGTGTTGTCTGCTTTGGCAGGTGATGGTCGGGTCCTGTGCAACATTGGCTCGTGAACCGAGTCAGGGCCGGAAGGCAGCAGCTCTCAGCGGAATCCTCTGTGTGCCGCAGGTCGCCTGGCCATCACTTGCGAGAGTAGGTGACACAGTTTGCGGCTTTTTTAGACCCAGTCGACGGTCCTTCAATATTCGACCCCCATCCGAGAAGCCGCTGACCGTCATCTGCGGTAGGATCGAGGATCGTGGCTTATCAATCGCTTTACCGGCGCTATCGGTCTAAAAATTTCGCAGAAATCAAAGGGCAACCACACGTCACCTCGGCGTTGCGGACAGCGGTGGCTGAAGGCCGACACGGTCACGCCTACCTGTTCAGCGGCCCCCGAGGAACTGGCAAAACCTCGTCGGCTCGTGTTCTCGCCAAAGCCCTCAACTGTGAAAACACAGTCGACGGTGAACCGTGCACCACCTGCGATAGTTGCATTTCGATCGACCAAGGTAAATCGTTCGACCTTCACGAGTTAGACGCCGCCAGTAACAACAAAGTCGACGACATTCGTGACCTGATCGCTAAAGTCCAGCTCGGCTCACCCGGCCGCACCAAAGTCTATATTTTGGATGAGGTGCACATGCTCAGCACGGGCGCCGAAAACGCGCTGCTGAAAACGTTGGAAGAACCACCCGACCACGTCGTGTTTGTGCTCGCCACCACCGAACCCCACAAAGTGGTTCCCACAATCCGCAGCCGGACACAACACTTCGAATTCCATCTACTGCCCGCCGATGATCTGGCTGAACACGTCGCCTACGTCATCGACGACGCCGGGCTTGACGTTGACGCAGACGCCATCGAATACGCGTTGGCTCAGGGTGGCGGGTCGGCACGCGACACCTTGTCGGCGCTCGATCTGGTCGCCGCAGCCGGTGGTGTGCCCACTGGTTCTAACGCCGGTATCGAACTGGTTCGTTCCATCGGGGCCGGTGACGCCGCCGCGTCGATCAGGCTAATCCAGGAAGCGTTAGTTAACGGCTTACAGCCCCGCCTTATCGGCGAACAAATGTTAGACGTTCTTCGCGACACGTTCCTCGCCGTTATGGGGGCAAGTCTCGACCATCTCAGCGACACGGCCCGAGCCGACATCGAAGGTTTAGCCGCCGATCTGAAACCGGCCACGTTAACCCGTTCGATGGAAATGGTCGGCCAAGCGTTGATCGAAATTCGTCAAGCCCCCGACCCTCGGGTCCCGCTCGAGGTAGCCGTGCTGCGACTCGCTAAACGAGATGGCACCGACCTTGCCGGTTTACTACAGCGCATCGAAGCGTTGGAGGCTCAAGTGTCGTCTGGTGTGGTCGCCCAAGCCCCCGCCGCTTCGGCCTCTGCATCGGCAGAACCGGCACCAACCCCAGCTTCGACGACTACGGCCGCCGCTCAGCCTGCGCCAGTAGCGAGCCCGGCAGTGTCGAGTGCGGCTGTGCCCACCGGTGCAGGTTCGGCTAGTGGCGAAGATACCCAACCGAGCCCGGCCGCCCAGCCAGCCCGCTCCGCTGCGCCTCCGGCTAGTCCTGCTGCCAACAAGCCTTCCGCTGATACCCCGGCACCCGCCCGCCGACCCCGATCACCTCGAGCCGCCCGCCCAGCCCCGACAGCTCAAACACCGTCTGCCCAAACACCGTCTGCCCAAACACCGTCTGCTCAAGCAGCAAGCTCCGAACCGGCCTCGCAGCCCACTGAACAAACCGCCCAACCCGCAGCTCCTCAAACAAACGAACCAGCCCCGCAGTCTCAACCCGAGCCTGCACCGGCAACGTCTCAACCCGCACAGCCAGCTGCTGCACCGAATCCGGCACCGGCAACGTCTCAACCCGAGCCTGCGGCCCCTCAACCAGCCCCAGCTGCTGGTGCCGCCCCAACACAAAAACTCACTGTTGCCTCAGCTCAAGATGCGTTAGCAAAAAGCCTCGAACGTGTCAGCCAAAAAGCGAGAGTCCGTTTTAAAGGCGGGACCGTAAGCGCAGCTGAAGACACAACCGTCATCTTCGCCGCACCCAACCAAATTCACCGCGACCGATGCGCCGAAGTTAAACACGACGTCGAAGCAGCCCTATCAGAACATTTCGGCGCATCCATCACCGTCGAAGTGGTAGTCGACGGTGACGCCCTGGGGTCCACCATCATGGACCCCACAAAGATTGACCGCAGCGCCCGCAAAGAACCCGAAGCCGCCGAAGATATCGGCCCAGTGTCCGAATTGGCGGACGCCGACGACACCGCCTCAACTGGCGTCGATCGACTCACCAAAGCTTTCCCCGGGTCAAAAGTTATCGAACACAACTCATCGGACTAGGAGAAAACAATGAGCGACACCCCTAACCAAGCCGGTCTCGGCGGCGTAGATTTCGGCGCTTTGATCGAACAAGCACAAGCCATGAAATCACAGGTCGACGACGCCCAACAGCAGATCGCCGACGAAACGTTCATCGGTTCAGCCGCAGGCGACAAAGTCACTGTCGAAGTGACCGGAGCCCACGAATACACCAGCATTAAAATAAGCCCCGAGGTTGTCGACGCCGACGACGTCGAAATGTTAGAAGATCTGATCCTCGCAGCCCTGCGTGACGCCAACACCAAAATGGGTGAATACCAAGAAGAGACGATGGGTAGTCTCGACATGCCTGACTTGGGTGGAATGCTAGGTGGATAGCGGGAAAAGGTCGGAGGCGTCGTGAGCGTTTACGCAAAACCGGTCGAAGTCCTTATCGACGAGCTGGGTCGCCTTCCCGGCGTCGGACCGAAATCAGCTCAGCGAATAGCCTTTCACCTTCTCAAAGCCGAAACCGTCGACGTTAAACGCCTCACCGACGCGCTCACCGACCTGAAAGAATCGGTCTCGTTCTGTTCCCGCTGTTTTAACGTCGCAACCCAAACCGAGTGCCGCATATGCACTAACCCGCAACGAGACGACACGATTCTTTGTGTTGTTGAAGAACCTAAAGACATTTCAGCGATTGAGCGAACCGGCTCGTTCAAGGGCCGGTACCACGTGCTGTTGGGGAGCATCAACCCGCTTGAAGGCATCGGCCCTGACAAACTGAAGATCCGGGAGTTGGCTCACCGGGTAGCAGCCGAAAACATTACCGAAGTTATTCTCTGCACAAACCCGAACCTCGAAGGTGAAACAACGGCGGCGTTTATCGCTCAGAAAGTTCTTCAACCGTTTGAGATCAAGGTGACCCGGTTAGCGTCGGGGCTCCCGGTTGGTGGCGACCTCGAATACGCCGACGAACTGACATTGGGCCGAGCGTTACAAGGCCGTCAGAGCCTGTAGTTAGCCGGTCTGTTCCACCGGTTGGGTTCGGTCGATGCGATGAGGCGCTATTTGTTCAGGTAACGTTGGCGCCCCGTCGCGAAGCCAGTCGCAAACATCACTCAAGATTGTGTCGTCAACGATCCAACCCAGCCATTCAGCCTCCCGTTCGGGTTGAAGAACTACGACGACGTTTGAAGCATGGCATTCACCCAAACAATCCACGACCCGTGAAGTTCCGCCACCGGCTGTAGCGGCTGCGGCGATTTCGTCACGCTGACGTTGGTGGTCGATGTTTGGATGTTTCTCGGTTGTGCCACAGCAACAGGCGTCGCACATTTGAACACGAAAGGCTGGAGAGGTCATTGCTCCCAGTCTGTCAACGTTTAGTGGATGAGCGTCGGTTGAGTGTCCAATATCCTTTGCCGCTATTGGTCGACGGCGGCAGGTGCCTCAGAACTGATGAAGCCGGTAAAAACCCTAAAGACCAAGAGTGTGCTTGCGGCAGCTCTTGGTCTTCAGGAAACTACAAGGCGTATGTTCGGAGAGATTCAAATACCTTGCTGCTATTGCGATCCGGGTCGGCGGGGAGAGGGTACACCGACCCGGTTCGTTCACTACGACACCCCAGTGACTGTGGCGCGGGCGGTATGGGTAAACCAGTCACTGGAGCGTCGTAGTGTGTTGCCTTTATGTTACAACAATAACGATCCAATGACAAGTAAGTCGGCGCTTCTAGTCAAAAAATGTCGCTGAACAGCGAAAATAGCACAAAAAATATTCGATGTCGTGACACTAAATAATAATTCATTCGGAATGAACCGTCATATTTGGCACGATTCTGTTGCATGGGCGGCGGAGGGTCCCCAATGGCGTCAACCGGTAGCCGGTATCGTCGTACTAATCGAATATTTTGGGAGGCTATTGTGAGCGAGTCGGAGTGGGGTTTCGAAACCCGTCAGATACATGCTGGTCAAGTTCCGGACGAAACGGGGGCAAGAACGGTACCTATCCATCAAACGACGGCATACGTGTTTCGTGACGCAGAACATGCAGCCAACCTTTTTGGATTAGCTGAAGTCGGAAATATCTACACCCGCATCATGAACCCCACCCAAGCGGTGCTTGAGGCGCGGATATCTGCCCTTGAAGGCGGGACCGAAACCGCTATCGGGATTCCCGGAGCCCTCGCGGTCAGCTCGGGGCAAGCGGCCGAAACAGTCGCCATTCTCACCTTGGCCGAAGCCGGCGACCATATCGTGGCGTCGTCAGCCCTCTACGGCGGAACCTACAACCTCCTGCACTACACGCTCCCAAAGATGGGAATCGAAGTTAGCTTCATCGAAGACGCCGATGACCTCGACGCATGGCAGGCAGCAGCACAGGACAACACCAAAGCGTTCTACGGGGAAGGTATCGGTAACCCCAAAAACAACTGCCTAGACATTGAAGGAATCTCAAAGGTCGCCCACGAAATCGGTGTGCCACTCATTGTCGACAACACCGTTGCATCCCCATGGCTGTTTAACCCATTCGACTTGGGAGCCGACATTGTTTTGCACTCGATGACCAAATTCATTGGAGGACACGGCAACTCGATCGGCGGGGTAATCGTCGACGGAGGCACATTCGACTACGGGGCAAGCGGCCGATTCCCCAACTTCACCGAACCAGACCCTAGCTACCACGGCCTGGCATACTGGCCAGCCCTCGGTCACGGAGCATTCATCATCAAAGCACGAGTGCAAATGCTTCGAGATTTAGGCCCAGCAGTCACCCCACACAACGCCTTCTACTTCTTGCAAGGCCTCGAAACGCTAAGTATGCGAATGGAACGGCACAGCGCCAACACAAAAGCCGTCGTTGACTACCTTGCCACTCAAAGCCAAGTCGAGTCCATCCAATACGCCGGATTGGCAGATAGCCCATGGCATGAACGGCTCACCCGATACGGTCAGGGGAAAGGCTACGGCTCAGTTCCGGCTTTTGTCATCAGCGGTGGCGCCGAAGCAGGCAAGAAGTTCGTTGAAGGGCTCAGTCTTCATAGTCACGTCGCCAACATAGGCGACGTTCGAAGTTTGGCCATCCACCCGGCAAGCACAACCCATTCACAGCTCTCGCCCGAAGAACAAGAATCTTCAGGCGTCCCAGCTGGTCTCGTCCGATTATCGGTAGGGCTAGAGACGATCGACGATATTATCGCCGACCTCGAACAAGGTTTCGCCGCTTCAGCGTAGATTCACGAACCAGAAAAAGTTACTGAAAGGGGTCGGCGGGTTTCCGCCGGCCCTAATCAACTTTTGGGTGCTCTACGGTTGCACGACTATTTTGAACCGTAGGGCAGAATGATTAGATCCCTCAACTGGGAAGGTCTCTCGGCTCCACACGTCGATGCCGACACTATGAGCTGCGTTATCTATCGGTAGTCGCAGCAGCCCGGGCGCTGAAGTCGGCCACGTATTTTGCAAGCCATACCCGTTCATCGATTCGGCCAGGCTGCCATCGTCCAACATACGCTTATAACGCGAAGACCACGGAGTGACGTTCAGATCGCCAACGACGACTACATCGCGGCCGTCGCTGCGAACCTGTTGACTCCATGTCGCTATCATCTCAAGTTCATCTAATTGGCTGTCGTTCGTAGCCGAATTTGTTGGACGTGTAGCGTGGGCGCTCAAGAGGGAAACCGTTCGCTCACCCACCTCTACCTGGGCCGTCAACATGGTTCTGTTGCCCGTTGACGCCACTAAAGGTTCAGTCGAGGTCACCGGAAACTCGGTGTCGTTCTTGGTTAGGATCGCCGACCCTTCGCCGCCGTCAGCAGGGTTCGAGTCGACCATCGTGTAACCGGCAAGGCCGGTAAGTTTGTCATTGAATTGGGGTGTGACTTCTTGAAGAAGGACGACATCGGCGCCGTCAGAAATAATAGTCTCCACATCAATGCCGCCCTCATTGGTGTTGATGTGGAGAACCGTGAACGTGCCGAGGGTGCGTCCCGAATGATTAGCTGGGAGAAAGAACGGGAACACGATGATGGCGTTAAACAACAACACCATGGCAGAAACGACAGCCATAGTTACGTACTTGCGTGCAGCGAAGCCGACGCCAGTCAACATGGCGACGATCATAAACGCCGGACGCGGGCTGCTTAGAAGCTCAATCTGCCAGCCGAGCCCGTAAAAAAACCCGGCCAGCGATAGCACCGCAAGCACGATAATCACAGCCGAAACGATGTACAAGGCACACTGGCCTAGCACATGTAGAACCGTGAACAGCTGTTCCCTCATTAAAACAGCCTACGCACAGGACAAACAGAGTTGTCGAAACCCTAACCGTAGGTAGGCGATTCTGCCTATCTACGGGGTAACGCTAATTGTGGGTTTCCGAGCCGCCTTTGGCGCTCTCGACCGCCCGTTTCATGGCCTCTTGTACCAGACGTGACAATGCGTCTTCGTCTTGGGGTTCGATGGCTGGTTCAGAAAGCACCTGATCGACTTCGTTGATCGGGTCGGTCACCGTGCTCTTCTCTTCCAGCGTTGTTTTTGCCGGGGCGTCCATGCCGGTTCGTAACTCGGATGGGGCGACAGTCGGCGTTGTGCCCGGAGGAGGCGGCATAGGGGGCTTCGTTGAAAGCCCAGGCTGATCGGCAGTAATCACTGCGTCGATCGTCGTCTGAGAGGCCGATGTGTCAGAGTTGTCGACGATGATCTTTGGTCCCACGACTCCCTGTTCGGTCAAATCGACTGTTTCTTGCTCGTCGGCCGCGGTTTCTTCTGCAGCGAGTTCTTCTGATTCGTCCAGATCGATGGTTACGTCGTCGCTGTCGACAGCTGAGTCGTCTTCTTCGGCTGCTGGTGGTGTTGCGTTACCAGAGCCGTAGTCGGCGGCAGAGATGGCGGTAATACCGGCCTCGGGGTCAAATACTTGACCGGACTCGATGACTCGTTCGCGGGCCTCGGTAATGACCGAATCGCTGGTTCCGTCGCCAAGTTCCGCCATCGGTTCATTGTCGAGACGGACGATAGCGCTTTGTAGTTCTTTCTGAGCGGCCAATATTCGGTCACGAGAAGCTTGCTCGGTGACTCGTAGTCGGGCGATCCGACGTTCAGCTTGGTCGATGTTGGCTCGAACCTTGGCCCGAATAACTTCTTCAGCTTCTTGGCGAATAAATTCGCTTTGAGCCCGAGCCTGTTCTAGAAGCTCAGCAACCTGGCCTCTAGCGTCAGAGATTTCGACGAATGCTTGGTCTCGCGCCGTCTGGGCCTCTTCGGCGTCTTTGAAGACTTCGCCTTGGCGAGCCGCCACGTACTCTTCGGCTTCCTGATAGCGCTTGTCGTAGAACTCGTCTGCTTCGGCTCGACGAGCTTCGACATAGTCGTCACCCTCTTTGGTCATGGTCGAAACGTATGCGTCGGCTTCTTCGTGTTTGGCGGCGATCTGTTGATCGGCCTCAGATCGAAGTTGCATGACTGAAGTTTCACCGTCTAGGCGAATTCGATCAACCTCGGCGAACGCGTCGGTCATAAGCCGTTCAGCTTCGCCGTTAGCGTGGGCCAGAATCTCGGTGGCCTGATTCTGATGATCGGCCAAGGTTCGTTCCGCTTCGACGAGGCGTTCTTTGCATTCCACGTCGTTGTCGACCCGAATGCGTTCAACCTCATCGGCCGCCTGCTGACGGAGTAGAGCGATTTCTTCGTCACATTTTTGACGAAGCTCTTCGGTTTCGGCTTCGATGGCTGCGATGGCGTCAACCCGCTCTTGTTCAGCGATCTGCTTGATCTCCGCTGACTCTGCCCGACTAGCTTCGCGTACCTTGTACGCTTCGGCTTCAGCCGAATTCCAAAGTTCGTCCGCTTCTGCCTGTTTATCGGCCAAGATCTTGTCGGCGGCGTCGTACCGTTCTTTGGTTTCGATCTCACATTTTTGTTGACGTTCGGCAATCTCGGCGTCAACGGTCGACTTGATCAACGCGGCCTCGGACTGGGCAGCTTCGATTCGGGCTTTGGCGTCGGCCTCGGCTGTTTCGGTTTTGCTGTTCGCAGCCAAAATGATTCGGTCGGCTTCAGCTTGGGCCGCTGCTAGTTGCTGTTCGGACTCGGAACGAGCTTGTTCAAGTAGTGCCTGCGATTCGAGGTCGGCCTGAGATTTCGTCTGTGAGGCCGAATCCCGAGCATCTCGCAGCAGTCCAGCGATCTGGAGACCGAACTGGTCGAACTGGTCGGTGTCAAAAGCGCTTACAGCGTTGCTGTCGCCAACGTCTATTGGAGGGGCCTCTGTGGGGGTGGTAGGGGCCGCTGGTTGAGGTTTGGCGGCTGAGAGCTGGGCAACCTTTGCTTGTGCTTCAGCGAGCTTTTGTTGAAGTGCCGCATATTCACGGCCAAGTCGTTGAAGATACACGCGCACTTGCTGCTTGTCGTATCCACGTAGTGCTGGCGGAAACTCCGCCTTTTCGATTGCCTCGGGGGTCATTACCTCTCCGAACTCCTAGACCGGGTCACCAACTTGGTGACAGCTCGAAACCCTATACTTGCCCGCGCCTACTCTGAAATAGAGCAGTCCTTTCCAGAGTAGCCCCAGAAGGGATCACACATCCAAATAGGTCCGCTTTTAGTCCTAAAGTAGCTGTGAGAACTATAGGAGATCCTAGCGAAGGCGGGCAATATTACCTACATGGATCTAGGTGGTTGGCAGTGACTCTTCTTCGTCGGCGTCGATAAGCCAAATCTTCTGAGCGACCTCAATCGAAACTGGACGGCTCAGTAAGAAGCCCTGAGCGTAGTGGCAGCCCAGACGACGCAGCTCCCGAAGCTGATCTTGACTCTCAACACCCTCGGCGACCACCTGCATCCCGAGTGAAGTAGCCATCGCGATAGATGCGGCAACAATTGCCGAATCTTCTCTGACCGTCGCAAGGCCACTAGTAAACGAACGATCAATTTTGATGGCACTAGCCATCGAGAATCGTCGTAAATAGTCAAGCGTGGCATGTCCGATCCCAAAATCGTCGATCGCTACCCGGCATCCGAGTGCGGTAATTCGACGCAGAGTCTCGCACGCTAAATCAAGGTCGTTGATTTGGGCTGATTCGGTAATTTCAAAACCTAGTCGGCTTGGCGGCAGATCAAACCGTCGCAGCGACTCTTCAATAGTGGTCACGAGCCCGGTGTCGGCCATCTGTCGAGCGGAAAGGTTGACCGTCACGATTGGGAACCGGCCGTCGATCTCCGGCCAAGATGCGGCCGCCTCAGCCGCCTTATTGATGATCCAGTCCCCCATTGGGATAATCAGACCGCTTTCCTCAGCGAGATCCATAAAGGCGGCCGGGCTAATCAGGCCTTCTTCGGGGTGCGTCCAGCGAACCAAGGCCTCAGCCCCAACCATCTGACCAGTCTCTAAGCCGAACACTGGCTGATAGTGGAGCAGTAGCTCCTCATTCATGATTGCCCGATGCAACGCTTGTTCCAGCGTCTGAGATTCTGCACTGTTTCGTTGAAGCTCTGAATCAAACATGGCGAACTGTCCACGGCCCGACTGCATCGCAGTCAACATCGCAGATTCAGCCTTGCTTACTATTTCAGTTGGATCTTCTTGGTCATCGTCTACAACCACCACACCGATCGAGGCAGTGAGGAACAGCTCTGTGCCATCGTCAAGCTCAATAGGTTCAGATATAGAACGAGAGATTCGACGGGCTAAACCGGCCACATCATGATCACCGTTAGTGGCGACACAAACCAGAACAAACTGGTCCCCGCCGATACGTCCCACTGTGTCGCCTAGCCGCACCGAGTTATGTATCCTCGCAGCGACTTCAATAAGGATCTCGTCGCCTAACGACGCCCCATAGGTGGTGTTGATCGACCGGAAGTTGTCGATATCGATCATGAGTACAGCAAGCGGAGAGCTATCTCGACCCAGTCGGGCGGTTGCCTGTTCGAGCCGGTCCAACAGAAGTGACCTATTAGGAAGCCGGGTCAACTGGTCATACAACGCAGCAGAATTAGCCATATTGAGCTGAGCGTGGTTAGTTTGGCGCTCGTTAGTGCGAGCGATCAAGGCTGCAAACTCTCGAACCGTTTTCTGGTGACCTGCCGAAGGCTCGTCCGTGCCCGGTAGAGCGATAATGATCGCGCAATTAACCGACCCGTCTTGACCGACTGCGGGAAACCCCCACAACGACTCGATCGATTCGTCCGAGGTCAATTTCCGAAGGTCAGCGGGCAGATCCTCGACAAGAGTGCAACGGGCGCTCACCTTATCTTCGGTATTGAACATGGCGGTGAGGAGCCGTTTGACTAACCCCTCCCGTGCCCCCATAGTTACCACCGGCTCTAACGCGTATCGGTCGCCGGTCGCCTGATTTGATATCCCGATCCAACACTGGCTCGTCGGGCCAAGTTCTTTCTTCACGTGTTCTGAAATGTCATAACACAGCGAGCCGAGACTGCTGCCATGGGCAAACGAATCTAACAGGCCGGGGTGCTGCTTAGAGTCGGATTCATCCAATGTTTGACTGGAATCGACCCGATAGAGCGCTATCACATAGCTAGCCTCAGAATAAAGAGTGGGGATAGCCGAGTAGCTAACGGAGACAGGTAGTTCACGGTCGTCGATGGTCCGAAGTGAACCATTGTCGGAATGCTCTCCAGTTGACTCATCCAGAACAACGTTGACGAGAAGTTCCCGAGCGTCATCAATGCTCGATGGGCCCGCTAGCGAACCCAACGGCTGTCCGAGAAGGTCCGCTGCAGAGAACCCGAGTGTTTCTGCTAACCCATCGCTGATAAACACGACATTGGCTTCGCTCGTTGTTGACGTGGTGAAGAACACGACGGCGCCATCTATCGGCCCGTCAAGTGCTTCATCGAAATCCCATGTTTCGGGGTCCTCTAAATCGATGGCATCTAAGAGTGATCGTTCCTTGGCTTCCCACGGACGATCGGTCATCGGGATCGGGTCAACCCACGTCGTTTCGGTCGGGTCCAGGACAGGAAGCTCAGAAACGTTGTGGGTCTCGGTAGGGAAAGGTTCGACATTGTCATCACCGACCAGACTGAGATTGACGGGCGTGTTCTGCTGAACCGGTTCAACAGAAGCATAAATATCAGAGTTCCCGTTTAGTCGAATATCAGCCAGCTGAGCGCTCGACGAATTACTAGTCCCTATATGTCCGAGTGCCGGAATCTCATCTGTATCCGAGGGAGGGAACCTAATCTGGCTGCTGTCACCTGTAGTGCTATTCGATTCGGATTGATTATCGGGAAGCGAACTTGATCCCTGAGTCACGTAGTTGCCTTTGATCGGCCCGCCGGTCGACATTTATCCAATAGAACTGTAGTCACTCTGATCACAGAGTGCTGGGATAGGACAAACTTAAATTGAGGCGGCTACGTTGGACTCCTAGAAACAGATTTTTAGACCGTTGTTCAGACGAACAATGAAAGAGTCGATGGTTGTTATGAGAGCTGAGTCGAATATAAACGGGACCAGATGAATAAGCCTGTACAACCGCAACAGTCACGGCTTGTCGCCGATCTGGTAGATAATCGTCTCCTTGATTTCTTAGAAGGCGAAAATAAGAAATGGGTTGAAGTCGACAATCGGATGGCTGAAGCGGTGTCATACCTTCAGTCCGTGGTCGAAAGCGGCGGGAAACGGCTTCGAGCCTCGTTCTGCTACTGGTCGTGGTACGGGGCGAAAGTGACCGAGGACCCAACATATGAGCCGCAGGACCATCCAGAAGACCTTTCAGGAATCGTCGACGTCTGCGCCGCTTTAGAGCTTTTACACACCTTCGCGCTGATACACGACGATGTGATGGACGATTCCAACATGCGTCGAGGGCAAACAACGGTTCACCGCGGGCAGATCCAACGGTTCACCGAAAAGGCCTGGACGGGCGAATCAAGAAGGTTCGGCGAGAGCATAGCGGTACTAGTCGGGAACCTCGGTCACGTCTACAGTGACATTTTGATGGCTAACGCTCCGCTTGAGGCCCGGACTATCTGGAACGATCTTCGTGTCGAACTCAACCTAGGGCAATATCTCGACATACGTTCCGCCGCGGCGTCCGATCTCGACTTTGAAACCGCGAAACAGGTGGCGTGGTACAAATCGGCTCTCTACACGATCTATCACCCGATGCAGCTCGGTTTTGTGATGTCGTCAAACACAACTCCCGGAATCAGTCGCTCCGTCGCCCGGTTCAGTGAACCGCTCGGTCGAGCATTCCAGCTTCGCGATGACTATCTGGGCATCTTTGGGGACGCCGAACGGCTAGGTAAACCCATCGGAGATGATCTCCGTGACGCAAAACCCACTGAATTGATGGCCTATGCGTTGCAGCATGCAGACCAGGATCAACGGTTGATCTTGTCAAAGGTCGGCTCAGCAGACCTCGTCGAATCGGACATTGCTGCGATCTCCGAGGTGATTCGGGCTACCGGGGCCGTAGGATATGTGGAACAAGAGATAGAAAGTCTTATTGTTTCCGCCGAGAGGGTGCTCGACGAAATGCCGTACGCAACAGTGGCTAAACAGGCACTGTCGTCACTTGCCCGATATGTGGCATCGCGAAACGTCTGACGTATTCGTTCAGTATCGGTGACTAATGTTTGCACTAAAAAACAAGCGGTCTAGGTTCAACAAGCGTAAAGGCGCGAACAAACCATCGCCGTTGTCGGCATTTGTGACCGGAGAATTTTCCCCGCTTGTGACCGGCGACTTCTCACCCGACACCACAGGTGAATTTGTGTACGCGTTGCGGGCAGCAAGGCAACAAGGTTCGTCGTCGCCTCTGTCGTTTCAATTAAGCCCGACCGTTATTTCACCTCTTGCGACCGTAGTGCTGGTACTACGGTGGGGTGCATTGCTGACCGGAATGGCATGGCTCAGCTACGAGGCTACCCGCCGTTCCGACACCCAAAACATTATTGTCCCAACGTTGGTAGCGACATTAGCGGTCTCAGTTTTTGTTACGTCATGGCGAACCATCCAGCCGATAAAGCTGGGTGATCCTGGCCGGTGGACGGTGGTTCGATCGATCGTTGACGTGATGGTGTTGGCCGTTGCGGTTGGTTTGAATGGAGACGGCGGCCTGTCCAGCCCTTTCGTGGGCTGTCTATATGTTGCGGTTGCGACCGCTGCTTTTGGTTGGGGGCTGCGTCCGGGACTGATAGCGGCTGCCGTGGCGCTGGTTATGTCATCGATCACGAACTATATTGTGGCCGACGGCTGGTCGGTTGGGGTTCTGGCCGGAAGTTTCAGCCTCGATAACCCGCTGACCATTATGGCGTTGGCTGCGGTCGCCATCTTGCCTGGTGTAGCCCTAGACCGTTTAATAGAAATGGAAGAACGGCGCCGTGTGGTGGCGTTCCAGCGAGATCGTTTAGCTGAAACGAACCAACTTCTCGAAGCGTTGAATGAGCTGGCTCGTTCGTTGCCTTCGTCGTTAGATCTGTCGGATGTTCTCAAAGCTACCCGCACGCAACTTATGTCCACCTTTCGGGCATCCCGCCTCGTGTTGTTGTCCTATGAGGACGGTAAGTGGTCGCCGCTCATTCAGGAAGGGTTTTCCCTTCGCCCAGAATTGACGACTCGTGAACTGCCGCCAGCGTTAGCGCAAGCGGCCGGAGCAAGTGATCTTCAACTGCTGCCCGACCTAACCCCTTTCGGCGGGACCGGTAGCGGCCTCTACAGTCGTCTTCTAGTGAACGGTTCTGACACCGGGTTGGTAGCTATCGAACACCGAGAAACCCGGTTCTACAAAAAGTCGGACGTCGACCTTCTGCGAGGAACCTCAGACGTTTTGGCTCTCACATTAGCTAACGCTCGGGCCTTTCGTCGGCTTCGTTCGTTGGCGGCCGCTGAGGAACGAACCCGAATCGCTCGAGATCTCCACGACAGGCTAGGTCAGTACCTCACATATATCGCTCTAGAACTTGAACGAATCAACAACAGTAAACCTCAACCGTCTGAGGAGCTAACCGAGCTACATGGAGACGTCCAGGGCGCAATTGGAGAGTTTAGAGACACTCTTATCGAGCTTCGGACCTCGGTAACACCCGAACGTCCGCTCTCGGTTGTCTTGGGTGAAGTGGTCGAACGTTTCCGTAAGCGAAGCTCGCTAGAAATAGACCTAGTTGTGCCTACCACCGCTGTCCGGCTACCTTCGTTGGTAGAAAATGAACTTTTACGAATCTCCCAAGAGGCACTAAATAACATTGAGAAACACGCCGCAGCGACCAGAGTGCATCTTGCATGGTCGGTCGAAGCAGGACGCGGCGTGCTGGTAATACAAGACAACGGTCGAGGTTTCGACACCGGTAAAGGCATCCGGGGTAACGCTTATGGTCTAGTAGGTATGAAAGAACGCGCTGCAGCAATCGGTGCTGTTCTGGAAATCGCTAGTAGACCTGGGGCGGGAACAGCCATTACGGTACAAACTATCCAACCCACATATAGGTGAACAATGATCAAGATTTTGTTGGCAGACGACCATAAGTTGATGCGAGAGGGCTTACGTAAGTCTTTCGAGTCGGCGGGCGACATCGTTGTAGGCGAAGCAGCGAACGGTGAAGAGGCTGTTCGTCTTGCTAAGGCGCTTCGGCCAGAGGTCATCTTGATGGACCTCTCGATGCCGGTGATGGACGGAATCGAGGCCACTCGAAATATCGTGGCAGAGGTTCCAGGTGCTCGAGTGGCGGTGCTGACCATGCACGACGACGTTGAAAAAACCCGTGAAGCGATCGAAGCGGGCGCTAAAGCCTATCTCAGTAAGGGTACGTCGTTTACCGATGTGCGTGAGACCGTGATTCGGGTTGTTGAGGGCGATACCGTAATGTCGCCAGCCTTAGCTGGAGCCATGATTACTACCGCTTCTGCTCCTAATGTGCAGAACGTGCTCTCAGATCGTCAGATCGAAATCTTGCAAGCGATTGCTGATGGGATGACTGTTAAACAAGCGGGGCGCCATCTTGGTATCACCCGCAAAACCGTCCATAACCATCTCAATACGATCTACCGCAAGCTTGATACCCAATCGATGACACATACAATCTTGAGTGCGGTTCGTATGGGCATTATTGACTTGAACCCGGTCGATAGCCAGGACTGATACCGCTCGACAGACGTTGTCGAGTGACAACGTCAGGCCAGTTAATCGTCTAGGCTTTGCCGCTTTGCCAGTGACTGCCATACATAAATATCGGTAGGAATGTTAGACTACATATTCTCGCGCTGGGCGCAATTCGTTGCACCAGCGCGTTGTGGGAAGAGTTAAGCTAACAAGATGGCGGGTGTCACTGTGGGGCAGTCTGAGTTTACGAAGTATGACCTGAAAGGCTTGACGGGTAAGGTCTATTTCTCCGGTGCTCCAGGTGGTGCCCAACCTGGATACGGAGGCCCTCCTCCAAGCGGTCCACCTCCAGGAAACCCGAGCCCCGGGTGGGGCCAGCCCAACCCTCAGCCATCAGGTTCCAACCTAGGTATCCTCATTGCGGTTGCCGGGGTATTTGTGGCATTGGTGTTGATCGCCGCAGTGGCGCTGTTTCTGACGTTAAACAACGATTCTGAAGCGACGACCAGTCAGATTTCGGACACGACAGTGGTAGCCGAGCCCGTCGCTGCCCCCGAAACCACCGCGCCTAGCGAAGCTCCGAGTGAGCCGGCGGCTCCACAGGCGGTTCCCGAGGGCGAGTTTGCCCTCACCCTTGATGAGGTGACCGTTCTACCATCAAACAGTTCTATTGTCACGGACACCACCGAGTTCCTTGAAGGCTATTGTGGGTTCCCGGTGAGTGATACTGGGTTGAACGAAATTAGGATGACGACATTCGAGAATCCGGACTTGACGCAGCCACAAGTCCCGTATTTGTTAAGCCAGGCCGTTCTGGATTTTGATAGCCCAGAAAATGCCCGCGAGTATTTCAAAGATCTCGTTATCGATAACTCGTGCACCGAGAGTGTCTACGAAAGAAACCCGGGCGATACCTACGACCACACGATCGTGGTCGAGTCGCCGACCGTGTATGGCGATGAAACGATGGAGGTCGCGGTCAACGCGGTTGGTGGTCAAACAGGTGACCAATTCTTCTTCAGCCGGGAATTTGTGATTCTCGACGGGAGCTACATCTATTTCTCGTGGCTGCAGAGCGACGAAGAATTCCCTCGTCCGGTTATCACTGAGCTGCTTGATAAAACAGCCAGCAACCTTGGCCTCAGCTAGATCGACTAACCGCCGAGTTGAACTTCTCTCGGAATGCTGACCGTCGGGACACCGCCTGGCAGGGTTGGCAGGGTAACGTCTGCTTTAGTAGTCGTCGGGTCTTTCGCCTCGGTTGTTGTTGTATCTAACTCTTCTTCAGTCGTTGTGGTCTGTCGACTAGTTGTGGTGGTCTGATTCTGATGGCTGTTGTTTTTGTTCGTGGTGTTGGTGTTCTGTTCATTGTTGGCAGTCGCACCAGTTTGGTTATCTGAGATCGTGCTGTCGCTTGGATCTTCGTCAGAGTCGATGTCGACTTGGTTGAGTTCCAAGCTTTCAGGGTCGACTACGGTTGTGTCGGTCGTGGACGGTTCGTCGTTGTTGTTCATCGACGCGTAAGCCACACCTCCTATTGCCAGTGTGGCTACCGCAATCGTGCCCGCTAGCACGGCGCGAGTGCCGCCGTTTTTAGATCGTGGCTTTTCTCGCACCGAACCCTGGATCAGGGGCTGGCTGGTAGCTGAAGGACGGAACGGCTGCGGATTCGGCTGTGTGGATTGTGCCTGGTATGGGTTGGCCTGCTGGCTGGTGGGCTGGGGTGTTGCCGGCGGGGTCGCAGGTGTTGTCTGGTTTGGGGTCGAAGAGTTATTTGTTGGCGGGATCGCTCCCAGAGTTTGTGATACTGGTCCGGCTTTGCGGTCGATGTTGGGGTCGTCGGGGATATTCGCTGAAGCAAACGATCCGGCCTGCTCTGTTTGGG